>NZ_CP081958.1:1482615-2965230 GCF_019823105.1 Halobaculum magnesiiphilum
ACGGCTCGGTCGACTGTGGGTCGTCGCTGTAGGTGCACTCGGTGCCGCCCTGTCCGGCGACGCCCGTCTCGACGAACTGATCCTGAACGCGCTCGGCCTCGCTTTGCCGGACCGACACGGGGACGTGCGGCCCGGGACCCTGCCCGCCCTGCTGGGCGGTGCCGACCGTCTGGAAGTCCTCCTGCCGGATGACGGTCGTGTTCACGTACTCGGTCGTGTTGTTCCGCTGGACCTGATGGTACGCCGCGATCTGGACCGTCCCGCGGGAGTTCACCAGGTCGCGAACCTCGCTCAGGTCGTCGTTGGGGACCTCGATGAGCACGAAGTCGCCGTCGCCGATCGTCCGGACCGTCCCCCCGGAGAGGCCGGCGGCGTTGATCTTCGATTCGAGGACCTCGATCGTCTGCTGGCGGGTCTCGTCGGTGACGCCGTCGCGGACGGTCTCGTACTCGTAGCCGGCCGCATCGAGCGCGTCCCGGAGGTCCGACTGCGTCGCGTTCTCGCTGACGAGCTCGACGGTGCCGCTGGTGTTCGTCGAGAACCGCGCGATCACGTCGGAGCTGTCGCCGGTTTCCAGCTCCGCGGCGACCTCGCGCTCGACCTCGGCGGTGTCGTCGCCTCCGAACTGCACCTCCTCGGCGGTGACGCCGACGAGGGGCGCGCGGATCCGCGACCCGCCGGAGAGTTCGAGGCCGTACTGGAGGTTCGTCGCGGTCTCCTGGGCGGCCGGTCCTTCGCTCCCGGACGGCTCGAACGCCGGCGCGAACAGGAACAGCGACGAGAGCACGAGCATGAACACCAGCAGGACGACCCGCCAGTTGTCCTTGGCCGTCTCCCAGGTGCTCATCGTGCCACCCCTTCGAACTTGTACCAGCGAAGCAGCGACACGTTGAGCAGGTACGTGTTCATCAGGTCGGCGACGAGCCCGAACACGAGGATGGTCCCGATGCTCGCGAGCAGCCCGATGCCGAAGAACGACGCGACGATCGCCATCACGGCCATCGCCGCGATCGAGGTGAGCGTCATCGTGACGCCGGTGCGCATCGCGCGGTAGGTCGACTCGTAGAAGTCACCCGAGCGCCGGAGCACGCTGTTGTTCAACAGGATGTCGGAGTCGACGGAGTACCCGATGAGCATCAGCAGCGCCGCGACCGTCCCGAGCGTGAGTTCGATCCCGAGGGCGTTCATCAGCGCGACCGGGATGACGATGTCCGAGAACGCCGAGATCACGACGGCGATGCTGGGGACGAACGTCCGGAACAGCGCGAACACGAGCGCGGCCATCCCGGCGAACGCGGCGACGACGCCGATCAGCGCGCGCTGTTGGGTCTCCGACCCGAAGGCCGCGCCGACGCCCTCGATCGACCGCACGTCGAAGCCGGCCTCGCCGGCCTCGGATTCGAGCTGTCGGGTGAACTCGTTCTGTGCGGTCTCGGACCCCTCGGTCTGGAAGGTGACGATGTACACGTCGCTGGTTCCGACCCGCTGGATGCTATCTGGCGTCGCTGTGAACGCCTCGCGGATGTCCTCGCGTGCCTGTGTGTCGCTCGGAGCGTCGACGGCGACCCGGAGTTCCGTCCCGCCGGTGAAGTCGAGCCCGGGGTCGACCGGCGCGCCCGTCGTCGCGTACGCGCCGCCGATGACGAGGAGGGCGACGGTCAACACCACGAGCGGGATCGCGGCGAGTTGCCGGTTGGAGTACCGGGTGTAATCGACCTCCGGTACCTCGAATCGAGCCATGGGTTCCGGTCCCCCCGCGCCCCGAATAAGCCTTCTTCTTCACGGCTACCGCCGTTTCAGCCGGATCCACCGTCCACGGTGCCGATCCCGTGCGATCCGGGCGTGTGCTTCCCCCGCCCTCCTCGGCGATCGGATTCCCCTCGGCGGTGAACACGCCGGACGGCGAACGCACGCCATACAGTGAATCGCGCGATATCGAATCCGGCGGTTACCGGACGACCCCCGAGTTCGGCTCCGTGGACTCACGTCCGATGCCGCGCGGGCACGCCGGCGACAGGTCGATGTACCGACGGCCCGTACTCCGACCCATGAGCGACGACGCGGCGCGCGTGGTGCTCTCGTTCCCGGACGGCCTGAGCGAGTGGGGCCGCGACCAGATCCGGACGGACCGCTACCGCAACTACCTCCGGCGGATGCTGGACGAGCCGCGCGTCGGCGACGAGCGCGAGGAGTTCGTCGACATCGGCTGTTGTGGCGACTCGCTGGATCTCACCTTCCGCGTGGAGGCCGTCGAGGGCGGGACCCGCGTCGGCGACGGGACGGTCGTCGAGTTGATCGAGCGCGCCGGCGACGTGGAGGGCGGCTGGCGCGTGCAGTCGGCCGCCGGGCCGACCGAGTGAGCGGCGCGCGCAGAGCCTGAGAGCGAGCCGGAAGCAACCGGGGAAGAGCCGAGAGCGGGCCGGAAGGATCCGGAAACGTCACCCGCGAGTCGGATCCCGGTCGCCCACGGCGACGACGCTGCAACCGTGGCGGTCGCGTCCGGACGGTGGCGGTCGTCGGAGCGGATTCGGAGCGGATTCGGAGCCGAACTACCGCGTTACCCCGTCAGCGACGCCTCAGCCGAGAAATACAGCCGGACGGCTGATCCGCCCGAGCCGGCATTGAATATCGCGATATGGAGTTTACCACTCGATGCGACGAGGGGGCAGTTCGGAGAGAATATCGGTCCGAACGGGCTGAGAAGTGTCGATCTCGGGGGGTTAGGGCATGTAGCGAACGACGACGACGCCGGGGGCCGCCCGGATCTCCACGCGGTTCACGCCGAGGCGGGCCGCGCGGGTTCGGCTGGCGTCGGCGTCGTCGAGTACGTCGTCGACGGCCCGGTCGGTGTCGTCCTCGGGGACGGAGATGACGTGGATCTCGCCGGTGCCGGCGCGCTCGGTTCGCGTGAGGTCGCCGACGGGCTGGTCGGCCGCGAGATCGAGCGAGTGCTGGGTCGGCGGCTCCTCGCTCTCCTCGACGGGGATGTGGCGGCGCTCCTCGACCTCGACGAGCTGCCAGGAGACGTTCATCGGCGGGTCGGGGGCGACGACGCCCTCGACGGCCTCGCCCTCGGCGACGCCGGGGTTCGACGAGAGGGTGTGTACCTGGCCGGAGGCGACGTCGCGGAGCACGGCCGAGCCGTCGTCGGCGTGGGTGACGAGGAACGTGCCGTCCTTCTCGCCGTCGCCGGTGTCGGCGGGGCCGGCGTCGCCGGCGGCGGCCGCCAGCGCGTCGCGGACGGCGTCCAACTCGGATCCGTCGGATTCGGGGTCGCGGTCGGTCATGAAGCGGGGTAGGCGGTCGAGACTTTTGCCCGTGTCGCTCCGTGGATACGGCGGCGACGGGGAGTAGAGCCGGTCGAACCGCCTATCGTCGGAGGTAGTGCGCGGCGGCGATCAACAGACAGCCGACGGCGGGGAACGCCAGCCCAAGCGACGGCGGGAGGGGCGTGATTTCGGCTCCGACGGCCGCACCCGCGTACAGCGAGGCGAGGAAGGCGTAGCCCGCGAGCGCGAGGCCGGCGTCGTAGCCGGCCGCACGTCCCTCCCCGCGGCGCCGCGAGCGGGCGACGAGGAGCACTGGCGCGATGGTCGGGCCGACGGCGCCGAGCCCGACCAGCACGTAGAACGCGCGGACGACGGAGAAGCGCGCCTCGGCGGTCACGCCGAACAGCACCACCAGCGCCAGCCCGAACAGGACCGTGAGCAACAGGGCGGCGAGTCCGCCGAGGGCGACGTACGACTTGCAGATCAGCGAGTCGGTCGCGCGGAACGCGTACGGGAACGCCCCGAACACCCCCCGATAGCCGGCGTCGGCGTCGGTCATCGCCCGTCGTTGGACCGCGCCGGGGTTAAGCCCCCCGTCCGCCGTCCGTCGTTCGCGGAGCTCTGTTCCCTGTTCGCCGATCGCCGTTCCTCGATGTCGATCGCTGTTCGACGTTCGCTGGTAGACGACCGCCGCCGACTGCAGGGCCCGGCGAGCGCCCGCACGCGGACGGCAGGGTTTTGCCGGCGGCGCACGGCGGTTCCCGCATGAACGTCGACATCGGCAACGCCCTCGACGGCGATCTCGGACTCGCGCGCGACGACCTCGACGCGCTCGACGACCGCGTCGCCGACGCCCACGACCGGATCGAGCGCGGACGCGCCGAGGCGGAGCACGGCTACGCCGCGTTGAACCTCCCCGAGACGTGCGACCCCCACGCGGTCCGGCGGGCCGCCGACGGCTTCGACCCGGACCACCTCCTCACCGTCGGCATCGGCGGGAGCGCGCTCGGCGCGGCGACGCTCACCGACGCGCTCGGCACGGGCGTCGACTGTCGCTACCTCGACAACGTCGACCCCGCGTGGGTCCGGGCGATCCTCGACGACGTGGACCTCTCCGAGACCGTCGTCAACGTCGTTTCCCGGTCGGGGACGACCGCCGAGACGCTCTCGAACTTCCTCGTCGTCCGCGAGGCGATGGACGCGGCGGGCGTCGACTGGACCGAGCGCACGGTCGTCACCACGGGCGAGGCGGGCAACCTTCGGTCGATGGCCGACCGGCACGACCTCCCCGCGGTGGACGTGCCCGACGGCGTCCCCGGCCGCTTCTCCGCGCTGTCGACGGTGGGGCTGTTCGCCGCCGAGGTCGCCGGCGTCGACGTAGACGCCCTGCTCGCGGGCGCCGCCGACGAGGCCGAGCGCCTCGCCGGGTCGCTGTTCGAGTCGCCGGCGTACGCCTACGGCGCGACGACGTACGCGCTGGCCGAGCGCGGCGCCGCGACGAACGCGATGATGCCGTACGCCGAGTCGCTGGAGCGGTTCGCCGAATGGTTCGCCCAGCTGTGGGCCGAGTCGCTCGGGAAGGACGGCCGCGGACAGACGCCCGCGCGGGCGCTCGGCGCGACCGACCAGCACAGCCAACTCCAGTTGTACCGTGCGGGTCCGGCGGACAAGCTCGTCACCCTCGTTCGGCCTCGCGAGGCGGACGACGTGGGCATCCCCGAGACCGATCTGGAGGGGCTGTCGTACCTGGGCGGGTCGTCCCTCGGGGAGCTGCTGGACGCCGAGTTCCGCGCGACCGAGGCGAGCCTCGCGGCCGCCGGCCGCGAGAACGTCCGGATCGAGATCGACCGCGTCGACGAACGCGGGCTCGGCGAACTCCTGTACGCGATGGAGGCCGCGTGCGTGCTGTACGGCGAACTCGCGGGCGTCTCGACGTTCACCCAGCCCGCCGTGGAGTGGGGGAAGAACGCCGCGCGGGGGCTGCTCGGCGGCGGCGAGTTCCCCGAGGCCGACGCCGTCACCGAGAAGCGCCGCCTGGAGGTGGAGTGACGTGAACGTCGACCTCGGCCCGCCCGGGGGGACGATCGAGGCCCGTGCGGTCGCGATCCGCGGCGGTCAGGCGTTGCTCGCGGTGTTCGCGGGCGTCATCGCCGCCGGCGCCGTGGTGCCGGCGTTCGAGTGGGCGGCGCTGGCACTGGGGTTCGGCGCCGACTCGGTGGCGACGGCCGTGTTCACCACCGTCGGCAACGCCGCCGGTTTCGCGGCCGCGGCGCTGTTGTTCCTGCTGTACGCGGGGGATCTCGACGTGCTGCGCGTCCGGCGGCCGACGCCCCGCGACGCCGCCGTCGCCGTCGCCGGCGCGGTCGGGCTCGTCGTCGCCGGCTACGGGATCCTCCTGGCGTTCGCCGCCGTGGGGTTGTCCCCGAGCACGAACGAGGCGCTCACCAACCCGCCGGCGTACTTCCTCGCGATGGTCCCGTTGTCGTTTCTCACGGTCGCCGTCGGCGAGGAACTGCTCTTCCGGGGCGTCGTGCAGGGGGAGCTGCGGCGCGCGCTCGGCCCGGCGGGCGCCATCGCGGGCGCGTCGCTGCTGTTCGGGCTGCTCCACTACGTCGCCGGGGTGGGAACGCCCGCCGAGAAGCTCGTCTACGTCGCCGTCGCGGCGACCCTCGCGATCGGGTTGGGCGCGCTGTACGAGTACACCGACACGATCGTCGTCCCGATCTTCGTCCACGGCGCGTACAACGCCGTGCAGTTCGCGATCCAGTACGTGGAGGCGATCGGGATCTGAGGTCGATCCGGAAGCGACCGGGAGCCGAGGCTACGCCGGGTTCTTCCGGGAGAGGTCGCTCCCGCAGATCGGACAGCGATCGCGGTTCTCGTCGAACGTGCGCCCGCAGCCGGTACACTGGAACTGCCAGTCGCGCTCCTCCGAGATGCCCTCGCGGGCGATGACGCGGACGCGAACGTCCATGCGCTCGGCGACGTTCTGCATGGCGTAGTCGTCGGTGACGAGCGTCGCGTCGAGCTCGAACGCCGCCGCCAGCAGGCGCAGGTCCGTGTCTGACAGCTCCGCGAGGTCGCCGGTCTCCTCGGCGGCGCTGCGGACGCGCCCGATGGCCCCCTCGCCGGGGACGTGGATGTGCATCCCGGCGCCCTCCTCGGCGTCGAACCGGAGGGCGGTCTCGCCGGTGAGCTCGGCCTGCACCGCCGGGATCGAGGCGGTTTCGTCGTCGCCGTCGTAGCCGTGGATGAACGCGGACGAATCGAGGACTTCCATTACGTGCGGACGACGATGTAGTCCTTTACGGCCTGCACGTCCGCGACCGGGACGTGAAAGCGCCCGGACTCGTCGCGGTCGAACGGCACCTGCGCCGGGGAGAGCTCCTCGTTCGGCGTGACGAGCAGATCCGACAGCGACCCCGTCTTCAGGTCCATCGTGATGTTGTACAGCATGCCCAGCTCGGTGCCGTCCGAGCCCATGACGGCCTTCCCCGAGAGGTTCTCGGCGAGGATATCTGCCATACCTGCGCTCACTGACGCGACGGGCATAAACGCCACGCTGGCGTCGGACGCGGGGCGGACACGCCGCGCCGAACGGACGGCGTCCGCCGAGAGAAACCCACAGACTGCGGCGGGAATCGGAGCGAGCGATGTCGCCGTCGCGGGCGCACCGTGGCGGGAGTCGAAGCCCTTACCTCACGCGACCCGCCAGTATTCACAAGACCCGTTCTTCGCCGCAGGGAGGATCTCAGCCATGTCAGACACGAATTCCGACCCCGACACCGAGGAGACGATCGACGCCGGCTCGCTGCGCACCCCCATCGTCGCGGTGCTGGGCCACGTCGACCACGGAAAGACGACGCTGCTCGACCGCATCCGCGGCTCCGCCGTCCAGGAGGGCGAGGCGGGCGCGATCACCCAGCACATCGGCGCGACCGCCGTGCCGCTGTCGACCATCTCCGAGATGGCCGGCGCGCTCGTCGACCCGACCGACTTCGACCTGCCCGGCCTGCTGTTCATCGACACACCCGGCCACCACTCCTTCTCGACGCTGCGCTCGCGCGGCGGCGCCCTCGCCGACATCGCGGTGCTGGTCGTCGACGTGAACGACGGCTTCCAGCCGCAGACCGAGGAGGCGATCGACATCCTCAAACGAACCGGCACGCCGTTCGTCGTCGCCGCCAACAAGGTCGACACGACGCCCGGCTGGAACCCGCAGGAGGGCCAGCCGATCCAGCAGTCGCTTGAGGCGCAGTCCGATCGCGCGAGCTCCCGCCTGAACGAGAACCTCTACGAGCTCATCGGCGACCTCTCGGGCAAGGGCTTCTCGGCGGACTTCTACTGGCGCGTGCAGGACTTCCAGTCCAACATCGGGGTCGTCCCCCTCTCGGCGATGACCGGCGAGGGGATCCCCGACCTGCTCACCGTCCTGATGGGCCTGTCCCAGCGGTACATGAAGGAGGAGATGTCCGTCGACGTTGCCGGTCCGGGCGTCGGGACGGTGCTGGAGGTGAAAGACGAGCAGGGGTTCGGCGCGACGCTGGACGTGGTGCTGTACGACGGCGTCGTCCGCGAGGGCGACACCGTCGTCGTCGGCGGCCGCGACGAGCCGATCGTGACGGAGGTGCGCGCGCTGTTGCAGCCGCGCCCCAACGCCGAGATCCGCGCCGAGAAGCAGTTCGAGCGCGTCGAGGAGGTCCGCGCGGCCGCGGGCGTCAAGATCGCCGCGCCCGACCTGGACGAGGCGATGTCGGGCGCGCCCGTCCGCGTCGTCCGCGGCGACGACGAGGCGGCGCTGGAGGCGGTCAAGCGGGAGGTGCGCGAGGAGCTCGCCAAGATCGAGGTCGACACCGCCGAGGACGGCGTCGTCGTCAAGGCCGACACGCTCGGCAGTCTGGAGGCGATGGCGAACGCCCTCGAGGAGGCGGAGATCCCGATCCTCCGGGCGGAGGTCGGCGACATCGCCCCGCGGGACGTGACCGTCGCCCAGACCGCCAAAGAGGACACCCACAAGGTGATCCTCGGGTTCAACGTCGACGTGCTGCCGGACGCCGAGGAGGCGCTCGAACACGCCGACGTGCGCCTGTTCGACGACGACGTGATCTACCAGCTCGTCGAGGAGTACGAGGCGTACGTCGAGGAGCTGGAGCGCGCCCAACAGGAGACGGTGCTCGACAAGATCACCAAGCCCGCACGCTTCCGCATCCTCCAGGACCACACCTTCCGCCAGAACGACCCCGCGGTCGTCGGCGTCGAGATCCTCTCGGGAACGGTCCAGAACAACCGCCCGGTCGCGACGTTCGAGGGCAGCGAGCCGAACCGCGTCGGCACCCTCTCGGGGATCCAACACCAGGGCGACGACGTGGACTCCGCGCAGGCGGGCGAGCGCGTCTCCGTCGCCATCGACGGCCCCACGGTCGGCCGCCAGATCGAGGAGGGCGACGAACTGTGGATCGAGCTGCCCGAGAAGCACGCGAAGATCCTCGAACAGGAGCTCGCCTCGGAGATCCGCGCCGACGAGATCGAGGCGCTGAAGGCGTACCTGGAGAAGCGCCGGAAGACGGACCCGTTCTGGGGCAAGTAGCGCGCGCTCGCCGTCCCCGTCGGGCGTTCGCCGTCCCCGTCGAGCGTTCGCCGTCCGCGACGCCGCCGATTCCCTCGATCGACGTGACTTCGTGGTCACTTGACACCCCGAACGACCGCACGCGTCACCTACGAAAATTATGCTCGTATTATTTCAGCCGTAACAGATTTTACGGACGATAGAGAACTGCTAAGACGGTGAGAGTCGATGAGTGTCCGAGACCCTTCCAGCGACGATCTCCGCTCCGGGGCCGGCCCCGCCGGCCTCGTATCGCCGTCGAAGTACGACCTGTTGCTCGCGGCCGTGCCGGCCCTGCTCCTGGGCGGCACGGTCGCGGCCGCGCGGTTGGCGCTGCCCGTGTCGGTCGGGACGGGACTCGGCTCGGTGTTCGCGGCGCTGCTCGTCGGCTACGGCCTGTTCGTCGAGCCGCCCGTCGGCGGCCACGACGCCTGACCGCGCGGGCGACGCGCCGAGGGGGCCACCGTCGGTCGTGATTCTCCGATTCGTCGTTTCGTCCGTCGAATTTTGAAATGTTGTTCTATACAGAGAAATCGCTAGACGGGAGGCTGGATCGGAATATATAGATGGTCGACGTTCGGCCGGTCGATGAACGCACGGACCGGCGGGTGTTCCCTCTGGCGGTCCGGAGAACGAAGGCGGCGCGTGCGACTATCGCGCGGTCGGTTCGAGGTCGTCGCCGACGGCGGACATGACCTGGACGGCCGCGCTGGCGGCGAGCCCGCGGGCGACCTCCTCGCGGTCCTCGTCGTCGAGGCCGGCCTCGATGTCCTCCAGGTCCGGCGAGAAGCCCGCGCTGACCGCGTGGCCGATCGGCGGCTGGACCGCGACGGTGGCCTGCGGCCCGTTCGCGCCGTAGGAGAGTTCCGAGCCGACGGCGTAGCCGTCGGGGAGATACGATTCGGTTCGCGTGACGATTGTGGCGACCGCCTGTCGGAGCGCGTCCTTCTGGTCGGCCGTCAGGTCGACCTCCTCGGGACGGCCCGCCTCGACGACGCCAGGGGCCCCCGCATAGGGGTTGTTGCCGTTCATTAGGGTCGGCGATGGTATGCGCGGTCCGCGTAAAAAGGCGTCGGCGACCTGTCGGACGAATACACATCCACGGCGGTACGACGGCCCCACGGGCGGTGACGGAACGACGCCGGGGGGGATCAGGCGATCGGCTCGCTCTCGCCGTAGGCGGCGACGACGACCGCGGCGACGTACGCCGAGTCGTCGGTCTCGACGGTCGCACAGCGCGTCTCCTCGCGCTCGAACGTCCAGTCCCGCAGGTCGCGGCCGGCGTCGAGGCCGGTCGCCACCGTCTCGCGGACCGCGTCGGCGTCGCTGCCGTCGGCCTCGTAGAACAGTCCCGGTCCGGGGCCGGTCGCCCACCCCAGGCAGGCGGTGACGGTCTCGGTCTCGTGGGCGTCCTCGGGGGAAGCGGCCGCGTGCGCCTGCACGACGGTGAGGCGGTCGCCGGCGGGGCCCAGATCCGGCGCGGTGTCGACGGCGTGCACCTCGGCGTCGGCGGGAACGACCGACGAGACGGTGACGAGGTTGAAGTCGCCGACGCCGGCGTCGGCGAGGGCGGCGTCGTAAGCGGCCAGCTCGGTCGGCCCCCGCCCGACGCCGTCGGCGACGTGGATGTCCATATCCGAACTCGTGGCGTCGCGGAGAAGTGCGTGTCGAAAGCGAGGCGTGAGGGAGTGAGCGAAGCGAACGACCGAACGCCTCGACGACCGGCGGCGAGCTTGTGGGCGAGCCGCCCAGAAGAATCGCGAGGCGTGAGGGAGTGAGCGAAGCGAACGACCGAGCGCCTCGGCAATCGGCGGCGAGCTTGTGGGCGAGCCGCCCAGAAGAATAGCGAGGCGTGAGGGAGGGAAGCGAGACTGACCGACGGGCGGCCTCGGAAATGCGAAGGGCGAGCAGAGCGGCGGGTATTGGGTGAGGGTGCCGTGCTCGCAAAACCGCCAGACGTGACCGCGAATCGGAGCCCGACTCAGTACTGGTAGCGACCGAACTCGCCGTCGTTGAACACCGGGCCCTCGTTGCTCGTCTCGATCTTCTCGCGGGCGTCCTCGAAGTCGGCGCGGCGGACGGTCGTCCGCTCGTCGCGGATGGCGAACATCCCCGCCTCGGTGGTGAGCGCGGCGATGTCGGCGCCGGAGTAGTCGTCGAGGTCCTCGGCGATGTCGGCGAAGTCCACGTCGTCGGCGACGGCCATGTCAGCCGTGTGGATATCGAGGATGCGCTCGCGGCCCTCTGGACCGGGCTTGGGGACCTCGATGAGGCGGTCGAACCGACCCGGACGGAGGATCGCGTCGTCGAGCATGTCGAAGCGGTTCGTCGCCGCGATGATCCGCACCTCGCCGCGGTCGTCGAAGCCGTCCATCTCGCTCAGGAGCTGCATCATCGTGCGCTGGACCTCGGCGTCGCCGGAGGTCTTCGAGTCGGTGCGCTTGGCGGCGACGGCGTCGATCTCGTCGATGAAGATGACCGCAGGCTCGCGCTCGCCCGCCAGATCGAACAGGTCGCGCACGAGGCGGGCGCCCTCGCCGATGAACTTCCGGACCAGTTCCGAGCCGGCCATCTTGATGAACGTCGCGTCGGTCTCGTTGGCGACGGCCTTCGCGAGCATCGTCTTCCCGGTGCCGGGCGGGCCGTGCAGGAGGACGCCGCTGGGCGGCTGGATGCCGACCTCGCGAAACGCGTCGGCATTGATGAGGGGGTCCTCGACGGCCTCGCGTACCTCGCGGACCTGCTCGTCGATGCCGCCGATGTCGTCGTAGGTGACCTCGGGGTCGGCGTCGACCTCCATCGCCTGCGCGCGGGCGTCGGTCTCGTCGTCGAGCACCGTCTGCACGCTGAAGGAGTCGTTGATGGCGACGCGGTCGCCCGCCTCCAACTCGTCCTCGAGCTGGGGCGAGAGGTCGGTGAGCACCTCCTGGTTGTTGCCGTGCTGTTTGATCACCGCGCCGTCCTCGGTGAGCTCCTCGACGGTCGCGATGTACAGCGACGCCGTCTTCAGCGCCTCGTTGCGGCGCTTGAGCTCGTCGACCTCCTCGCGGAGGTCCGCGCGGCGGCTCTGGGCCTCGTCGAGGCGGTCGTCCAACTCGTCGTTGACCTGGACGATCCGCTCGAAGTGTTTGCGAAGCGCCTCCAGCCGCTCGGCCTCGTTCATGTCGGGATCCAGATCGAGCCGGGGCCGGTCGGGGAGGGACGGACTCCGAGACATTTCTCGCCCGTGCTTAGGTACCGCCCGTAAAGGGGCTTTGGGTGGCGGGAGCGTTCGCCTCCGCCGGGGATCGGCGCCACCTCGACGCGTCGCGGCACGGCGCGATCGCGGTACAGCACCGCCGGCGGCTCGACTTCGGCGCCGCCTTACAGGTCCAGCAGCGTCTCGGCCTCGTCGAGGTAGTCGTCGTACACGCCGATGGCCGACTCGATGGGGTCGGACTCGGTCATGTCGATGCCGGCGATGTCGAGCACGTCGATCGGGTACTCGGCGCCGCCGGCGCGCAGCGCCGCGCGGTACTCCTCGGCGGCGACCTCGCCCTCGTCCTCGATGCGGTCGACGATGGCCGCGGCCGCCGAGATGCCCGTCGAGTACTGGTAGACGTAGAAGTTGTAGTAGAAGTGCGGGATCCGCATCCACTCGCGGCGGATGTGCTCGTCGACGGTCGCGTCGGCGTGGCCGTAGAACTCCGCCTTCAGATCGCCGTACAGCTCGTCGAAGACGTCGGGCGTGAGCGGCTTGCCCGCCTCGTCGTGCTCGTGGATGGCCTGCTCGAACGCCGCGAACATCGTCTGGCGGAACAGCGTCGAGCGGAATCGTTCGAGGTACTGATCGAGTGCGTGCGCACGGAGTTCGTCTGACTCGGCGTTCTCCAGCAGGTGCTTCGTCAGGAGCGTCTCGTTGACCGTGGAGGCGACCTCGGCGACGAAGATCTCGTAGTCGGCGTACTGCCACGGCTGCGCCTCCTTCGACAGCTCCGAGTGCATCGAGTGGCCCAGCTCGTGGGCGAGCGTGTACATCGAGGACACGTCGTCCTGGTAGTTCATCATGATGAACGGCTGGGTGTCGTACGTGCCCGCCGAGTAGGCGCCCGAGCGCTTCCCGCGGTTCTCGTACACGTCGACCCAACGCGACTCCAGCCCCTCGGCCATGCGCTGCTGGTACTCCTCGCCGAGCGGCGCGACCGCCTCGACGACGTGTTCCTTGGCTTCCTCGTAGCTGATGTCGGGGCCCTCGTCGCCCGTCAGCGACATGTAGAGGTCCCACATCTCCAGGGTGTCCACGTCGAGCGCGCGCCGCTTCAGGTCCGCGTGGCGGCCCAGCGAGTCGAGGTTGTCGCGGACGGTGTCGACGAGCGTGTCGTACACCTCGACCGGGACGTTCGGCCCGTCGAGCGCCGCCTCTCTGGCGGTGTCGTAGTTTCGGGCTTCGGCCATCTTCACGTCCTTCTTGACGCTCTTCGCGAGCGTCGTGCCGACGGTGTTGCGGACGGTCTCCCACTCCGAGTAGAACTCCTCGTGGACGCGCCGTCGGAACTCGCGGTCCGGCTTCTGGAGGAGGGTGGTGAAGTTGCCCTGGGAGATCTCGACCTCGTCGCCCTCGGGGTCCTCGACGGTCGGGAACGTCATGTCCGCGTCCGACAGCATCGAGTACGCCTCGCTCGCGGCGCCGGTGACCTCGCTCAGGTCCGCGAGCAGCTCCTCCACCTCCGCCGAGCGCGTGTGCGGCTTCATCCGGAGCACGTCGTCGAAGAAGTGCTCGTACTCCGCGAGCGCGGGCTCCTCGTCGATCATGTCCTCGATGTCGCTCCGGTCGAGCTCCTGGAGCTCGGGTTCGAGGTAGCTGGACGCGCTCGACGCCTCCGCCGACAGCGCCTGCGCCTTCGAGGACATGGCCTGGTACTCCTGATCCCGGGTGTCCTCGTTCGAGCGAAGCCGCGCGTAGGAGGTGACCTTCGACACCTCGCGGAACACCGCCTCGTAGGTGTCGAGCAGTTCGCGAAGCGTCGCCGCGCTCTCGGTCGCGCGGCCCTCGTACGCGCGGAGGTCGTCGAGGCGCTCCTCGACGTCCTCGTACGCCTCCTCCCACGCCTCGTCGTCGGCGTAGATGGAGTCGATGCTCCACTTGTACTCCTCGTCGATCTCCGAGCGCTCGGGAACCGAACTCATGCACGGTTCTCGCCCGTGGTCGGTGGTAAGTCTTGCCAAGCAGATCCGGCAGAATCGCCCGCCTACGGCCACGTCCCCGGCACTAGCCGTGGCATCGGGCGCGACGAACGTACCGCGGAGAGTCGGGAGTCGGAATTGGAGCCGGAACCGGAACCGCTACCGAGAGACGCCGACGGCAGCGGCCGACGAGTGGTCGGTTCGCGCGGCTCAGTTCCGGTCGGGATACGGCGCCTCGACGCGCAGTAACTTGACGCCGGGCGCCCGTCGGAAGGTCTTCGTCTCGACGGCGGACAGCCCCGCGTCGCCGAGCCAGCGGTTCACCGAGTCGGCGTCGAGCGTACCGCCGCCGAAGGTGATCAGGTACGTGAGGTCGATCAGCGCGACGCCGACGTCCGCGAGCGACGAGCTCCCGCCGCGCCCGAACTGGTCGAGGATCGCGAGCTTCCCGCCGGGCGCGAGGGCGGCCGCGGCCCGATCGAGCAGCGTCGCCGCCTCCGCCGGGGAGTGCCCGTGGAGGACGTTGAACAGGAGGACGAGATCGTAGCCCGCGTCCGCGTCGCCGGCGCCGTCGGGACCGGTGTCGGGATCGAAGTCCGAGTCGAGATCCGGTTCGACGAGTTGACGCCACAGGTCGTCGGTGAGGTAGTCGCCGCCGACGAACCGCACGTCGACACCCGCCTCGGCGGCGGCCTCGCGCGCCGGCTCCAGCGCGGGCGGGCGGTCGACCAGCGTCACCGACGCCCCGCGGCGCGCGAGTTCGACCGCGTAGGCGCCGTGGCCGCCCCCGAGGTCGAGGACGCGAGCGCCGGAGTAGTCGCCGAGGGCGTCGACGACCGGGTCGACCAGCAGCGACGCGGCCGCGCGGAACCCGGCCTGCGTCGTCGCCCACCCCGCCTCGTCGTCGCCGAGCCACTCGTAGAGCGACGCGCCGGGATCGCCCTCGCGGACGGCGCGTGCGGCGTGCTCGCGCCAGTACGGGAGGACCACGTCGACCCAGAAGCGCGCGAACGGCGCGAGGTTCGCGTCGCCGCCCTCGGTGAGCCACCGCTCGGTCGTCCGCGTCCGCCAGTACTCGTCGCCCGAACGGTCGGCGTACCCCACCGCGACGAGCGCGTCGAGCAACCGGCGCAGCGCGTCCTCCTCACACGCGAGCCCGGCCGCGAGGCTCGACACCGACTGCGGCCCGTCGAGGGCGGCGAGCACCCCGAGCTCGTCGGCGAGGGCGACGGCGTGGAGCGAGGCCGCGCCGTGTACGTCGAGGATCGCCGACGGCGCGAGGTTCGCGCGAAAGGCGAGCCGTTCGAGGAATCCCGGAACGACCGGCATCAGCCGTTCACCGGTGACAGCACGTTCATACCGGCGTATCGACGCCGACGGGGATAACCACCCGGGAACGATTCATGAATCAAATAACGCGATATGAAATGGCTGATCTCGCACGCGGTCGGGACTTCGTTCGATTCGACAGACGGGCACGGAGGACGCGCACCCGCGGGTTTTTGCCGCCGCTGGCCGATCTCGTCGGCATGGATCTCGACGACACCCTCGCCGCGGCGGTCGGTCGCGCCTGGACCGACACCGCGCCGTGGGAGTTCATCACCGAGCTGACGGCGCTGGGCGGTCGAATGGGCGCGAGCGAGGGCGAGGCGCGCGCGGCGGAGGTCGTCGCCGACGCGTTCGAGGAGATCGGACTCGACCGCGTCCGGAGACAGCCGTTCGACGCCCCCGAGTGGCGCCGCGGCGAGACGACGCTCCGGCTCACCGCGCCGGCCGAGCGCGCGTTCGACGCCATCGCGTTGCCGTACAGCCCCGCGGGCGAGGCGTCGGGCGAACTCGTCGACGTGGGGTACGGCACGCCCGAGGAGATCGCGGCGGTCGACGTGGAGGGGAAGATCACCGTCGCGTCGACGACGACGCCCGGCGACTCGCGGTTCATCCACCGGATGGAGAAGTTCGGGACCGCCGCCGAGGCTGGCGCGGAGGCGTTCGTCTTCGTCAACCACGTGCCCGGGCAGCTGCCGCCGACGGGGTCGCTCACCTTCGGCGAGGAGGCCGCGATCCCGGCGGTCGGCGTGAGCAAGGAGACGGGCGCGTGGCTCACCGAGTACGCCAGCGAGGGCGGGGAGGCCGACCTGTCGGTCGAGGCCGAGACGGTTCCGAGCGAGTCACAGAACGTCCTCGCGCGCACCGGCCCGGCGACCGACGAGGCGGTGCTCGTGCTCGCCCACTACGACGGTCACGACATCGCGGAGGGCGCGCTGGACAACGGCTGCGGCGTCGCGACGCTGCTCGCGGCCGCGCGGGTGCTCGCGGCCGCCGACCTCGACATCGGGGTCCGGTTCGCCGCCGTCGGCTGCGAGGAGACGGGGCTGCTCGGTTCCGAGCACCTCGCGGCGACGACGGACCTGGACGGGGTGAAGGCCGTCGTGAACCTCGACGGGGCCGGTCGGTTCCGTGACCTCGTCGCGATGACCCACACCTCCGAGTCGACCGCCCGGGTCGCGCGGCGCGTGGGCGAGCGGACGCGCCAGCCGATCGAGGTGCGCGAGGAGCCGCATCCCTTCTCCGACCAGTGGCCGTTCGTCCGGCGCGGGACGGCGGCGCTCCAACTCCACTCGGACTCGGGCGAGCGCGGGCGGGGGTGGGGCCACACCCACGCCGACACGCGCGACAAGGTCGACGACCGCTGCGTCCGCGAGCACGGCGTCCTCGCGGCGCTCATGGTCCGCGAGCTGGCGGACGAGGGGACCGAGGTTCCGGTGCTCGACCCCTACGAGCTGGAGGCGGCGTTCCGCGAGGCCGACTTCGAGCCGGGAATGAAGGCCGCGGGACTGTGGCCCGAGGAGTGGGAGTAAGGAGAGGTCACTCCGGTATCGAGTCGAGCACGTCGCCGAACACCCGGCCCCGGGCGAGCGCGTCGACGCGGCGACCGGAGAACACGTCCCGGAGCGACTCGACCGCCGCCGGATCGGGCTCGAACGCGACGCCCGGGTAGGAGACGTCCGCGAGCACGAGGGGTTCGGGCGAGGCGGGCGCGACGCCGCGGGCGCCCGACAGCGGCTCCTCGCCGAGAACCTCCTTGACCCGTTCGAGGCCGGTGTCGCCGACTGCGACGCCGCGGACGACCGTCGCGACCCGCCGGACGAACTCGCGGGGGAAGCCGCCGGCGGCGACGGTGAGCGTCAGGAACTCGTCGCCTGCCGCGTCGCGGTGAGCGCCGGGTGCGGGGTCGTCGCCGGCGACCGCGCCCGCGTCGCGGTCGGCGGCGACCGAGACCGAGAGGTCGCGTCGGGTCTTCGGCCCGCGCGGCTCGCTGGTGAGGTTGTGCACGTCGTGCTCGCCCGAGAGCCGGTCGGCCGCCGCCCGGGCGCGATCGAGGTCGGCGCCGGACGCGTGGAGGTGGTAGCGGTACGTCCGCCGGGCGGCGTCGTGGGTCGCGTGGAAATCGGCTGGCACGTCGACGGCGGCCCACACGCGGACGCCGGCCGGGAGTTCGCTGGAGAACGCCCGCGGCGTGAGCCACCCGGGCGCATCGAGGGCGACCGTCTGGCGGACCGCCGAGACGCCGCGGTCGGTGCGGCCGGCGGCGGCGTAGCCGGGTGGGGTGTCCGCGTCGTGCGCGAGCACGTCGAGCGCCCGGAGCGCGTCGAGCAGCGCGTCCTCGACGGTCGGTACGTCCGGCTGGCGCTGGAAGCCGAAGAACGGGCGGCCGTCGTAGGCGACGCGGTACGCCCGGCGGATCGCCATTACGCGAAGTCGTCGTACGTCGGACGGTCGCGCTCGCCCGGGAACTCGTCGACGGGCGCGGTCGTCTGGTCGCCGGAGGCCATGTCCTTCAGCGTCACCTCGTCGTTCGCGAGGTCCTGCTCGCCGACGATGACGACCGTCTCGGCGTTGATCGAGTCCGCGTACTCGAGCTGCGCGCCGAAGCTGCGGTCGGAGACGTCCGACTCGACGACGTGGCCCCGCGCCCGGAGGTCGCGGGCGATCCGGGCGGCCGTCGGCCGGGTGTCGCCCACCTGCAGGACGTAGTAGTCCGTCTCGATCGCCGCGTCGGGGGCGACGCCCGCACGTTCGAGCAGGAGGCCGAGGGGCGCGTGCCCCGGAGCGACGCCGACGGCGGGGGTGGGCTGACCGCCGAACTCCTCGATGAGGTCGTCGTAGCGGCCGCCGCCGAAGACGGAGCGGCCGATCTCGCCGGTCGCGTCGAAGCACTCGAAGACGGCGCCGGTGTAGTAGTCCAGCCCGCGGGCTGTGCGAAGCGAGAGGTCGCAGTGCTCGCCGACGCCGAAGTCGTCGGCGGCCGCGAGGACCGCCCGGAGGTTGTCGACCGCGTCCGCGAGTCCCTCGCTGTCGGGCGCGAAGTCGGTGAGTTCGTCCAGGTCCGCGGGGTCGTCGACGCCGAGCAGGTCGTCGAACTCGCGGGCCTGGTCGAACCCGAGCCCGGCGTCGTGGAGCAGATCGAGGTACTCGGCCTCGTCGACCTTCTCCGATTTGTCGACCGCGCGGATCGCCGTGCGCACGTCCACGTCGGCGTCGAACGAGCGCAGCAGCGACCCGAGGATGTCGCGGTGGCTGACGCGGAACTCGAAGTCGTCGGCCGACAGCCCCAGGTCGGTCAGGGCGTCGGCGGCGGTCGCGAGCACTTCGGCGTCGGCGGTCGGTTCAGCCGAGCCGAAGATGTCGATGTTCGTCTGATAGAACTCGCGGAAGCGACCCTGCTGGACGGCCTCGTAGCGCCAGAAGGGGCGCGTCGAGAACCACTTCACCGGCTTGGACAGCTCCTGGGCCTTCGCGGCGTACATCCGCGCGACCGTCGGCGTCAGCTCCGGCGAGAGCGTGACGTGGCGACCGCCGTGGTCCTCGAAGGCGTACAGCTCGTCGACGATGTCGTCGCCGGACTTGTCGGTCCACATCTCCGCCGGCTCCAGCCGGGGCGTGTCGATCTCGCGGAAGCCGTAGCGCCGGGCGACCGACTCCAGCGTGTCGGTCACCTCCCGGCGGACGGCCATCTCGGGGGGGTAGAAGTCGCGGAACCCCTTCAGGCGGTCGTAGGTGGGCATTACCGGCTAGGTCTCGCGTCCGGGAGTTTAACCCCGTGGTTCGTCGCCGCCGGCGGAGGCGTCCGTGCTCTCTCCAGACGCGGTTTCGTCCGGTACCTCACACCGCGAGGAACCCGACGCCGACGACCGCGAGCGCGGCGGCGACGAGGCGGGCGCCGAGCCGACGCTCCTTGAGGATCAGGCCGCCGAGGACGACCGCCACGACCGCCTGCGTGTTGACGACCGGCGAGGCGATGCTCGCGGGGAGCGCGGCGAACGCGACGCTGGTGAGGTGCTCGGCCGTCGCGACGACCAGCCCGAGCGCGAGGAACGTCGGAACCGGCGTCTCCCACGATCGCTCGCCCTCCCAATCACGAACGGCGAGCGGGAGGAGGACGAGCAGCACGCCGCCGAGGACGACGATCACGAGCGCCTCCGGCGGGAGGCCGACGCGGTCGAGCACCGCGCGCTTCGCCACGTCGCCGACGGCGTACGCGACCGCCGACAGCAGCGCGAGCTGTGCGGGGCGGGCCGTGACGGCCCGGCGGAGGGGTTCGACCGGGTCGCCGCCGCGGTAGTTCGCGACGTACACCGCGGCGGTGACGACGGCGATGCCGACGAACGCCAGCGCCGGGAGGTCGGCGCCAAGCAGGAGCAGCTCCAGCGGGAGGACGAAGACGGGGACGACCTTGTTGATCGGCGTGACGTACGACACCTCGCCGAGCGCGAGCGCGTTCACGAACAGGACGAAGCCGACGCCGACGCCGAGGACGGCCCCGACGAGCGCGAGCACGGCGGACGCCCCGAGCGTCGCGGGATCGGGGAGGGCGTCGGCCGACAGCCGGGTGACGGCGACGGGGGCGTACCACGCCAGCGCGCAGACGTTGACGAGGACCGTGAGCACCGTGGCGGGGACGCCGGAGACGTAGCGCTTCAGCGCGAAGAGGTAGACGCCCCACAGCACCGCCGCGGCGACGGCGACGGCGATGCCGGGGGAGACGAGTGCGGACACGCTTCGGGGTCGACGGTCGGGGGTGAAAACGGCGTGGATGACGGCGAACGCGGCGGGCGCCACCGACGGGGAGTCACCGCGCCCGGTTCGGGTCGCCCGCGACTCGATGCGATCCGCCCGCGACTCAGCGCGTCCCGCGCACGTACGTCTGTTCGTGTTCGGGGAACACCTCGCGGACGGCGTCGTCGCCGGCCTCCTCGCGGAGGAGGGCGCGGAGTTCGCCCTCGTAGTCGGCCTTCGGCACCTCCTCGGAGGGGCCCGACTCCACGTCGAGCGTCTCGTCGACGAGGCGGTCGACGGCGCCGCGGCCGAACCCCGAGAGGGGGGAGATGTAGTCGACGCCGTGGCGGTCCTCCAGCGACTGGGCGAACGCCCGGGAGATGGATGGGACGCGGTCGTCGCGGCGGGTGCCGTCGGCGACGGCGTCCACGTCGCGTTCGGCGACCGACTCCAGGGCGTGCTCGTGAACGCGCTGGATCCCGTTGCGGGGGAAGCCGTCGGCGCGCATCGCCTCGACGGCCTCGCGGGCGACCTCGGGGTCGAGGTCGTGGGTCTCGAACGGGAAGCCGAGCGCCTCGGCGGCCCGGCGCGCGTGCTCGTGGTCGTCGGTCACGCCGAAGTGGGCGGTGACGAGCGTCACGTCGTAGAAGCGGTCGAGGACGAGCGCGGCGAGCGATGAGTCCTTCCCGCCGCTGTAGCAGAGCGCGAGGTCCACGCGTGCGTCAGCGGCGGCGGATGTCGAAGCTCTTCTGGTCCGGCTGCAGCTCGCGCAGCAGCTCCTTCATCTGGTCCTCGTCGATGCGGCCGTTCACCCGGCCGCTCTTCGCCAGCGCCGTGACCTGCTGTTTCACCTGCGCGGCGAAGTCGGGCTTGCTCATCTCGACGGCGTTGAGCCGCTGGCGCGCGCCGTCGGTGAGGTACTGCTTGAGCAGCGCCTCCTGCTGACGCTCGGCCTGCTCCTGGGCCGCCTGCTGTGCCTCCGCGTCGCCCTGTCCCTGGCCCTGCGCCTGCTCCTGGAGCTCCTGCATCTTCTGCTCGCGCAGCTCCTCCAATCGCTCGTCGTCGGGGGTCTCGCTCATGTCGGATCGAAGTTGCCGGCGAGCGGTCAAAACGATTGTGGGTGCGCGAGCGACGCCGGCGCCCGGCCGGCGGGAGCGACGGCGACGATGGCGACGACGGCGACGACGGCGATAGCGACGGCGACGACGGCGATAGCGACGGCGCCGCCGCCGGTACTACCCGAACGAACCGACACCGACGGCACCGCCGCTGGCGACGCGAAAATCGAAGAACTCGTCGGCGCGAACGGCTGCTTACGCGTATCGCTCGAGCTCGGGACGGTCGAGCCCCTCGAGCACGTCGCCGGCGACCTCGTCCAGGAACGAGCGACCCTCGTCGGTGACGCGGCGGCCCTCGCCCTGGGCCGTCTCGACGAAGCCCTCCTCCTCGAGCTGCTGGAGCGCGACGCGAATGATCTTGCGCGAGCCGCCCTCGTGCTCGGGCGGGCTGACGACGTAGCGGTTCGAGCCGTTCTTGGAGCCGCCGTACTCGGTGGCGAGGCGCTCGACGCCGACGGGGCCGCGGTCGGCGACCTTGCGCAGCAGCGAGGCCGCACGGCGGAACCAGAAGTCCTCCTGCTGGGGCGGGAGCTCCCGGTCCTGCCCGGACTTGGCGAACTGCACCCACTCCGGCTGTTCGATGCGATCCTCCAGTCGAGCGGCGACCTCGTCGTTGAGGTCCGCCGCCGGGACGTCGTAGAGGGTAACCATACGGACGATTTCACCGTCGTTCCGTTTAAAGCCGTCGTATCACCCCTCGCGTGTGAGGCGTCCCCGCGGTCGGTTCGTCGGCTCCGTCCCCGGAGCCGCGTCCGTGGTCAGCCGACGCTGTCGGCGCCGATCACGCTCACGACGACCCCGCCGATGATCACCGGCACCCAGTAGACGGCGCCGCGATAGATGACGACGGCGCCCAGCGCCGCCGTCGCGGAAACCGACACGGAGGGGAGCGCCGCGAGCACGGCCACGAGCACCGCCTCGATGCCGCCCGCGCCGCCAGGTAACGGCGTGATCCCCGCGATCGCACCCATCGGGACGACGAACAGCATCGCCGAGAACGGGACCGGCTGGTCGATCGCCAGGAACGCGAGATAGAGGGCGACCATCTGGAGGATCCAGCCGAGCGTCGAGGCCGCAAGCGAGACCGCGATCCCGGTTCGGTCGGTGGCGACGCGCTCGATGGCGCCGAAGAAGTGACCGATCCGCGACTCGACCGACTCCTCGGTCGGCGCGGAGAACACCGGGAGGATCCCGGCGATCCGGCGGATCAACGGGACGAACGCCCCGACGATCCGCGTTTCGAGCGCGTACCGGTTCTGCCACCCGAGGTAAACGAGCCCCGGAACGAGGAGCGCGAGCGCGACGACGACGCCGGTCGCGAGCTGGAGCCGGGTGCCGAACGTCGTCTCGGTGGCGAAGTACGCCGCGCCGACGAGCGCGAGCGTGATCGAGGGGACGAAGTTGAGCGTGTCCACGCTGGCGATGGCTGCGAGGCCGCGCTCGTACTCCGTGTCGGCGACCGTCGCGATGAGCAGGGCGGTGACGGGTTCGCCCCCGGCCTGGCCGAACGGCGTGACGTTGTTCGAGAACATCGCCCCGTTGAACACGAGAAACGACCGAAGGACCGACAGCCGGATGCCGAGCACACCGAGCACGGTTCTGAGCGCGACCGCCCAGGCGACGAGCCACCCGACCGTGACGAGCACGACGAGCGCGACGACGTCGATCGACGCGCCCTGAAGCACGTCCACGAGGTCGCCGACGCCGACGAGATACAGCAACACGCCGAGGACCGCGAACGCGCCGAGAAACCCGACGACGGTGGCGCGTAGCTGGTCCGAATCCATGCCCGGACGGTCGCCGGGCGCCCGCTTCAAGCCTCCGAAACCGCGGGCACGGACGGACGCCGGTCGTCGAGTCAGCGGCCGACCCGGCCCGACGCGTCGCCGCGAAGGGAAACACCGTAGGTGTCGGGGGCGAAACCGGACGGCGATGGACGAACGCGAGGCGCTCGCGCGACTGACCGCGACGCTCCCGGGCGCGGGCGACGACTGCGCGGTCGTCGGCGACCGGGTGCTCACGACCGACATGCTCCACGAGACGACGGACTTCCCCGCCGGCGTCGACCGCTACACCGCGGGCTGGCGGGCGGTCGGCGCCTCGCTGTCGGACGTGGCCGCGATGGGCGCCGACGCGGAGGCGGCCGTCGCGGCCTACGGGGCGCCGCGGTTCGACCCCGACGAGGTCGGCGACTTCGTGCGCGGCGCACGCGAGGTCTGTGCGGCGGTCGACGCCGAGTACGTCGGCGGCGATCTCGACCGCCACGACGAGTTCACCGTCGCGACGACCGCGCTCGGCGAGAGCGACGACCCGATCCGTCGCGGCGGCGCCACCCGCGGCGACGCGGTGTGCGTGACCGGCGCGCTCGGCCGCAGTGCCGCCGCCGTCCGCGCGTTCGAGGACGGTGACGCCGAGCGCGGGAACGAGCTGTTCCGCTTCACCCCGCGCGTCGCCGCCGGCGTCGCGCTCCGGCCGTACGCGACGGCGATGATGGACTCCAGCGACGGGCTCGCGCGCTCGCTGCACCAGCTCGTCGAGGCGAGCGACGTGAGCGACCTCGGGATGGACATCACCGAGTCGTACGTCCCCGTCGCCGACGCGGTGCGCGAGCGGTTCGACGACGACGAGGCGCGCCGGGAGGCGGCGCTGTTCTTCGGCGAGGACTTCGAGCTGGTGTTCACGCTCCCGAGCGACGCCGTCGACGACGCCCGCGAGGCCTCGCCGACGCCGATCTCGGTGATCGGAAACGTGACGTGGGACGGCGTCAGGATGGACGGCGAGCCGCTCCCGGACCGCGGCTACGAGCACGCCGGGGACTGACCGCGACGGCGGTCGCTGACGACGCAGCGGTCGCGCGTCCCAGGCCGGTCGATCAGATCGTCGTCACCTGGATCGGCACGAGCATGAAACACAGGAGGCCGAGGGCGAACGTGAACACGCCGACGGCGATGCGTTTCGGGCCGAGCGCGGTGTCGTCGATCGGCTCCGCGGGGCCGCGGTAGGCGATGAACGCCGAGAACAGCCCCCAGAAGGCCCACAGCCCGACGGACTCGTTGAGCCCGAGGTCGCGAACGAAATAGAGGTACGCGGCGATGCCGAACAGCGCGGTGGGCACGAACGCCGCAACCGTCTCCTGGCGCCGGCCAACCATCGCGCGGACGATGTGGCCGCCGTCGAGTTGGCCGACCGGGAGGAGGTTGAGCACCGTGAAGAACATCCCGACCCACGCGCCCATGACCACGGGATGTGCGGTTTTCGTCGGGTCGGTGTAGCCGGTGGGCTGGTTCAACGCGGCGGCGATCAGGTCCAACAGCGGCGGGTTGTTGAACACGATGACCTGGCCGCCGCCGCCGAGCACCGACTGCGGGACCGTGAACGGCCCGAGGAGGAGGCCGACCACCGTGACGACGATCGTGGCGGCCAGCCCCGCGAGCGGGCCGGCGACGCCGATGTCGAACAGCGCCTCCCGGTCGGGCATCTGCCCGCGCATCCGGATGATCGCGCCCATCGTCCCGAACGGGAGGATGAAGGGGATGACGTAGGGGAGCGACACGTCGACGCCGTGGTAGCGACCGAGCGCGTAGTGGCCGAGTTCGTGCGTCAACAGCACGCCGAGGACGGCCGCGGTGAAGGGCCACGCCTGCAACACGGAGAGGGGGTTCTCCTGGATCGTCGAGAAGGGGACGTAGTACCACGCCGTCGCACCGACGAGCAGCGTCGTCGCCACCGTCGCGACGAACAGCCCGACGTTGACCCAGGGAACGCCGTCGAGGCCGTCGGCGTACGGGCGGGCGACGATCACGTCCAGCCCGGAGTCGGTGGTGACGACCTGTACCTCGTAGCCGGCCTCCCGGAACGCCGGCCAGACGCGACGGACGAGCTCGCGCTCGTCCACGTCGCTGATCCCGTAGTAGAGGATCCGATCGTCGTCCCGTCGGATCTCCGAACAATGGAAGACGGCGTCGAGTTCGGGGGGACGGGGATAGTCGGCTGCGGCCGCCTCGCTCATCGACGGTAGTTCGCCGCGAACGGGCATAAGTCCTCGGCGACGGGAGCGTCGCCGCCGACGGCATGACCGACGGGAGGGAGCCGGCGTCGGCGCTCCGGGTTCGGACTGGAACGGATCGGGGCGGGAGAATCGAGTCGACGGGAGAGACGCCGGATCGGCGCGGGGACCACCCGTGTGCGGGGACCGGTTCGGGGCCGTCGGGTACGCCTCGTCAGTTCGCCGGCTCGATGCGCCAGGTGGTCGCGGACGTGTACGACCACTTCTCGATGGAGAGCCCGCAGGCGGAGTCCTTGAGCTTCACCATCAGGGCGCCGATCTCCTTCGGCGAGAGGCCGACTTCCTCGGCGATGAACTTGCTCTTGAAGTAGAGCTCGCCGTCCTCGGCCTTCTCGCGCAGGAACGTCGCGAGACGCTCCTCCTTGGAGGGGGTGTCGGTCGAGGCGCGGTCGGTGTCGGAGGGTTGCACGGTTGCGCTCATTGTGTCACCTCGATTCACCCTACGGGCATCCGGGGGGATATAAAGTCGAGTCCGTTGAGTGCGATTCGGCTCCGTTCAGGGAATTTCTGCCGTGAAACGTGGTATGCCCGACCGTTCACGACTCTTTTGAATTCGTTTAGAATATTTATACCCGATTTTGAGGACGTTTGAGAGATGTTTCAGGGTACTGTCCAGATCGGTCCTGCAGCGGTTGATTCCAGTTTTGAATCACAGAATACATCGTCTGCCGCGGTCGCGCGCGTCGTCATCGGGACGACACGGGATCGCGGTTGTGGGCCGCAATAAGCCCGGTCGACGGGGTAGAGACCGCCGTCAACGCCGTCGGATCCGTGGCCCTCGGGCGGTCGCCGAGGGAGTGAGTCGCCACGGGACGTCGGTCGTAGGCTACTGAGACCGCTCGTGCACCCAGAACTCGTCGCTCTCGGTCGTCTCCTTCTTGAATATCGGGACCTCGTCCTTGAGCCGGTTGATGCCGTCCTCGACGGTGCGGAACGCCTCGGTCCGGTGGCCCGCGAGCACGACGACGAAGACGATGTCCTCGCCGTCGGCGACGACGCCGACGCGGTGGTGCATCCGCACGTCGAAGACGCCCTCCCGCGCCTCGAGCTCGCGCTCGATGCGGGCCATCCGATCGGCGGCGACGCCCTCGTACTTCTCGAACTCCAGCGCCTCGGTCCGGTCGTCGTCCGGGGCGTCCTTCGCGCGGACGCGGCCGGTGAACGTCGCGATGGCGCCCGACCGGTCGGCGCCCTCGCTGGCTTTCGCCTCGTCGATGAGCGCCTCCAGGGTGACGTGCGGCTCCGCGTCCTCGATGTGGTCGACGAGATCCTCGACCGACAGCTCGTCCGCGTCGGCGACGCGAGCGACAACGTCGCCCGGGACGGCCTCGTCGCCGACGACGACCGTCGGCAGGCGGAGTTTCGAGAACCCCGCGACGAGCGCGTAGTCGAAGTCGGGGGCCAGCCGGTCGAGCAGGTCGGGGAACGTCTCGCCGGCGCCGGCGCCGGTCCACCCGCCGTCGTCGCCGAGGCGGTACGCGGCACCGGGGCCGCGATCCGTGTCTCCGGGCCCGCCAGCCGAGCCGGCCGCCGGTTCGTCCGCGTCGGCCGGTCGACCGGCCGATCCGGCGGCGATACCGCCGTCACCGTCGTCGCGACGGATGGTCGCCACGCGGCCGTCGAGCCGCGCCGACAGGGGGGCCAGGAGGTCGGCCGCGCCGGGGCCGACAAGCGAGAGCGTGCGCATGTCAGGGAGAGGGCGAGCGACCGGCTTAGGCCTTCGGCCCGCGGGGACGGTTCGGGCGGCTCGACGCCTGACAGTCGGTACCGAGCCGGGATCGCTCCGGGAGCCTTAAGAGCGAAACGGGGGTAGGCGAGTGCAATGAGAGTAGTCCTGTCGCTCGGCGGGAGCGTCCTCGCGCCGGAACTCGACTCCGGGCGCGTGGCGGCGTACGCGAACGCCATCGAGCGGTTGGTCGACGAGGGCTGTGAGCTGGGGGTCGTCGTCGGCGGCGGCGGCGTCGCGCGCGACTACATCGGCGCGGCCCGGGATCTGGACGCCAACGAGGTCCAACTCGACCAGCTGGGCATCGACGTGACGCGGGTGAACGCCCGGCTGCTCATCACCGCGCTGGGCCCGTCGGTCGACCCCTCCCCCGCGCACGATTACGACGAGGCGGCCGACGCCATCCGCCGCGGCGACGTGTCGGTGATGGGCGGCGTCACGCCGGGACAGACCACCGACGCCGTCGCGGCCGCGCTCGGGGAGTACGTCGACGCCGACCTCCTCGTGTACGCGACGGGCGCGGACGGCATCTACGACGCCGACCCGAACGTCGACGAGTCGGCCACGCAGTTCGCGGAGATGACGCCCGAGGAACTGGTCGAGGTCATCGTGCCGATGAGCCGCGACGCCGGCGCCTCCGCGCCGGTCGACCTGCTGGCGGCGAAGCTCATCCAGCGCGCCGGGATGCGGACGGTCGTCCTCGACGGCCACGACCCCGAGGCGGTCGAGAACGCGGTACTGTACGGCGAACACACCGGGACCGACGTGGTTCCCGCCGGCGGCGACGAGCCGACGTACTGGGCGCAACGATGAGCGGCGAGGACGAACGCAGTGAGTCCTCGGACCGAACGGGGAGCGCAGCGACCCGTGAGGACGACGATCCCGCCGTCGATCCGCACGCGGTCGGCGGTCGCGGCGACGGGGACGGCGACGCACACCACGCGTTCTGGGCCGACGAGGTCGCCGACGAGATCGAGGCGCGCGACCCCGACGAGCCGATCGTGATCAAGGGCGGCGTCTCGCCCTCGGGCATCGCCCACATCGGCAACTTCAACGAGATCATCCGGGGCTACTTCGTCGCGGCGGTGCTTCGCGAGCGGGGCCACGAGGTCCGGCAGGTGTTCACCAGCGACGACAAGGACGCCCTCCGGAAGCTCCCCCGGAAGCTGGCGGACACCGACGGCGACATCGTCGAGCTGGGCGACGTGAACGCCGGCGCGCTCGGCCAGAACCTCGGGAAGCCGTACACGGACATCCCGGACCCGTTCGAGGACGGCCACGATTCCTACGCCGCCCACTTCGCGGCGCTGCTGTCGGCCGACGCCGAGGCCCTCGACATCCCGGTCGAGATGGTGTCGAACACGGAGCTGTACGCCGACGGCTCCTTCGACGACGTGGTCGAGCGCGTGCTGCGCAACGCCGACGCCGCCCGCGAGACGCTGGGGAAGTACCAGGACAAGGTCGACGAGGACTACGTCCCGTTCATGCCGCAGTGCTCCGAGTGCGGCATGCTGACGCAGGACGTGACCGAGGTGGATCTCGACGCCCGCGAGGTCCACTATCGCTGTTCGGGGATCGAGGCGGGCGAGCGGTTCATGGAGGGGTGCGGCCACGAGGGCGTCGCCTCCTTCCGCGAGGGGAAGCTCCCGTGGCGCTTCGAGTGGCCCGCCCAGTGGGAGGTGCTCGGCGTCGACTTCGAGCCGTTCGGCAAGGACCACGCGGAGGGCTCCTGGCCCAGCGGCGTCGACATCGCCCGGAACGTCCTCGGCATCGAGCCGCCCGTCCCGATGGTGTACGAGTGGTTCACGCTCAACGGCGAGTCGCTGTCCTCCTCGGAGGGGCACGTCGTCACCGTCCAGGAGGTGCTCGACCTGATCGAGCCGGAGGTGCTGCGCTACTTCTTCGTCCGCAACCCGAAGAAGGCGAAGGACTTCGACGTCGAGCGGCTGGACCAGTTGGTCAACGAGTTCGACCGCTTCGAGCGCGCGTACTTCGGCGATGCGGACCCCGACGAGCGCTTCGCGGCGTTCGCCGAGCGGGGGTACCCGTTCGTCGTCGACGAGGTGCGGGAGGGTCGCGTCCGCCTGCCGTACACCTTCGCGGCGGTGCTCGGGATGGTCGACGACCGCGGGTTCCGGATCCAGCTCGCTCGCGACGAGGGGCACTTCACCGACGAGACGCCCGAGTGGGCCATCGAGGACGCGCTGGAGCGCGTCGAGCGCGCCCGCCGGTGGGCCGAGCGCTGTGACAACGAGTACAACTACCGGCTCCAGTCTGACCTCCCGGAACACGACTTCGAGGCGGCCGTCGAGGCCGCCCTCGACGACCTCGCCGACTTCGTCGCCGACGGGCACGACGGCGAGGCGATCCAGGGCGAGATCTACGAGACCGCCCGACGCCACGACGTGGCGGTCGGCGACTTCTTCGCCGCCGGCTACCGGCTGTTCTTCGACGAGACGCAGGGGCCGCGGCTGGGCGAGTTCCTCGGCGAGTTGGAGCGCGAGTTCGTCGTCTCGCGGTTACGGCGGGAGTCGTAGCCGGAAGCGACGCGGACCACCGGGTCGCGCCGTCCCCCGCCGGCAGAGCCGATCACCCGCGTTCGAAATCGGGTGAACGCAGATCGCCCGCGAGACGAACTGACTGGACAGTCAGTGACGGTTTCGGCGACCGAAACCCTTAGTGAGCGACGGCGAAACCGTCGGGGTAATGCGGAAGAGCGGCCCGCCGCGTGGCCTCATCTCGTACATCGTGCTGGAACTCCTCGAGGAGAAGCCGCGCTACGGCTACGAGATCCTCAAGGAGATCACCGACATCAGCGGCGGCCACTGGGAACCGTCCTACGGCTCCGTCTACCCCATCCTCTACAAGTTCGAGGACGAGGGCTACGCCGAGCGGATCGAGCGCGAGGACGAGCCCGACCGGAAGTACTTCGCGCTGACCGACGAGGGCCGCGACCACCTGACCGAGAAACGTCGCGAGGTCGGCGGGAAGGCGCGCGACTTCGCGGACGTGATCTTGGGCTTCTACCACATGTACGTCGCGTTCGCGACCGACGAACGCTTCGACGTGGACCCGTCGGACGACGACTGGCACTTCGACGGCGAGTACTCCGGGTGGATCGCCGAGCAGGTGATCCGCCACCACGAGCGGGACTTCGGCGAGTTCGAGCGCATCGGGGACACGCCCGAGGAGTTCCACGCCCGGCAGGGCGACGCCGACGCGCCCGAGGGCGACACTGGCGAGAACGCGGACGCGAGCGAGGACGGCGACGACAATCGCTCGGAGGAGGCGGCCGCCGACGGCGGGACGAACGCCTGACCGGTTCGGACCGGCCCCGGTACCCGACTCAGAGGAACTGCGGCGCGAACACGACGACCAGCAGCGCCGTCAGCATCGTGAGGCCGACGGAGGTGGTGAGCGTCGTGACCAGCCGGTTGCGGTTCGACACCGGGAGCCGGGAGACGAGTCCCTCGGCGCCCATACGGAGGATGCGACCGCCGTCGAGCGGATAGCCGGGGATACAGTTGAAGATCCCCAGCTGGATGTTGATCCATCCGGTCCAGAACAGCACGTTCGCGAGGAGGAACACCGGCCACTCCCCGAACGCGGCGAGCGGCCCGGTCACGTCGTAAAAGCCCGCGAACTCGCCGTAGAAGCCCGCGAAGTTGTACGGCAGCGCCGCGGAGACCGCGCTCGCGAGCGGGAGCAACAGCGCGGCGTACACCAGTCCCAGTGGCGTCCCCGCGAGCCCGCCCAGTCCGGGCGGCGCGCCGCCGGAATCGCCGCCCAGCAGCGCGAGGTACGCCTCGGCGGGGTACCGCTGGATCCCGAGGTCGTCGACGACGACGCCGGAGACCCCTTGCGTCACGACGACGCCCACGCGCGGGTCGTCGTCGGTGCCGCCGAGTTCGACGTCGACCTCGCGGAACTGCCCGTCTGCGTACACCCGCAGCGTCACCGTGTCGCCGGGGTCGTACTCGTCGCCCGAGAGGGTGCGGTCGAGATCGTCGTACGCGAGGATCCGTTCCCCGTCGATCCGAGTGATGGTCAGGGTGCCGGGGAGGTCGGTCTGGCTCCCGAGGGGCCCGTCGGCGGAGACGTTCGTGACGTACGCGCCAAGCGGCGCGGTGACCTCGCCCTCGGCGGTGGACACGCGCGCGAGTTCGTGCTCGCTGGCGACCTCACGGAACTCCGCGGCGGTGCGGACCTCGGTCCCGTTGACGGCGGTGATCTGCGGGGCGTCGCCCTCGGGATCGACCGAGAGTCCGAGTGGGTTCCCCTCGACGGCGCCGACGACGGTGACGCGCCTGTCGACGGTGACCGTCTCCTCGCCGTTGACGGTCATCTCGACGGACGGGTCCTCGGTCGCCGACAGCGCCGACTCGAAGGCCGCGGGGTCCGCGACCTCCGTCCCGCCGACGGCGGTGATCCGGTCCCCGCCCTCGATGCCGGCGTCGGACGCCGGCGCGCCCGCGTACGCGCCGCCGACCGCGAGCCCCGCGGCGGGGGTGATCGAGGCGATGACCGGGCCGAACAGCAACGCGAACGCGACGGCGGTGACGGCGAAGTTGTTCGTGACGCCGGCGGCGAACATCCGGCTGCGCGCGCCGCGGTCGGCGTTCGACTGGCTCTCCTCGTCGGGTTCGACGAACGCGCCGACGGGGATGACCGTGAGGAGGACGAGTCCGAGCGAGTCGATGTCGATGTCCTCGACGCGACACAGCAAGCCGTGACCGCCCTCGTGGACGACGAGCGCGATCAGCAGCCCGAGGACGATCTCCGGCGCGACCGCGAGCGGGAGGAAGTCGTTGACGCCGGGGATGATGAGGAAGTTCGAGGGCTGGTTCGCCTGCGTCTGGACGGGGCGTTGGAGGGTGGCGAGCGCCGACCACACGAGGAACGCGAACATCGCGACCATGACGACGACGGCGATGCCGACGCCGAGGTTGCTCCAGGCCCGCCAGAACCGCCGGGGGCCCGCGAGCCAGTTGAGGAACGCGCGACCGCGCTGGGTGTGGATCGTCGTCAGCGGCCCCTGGACGCGCACGGCGTCCGGGAGGTACCCGCGCGTGTACAGCGCCATGAGAACGACGGAGTACGCGAGGGCTCCCACGAGGACCCACAGGAGCGTGTTCATTATCGGGGACAGGTCATCGGCGGCCAAAGGGGTTCGGGTCTCGCCACGTCCGGCAGCGACGCGGTGACGCAAGCCACAAGCCCCTTCCATCCGAAGTGCGCGCATGGCGAAGCCCCCACGCACCGAAGAGGGTTGGTACGCGCTGCACGACTTCCGAACCGTCGACTGGGACGCGTGGCGTGCGGCCCCGGAGCGCGAGCGCGAGGCGGCCGTCGAGGAGGGCGTCGCATATCTCGAGGAGCACGAACGCGTCGTCGACGCCGAGGAGGGAGCCTCGGCCGTGTTCTCGGTGCTCGGGCACAAGGCCGACCTCATGATCGTCCACTTCCGGCCGACGCTGGACGCGCTGTCGGCCGCCGAGCGCCGCTTCGAGTCGACGGCGCTGGCGGAGTTCACCGACCAGCCGACCTCGTACGTCTCGGTGACGGAGGTCTCCGACTACGTCTCGGACAGCTACTTCGACAGCGAGGTGTCGGAGACACCTCGTGAAGGCGGCGAAGCCGCCGACGACGGCGAGGAGGAGACCGACGAGGGAATCCGCCGATACATCGAGGGGAAGCTGAAGCCCGACATCCCGGACACGGAGTACGTCTCCTTCTACCCGATGAGCCGCAAGCGGGAGGCCGAGCAGAACTGGTACACCCTCGAGTACGAGGAGCGCTCGGACCTCCTGTCGGCCCACGGCGAGATCGGCCGCGAGTACGCCGGGAAGATCAAGCAGGTGATCGCCTCGTCGGTCGGCCTGGACGACTACGAGTGGGGCGTCACCCTCTTCGGCGGCGACCCCGCCGACATCAAGGACATCGTCTACGAGATGCGCTTCGACGAGGCCTCCGCCGAGTACGGCGAGTTCGGCCCCTTCTACGTCGGCCGGCGCTTCCCGCCGACGGATCTCGGCGCGTATCTCGACGGCGAGCAGGTGCCGACGAGCGAGCACGAGTCCGGCGGCCACCACCACGGCGACGCGGACGCCCACGGCGAGGGCGGACACCACCACGAGGGTCACGGCGACGGCGAGGGCGACCATCACGACGACGCGGACGGCGGCCATCACGGCGGCGACGCGGACGACGGGAGCGACGACGACGCCGAGGAGGAGAGCATCCGGTCGGAGCTGGAGGACCTCGACGTTTACGCCGGCAAACCACACGGCGAGGACGTGTTCGCGACGGTCCTCTACTCCGAGGCGGACGCCGACGAGCTGTTCGAGGAGGTCGACGGGCTGCGCAAGAACTTCGACCACTACGGCACCCACGTGAAGACCGCGGTGTACGAGGGCAACGAGACCGACCGCGCGGCGGTCGTGAGCATCTGGGAGACCGCCAGCGCCGCCGAGACGGCCGCCGGCTTCCTCTCGGAGCTGCCGGGCATCGTCGAGCGCGCCGGCGAGGAGTCCGGCTTCGGGACGATGGGAATGTTCTACACCGTCAAGCCCGAGCACCGCGGGGACTTCGTCGAGAAGTTCGGCGTCGTCGGCGACACCCTCGAGGACATGGACGGCCACTACGAGACGGATCTGATGGTGAACCGCGAGGACGAGAACGACATGTTCATCGCCAGCCAGTGGGCCTCCCGCGAGGACGCGATGGACTTCTTCCGGTCGGACGCCTTCCGCGACACCGTCTCGTGGGGCCGGGACGTGCTCGCCGACCGGCCGCGCCACGTGTTCCTGGCGTGATACTGGCCCGGTTCTCCGCCGAGAACCGCACGACTGCGTAGCCTCGATCCGCCCCTCCGAATATCCGAGTTGATGCTTGCGGACAGGGGTTTATATCGGGAGTGGCGAGACGGATCGGTAATGACGGTCGACGAGGCAGCGGGCGCCGCCGACGACCGACTCCGGTCGCTGTACGCGGCGACGCGGGATCTCATGAGCGCGACGACCCGAGCGGAGCTGTGTCGCGTCGTCGTGGACGTGAGCGAGCGCGTCCTCGGCTACCCGCTGACCGGCGTTCACCTCCGCGGCGACGACGGGCACGGGCTCGTCCCGATGGCGTACCCGCCGGCGGTCCGCGATCGCTTCGAGGGGGAGCCGCCGACGTACGCACCCGGCGACGAAGTGTACGAGGTGTACGAACGCGAGGAGCCGCTTCGCCTGGGTGCCGTGGCCGACCGACAGTCGGCGGCCCACCGCGGGATCGTGGTTCCGATCCCGGACCACGGCGTGTTGATCGCGGGCACCGATCCGCCGGAGGAGCCGGACGACGCCCGTCTCGACTTCGTCGAGACGTTGGGCGAACACGCCGCCGTCGCGCTCGACGGCCTCGAGCGTGAGTCGCGACTGAACGGCCTCCACGAGACGACGCGGGAGCTGATGGAAGCGCGCGACAGCGCCGCCGTCGCCGCGTCCGCGACGAACACCGCCCACGAGGTGCTCGACCTCCGTCTGAACGCCGTGTACCTGCGAACGAGCGACGGCGACCGGCTCGTTCCGGTGAGCGTGACGAGCGAGACGCGGGAGCTGTACGGCGAGGTCCCCGACATCACGCCCGGGAGCGTCGGCTGGACGGTGTACGACACTGCCGAGCAGCGGGTGGTTCCCGACGTTCGACGGTCGGCCGCCGTCGACGATCCCCCGCCGGCGGTCCGGAGCCTGCTGGTGATGCCGCTCGGGGACCACGGCGTCTTCCTCGCCGGGGACGAGCGTCCCGGCCGGTTCGACGAGAGCGACGTGGCGCTGGCGCAGCTGTTCGCCGACACGGTCGAGGCCGCCCTCGATCGCGCCGAACGGGAGGCGCTCGTCAGGCGTCGCGAGGGCCAACTCGCCAGACAGAACGAACGCCTCGACGAGTTCGCGAGCGTCGTCTCACACGACCTCCGCAACCCCCTCAACGTCGCTCAGGGTCGCCTCGAGCTGCTCGACGACGACTGCGACAGCCCGCACATCGCACGGATGGAGACCGCCCACGAGCGGATGGGCGAACTCATCGAGGACCTGCTGGCGCTGGCGCGCACCGGGCGGTCCGTGGGCGACACCGAGCCGGTGTCGCTGGAGCGGACCGTCGTCGACGTGTGGCGGACGGTCGACGGCGGCGGGTCGCTGTCGGTCGCCGACGACGTGGGATACGTCGACGCCGACGCCTCCCGGCTGCGGGAGCTGTTGGAGAACCTCGTCCGCAACGCCGTCGACCACGCGGGCGACGACGTGACCGTGACCGTCGGCCGGATCGGCGGGGTCGACCGCTCGGGCTTCTACGTCGCCGACGACGGCCCGGGGATCCCCCCGGAGCGCCGCGAGACGGTGTTCGAGCGAGGGCACACGACCGCCGACGACGGCACCGGCTTCGGCCTCGCGATCGTCGCGGAGATCGCCGACGCCCACGGCTGGTCGGTCCGCGCGACCGACGCGGACGACGGCGGCGCGCGGTTCGAGGTCGTCGTCGCCGATACCGCGGAGTGAATGTGAACGGTTCACGGGATGTCCCCCGAACCGTCCCCGGGTTTCGAGCCGAAGCGAGGGGGTCGAGAATCGAGGGCGCCCGGGCGTCAATCGGGGCAGTCTGACGACAAACGAGCGGTCAGCGGCGCGCCGGCGACGACCGGCAGTTGCCGACGGACTGCGATGGTGGGATCGTCACCGGCGACGGAGGTACCCGGCGAGGCCGAAGAGCCCGCCGACAAGGGTGATCGCGGCCCACAGCACCCCGGACACGTCGCGGTCGGCGGCGTCGCGGTAGACGAACCACGCGAGCGCAACGTGGACGGCGGCGGTGGCGCCGGCGAGGCGGGCGAGCCGGCGGGCGTACCTCCGGGTTCGGTCGTCGGTCACGGGAGCCCCCTCAGTCGGCGGGCTCCGGCGGGAGCACGCCGGCGCTGCGGAGGTCCTCGCCGCCGACGGACGTCCGGAAGTTCTCCGGACTCATGCCGTCGTCGCGGTCGATCCCGAAGTTCTCGGCGTACAGCTCGTCGACGCGTCGGCGCTCCTCGTCGCTGAGGCGGGGGGTGTCGGGCGCGGCGGCCCACTCGTCGATGTCGTCGAGCGAGCGGAACGTGGGGACGACGCTGGCGACCTCCTCGTCGTCGAGGAGGTACTGGATCGACGCCTGGCCCATCGTCCGCTCGCCGTCCCGCTCGAGGAACTCGATGGTCTCGATCTTCTCCCAGCCCGTCTCGAACCACGCGTCCGGGCGGTGCGCGCGGTGGTCGCCCTTCCCCAACTCGGTGTCGGGGGTGACCTGCTTGTTGAGCAGGCCCGAGGAGTGGGGAACGCGCGCGATGAGGCTCGTGTCGGCGCCCTCCTCGCGGACCGTGTCGAGGAAGTGGCGGCCGGGCGTCTGCTCGAAGAGGTTGTAGACGGTCTGGACCGCGTCGAAGTCGAGTTCGATCGCGCGGTCGCCCTCGGCGAGCCAGCCGATCGAGGGACCCAGCGCCCACCCGAGCGCGTCGTACAGCCCCTCCTCGCGCATGGCGTACAGCTCCTCCAGCGCCTCGTCGGTCACCTCGTCGACGTTGGCGTTGTGGAGGAACAGCACGTCGAGGTACTCCATGTCGAGCCGGTCGAGGCTCTGTTCGACGGCGTTCCGGAGGTACTCCGGCGAGATGTCCTTCGGGATCTCGCCGTGGCCGGCCTGCGCGTTGTTGTAGAAGTCGTAGCCGACCTTCGTGCCGACGGTTACCTCGTCGCGGTACTCGCCCAGCGCCTCCCCGATCAGCTCCTCGGAGCGCCCGTGGCCGTACACGTCGCCGGTGTCGAAGAACGTGACGCCCTCGTCCAGCGCGTGCTGAACCATGTCGACGGCGTCCTCGTCGGAGCGGTCGCCCCACCAATCGGTGCCGACGACCCACGCACCGAAGGCGACCTCGCTCACTTCGACGCCCGAGTTGCCGAGTTCTCGGTACTGCATACGCTCGCGTTGGTGCGGACGCCACTTATCCGGCCCGGTTGTCGCGTGTCGGACCCGGTCGCCGCGTCGCCCGCACCGGCCGCCCGCGACGCGAATACTTTTTCGCCTCCGAGTGAATCTATCGACCCATGCATACGGCCCCGGTTCACGTTGGGGTGCTCGCGGCCGACGAGCACAGCGCGGAGCGGCGGTCCGCGCGGTCGGTCGCCGAGCGCGTCGCCGCGTCGGTCGAGTCGGTGTCGCTGTCGGCCGTCGCCGACGGCGAGGTCGACCTCGACGCGTTCGACGCGCTCTGGTGGCACCGCGACGCCCCGTTCGACGACTGCGACGCCCCCGTCGCCGACGCGGGCCCCGCGATCCGCGCGTATCTCGACGCGGGCGGCGGGCTCGTCCTCAGCGCGCGGGCGCTCCCCGCGGTCGTGCCCCTCGGGATCGACTCGGTCGCGCCGGACGCGACCGGCGCGACCCACTCCGACGACGTTGCCGGCTACCGCGTTCGGGAGATCCACCGCGACCACCCGCTGTTCGAGGGGTTCGGCGACCCGGACGCCGGCGGCCCGCCGCGGATCCCCGTCGTCGGCCCCGGCGGGGAGGCGGCGTACGCCCGATACGACGACCTGCTGCCGGCGAACGGCGACGTGCTCGCGTGTGCGACCCACGGCGGCCACGATATCCACCCCGAGAAGGCGGTGATCGAGTGGCGCGTCGGCGGCGACGCGGACGGCGGGGACGGTGACAGACCTGGCGCCGCCGACGGCGCCGTCCTCGGTCTCGGCGGCACCCTCCGGTTCGACGGCCCGAACGACGGACACGGGTACGAGCGCGAGCGCCTGCTGCGGAACGCGTTCGCGACGCTCGGGCGCGGGACGCTGCCGGAATTCACCGGGCGGCCGTCGACGCCGGCGGGGTTCGCCGCCGTGCGCGACCGCCTCGCGGACGACCATCACCGGCCCGCCTACCACCTCTCGCCGCCGGCGAACTGGCTCAACGACCCGAACGGGCTGATCGAGTACGAGGGCGAGTACCACGTCTTCTACCAGTACAACCCGGGCGGGCCGTTCCACAACGCGATCCACTGGGGCCACGCCGTCAGCGACGACCTCGTTCACTGGGAGGACAGACCAGTCGCGCTCGCGCCGGACCCCGACGGCCCCGACCGCGACGGCTGCTGGTCCGGCTGCACGGTGATCGACACCGATGGAACGCCGACGCTGCTGTACACCGGCGGCCGCGGCCGCGACCAGCTCCCGTGTCTCGCGACGACCGACGACCCCCGGCTCGACTCGTGGGAGAAGCACCCCGGCAACCCCGTGATCGAGTCGGCGCCCGAGGGGCTGAACGTGTACGAGACGGCCGACTGGGCCGCCGAGTTCCGCGACCACAACGTCTGGCGCGAGCACGGCGTCTGGTACCACCTGATCGGCACCGGGATCGCCGGCGACGCCGAACCGGCCGACCGCCGCGCCGCCCACGACGGCGGTGAGGGCGAGACCGCCGTCGACCGTTCGAACGACGCCGACGCGGGGGAGCTGGAGGCGCCCGTCGGGGACGGCGGCGACGACGCCCACGAGGGCGACGGGGCGGCGCTGCTGTACCGCGGTGACACCCTCGACGAGTGGGAGTTCGTCGGCGTGCTCCACGCGGGCGAGGGCCCCCGCGGCGCGCCCGTCTGGGAGTGTCCCGAGTTGCTGACCTTCGAGGACGCCCGCCTGCTGCACGTCTCCGACGACGACCGCGTGGCGTACTACCTCGGGGAGGCCGACCTGGGCGACCCGGAGGCCCCCGCCGGGAGCGACGCCGCCGTGCCCGCCTTCGACGTGCGCGAGGCCGGCCTGCTCGACCACGGCGACTTCTACGCGCCGCAGTCGCTGTGGGACGAGGAACACGACCGCTATCTCACGTGGGGATGGCTCCCCGAGACGCGCGACGGGAGCGCCCAGTGGGACGCCGGCTGGTCCGGGGCGATGTCGCTCCCGCGGGTGATCGACACCGACTGCGACGGTCGCCTGCGACAGCGTCCGGCGCCCGAGTTGACCGCGGCGCGCGAGGACCACGCGCTGTCCGCGACGCTCGCGCTCGACGCGGAGGAGCGCGTGCTCGGCGTCCGCGGCGCCGCCCTCGAACTCGGCTGCACGCTCCGCCTCGGCGACGCGGAGGCGGTCGGCCTCTCGGTGCTGGAGTCGCCCGCGGCGGGCGAACGCACCGTGATCCGCTACGACGGCGAGACGGTGACCGTCGACCGCGGCGACAGCGGCGGCGACGAGCGCATCAATCGGGCGCCGCGCGGGATGCCCGTCGACGGCGGGGACGACGCCGAGCGGTCCGTCTCGCTTCGCGTCTTCGTCGACGGGTCGACGCTCGAACTGTTCGCGAACGAACGGCGTTGTCTCACGACCCGGGTGTACCCGACGCGGGCGGACGCCGACCGCGTGTCGGCGTTCGCGGTCGGCGGCGACGCTGAGGTCGAGATGGACGCGTGGACGATGGCCGGCACGTGGCCCACGTCGACCGGGCGGTAGGCGGGGCGAGGGCGCGAAGGGGGGCCGGATTCGGTCCGACCGCCGTTACTGCGAGCCGCCGTAGCCGCCGCGGCCGGCGTCCACGTCTCGGGTGACGAGTTCGGGCAGGTCCTCGGAGGGAAGCGGAATGTGCCCGTGTGCGAGCTTCCCGAGCACCCGGGTTCGGCCGCCGTCGAGGTCGATCCGGATCGTCGGCGAGAGCGTGCCGCCGAAGCGGCGGAACTGCTCCTCGGGCGGCAGCTCGGCGACCTGGTCGAGCGTGCGGCCCTCCAGATCGTAGTAGTTGAAGAAGGAGGTGACCAGCAGCTCCTCCTCGTGAGGGAACGCGAGCCACGAGTACGTCTGGAACGGCGCGTTCCCGGGATTGGTGAGCACGAGCCCGGTGTCGTTGAGCGGGCGGTACTCGCCGTGCAGGGAGTCGGCGACGAAGCCGTACAGGGCGTCGAACCCGTCGATCCCCGGCGCGAAGGTGTGCTCGTGGCTGGAGACGAACAGGTAGTAGCGCCCGTCGCGGACGACGACGTGCGGGCGCTCCAGTTCCTGGTTGACGCACGTGGAGTGCAGGAGGGGGTCGCGAAGCTCCCACTCGGTCGGGTCGCCGGTCGGCGAGTCGGCGATCCCGACGGCGCCGTTGAACTCCTGGCCGACGGCGTCGCCGTCGCAGGCGTCGCTGTCCTCGGGGACGGGGACGTTCGCCTCGAACAGCAGGTGCGTCTCGCCGGTCGCGGGGTCCTCGAAGAACCACGGGTCGCGGAAGGTGTAGATCATCCCACGCGACTGCTCCTCGGTCTCGTAGCGGACGCCGTCCGGGTGCAGCAGCGACTCGTGGGTGAAAGTGCCCTCGACGCGGAGTCCGTCTCCGGCGGTTTCACCGCCTCCGTTCGAGTCGCTCCGCGACTCGCCGTCGGCGACGAGGGTGCCGCCGGTCGCGAGCGCGAGGTGCTGGGTGTAGCTCAGGTCCTCCTCGTCGGCCTCGCCGGCGGCGGTGTAGTAGCAGTACAGGTCAGAGGGCCCCTCGCCGTCGGGGTCCCACAGCGCGCAGCCGGCCCACTGGCGCGACCCGAGGGGGTCGCTCCCCTCGAAGACGGGGCCGGCCGACTCCCACGACTCGCCGTCGGCGGAGTAGAAACAGCGGATCGTCGCCACGTCGTGGCGCTTGCCGGGGAGGAGGTCCCGCGGCGCGGTGAGCGCGAAGGCGACGCGGTAGCCGCCCACGTCGGCGATGGCGCCGTCGCGCTCGCGCAACAGCCAGGTGTCCCACAGGTACACCTCGTCGCTGACGGGGTCGCTCGGCGGGTAGATCACCGGCTTCACGGCGTCGTCGACGCGGGCGAGCCCGCCGGCCTGTTCGCGGGTCCACGCAGGCGTTCGCGACCGGATCGACTCCGCGTCGGGCCCCCTTTCGGGGTCGGACGTGCCGTCGGGGTCGGTCATTGTCGGTCGCAGGGAAGGCGGGGCCTAACCGCTGTCGCTTCCGCGTTCGCGAGGGTTCAGTGTCGGAACGGTGGCGCGTGCGCCGCGGAATGGCGCCGACTTCGCATATCCGAACCCCTTTGACTCGTCGCGGCCAATCGTGGCGGTATGACCAAGCGCCACGTGTCCCTCCCGGACGAGGCGGACGAGGGGGTCACGGCCTTCATCGAGCAGGTGGACGACCGACTCTCGTCGGGGGAGGACACCTGCGAGGTCGTCCGCGACACGCTCGTGGACCTGTTCGGCGACCGCGACGCATACGAGCGATGGCAGGCCGGCGGCGACGTGACGCCCGCCGAGCGGGTGCGGCTCCAGGGATACGATCCGTGTAACGCGACGCTGGAGTCGGAGTACTACGCCGAGAAGGACGAGGACCGGTTCACGCGCTCGAAGCACCTCCAGTGGCTGTGGCGTCAGTTCGACGCGACGCCGATGGCGGATAACATCGCGTTCGCGCTGCGCTTCCGGCAGATGCTCGCGAACCACCTGTTCGCCGACGCCGGCGACGATCTCCGGCTGTTCAAGGGGATCACGTTCACCTACGGCCACAACATCGAGATCGGCGACAACACCGTCGTCCACGACGACGTGCATCTCGACGACCGCGGGAAGCTCACGATCGGCGACCGCGTCTCCATCTCGGATTCGGCGCACATCTACAGCCACGACCACGACATCGTCGACCAGACGCACGTCGACAACTACCACACCGTCGTCGACGACGACGCCCGCGTCACCTACGACTCGATGGTCTCCGCCGGCTGCCGCGTCGGGAAGAACGCCGTCGTCGGCGCGAAAGCCACCGTCCAGGGCGACGTGCCGGACCACCACATCGCGGTCGGGTCCCCCGCCCGGAGCATCCGCGTGAAGCCCGGCTGGGAGTCCGTCGCCGACCCCGTCGAGGACAAGCTGACGAACCGCGCCGAGGAGCGAGCGATCGAGTACGACCTGCCCGACGACCTCGACGACTTCGACGAGTTCCAGCGCGACCTCACGCCGCCGGACGGCGTCGACGCGCCCGACGCCGAGTAGTCAGCGCTCATACCACGGCGACGAACCTGCGAGCGGTCATTCGAACGGATTTTCGGCCGTCGTGAGCCGCGTGATATCTTCGACCGCGTCGAAGTCGTCATCGAAGGAATAGAGGAACTCGATACCCTCGCGACGCATCGATGCGGCGATCACTGAATCGGTAAGCGAGAGCCCCTCGTGGCGCCGGAACAGCGATCGACCCGCGTCGAGATCCGCCTTCGGCGTGTACGCGAGTTCGAAGCCCCCGCTCTCGACGAGCGCGTCGAGCGTCGCCACCGCGGCATCGTGTGTGGCCTTCGCTCGGATGTAGTTGCACACTTCGACGAGGACATCGCTCGGAACGTAGGCGGTCGGAAGCTCGCCGCGATCGACGGCGCCGACGATCGGAACCGCTCGGTCGTGGTTCTGATCGCGGGAGAGTCGCGCCGCGATGACGACGTTCGAATCGACGGCGACCCGCGGCACTACGAGTCCCCGACCACGAGGTCGTGGTCCTCGGCCACGTCGGTTTCGGCTCCCGTGTCGACCGGGTCAAGCGACGAAAAGGCTCCGTACCGCTGTTTGACGACTTCGATCGACAACTCGCCGTCGTCGCCGACGCGCCACCTGATCTTGTCGCCCGCCTCGATCCCGGCCTCGCGTCGAACTGCGGCCGGCACCGTCACCGAGAAACTGTCGTTGACCGTCGTCTCGTCTTCGACACCCGACATACCTGATCTGAGGTCGGCGGACGTCAAATAATTTGGCCCCGAATTAGCGAGTGACGATCACGCCCGCGGATCGCTGTCCGGTCCCGGATACTCCCCCGCCGCGACCTCCGGATACAGCTTCTCCGCGTCGAACAACACCGCGAACGCCCGCGGGTCGCGCACGCTCACCGGGAAGCGATCGGTGAGTCCCGCGCCCGCGCCGGGGGCGGTGAGCCGCTCGTCGAACGACAGCACGTGCATCGCGCCCCCGCGGTACGCCGACGCCAGCGCGGGGTGATCGCCCGACGGCTGAGTCACGGGGTCTCGCCAGGCCTCGGCCTTCTCACGCCAGTCGGCCGCGAGATCGGACTCCGCGAGGTCGGCGATCACCGCTTGTGCGTCGGCGACGAGCTCGTCGCTGGCGACGAGGGTCGTCCACGAGTGGCTTCGGAGGCCATCGAGCGCGTCGCGAGCGTCGCCGCCGACCAGCAGATCCGCCGCGAGCACGTCCGCGTCGGCGACGACGCGGGCGGGCGAGGGGTCGTCGCTCGGTGGGTCCGGCGACGGGTCGTCGTCGCGGTCACCGACGTCGGCATCGTCGCCGACGATGTCATCGGCGCCGTCGCCCGTGCCGTCGCTGGCTCGCTTCCGCTCCCTGCGTGTCGCGAGCGCCGACCGGATCTCGGCCTCGTCGACGCCGAACGTCCCCGCCCGCTCGAACAGCGCGGCCCACGTCTCCATACCGGAACCGCGGTGGCGCGTGGCAAAAAGCCGGGTCGTTCGGCGCGGGTCGCGCTCACGCCGCCGCGAGCCGCTTGCGGGCCGCGTCGGCGACGAGACCGACGAGGAACGCCGCGCCGACGTTCCACAGGAGGCCGACGCAGCCGACGAGCGCGACCAGCGCGAGCGCGCGGCGGCCGTCCACGTCGACCGCGCGGCGGCCGAGGTGGACCGAGACGACGACGAGCAGGACGCCGAGCACGGCCATCGGGAAGGCGGCGACGACGCCCGCGAACGGGACGGCCGCGAGGTACAGCCCCCCGAGCACGAGGTTCGCGCCGCCGGTGCGGGCGCCGAAGGCGTGTTTGCCCGCGAGCCCGCCCGAGCCGTGACACATCGGGATCCCGCCCAGCGGGATCGCCGAGAGACACATCGCGCCCATGCTCCCCGAGAGCCGGTCGGCCGAGACATCGGCGTCGAACAGATCCGACAGCAGGAGGCTCGTCGCGACGGCGGCGTTGCCGACGGTCATCGCGAGTTGCCCCGTTGTCGCCGACAGCGCGTTCGTCGTGACCGCGGGCGCGGCCGCCGGGAAGACCGCGAGCGCGGGCAGGTCGGCGGCGGGAACCCCGGCGTCGGCGACCGCGAGCGCGAGCCCGACGCCAAGCACCGCCAGCGCCGCGCCCCGGCGGAATCCCGCCAGCGCGACGACGCCCGCGACGCCGGCGGCGACGAGCGCGAGCGTCGGGTTCGCCAGCCCCAGATCGAGCCCCGAGCGGACGAGCAACAGCGCGACCGCCAGCTGGATGCCGCGGATCACCGGCTCGCTCACGTAGCGTTGGATTCGCCCGAGGGCACCCGTCGCCGCCGCGAGGAGGAGGACGACGCCCGCAAGGAGGCCCGCGGCGACGTACTCGCCGGCGGTGACCGTGCCCGCCAGCGCCAGCCCCGCGAGCGCCTTCATCGGCTCCACCGAGAGGGGAAGCCCGTAGACGAGCCCCCACACGACCTGGAAAATACCGAAGAACAACAGCGCGTGCGACAGCGAGACGGGGGTCAGCGCGGCCAGCCCGACGACTATGGGGAGGACCGTAACCGAATCCCCCAACGCGCCGGTCCACTCGCCGGCGTCGAAGCGAACCCCGTAGTCGGTCGCCAGCCGCTCCGAGATCGCCACGATCGAAGGTCGCCGGCGACGTACTTGAGAGTGTCCGGAAACCGATCTGCCCTACACCGAACGTGTTCGATAACCGTGAAGAGTTACGTCACGTCGTTCGAGTTCGATCGGGGTCAGTACACCAGTTCCCCGGAGATGAACTTCCGGGTGCGCTCGTCGCTCGGGTCCTCGAAGATCGTCTCGGTCGGACCGACCTCGGTGAATCCGTCCCCGAGCAGGACGCCGACGCGGTCGGCGATCCGTTCGGCCTGGTGCATGTCGTGGGTCGCGACGACGACGCCGAGGCCGCGGTCGCGGGCCTCGCTGATCGCCTCCTCGATCAGTCCGGTGTTGCGCGGGTCGAGGTCGGAGGTCGGTTCGTCGAGCAGCAGGTACGTCGGGTCGTACGCGAGCGCCCGCGCGAACGACACCCGCTGGGCCTCGCCGCCCGACAGCGAGTCGGCCTCCTGGCCGAGCTTGTCGTCGAGTCCCACCACGTCGAGGGCCCCCTCGACGGCCTCGGGCGTCCCGTTCGACCCCAGGATCGACCGGAGCCCGTCGCGGAGCCGGTCGTCCCACCCCCGGCGGATCCGCAGCCCGTACTCGACGTTCCGGGCGACGGAGGCGTCGAACAGGCTCGCCTCCTGAAACACCATGCCGACCCGCCGGCGGAGTTCCAGGCGAGTGTCCTCGTCAGCCTCCCAGACCGAGGTTCCGTCGAGCTCGACGGTTCCCTCGTCCGGGCGGAGGAACAGCGCGAGCATCCGCAGCAGGGTCGTCTTCCCGACGCCCGACGGGCCGATGATCGCGACGACCTCCCCCGGTTCGACCGACAGCGACGCGTCGTCGACGACGACCTCGTCGCCGTACGACTTCGAGACGTGCGAGAGTCTGATCACCGTCCCGACACCCCGTCGGAGCCGAGCCGGACGACGATCGCGTTGACCAGCAGCACGAGGGCCACCAGGACCGCGCCCAGCACCATCGCGGTGCCGTACTGTCCCTGCCGGGCCTCCAGTTGGATGGCGGTCGTCAGCGTCCGGGTCTTCGAGATCCCGTCGGCGCTGGTGATGTTCCCGCCGACGATGAGGACGGAGCCGACCTCGCTGATGGCCCGGCCGAACCCGGCGAGGACCGCCGTCGCGATCCCGTATCGCGCCTCCTTGATCACCACCAGCGCCACGTCGATCCGGGTGCCGCCGAGGGCGTGTGCGGCGTCGCGGACGTTCCCGCTCACGCCGGTGATGGCGGCGAGGCTGATCGCCGTGATCGGCGGCGTCGCGAGCACGAACTGCGACATGATCATCGCCTGCTTGGTGAAGATGAGGTCGAACGTGCCGAGCGGCCCCTGATTCGAGACGGCGAACAGCACGAGCAGGCCGACGACGACGCTGGGGAAGCCCATTCCCGTGTTGATCACCGACTTCACGAACTGCTGGCCGGGGAAGTCGGTGAACCCCATCACCAGCGCGACCGGGATGCTGAACAGCGTGCTCAGCGTCACCGCGATGAGGCTCACGTACAGCGAGACGAAGATGACGCTCGAAACGTACCCCTCCTCGAACGGGAGCCCGGCGACGGCCGGGACCAGCTGTGCGACCGTATCGAGCGGCATGATCACCCGTCGGTCGAGTTGCTACTCCAGCCTTCCGGAACGTACTGCTGGAAGTCGGGGTCCTCGGAGACCGCCCTCGGGAAGAACAGCTGCTCCCCGTTGACCTGGTACTCCGAGATGGCCTCCTGCGTTTCGGGACTGGTGATCCAGCCGATGTACGCCATCGCGAGGTCGTAGTTTGCGTTCTCGTGGACGCCCGGGTTGACCGCCATGATGCCGTACGGGTTCGCGAGGATCTCCGGGCCGCCCCCGATGGGGCCCTGCACCAGGATCACGAGGTCGAGCTCCGAGCGCTGGGAGATGAACGTCCCGCGGTCCGAGAGCGTGTACGCGTCCTGCTGGTTGGCGATGTTCAGCGCCTCGCCCATCCCGGTGCCGGTCTCCTGGTACCAGTCGCCGCCCGGCTCGGTCCCGGCGGCCTCCCAGAGGTTGAGCTCCTTCGTGTGGGTGCCGGAGTTGTCCCCGCGGGAGACGAACGGCGCCTCCGCCTCGGCGATGGCGGTCAGCGCCTCGGTCGCCGAGCCCATGCCCTGGATCCCGGCGGGGTCGCTCTCCGGCCCGACGATCACGAAGTCGTTGAACATGAGGTCGCGGCGGTTGATCCCGTAGCCGTTGCGCATGAACTCGTCCTCGAGCCCGCGGGCGTGGACCATCACCACGTCCGAGTCGCCGTTTCGCGCCGTCTCGAGGGCTGCGCCCGTCCCCTGCGCGACCGCGTCGACGGATACGCCGTACATCTCCTCGAAGTCCGGGTGGATCGCGTCGAGCAGCCCCGTGTCGTACGTGCTCGTCGTCGTCGTGAGCGTCAGCGTCTCGCCGGCGACGCCGGCCGCCTCCTCCTGTCCCCCGCCGATGCCCGCACAGCCCGCGAGCGCGCCGGTGACGCCCGTCGCCGCCGCCGCCAGGAACGCCCGCCTGCTGGCCGTTCCGTCGTGCCCGTCGTTCCGTTGTTTCGACATAGGAACAACGATCGCTCACGGACACATATAGCTGTGGGAACCAGTTACCCCGAAGGCGGATACCGCTGATTCGAAACGGGTCACCGTTTCGTGTCTGAGCGCGCACCCGCGAACGGCTGGCGGACGGCGCGCGCAACGGTTTTCACACGGGTCGCCGAACCCGAGGCCGATGGGATCGAACGGCGCGACGGGGTCGAACGGGGCGGCGGGGCCGAACGGCGACGAGGGGACCGCGGGGTTCGAGGCGAGTCTCACCGCCGGCGAGGCGACGTTCGACGGGCGTGACGCCGCGTTGTTGCGCGCCATCGCGGCCGCGGGGTCGGTCAGCGGCGCCGCGAGCGACCTGGGCCGGTCGCGGGCGCGGGCGCTCTCGCGGTTGGAGGCGCTGGAGTCGGCCTTCGGCGACCTGGTCGACCGGCGCCGCGGCGGCGCCGACGGCGGCGGGAGCAGCCTGACCGGGAACGCCGAGTCGCTGTTGGCGCGCTTCGAGCGGCTGACGGCCGCGCTGGCGGGCACCGCCGGCGCCGCGGAGTCGGTGTTCGACGGGACCGTGACGGGACGCGAGGGCGAGCTCGCGGTCGTCGACACCGACGCCGGGCCGCTGCGGGCGCTCGCCGTGGGCGACCCGGAGCCGGCCGACGGCGACGCGGTGCAGGTGAGCGTCCGCGCCGACGCCGTGACGCTGCACGAGCCGAGCGGGACGCCCTCGCCCGACGCGACGAGCGCAAGGAACCGGTTCCCGGGCGTCGCCGCGGCGGTCGAGCGCGGCGACGCGGTCGTCGAGGTCCGGATCGACGTGGGCGCCGGCGAGCCGCTTTCGGCGCTGATCACGGTCGACAGCGCGGACCGGCTGGGCCTGCGCGAGGGGAGCGAGGTGGTCGCCTCGTTCAAGGCGACGGCGACGCGGGCGACCCGCACGAACGCCGACGACGACGGGGACGACCGGAAGGAGTAGCGGGAGGTGTAGCCTGGGGAGTGCGGGACCGGCGCCGCCTCCGGGGGGTTCGCGGCCGGCGCCGCCTCAGAGGTCGCCGCGCAGGTCCTCGAAGTCCGCGAGGTGGTCGTCGAGCGCCGCCTTCGCCTCCGCGTCGATCGGGCGGTGGGGCGAACGGGCGTGTCCGGCGGGCGCCCCGCGCCGGCGCATCGCGTACTTCAGCCCGGGGATGCCGTACTCGGCGGTGATCGCGTGGTTCAACTCGACGCAGGCGGCGGTGAGTTCGCGGGCGCACTCGTCGTCGCCGGCCGCGTGCGCCTCGTAGATCGCCGTCGTCGCCTCCGGGGCGACATTGGCGAGCGCGAGCACGCCGCCGGTTCCGCCGGCCGCGAGCGCCTGCCCCAGGACGCCGCCCGCGCCGACCACGAGATCGAAGTCGGCGTCGGCGGTCCGGTCGAGCGTGCGCTGGAACGCCCCGATGTCCCCCGAGGAGTCCTTCATGCCCGCGACGTTCGGGTGCTCGGCGAGGCGGCCGACCGTCTCCGGCTCCAGCGTCACGTCGGTGAAGACCGGCACCGAGTAGAGGTACACCGGGACCGGCGACTCGTCGGCGACCTCGCGGTAGTACGCCTCCAGGGTCGCCTGGTCGTGGCCGTAGTAGAACGGCGTGACCACGAGCGCGGCGTCGGCGCCCGCGTCGGCGGCGGCGTCGGTCGCAGCCAGCGTCTCGCGCTTCCCGGGGCTGCCCGTGCCCGCGAGCACCGGCACCGAGGCCTCCTCGGCGACGACCTCGATCGTCCGGGTTCGCTCCTCGGCGGTCATGAGCTCGGCCTCGCTGTTCGACCCGCAGGGGACGAGGAAGTCGACCCCGCGATCTTCGACCCAGCCGACGAGGTCGCGCAGGGCGGCCTCGTCGAGGGCTCCGTCGGCGTCGAAGGGCGTGACGAGCGGCGGTCCGGTTCCGTGCATGTGGGATGCGTCGACAGCCCGCGTCAAGAGCGTTCCCGTCGATCGGCGAAACGGCGCGGGGCCCGATCGCGGCGCATCCGCCGAAATCGGGTCGTACGGGCGTCTGACGGACCGCTCACGTCTGACGCGGCTTTATAGTGGGGCGGTCGGACCCGTCCAACGGGCGCGGGACCGTACGCACCGTCCCGACCGTCGACTGCGGGACGCCGACGGCGACGGGCCGGCCTCGCGCGCCGCACACGCTCGGCCCGGTATCCGCGTCGCAGGCTCGCGGCCCCCCGATCACGCCTGCCAGGGCATCGCCCTGCCTCTTTCCCCACACGCTCCCCGATGTGCTCACTCGCCCAGCAGCGCCGCGCGCACGTCGCCGACGCGCTCGGTCTCGGCGAGCACGGCGATCCGGTCGCCGGACTCGACGGTGGTGCCGGGCAACGGGATCGTCAGCGGCTCTCTCGCGCGGCCGTGCGCGTACACCCGCCCGCCGTCGACCGAGAGCTCGTTGACGTGCCCGCCGATCACGGGGGCGTCGTCGTCGACCGCGATCGTCACGAGTTGGAGGCGCTCGGTGAGGTCGCCGATGGCGTTGAAGTCCCCGCCGAGCATGGCGGTCTTCGCGCCCGCGGCGCCGAGTCGCTCGGGGTAGATGATCTCGTCGACGGCGCGCTCGAACTCGTCGTAGATCTCCTCGTGGAAGTCCTCGGAGACGCGCATCACCGTCCGGCAGTCGCCCAGCTCCTTCGCCTCCATGCAGATGTCGAAGTTCAGCTTCGGGTCGCCCGTGATCCCGCCGACGGCGTCGCTGTCGGCGACGCCCGCGTCGGCGAGCACCGACGGGTTCGACCCGTCGCCCTCGATGACCCGGAAGCCGCGCTCGCGCGCGCGCTCGACTTTCGTGTGGTCGTTGTCGACGACGACCACGTCGTGTCCCTCCTCGTCGAGGACCCGGGCGGTCCGGGACCCGACCCGACCGTACCCCACGATGACGATCTTCATGCAGTGGTATGCCACGGCATAGCACAAAGCGCTATCGCCGATTCGGCGCCGCCGCGGTCGCGGAGGCGGGACGGTAGCACGGATCACGGCCGGCTTTTCCGGCCTCGTCGCCTCGGATCGCCCATGATGGCGACGACCCACGTCCTCGCGGGCGTGGCCGTCGGGCTCGGGACGGTCGCGCTCGCGCCGGAGGCCGGCCCGGTCGTCCTCGCGGGGGCGGTGGGCGGACTGGCGCCCGACCTCGACCTGCTCGGCGACCACCGGAAGGACCTCCACTTCCCCGCGTACGGCACCGTCGCGGCCGCGGTCGCGGTCGCGGCGGCGGCGGTCGCCCCGTCGCCGGCGACGCTGTCGCTCGCGACCTTCCTCGTCGCGGCGGCGGTGCACGCCGTCTCGGACATCGTCGGCGGCGACCTCACCCTCCGGCCGTGGGAGGCGACCGGCGACCGGGCGGTGTACGAGCACCTCCGCGGGCGGTGGCACGCACCCCGCCGGTGGGTGCGCTACGACGGCGCCCCGGAGGACTTCCTGCTCGGGGTCGCGCTCGCGCTTCCCGCGCTGGCGGCGCTCGACGGGCCGGCGCGCTGGGCGATCGGAGGGCTCCTCGTCGTCTCCGCGGTGTACGCCCTCGTTCGGCGGCGGCTGGTCGACGCGGGCGAGCGCATCGTCGCTGCCGCGCCCGATCCCGTGCTCGCGGCGGTTCCGGAGACGCTGATCGAGGACCTGCGGTAGGCCCATGGATCGGCGACGGGCCGACGGAGCGGCGTCGGGGCGACGGCTTTTCTCCGGGCGGTACTCAGGGTCCGGCATGGAGAAAGTATCCCTCGCGGAGGGCTTCGACTCCGTCGAGGAGCCGTGGTCGCCGCGGCTGGCGGCGGAGTTGAACGGACAGGCGGTGAAGCTCGCCCGCCTCGACGGCGAGTTCGTCTGGCACAGCCACCCCGACGCGGACGAGCTGTTCTGGGTTATCGAGGGCGGCCCGCTGGACATCGAGTTCCGCGAGGAGCCGACGGCGACCCTGTCGGCCGGCGAGCTGCTGGTCGTCCCCGCGGGCGTCGAGCACCGCCCGGTCGCACACGAGGAAGCGAACGTCGCGCTGTTCGAGCCCGCGGGCACCGAGAACACCGGCGACGCCGGCGACACGGGCGACGAACGGACGAACGCCGTGCGGGAGCTTGAGACGGGCGTGAGCCGCGGCCGCGTCGGCGTCGACGAAGCTGGCGAGTCCGCGGACGACGCGGACGGGACGGCCGACGGCCGCGACCGCGACGACGAGAGCGGGACCGGCGGCGAGGGGCGTGTGGAGTAGCGGGTGACACCGATGTCAGCGAGCGGCTAAGTGGCCCGAGGACGTACCGGGAGTATGGCCAGAGACGACATCGACGGCGAGGTTCCCGCCGACCAGTCGGACGTCCCCGTGACCGCCGAGCGCCCCGAGGACAGCGTGCTGCGGACGACCGGCACCGACCACATCACGCTCATCGGGAGCAACGAGGAGGCGACGGTGGCGTTCTACCGCGACGTGCTCGGGATGCCGCTGGTGATGCGCCAGCCGAACCTCGACGCGCCGGAGGTGACGCACCTGTTCTTCGACAGCGGCGACGGCCGCATCATCACGTTCTTCGTCGAGGAGAGCCGGGATAACGCCCCCGGCCAGCGCCCCGGCGTCGGCGCGGTCCACCACCTCGCCTTCTCCATCGACGCCGAGGAGCTGCCCGAGATCAAGGAGTCGCTCTCCGAGCACGGGCACCGCTACAGCGAGTTCGACCGCGGCGCGTTCCACTCGCTGTACACCCGCGACCACAACGGGCTCACCATCGAGCTCGTCGTCGACAAGTACGAGCTCCCCGACGACCGCCGCGGCGAGGTGATGGCGCTCGCGCAGTCGAAGCGCGTCGCCGCCGGCGCGAACTACGTCGACGACGAGCACATGGAGGCCGCCATCGAGGAACTCGGCCTCGACGTGGTGAGAAACGAGGTTCCCGACGCCGCGACGGGTACCGGGTTCGACGACTGAGGTCGACGCCGACCCGCCGCCCGTCGACCCCGTTCCCGACTTCTGCCCGAGCGACTGACCGGTCTGCTGCTCCGAGCCGTCCCCGGTTCGCCGCCCCGGCGAACGCTTAAATACCTCAGCTATCGCCAGCGATTTCTATACGGTCGGGGGCTGACTCAATTCAGTGTCACATACACCAGAATTTTTATGATAGTGAGGTGGTGGTACCCCCAAGGGTCCGCCGGCGTCCATCCGCCGGCCACTCCGTCGAACACACATGTCCCACGAATCAAACTACGCGTCGGACGGACACGACGCGACCGGGAGATCGGGTCGGATCGTCGAGCTGCTGACCACGTACGGCGAGCGCGCCGGCAACGCGCTCGTGTACAGTTCCGCGTATCTGGCGGCGATCGCGATGGCCGAGGTGGCGATCGCGATGGTGCTGCTGTCGTTGCCGCCGAACCCGGCGCCCGTGGTCGTCGGGCTGGTGACGTTCGCGGTGTACACGAACGACCGGGTCGCCGACGTGGACACCGACGCCGTCTCCGACCCCGACCGTGCGGCGTTCGTCCGGCGTCACCGCGACAGCCTGTACGTGTCGGCGTCGGCCGCGTACGGGCTCGCGGTCGCGATCTCCGTGCTGGGCGGTCCCGTCGCGCTGGCCGTGACGCTGCTCCCCGGCGTGTTCTGGGTGGCGTACGCCGCCGACTGGGTGCCGAGCCTCGCCCCCAGGCTCCGCCGCCTGAAGGAGGTGCTCGTCGTCAACTCCCTCGTCGTCGCGCTCGCGTGGGCGACGACGCTGACCGCGCTCCCGGTCGCGTTCACCGACGCGGCGGTCACCCCGGCGACGGCGGTCGTGTTCGCGTACTTCCTGCTCCGGTCGTTCGTCGACACCGAGATCCCGAACGTCGGCGACGTCGAGGCCGACCGCGCGATCGACGTGTCGACGCTGCCGGTCGCGTTCGGCGTGCCGACGACGCGTCGGATCCTCTACTGCGTCGATCTGCTCACGGCCGGGATCGTGGCCGCCGCGGCGACGGTCGGAGTTCTCGGGGCGGGCCCCGCGCTCGCGCTCGGCGTGGGCCTGGCGTACTCGCTGGTCGTCACGGGGCTGCTCGGTCGCGTCGACAGCGACACGCTCGCGCTGGCAGCGGAGTCCGGCTACCTCGTCGTCGCGGCCGCGTTGGTCGGGCCGCTGCTGCTGGCGTAAGCGGGCCGTCGGTCGATCTGTCAGATCGTCGCGCGCTGCGCGACGGCGGAATTTATTACGGTGCTCCCCCGAGCAGGAGGGTACGTGCTCCCGTCCGGAACGCTGACGGCGGTGATGCTGCTCACCGTCGTCGTGGGGACGACCGCCGCGCTCCTCGCGTGGCGCGAGCGACAGGAACCCGGCGCGGTCCCGCTGACTGCCCTGCTGGCCGGACAGGTGTGGTGGTCGGTGTTCTTCGTCTTCGAATACCGCGCCGGGACCCTCGCCGGGAAGGTGTTCTACTCCGATGTCCAGTGGGTGGGAGTGGTGGTGATCCCGGTCGCGTGGCTCCTGTTCGCGCTGGAGTACACGGGCCGCGATCACTACGTCCGGCCGCGGTACGTCGGCCTGCTGTCGGTCGTACCGGTCGTCACGGTCGTGCTCGCGGCGACGAACGGGTATCACGACCTGCTGTATCTCGACACGGAGCTCGTCACCGAGGCCGGGCGAACGGTGCTCCACCGGACCGGCGGCCCCTGGTACTGGGTGATCACGGGCTACACCTACCTGCTCGGCCTGCTCGGGTCGATCCCCCTGTTGGGGCTGGTCCGCAGCGACTCGCTCCCGTTCCGCGGCCAGAGCCTCGGGCTGCTCGTCGGAACGCTCGCGCCGTGGGCGAGCAACGTGTTGTTCCTGGCCGGCGCGGTCCCGATTCCGAGCCTCGACCCGACGCCGGTGTTCTTCGCGGTCTCGGGCGTCGCGTACCTCGGCGCGATCACCCGCTTTCGGCTGCTCGGGACGAGCCCGTCGGCGAACCACCGCGCGCGGCGGCTGGTGTTCGAGCGCATGCGCGAGGGCGCGGTCGTCGTCGACAGACACGACTACGTCGTCGACATGAACGAGCAGGCGGCCGAGATACTCGACGTCGACCCGCGGGACGTGCTGGGGGACCCGGCCGCCGAGGTGATCCCCCGATACGAGCACCTGCCGGAGGAGGGGCGCGCCTCCCGACACCTCACGCTCGGCGAGGGGCTCCAGAGCCGCCAGTACGACGCGACGGTGACCGCGGTCGCGGACTTCCACGGCCGCTCGCTGGGCGGCGTCATCTCCTTTCACGACGTGAGCGACCACCTCCGGCGCCAACAGCGGCTGGAGGTGCTCAACCGCGTGCTCCGGCACAACATCCGCACGGAGACGAACCTCATCTACGGCAACGCGGACCTCATGGACGCCGAGGGCGCCCACGTGGAGGCGGTAAAGGAGGGCGCGATGCGCATCGAGGCGATCAGCGACAAGGCGCGCGACGTGATCGACATCTTCGAGCGGGGCCGCCAGCCCGGCCGGGCGTTGACGCTGTCGACCGTGCTCGACGAGTGCGTCGAGGAGGTCCGCGAGGAGTATCCGTCGGTCGCGGTCGACCTCGAGATGGCCCCGGACGGCGGCTGCGGGGACGGCTCGGACATCGCGGTGTCGCCGGTGCTCACGTCGGTCGTGCGCAACGTCGTCGAGAACGCCGCCGAACACAACGACGACGACCCGTGGGTTCGCGTGCGGGCGACCTGCGCCGACGACACGGTCGAGATCCGCGTCGCCGACAACGGCCCCGGGATCAACGACCACGAACGGACCGCCCTCGAACGGGGCAACGAGACGCCGCTGGACCACGGCAGCGGCCTCGGCCTGTGGCTCATCGCCTGGGGCACCGAGATGGCCGACGGCGACCTCGAGATCGACGACCGCGAGGGCGGCGGGACCGAGGTGACGGTGCGTGTGCCCCGGCTCGCGGCGGCGGAGGAGTGACGGCATCGTTGGCGGCGTGAGGACGGGACTGTGGGTGGTGTAAGAACCGAAGAAGCCTAGGGCGGGATTTGAACCCGCGCTCTCGTCCTTACCAAGGACGCGCTTTACCGCTAAGCTACCCAGGCGCGAATAGGGATAGCCGGGAGTCGTCTTTAGGCGTTACGATCAGACGCCACGAGGGGCACGCAGTATCACGGGACGACGACCGGGTCGAACCGAAAGCCGGCACGCCGGGAGCCCGCGACCGAGTCAGGAGTCGGCGGACGACGCCACGCGGTCCTCGTCGGCGAGGGAGGCGATGCGGTCGCCCGTCGAGTCCGGAAGCGCGCCGACGGCGGGCATGCGGTCGTCGTCGCCGGCGGCCAGCTCGGCGGCGTACGACAGCAGGTCGGCGGGCGCGCTGGCGCCGACGGCGGCGGTGCCGGCGACGACCGCGAGCTCGAACACGTCGGCCTCCAGGTTGCGGTCCAGCGCCGCCGCCTCCTCGGGCTCGGTGTCGCGCCGGAGCGTCTGATCCCGCCCGAACGCCCGGACCGTCTCGACGGCCTTCCCGGCGGCGGCCGTCCGGGCGAGCAGGTAGAAGCCGCGCGAGACGGATACGTCCGCCGCGAGCACGTCGAGGTCGGCGTCGATGTCGCCGGCGGCGTCGAGGTCCGCGGTCGCCCACGGCTCCGTCTGGGAGAGCTCGCGGGTGAGCCGCAGGCCCTCGTAAATGAGCTGGACGCCGGCGGCGTGGTCCTCGACGCCCGCCAGGTCCACGTCGGGGTCGAGCGCGCGGGCCGACAGCAACGTGAGCGCTCCGGGCGTCATCTCCGCGTCGTCGAAGCGGTCGGTCAGCGCGCTCCGGAGCGCCGCCGGCTCGACGTCGCCGACCGACCGCTCCGCGGCGGCCCGAGTCCGCGCGGCGTCATCCATCGGCACGCGATAGACCGGGCACACGCAAAGACCTTTGGAAACGGGGGGCTATCCCGTCCCGTGATACGCGCCGAACGGGCCGCCGACGGGGAGTACCGGACCGTGACGATCGACCGCCCCGAGGCCCGGAACGCGCTCACCCCCGACGCCCTCGACGCGCTGGAGGCGGCCGTCGTCGAGGGCGACGAGCCGGTCGTGCTGCTCCGGGGCGCCGGCTCCGCGTTCTGTGCCGGCGCTGACCTCGACGTGGTCGAGTCGCTGGCGGACCCCGCCGCGTTCGCGGAACACGGCCAGCGCGTCGCCGACGCGATCGAATCGGCCGACGCGGTCGTGATCGCCGGCGTCGACGGCGCGGCCCGCGGCGGCGGCGTCGAGCTGGCGCTCGCGTGTGACCTCCGGGTCGCGACGCCTGCGGCGACGTTCGCGGAGACGGGCGTCTCCTTCGGGCTGTTCGGCGCGTGGGGCGGCACCGCCCGGCTCCCCCGGATCGTCGGCGAGGGCGTCGCCCTCGACATCGCCTGCTCGGCGCGGGTCGTCGACGCCGAGGAGGCGCGGGCGGTGGGGCTCGTCTCCCGCGTCGTCCCGGACCCGACGACCGTCGCGCGGGACGTGGCCGACAACGACCCCGGGGCGCTTTCGGCCGTGAAGCGGCTCGTTCGCGCCGGCGCCCGCGGCGCGGAGACCGCGGCCGACGAGCGGGCGGCGTTCGCGCGCCTGCACGACGAGCGGTTCGGGGAGTGAGGACGGCCGGCCGGGAGTGAGAACGACCGACCGAGGAGCGAGCACGACACCACAACAGTTGAATCCTCGCGGCCGCGTACCTCGGGTATGACCGACGGACACGACCCCGCGGATCGCTCCTCGCTCTCCAGACGCCGGACCCTCGGCGTCGTCGGCGCCGGCGCGGTCGCCGCGCTCGCCGGCTGTCTCGGCGGCGGCGGCGACACCTCGCTGCCGGAGAACGGCGACCCCGAACTCCTCGAGGACGTGGAGTCGTTCCCCAGCGAGGGCGTCGAACACGTCGAGCGCGGCACAGAGGTCGAGTACGACACGCAACCACCCACCTCGGGACCCCACTACTCGGGCGTCGTCGAGGCGGGGTTCTACGAGGAACCGCAGACGATGGGGGATCTCGTCCACACGCTCGAACACGGCGCGATCGTCGCCTACTACGTTCCCGACGCCCTGACTGACGAGGCGCGGTCGTCGCTGGAGACGTGGGCGAACAGCCACACCGGCACGTGGCAGAGCTTCGTCGCCGTCCCGAACCCCTACGACGACCCGCAGGCGCCGTACACGCTCACCGCGTGGCGCCACCTCCTCCGGATGGACGAGTACGACGAGGACGTCGTGCGGGCGTTCGCCGCCGAGTACATCGGTCGCGGCCCGGAGAACCCGGTCCGATAGCGGAACGGGTCTCCGAGCCGGTCGCCGACCCGGTCACCGATCCGGTTCGTGTCCAGGCAGACGCTACAGCGACAACTCGGCGGGCGCCGGCGGCATCGCGCGCTTGTGTTTCGAGGACTCGTACAGCTCCTCGACGCGGGCGATCTCCTCGGCGGTCACGTCGAGCGCGCGGACGGTCGCGGCCGTCGACAGCGGCCCGTCGACGTGGAGCGCGAGCACCGCATCGAGGGTGTCGTAGTCGAGCCCCAGCTCCTCCTCGTCGGTCTGGCCGGTCCACATCTCCGCCGAGGGCGTCTTCATCACCAGGTCGTGCGGGACGCCGGCGTGGGCCGCGAGCTGGCGAACCTGCTGTTTGTAGAGGTTCCCGAGCGGGTTGCAGTCGACCGCGCCGTCGCCGTACTTCGTGAAGTAGCCCGTGAGCGCCTCGCTACGGTTGCCCGTCCCGAGGACGAGGCGGTCGTCGGCGTTGGCGGCGAAGTAGTTGAGCACCGCGCGAACGCGCACGCGGACGTTGCTCTCGGCCATTTTCTCGTCGGCCGCCTCCGGGAGCGCGTCGTAGAACGCCTCGGCGATGGGCTCGATCTCGATCACGTCGTAGGCGATCCCGAGATCCTCGGCGACGCGCTCGGCGTCGCTCATGTTTTCCTCGGTGTTCACCGACCCGGGCATCACCAGGCCCCGAACGCTGTCGGCGCCGAGGGCGTCGACCGCGAGGTACGCGACCGTCGTCGAGTCGATCCCGCCCGACAGCCCCAGCACCGCCCCGTCGGCGCCCGCTGCGTCGACCTGGTCGGCGATGAAGTCGGTGAGGTGCGCGTGTACCCGGTCGAGTTCGGCGTCGGACAGGCGCAGGTCCAACGGGGTCGATTCCTCGTCCAACAGGACGGATTCGCTCATCGCCTCCGGGTAGGTCGGCGCCGAACTAATAGCTCCCTCGTCTCCGCGGATCGTGGACGTGCGTCCAGTTCCGTGGCGACGCCGGCGACCGATTAGTTGAAGTGCGGCGATCGAATACGTTGAGGCACACACGAGCGCCGTTGGTGAGCGATTCCGGAGGAATCGCGAGCCTCGGGGCGCGAGTGAGTGAAACGAACGAGCGCGCCGTTGGTCCAGTGGTAGGACATTAGCTTCCCAAGCTAATAGCCCGGGTTCAATTCCCGGACGGCGCATGTCTCGAACGCCAGTGAGAGACATCGCCGACGGGAATTGAAGTAGATCGGACGCGCGCAGCGGCGCGAGCACGTCCGAGCGTGGTTCAATTCCTGGACGGCGCACTTCTGGCGAAGCCGAACGAAACAGCCACGGCGCCGACGACCGTGACACAGGATATGCGCACCGTCTTCCACGTCTCCACCGTCGATCAGCTCTCGTACGTCGACGCGAAGGTCCGGAACCTCCTCGGCGACGACACGGTGTCGGTCACGGCCGTCGCGGTCGTCGTCGACAACCCCGCGGTCATCGACGCGGCGGCCGAGCCCGACGGACGCGAGCGCGTCGAGGCCGTCCTCGCCGCCGACGGGGGCGAGGACGGCGCCGGCGGCGACGACGCGGAAACGGCGTTCAGCGTCTGCTCGAACGCGCTGCGGGGCGCGACGGCGACGCTCGACGACCTCCCCGCGGGCGTCGAGGCGGCGTCCTCCGGCGTCGGCGAACTCACCCGGCTCCAAGGCGACGGCTGGGCGTACATCCGCCCGTAGCCCGCGCACGTTCACCGGCACTAACATATATCACCCCGACGCGACGACAGCGACGTATGCCCCACCGAACCGGTATCTCGCACGCCGTCGCCGCGTTGGCGGCGATGGTGTCGGCCTCGTATCTGAAGGACGTCCTGAAGCACCTCGTGAGCGCGCGCGAACTCGTCGCGTACGCCAACGCTGCGGGCGTCCATCTCGTCGACCGTGTCGGCGCGGCGGCCGCGACCGACGCGGTGGCCGGCGTGGCCGCCGCCGGGCTCCTCGTCGTCCTCACGTTCGTGTGGGGGTGGGCGTACCACCACCGCGTTATCGGGTGATCACGCCGGCCAGTCGGCCGGATCCGCGTCGATCCGCTCGCGCAGCGTCGCGGTCGCGTCGGCGTCGTACCGGAGGACGCGCCGCCACCACGGGCCCTTCCCCGAATCGGCCGAGAGATCGGTGACCAGCCGGTTCGCGTCGGCGCCGCCGGCGGGCGTCGACAGCGGGACCGCGCGGTCGAACAGCCGCGAGCCGTCGGGGTCGCCGCGGACGACCACCGCGGCGTCGAACGACTCGCGGCGGGCGTGCGCGTTCGAGGCGAACCGCTCCCGGGTCGCCGCGTCGGATTTCCGGTACTCGTCGCCGGTGAGCACCTCCGCGACGCGGAACTCGCCGATCAGGAAACAGCCCCAGTCGGGTGGCAGCCAGTCGACGCGGTTGGCTCGGGCGGGGCGGTCGGCGCGGTTTGCGCGGTCCGCGTCCTCGTCGCTGACGGTCAACGTCGCGTAAAATAGGAGGGAGTCGCCGGGCTCCAGCGCGGAGATCGGTCGGGCCTTGACGCCGTAGGGATCGCCGTAGGTGTACGCCTCGCGGCCGAGCGCGCCCGCGAACTCCGGATCGAGGTGGACCGGGCGGTCGACCGCGTCGTCGGGGACGTACGCGGCGAGGTCGAGGTCGGCGTAGGTGGGGACCGGCCCGGCGGTCGGCTCGCGCTCGGGGATCGGGACGTAGACGAACGAGCCGTCCGGGTACACCGGCCCGCGACGACCCGGGAGGTTCGTGTTGGCGGCGACGTTGATGGCGACCGCGCGGGGCATGCGATCGCGTTGCGGCGGCGACGGCTTAGCGTCGGCGACCGCGGCGCGTGTCGGCCGCCGTTCGCCTCGCCCGACCGTCAGCCGTGGTTCGCTTCGCTACCGCTCGGCAACCCACGCCGAGACACTTCTCGCTGCGCTCGAACCGACTCGTCTACTATCAGTCGCTACGCTCCTGATACCACCTGAAGACTGCACTCGCTTCGCTCGGTTGTCTTCCGTAGTTTGCCTCGCTACCGCTCGGCAAACCACACCCCGAACTTCTCCAACGCCCGCCCGCGGTGGGAGATCGCGTTCTTCTCTGCGGCGTCCATCTCGGCGAACGTCGACCCGTCGTACTCGAAGATCGGGTCGTAGCCGAAGCCGCCGTCGCCGCGCGCCTCGACGATCTCGCCGCAGACGACGCCCTCGAACAGCTTGACGGGGAGCGGCTCGGTCTCCGCGTCGTCGCGCTCGGCCCCCGTCGCGGCCGCTGCGACGCGGTCGTCGCGGTCGACGGGGTCGGGGGAGGCGTCGAACGGCTCGCCGTCGCAGTACGCGAGCACGCAGCGGAACGAGGCCCGGCGGTCGTCGAGCTCGGCGTCGACGAGTCGACGGACGGCCTCGACGCCGATCGTGTCCTCGACGTACGCGGAGTACGGGCCGGGGAAGCCGTCGAACCCGCGGACGAACAGGCCGGCGTCGTCGACGAGCACCGGCTCGCCGGCGTGGCGGTACGCCTCGCGGGCGCCGCGGGCGGCGATCGGCGCGAGGTCGTCGGCCTGGATCTCCGTGTAGTCGAAGTCGAGCTGGGAGACCTCGTCGCCGAGGTACTCGCGGGCCTCGCGGACCTTCCCGGGGTTCGTCGTGACGTAGCGGAGCATACTCGCGCTCGGGTCGGCCGCGGCAAAGCGGCGTCGATGTGGCTGGCCGCGGCGACACCCCGGCCGTCACAGGTCACGGCAGGGACGGCCACCCCCGGGAGCCTTTTGACGCGGCGGAGCCGACGAGTGGACGATGAGTCACGAGCGCCCCGGCGACGGCCGTGACGACGAGGACCGCGCCCGGGGGCGGGATCGACCGGTCGGCACCCGTCGCGCCGACCGCGAGGCGGAGGTCGGCGAGCCCGTGGTCCGGGGCGACCCCGCGGTCACCGGCGAGCGTGCCGAGCGCGCGGCCCGGTTCGACCCCGACGACGACGAGAGCCTCGCCGAGGCCGCCGAGACCGTCCGCCGGTTCGCCAGCGAGGCCGTCGCCGGCGACGACAACGTCGTCATGCTGCGCGGGGCCGCCGCCTGCGCCGCGCTCGTGCGCGGCCACGGCTCGTACAAGGCCGCCGCCGAGGCCGCCGGCGACGGCGTCCAGGTGTCGTTCATCCGCAAGTGGGCCCGCGTGCACGACCTTCCCGAATCGGTCCGCCGGCACGTCGCCCGCGGCCACATCGCGCCGACGGCCGCGAAACACATCGCGCGCGTCGCCGGCGACGCGCGCTTCGACCTCGCGTGGGCGGTCCTCGACGCCGGCCTCACCGTCCGCGAGGTGCGCCGCGCGGCCAGCGCGATCAACGACGGCACCGCCCCCGAGGCGGCGCTCCGGGCCGAAGGTGTCACCCCCGGAACCCTCAACGTCGACCTCCCGCTCGACGTTTACCGCCGGCTTCGTGACCGCGCGTCGCTGGAGAACCGCGACCCGGGCGACGTGATCGCCGACTCGCTCGACGCCGCCCGGGAGGACTGACCGACCGATCCCGTCGGCTACGTCGCGGTCGCGTCACCGTCGCCCGCGACGGCTCAGTCGGTCGCGAGGAACCGCGCGGCGGCGTCACGGATCACGGTTCTGGCCGTCTCCACGTCCGTCCAGCGGACCGTCTCGTCGGGGAAGTGCGCCCGCTCGACGCTCCCGGGCCCGAACACGACCGTCGGGACCCCGGCGGCGACGTAGTGGCGGTTGTCCGCGCCGTACGTCGCGCCGACGGGTGCGGTGTCGGACAGTCCCGCGTCGGTCATCGCCGCCCGAAGCGACCGGACGACGGGTTCGTCGGCGCCGATCTCCGCGGGCTCGAACATGATCGAGAAGCGCTCGAACTCGGGTGGGTGTTCGCGCAGCCAGTCGTCCTCCGCCACGATCCGTGCGAGCCGTTCCTCGAACTCCGCCTCCACCTCGTCGACGGTCTCGCCGGGCGCGACGCCGATCCGCCACTCGGCGGTCAGCGTTCCCGGCACGGTCGAGGCCCACGACCCCGCCTCGACACGGCCGCAGACGACGGGCCACGGCACGTCGAACCCCTCGTACAGCGGATGGGTGACGCGCTCGCACCGCTCGGCCTCCAGGTCGGTGAACCCCCGCCTGATCTCCTCGAACAGCGGGAGGGTGTCGACGCCGTTCCACCGCGTCGCGGCGTGGGCGCTCCGGCCCGCGATCTCCAGACGCTTCATCACGGTTCCCTCCGTCGCCGTGACGGCGCGGAGTTCGGTCGGCTCCGCGACGAGGGCGGCGTCGCGGTCGAACGGGTACGGCGAGTCGAGCGCCGCCGCGGCCGCGCCGATGCCGCCCTCCTCCTCGCCGGCGACCGCCTCGACGACGACCCGGCCGTCGATGTTCAGATCGCCCGAATCGACCGCCTCCCGGAGGTCGAGCGCGGCGTGGACGCAGGCGGCGACGGCGGCCTTCATGTCGACGGCGCCGCGGCAGGTGAGCGTCTCCGCGCCGTCGTCGGCCACGCCCCACACGGGGTCGAAGGGGTCGCTCGTCCAGAGGTCGTCGTCCGCGGGAACCACGTCGAGGTGGCCGTTGAGGACGATCGTTCGGCCGGCGTCGGGGTCGCCGAACGGGAGAACGCCCGCGACGCTCGGACGCCCGGCCGCGTCGATGTCGGCCGGATCGTCCGGGAACGACGGGTGTTCGGCGAGGCGTTCGGGGTCGGCCTCCCAGGAGTACGTCTCGAAGCCGGCGTCGGCAAGGCGGTCGCGGAGCCACTGGGCGGCGGCCGCCTCGTCGCCGTCGGTCGTCTCAAACGAGCACAGCCGGGTCGCGAGGTCCCGGAGGTCGGGGACGGTCATGGGTGCCGGTCGGCGGCCGTCGATAAGGTCGTGTGGGTGGCGGCCGGGCCGTCGCCGTCGTTCGTAAACGCTTATGCGCGCACGACGGTATGGTCGGATGAGGGCTGGTAGCTCAGTTAGGGAGAGCGTCCGGCTTTTAACCCGTTCGGACGGCGCGTGCGTGCGGGGAGGTCACCGGACGGTCGGGGGTTCGAATCCCTCCCAGCCCGCTATTCCTGCGAGCGTCAGCGAGCAGTGAATAGCGCCCGCTGGAGGGATTCGAAGTAGACGGCGGCGAGCGAAGCGAGCCGACGGCGTGGTTCGAATCCCTCCCAGCCCGTTTCTGTGTGCAGCACCGCGACGAGCGAAGCGAGGAGCCGCGGTGACGCTTGCGGTCCTATCCCTCGCCGTGGTACGTGCCGTCGTAGTGGCCCTCGTGGTCGGCGGCCGCGAGAACGAACTGCGCCACGCGGGCGCCGGGTTCGATCTCGATCCGGTGGCCCACCTGAAGCAGTCCCTCGCCGCGGCCCTCGTAGCCGGCGTCCCACACCGCGGTGTTCAGCATACAGGAGTTGCGCAGCAGCGTCGACCGCGGGTAGACGAAGCCGACGTGGTCGTCGGGGATCCGCAGGTGCTCGCCGTACTGCAGCACGTACGCGCCGGGGTCGAGGCAGTACAGGCCGTCCTCCGGCTCGATCTCGGCCCGGTCACCGACGCGCTTCCCGTCGCGGGTGATCCGGCCCGCTTCGGTCTGTTCGTACAGCGCGTCGACGGTCAGGTCGACGCCGTTCGGCTGGATCTGGTCGTCGTCGACGGGGTCGATGTGGTCCGCGACGGCGGCACCCGATTCGAACATACCCGAGGGAGAGACAGGCCGACCGAAAAGCCCGCCGGTCGACAAGCGACGGTCGAGACGCGGATGCGACCGTCCACGAACGACGGCGAGGAAGGATCATTCGACCAGAATGTGAGGCAATATTCGCGTCGGCTGTGCAATAATTACCGGACGGAGCGGCAGTCTATCACGAACGTCAGGGTGAGAACTCGCCGGATTTATATCCGCAGAGCGAAGATACGCGGACGATATGGGACAGACGATTACGGAGCAGATTCTCGACGATCACCTCGTCGAGGGCGAGCTGACACCCGGCGAGGAGATCGGGATCGAGATCGACCAGGTCCTCACGCAGGACACGACGGGCACGATGGTGTGGCTGCAGTTCGAGGCGCTGGACCTCGACGAGGTTCAGACGGAACTGGCCGCGCAGTACTGTGACCACCAGACGTACCAGTTCGACTTCAAGAACACCGACGACCACCGCTTCCTCCGCTCTGCGGCGGGCACCTTCGGCGCGTACTTCTCCCGCCCCGGCAACGGCATCTGCCACCAGGTCCACAAGGAGAACTTCGCCGCGCCCGGCAAGACGCTGCTGGGCTCGGACTCGCACACGCCGACCCCCGGCGGCCTCGGCCAGCTGGCGATCGGCGCGGGCGGCCTCGACATCGCGGTCGCGATGGGCGGCGGCGCCTACTACGTCGAGATGCCCGAGGTCGTGAACGTCCAGCTGACCGGCGAGCTCCCCGAGTGGGCCACCGCGAAGGACGTCGCGCTCCACCTGCTGGGCGAGCTGACCGTCAAGGGCGGCGTCGGCAAGGTGCTGGAGTACACCGGCCCGGGCGTCGAGGAGCTCACCATTCCCGAGCGGACGACCATCACGAACCTCGGCACCGAGCTGGGCGCCACGTCCTCGATCTTCGGCACCGACGAGAAGACGAAGGACTGGCTGGCGCGCCAGGACCGCGAGGAGGAGTACGTCGACCTCTCGCCCGACGAGGACGCCGAGTACGCCGAGACCATCGAGGTCGACCTCTCGTCGCTGGAGCCGCTCATCGCCAAGCCGTCGATGCCCGACAACGTCGTGCCCGTCCGCGAGGTCGCGGGCGAGGACGTCGAGCAGGTCATCATCGGCTCCTGTACGAACGGCGCCTACGAGGACATCCTCCCCGGCGCGAAGATGCTGAAGGGCCGTGAGGTCGCCAAGAAGACCGAGATGATCGTCGCGCCCGGTTCCAAGCAGGCCTCCGAGATGCTCGCCCGCGAGGGCTGGACGGCCGAGATGATGGCCGCCGGCGTCAACTTCTCCGAGGCGACGTGTGGCGCCTGTATCGGCATCGGCCACGTGCCCGCCTCCGACTCCGTGTCGCTGCGGACGTTCAACCGCAACTTCGAGGGCCGCTCGGGCATCGAGGACGACTCGGTGTTCCTCTGCTCGCCCGAGGTCGCCACGGCGGCGGCCATCGCCGGCGAGATCGTCGACCCGCGCGACCTGGCCGACGAGCTCGGCGACCTGGAGGCGCCCGGTCTCGAGATGGGCACCAAGTACGGTCCCGGCATGGGCGAGTCCGACCCGGACATCATCAGCCCCGACGAGGCCGTCGACGACGACCTCATCAAGGGCCCGAACATCGGCGACGTGCCCCTGAAGGACGAGCTCGCCTCCGATATCGAGGGCGAGGCGCTCCTGAAGATGGAGGACAACATCACGACCGACCACATCATCCCGGCGACGGCGGACATCCTCAAGTTCCGCTCGAACATCGAGAAGCTCTCGGAGTTCACGCTGAGCCGCGTCGACGACACGTTCGCCCAGCGCGCGCTGGACGCCGACGGCGGCTTCCTCGTGGCCGGCGAGAACTACGGCCAGGGCTCCTCGCGTGAGCACGCGGCCCTGTGCCCGATGTTCCTCGGCGTGGAGGGCGTGCTCGCACAGAGCTTCGCCCGCATCCACAAGGCGAACCTGTTCAACTTCGGTCTCGTCCCCCTCACCATCGACGAGGAGACGTACGAGAGGATCGACCAGGGCGACGACGTCGAGATCGTCGACGACGTGGGCGAGGGCGTCCGCAACGGCGCCACCGAGTTCACGGTCCGCGTGAACGACGACTGGGAGGCCACGGCGCACCTCGACGCCTCCGAGCGCGAGCGCAAGATCCTCGCGGCCGGCGGGAAGCTCTCGTGGACGAAGCAGCAGCACGAGTCAGGCAGCGGCGCGGCGCCCGCTGACGACTAAAGCGAGGTCGAGCGCAGCGAGACCTCGGTCTGACGGCGGCGAGGTGTGTGCGGCCGACCTCCGGTCGGCCGCACGGCCCGAGCCGCCCACGAAGAACCGCTTTTCGGATGAGGGTTTCCTCGGCCGCCTTCGGCGGCCTGCGGGAACCCTCATTGAAAACCCGTTCATGTCGTCGGATTCCGCAGGAATCCGACTGCTGACGGGAAATCTTCGATTTCCCGTAATGCCAAAACTGCCGCTCGCTCGGGCCTAACGGCCCTCGCTCGCGGTACGCTACGTCGGCCGCGCCGCACCGCAACACACTATGGAGATGCCGCTTCATCGGTCGTCCGCCAGTTCACTTATCCCTACAACCTCCAAAGGGCGGGTCGTGACCACCTCGCGCGGCGCTGCCGCGGGCGATGACGAAACCGACGAGCCGCGGATCCGCCCGGCCGGCCGGGCGGACCTGCTCGGCGTGTTCCGCATCGAGAAGGCCGTGTTCGCCCAGCCGTGGCCCTACGCGGCCTTCGAGGGGCTGCTCGACGCGCCGGGGTTTCTCGTCGCGGAGGGCGATCCGGACGCCGGCGCTCGGGCAGCAGCGGGCGGGGACGCGATCGACGGCGCGATCGACGCCGGCGACGTGATCGGCTACGTCGTCGGCGACGTGACGCCGAACCACGGACAGGACATCGGCCACATCAAGGACCTCGCGGTGCGCCCCGACGCACAGGGGAGGGGGCTCGGCCGGCGGCTGCTCCGGGCGTCGCTGTCGGAGCTGGCGGCCGCGGGCGCGAGCGTGGTGAAGCTCGAGGTTCGCGAGAGCAACCACCGCGCCCAGGACCTGTACGACGACGAGGGGTTCCGGCCGGCCCGGCGGATCCCGCGATACTACGGCGACGGCGAGTCGGCGTTCGTGATGCGACTCGACCTGGGCGAGTGGGTCCGCGAGCGCAACGCGGGCGAGTCGTAGGTCTGGAGCCGACGCCGCCTCGCGGCCGCGGCCCGGCGACCGCGGACGGCAGTCGTTTTCACGCTCGGCGCCCCAGTCGGCGTATGGGATACGCCTGTCCGGTGTGCGAGACGCCCCAGCGCGACAGCGAGCACCTCGCGAACCACTTGGCGTTCACGGCGATGCTCCACGGCGACGAGCACGAGGACTGGCTGGACGAGCACGTCGACGACTGGGGCGACCGCACGCCCGCGGACCTGGCGTCGGTAGTGACAGAGTTCGCCGAGGAGACCGAATACGACGAGGTGTTCGAGGATACGACCGGTTCGGGGGCGACCGGCGGACACGGGCACTCGCACGACCACGGGGATCAGGAGCGCCCGGACGTCGCCGGCGGCGGTGGCATCGCCGAGGCGGTGACGGACGAGGCGGTCGAGTCGGTGCTGGAGGAGGCACAGGAGTTGACCGAGGAGATGTACGGGTTGGACGAGGACCGCGACGGCGACAGCGACGGCGACGGCGACGACGCGACCGAGGAGTAGCCGGTCGCGGTCCCGGAAGGGAACGACTCTTGGCTCGCACGCCCGCACCGACGGGTATGGACACCGAAGGGACGCTCGCGCCGGCGACGCCCGCGGAGGCCCGCGAGGAGTACGACACGCTCGTGCCCGCCGCGAAGGTCGCCGTCCGCGAGGCGGCGAAGGCGATGGAGTTCGACCGCGAGGAGTACGCCGACCGCGTCACCGGCGAGGTGATCGAGACGGTTCGCGACGCGCTGTTCGCGTCGCTGCTGGAGGTTCACGTCGGCACGCGCGAGGAGTACGAGGCGTGGCTCGACGACCACCCCGAGTACGAGTCGGACATGGCCGGCAGCGACAACGTCGACAACGTCGTCTGGCACCCGGTCGCGTTCGCGCCCGACGGCGAGGTCCCCAAGCCCGTGGTCGCGGCGACGTGGCAGGCCGAGCGAGAGGCCGCGCTCGGCACGCTCCGCCGGCGCGCGTTCGGACGGGCGTACCGACCCGTCGTCGACGACGGCGGCGAAACCGGCAGCGACGAGGCATAACGCGTTTTGCGCCGCCGTCCCCTACCGCGCCCATGCGACCGGTCACCCGGAAATTCCTCGTCGGCATCGTCGCCGTCGTCCTCCTCCTGCTCGCGCTCGGGGCGCTCCCGTCGTACCTCGGGTCGGGCGACCCGTACTACCTGGAGGCGACGCCCGCGGCCGAGGCCGACGGCCCCGCCTACGAGCTGAACGCGACCGAGGGCGGCATCGCCGAACAGCGGTTCCAGTACTTCTTCTCGGCGGTCGAGGCGGACGACGGGCGCTCGGAGGCGTACCGCCGGGGACCGTACGGCCTGAAGGAGGAGTTCAGCCACTCGCCGTTCGACGAGCTGTCGACGTTCCGGGAGTTCGCGCCCGCGGGCGCCGTCGACGGCGACGCCGTCTTCGTCCGGTACAACGATACCCGCTACCGCGTAAGCGTCGTCCAACCGTGAACGACGACAGCCGCGACGCGAACGACGCGAACGACTCGGAGGCGGCCGCCGACGAGTGGACCACCGACGAACCCGACTTCGGCGACGGCCGCCGCCACGACTGGCCGGGCGAGCCAGAGTGGCCCGTGCTGGAGACGGCGGTGGAGTACGAGACGGGGTGGGTGACGGCCGGCTACGACCTCGTCGAACACCCCGACGGCTCGACGAAGAAGTACTACTGGTCAGAGCTGGCGACGGCCGTGGTCGTCGTTGCCCGCGCCGGCGACGATCTCCTCATGGTCGAGCAGTACCGCCCGACCGTCCGCAACACGCAGCTTGAACTCCCCGCGGGCATCGTCGAGGCCGGGGAGTCGTACACCGGAGCGGGCCGGCGGGAGCTGCGCGAGGAGACCGGCTTCGCCGCCGACTCGCTCTCCGTGCTCGGCGAGGTGCAGTGTACGACCGGACTGCTTCGCCACACCCGCGGGTTCGTCTTCGCGGAAGGGTTGGAGCCCGTCGGACAGGAACTCGACGACAACGAGTACCTCGTCCCCCGGGCGGTCCCCGTCGACGAGGCGGTCGACGTGGTCCGCTCGCCGCCGACCAACGACGCGACCCTCGAGGGCGTGCTGCTCGCCCGCGAGGAGGGGGTGCTGTAGCCGGGACGGTCCGGTCGGCGATCGACGGGGTCCGACGGGGTCGCCGACGGCGGAGCGCTTTTCACCCGGCGACGGCTCCCCACGGGCATGGACGGCGAGATCACGCCCGACGAAGTCGAGCGGCTCCTCGCGGAGGACGCGGACGTCCGCGTCGTCGACATCCGCTCGCCGGGGGCGTACGAGCGCGGCCACATCCCCGGCTCCGAGAACGTCCCGTTTCAGGAGCTACCCGACCGGGTGGCGTCGCTGACCGGGAGCGAACACATCGTGACGGTGTGCCCGCACGGCAAGGCGAGCGTCCAGGCGGCGAACCTCATCACGTCCTTCGAGGGGACGACCGACGCGCGCGTCGAGAGCATGGCAGGCGGGCTGGAGGCGTGGGACGGCGAGCTCGAAGCCGGCGTCGCCGACGCGGACGGGGACGCCGCCGCGGCCGACGACGGCCCGCAGTCACCCTTCTGACCGGCGCCCCCGCAGGGCCGCCAGCGCGAGCGCGAGCGCCAGCGACGCCGCGGCCGCGCCGACGCCGAATCCGGGGGCGGAGACGCCGAGGTCGTCGGCGTCCCCGTTCGCGTCGCCACCGCCCGCGTCGTCCCCGCGTTCCCCGTCAGCCGCCTCGACGGTGAGCGACGCGGTCGCGTCGCCGACCGACACGGTGTAGGTTCCCGGCTCGTCGACGCGGATCGGTACCCGCAGCGTCGCTGCGTCGTCGGGGGCGACGCGGACGCGCTCGGTCGCGACCGTGCGGCCGTCGACGCGGACCGCGAGGTCGCCCGCGGCGGGAACCGCCCCGTCGGCGACGACCTCGGCGGTCACCAGCACCGCGTCGCCGGCGGCGACGCTCGTCCGGTTCAGCGACACCGCGGCGACCGAGGGCGTCGACGGCTCCTCGACGAAGACCTCGTAGGTGTGCCCGCGCACCGTCAGCGCGTACGTCCCGGGCTCGGTCGGCGTCCACGACAGCGGCACGGTCGCGTTCTCGCCGGCCGAGAGCGTCCCGTTGGCGACGGCGACCGTCCGGTCGTTCGCCGCGAGCGCGACCCGGTAGTCGCCGGCGGCGCCGCCGTCGTTCGAGACCGACAGCGGGACGGTGACCGTCTCGCCGACGGCGACCGTGACGGGCGGCGCGAGGCTCCCGTTCCGGAACTTACTCCCGACGCCGACCTCCGCCGGCGAGTCGACCGCGATGCGAGCGACCGGGGTGCCGAACGCTGTCTCGTGGGCCGATGCCGACCACATCTCGGGGACGGCGTCCGTCCGGACGACCCGTCCCGTCTCCTCGGCGACCGACTCGTCGCCGGCCTCAGCGACGAGCGCGAGGAAGCGGTCGCCGGAGACGGGGGCGGACTCGGGGTTCAGGCGAGCGAACACCGTGTCGAAGCTGGCGCCGCCGTCGGCGGCCAGCCGGACCCGGCGGTCGGTCTCCCCGACGACGAGCGAGCCCTTGCGGTAGGGCGTGGCCGTCGTCCACGTGTCCGGGTTTGCAAGCACGTCGTCGGCGTACGGCGCCTCGGCGCCGCGTTCGAGGTGGTCGGCGAACGCCGGGAAGTCGATCAACCCCTGTCGGAGCGCGAGCAGGGCGGCGTAGTAGTCGGCCGAGCCCTCGATCACCCAGCGCGTCTCGGCGGTCGTCGTGAACGACTGCCGCGTGTGGACGTACTCGTGGAGCCAGGCGCTTCGGGGGTCGGCGAGCGGCTCGTCCGCGCGAACCCACGCGTCGGCGTCGCCCGTCTGGATCCCGGCGACCCCCCAGTCGACGCCGGTCGGCGCGGCGACGAGGAACACCGACTCGTCGCGGTCGCCGACGCGGAGCGTCTCCGAGGCCGACGCCAGCGAGTCGAGCACGCGGTCCGGCGTCGCCCGCATCGCGTCGGCCGACGCGGCGGGGACGACGAGCCGGAACGTCTGCCCGTTCGCGCTGTGCTCGCGGACGGTGTGCTCGCCGAGGAACGCCACGCGCTCGCCGACGGCGCCCGGGCCGTCGGTCGTCGCATCCCGCGAGAGTCCCACGGTGTCGCCGCGGTAGCGCCACGACACGCCCGTCCCCGGAACCTGCACGAGTGCCCAGGGGCCGGGGTCGACGAAGACGTACCCCTCGTCGCCGGCGGCGGAGGCGGATGCTGTGGCTCCCTTCAGCGTTCCGCCCGAGAACGCTGGTTCGGCCCGATCGAGCCGGCCGGACGTGGTCGTCCGGTTGGCCGGGAGGCGATAGCGGATCGTCGGCGCCGCCGTCTCGCCGTCCCACTCGTAGGTGTCGCCGTCTGTCGCGTCGAACCCGTCGGTCGCCACCGACTCGGCGTCGGCGGCGATCCGCGCCTCGATGGCGGTGACGCGGTCGGGGGCCTCGAACCGGAGCGTGACCGCGACCGAGCCCGGCCGGTCGGGCGTGAGCGCGAGCGTCGTCGTGAGCCGGATGTCGTCGCCAGCGGCGGTCGAGGCGGCCGTCGGCGACGACGGCGACGACGACGGTGAGACGGTTCTCGGCGACGACGTGGAATCGATCGCCGCCGGGGGATCGGAACCGACCCCCGTCGGAGGCGTGACGTGAGCGATAGCTACGGCGTCAGCGTCGGCGTCGCCGCCGGCGTCAGTCGCCGGCGCGGCCGCGACCGCGGGCGCGACGAGCGACGAGACGAGGCAGACGACGACGAGCGCGACGAGGCCTCGCTGCTGCATTGGCTCCCGGTAGCGCGAGGGCGGCTAAAGCCGTTGGCGTCTCGGCTGCGTCGGTCGGCCGGTCGCCGGCGGGGCCGAGGCCGGGGCGCGTGTCGGCCGTGCGCGACGACGCAGTAGCTCGCGGCGTCGAAAACGGGAGAACGAAACGCGACTGCTCGAGTGCGGTGTCAGGTCGGTCCGATGGTCACGCGACGTTGAACCCCTTGTCGCGGAGGAACCCCTCGACGCGGCCGCTGTGGTTCCCCTGCAGTTCGATGGCGCCGTCCTCGACGGTGCCCCCGCAGGCGAACTTGGACTTCAGATCGCTGGACAGCGAGTCCATGTCCACGTCCTTGGGATCGAATCCTTCGATGACCGTTACCTCCTTCCCGTACCTGCGCTCGTCGATGCGGATCGAGATCTCCTGAGACTCCTTGGCCACGTCCTCACAGACGCAGAGTTCCTCAGGCAGACCGCACGTCGAGCATACCTCGGACATTTCCGCCCGAACCTACAAGAGCGCCGTATTAAATCCTGTCGGGTGTTCGCATACGGATTCCGACCCACGGGCGCGCGGTCGCGGGGAATCCGGACGGACGCAGGGGGCAGCGGCCCGAACGTCGATCACGTCGGTTTGCCGGCGCCGCCCAGGCGCCGGAGCACGGGGGCGTGCCGACGGATCAGGTCGTCGACCGCCTCGACGGCCCGCCGGGCCTCCGCCTCGTCGACGCCGCCGCCGTAGCGGGCGCGCTCGTACGCCTCCGCGACGGTGCGGGCGGACTCGCCGAACCGATCGCGCGAGAGCGCCTCGACGTACTGCCGGGGCGTCTCGCCGGGACGGCGCGACCGGTAGACGACCGACGCGAGGTACTCCAGACGCCGGAACGCCCGCTCGGCGTCCGTGTCGGGGTCGGCGCTGGACTGGTGGAGCAGCCAGATCGTCCGTCGGACCCGCCCCGTCAGGCCGAAGCGGCGCGCGCCGGCGACGACGCCGACCAGCGCGGCGGCGCCGACGGCGACGTCCTCGCGGGTGGGCGCCCACCCCTCGTTTCCGTCGCCGCCGCCGGATCCGCCGCCGGCGGGCGTCGCGTTCGCGGTGAGGCCGCCGGGGCCGGCGGTGGCGACCGTCGCGTTGCCGAACTGGTCGATGCCGGGGTCGATCGCCTCGACGCCGGGCGCCGAGTCGGCGGGGGTGGATCCGCTGTCCGGCGTCGCGGTCGGCGTCTCGTAGCTCCCGTCCTCCGAGCCCGCGGCGTCGACGTTCTCCTCGCCCTCCTCGCGGGCGGACTCGACGCTCGCCTGTTCGGCGGTCTCGCGCGGACCCGAGGGAGTTGGGTCGAACTGGACCCAGCCGTGGCCGGGGAAGTACACCTCGACCCACGCGTGCGAGTCGAGACCCCGGACGACCCACTCGTCCTCGGCGACGCGCTGGCCGGACGTGTAGCCGGTGACGAACCGGGCCGGGACGCCCTGGGTTCGCAACATCGCGACCATCGTCGTCGCGTAGTAGACGCAGTAGCCCGCGTTCATCTCGAACAGGAAGCTGTCGGCGGTGTTCCCCTGCGGCGGGGGTACGTCCAGCGAGTACTCCTTCGTCCGTTCGAGGTACCGCTCGATCGCGACGGCCGCCTCGTAGGGATTCGACGCGTCGGTCCGGTCGATCACCTCGGCGGTGCGCTCGCCCACGCGGTCGGGCGTGCTCTCGGGCAACTGCGTGTACCGCGAGGAGACCGACGACGGGTAGTCCGTCCCGGCGCGGCGAAGTTCCCCGGGGGTCGCGTTCGGGCGCCGGCTGACGACGGTGTAGGTGTCGTTCTCCAGCAGCGTCGTCCCGGGCTTGAGCCCGTCGTGGTCGGTCACCTGCGCGGTGTCGGCCGCGCGCCCGCGGAGCTCGACCGGCTTCCACGCCGCCGGCAGCGCGTCCATCTGCCCGCGTGCGGTCACCCGCTGGGCGAGGCGGTCGCTCTCCCCGGGCGGGTCGCCGAGCGATCCGGGGCCGGTGTAGGGAGTCGTCTCGCCCGTTCTGACCCACCTGCCGCCCGTGTAGCGGTCGTACGAGCCGACGCGCCAGTAGGCTGGCTCGTCGGCCTCGACGGTGAAGCGGACCTCGGGCGAGAGGCGGATGCTGCCGAGCACGCCGACGGAGTCGGTGTTCGCCACCAGGCTCGACTCGACGGTCGGGGAGTCGCCGCCGGGGAGCACGGGGTTCGTCGCGCTCCCGGGGACGACGGTGACGACGGAGGTGACGACGACCATCGCCGCGACGACGACCGCGAGCGTGTCCCACTGGGCGAGCACGCCGGAGCGCCCGGCGGCGGACAGCTCGGAGAAGCCGACCGCGAGGGTGACCCCGACGGCGGCAGCGAGGGCGACGCCGACGCCGGCGTCGCCGGTGAGGACGAAGAAGCCGGTCGTGGCCGCGCCGACCGTCGCCGCGGCGGCGTAGCGCCGACGGACGAGGAGGTACGTCGACAGGAACGTCGGCACCGGAACGAGGAACAGCGCCCACGCGCCGGCGTTGAGCAGCCGCAGCACCGACAGCCCCGTGAGCAGCGCGAGCACGTCGCCGACGACGCGCCCGGCCGTGAACAGCGCGCGCGCCGACGGCGGCACCGACATGAAGTACCCGACCAGCGCGAGCGCGAAGCCGACGGCGGTGAGGCCGACGGCGGTCCGCTCGCGGAGGAAGCCGCCGAGCCACGCGGCCGCCGCCGCGACGAGCGCCACCTCCATCAGGAGGAGTGTCGCGCCGCCGACCACGTCGACGACGTGGTGGAACACCGCGAGGAACGACGCGACCGCGAGGGCGACGCCGGCGGCCGCCGGCGTCCGGACCGCCGCGGCGACCGAGTAGCGGCCGGCGGCGTCCCCGTCGTCGCCGGAACCGCCACCGCGGTCGGCGGAGCCGTCGCCGGCGGTCCGTCCGGATCCCATCCCGCCGAACCGGTTTCCGACGGGAGTGCTCACGCGATCACCTCCCCGTCGCCGGCGGCCTCGCGACTCCCTCGGGCGCGGTCGAGGCGCGGGTCAGGTCGGGAGACGCCGTACGTCGCGGGCCGGTCCGAGCGGAAGTCGGCGAACTCGTGGTCCTCGCCGGCGACGGAGACGCGAACGGCGTCGGCCTCGCCGTAGACGGTGACGTCCGCGTCGGCGTCGGCGACGCGTCCGGGCCCGATCACCGCCAGGCGCTCCAGCAGGCGCACCTGGCTGCCGCGCTCGCCGGTGACGGTGAGCGTCCCGTCGGGGAGGGACACGTCGACCGGGACGCCGTCCTCGACGAGCGCGAGCGCGAGGCTCGCGGTCGCCTCGGCCATGCCGTCGGCGGCGCCGGGCGCGGCGGCCGCGCCGGCCGCGACCGAGACCGCCTCCGTCTCCGCCTCCGCGGAGAACTCCTTCACGATGAGGTCGTCGCGCTTGGCGGTCGACTTCCAGTGCACGTCGCGCAGCGAGTCGCCGCGGGCGTACTCGCGGAGGCGGTCGAACTCGCGGCGCTCCTCGTGGACGCCCGTCTCGTGGAGCGCGCGCAGGTCGCGGCGGGCCCAGCCGGCGATGGCGTGGACCGCGGGGTAGACGAGCACCTCGTCCGTCTCCGTCGTCGAGAGGTCGGTCTCCGCGAGCCCGAGCGCGTCGCGGGCGGTCACGCCGGCCGGGCCGAGGCGGTGGCGCCCGCGCGACTCGTAGGTAACGTCGTACTCGACGGGGACGGCGCCGACGACCGTGTCGAAGACGACCCGGTCGGCGGCGACGCCGTCGCCGACCCGCTCGCGGACGCGGCCGGCGAACGGGCGGTCCATTCCCTCATCGACGCTCGGGCGGGGGCCGTCGCGGTCGCCGAAGAACAGCCGGACCGGGTACGTCCGGCCGACGTGGTCGTCCGGCGGCACGTCGCGCGCGACCGCCGGGGGCTCGACCCAGCGCAGCTGGAGATAGGCGGCACTCAACGCGACGACGGCGGGCACGACGACGGCGTTGAGTGATCGCGGGCCGAACGCGAGCCCGGAGGCGACGGCGACGAGCGCCACGGCGACGACCGTCTTTCCACGTCGGGTGAGTCGCATGGTTACTCGACTGCCACGGACGAGAGGGCGTCCTCGACCACGTCGAGGCCGGACTCGCTGCCGGTCCGGGGGCGGACGCGATGGGCGAACACCGACGGCGCCTCCGTCTGCACGTCGTCGGGGACGACGTAGTCGCGGCCGTCGATGACGGCGCGCGCCTGCGAGGCGCGCACGAGGGCGATGCTTCCGCGGGGACTCACGCCGAGCTGGGCGTGCTCGCGGGTGTAGGTGGCGAGGTCGGTGACGTACTCGCGCACGGGTTCCGAGACGCCGACCTCGCCGACGGTCGCGCGGGCGCGGCGAAGCTCTTCGGTGGTCGCTACCGGCTCCAGCGACTCGATCGGGTGCTCGCCGGCCGTGCGGTCCAGCATCTCCGTCTCGTCGGCCCGGTCGGGGTAGCCCAGCCGGAGCTTCTTCATGAACCGGTCGATCTCCGCCAGCGGGAGCTCGTAGGTGCGCCCCGGCTCCACGTCGTTCTGGGTCGCGATGACAGTGAAGGGGTCGGGGAGGCCGCGGGTGACGCCGTCGACGGTGACCTGCCCCTCCTCCATCGCCTCCAACAGCGCCGACTGCGTCTTCGGCGGCGCGCGGTTGATCTCGTCGCCAAGGACGATGTTGGCGAACACCGGTCCCGGCCGGAACTCGAACTCGCCGGTCTTCTGGTTGTACACGTTGATCCCGGTCACGTCCGACGGGAGGAGGTCGGGCGTGAACTGGACGCGCTTGAACTCGCAGTCGACCGAGGTCGCCAACGAGCGCGCGAGCATCGTCTTGCCGACGCCGGGCACGTCCTCCAGGAGGAGGTGGCCCCGGCCGAGCACGGTCACGAGGATGTGCTCGACGGCGGCGTCGTTGCCGACGATGACGCGGGCGACGTTGTCGGCGACCCGATCGACGAGGTCGGCCGCCTCCGAGACGGGAAGCGGCGCGAGGTCGTGGGGCGTCCCCTCCGGGTCCGCGCCGTCGCGGTCGGTCTCGGGCTCGGCCTCCGCGTCGCTCACGCGTCGTACACCCCGGCGGGAGAATACACCCGGATGCGGGCTGTCTGGGTGCCGTTCACAGACCACGTCAAGGGCCGAACGGACCTAACTCTGCCGCATGCGGACGTATGTCACGCCGAACCGTCACGGCGTCGCAGTCGTACCGTTCCGGGGACCTATCGAGCCGTCCGGATCCGAACGAAGGCGCGACGAGCCGACCGGAGCGAACCCGATCGCTTCGGGTGGAACTCGGCCGCCGACCGTCCGAAACCTGGCCGGTCGACTGAGAAAGGATTAGGTAGGTCCGATTTCGAGGGATAGCCGATTCGGGTGCGAGACATATCAGGTGCCCCACGCGGTTCGTACGGACAGGGCTTCGTAGAGCGCGTCGTCGAGGCGGCCGACCGGGCCGAGGCGACGCTCGACGCCGACGCCGGCGCCGAGACCGTCGCGGCGACGCTGTGTGCGGCGCTGTTCGGCGACGTGCTGGGGTACGACCCCGACGCGTACGAGCTGGACGGTCGCGTCGGGCGGCTCCGCGACGACGACGGCGCCGTGAGCGCGACGTTCGCGGCGGTCGGACGCGACGCCGAGAACGTGGGTGCCGCGGTGGTCGCGGCGTTCGAGGCCGCCAGCGCCGAGCCGACGGCTCGATACGTCGTCGCCGGGGGCTTCGACCGGCTGCTCGTCTTCGAGCGCCTCGACCGCGGGGGAGCCGAGAAGGGAGGGGACGGCGGAAGCGCCGGGGACATCGAGAACGCCGAGGACGGCGAGAGCGCAGAGGAGGTCCGGACCGTCGCGGGCGTCTCCGCGGTCACCCACACCGAGATCCCGCTGGCGCGGATCGTCGACGCCGGGCGCCGGGGGCGGCTCTCGAAGACGCTCCGGCCGGCTCAACAGCTCGCCGTCGCGAAGCTGACCGCGTTGCGGCCGGCGGAGCTGTCCGCGGTCGACGAGGCGGGCGATGTCGACGACGCCGACGGCGTCGGTACGTCCGGACGCCACGCCGTCGCCGACGACGACGGGCTCGACACGCTCGTCGGGACGCTGCGCGACTGCCTCGGCGACCTGCTCGCGCCGGCCGTCGAGTCGGCGCAAGCGCGGCTCGTCGACGACCTCGACGGCTACGACGAGCGCGCGGCCGACCTCCGGGACGCGGTCCGCGCCGCCCGCCGCGGCGACGGCGACGAGACCGCCGCCGGGCCGGCCCGCGCGCGACTGCTCGCCCACGAGCGCGACCACGCCGACGCGCGGGCGCTGCGTGCCGCCTACGGCACGTGGGTCCGCGGCGCCGGCCGGACGGGCTTTACGCCCTCGGAGAACCGCCGGGCGTTCGCCCGCGTCGTCGCCTTCCAGCTGGTCGAGGAGGCGCTGCTGGAGCGGGTGCTCGCGGGGACGGACCTCCTCGACGAGGCGCTCACCGGCGACGCCGTCGAGCGGTTCGAGGAGTTCGCCGAGGCGACGGGCGTCGAGCGCGACGCGGGCGACCTGCTCGGGCTGGCCCGCGAGCGACGCGGGACGGTGTACGACCGCCGTGCGCCGGATCTGGCCGGCTGGGCGCTCGACGACGACGGGGTCTGTGCGGCGCTCTCGCGGACGGTCGGCTACCTCGATCACTTCTCCTTCGACGGCGACCCCGACCGCGCGGTCGCCGCCTACGACCGCCTGCTGTCGGTCGCGGACCTCCACGGCATCGACACAGATCCCGCCGAGCCGGACCCGCTTCCCGAGGCCCTGCTCGACGCGGCCGGCTACGACGCCTCGGCGGAGGCGGACCTGCACGGGATCGATGGCGACCTCCTCGACCCCGCCGTCGGCGACGGGCGGTACCTGCTCGCGTCCGCGGAGCGGCTCCGTTCGGGGCTCGCGGACGCCGAGCCGGCCGACCGGCTGCGGACCCTCGGCGACCGGCTGACGGGCGCGAGCCCGGACCCGCTGGCGTGTCGCGTGACCGAGACGCGGCTGTTGCTGCGGCTGCTCGGCGACTACCGCGAGGCGCGGTGGGAGGACCCGACGTTCACGCTCGACTCCCTTCCGGTATACTGCACGAACCCCCTGATCCGAGACGGCCACGAGCCGGCCGCCCTGGCCCGGGAGGACTACAACTACGTGGTCGGAGCGCCGCCGGCGACGCTGCGGCGCGACGTGGCCGACGGGCCCGTCGCGGACGCGTACGCCGACTACGAGGCGGCGTACTACACCTACGACACCTCCGCGCTGTACGTCGAGCGCGCGAGCGACTGGCTCGCCGAGAACGGGACGCTCGCGCTCCGGGTCGCCGGCCGGTTCCGCGACACGCGGTTCGGGGAGAAGCTCCGCGAGCGCATCCCGCAGTGGTACCGGCTGGAGGCGCTTCGGGAGGTCCCGGGCGAGGCGGCCGGCGGCACCCCGGTCCTGCTGGTCGCGCGGCGCTTCCGGAGGAACGAGTCGGTCGTCGACCCCGACGAGTACGAACCGCCGACGTACGGCTTCACCTACGCCGAGGGGCTCGCCGACGGGGGCGTGCGGCGCTCGTCGGCCCGGCTGACCGCCGAGCACTGGGAGTGGGACGCCGACGGCGACGACGACGAGATCGGGATCTGATCGGCGGCGCGCTCGGCGAGTCGGACCGGGTCGGTGCGAAACCCTTTCGCCGCTCGCCCGCCCGCTGGCAACCAACGACTATGGTCACGGGAGCGCCGGCGACGATGCTCGACCGCCGCGAGGAGCTGACGCCGATGCTCGCCCAGTACGTCGAGGTCGCCGAGCGATACGACGACGCGATCGTTCTCTTCCGCGTCGGCGACTTCTACAAGGCGTTCTGCGAGGCCGCCGACGAGGTCGCCCGCGTCTGCGAGCTCACCCGGATCGAACGCGAGGACTCCACCGGCACCTACACCGCCTGCGGCATCCCCGTCGACAACGCCCCGAAGTACCTGAAGCGCCTGCTCGACGCCGAGTACCGCGTCGCCGTCGCCGACCAGGTGGAGGACCCCGAGGAGGCCTCCGGCCTCGTCGAGCGCGCGGTCACGCAGGTGCTCACCCCCGGCACCGTCGTCGAGGAGGAGTTACTCGCCGAGGGGTCGAACACCTACGTCGCCTGTGTCGCGAGCGAGGCCGAGGGAACCGAGGCCTCGGCCCGAACGGGGAGCGGAGCGACCCGTGAGGACGAGGACCAGAACGACCCCGCCTACGGCGTCGCGTACGTCGACGTGTCGACCGGCGAATGCGCCGTCACCGCCGGCGACGCGGCCGCCGTCGACGAGGAACTCGCGCGGATCGACCCCGCCGAACTCCTCGTCGCCCCCGGCGTCGACCCCGCCGTCGTCGACGGCGCCGACTGCATGCGAACCGAACGCGACCCGGAGACGTTCGACCCCGAGGCCGCCCGCGGGGTGCTCGACCGCTACGCCGACCCCGACCGGTTCGACGCCGCCGAGCGCGTCGCCGCCGGCGCGCTGCTGTCGTACGCCGAGTACACCCAGGGCGACGACGGCCCCCTGGAGTACGTCCGTCGCGTGCGGCGGTACGACCCCCGGCGCTCGCTGCGCCTCGATGCGACCGCGCTCAGGGGGCTGGAGCTGTTCGAGAACCACGTCGGGTCCGGGCGGACGCTGTTCGACACGCTCGACGAGACGCGCTCGGCGCTGGGCCGTCGGCGCCTGCGCGCGTGGCTTCGTCGACCGCTCGTCGACCGCGAGGCGATCGAGGCGCGCCACGACGCGGTCGCGGCGTTCGCCGAACGCACGCTCGCCCGCGAGGCGGTTCGCGACGCCCTCTCGGCCGCCTACGATCTGGAACGGCTCGCGGGGCGGATCTCCCGGGGGCGCGCGAACGCCCGCGACCTCCGGTCGCTCTACGACACGCTCGCGGCGGTGCCCGACATCCGCGAGGCGATCGGCGGCGTCGACGCGCTGGCCGAGGTTCGCGGTGACCTCGACCCGCTCGACGACCTCCGTGAGCTGATCGACGAGGCCGTCGTCGAGGAGCCCCCCCAGGAGATCACCGAGGGCGGCGTGATCCGCGCGGGCTACGACGGGGAACTCGACGAGATCCGGACGACCGCCCGCGAGGGACGCGAGTGGATCGCGAACCTGGAGGAGCGCGAGCGCGAGCGCACCGGCATCGACAACCTGGAGGTGGGGTACACACAGGTCCACGGCTACTACATCGAGGTGACGAACGGGCAGCTCGAGAAGGTGCCCGACGACTACACCCGCCGCCAGACGCTGAAGAACTCCGAGCGCTTCTACACGCCCGAGCTGAAGCGCCGCGAGGACGAGATCCTCGGCGCCGAGGAGCGCGCCGACGCCCTGGAGTACGAGCTGTTCGCCGACCTGCGCGACCGGGTCGCCGACGAGTCCGACCGGATCGGCGCGCTCGCGGACGCCGTCGCCCGCGTCGACGCGCTCGCGGCGCTCGCGACCGCAGCCGTCCAGCGCGACTACGTCCGCCCGGAGATGGGCGCCGACGGGATCGCGCTCGATCGCTCGCGACACCCGGTCGTCGAGGAGACGGAGCCGGAGTTCGTCCCGAACGACGCCGCCCTCCCGCGGGGGACCGTCGCGCTGATCACCGGCCCGAACATGAGCGGGAAGTCGACGTACATGCGCCAGGTGGCGCTCGCGGTCGTGCTCGCGCAGGCCGGCTCGTTTGTCCCCGCCGACGCCGCGCGCCTCCCGGTGGTCGACCGGGTGTTCACCCGCGTCGGCGCCAGCGACGACATCGCCGGCGGCGAGTCGACGTTCATGCGCGAGATGCGCGAGCTGACCGACGTGCTCCACGACGCGACCGGCGACTCGCTGGTCCTGCTCGACGAGGTGGGCCGCGGCACCTCGACGGCCGACGGCCGGGCCATCGCCCGCGCGGCCGTCGAGTTCCTCCACGACGAGACCGGCGCGACGACCCTCTTCGCGACCCACTACCACGAACTCACGGATCTGGCGGACGAGTACGAGCGCGTCGTCAACCGCCACTTCGCGGCGACCGAGCGCGACGGCGTTCGCGGGAGCGAAGCTCCCGCGAGCCAACCAGAAACGCCCCGCGTTTCTGGTGACGAGGTGACGTTCCTCCACCGGATCCGCGAGGGGGCCGCCTCCTCGTCGTACGGCGTCGAGGTCGCCGAGCTGGCGGGCGTTCCCGAGTCCGTCGTCGCCCGCGCGCACGACCTCGTCGCCGCCGACCGCGACCGCGACGAGGGAGAACCGACAGTCGACGCCGGGTCCGGGTCCGGGTCCGGGTCCGCCGGGGCGACACCCCAGCGCACGCTCGACGAGATTTCGACGAACGGGCACGGCCACGGCGACGACGGCGGCGACGCGCCGTCCGCCGACCCCGAACCGCCCGCCGTCCGCGACGACGCCGTCGCCGACCTGCTCGCGGACCTCCTCGACCACCCGCTCGCGGAGACGACGCCCTTGGAGGCGCTGAACGCGCTGCACGAGTACCAGCGCCGCGCCGAGGAGGCCGCGAACGCCGACGACGCGGGTGAGAGGGCGTGAGCGAGGAGTCGTCCGGTACAGCGGTCCGCGAACTGTCCGAGGACACCGTCGAGCGCATCGCCGCGGGCGAGGTGATCACCCGGCCCGCCCGCGTCGTCGCCGAGCTGGTGGAGAACGCGCTCGACGCCGGCGCCGACCGGATCGAGGTGGCCGTCGACGGCGACGGCACCGACCGGATCCGGGTCGCCGACGACGGCCGCGGGATGGGCCGCGAGGACGCCGCCCGCGCGGTCGAGCCGCACACGACGAGCAAGATCCGTGCGGCCGACGACCTCCGAACGTCGACCACGATGGGCTTTCGCGGCGAGGCGCTGGCCGCGATCGCCGACGCCGGCGACCTCGACCTCGTGACGAGCGACGGCGCCGCGGTCGGAACGCGCGTGACCGTGTCGGACGGCGAGAAGACGGTCGAGGACGCCGGGCGCGGGCGCGGCACCACGGCCGTCGTGACGGACCTGTTCGGCGACCGCCCCGCGCGCCGGGAGTCGCTGGCGTCGCCCGCCAGGGAGTTCGGCCGAATATCGGAGCTGCTCACGTCGTACGCGCTCGCCCGACCCGAGGTGGCGTTCTCGCTGGACCACGACGGCCGCGAGACGGCGTCGACGCCGGGAACCGGGCTCCGGGACGCGCTGGTGGCGCTGTACGGCCGGGAGACCGGCGGCGAGTCGACGGCGGTCACCCACCGCGCCGGCGTCGATCTGGCCGACCGGTCGGCCGACCTCACCGTCGAGGGGCGGCTCTGTTACCCCTCCACGACCAGGTCGACCCGCGAACACGTCCACGTCGCCGTGAACGGCCGACCCGTCCGCGACGACGACCTCCGCAAGGCGGTCGCGCGGGGGTACGGCAGTCTCCTCCCGAACGGTCGCGAGCCGGTCGCCGTCGTCCGCCTCGACCTGCCGGCGTGGGCGGTCGACCCGAACGTCCACCCCGCGAAGGAGCGCGTCGCGATCCGCGGGGGCGACGCCGTCGCCGACGCGGTCGAGGCGGGGGTCCGGGAGGCGCTGACGACGGCCGACCTCCGCAGGTCCGGCGAGGTGGCGATGGATCTCGACTCCTCGCTTTCGCCCGCAGAGGCGACGGAGTCGGACTTCGCCGACGCGACGGTGCTGGGCGTGTTCCGCGACCTGTACGTCGTCTGCGAGGCCGGCGAGGACCTGCTCGTCGTCGACCAGCACGCCGCCCACGAGCGCGTCAACTTCGAGCGCCTGCGGGAGGCCCTCGCGGACGAGGCGGTGCCGTCGTCCGAGCTGGACCCCGCGGAGACGGTGACGCTGGATCCGCCGACCGCAGCGGCCGTAGAGGAGCACCGCGAAGAGTTGGCGACGCTCGGCTTCTCAGTCGACCCGTTCGGCGGGACGACCTACCGAGTCACGGCGGTGCCGGCGCCGCTGGGACGCGTCGCCGACGCGGACTCGCTGCGAGGGGTCGCGACTGACCTCCGGGAGTCGGGCGGCCGCGGCGGCGACGCCGCGGCGGCCCTCCGGGAGGATCTGCTCGCGGATCTGGCCTGCCATCCGTCGCTGAAGGCGGGCGACGCGCTCGACCGCGAGACGGCGGGGCGGCTGGTCGAGCGCCTCGGCGAATGCGAGCAGCCGTACGCCTGTCCGCACGGCCGCCCGACGGTGCTGTCGGTCGGGGCGTCGACGCTGGCGGACGGGTTCGAGCGCCACGGCTCGCGGTGATCCGCCGGGGCGACGTCCCGCTCACCACTCCTTGCAGTCGCCGCAGACGTAGTCGCCGTCGTCGCGCCAGCGACGGGTCACCGACTCGCCGCAGGCCGCGCAGGCGGCGCCGTCGGGCGAGTAGTCGTACGTCGGCTCCGCGAGGTCGACGGTGTCTACTGCTTCCGCGTCCGCGCCGGCGTCGGTGTCGGCCTCCGCGTCCGCGTTCGTGTCGGCGTCCGCGTCCAGCTCGGCGCCGGCGAACTCCTCCAGCGATCGGTCTTCGGGCACGGTCGAACCGAACGCCGCACGGGGCATAACTCCGGCGCGAGCCGACCGCGACTCCCCCGCCCATGCTCGCGCCGTCGCCGACACATCAACGCTCAAGTCCCCGCGGGACCGAGCGCCGAGCATGGTAACCGTCATCGACTTCCTCACGCGGCTGGTCACCAGCGTCGTCGACCTGATCGTCATCTTCGTGACGGACGTGGCGCTTCGGGACCCGCTGTCGTTCGTCTCGTTCCTGTTCGGCGCCGCGTTCGTCGGCGGCGCGTCGCTGGTGATGGGCTATCTCGCGCTCGGCGCGCTGGGGTACGAGTTCGGCATCGGCAACCTCGCGGCGAAGAGCCAGCGCGAACGCGCCCGCGGCCAGCGCTGAACCGACCGGCCCGAACGAACTTCTCCGCCGTCCCGTTCCGTCCTACTCCGTCGCGCGAGCGGCCGCCTCGGCCGCCAGCTCGATCGCCGCGTCGAGATCCGGCCCCAGCGGCGAGCCGACGACCAGCGAGTCGGCGTGCTCCAGCACCGCGGCCATGCGCTCGGCGACCGCGTCCGCGTCGCCGGCCATGCAGAACGCGTCGACCATCGCGGGCGTGACCAGATCGAACGCCTCGGAGAAGTCGCCGGCGGCGATCCGGTCGCCGATATCACCCGCCAGACCCGCGTCGATCCCGTGGCGGTCCAGCACCGGCGGCGCGGCGCCGGCGGCGATGAACGCCACGGGCGGCCGGGCGGCATCCCGTGCCGCGTCGGCGTCCTCGGCGACGCTGACGGCGGCGTAGGCCGCGAGGTCGAAGTCGCCGCGGGAGTCCGGACGGTCGGTCTTGCCTTGCTCCGCCTGCTCGCGCGCCCACGCGAGGTCGTCGAGGTGTGAGCCGTTGAACAGCAGGCCGTCGGCGTGCTTGCCCGCCATCCGGCACATGTGTGGCCCTTCGCCGCCGACGTACACCGGGATGTCGGCGCCCTGCGGGGGTTCGTAGTTCAGCCCCGCGTCGGCGGCGGCGAAGGTCGAGGCGCCGTCGACGCGCTCGCCGGCCCACAGCTTCTGCGCGGTTTTGAACGCCTCCAGCACCGGCCGGAGGCCCCGCTCATCGCCGAGGCCGAGGTTGCGGAGGGTGGAGGGGTCGCCGGGGCCGACGCCGAAGACGGCGCGGCCGCCGCTGGCCTCGTCCAGCGTCGCCACCTTCGAGGCGAGCGTGGCGGGGTGGAACTCCAGCGGGTTGACGACACCCGGGCCGAGGCGGGCGGTGTCGGTCGCGGCGGCCAGTTGCGAGAGCACGGAGAACGCGTCGCGGTTGTTGTAGTGGTGGGAGACGAACAGCGAGTCGAAGCCGGCGTCCTCGGCGAGCGTCCCGAGTTCGACCATCCGGTCGACCGGGTGTTCCGGCGCGAGTTCGATGCCGAGCATCGGGCTATCCATCGAACTCCCACCCCCGAACCGCCTGGCGGATCAGGTCGCCGTCCACGTCCCGGAAGTGCGCGTCCGACTCCGCGTGGTCGCCCCACTCGAAGCCGCGGACGACGACGACCGGAGTTCCCCCGGCGCCCTCGCCGGCGACGAGGTTGGCGGCCGCCGCGAGTTCGTCGGCGACGTTCTCGACGGTCACCCCGAGTTCCCGGCCGTCGCGGTCCGACTCGCCGCGCCAGTCGCGGGCGGGCGCCATCCCGGCCCAGCCGACGGCGACGCCGCGCTGGCCGTGGCGGAACGGCCGCCCGCAGGTGTCGGTGACGAGCACGCGGTCGGCGGGCAGCCCATCGCGGATGCGCTCGGCGGACTCGGAGGGGCGCTTCGGCAGCAGGAGGAGGTCGCCCTCGGGGACGTTCGATCGGTCGATGCCCGCGTTGACGCCGACGTGGCCGAATCGGGACTCGGTGAGCAGGAACGGCGCCTCCATGATCACCTCGGTCGACTCCTCCAGGACGGCCTGCGCGAATCGGGGGTCCTTCTCGTCGCCGGAGATCTCCGAGAGCCGGGCGGCGATCTCCCGCGCTCGCGGGCCCGCCGGGAAGTCGTCCAGATCGAACGCGCGGCCCTCGGCCTTCGAGACGACCGTCGAGGCGACACAGACCACGTCGTCGGGTCGGAGGTCGACCCGGTCGCGGACGAGCGCCGCGAGGTCGTCCCCCTCCCGGATCTCGGGGAGGTCGGGGACGGCGAATAGCTCCATGGCGGACCTGCGTCCGTCGCCCGCAAAAGCGCGCCGGTGGTGGTACACGTATCCGGTGTTCGCGTCCGCGGCGCGGCTGCAACGACGGCGACCGGGGCGATCGCGACGACGGCCGGCGGGACCGTGACGACCCGCCGGTATCCCGAAGTCGCCCGCGGCCGACACGCCGGTATGGCACACGTCGTCACCGCCTTCCTCCGCGACCGCGGCGAGGTGCTGCTCGTCCGCCGCAGCGACGCCGTCGGCACCTACTCGGGGCGCTGGGGCGGCGTCTCGGGGTACGTCGAGGGCGACGCCGACGACCCGGTCGACGACGCGCTCCGGGAGATCCGAGAGGAAACCGGCATCGGCAAGACGGACCTGACGCTCGTCCGCCGCGGCGACACGGTCGCCGTCCACGACGCCGAGGGGGCGTTCACCGTCCACCCGTTCCTGTTCGACTGCGACACGCGGGCCGTGGAGCCGAACGAGGAGCTGGCCGCGACCGAGTGGGTCCAGCCGCCGGCGATGCTGGAGCGGGAGACGGTGCCGCGGCTGTGGGACGCCTACCGCGCCGTCGGCCCGACCGCCGAGACCGTGGCCGCCGACCGAACGCACGGCTCCGCGTCCGTCTCGGTCCGCGCGCTGGAGGCGCTTCGCGACGAGGCCGCCGACGCGACGCTCGCGGGCCACCCGTGGGAGTCGGTCGCCGACGCCGCCCGCGACCTGCGGGACGCCCGGCCGGGAATGACCGCGCTCGCGACGCGAGTGAACCGCGTGATGCACGAGGCCGATCGGACGCCGGCGGCGGTTCGGGATCGGGCGGTCACGGCCGTCGCCGACGCGGTCGACGCCGACGACCGGGCGGCGCGTGAGGCGGCCAGGGCGCTGGCCGACCACGGGGACGGCGACGACGGCGAGCCGCCGGCGGTGCTCACGCTGTCGCGCTCGGGCACCGTCGCCGCGGCGCTGGAACGCCTCGACGGCCCGGTGTTCGTCGCCGAGTCCGAGCCGGGCGGCGAGGGACGCGAGGTGGCCGCGTCGCTGGCGGCCGACGACGACGATCCGGGGGCGACTGACGACCGCGCGGTGACGCTGCTCCCCGACTCGGCGATCGCGTCGCTGCTCGCCGACGGCCGCGTCGACGTCGCGCTCGTCGGCGCCGACGCGGTGTTCCCCGACGGCGGCGTCGCCAACAAGGTCGGCACCCGCGGGCTGGCGCTGGCGGCCACCCGCGAGGGCGTGCCGGTGTACGCGGCGACCGCGCGCGACAAGGTGGTCCCCGCGGGGGCGGCGTTCCACCCGGAGACGGCTCCCTTCGAGGCGGCCGAGCCCGTGGCGACGTACGCGCCGCTGTTCGAATGCGCGCCGGCCGACTGCGTGACCGTCGTGACCGAGGACGGCCCGCTCGATCCCGAGACGGTGCGTGCGGTGGCCGAGGAACACCGCGCGCTCGCGGCGTGGGACCGCGACGGCGACGCGGACGCCCGCGGCGACGATGGGAAGGAGTGATACGCGCCGGTCGGCTACGTCGGCCCGGGCGGCCGTGACGAGGGTTACCCCCACCGAGCCCCGTGTGACGAGGGATTCACCCGAGCCGCCCGCTACCGACTCGCGAGCCGCGGCTGTGTGGCGTGCACGTGAGGGCTCGCGGTGTGTTACATCACGACCGACTGCCCCCGTCTCCGTACAAGAACATCCGCCGGGAGCGCTGCGTCCGTCGGCTACTCGGCCGCCTCGCCCGCGGCGCCGTCCTCCCGCGCGCCGAGGTGGCTCCGCAGCGTGTCCACGTCCTTGTTGCCGGCGCCGGTGTTGAGCAGGACGACCGTGTCGTCGGCCCCCAGTTCGCCGCGCTCGGCGAGTTCGAACGCGCCCGACACCGCCGACGCGCACGTCGCGCCGACCTCGATCCCCTCCGCCTGCGCGACCTCGACGGCGGCGTCGAGGATGGCCCGGTCGCTCGTGGCGACGGCGCCGCCGCCGGACTCCTCGATCGCGTCGAGGATCCACGGCGACGCGCCGGGGTCCGGCACGGCGATGCCGTTACAGACGGTGGTGATGTCCGCCCACGCCTCGTGGACCTCATCGCCCTCCTCGAAGGCGCGCACGACCGGCGCACAGCCCTCCGCCTGCGCGGCGTACATCCCGGGCAGGTCGTCGGTGAGGCCGAGTTCGCGGAACTCGGTCGCGGCCTTGTGCATCCCGATCAGGCCGACGCCGCCGCCGGTGGGGTAGACGACCGCGTCGGGTACGTCCCAGTCCAGCTGCTCGATCGTCTCGTAAGCCATCGTCTTCTTCACGTCGTGGCGGTACGGCGTTACGAACGTCTTCGTCGAGTACCAGCCGGCCGCGTCGCCCTCGGCGCCGGGCTCCATCGCGGCGGCGTACTCCGCGCCGGCGTCGGTGATCTCCCCCTCGGCGACCCGGAGGTCCCCGCCGTGGACCTCCGTCATCGCCTTCTGGGTGAAGCCGGCGCGGCCGGGGAGGAACACGTGCGAGTCCAGCCCCGCGCGGGCGGCGTAGGCGCTCGCGGCCTGTCCCGCGTTGCCGGCGCTGTTGAGCGCGATCGACTCGGCGCCGTGTTCGACCGCGGCGGTGACGGCGCCCGTCTGCCCGCGGTCCTTGAACGTTCCCGTCGGGTTGCGCCCCTCGTCCTTGATGTAGACGGCGCCGACGCCCATGCGCTCGGCGAGCGTCGGACACTCGACCAGCGGCGTCGCGCCCTCGCCCAGCGAGACGGCAGCCTCTGGGGGGAACGGGAGCAGTTCCTCGTAGCGCCACAGCGAGTCGAACGGGCGCGACTCGAGGTCCTCCCGGGAGAGGTCGACCGCGTCGAGGTCGTACTCGGGGTCGGTGATGCCGCCGCAGTCGGGACAGCGGTGGGTCACCTCGCTCGGGTCGTGGCGCGCGTCGCAGTCGAGACAGCGCAACGCGACGAAGGCGTCGGTGGTTCGCATGGGTGCCGGCTCGGTTCGGCGGGACTAACCGCTTGTGCATCCGGCGGTCCGCACGGTGAAGCGAGGCCGCGGTCGGGTCCCGCCGGCGCGACGGCGGTGACTCGCCTCACTCCACGCGCGTCACGATCCCGCGGACCTCCTCGCGGTACGCGTCGGGCGTGAGGCCCAGATCCACGTCGACGGAGACGGTGATCGCCTCCGAGAGCTCCTGATCGACGGCCCGTGTGACGTTCTCCGCGGGGTAGGCGCCGCCGGCGATCAGGAGGCCGCCGTCGTGGACCCACGATGCGAGCAGCCCCTCGACGGCGACGCTGCCGCCCTCGACGGTGACCGTCTCCCCGCGCACGTCGAACGAGAGCGAGTCGAACGCGAATGCGGCATCGTACTCGGTGAGCGAGGCGTCCTCGCCCGTCTCGACCGTGAGCGTGCCCGCGTCGCTGGCGGAGATGTCGGCGAGCCCGGCCGACGAGAGCTGCGACTCGAACTGGCCCCGTGCGACCTCGCCCGCGCGGTCGGCGAGTTCCTCCCGCGCCGACTCCAGCGGGATCTCGGCGAGGTTCGGCGAGAAGGCGATCCGGCTGGCGAAGACGTTCGACAGCGGCGCGTCGAGCGCCCCCAGGGTCTTCTCGGAGACCTCGGCGCGCAGCGCCGCGTCGTCGTACACGCGGGTGACCGCCGTCGCGGTCACGTCGACGCCGGCGACCGTCCGCGAGAGCACCTCCTCGGTGTCGGCGCGCGTGCGCTCCCATCCCCCTTCCTCCAGTCGGTCCGCCGGCAGCGACGGGGCCCGGACGGTCCCCGACGCGGTCCCGCAGCCGGCCAGCCCCGCGACGCCGGCGGCGGCCGCCCCCGCGAGGAATCGTCGTCTGTCCATGCAGGCGGGGAGCCGACGGGACACAAAAGCCCGTCGTCGCGGGTATCACCCCCGATAGCGACCGATCCGTTCCGGGTTCCGTCCCGGGTGCGAGCGCTTTTGCCCGTCCGGTCCCGCGCCCCGGTATGGAGTTCGGCTTCGAGTTGGCGCTGTGTGCCCACCTCGAGCGCGCGACCGACTGGGTGATCGCGCGCCAGCTCGGCGGCGCCGTCGCCGCCCCCGGGAGCCGCGTCGTCGACGTTGTCGGGCTCGTCCCCGGCCCGTCGTTCGAGGAGCGCGCCCGCATCACCGACCGGACGGTCCCGCCGAAGGCGGTCGAATCGGCGGCGGGCGTCGCCGAGGCGGTGCCGGTCGCCGAGGCCGTCGACGCCCACCCCGACCGCGCGCGCGGCATCGCCGACGCCGCCGTCGACTGTGGCTTCTTCACCGAGGAGCGTCGCGGCGGGCGGCGCTACGTCCGCAAGGCGACGCGCTACCCCGACGACTGGGTCGACGAGCTGGTCGCCATCGAGAACAAGCCCGATCTCGGGCGTCCGGGCGACCTCCGGCGACAGCTCCGGGTCGACATCAGTCTCGCGCTGTTCGACCGCGTCGTCCTCGCGACCGAGAGCCACGTCACCGGCGCGCACCTGAACCGGATCCCCGAGGCCGTCGGCGTCTGGCGCTTCCGCCCGGAGACGGGCGAGCGACGGGTGATCCGCGAGGCGACCCCGCTCGACGCCGACGGCCCGGGCGTGGAACTGCTCGCCGAGCACCCCGGCCGCGCGGACGTGGCGCTCGTGAGCGCCGTCGAGAAGGCCGAGAAGCGCCGCCGGATCGCCGAGCGCGCCTACGGCAAGGGCTGGCGGACCTACGAGTTCCCGGCCTGCGGCAACTGCGAGGCGACCGCCGACGGGCGCCCCCGGTGTGCGCACTTCGACCGCGTCGTCGACCCCGCGAGCGACTGCGGGGAGTCGTGTCCGGGGTGGGAGCCGGACGAACCGGCCGCCGACGGCGACGACGCCGCGGCGCTGCGCGACGCGCGGACCCCCTGGACGCGCGACCCGCCCGGCGTCGCGCGCCGGCAGGCCGGACTGGACCGGTTCGGCTGACAGTCGGGCGGCAGTCAGGGGCGAGCGAACCGGCGCGATCGAACCGCCACCGGATCCGCTCAGTGGATGTCCGCGCGCTCGAAGCGCCACAGGCCGATCGCGAGCGGCACGACCGCCCACGCCGCCAACACGACGAACCCCATCCAGTCGCCGAGGTACCACGCGCTCCCCTCCGGGTAGAAGGTGAGCGCCTCGTACTCGGGGATCACCGTCCGAACCGCGTGCATGAACGCCGTCGAGGGGTTCACCAGCCCGATGAACTTGAACCAGTCGGGGAGCCCGGCCTCCGGGATCTCGTTGCCGTAGATCGCCAGCTGCAGTGCCAGTAACAGCACGTCCCACCCGAGGATGAACAGGGCGTACAGCCCGCCCGCGCCCGAGAGCGCCCGGAGCCGGGAGTCCATCGCCGCGGAGAACCCCGTCGCGAGCGCGACGTACACCGCGCCGTAGCCGACCGTGAGGACGGTGTACAGCGCGAACACCCGCACGTCGAACGACTCGTACGTCGCCAGCGCGATGACGCCCGCGACCGCGTAGGCGACGCCGATCGCGACGGCGATCACGCCGGTCCGGCCGATGAACTTCCCGAGCACGGCGTGGTGTCTGGCGTTCGGCAGACCGAGGAGGAGCCGGAGGCTGCCGTCCTCTCGCTCGCCAGCGAGTGTGTCGTACGCGATCAGCAGCCCGATCAGCGGGATCATGAACACCGTCGGCTGGCGCATGCTGTTCAACAGCGCCAGCGTGCTCTTGGTCGCCGTGCTCGCCCCGTACAGGTCAGGGACCCACTGGATCGCGGCGAGGAACGCCGCGAAGAGAACGAACAGCAGCGTGGTCGACGCCAGCGTGAACGACCGGATCGAGTCCGTGAAGTCCTTGCGGACGACCGCCTGGAGGGGCATGCGCACACGATCCGCGCCCAGGAATATTGAACTACTGATACGAAGGCCGTCCGAGCGGTCGCGGCGCGGCGACGACCGATCTACTCGCGGCTCCGGCGCCGAACCGCGACGAGGCCCGCGAGCGCGACGGCCGCGACGAACGCGGTCAGCGCCGCCGGGACGCCGAACCCGGGCGTCTGGACGAACGACTCGTCCGGGACGGTCGTCCACTCGCGGTCGGTCGAGTCCGCGTCGCCGCCGGCGTCGTTTGCGCCCGAGCCGTCGGCGTCGCCGGGCGTCGCCGCGTCGCCCAGCTCGCCGCCGTCGCCCCACAGCTCGTCGTCGGGGACCAGCCGGTCGCGCTCGACGCCGGTGAGGTACGCGTAACACGACTCGATCTCGGCGGTGTCGAAGACCGTCCCGCCGGTCAGCTCCCGGTCGCCCTCGGCGCCGACCTGGCGCATCGTCGGCCCCTCCGATCCGGGGTCGGTGCCGACGCGCTCGGCGTCGTACGGCTGCCACGGGGTGTACACCTCCCAGACGACCTCGCCGCGCGGGGTGACCTCCAGCACCCGGTGCCCGCGGCGGTCGGTGACGAGCGTGTTGCCGTTCGGCAGGCGGTCGGCGTCACGGGGCTCGTGGAGGCCGCCGCCCGAGAGCGACCACGTGCGCTCCCACTCGCCGTCGTCGGTCCTGCTGTACTCCACGACGCGGTCGTTCTCGGAGTCGGCGACGATGACGGTCGTGCGGCCGTCCTCGCCCTCGATGAAGTCTGGGTTGTGCTGCTCGTTGAGGATGTCGTAGTCGTCGTCCTCGCCGAGCGTCCACTTCACCTCCTTCGTATCGCGATCGATGGCGATCACCTGGTCGAAGTTGCGGACGGAGACGAGCAGCGTGTCGTTGCCGATGGGGTCCACGTCGTTGACGTGGGTCCAGTCCTCGCCGTAGGGACCGCCGCCCTCGCGCGGGAAGCGGTCGGTGTGTTCGTCGAAGCGCCAATGCCAGACGATCTCGCCGGAGTCGTCGAAGATCACCACGCGGTTGCGCTCGTCGCCCTTGTCGACGGTGACGAACTCCCCGTCGCCGAGGTAGTCCACGTCGTGGGCGTCCTCGACGTTCTCCAAGTCGGTCGTCGAGGTGGTCTCGCCGGTCGCGGGGTCGATCCGCTCGATCACCGTGTGGCGGTCCTGCGTCGTCGCCATCAGCAGCTCGCCGTTCGGGAGCGGGTCCACGTCGTAGGACCACCAGCGGCCGTCGGCGGTGTCGTTGTGGACGCCGACGACCGAGCCGTTCGGCGCGAAGCCGACCAGCAGCGCGGCGGTCTTGTCGCCGGCGCGCGCGCCCTGGATCGACACGAGCGTCGTCGTGTCCGGACGGCGGTCCTCGTCGATGGTGCCCACACAGGGGTTGAGGCCGTCGGACCCCGACTGGGCGAACCCGGTGCCCGACGCGCCGGCGGCGCCGTGCGCGCCCGGTTCGCCCGCAGTTCCCGCGCCCATGGCCGCCGCCCCGACCGCGGGAGCGACGCTCGCGACCACGAGCGCGAGCGCCGCCAGAAGCGCGAGCCCGCCGGTTCTGCGCCGGCTCATTCGCTCGCCTCCAGCTTCACGAGCACGTCGTGGTTCTCCTTGGGGAACGCCTCGGTGGAGCGCCCGTCCCGGTTCGACGTGATCGCATACAGCTCGCCGTCGACGCCCTGCTCGACGTGACGGATCCGGCCGAGCACGTCGGTCAACATCGGGTGGGCGGTGGCGGTGTAGGCGTCGTCGAGCCAGTCGGCGTCGAACCGGCGCCCGTCGTCGCCCGGCGGCGGCAGCTCGGCCTCCGGGGGTGACAGCGTGACGACGATCAGCTGCTGGCTGCCCAACCCGCCGATTATCAGGCGGTTGCGCCACGAGGGGACGGTCTCGCCCGTGTAGAACAGCGCCCCCGTGGGCGCCCAGGTGCTCCCGCCGGTGTTCGCCAGCGGGCGCCGCACGTCGCTGTCCTCCGGCAGCCCGCGGTACTCCTCAGCCGTCCGGGTGTCGGGCCAGCCGTAGAAGCCGCCCGGGACCAGTCGGTTGATCTCGTCGCGGCCGGAGGGGCCGTGCTCGGTCGCGACGGGCGTGCCGTCGGGGAGCCAGACCAGGCCCTGGGGGTTGCGGTGACCGTAGGTGAACACCCGCGGGTCGCCGCCGTCGATGTCGGGGTTGTCCGGCGCGGGCTCGCCGTTGACCGTGACGCGCAGCACCGACCCCGGGAGTTCGCCGGGGTCGGCCGCCATCGCCTCCTCGCCGGCGTCGCCGGTGGTGATCCACAGGTAGCCGCGGGGACCGAACGCGATCCGGCCGCCGTTGTGGAAGTTGTTCGCGGCCATGTCGCCGACGACGACCTCCTCGGTCGCGGCGGGGTCGTCGGCCGAGAGGTCGAACCGCGAGACGCGGTTGATCCGCTCGTCGCCGCCGACGCTGGCGGTGTAGTAGACGTACAGCACCTCGACGTCTGGGTAGTCCGGGTGGACCGCGACGCCGAGAGTGCCGCCCTCGCCGCCCTCGACCCACCACTGCTGTTCCTGCGGCTCTGAGGCGATCGATCCGGCGTCGATCGCGTCCTCGGGGGCGAACACCGTGTCGAGGTCGCCGCCGGCGACGCGGCTGACGCGGCCGACGCGCTCGGTGACGAACAGGTCGCCGTTGTCCGCGACTGAGACGTCCCAGGGGACCTCCAGGTTCTCCACGAGGACGGTGCGCTCGACGTCGCTCGTCGGCGCGTCGGTCGGGGCGCTCCACTCCGCGGGCGTGAACGAGGTGTCGGGCTCGGGGACGGGCGTCGGCTCCGGCGTCGGCGTTCCGTTCGACCCGTCGGCGGGGTCGTCGCCGGCGGGCTCGTCGGAGGGTGCCGAGCCGCTACAGCCGGCCAACAGCGCCGCGCCGGCGGCCGCGAGGGTCCGACGACGGGACCAGGTGGTCGTCATGTGCGTGGGAAGCGAACACGTCCGCAAGTGTCTTCGGGTATTTCCCGTGTCCGCGAGGCCGACCTCGGCGTCGGCGGCTCACAGGTCGTACGTCTCGCCGTCGACCGCCAGCGGCTCTGCGAACGCCTCCTCGGGCGGGTAGTAGTGCGCGAGGTGGACCAGCCGCGTCTCGGGGGCGTCGAGGTCGGCGGCGAACGCCAGCGCGCCCTCCCGGGTCATGTGCTTGGTTCCGAAGGTGTAGGGCGTCCCGTCGGGGCCCTCGTCCTTCCCGCCCATCGGGTGGTACTCACAGAAGCGCGCCGGAACGATGCCGTCGGCCAGCAGGAGGTCCGGGTCCGCGAGCGCCGCCCGCGACTCGTCGGACACGTCGTAGCTCGTGTCGCCCGACAGCGACAGCTTCGCGCCCGTCTCGGGGTCCTCGACGCACAGCCCGTAGCACACCAGCGGCGGGTGATCGACCGGGACGAGCGTCACGTCGAGCCCGCAGATCCGGGTCGGCTCCAGCGGCGCGGTATCGTGGACGGTGACGCGGTCGAGGTAGTCGTACTTCGAGCGGATCGTGTCGGCGACCGACTCACCGGTGACGGGGTCCGTCTCGTCGGCGGCGTACACCGGGAGGTCGTCGAACAGGCGGTAGGCGTTGCCGAGGCCGTCGAGGTGGTCGAAGTGAATGTGCGAGACGATCCCGGCGTCCGGGAGCGGAACGTCGTGAGTGAGGAACTGTTTACGGAAGTCCGGCGAGAAGTCGATCAGGAGGCTCTCGCCGGTGCGGTCGTTCTCGACGTGGACGGAGAAGCGCGAGCGTTCGATCCCGCGCTCGCGGGCCGCCTCGCAGGTGTCGCAGTCGCAGCCGACGGTGGGGGTGCCGGTGGTGTCGCCCGTGCCCAGGAGCGTGACGCGCATCTACCCGATGGTGTGGGAGGGGCGACTAAGCGGTGTCGGGAGCGAGGTCGAGCGCAGCGAGGCCACGCAACGCGAACGGGGAGCGTAGCCACCCGTGAAGGATCGTTCGACAGATCGCCGTCAGTGGTCGTGGTCGTGGTCGTGATCGTGTCCGCCGCCGTCGCCGACGACCTCCGCGCCCTCGCCGTCGATCATGTCCATGTTCTTGAGGTTGTCGCGCTCCTCGAAGTCCTGGACGGCGTCCATGATGTCCTCCTGGGTGATCTCCATGCGGTCGTCGGTGAGCGCCTCCAGCACGGCCTCGCGGAGGACGAGCCGGAGGTCGCTGCCGGTGAGCCCCTCGGTGCGGTCGGCGACCGCCTCGGGGTCGAACTCGGCGATCTCCATCTGCCGGGTGATGACGCGGAGGATGTCCGCGCGCATCTGGCGGTCCGGCTTGGGGAAGTTGACGATCTCGTCGAAGCGCCGCCACGCCGCGGCGTCGAGCTGGTCGGGGTGGTTCGTCGCCGAGATGAGCAGCACCTCGTCGCGCACGAGCGAGATGTCGTCGATCGACTTCAGCAGGGTGTTGACCGCGCGCTTGAGCGCGGCGTGCTCGTCGGACTTGCGCGTCTTGGCGACGGAGTCGAACTCGTCGATGAACAGGATACAGGGGGCCAGCCGCTTGGCGACCTCGAACGTCTTCTCGACGTTCTTGGCGGTCTCGCCGAGGTACTGGCTCGTCACCATCGAGAGCTTCACCTCGACGAACGGGAGGCCGAGTTCGTGTGCGAGCGCGCGGGCGGCGGTCGTCTTCCCCGTGCCGGGCGGGCCGACGAACAGGAGCTTGCCGATCTCCCGGAGGCCGATGGTGGCGAGGTACTCGCGGTGCTCGATCGCCTTCATCAGCTTGCGTATCTCGCCCTCCTGATCCTCGGTGAGCACCAGGTCGTGCAGCGTCATCTCGATCTCCTCGGGCGCCTTCACCGTGACGAGATCGAGCATCTCGGCGTCCTCCTCCTCGTCGAAGTACTCGCCCAGCAGGGCGTCGATCCACACGCGGTCGGCGCGCACGGGGCGGTTCTCCCCGCGCGCCTCCTCGTGAGAGACAGTGAAGTCGGCGTCGTGTTCGACCTCGGGGTCCTCGGCGATCGCCGCGAGCACGGGGTTCTCGCGGAGGTTCTCGTCGTCGATGCGCTCCAGCAGCCAGTCGACGGCCATCTCCGGCTGCGACAGCGACACCTCCCCGGAGAACTCCTTGCGCTGGGAGAACAGCAGATCCGAGATCGCATCCCATGGGCGCTCGACGCCCGTGGCGGTTTTCGCGGTCGATTCTGTCACGTGAAGCGGGCGCTCCACGCCGCCCGGTCCGTCCTCCTCTTCCGGCGATTCGCTCCAGAAGACCTGGCGGTACCGCGGCGGTAGGTCGTCGGCGTCGAGGTCGCGGTCCTCGTTGTACCGGTGGACGGTTACGAGAAGCTCGACCACGTCCTCTGCCGGGTCACTCATCCCCCAGGGATTGCCGCCGGAGGCTGTTAAGCGCGTCGAAGCGGCGGAAACGACGCGTGCGAAACGCACGCACACGCCGGGATAAACCCGCGGCCACGTACGGCCGGTTCTCCCGGATTTATCAGGCAGGACCGCCGAGTGCGATCCATGGCAACGCCCGTCATCGCGGCCGCGTACCGGACCCCGTTCGGCAGGCAGGACGGCGTCTTCGCGGACACACGCAGCGAGGATCTCTCGGTCACGCTCATCGATCACATCCTGGAGGAACACGATCTGGACGCCGACGACGTGGACGACCTCATGTGGGGGGTCGCCCAGCAGCGCGGCGAGCAGGACAACAACGTCGCTCGGGTCATCGCCCTCCTGTCGGAACTGGGGGAGGGGACGCCCGCGACGAGCATCAACCGCTGGTGTGCCTCCTCGATGCAGGCGATCATCTCGGCGTCGGACGCCGTCGCCGCCGGCAACCGCGAGTGCATCGTCGCCGGCGGCGTCGAGAGCATGAGCCGCGTCCCGATGGACGGCGACTCCTACCAGCACCTCCACCCCGAGCTCTCCGAGCAGTACAACGTCTTCCAACTGCAGATGGGGATGACCGCCGAGAAGGTCGCCGACGAGTACGGCGTGAGCCGCGAGGCCCAAGACGAGTTCGCCGCACGCTCGCACCACCGCGCAGCCGAGGCGACCGAGACCGGCCGCTTCGACGACGAGATCGTCCCGGTCGAAACCGACGACGGCGTCGTCACCGAGGACGAGGGTATCCGCCACGACACCGACGTGGAGACGCTCGCGGGGCTGTCGCCGGCGTTCACCGGCGACGGGACCGTGACGGCGGGCAACTCCTCGCAGATCACCGACGGCGCGGCCGCGACGCTGGTGTGTTCGAAGGAGTTCGCCGACGAGCACGGGCTCGACGTGCTCGCGGAGGTCGGCACGAACAACGTCGCCGGCGTCGACCCGACCGTCATGGGGATCGGCCCGGTCCCGGCGACCCGGGGGCTGCTGGAGCGCGCCGGCAGCGACATCGACGACTACGGGCTGGTCGAGGTGAACGAGGCGTTCGCCTCCCAGTGTGAGTACTCCCGGCGCGAGTTGGGCGTCGACGAGGACAAGTTCAACGTCAACGGCGGCGCGATCGCGCTCGGGCACCCGCTGGGGGCCTCGGGCGCTCGGCTGCCGGTGACGCTGATCCACGAGATGATCAAGCGGGACGTGGACCGCGGGCTGGCGTCGCTGTGCGTCGGGTTCGGCCAGGGCGCCGCGATCGAGTTCAGTCGGTAGATCCGCAGTTCAGTCTGCGGTTTTCAGTGGGTGTCTTCACGTCCGAGCGACAGGTGTCGACCGGACGAACACGTCCGCCGCACGTGGCCCGCGAGGTGAGCCTCGGATGACCCTCGACAGTGTCGACCGGACGAACACGTCCGCCGCACAGTTCCCGAATGCCCCCGTGGCGCTCGGGTCGGGGGCCTCGCTGCGCTCCTCGTCACTCACTCCGTTCGCTCCTGCGGTGCTTGCATCGGCCGCCTTCCCCGAGCGCCACGGCCCCTTTCAGCCCCACCCACGCCTCTCCCTCCCCAACCGCCTGCGGTGCTCGCTCGGCCTCCGGCCTCGCTGTGCTCCTCGTCCCTCGCGCGGTCGGCGGGCACGCAGGCCCGCCGACGCGCGCCGCAGCAGGCGATCGCGGTTCGCACACACCGGGCAGACAGGTTCGACGCTCGGCCCGTCCGACCTCAGGGTGGGACTGAAAGGGGCCGCATCGCTGGGCGAAGCCCGACGACGTAAGCACCACAGCGAGCGGAGCGAGGTCGAAAAGTGAGACCTCGTTGCGAGCGAGAAGCGCAGCGAGTCGCGCGAGTCCAGCGATGCGGGGGCTTTCGGGAACTGTGTCCACGCGGTAGCCGTCCCGGTGGCATAGGACGCGAACACGCAAACCACAGCACCGAACCACCTACCGAATCGCTCACACAGACCCGACACGGTTTAGGCGGGACCGCCGGAACTCCCACCAAATGATTTCGAGGCAGTACCTCCGCGAGCACCCGGAGGAGGTCCGCGAGGGGATCGAGAACAAGGGGGTCGACGTGGACCTCGACCGGATCCTCGAACTCGACGAGGAGTGGCGCGACCTGAAGGGGCGCGGCGACACCCTGCGCCACGAGCGCAACGAGGTCTCGTCGGAGATCGGCCAGTTGAAACAGGAGGGCAAGGAGGAGGAGGCCCGGGAGGCGATCGAGAAGAGCCAGGACCTCAAGGAGGAACTCCAGGAGATCGAGGAGCGCGCCGACGAACTGGAGGCGGAACTCCACGACGCGATGCTACACCTCCCGCAGATCCCCGACGACGACGTGCCCGTCGGCGCCGACGAGTCGGAGAACGTCGAGCGCTGCCGCGAGGGGTTCGACGACCTCCGCGAGTTGCCCGACGAGGTGATCCCGCACTACGACCTGGGCGAGGACCTGGACATCCTCGACTTCGACCGCGGGGCGAAGGTGTCGGGCGGCGGCTTCTACTTCGCCAAGGGCGAGGGCGCGATGCTGGAGCACGCGCTCATCCAGTTCTTCCTCGAGGTCCACCGCGAGCAGGGGTACACCGACGTGTTCCCCCCGATCCCGGTGAACTCGAAGTCGATGGAGGGCACCGGCCAGTTCCCGAAGTTCGTCGAGGACGCCTACCGCGTCGGCGACGAGAACGCCGACGAGATCGACGACGACGACCTCTGGCTGCTCCCGACCGCGGAGGTGCCCGTCACGAACATGTACCGCGACGAGATCCTGCTCGACGACGACCTCCCCGTGAAGCATCAGGCGTACTCGCCGAACTTCCGCCGGGAGGCCGGCGAGCACGGCACCGAGACGCGCGGCATCGTTCGCGTCCACCAGTTCAACAAGGTGGAGATGGTGAACTTCGTGCGCCCGGAGAACAGCGAGGAGCGCTTCGAGCACCTCGTCGAGGAGGCCGAGGAGGTACTGAAGCGCCTCGGGCTCCCGTACCGTATCCTGGAGATGTGTACCGGCGACCTGGGGTTCACGCAGGCGAAGAAATACGACATCGAGGTATGGGCTCCCGGCGACGACATGGCCGACGGCCCCGAGCAGGGCGGCCGCTGGCTCGAGGTGTCGTCGGTGTCGAACTTCCGCGACTTCCAGGCGCGGCGCGCCGGCCTGCGGTTCCGCCCCGAGCGCCACGAGTCGGCCGAGTACCTCCACACGCTCAACGGCTCGGGCGTGGCGGTCCCCCGCGTCGTCGTCGCGATCTTAGAGTACTACCAGAACGACGACGGCACCGTCGACGTGCCCGAGCCCCTGCAGCCGTACATGGGCGGCAGGGAGGTCATCGAGGGGGGTGAGAAGATCGGCGAGAGCGCGGTCGGCGCCGGCGAGAAGGAGTAAGCGCGGGCCGACCGCCGGCCCCCACCGGGCCCCGCTTCTCGGCTTCTCAGTCGGTGTACGTCGTGAGGTGCGCGATGACCGCGTCGGCGTCGGCCGATTCGAACTCGAACACGTCGACGAAGCCGAACAGCTCCCCGCCGTCGTCGAGGAGTCGCCCGCGGACCGCGATCCCGTCGGGAGCGTCGCCGTCGCTCTCGGGGTCGCCATCGTCGGTCGCGTCGGACTCGACGTACACCGCGTCGATCCGGTGTTCGGTGTCCGTCCGCGGCCGTTCCTCGCGCATGAACCGAACGAACTCCTCGCGTCCCGAGAGCGTTCGATCCGGACGTTCGTGGACGAACGCGGGCGCGAGCAGCGCCGCGAGGTCGTCGTACGCCGCCGCGTCGATGGCGCGGTAGTAGGCTCGGGCGGTTGCCTCGTGTGACACGTCCGGATCGGCGGGCGCGGGCGGCTTGAATCGGTCGGCGCCGGTGGTTCCCCCCGCCGCGACGGCGCACCGTCGGTCCGCCACTCCGGGGCGCTTATTCGCCCGCGTCGCCTCGCCCGGATCGTGGACCTGCACGTCCGGTACGAGGGCGACGACGACCCCGACAAGTGCACGGCCCGGAAGCTCGCGCGCTTCGATCTGGCGGAACTGCACCGCTCGGACGCGGCGACGCCGTACGGGGTCGTGCTCAACCCCCACGCCGAGCGGGCGTTGTCGCCGGCCGACCGCGACGCGGCCGACGGCGAGACGCTCGTCGCGCTCGACTGCTCGTGGGAGTCCGCGGGAGAGGCGATGTTCTCGCTGCCGGGGGAACACCGCGCGCTCCCGTATCTCGTCGCCGCCAACCCCGTGAACTTCGGCCGGCCGATGCAACTCACCACGGTCGAGGCGTTCGCGGCCGCGCTCCACATGCTCGGCGAACCCGCGCAGGCGGAGGCGGTGCTCGCGAAGTTCACCTGGGGGGAGACGTTCCTCGAACTCAACGAGGAGCCGCTGCGGCGGTACGGCGAGTGCGACGACTCCTCGGAGGTCGTCGCGATCCAGCAGGAGTACCTCGATCGCTGAATCCGAACCCTACTCCGCGAGCACGGCGCCGATGGCGCCGGCGATGGCCGAGTCGATCGCGAACACGAGCGTGATCACGATCCCGAGCACCAGGATGCCCGCGCCGCCGAGGAGCCCGCCGAGCGGACCGCCGCCCGCGAGTCCGAGAACACCCCCAAGCAGCGCGAACAGGAGCGTGTAGGCGACGCCGGTCACCGAGCCCGCGAGCAGGCCGTGCCACGCGCCGTTGCCGAGGCCGCCGCCGGCGAGGTAGCCCGCGACGGCGCCCCCGACGAGCCCGGCGCCGAGCTGCCCGACGACCGGAATGGCGGTGCCGAACGCCGCGATGACGAAGAAGACGACCGCACCCCACGCGACCGCACGCCAGTCTGTCATACCCCGAGATAGGCGCGAGAGCGGTATCTACCTGTCGTCGCCGTCGGTCCGATCGCGGTCGCCTTGACCGTCGCTGGTGACGTTGTCGTCGCTGCCGTCGTCGCCGTCGCGGTTGCCGTCTTCGCGGTCGAACGCGGCCGCGCCGTCGATGACCCGACCGCCGTCGTCCGCGTCCGAATCCGCGTCGTCGCCGTCGCTTCCCTGGACCGCGTACTCCGGGAGGTCCGCGGCCTCGACCTCGCCCGCGAGCAGGTCGTCCGGATCGATGTCGGCGAGGCCGTCGGGGTCGGGGTCCGAGTCGGGATCCGGGGTCGGGCCCGAATCGTCGCCGGCGTCGATGTGGTCGGTGCCGACGGAGTCCTCCGTGTCGGCCTCGTTGCTGCCCTCACCCTCGTCCTCCTCGCTGGCCTCCCGCGCGGCCGCCAGTTGGTCGGTCGTCGGGACGAACAGCCGATCCGTCTCGGGGTCGTACGGCCCGTCCGGGACGCCCTCGCGCGCCTCCGCCCGGAGTCCGTCCGCGGCCTCCGGCGCCGGGTCGGGCGCCTTCTCGGCGTTCGCGCGGACGCGCTCGGCGCTGACGCCCCGGAGGTCGGCCCACTCGTCGGGGTCGGCGCCCGCGGCGTCGACGGCCCACGCGTCCAGCGCGGCCGCCGGCGACGATCCCGACTCCAGCAGCCCGACCAGCGATCGCAGGGCGCGCGTCTCGGCCTCGCGCCACCAGTCGGGCTTGGCGACGTAGACGGGATAGAAGAACGGCGTGTCGCTGGCGTCGGCCAGGTTGCGGGGGAACGAGACGGTTCGGTCGTGGACCTCCTGGAAGACGGTCATGTTGACGGCGGCGACGGCCGCGAGCAGGTCGGCGTCCATCTCGTAGCCGGCGGCCTCCAGCTCCGCCCGGAGGTCGGCGAAGGCGAACGCGAACCACGCCGACTCGGCGTCGTCGGTCAGCAGGTGGTTCGGCGTCGAGTCGTCGCGGGCGCGGCGGTACTGCTCGACGATTCGGTCCTGGACCGCGTCGTGGAGGACGCGCAGGCCGATGCGCACGTCCTCGACGGCGAAGTCGGTGCGCTCGGCGACCTCCTCGATGTAGGCGTCGGGAACCGCCGGGCGATGCATTGTGGGGGGATGCGTCGGTTTCCGGGTTAAGGGTTCGCCTTCTCGCGATCGGTTCGCTCTGGTGTGCGATTCCCCGGTGTCGTTGTGAACAGCACCGCCGAGGCGACGGAGTTGACTGCCGCGAAAGCCCCCGGCGCGTTCGGATCGGTGCGGCCGGCGCGCTCCTCGTCGCTCGGCGACGCCTCGCTCCTGCGGTGCTCACCGGTCCGCGCCGTCCCCGAACGCGCCGGCCCCTTTCAGTCCCACCCGACGGTCGGACGGGCGTCGTCGCGACGGCGGTTCTTCTGGGTCGGGTCGTCACGGACACCCGCTCGTGTCGCTGTGGGGGTGTCGGGGATCGTCGAAGCGGTTCAGTCCCCGCCTCAGAGCCGGTCGGCGATGTCCTCCGCGAAGTACGTGAGGATCAGGTCCGCGCCGGCGCGCTTCATCGAGAGGAGGGACTCGTGAGCGGTCTCCTCCAGGTCGAGCCACCCGCGGTCGGCGGCGGCGTGCAACATCGCGTACTCGCCGGAGACGTTGTAGGCGGCGACCGGCAGGTCGGAGTGCTCGCGCACGTCGCGAACGATGTCGAGGTACGGCAGGCCGGGTTTGACCATCAGCACGTCCGCGCCCTCATCGGCGTCGAGGCGGGCCTCCCGGAGCGCCTCGCGGCGGTTCGCGGGGTCCATCTGGTAGTGCCGGCGGTCGCCGAAGGCGGGCGCGCCGTCGGCGGCGTCGCGGAACGGCCCGTAGAAGGCCGACTCGTACTTCACCGCGTAGCTCATAATCGGCACCTCCGCGAAGCGCGCCTCGTCCAGCCCCTCGCGGATGGCGCCGACCATCCCGTCGGTCATCGAGGAGGGCGCGACCATGTCCGCGCCGGCATCGGCGTGCGAGACGGCCGTGTTCGAGAGGAGGTCGAGCGTCTCGTCGTTGCGGACGGTGAGCGTCGGGTCGTCGGCCGCGTCGTCCTCCAGGACGCCGCAGTGGCCGTGGTCGGTGTACTCACAGAGGCACACGTCCGTGATGACGTACGCGTCCGTCTCGGCGGCGATATCGCGGACCGCGCGCTGGACGACGCCGTCCTCGGCGTACGCCCGCGAGCCGACCTCGTCCTTGGACTCCGGGATGCCGAACACCATCACCGCCTCGACACCCGTCGCCAGCACCTCCTCGACGCGGTCGACCGCCTCGCCCACGGGCACGCGCTCGTGGCCGGGCATCGACTCGATGGCGACGCGCTCGTCGGTCGTCGCGTCGACGAACACCGGCGCGATCAGGTCCGACGCCGAGAGGTCCGTCTCGGAGACGAGCGGCCGGACGCCGTCCGTGCGCAGGCGGCGCGGCCGGTCGGTCGGGAACATGCCTGAGCGTCGGCCCGCGTGGGAGGTAAACCCGACGCTCGCGGCTGTCGACGCGGCGACGCTGTCAGCGACGGCGCCGCCGGGGTGACGCCGGCGACCGCCGTCGCCGCACGGCGAATCACACAAACCCTATATCCGGAGACGGGCAAGCGGGATCCGTGACGCTCTCGCCCCTCCAGGTCGGCGCGATGCCCCCGTGGCTGGAGTCGATGCTGGCCTCGGAGTACGCCTACCTCGCGCTGTTCGCCGTCTTCGTGCTGGAGGGCGCGATGCTGATGTACTTCATGCCGAGCGAGCTGATCGTCCCCGGGTCGCTCATCCTCTTCGGCCATTCCCCGGGGACCGTCGTCGCGGTGATCGGGATCGCGGTGCTCGGCGCGACCGTGGGACAGGTGGTGCTGTTCACCGTCGCCCAGCGGGGTGGCCGCGAGTGGCTCCTGCAGAAGCGGTGGTTCCGCGTGAGCGAGGAGAGCCTGGACCGGTTCGACGGCTGGTTCGATCGCTGGGGTCCGGTCGTCGTGCCCGTCTCGAACGCGCTGTTGTTCACCCGCGGGATGCTCACCGTCCCCGCGGGGCTGGCGGAGATGGACCGCCGCCGGTTCGTCGTGCTCTCGGCGCTCGGCACGCTCGCGTTCGAGTCGGCGCTCGCGGGGCTGTACGTGTTCGGCGTCGATCTGCTGTGGTGAGGAGGGGACGAACCGCGGGGACCGACCGCCGTCCGTCTCAGGACTCCCGGTCGGCCTGCGTCACGTCGACCTGTTCCCGGAGCGCCTCGAGGCCCTCGCTCTCGGCGAGTTCCTCGACGCGGTCGCGGAAGTGCGACTCGCACAGGCCGACCGTGACCCCGCCGCGCTCGGCGGCGTACGCCGCCTCCCGGTCGCAGTAGTGACACTGCATACTCGGATCGAGGGGCTCGATCGTACTTAACCCCGCGCCTCCCGTGGCCGGTCAGGGTTCCGGCAACCGATCACGGCCCAGGTAGCCGATCACGGCTCCGGCAACCGATCACGGCCCAGGTAGCCGCTCGCGCACCGCGGCCCACCGCCGGGCGTCGAGCCCGTCGACCGCGAGTTCCTTCCCGTGGGCGTCGCTGCCCCCTGTCAACAGGAGGTCGTGCTCGCGCGCCAGCGACTCCACCACGTCCGGGTCGTCGTCGACCGCGGCGGCGTACGGGTAGAACCGCTCCACGGCGTCCAGGTCGTACTCGACGAGGAGGTCGAGGGCGGCCGGCGGGTCGTCGTACCGGAACGGGTGTGCGAGGCCGACGACGGCGCAGGCGTCCCCGAGGAGGTCGACGCCGCGCTCGCCGGGCGTGACCGCGCGGGGGACGAAGCAGGGACCGTCGTCGCCGATCAGGTGCGCGAAGGCGTCCTCGTAGTCGTATGCTGCGTCGCTCTCGTCGATCGCGCGGGCGATGTGCGGTCGACCGAGCCCGGCGCGCGGCTCGACGTCGAGGTCGACGCCGAGGTGCTCCTCGACGCGCTCGATGATCCGCCGACCGCGCTCGCGACGGTCACGCTGGAGGCGGTCGCACTCGGCGCGCAGGTCGGGGTCGTCGTCGACGCCGTAGCCGAGGAGGTCGACGCGCTCGCCGTCCGGCAGCTCCACGCGCAGCTCGATGCCCCGCACGACCGTCACGCCGTCGCGGTCGACGACGGGCGCGTCGAGGTCGGGGTGGATCCGGTCGTGGTCGGTGACGGCGACGGCGTCGAGGTCGGCCTCCCGGGCCGTCGAGACCAGCGTGTCGAGCGTGAACGTCCCGTCGGAGACGGTCGTATGCGCGTGGAGGTCCGCGACTACCATTGCCGGATCGGGGGCGCGCGGCGCGGAAGGGCGTTCCGGTCGGCCGCGCGCCGGACGGCAGGGACGACGATCACGCGCTGAAAGGCCATAATAATACGTTATATTCTACCGTTCCCACGAAGGTCGTACATGGACAATCATTACATACTCGGCTCGCGTCGGACCAGTTGATGCGCCTGAACGGCACCGAAGACGAGCTATCCGCCCACGAGTACCCCGCGACGAGCGGCGAACTCATCGACGCGTACGGCGATACCCGTATCGAACTGCAGGACGGGAGCGAGACGATCGGCGCGGTACTCGGTCGCCTGGGTTCGGAGACCTTCCACTCCGCCGACGACGTGTGGATGACCCTCCGCGGCGGCGTCGGCCACGAGGCCGTCGGTCGCCGCTTCTACAGCGATCGCGACGCGCCGGCGGTCGGCGAGGACGGACCGGATCCCGTCTCGTTCTGATCGCCACCCCGCGGCGGCCCGCCACCGCCGCGGCCACACACCACCGCCATGCATCCGGCTCCGGTCCGGCTCAGTCACCAGCGTTCCGGGGCCACACCTTCTGCCGACTGCCGTCTCAGACCCACTCCAGCGCCGCGTCCAGCTCCAGCGGGACGCTCCCCGTGCTGTACGCCTCGGTCCGGCCGTCGGGACGCGAGCGGAACACCACCGCCGGCCGGTGGCCCACCTCGGGGCGCTCCCCGCGGACGGCGAACCAGTCGTCGTCGGGGAACGACGAGCAGTCGACGAACAGCGTGATGCCGCCGCCGTGGGCCTCCAGCTGCCCGCTCGTCTTCGTCTCGACGGTGTCGCGCACGGCCGCCGACGGGGTGCCGGCCGAGCGCCGGTTGGGTGCGACGGGGCGGGTCACCTCGACGAGCGTCGAGGTGCCGTCCGCGCGGGTCGCGCGGTAGTCGATGACGTGGTCGGTCGACACCTCGATCTCCGGCTCGATGTCGTAGCCGGCGTTCACCAGGAGGCGCGCCACGTCGAACTCGCCCATCGTCGCGGTCATGCGGGTGAGGTCCATGTACTCGCTTGTGCCGAGCTTGCTCGCCATCTCCTCGCGCTCGTCGTCCATGACGCCGGTCGCGAGGAACTGCTCGTAGAAGCCCAGCGCCTCGAACCGGTCGGCGTCGGGGAACCCCGCCGCGTGCTCGCGGAAGAACTCGCGGGTGGTCTCGGCCCCGTCCTTCGAGCACAGCACGGGGAGGAAGTACCACGCGAGGTGCGGGAAGTCCTCGAGCCACGGCTCCTCTTCGTAGAGGACGGCCGTCAACTCGCGCTCGGCCCACCGCGTCACCGGGAACGGCACGTCGGCGAACGCGTACTTCTCGGTGCGCCACAGCGCCGACGGCGTCTCCGTGTTGCCGAGCCAGTAGGCGCCGGGGCCGCCGCCGACGCCCGCCGGGCCCTCGCCGTCGTCCGTCCAGCAGAACAGCGCGAGGCTGCCGTCGTCCATGTCGAACCGTCGGGCCTCGTAGCCCGCCGGCGGCGCGAACCACGGGTCGCGCTCGGTCGCCCCGAGGTTGGCGTCGAGCGGCCCGTAGAGGTCGTCGCGGATCCGGGACGCCGACCAGGTGCCGGGAGCGTATCTGAACCGTAGGGGACGTGCCACACCGGAACTGGTCGGGCCGGCGGTTTGAAGCCTCCGCTCGTGGCGCCGATCCTCTCGGCGGGGCGCCGGTATCCCACGAACGACCGATACATATATTACACACAATTTGTTACGTCATGTCGTACCATGTCAATGGGTGCCTACGACGAGGACGAGCACGAACGTCGCGAATCGAAGACCCGCCTCGACGGCGACTTCGCGGAGGCTCGAAGCGAGTACCGCGGGAGGGTCACCTACGACTCCGGCGAATCCGCGGAGGCACTCCTCGACCAGTTCGAGTCGATCAAGGACGACTGAACCCGGCAGCGATTACTGCACGGTCGTCGACCGTCGACCGTCGGTCGTCGTTCTCCGCACTACTCCGTCGCCAGCGGTAGTTACTCCGCCGCCAGCGACACCTACTCCGCCGCCAACGACAGCGCGATCGCCGCCCCCGAGACGACGGTGACGGCGACGACGTGGCCCACCAGCGCGGCCAGCAACACCGGTCGGTCGGCGACGAACGGGACCAGCGCGAGTTGGACGAACGCGAACCCGACGTTGAGCGCGTCCAGCCGCCGGAACCGTGGACGGGTTCCGGCGCCACACTCCAGGCGGAGTTCGCGGTACAGCGAGACGATCGCGGTCCACCAGGAGGTGCCGATCCGGTAACACAGGTCCCACACGACGACGAGCGCGAGGAAGACGGCCGGCGCCGGCGGCCGCTCGCCGAACAGCTCCGCGACGATCGGCTCCCCCGCCGGCGCCACTGCGACCGGGAGCAGGCGGAGGAGGACCGCCGGCGGGCCGGCCGCCGCCGGGTCGACGACGAACAGGTGGGTGACCACCCCCGAGAACGCCAGCACCGCGAGCACCACCTCGATGCTCGACCCGAACAGCAGCCGGTAGTACCTCGGCGACACGTCGAGCGTCCGGTTCTCGTCGCCGAGGGTGAGCATGAGGAGGCTCCCGACGGCTGCGACGCCGACCGCGACGGTCCCGACCGGGACGGCGTCCCACAGGTCGTACGCCGCCGCGAGCGCGAGGATCCCCGCCTCGAAGACGACGATCTGGAGGCCGACGGCGACGGGCGCCGAGAGCGCCGCCCCCGGCACCGCGCCGACGATGCTCTCGTACACCCACGCGTCGCCGAAGTCGGCACGCAGCGGGGGCTCCTCCACCGCCGCCCCGCCGGCGGATCGGTCCGGTGTGTCCTCCTCGCCAGCGGTCGGTTCGCTCACGCGGACCCCTCGGAGTCAGTCGAGTCCTCGACCGCGGTCCGTGACCGCTCGGCGGCGTCGCCGCGCGCCCCGCCGGTGGCGCCCCCGGCGGGTTCGGTCGCCCGCCCGTCGGAGGGGTCAGCCCGGTCGTCTCGATCCTCTCGGTCGCCCGGATCGATCCGGTCGTCCCGCCGCGCGAGCGCGGTTCGGACCGCCTCGTCGAACGGCGTCAGCTCGACCGGGACCAGCTCGCGGATGGCGGCGTCGTCGGCGACGACCGGCGTCCGGAGGCCGTCGACGAGGGGGTCGACCACGCCCCTCGGCACGTCGGTGACGAGCCTGACCCACCGGGACGACAGGCGTGGCGTGAGCACCGGGGCCGGGACCACGAACAGCCGCCCGCCCAGCGCCTCCCGGGTCCGGCGGAGCACCTCCTCGTAGGTGAGCACGTCCGGCCCGCCGATGTCGTAGACGCCGCCCGCCGCCGCCGGGGCATCGAGCACGCCGACGAGGTACGCGATCACGTCGTCGACGAAGATCGGCTGACACTCGGTCCGGACCCAGCGGGGGGTGACCATCACGGGGAGTCGGGCGGCGAGCTGACGGACGATCTCGAAGCTCGCGGAGCCGTCGCCGACGATCACCGCCGCCCGCAGCGTCACCAGGTCGTACTCCCCCTCACCGAGGATCCGGCCGACCTCGCGGCGCGACCGGAGGTGCTCGGAGAGCTCCTCCTCGCGCTCGTCGCCGAGGCCCCCGAGGTAGACCACCCGATCGAGTCCGCCCTCGTCGGCGGCGGCGCGGAACGCCTCGGCCGCGCGGCGGTCGGTCTCCGCGAAGTCGTCGCTTTCGCCCATGGAGTGGACGAGGTAGTACGCGGCGTCACAGTCGAGGGCGGCGAGCCACCGCCCCAGCGGCTGGGGTGCCGTCTCCCCGGGGCCGGTGACGAGGCGGACCTCGTCGGGGGCGAGGAGGTCGCCCTCGAGGACCCGGACCGCGGGGTCGGCGTCGTCCGTCCCGGACCGTTCGTCGCCGTCGGGGCCCTCGGTCCCGCCGTCCCGTTCGGCGTCGCGGACGAGAACGACCACCTCGTGTCCCGCAGCCCGAAGGGCGGGGACGAGACGGCTCCCGACGAACCCGGTCGCGCCGGTCACGAGCACGCGCATACGCTCCCCTGGCGGCCGGCGCCGATAACAGTTGGTCCCGGGCCCGGCGAGTCGACGCTGCCGGCGTTCCCGACCCGGTCAGCTCTCCCAGTCGGTCGTCGCGGGCGCCCCGCGGTCGACCTCCACGCGCTCGGCGTCGGGCGCGTCGCCGACGCGGTCCCCGGGGTCGCCGGCGGCGGCGTCCCACTCGGCCGCGGCGTTGCCCACCCACGAGTCGGCCGCGAGCACGCGCTCGCGGGCCAGTTCGTAGCGGTCGTCGTTCACCGCGGCCGTGCCGGGCGCCGACGCGGCGGCCGCGGCGACGAACGCGGCCCGGTCGGCCGGCGTCGCCTCCCCGTCGATCAGCCGCCCGACGGCGCCCGAGTCGGAGAGCGCCTCGGGATCGTGGTGAAGGAACACTGTCGAGCCCAGCGCCCCCCGGCCCAGCGGGGGCGGCGGGAGGTCCTCGGGGACCGTGTCTTCGACGAGGCGCTCGCCCGTGTCGCCGTGGACCCGCTCGACGCGCTCGCACTCCGTGTCGGCGTCGAGTTCGAGGTTGTGTCCGGGGTAGGTTCGACAGCGGTCGGGGTAGCGGTCGGTGTCGTGGAGCCGGCACTTCAGCGTGTCCGGGTCGAGGAAGGCGCACGCATCGAGCCAGACACGCTCGCCCTCGAACGGCGCGACGGGCTTCGGGGGCTTGCGAATGCCGACGAGGAAGGCGGGGCGGCCGTCGACCCCCGCGACCTCGTGTCCGTCGACCGTCGTGGCGCGGTCGCCGTCGGCCGCGAACAGCCGCGGGACGAGCGCGTCGCCGAGGCCCGAGTCGACGAACCCGCGGATCTCGTCGCGCGAGAGCGGGACGAGGTGGTACGCGTCGTCGAGCGCTCGGTAGCGTCCCTCGCGCTCGCGGTCGTCGGGCGCGCCCAGCGGCCGCCAGTCGAGACAGCAGCCGGCACAGCCCTCGCAGTTCACGTCCATGCCACCCCTAGCCGACGCCGGCTCCGCGCAAGAAGCTGTCCCCGGTCCGCGAGCCGCGGGCTTATGACCGCGCCGTCCCGAGCGGTGTCATGAGCAAGCAGCGCTGCAACGGCTGCGACCGGCGCGTCCGTCTCGGCGGCGGGATCGGCGACCTCTGGTCGTTCGAGACCGGGAGCACCGACGGCCTAACGCTGGAGCTGGCGGACGGCTCCGAGCACTTCCTGTGTTACGACTGCATCGAGGGGCTGCCCGACGACGAGGAGGTCACGCGCGGGCACGTCGAGGCGCTTCCGGGGGACGTGGAGGACTGAATTCGAGAAGTAGCGGAACGGTCGGTGGAGCGGGAGCTACTCGTGGGAGTGATCCGCTCGCGACGTGAACAGCTTCGCGATGAACGCGGGACCCTTGTACCCTCGCTGGCCCTCCAGCGGCGGCTCGGTCTCGCGGGGGTCTTCCATACGACATGTTCCATCGTTCGTAGCTATAAAGCTTGGCGTACGTCTGGTCACCGGAGAGACGTCATCGGCGGCCCTCTCTATTGAACGCCCCTTTCCAGAGCGCGGTCAGAACTAACCAGATCGCCAGAAAAGCCGAGATCGATACGACTCCGATCACGGGGTATGCTGCCTCAGGTGGCGGATAGGAGACGTAGCGCGAGATGTCGGTGAGTGTTTGTGCGACGCCAATCACGAACAACCCAAGTCCGACGGCGAGCGCCGCCTGCGTTAGAGCCAATAACCAACCGTTGACCCTATTCACCCTTCCGGTCCGGTCGATCCAGTCCTCGTAGTTGTCCAGGACGATCACCAACCACTCTAATTCGATGAACCTTCGGTCGAGCACTCGTTCGATGTCCGACGGCCCGGGGCCGAGCTCGGGAGAGGACGAGCTGTACGTTATCACGCCGAGGACAACCGAGAGGACGAGCGATAGTCCGCCCCAAACCGTGTACTGATTTACGTACTGATCGGGGTTGTCGATGACCGATGGGGCCGAGATAACCGCCGCGAGAACCAGCACGGTCAACCGAACCGTCCGCGCTGCCTTGTCGTCGATGTCTCCGAGGATCGCGAGCTGGTGGTCGAGCACCGAACGGGCGTCCGTGTGAAGGAGACGCAGGGTTTCGACGTTTCGAGGGTGAGAGAACTCCGCCTCCCCGGGGTCGTCGTCCATCGAGGTGAGTTCCCGCAATCTACTATATTAATTTCAGGATCCGGTGTTCGAAGGTACCCATCCGACACGCTTACCCGCCGGCCGCCGATTCGGTCTGACGACCGTGGACCCCGACCGGATCGGCTCCGAGTTCCCCGCGCCCTCCTTCCGTGGCGCCCAGGAGCGGGCGCTGTCGGACATCGCGGACGCGTTCGCCGCCGGCAACCGCGTCGTCCTCGTGCGCGCACCCACCGGCAGCGGGAAGTCGTTGCTGGCGCGCGCCATCGCTGGCGCCGCACGGAGCGTCGAGGAGGCGAGCCCTTCGGAGGCGACGGGCGCGTACTACACTACGCCGCAGGTGTCCCAGCTCGACGACGTGGCCGAGGACGACCTGCTCGACGACCTGAACGTCATCCGCGGGAAGTCCAACTACACCTGCATCCTCCCGGGCGAGGAGGACACGCCCGTGAACCGGGCGCCCTGCGCCCGCCAGCGCGGCTACGACTGCTCGGTCCAGCACCGCTGTCCGTACTACTCCGACCGCGCCATCGCCTCGAACCGCCCCATCGCCGCGATGACGCTGGCGTACTTCATGCAGACCGCCGGCTCGGACGTGTTCCGGAAGCGCGACGTGGTCGTCGTCGACGAGGCCCACGGCCTCGCGGAGTGGGCGGAGATGTACGCGACCATCGAGCTGTCGCCGGGGACCGTCCCCGTCTGGGACGACGTGGGGGTCCCCGACGTGCACAACGACGAGGTCGGGCCGGTCGAGCGCACCTCGCGGTTCGCGAAGGCGCTGCTGGGCGTCTGTTCGGACGAGAAGGACGAGCTGCTCCGGCAGAGCGATCTGAGTCCCGAGGAGGCCGCGCGGCGCGACCGCCTCCAGGAGTTGATCTCGGATCTGAAGTGGTTCCTGGAGGACTACCGCGACACGGAGTCGGCGACGACGTGGGTCGTCGACCAGCCCGACGGCGAGGGGGGCGCGCTCACGATCAAGCCGCTGGACCCCGAGAAGTACCTGAAACACACCGTCTGGGACCGCGGCAACCGCTTCGCCCTGCTCTCGGCGACGATCCTCAGCAAGGAGTCGTTCTGTCGCGGCGTCGGGCTCGACCCCGAGGACGTCGCGCTCGTCGACGTGGAGCACACCTTCCCCGTCGAGAATCGACCGCTGTTCGACACGACGCGGGGGAAGATGACGTACGAACACCGCGACGAGACGCTCCCGAAGGTCGCGCGCCTGTGCCTGCGGCTGATGGCGCGCCACCCCGACGAGAAGGGGCTGATCCACGCCCACAGCTACGCCATCGCGCGACAGTTGGCCGAGCGGTTCGACCAGTTCGGCGTCGCCGCCCGCGTGCGGAGCCACGACAGCGACGACCGCGACGCCCAACTGGAGGCGTGGAAGGCCAGCGACGATCCCGAGGTCTTCGTCTCCGTGAAGATGGAGGAGGCGCTGGACCTGAAGGGCGACCTCTGCCGCTGGCAGGTGCTGTGTAAGGCGCCGTACCTCAACACCGGCGACTCCCGCGTCGCCGCCAGGCTGGAGGACGGTCGGTGGCCGTGGTATCACCGCGCTGCCCTCCGCACCGTCATCCAGGCGTGCGGCCGGGTCGTGCGCGCGCCCGACGACCACGGCGCGACGTACCTCGCGGATTCGAGCCTCCTTGACCTCTTCGAGCGCGCCGAGGCCGACACGCCGCCGTGGTTCCGCGACCAGATCGACCGCATGTCGACCCCCGATGTCCCCGAGTTCGACCCCGAGGCGGCGATGGCGGGGATGGACGCCGACCCAGGCCCGAGTTCGGGCGCCGGCCACGGGATCGGTCGCGGACGGTCGGGCGGCGGCGGTGGCACCAAGGGATTCAGCGGCGGATCGGGGGGGTCCGGCGGATCCGGCGGATCCGGCGGGGCTGGCCGGTCGTCCTCGTCGTCTTCCTCCTCGTCGCGAGCGGCGGGAGCCTCGGACGGCGGTACCCGCGGCGGCGACGGCAACGACGGCGACGAGGACCCGATGGCCGACCACCCGTTGTCGGACGTGTGGGGGGAGTAGGCCCTTCGATATCCACGACGATCCGAGTACGTCCTTATATCACGATCCCGGAGCGGCGCGGATCGCCACGCGTATCATGACATATTATCTCACGAAGGATTATGTATTCCCTTGGAGAAGGGAGAATCATGACGATCCACGGTGTCGACACCGCCCTGACGCTGTTCAAGGCCGGAACGCTCACACGGACGCAGGCCGCCCGGAAGGCCGGCGTCGACCTCGACCGCTTCGACGAGCTGTGCCGCCGCCGCGGCATCGGATCCGCGGGGCCGTCGCTCGACCCGAGCGGCCCCTCGCACGTCAACGCCGACTGATCGGGCGTTCTTCGTTCACTTCCTCCCCCACCGCCGAGCGACGCCCACGCCGTCGCCTACGGCTCGGGATCCCACGCGGCGTCCTCGACGACGCACACGGACGCCGGGAGCGACGAGCGAAACCGGACCCGAACGCGGTAGCGGTCGACGCTCATGTCCGCCGTACAGCCGGGGCTGGGGACGGCGCCGAACCCGAACATCCCCTGCCTGCCGACGCCGACGTGGACAACGAGCGCGTCGTCGACGACGCGGGCCGACTCAAGGACCGCGCGGTCGCACGAGCCGGAGCCGACGTACATCGCCCCGTAGATCGTGATCTCGCGCGACTCGGGGCGGCGCTCGATCACCGGGTCGCCGCCGGGGTCGGGCGCCCGGCGGCCGCAGTCGCTGTCGAAGTCACAGATCCGGAACGAGCGGTCGGATATCTGACCGCCGCGCGCGCCGCAGCCGGCGACCGTCGCGGCCGGGAGCGTCGCGAGCGCGGCGAGGAGGGCGCGGCGCTGCACGGCGGAGGCGACACCGCGAGCCGATAAACGGTTTGTGGCGCGGCGTGGGCGCTCGCGACGTTACTCGTCGACCATCGGGTCCGCGTCGGCCGTGTCGTCCCCCTCGTCTCCGTCGTCGCCGTCCTCGGGGAGGACGTACAGTCCCGCGTCGGTCTTCACCGCCTCGACGCGCTCGGCGTCCTCGTCGACGCTCGGGGGACGCGCGACGGTGGTCGCCTCGTACGTCTCGGGGTCGAGCACCTGGACCGCGTTGTCGTCCTCGACGGCGACGACGGTCGTCTCGACGGCGTCGTCGACGTGTCCGACCGTCTCGGCGTCGGGCGTCTCCCCCTCCTCGAATCGCGCCTCGTACGGCTCGCCGGTCGCCATGCGGACGCCCTTGAGGTTCCCCCGCACCGAGCGCACGAGCACCGGGCCGTCGCCGTCGTCGGGGTCGATCACGTCGCCGGGGCGGAACTTCGGCAGGCGGACCGCGAAGGTGACGCGGTACACCTCGTTGCCGTCGCCGTCCTCGGTGACGAGCGTCGGCGCCTCCGAGTAGCTCCCTCCTAACTCCTCGGTGATCTGGGTCGCGACGGCCTTCCCGAGCTTGTTGGTGGAGAGCTTCACGTCCGTCCCCTCGGGCTGGTCGATCACCTCGGTGACGAACGACTCGCGGTCGCCGTCGGCCTCGCGCTCGGCGACGAGCGACTCGGCGATCTCGACCGCGCGCGACTGCTCCTCGGGGTCGGGGACGCGGTCGCGACCGCGGATCTGCACCTCCGCGGCGTAGCTCCCGCCGGAGATGCGGCCGCATCGGTCGCAGGTGCCGCGGCTGATCTTCACGGGGACGACGACCTCCTCCTCGACGTGGACCCCGCGGACGACGCCCGCGAACGTGCAATGCATCCGGATCGTGTTCCGGTCGACCTGCTCGGGGTCGACGCCCCATTGGACCTGCTCCGCCTTCAGGTGGACCGCCAGCGCCTCCGACACCTCGTCGACGGCCACGTCGGTGTAGTCGCGCGCGCCCACGTCGACCCAGCGGTTGCCGCGGTGGACCGCGCCGCAGTGCGAACAGACCGTCACCTCGACGCGGTCGGGCGCGTCGACCAGCTCGAAGTCCTCGAGGTAACAGGCGTCACAGAGCACGCGGTCGCGTTCGCGCGGCTCGCCCGGGAGCGGCTCCTCGCGCTCGGGCACCGGGTCGCCGCAGCGCGGGCAGAAGTCCCGCGTGTCGCGTGTCTCGCTCATTGGCGCCTCGGTACACGACAGAGCCGGTTAAGCGGCGCGACTGGCGGACCGGGTCGCCGCCGCGGGCGCGAACGGGCGCGAGCGCGAGCCAACAGCCGGTGACCTCCGGCCCGCGTCACTCCGCCTCGTAGGTCGACTCCCACTCCGGGTCCGCCTCGGCGCCGTTTTGCGCCTCCGGTTCGAGCATCTCGGCGACGGAGTCCAGCCCGAGCAGCTCGCGCTCGTCGTCGTCGAACTCCAGGGAGTCCAGCGCCGCGGAGTCCTGCACGTCCGACCCCGAGAGCTGTTCGCCATAGCGACCGAGCAGGCTCGTCAGCTCCTGCGGGATCACGAAGGTGGTGGACTCGCCCTGGCCGATGGCCGCCAGCGTCTCCATTCCCTTGTCGACGATGGCGCGCTCGCCCATCGACTCCGCCGCGCGGGCGCGCAGGACGGTGGAGATGGCGTCGCCCTGCGCCTCCAGCACCGACGCGACCTTCTCCCCTTGCGCGGAGAGGACGTTCGCCGTGCGCTCGCCCTCGGCGGTCTCGACGGCGGCGCGGCGCTCGCCCTGCGCCTCCAGGATCATGGCGCGGCGGCGGCGCTCGGCGGAGGTCTGCTCCTCCATCGCGTCGAGGACGCCCTGCGTGGGCAACACCTCCTTCACCTCGACCATCTCGACGTCGACGCCCCACTCGTCGGTGGGGCCCTGCAGGTTCGTCCGGATGCGGCGGTTGATCTCGTCGCGCCGCGAGAGCGTCTCGTCGAGTTCCATGTCGCCGATGACCGCCCGAAGGGAGGTCTGCGCGAGCAGCGCGGTCGCCCGGCGGTAGTCCTCCACGTTGAGGAACGACCGCTCGGCGTCGACGACGCGGATGTACACGACCGCGTCGGCGGTGACCGGCGAGTTGTCGCGGGTGATCGCCTCCTGGATCGGCACGTCGATCGTCTGGACCCGCCTGTCGAACCGGTAGGTCCGGGAGACGAACGGGGGGATCAGGTGGATCCCGGGATCGAGGAGTCCGCGGTAGGAGCCGAGCACGGTGAGCGCGCGCTGCTCGTAGGCCTGCACGATCTCGACGGTCGACAGCAGCGTGACCAGCGCGAGGACGAGCACCATCCCCCCGATCGCGTACATCATCGGGAGCACGGCCCACGCGAGGAGGGCGAGCGCGACGCCGAGACCGATCTGAACCCGGCCGTCGTCGGGGAGCAGGTCCGGGATGCCGACCTCGCCGGCGCTCATGCGACCCAGCGTCCGAAAGAATCGACCGCCGGCGTCGTTCATGGCTTCGAGTTGGACGACACGCTACTTACAGGTTTCGCGGGATCGAACGGTTTCGGGGCGACGGCGGCCGTCGGAGAAGGACCGACGCGAGGGCTCGCGACCTCAGCGGGCTGTGAGGTACCGCCCGCCGTCGACGCGGCGGTCGTCGCCGTCGGGAGACTCGGTCGGGGTCGCGGTGCCGTCGTCGGAGGGGGCGTTTCCGTTCCCCGGTCTCTCGTCGCCGCCGTCTGCGTCGTCGCTGCCGGCGCCGCCGGCGTTCGCCCCGTTGGACCCGTCGCCGGACCCGTTCCCGTCGCCTGCGTCCGCCGAACCGTCGGCGCCGTCGGCGCCGTGGTTCGCGTTCCCGCGGTCGTCGTGGGAGTCGTCCGTGTCACCCGAGGAATCCGGCGGCCCCGCGTCGTCGGTCCCGTTCTCGTCGTCCTCGCCGGCGTCCGTCGTTCGGTTCCCGTTGCCGCGGTCCTCGGCCCCGTCGGCGTCGTCGGTCCCGTTGGCGCCGGCCTCGCCGTTCTCGCCCGCGGTCTCGCTCCCGTTCAGGTTCCCGCGGTCGTCCGGCGGGCCGGCGGCGCCCTCGTCAGCGTCGCCTTCATCGTTCTCGTCGTCTTCCTCGTCGGCGTCGGCGCCATCGTTCCCGGGCGGTCCGGCGTCCTCGGGCGGTCCGGCGTCGTCACTTTCGGGCGGACCGGCGTCCTCGGGCGGACCCGCATCCTCGGGCGGACCGGGGTCGCCGGCGAGTCCCTTCCCGGTGTCGGCGCCGCCGATCCCCCGGGCGGCCTCCGCGACCTCGCCGTCGGCCATCTCCGAGGCGTTTCGGCGCAGCTCGTCGATCGCTGAGGCGTTCACGCCGCGCTCACGTAGCGTCTCCTCGGGGAGTTCCTCGGCTGCCGCCGCGGTGGCGTTCAGACGGCGTTCGAGCGTCCGGATCTGGGCGCCGATGCGAGCGAGCTTCGACCGGTACTCCCCGCGGGTGATCTCGCCGGACTCGTACCGCCGGTCCATCGTCTCGCGCCGCTCGCGGAGCTCCGAGAGCAACTGGCGGGCGTCCTCGGTCTCCCCGGCGACGACGGCCGCCTTCGAGGCGTTCGACTCCGCGGCGGCGAGGCGACGGTCGAGCGTTCGCTGGGCGACCTCGCCCTCGACTTCCGCCCCCTGGACCCCAACGACGCCGGCGAACGTCGCCCCCGGCTGCTCCTCAGACGACTCCTGGGCGAACGCCGCCGTCGCCGGAACCCCGGCAACGACGAGCATCGCGACCGCCAGGAGCACGGTCGTCCGACTCATACCTCCGGCAACGGGGCCCACCCACTAATACCGTCGACTCGCTCGTCCCGGATTCACCCCGCTTAAGCGACGTTAAGTCGTCGCAGTGTGTCGGTTCCGAGCGTGAGCGATCGACCCGTCACTCGTCCGACCCGTCGCCGCCGCGTTCGGTGTCGCCGGGGTGGGGCTCGTCGTCGGCCTCCGGGATGCGGAGGACGTTCTCGCGGCCGAGCCGGAAGCTCTCGATGTCGCCGTCGTCGCGCAGGTCCCCGACGACCTGGCTGGTCCGGGCGGCGCTCCAGCCCAGCGCCTCGGTCACGTCCGCCTGCTTCATCCGCCCGCCGTTGTCCGTCACGAGCCGGAGCACGCGCTCGTGCGGGCTGAGGAGTTCCTCAGGCGGGGCCGTGGCGTCCCCGTCGGACGCGGCGGCGTCAGATTCGGCGGGGTCGGACCCGTCGCCGTCGGCGTCCGGGTCGCCGGCGGCCGCGGCGGAGTCGGCGTCGTTCGCACCCGAGCCGGGGGCGGAAGCTGCGCCCGAGTCGCCCGCGAGCCCGCCGTGGTCGTCGCCGGCGTCGATCGGGAGGTCGCCGCGACGGCGGAGGAGGACGGCGCCGGCGATGCCGACCAACACGACCGCGGCGGCCGCGAGGTAGACGGGACGAACCGGCAGCGCGGAGCCGGAGATGAGCACCACGCTGGGCTGGTCCGGGCCGAAGTTTCGCTCGCCGCGCCAGGTCACCGCCGTCTCCGAGCGTTCGTCCGCCTCGGGCGACACCGAGCGGGCGTCGTACTCCTCGGGCCACGCGACCGTGAGGACGGTCCCCGAGTCGAGGTACAGCCCGGCCAACGCGTCGCCGGCGACGACGCGCTGGCCCTGCGTCTCCGCGAAGCCCTCCCACGTGAACGTGTAGGCGACGACGCCGTAGTCGGTGCTGGTCGGGAACGGGTTGCGCTGGGCGGTCACCGAGAAGTTCGTGGCGGCCATCTCCCGCCCGGTCGCGTTCTCGGCGGCCGAGACGGTCGTCGCCATCCGCCCCTCGAAGCGGGCGGCGTACGCGGACGTGTTCTCGCGGATGTCCGCCTGGAGGCTCTCGAACGCCTCGGTCGTGTTCTCGTCGCTCAACTCGATCCGGTAGGCGATGCGCCACTGAGCGTCCCCGTCCTCGGCGATCTCCGCCCGGAGGACGACGGTGTCGGCGGCGATGTCGCCGGTCTGTGCGAACCCGGAGCCGAGATCGGCCGGGGGCGAAGTGGACGGATCGAGCGCGGCAGCGGCGGCGGTGGAACCTCCGGACGCCGTAGCGGCCGCGAGCGCCGGGGCGACCCCGGCGAACGCGATGAGGAACGCGAGTACGATGGCCGCCGCGGGGCGTCGCATACCCACTCTCATCGCCGGGGTACCCAAAACGGTTTTCGTCGGCGGCGGGCCAAGCGGGAGTATGGCACTGGACGTGGAGGATCTGTTGAAGATCGTGTTGCTGCTCGTGATCGTCTGGCTCGTCGTCGAGATCGTCACCGGTGTGCTCGACTTCACTATCTGGCTGATCGCCGGGCCGCTGAAGGGCCTCATCGGGGTCGTCATCGTCGTGCTCATCGTGCTGTGGCTGACGGACAACCTCTGAGCCGGCGTGTACAGCGTCAACGTCCCCGTCCCCTGGCCCGTCCGACGCCTCGCGGCGTCGCTGGAACCCGATCTGACGGAGTTCGCGTCGATCCGCGACCGCCACACGCTCGTAGTCAAGCGCCTCGACGGCCGCGGCCTGAACGACCTCCACCGGATCCGCGAGCGGCTGCGGCCGGCGCTGCGTGGCGTCGCGCCCTTCGAGGTGCGCGTGACCGGCGTCGACGCGTTCGAGGACCCGCCGCTGGGGGAGGCGCCGGTCGTTTACCTCGCGGTCGAGGCCGTGGGATCGGGGGACAGCGACGGCGACGGAGGGTCGCCGGCGACGGATCCGCTCCGGACGCTCCACGAGCGGCTCGTCCGAGAGTTCGGTGCCGTCGAGGGGCTGGAGGAGGCCGACTACGTCCCCCACGTCACGCTCGCGCGGGGGTACGAGGGACCGGGCGATCCGGGGGAGGCGGTCGCGCGCCTTCGCGATCGCGACCTCGACGACGTGCGGTGGACGGTCGACGAGCTGGGGGTCTGGACGCGCGAGTACAAGGAGATCGCAGCCCGGGTCCCGCTTCGGGGGTGAGGGGTCCGAGTTGGGGGTACCGGGACCCGAGCGTCAAATCGACGCTCGGTCCCCCCTCAGCGTTCCGAGAGCCGCAGCGGCATCGGGTGGTCGGGGTGCATCGTCAGCGACCCCCGCAGGTCCAACTCGGGGCCCTCGTATTCGAAGTCGAACGCGCGCCCGACGGTCGCGAGGATGAGCTTCGCCTCCAGCAGCGAGAACTGCTTGCCGATGCAGTGGCGCGGCCCGGCGCCGAACGGGAAGGAGGCGAACCGGGGACGGTCGCGGGCGCTCTCGGGCGCCCAGCGGTCCGGGTCGAACGCGAGCGGGTCGTCGTACCACCGTCCCGAGCGGTGGACGACCCACTGCGGGAGCATGAGCAGCGACCCCTCGGGGATCCGGTAGCCGGCGACGCGGGTGTCGACCTTCGACTCGCGAAACAGCGTGTAGACGGGGGGGTACAGCCGCATCGCCTCCGAGAGCACGCGGTCGGTGAACTCCAGGCCCCGAACGTCGCTCGCGGTCGGCGTCCCGTCGAGGGCGTCCACCTCCCGCTGGAACCGCGCCTTCGCCTCGGGGTGTTGGGAGAGCAGGTAGAACGTGTAGGTGAGCGCGAGAGCGGTCGTGTCGTGGCCCGCGAGCAACATCGTCATCAGTTCGTCCCGGAGGTCCTGTTCGGTCTGCTCGCCCCGTTCGTGGGCGCGCAGGAGGATCGACAGCAGGTCCATCGGCATCGGGGAGTCGACGGCGTCGCCGGCGGGGTCGGATGCCGTCTCCTCGGTGCCGCGGCGGCGCGCCACGAGGTCGTCGATGACGCCCTCCAGCGTCGCGACGGCGTCGTGGAACTCCCGGTTCTCCCGGGTCGGCGCCCAGTTGGGTATCACCGCGCGCATCGCGTTCGGCTCGAACCGCCGCCCGAGCGGTTCGAGGTTCCGCTGGACGGTCTTGACGGTCTCCTCGTCGACGTCCGTCCCGAACATCGCCGTGACGATGATCCGGACCGTCAGGCGCGCGAGTTCGAGTTGCACGTCGATCCGGTCGCCGTCCTCCCAGCCGGCGAGCGCGTCGGTCGTGTGCGAGACGATCGCGTCGTCGAGACCGGCGATGCGGCGGGCGTGGAACGCGGGGTTCGCGAGATCGCGCTGCCGTCGCCAGCGGTCGCCCTCGCTCATCAGCAGGCCGTCGCCGAGGAGGTCGTCGACGGCGTCGTCGAGGCTCGGCTTGCCGAAGGCCGCCCAGTCCGAGACGAGGACGCGCTCGATGTCGCGGGGGTTCGTGAGCATGTACGTCTCCCGCGGCCCGAGATCGAGGCGGATCACGTCGCCGTAGGCGTCCGCCACGTCGGTCATGAACGAGAAGGGGTCCCGGGAGTAGCGCCGCCCGTTCCCGAGCAGGGGCTCGCCGCGGGGGCCCGGGGGTCTCGAACTCATGGACAGGAACAGGGGAGCGAGCCGGAAATACCCTCTGTCGAGCGCGAGCGCGCACGCGGGAGGGCAACGCCCCGGGTATCAGTCCGCCCGGGAATCAGTCCCCGCCGTCGGCGTCGAACTCGACGTCCTGCGGGTCGCCCGCGAGCGCGACGTGGCCGTAGTTGAGCAGTCCGACGAAGACGCCGCCGCCGAGGACGTTCCCGACGGTGGTCGTCACGAGGAAGCCGGCGAAGTCGGCGACCGTGACGCCGTCGGTCAACGCCAGCGCCGCCAGCACCTCGGTCGTCCCGAGGATCGCGTGGTGGAACGGCCCGAACCCGATGGTCGCGGTGACGAGCAACACGAGCAGCACGCGGCCGACGGTGTCGCGGCTGGCGGCCGACAGCCACGTCGCCAGCCCCATCAGCCAGCCCGCGACGACGCCCGACAGGAGCGTCACCCACCACGGGAGTCCCAACAGCGCGTCCGCGAGCGTCCCGAACGCCGCCGCCTCCGCGATCCCCATCGGCTCCCCGACGCCGGCGATCACCCCGACGAAGGCCGCACAGCCGACCAGGTTCGAGACGTACACCACGACCCACAGCCGGAGCACCTCCGACAGCGTGGCGTCGCCGTTCGCCAGCGGCAGGACCGCCATCGTCGTGTGGGCGGTGAACAGCTCCGTCTGCCCGACGACGACGAAGAGGAACGCGATCGCGGAGATGCCCGCGAGCGCCGCCTGCCGGGTGAGCGCGGAGTCGAAGCCGCCGGAGAACGTGAGCACCATCGCCATGAACAGCGCGCCGAAGCTGAGGTTGAGCCCGGCCGAGAGCCCCGAGAGGAACACTCCCGTCGACGGGCGCTCGATCTCCTTGAGGGCGCTTTCCATCTCCCGCTCCAGGATGTTCCGATACGACAGCGTCGCGCCGGCGGGCCCCTCGCTCCGGTCGGCGCTCTCGTCGTCGGTCACTGTGGTCCACCCGTCACGGCCGTAGCGGCGTCGCCCCCGGTGAACAGTGTTACGTCCGTTCCAGCGCCGCGAGCGCGCGGGCCGCCCCTCTTGAATCGGCGACTCGACACTGGGATCTCGCCGCTGTCCTCCGAGGCGCTGGCTTCGCTCACGGCTCGTTTCACTCGCCGTTCGCGTATCCGAGGCCTCCCTTCGGTCGGCCTCGCTTCGCTCTACCGCATTCATGGGCGGCTCGGCACGGAGACCTCGCCGCCGTGGTCCGAGGTCTCCCTTCGGTCGACCTCGCTCCGCTAGCGTCTCGCGGGTCGCGTTGCTCCCCGCTCGACTTCCCGAGGCGCTCGCTCCGCTCGCGCCTCGCTTTAATCGTCGGCCGCCGCCAGCGACTCCGCCTCCTCGCCGTCGCCCGCCTGCCGGGCCCACAGGTCCGCGTAGTCGCCGTCGGCGGCGACCAACTCGTCGTGTGACCCCTGCTCGATGACCCGGCCGTCCTCCATGACGACGACGCGGTCGGCGTCGCGGATGGTCGACAGCCGGTGGGCGATGACGAACGCCGTCCGGTCGGCGATGAGCCGGCGGAGGCTGCGCTGGATCAGCTCCTCGGTCTCGGTGTCCACGTCGGAGGTCGCCTCGTCGAGGACGATGATCTCCGGGTCGTTCAGGAGGGCGCGCGCGATGGCGATCCGCTGGCGCTGGCCGCCCGAGAGCTTGACGCCGCGCTCCCCGATCTGCGTGTCGTAGCCGTCCGGGAGGTCCGTGATGAACTCGTGGGCCTCCGCGGCCTTCGCGGCCTCGACGATGCGCTCGCCGGGGCCGTCGTCCGTGCCGCTCCGACCGGTGCGCTCGTCGGCGTCGGCGCCGTCGCCGGCAACGGCTTCCGGCGCGCCGTCGTCGAGCGCCGAGAGGTCGCCGTACCCGATGTTCTCGGCGGCGGTGCCCGAGAACATGTAGGGGTTCTGCTCGACGATGCCGATGTGTTCGCGCAACGCGTGCAGGTCGTACTCGCGCACGTCGACGCCGTCGACCTCGACGGCGCCGGAGTCCACGTCGTAGAAGCGAGGGATGAGCTTGAGGAGCGTCGACTTCCCGGCGCCCGTGGTGCCCGCGAGCCCGACCGTCTCGCCGGGCGCCACGTCGAGATCGATCCCGGAGATGACCGCCTCGTCGTCGGTGTAGCCGAAGCGCACGCCGGCGAACGTCACCCGGCCGTCGACAGATTTCGGGACGTACGGGTCGTCGGGCGAGGTGACCGCGGGGTCGTAGCCGAGCACGCCGAACACGCGCTCGGCGCTGGATTTGGCGAGCTGGTACTTGTTGGCGGTCTTGCCGACGCGGCGCATCGGCGAGTAGAGCCGGCGCAGGAGGAGGAAGAACAGCGCGACCGAGCCGGCGGTGAGCGTCGCGGGGTCGGTGTTGCCGAGGCCGTAGCGGATGATGTCGCTGCCGGCGATCCAGAGGATGGCGACGAAGACGACGCCGGTGAGCAGCCGCAGCCCCGAGAAGAACGCCCGCCGCGCGCGGATCGCCTCGACCTTCTCGTCGTGGTAGCGCTCGCTCTGGGCGGCGACGCGGTCGAGCTCGAAGTCGTGGCGGTTGAACGCCTTGATGACGCGGGCGCCGCCGATATTGTTCTCCAGCCGTGAGTTGAGCCGCGAGACCGTCTCGCGGATGCCGCGGTACTTCGGCTCGATCCACGTGAGGAACCGTCCCGACGCCAGCCCGATGATCGGCACCGGCGCGAGCGCCACGAGCGCGAGCTTCGGCGAGTAGGTGTACATGATCGCCGCGATGCCGCCGACGGTGGCGACGACCCGGATCCCCTGTCGGATCTCGGTGTTGAGGAACTGCTCCAGGCGGTTCACGTCCTGGTTCAGCACGGACATCATCGCGCCGGTCTGATGGTCCGCGAAGAACCCCAGCGAGAGACGCTGCATGTGGTCGTAGGTGTCGTTGCGGAGGTCGCGTTGCACCTTCTGGGCGGTCGACTGGAACAGGTACCGCGAGGCGAAGCGCGTCACCGACCGGATCAGGTACGCCAGCGCCGCGATGACGACGAGCCGCTGGAGGAACGCCATCCGGGCCGCTTCCCCCGCGATCGTCCCCGTCGGCAGCAACCCCGCCTGCGCGAGCAGGCCGGGCTGGCCGCTGCCCAGGATGACGCGGTCGATGGCCGCCGCGACGAGCAGCGAGGGGAGCAGCCGGGCGAGTCGCGTGGTGATCGCCGCCGCCAGCCCCACCGACAGCCGCGGCCAGTACGGCACGCAGTAGCGGAGCAACCCGGTCATCGGGTTGCCGTCGACGGACTCACGGATCGACGAGAAGTCGCCGTGGTCGTCCTCGGCGTCGCTCATTACGGGTCGAAACACGCCGGCGACGGAAAGGCCCACGGGACCCGGAACGTCGCGTCCGGCGGGCGCTACTCGTCCAGCAGCCTCGTCTGGTCGATCGGGACCGCCGCCAGCCCGCCCGTGTTCGTGGTGTTGTTGGAGTAGGCGTACAGCACGACGCCGGCCTCCACGTCGACCGCACGCTTGAGCGTCCCGTTGAAGTCGTCGTCGCGGAAGTTCGCGCCGACGAGCTTCGAGAGTACGTCCCCTTCGTCCGCGTCGCCCTCGCCGTCGGCCCCGTCGCCGTCAGCGTCCGCGGTGCCGGCGATCGGCTCGAACGTCGGCCCGTCGGCACCGTCGGCGGCGTCGGCGCCCTCGTCGTCGTCGGACTCGCTCATGTCCGTGTCGCGGTCGAACAGACCCATGGCGGACCGACTCCGCGTCGTGTGAAAAGCGTGACGCGAGCGGCGTCATCGCACGTCGGAGACCGACCGGCGGGCCGACCGGGCTACCGGTTCAGCGTGTGGATCGCCTGCCCCATCGCGTTCTCGGCGGCCTCCATCGTCGCCTCCGCGAGCGTCGGGTGGGTGTGGATCGTCGCCGCCACGTCCTCCAGGGTCGCGCCCATCTCGACGGCGAGCGCGAGCTCGGCGATCAGCTCGGAGGCGTCGGGGCCGACGATCTGCCCGCCGAGCACGAAGCCGGTCCCCTCGTCGGCGACGATCCGGACGAAGCCCTCGGTGTGGGTGGTCGTCAGCGCGCGACCGGAGGCGTTGAACGGCATCTCGCCGACGACAGGCTCGAACCCCTCCTCGGCGGCCTCCGCCTCGGTGAGCCCGACGGTCGCGATCTCCGGTTCCGTGAAGACGGCCGCGGGCACGGCCTGATAGTCGAGGGCGGCGGGCTCGCCGGCGGCGACCTCCGCGGCGACGATCCCCTCCGCGCTGGCCTTGTGCGCGAGCATCGGCTCGCCGGCCACGTCGCCGACGGCGAAGATCGAGTCCACGTCGGTGCGGGCCTGGTGGTCCGTTTCGAGGAACCCGTTCTCGTTCGGTTCGAGGCCGGCGTTCTCCAGCTCCAGCGTGTCGGTGACGGGCGAGCGACCGACGGCGACGAGCACCTGATCCGCGAGGTACTCCGCCTCCTCCCCGGCTTCGGTCTCGGTCGTAACGGCGACGCCGCCCTCGGCGGTCTCCTCCCAGCCGGCGGCACCCTCGCCGAAGTGGAACTCGACGCCGAGCTCCTCCGCACGCTTGCGGACGATCCGTTGCACGTCCTCCTGGTAGCCGGGGAGCACGTCGTCGAGCATCTCCACGACGGTCACGTCGGTGCCCAGTTTCGCGAGCATCGTCGACAGCTCCATGCCGATGTAGCCGGCGCCGACGACGACGAGGCTGTCCGGCAGCGACTCCATCCCCAGCAGGTCGCGCGAGGAGAGCACCTGCTCGCCGTCGAACTCGAACCCGGGGATCTGGATCGGTCGGGACCCCGTGGCGACGATGGCGTGCTCGAACTCGATGGACTCGCTGCCCTGTCCGGCGCCCTCGTGGGCGACGCGCAGTTTGTGCTCGTCGGCGAACGTCGCCGTTCCCTCGACGAGGTTGACGCCGTTGGCCTTGCACAGCTTCTCGACGCCGCCGGTGAGGCGGTCGACGACGCCGCTCTTCCAGCGCTGCATGCGCTCCACGTCGACCGCGGGGTCGGCGTAGATCCCCAGTTCCTCGGCGTTGCCCGCCTCGTGGGCGACGTTCGCGCCGTGGATGAACGCCTTCGAGGGGATGCACCCGTGATTGAGACAGGTTCCCCCGTATGCGTCCTTCTCGATGAGGGTCGTGTCGAGCCCCAGCTGTGCCGCGCGGATGGCGGCGACGTAGCCACCGGGGCCGGCCCCGATGACGGCCACGTCCGTTCCCGTCGAGATGTCTCCGACGACCATTACGCGAGGTATTCCGGATCCGGGATGATAAACAGGCAGGAATTGCGGCCGCGGCGCCGGGGGGTCCGGCGGGGCGGTCCGGCGGCGGATCGATCGGGCCGACAGCCCGCTCGGGAGTCGCTACTCGGGGTGGAGCCGCCGCATCGCGGTCCGTACGTCCTCGCGGTCGCCGATGACGGTGACGCGGTCCCCCCTCCGCAGGGCGAACTCCGGGTCCGGGACGTGCGTCTCGCCGTCGCGGGCGACGAGCGCGATCAGGCTGTTGCCGGGGAGCTCGGATCCGAGCTCGGCGACCGTCTTGCCGTTCGTGTCCTCCGAGGTGATCTCGATCTCCTGCACGTCGCCCGAGCGGCCGATCTCGCCCATCCAGTTGGCGAGCGCGGGGCGTTCGATGTAGTTGTCGAGCGCCTGTGCGGTCGCGAACACCGAGGAGACGGTGCGAACGCCCAGCTCCTCGAACGCGTCGACGTTGTTCGGGTTGTTCGCCCGGGCGAGGATCGTCTCGGGGGCGAACTTCGACTCGGCCAACTGGGCCACGAGCAGGTTCGCGTCGTCGTCCCCCGTGGCGGCGACGACGACCCGGGCGTTCTCGGCGCCGGCCGACCGGAGCACGTCCGTGTCGGTGCCGTCGCCGATATGGACCGTGTGCCCCTCGTTTCTGGCGGTCTGTACGACCTCCTCGTCGTTCTCGATGATGACCACGTTCTCGCCGCGGTCGTCGAGGCGGTCGGCGAGCGTCCGGCCCACCTTCCCGCCCCCGATGATGAGTACACGCATGGGTATGACGTCGAGCTTCTCCGCGATCTGTCTGGCGAACCCGCCCTCCAGCACCACCGTCGCCATGATGACGAGGAAGACGGTGCCCACGAGCGCGTTCGCCGCCGGCTCCATGCCCGCGTTCGCAAGCTCGACGGCGAACAGGGTGGCGACCGACGCCGGAATGATGCCGCGGGGACCGACCAGCGACATGAACACGCGCTCGTTGTACTGGAAGCTGTCCCCGATCGTCGACAGCATGACCAGTGCCGGCCGGATGAGGAACATCACCGCGGCGACGACGACGAGCCCGCCGAGGCCGAGCCGGATCAGGTTGTCGAACTCCAACAGCGCCGCCAGCGAGATGAACACGAACGAGAGGACCAGCAGCGTGATGTCGCCCTTGAAGTCCGTGATCTGTTCCTCGTAGGGGATGTCGGCGTTCCCGAGCAGGATGCCGGCGACCGCAACCGCCGCGATCCCCGCCTCCGTTCGCACGAAGTTCGCCTCGCCGTACGCGACCAGCGCGCCGGCGAGCACGAGCAGGCGCGCGTTCTGCGGGGCGTTGCCCGGCGAGAGGTCGATGTACCGGAGCGCGTAGTAGACGATCCCGGCCACGGCGACGCCGACGACGACCCCGACGCCGAGGCGTTCGGCGAACAGCGCGATCAGCTCGACGGGGTCGGTCGTGTCGGAGACGATCGCCTCGAAGATGACGACCGCGAGGATCGCCGCCGTCACGTCGTTGACGATCCCCTCGGTGTCGAGCGCGGTGGCGACCTTGTCGCGAACGGGAACCACCCCCAGAATGGGCGCGATCACCGTCGGCCCCGTCGCCACGAGCAGCGCCCCGATGAGCGCGGCGACGAGCCACTCGACGCCGATCGCGACCCGCACGACCGCGGTCGTCGCGACGAACGCGATGGCGGCGCCGACCGTGACGAGCCGCAGCGACGCCGCGGGCGCCTGCCGGAGCTCGTCGATCTTGAGGTGGAACGCCCCCTCGAACACGATGATCGCGACCGAGAGCCCGACGATGGTCGACAGCCCCGTCAGCCCGAACGTCTCCTGGGTGACGATCCCCAACCCCTCGGGTCCGAGGGCGATCCCAGAGGCGATGAGGAAGATAATGCTCGGGAGCTGAAACCGGTCGGAGAGGACCTGTGCGGCGACGCCGACGGCGATGATGACTGCGACGATCGCGATCAGTTGTCCGGCGCCGGCCGACATGTCCTCACCTCCATATCGTGTACTCGGTCGGGGTCGGTAAAAAGACGGCTACCGCGGCGAGTGGAATCGGGACGCTTCGGTCGAATCGGCGGCGTGCGACCGGCCGAATCTCGTCGGCGGGTGCGTGGGTCGAGGAGTCGCTACGACTCCGCGTACATGCTCCCGATATCGTCCGCGTACCGGTCGAGGATGTTGCGCCGCTTCTTCTTCATCGTGGGGGTGAGCAGGTCGTTCTCCTCGGAGAACTCCTCGGCGACGACCCGGAACTGCTTGATCGTCTCGTGGGACTCGAAGTCCTCGTTGACCCGGTCGACCTCCTCCTGGATCAGCCCACGAACGCGGTCGTCGCGACACAGCGCGTCGTCGTCCTCCGGGAGGTCGTACCCCTGCGCGTCGCCCCACTCTCGCACCGCCGGGAGGTTCGGGACGACGAGCGCGGAGACGAACTTCCGCGCGTCGCCGATCACCATGGCCTGCTCGACGTACTCGCTCGCGGCGAAGGCGTCCTCGATGGCGCCCGGCGGGACGTACTTGCCCGTCGACAGCTTCATCAGCTGCTTGGCGCGCTCGCGGAACGCGACGTAGTCGTCCGCGCGGATCTCGACCACGTCGCCGGTGCGGAACCAGCGCTCGCCGTCGATCTCGACGAACGCCTCCTCGGTCCGATCGGGGAGGCGGTGGTACCCACGGAACACGTTAGGCCCGCGGACGAGCAGCTCGCCCACCTCGCCGCCGTCGGCGTCACCGTCGACCGCGCCGTCGCCGCCGGCGCCCTCGACGGCGTCGTCGACGCGGACCTCGACGCCGTGGACGGGCGGCCCGATCGTGCCGACCTTCGGCTCCTCGGGCGGGTTCACGGCGACGACCGGCGCCGTCTCCGTGAGCCCGTACCCCTCCAGGATTGGGACGCCCATCCCGTGATACAGCTCACAGAGGTCCGCCGACAGCGACCCGCCGCCCGAGATGAAGAACTCGACGTTGCTGCCCAACGCCTCCTTCACGTTCGAGAAGACGAGCCGGTCCGCGAGCGCGTAGCGCGCCCGGAGGAGAGGGCCGGGGTCGGCGGCGCGGTGGTACTCGCGCCCGATGCCGGTCGCCCAGTTGAAGATCCGCTCCTTCACCCTCGATTCCGACGCCTGCTCGCGGATCGCCGCGTACAGCTTCTCGTAGACGCGGGGGACGCTCGTCGCCGTCGAGGGACGGACGAGCCCGAAGTCCTCCCGGAGCGTGTCCGGCGACTCGGCGTACGCGACGGTGGCGCCCGCGGCGAACATCATGAAGTTGCCCGCGAGGCGCTCGAACACGTGCGCGAGCGGGAGGAACGACAGCGTGACGCTCTCCTCGTCGACGACCGGGAGGTCCGCCGGCTTGTCCGGCCGGGGGCCGAACCGGCGCATGCACTGGTCGACGTTGGCGAGGAAGTTGCGGTGGGTGAGTTCGACCCCCTTCGGGGTGCCGGTGGTGCCGGAGGTGTAGATGAGGCTCGCGAGGTCGTCGAGGTCGCGGTCGATCACCCAGCCGTCGCCGGGGTCGACCGCGGCGCCGAGGTCGTGGACCTCCCCGAGCGTGTACACGTCATCGCGCTCGTGGGTCTCGCCGTCGATCAGGACGACGAACTCGAGGTCGAGGTCGTCCTCGACGGCGACCACGCGGTCGAGCAGGTCGCGGTTCTCGACGACGACGCCGGAGGCGCCGGGATCGTCGAGGAGGTGACGGACCTGCTCGGGCGACGACGACTTGTACACCGTCGTGACGACCGCGCCCGCCCCGAGCAGGGCGAAGTCGCTGTGGGCCCACTCCATGCGCGTGTTCGAGAAGATCCCGACGCGGTCGCCGGGGGCGACACCGAGTTCGCGGAAGCCGGCCGAGAGCCGACGCACGAGGTCGCGCATCTCGGCGTACGTGAGGTCCGCGAACTCGCCGTCCGGCGCCGCGTCGACGACGCCCGACCGGACGAGCGACCTGTCGTACACCCCGCCCTTGTACCGCTGTGCCACCCGATCGGCGTGCTCGCGGGCGCTCGCATCGAACGTCGCCGCCAGCGAGTCCCGGGTGACCCCCGGGTCGTACTCGCGTTCCGCCTGGCGCCAATCCATGCCACTGCCTGTCGCGGCGCCCGTAATAAGTCGGTCCCCTCGCGTCGCCCGTTGTTCGGCGTTGTTTTCGCCGGCGGCGGCGAGCCCGAACCCGAGCCGCCCCTCTCCTCAGATCGTCTCGCCCTGCTTCTCCATGTAGTCGAGGTAGCCGAGCACGCCGCGGGTGTTCATGCGCTGTTCCTCCCGCGCTTTCCGTTCGCCCCACACGTCGATGAGCTCCTGGGGCGCGTGCTCGGCGAAGTGGTCGAGCACGGCCTCGTCGTCGCCCAACTCCTCGCGCCGCTGGCGCACCGCCTCGACCCACTCGGCGAGCGTGCGCTTGTAGCCGGCGAGCATCCCGTCGTCGAACTCGCGGGGACCGAAGTGGCCGAAGCAGAGGTACCGGGGGTCGAGGTCGCGGATCATGTCGGCGTCGTCCTGACAGCCGTGGAGGTCGAACTGCGAGGGGGGCGAGGTCTGCTCGATGGTGTCCAGTTGCGGGACGTAGATGCCGGCGGCGTCGGCGGTGAACACCACGTCGTCGCCGCGGTCGTGGAAGATCACCTGATGGGGGGCGTGCCCCGGCGCGTGGTGCACGTCGAGGTCGCGATCGCCCAGGTCGAGCGTCTCTCCGCCCGAGAGCGGCTCCACCCGCTCCTCGGGGATCGGCTCGGGTTCGACGTAGAACTGCCACTGGTCGCCAACGGCGGCCTTCGTCCCCGCGACGAGTCGGCTCGGGTCGACGAGGTGCTCGACCCCCGACTCGTGGATCAGCACCGTCGCGTCCGGGTAGCGCTCTGCGAGGAAGCCGGCGCCGCCGGCGTGATCGAGGTGGACGTGCGTGGGGAGAATGAACTCGGGCGTGATCCCGAGGTCGTCGAGCGCGTCGAAGAGGTACTCGCGGTTGGAGCCGAGTCCGGTGTCGATCACCGCGGGGCGCTCGGCGTCGAGGAGGTACACCGAGCCGTAGTTGGCGGTGGCGTACATGTCCGTGTCGAGGTAGTACAGGTCCGTACAGCCGGGAACGGGGGCGTACTCGCCGGGCTCGATGTCCGTGTCCATACCCGAACCCGCGTCAGTCGGTACCAAAAGGATTCGGGAGCCGTCGGACGAGGATGCCGTCCGAACGCGTCGCCCGCGACGAGCCCGGGGCTCGGGGACCGGGCCACGCGGAGGGCGGGGCGGAGGGGTCGGGGATCGGGCGGGGTCGCGTGCGGCGGCGGCGACGCGGAGGGAAGGCTGCGACGGAGGGTGCGACGGCGCCGACGCGTGCCGGCGCGGGCGCTCCTCAGGCGTTCACGTCCGGGCCGTCGTCGACGAACCGGACCGTGAACCGCTCGTAGCCGCCGTAGGCGGTCTCCAGCGAGCCGAGCCACCAGTTCCATCGTTCGACCAGGTCGTGGTCGTCGGGGGCGTCCGCCATGTTCTCGATGACGTCCGCCACGGTGAACTCGTGGCCGCGGTCCGCCTCGATCACGCCGGAGTCGGCCAGGTCCCGCGCCTGGCGGGCGACGGTCCGACGGGCCGCCTCGGTCCCCCCGAACTCGCGCTCGAGGGCCGCCGTGAGTTCTCTGCTGTCCACACCGGGAGTTGGTGGTCCATCGGTTTTAGTTAGTCGGGTGCGTGTCAGACACTCGCACGACCGTCGTCGGACGGTAGTCGCCCGCCTACCGTCCGGGTTCGCGGGATCGCGGCGCGGTCGCTGACGAGCGCGAGAGCGGCTGAGGGGAGTAAGCCCCCTTCTGTTCGGCCCGACATTCGGCTGAGCGTCCGCGTCGGTCGCGGGGCGCGTGCCCCGGTCGCTCGCGCGGGGCGCGAGCACCCGGACTACCATCGGGGCGGCCGCCGCGGCCGCCCGTCGACGCGGACTTGCACCGGCGAGGATTCGCCGTTCCATCCGTTCCCGCCCGTCTCGCGGCGTGAACCGCGGCCCTCGGTGGGTTAGCTCCCTTCCCTCTCGGGTCGGTTCGCCCGCCCGCGGCGACGCCGCGGGCGGTCGCGGCGACCGTTCGGTCGCCGCGCGCACCTCATCGGTCGGGGCGGGGGGTCTCGTTGCTGTTCCAGAGCCAGCCGTCTCCGACTCCGGGCTTGCGCCCGGTCGCCCGTCCGGGGGTGGGGGGACTTTCCTCATGCGCCGTCGCCCGAGAGGGTCGAGCGCACGGGGGTCGGGCTCCCTCTGCCGATCCGAGGTACGCCGGTCCCTCGGATAAAGCGTTCGGGGCCGCGACGGGCGTGCGTGAGCCGGCCGCACGGGCACGCGTGAGACGGCCGCGATCGGTCGCGTCGCCGCCCCTTCGAAGATAGCGTGTGAGTAACTCGCATGAAGAGGGAAGACTTCAAGTTAGCACGGGCCCCAGCAGAGGTATGTCCGAAGCGAAGACCGCGCAGCTCACCTACGAGGACGGTGCACGCGCGGTCGAGCTCGCCCGGGAGTCGGTCGAGGCGTACGTACTTCAGGGCCAGCGCGAACAGCCGGGTAGCATGCGCGACGCCTTCTACGCGCGAACCGGGGCGTTCGTCCGACTCCAGTCGACGCGGGGCAGAGGGCGGATGCGCGGCTGTGCGGGGTCGTATCGGGGGAAAGACCAGCTCGGCCACGCCATCGTCGAGGCGGCGATCAAGGCGGCCTCCGACGACACCGGCGGCTCCGAACTCGAACCGAAGGAACTGGACTCCGTTCTCGTCTCGACGTACGTCGTCTCCGAGGTCACGCTCACCAACGACCCGGTGGCCGACCTCGAACTCGGCCGCCACGGCGTCGCCATCGACCACAACGGCCACCACGGCTGGCTCTACCCGACGATCCCGGTCGAGAACGACTGGAGCAAGGAGCGGTACCTCTCGCGCGTCTGCCGCAAGGCGGGCCTCTCGCCGATGGCCTGGCAGGACGACGACACCATGGTGACGCTCATCGACGGCCAGGTGTTCCGCGAGCGCCGCGACGGCGGCAGCGTCGAGCAACTGTAGCGAGGATCGACCGCGACGACGCTCACTAACTGATTCGAGAAGCCGAAGGCTCACGCCCCGTTGTGTCTCCGCATCTCGACCGATTCACGTACTCCCCGCCGAATCCGACGTTATTCCCCGCCGAACCCGACCTGTGTCGCGTCCGCCAGCGCCCGCCCGGCCGCGTCGTCGATGTCGAACTCCCGGACGACCTCGCCGTCGCGGACCAGCGGCTCCATGAGCGACTCGCCGTCCGCGGGCCCGTCGCGCCCGCGCAGGCCGACGTGGTGGCCGCCTTCGGGGGTGCGGTACACCTCCTTGGTTCCGGAGAGTTTCCCGCGTTTGGCCGCGGGCTCGCCGTCGACCTCGACGATGTCGAGCGCGAAGTCGACGGGGTCGGCGTTGGAGACGTGGCCGCCGACGCCGAAGCCGTCGGCGACGTCCCGGAGCCGGGTGAGCTCCACGGGGCCGAGCCCGCCCGAGAGGAACACGTCCACGTCTCCGTAGCCGCGGGCCTCGAGTTCCCATCGCACCTCGCGGACGATGTGGCGGAAGTCGCCCCGCCGCGAGCCGGTGGTGTCGAGGCGGACGCCGTCGAGGCGGTCGCCGAGCGTCTCGACGGCCCGGATCACCTCCTCCTTCTCGTCTGAGTAGGTGTCACACAGGGCGATCCGCGGAACCGACTCGGGGACGGCCTCGTCGAAGGCGCGCCAGGCGTCCGCCTGGTTGCCGCGGCCGAAGCAGATGAGCAGCGCGTGGGGCATCGTCCCCGACGGCTCCCGGCCGAGCACCTCGCCGGCGGCCACGTGCGAGAAGCCGTCGAGCCCGCCCACGAGCGCGCTGCGCTCGACCATCGCGGCGATCGAGGGGTGGACGTGGCGCGCGCCGAAGGAGAGCACGTTCGAGTCGGGCGCGGCGCGGCGGCACTCCAGCGCGGCGGTGGCGACCCCGGAGGCGTGCGAGAGGAAGCCCAGCAGCGAGGTCTCCAGCGCCGCGAACTCCAGATACGTCCCCTCGATCCGCAGGACCGGGCCGCCGTCGAACAGGGTTCCCTCCGGCAGGGCGTCCGCGTCGACGTCGTGGCCCGAAAGCAGCGCGGCGGCGTCCTTCACGCCCGCCAGCAGCTCGAAGTCGCCGTCGGGGAACTGGTCGGCGGTCACCTCGGCGACGACGTGCGGGTTCCGGTCGGCGTGGCGCAGCGTCTCGACGGTCCGGTCGAAGTACGCGTCCGTCGCCGACCCGTCGCGGACGGCGTCGGCCCCGACGATGTCGAACGCGGGGGGCGAGGAGGTCATGGTCCCGGATTCGCCGCGGCGACGCAAAAAGTCACGCCATCCGCCCGACAGGGTGCGGCCGTCGTAGGTCTGTCAGCCGGGCGGCTCGCGCACCCCGTCGAGGGCGCTCGCGGTCGGGGCGTTCGTGATCACGACCGTTCGGCCGTCGCGCTCGATGCGGAAGGCGTCCGCGAACGGGCCGTCCGGGACCCGATACACGCCGGCCTCGCGGTCGACGACGCGGGCGCCCAGCCGGAGCTGGAGCATCGCGCGGTAGGACCGCCGGAACTCGACGGCCTCCGCGACGCTGTCGAACCGGATCGCCCAGACGTAGCCGTAGGCGGCGTGCTCCCCGTCGCCGCGGCGGTACGGGACGAGGCGGTCGCCCGCCCAGCCGTCGGAGGGGCCGGCGGTGTAGTTCCGTGTCGAGTACGGCAGGTCGCCGGCGCGGTAATCCTCGCCGGCGTAGTCGTTGTACCAGAACGTCGCGAACAGCCCCGCCTCCCCGAGTCGCTCGGTCGATCGGTCGAGATCGAACCGCGACCAGCGCTCGCCCGACCGGTCCGAAACCGTGACCTCCTCGGGGCGGTCGTCGGGGTAGCGCTCGGGGTGGATCGTCTGCTCGGTCGAGACGGGACGGTCGTCGTAGGCGTCGTTCACCGCGTCCCACCCGCCGCGCTCGCGGAGGCGGTGGACGAACGCCGGGCCGTCGGCGTACGGCTGGTAGACGTACGTGAACAGGCCCTGATTCACCGGCTCGCCCCCGCCCCCGCCGCCGGTGCGCTCGGGGCGCGGGACGCACGCCCAGCCGACGGCGCCGGTCTCGGTCTCGTTGCCGGGGCCGGCGGCGCATCGATCGAGGTAGCGCGTCTCGACGTAGCGGGCGTCGCCCTCGGTGAGGCCGTTGTGCGCGAGGCCGGCGTCGCGCGTGCGGGTGCCGACGAAGCCGAAGTGCTGGTCCTGGAGCGCGTGGACCAGTTCGTGTGCCAGCGTCGCGCGATCGATTCGGGGCTCGTCGGCGTCCGAGACGACGACGATCCGATCCTCCGATGGCGTGTAGTACCCCTGGACAGATCCGCCGTACAGCGCGTCGAACTCCCGGGCGACATCGCGGTCCTCGCCGACGATCAGCGCCGCCTCCCACACCTGGTTGTGCCAGGCGCCGTACCCGTCGGGACGGTCGCCGCCGAACACGGAGCGCTCGCGGTACTCGGCTCGGGAGATCACCTCCACCGGCACGCGCTCGCTGAACTCCAGCCCGCGGATCCGCTCGATCCGCGCCATCGTCCGGGCGACGAGCGCCTCGCGTTCGGCGGCGTCGAGGCCGTCGCTCTGGTTCACGTCGATCGACTCGTTCCACCAGACGCCCGCCTCCCAGCCGAGGCGATCGCTCGGCGGGTCCTCGGGGTACGACCAGTCGTCGCCCGGAGACGGGGTGGCGGTGGGGGCGCTACAGCCGGCGAGCGCGAGCATCGCGGCCATCAGGACGGGGAACGCGGCGCGCACGGTCGTCGGCGGAGCCAGGAGAGCCGGCGCGAAAAGCGTTCGGCCGGCGCCGACGGGAGCGACGACTCGGGAACCTTCGCGAGGACGGAACCACGGAGACCCCGCCGCGGGGTGGCCGCGTCAGCGTCGTCGTCGGGCCAGCAGCCCCGCGAACGCGACCGCGACGGCGGCGACGCCGAAGCCGAACCCGGCGCCGCCGACCTCGGTCGTGCGGGAGGTGTCGTCGCCGGCGGCCGCGTTGTCGCCGCTGTCGTCGCCGGCGTTGTCGCCGCCGTCACCCGCGTCGGTGTCGGAGGGCGTTGCCGTCGCGTCGGCCCCGTTGCCGTTCTCCGCGGTGTCCGTGTCGGCGGGTTCCAGCGAGGGACGGATGTCCCGCACGTCGTCGACGGTGGGCCCGTTCACGATCGTGACCCGCTCGCCGTCGAGGCGGACGAGGAACGCGTCCTCGAAGGGCCCGTCGGGGACGACGTAGTAGCCCTCGTCGGTCTCGCGCACGTCGTGGGCGTCGAGCATCCGGAGGTACGTGTCGTGGAACTCCCGGGCGTCCGCCTCGGTGTCCCACTCGGTGAGCCACACGTAGCCGTACTCGGCGTCGTCGCCCTCGCCGTTCCGGTACGGGAACAGCCGGTCGTTGGCCCAGCCGCTCGACGGCTCGGCGTCGTAGTTGTACGTGTCGTACGGGCCGCTCGTCTGGAACAGCCCGTTGGGGTTGATCGTGTCGGCGCGGTACTCGCGCGCCTGGTACCAGAACATCGCGTAGATCGACGCCTCGCCGACGGTGTCGGAGCCGTTCTGTCCGAGCTGCGGGTTCTCGCGCGGGAACGTGCTCCAGCCGTTGGTCCCCTCGTCGTCGAACTCGATGGGCCGCGGCGTCTCGTCGGTCCGGTGGATCACCTGCTCGGAGGAGACCGGCGGGTCCCGGAACCGCTCCTCGAAGGCGTCCCAGCCGCCCTCCTCGACGATCTCGTTCACGTACACCGGGCCGTCGGAGTAGGGGTTGAGCAGCGTGAGCAGGATGCCGAGGTTCGGGCCGTTCCCGCCCCCGCCGCCGCCCCCGCTCGCCTGCGGCGTGTCGACGCACTCCCACTCGTCGCCGCAGCGCTGTGCGTAGTTCGTCTCGATGTAGTTCGCCTCCCCCTCGACGACGCCGTCGACCGCGAGGTCACCGTCCTGGGTGGAGGCGCGGTACGTCTCGTTCGTCAGGTCGTAGCGCTGGTCCTGCAGCGCGTGGACCAGCTCGTGGATCAGCGTCGCGTTGTTGATCGTCGGCGAGTCGGGGGAGTCGGTGACGATCGTGATCTGGTCTTGCGCCGGCGAATAGAAGCCGAGGACCGAGGAGCCGGCGGTCTCGCCGATCGCGTCGCCGGAGCCGGTCGACTCGCCGACGATGAACAGGCCCTCCCACACCTGGTCGTTCCAGCGGTTGTACTCGGTGCGGTTCGCGTTGGGACCGCCGGCGCTCCGGTTCCGGTACTCCTCGCGGGAGATGACCGACACCGGGACGTCGCCGTCGAACTCGGCGTCGCGGAGGTACTCGACGCGGGCCATCGCGCGCGAGACGTACGCGTCGAGCTCCTCGTCGCTCAGCCCGTCGGACTGGTCGACGTCGATGCTCTCGTTGTGCCAGTAGCCGCCTTCCCACCCGATCACGTCGGAGTCGGGATCGGGCGGGGCCTCCTGTTGTGCAGCGGTCGCGCTCCCGTTCGCGAGCCGGTCGGTCCCCGCGTCCGCCGCGGGGGGCGCCGCCGCGGCGAGCGGTGCCGCCGCGGCGGTACACACGAGCGCGAGCGCGAACACGAGGGCGGCGAGGCGCGAGAGCGGGTGCGGGGCCGATCGTCGCATACCACCGCATGGGTCTGGGGGTAGAAGTACCTTGTCCGCGTACCGGAGTGAGCGAAACCGACGGGGCCGCCCGCCGATCGGTTTTGTGATCCCGGCCCGAAGCGTCGGACATGGCCTCTGATCAGGACGCGTTCGATCCGGATCGAACCGCCGTCGTCGTCGTCGACATGCAGAACGGCTTCTGTCACCCCGACGGGAGCCTCTATGCCGAACCCAGCGAGACGGCCATCGACCCCGTCGGGACGCTCGTCGAGCGCGCGAGCGACGCCGGCGCACCGGTGGTCTACACCCGCGACGTGCACCCGCCCGAGCAGTTCGAGGACGCCCACTACTACGACGAGTTCGACCGCTGGGGCGAGCACGTCGTCGAGGGAAGCTGGGACGCGGAACTGATCGAGGACCTCCCGACCGAGGACGCCGATCACGTCGTCGAGAAGCACACCTACGACGCCTTCTACCGCACCGACCTGGAGGGGTGGCTCGACGCCCACGGGGTCGACGACCTGCTGATCTGCGGGACCCTCGCGAACGTCTGCGTCCTCCACACCGCGGGCTCGGCAGGACTGCGTGATTATCGGCCGGTCGTGATCGAGGACGCGCTCGGGTACATCACCGAGGACCACCGCGAGTACGCCGTCGAGCACGCCGACTGGCTGTTCGGCGAGACGGCGACGTTGGAAGACGTGGCGTTCGTGTAGCGCCCGTCCGCCGGTCGGCGACCGCGACGGCGACCGCGGCTGCGACCCGATCTGCGGCGGGTTACTCCTCGTCCGTCGGTTCGCCCCAATCCTCGGGATACAGCGTCCCGGGATCCGCGAGCGAGAACACGACGCGTTCGGAGTCGTCCAGCGGGCGGAGGTACGTTCGGAGTTCGCCCGCGGCGTCGGCGCGCTCAAGCATCGGCTCTGCCTGCCGCTCGGCGTAGTACAGCGGGAACGCGACCGCGTGCCCCGCGGCCTCGGCCTTCATCACGACGACGAGGAACACGACCTCCGACTGCTGGGCGCGGTAGGCGTCGTACTCGTCGAACGCGGCCTCCTCCTCGGTCGTCTCCGACTCCTCGACGAGTTCCTGTACGGCGGCGAACTCGTCGCCCGGGAGGAGCACGTCGAACCCGGTGCGATCCACCTCGATCCCGGTGCCGACGGTGGAGACGTTGGGCAGGGGCGTCACGTCGCCCGGGTGGAGTTCGAGCACGTCCCAGCCCGCCTCGCGGTACTCCTCGGCGGTGGCCTCCATGTCGGCCATCACGTCGTCCCAGAACTCGGTGTATCCAGCGAGCGGGTGGCTTCCGGCCATGAGTCAGCGACGGCGGCGAGAGGGGAAAACCGTTGCCGTGTCGACTCGTCGCGGCGGCGCGCCGGGCGCCGGTCGCCGGCGGCGTAAGCGCGGGCGCGGCAGTCGACCCGCGCTTACGCCCGGACGTTCTCGCCGACGGCGTCGCCGAAGCGTTCGCCGTCGCCGCGGGCGTCGTAGGCGACGTGGCCGCGCACGAGCGTCAGTTCCGGGAAGACGGCCTCGCGGCCCTCGAACGGCGTCCACCCGCACTTCGAGTGGAGGTCGTCGCCGCGGATCTCGCGGGCGTCGTCGAGGTCGACGAGCACGAGGTCGGCGTCGTTCCCCTCGTCGACGCGGCCCTTGCCCGCCACGTCGAATATCTCGGCGGGGGTCGCGGCGACGAGGTCCCGCACGCGCTCCAGCGTGAGAGTCCCCGTCCGAACCTCCTGCAGGAGCAGCGGGAGCATCGTCTCGACGCCGGGCACGCCCGACGGGGCGTCCCGGACGGTCGCGTCCTTCTCCGCGCGGGTGTGCGGGGCGTGGTCGGTGGCGACGATGTCGACGGTGCCGTCGGCGACGCGCTCGAAGACGGCTTCCCGGCGCTGCTCGCTGCGCAGCGGCGGGTTCATCCGGCCGAAGGTGCCGAGGTCGTCGAGGTTTTCGCGCGAGAGGAACAGGTGGTGGGGCGTCACCTCGCAGGTCGCGCCCGCGGCGCCTGCGGCGTCGATTCCCTCCGGCGTCGAGGTGTGGGCGATGTGAATGGCAGCCTCGGAATCGGCACCGACTTCCAGGGCGCGATCGACGGCCGCGGCCTCCGCCTCGGCGGTGCGGAAGGCGCTCCAGGCGTCCACGTCGGCGTCGCGGCCGGTTCCGTCGCCCGCGCCCTCCAGGGCCGCCCGGTCGAACAGGCCGGCGTCCTCGGCGTGGACCGTGACGACGGTGTCCTCGGCGGCCGCGCGGGCGACCGCGTCGGCGAACAGGTCCGCCTCGATACCCATGTCGCCGGTGGAGTCGGCGAGGAACACCTCGCCGAGCGCGAAGATCGGCCGCTCGAACAGCGAGTCGGGGGCCCACTCTTCCGTCACACCGCCGTTGATCCCGAAGTCGACGAGCGACTTCCCGGCCAGCGTGGCCTTCTCGTCGACGGCCTCGCCCGTGACGGTCGGCGGATCGGTGTTCGGCTGGTCGACGACCGTCGTGACGCCCCCGGCGGCCGCAGACCGCGACCCGGTGTGCCAGTCCTCCTTGTGTGCGAAGCCGGGCTCGCGGAAGTGGACGTGCGCGTCGATGGCGCCCGGAAGCAAGTGGTACCCGTCGCAGTCGACGGTCTCGTCGGCGTCGGCGTCCGCGGTGTCGAGCGTGCCGGCGTCGGCGACGCGGGCGATCGTCTCGCCTTCGACGAGCACGTCGCGGACGCGGCCGTCCGCGAGCGTGGCGTTCGTGAACAGCGTGGTCATTGGCGGCGATGCGCGGGCGGCGGGCGTAAGTTCGGCGGATCAGTCGTCGCTCGCCGGGAGGCTCGCCACGTCGCGCACGTCGGCCGCTCTGTCGCCGACGAACCCGGATTCGAGCGCCTCCCGGACCGTCTCGGGGTCGGCGGGGCCGCCGGCTCGCGCGACGGAGCCGACCGAATGGGGGTCGAAGGGAACGTCGAGCGCCTCGTAGACGGGGCGAAGGACCGCCCGGATCGGCCCGCGCTCGGCGACCGTGACGCAGCCGGAGACGAGCGCGGCGTCCTGCCGGACGCGCTGGGCGACGCCGGCGACCTTGCCGCCGCCGGCGACGCGGACGGAGTAGTCGCCCGGGCAGTAGGAGGCGGGCGGCTCCCCGCGATCCACGTCGGCGCCGGCGTCGCGGAGGGCCGCGAGGACGGTCGCGACCGCCGACTCGTAGCGGTCGTTCAGACCCGTGCGGGCGTCGTCGAGGGGGATCGCGTGCGCGAACGCCAGCGTCGACTCGGCGTACGCGACCGCGCGGCCGCCGACCGAGCGCTCGACCGGCGGGAACCCGTGTTCGCGGGCGACGGACTTCGCCCGGTCGTAGCCGTCCGCGTGGGCGTCGCGGCGCCCGAACGCGAGCGAGCGCCCCGGCGCCCACACGCGAACCGCGGGGACGCCGGACTTCCCGGCCGCGGCGAGCATCGTGGCGGTGGCGTCGCGGTCGGCCTCGCGAGACTCGCGGCGGCCGCGGTACACACGAACGCACCCCGAACCGTCGCTGGTCGTCACGCCCGTCGCTCGGAGTCGGGTCGCCTAAGCGTTTGCGTCGCCTGCGACGGGTATGAACGAGCCGGTGGCGGACGACGGGCGGGCGGAACCGGAGCCCGTGGTTCTCCCCGGGTCGCTGCTCGCGCGCTACCGGAAGTTCTCCCTGTACAACTCGCCGTATCCGGCTCACGACCGCGCGTGCGCCGTCGACCTGTACCCGGCCTCGAACGTCGGCGCCTCGCCCGTCGCCGGCGAGGTGCTCGACACCCGAACGGTCGGCTGTCCGGACCGCGAGTACGCCGTCGACCGCGACCACCTCATCGTGATCGACGCGGGCGACCGAATCGCGCGCGTACTCCACGTCGATCCCGCGGTGGAGGCGGGCGACGAGGTGACCGTCGGCGACCCCCTCGGCGAGATGGTCCGCTCGGGCTTCTTCGGCCGGTGGGTCGACAACCACGTTCACCTGGAGTTCCGCGATCAGGGGAAGAACCCCTACCGCGCGTCGGGGTCGCTCCCGCTGGTCGCCGACTGCGAGGTGACGCCGCTGCCGTGGGACGGCACGGGCACCGTCGTCGAGACGGGCGACTCCTACGCGGTGCTGGACGCGCCGACCCGCCCCGGCGACCTCGCGACAGACGACTTCACCGCGGTCGCCGACGACGACGGCCGACCGCTCGACGGCGGCCTCGCGCACTACTCCGGCGGCGGCGTTCCGGGCGCGGGTGCCGACGACGCGGGCGACACGGGCGACGCCGTCGACGGCCCGGTCTCGCTGCTCGACGCTGAGGTCGGCGAGCGCGACGGCCGGCACATCGACTGGGCCGACGTGGCCGTGCTGGCGAACGGCGAGCGGATCACGGGCCTGTCGCTGTTCGCCTCGCGTGGCTCGGACGCCGGCGGCGCGAAGCTCGTCACGCGGCCCGACGCCGGCGATCCGCAGTTCGCCGTCGGCGACGCGGTCCGCGTGGAGATCGTCCCCGACGACGATCCGGTCCGTCTCGGGTGAGTCGCGAGCGTGGTCGCGGTCGCCCCCGCTCGCGTCGACCGTCGCGCGGATGAGGACGGCCTCGCCGCCCGCAGCGGTGACGTTTTAATGACACGAGGCGACCGGTCGTCCTGATGAACCGTCGCCTCCGGATCGCCGTCGCCGCGGGGCTGGTCGTGCTCCTCGTCGCGGCGGCGGTCCTCGCGTTCGGGTTCTGGCAGTTCACGCGCCCGGTCCCCGAGTCGTACAGCCACACGGCCGAGTACCGGGCGTACCTCCAGCCGGACGCGACGCTGACGGACGTCACGCTGTACCTCCCGCTGCCGGTCGAGAACGGGAGCAGCCCCGCCGGCGACGCGCTCGTCTCCGGGTCGCCGGGCGTCGTCGACGCGCCGCCCGGGTGGTCGTTCGCGGTCGAGGACACCGCGTACGGCCCGATGCTGGCGCTGTCGTTCCCGGAGCTGGCGCCGAACTACGTCGAGCGCCCGCCGCCGCGCACCGTCGACCCCGACGGCACGACCGCCGCTCCGGGGACGGCGACGCCGACGGTCGCGCCGGGACGGACGCCGATCCGGACGCTCGACTCCTACCTCGTGAGCGTCGAGTTGGCGTTCGAGGAGCCGATCGACACGCGCTCGCCGGCCGACTCGGGGCCGGTGTTGCGGCCGCGACTGAACGCGACCGAAGTTCCCTGCGACGAGCTGACCGGCGAGGAGGCCGGCTGCCGGCGGTTCGGTACCCGAATGTACCTCTCGTATGACGCCCCCGAGAACGCGACCGTCGACGTGCTCGTCACCTACGAGGGCCGAAACGACTGGTTCGCCGGCGGCTGGACGGGCAACTCCTACCGGCAGTCGACCCGGGTCGTCGCGACCGGCGACGGGCCCGGCTGGGTCGCCGTGGACGGCGAGGAGACGACCGGCGTCGGGACGTATCGTGGAGCGCCGAGCGCCGTCGTCGACGCCGGCGCAGTCGAGCGAACGGAGTGAACGAGACCGCGGGGGACGGCGGAGCGGTTCTGGTGCCGCTCCGGCCACGAACGGGCGCGGTGGCGGTCGCTCGGTAGCGACTCGGACGGTGGGAGTCCTGGCTCGCGGACCGGGACGAACGTTTTATGAGCGGCCCGCCCACGAGTGCGCCGCCGTTAGCCGTGGTCCTTCCTCTGCGGCTCGGCACGAGGACCCCGCTGTTCACGAGACCTGCGGTCTCGTGAGCTCACAAATCGCAGAGCGATTTGTGAACGCCGCTAGCCGTGGCCTCGTTCGCTACGCTCGCTCGACCACGCTTTCTCTGTAGGCGGCGCGCCCACGAGCGCGCCGCCGTTTCCCGTGGTCCTCGGCCTCACGGCCTCGGACCACGCTTTCGTTCCTCTGCGGCTCGGCCCCAAGACCTCGCCGCACACGGCCGTGGCCTCGAACCTTCGGTTCTCGGCCACGCTTTCGACGGTCTTTTCTCTCACCGCCGAGCATGACCCCGTAATGGCTGAATTCAAGATCGTCGTGGGCGACGACGCCGGCGACACGCGGCAGTTCGACGTGGACGGACAGGACGCGAACCGATTCCTCGGCCGGGAACTCGGCGACGAGGTCGACGGCGCGGCCGTCGGCATCGACGGCGTCGACCTGACGCTGACCGGCGGCTCCGACAAGGCCGGCCGCCCGATGCGTGAGGACGTCCCCGGCGGCGAGCTGAAGGAACTCCTCCTTGAGGGCGGCGTCGGCTACAAGCCCTCGCGCGACGGCGAGCGCAAGCGCGTCACCGTCCGCGGCCGCCAGGTCTCCGAGGAGACCGTCCAGATCAACGCCCGCGTCGAGGGCTCCATCGCCCAGGCGCTCGGCGAGGAGGAGGCCGACGACGAGGAGGCCGAAACCGAGGAAGCTGAGACTGAGGACGCCGACGCCGAAGCGGACGACGAAGCCGAGGAAGCCGACGAAGACGACGAGGAGTAACGCGGACATTCCCTTCTACCGCCCATGAGCGACAGACTCGCCAGCGACGCCGCCGAGGTCACCAGTCACCGCGCCCGCCTCGCGCGCTCGGGCGGCACACGCCTCCCCTGCCTGCGGATCCCCGAGGAGGCCGCCCTCTCGGCCGGCGAGGAGATCCGGCTCGTCCTCGACGGCGACCAGCGCCACGCGACGGTAACGAGCGACGCCAAGGGCCTGCTCGTGCGCGGCGCCTACGACGATCGCAAGCGCATGCGAGAGGCCGGCACCGCCGGCGGCGACGCCGAGAACCGTCTCGTGGAGTGGGCCCGCGAGCACGACCGCGATCCCGGCGACGCGGTCGAGTTGGACGAGGTCGACCCCGGCTACCTCTACGGCCTGCGCGTCCCCGGCGAGCGCGCCGTCTACACCGTGACGAAGCGCCCCGACAAGGGGTTGCAGGACTTCGCCGACTCGCTGTACGACGACAACTGAGCCGGGCGGGAGGACGGTCGCCGACCCGCGACGGACGACCTTATACGACTCGCGCGCCGATTCCGGGGTATGACCGACGACGCCGACGACGACGCCGAGGCGGGCATCGACGCCGACGACGGGAAGCTCGCGGAGTTCCTCGCGGGCGAACGCCTCGACGACGTCGCCATCTACCTCACGCACGACCACCTCGACGAGCAGGGGAAGATCGCCAACATGGGTCAGGCCGTCGACGAGGGGGTCGTCCTCGTCGTCCCCGGCGACGACGGCCGCAAGGCGTTCGCCGCCGGCACCGGCATGGACCCGATGCAGTTCTCGAAGGGCGCGATGGCCCGCGACGGCGTCATCTACCCCGACCTCGGCGGCGGCGAGTGCCCCGACGCGGCCGAGGAGCCCGAGGCGGACCACCGCGCGGAGTTCGTCTTCGCGTTCGCCGAGGAACGAAACGAGGAGGTCGGCGGCCTGTACGCCGAGGGCGACGTGATGCACGCGTACGCCCACTGCGCCTGTGGCACCGACTACTCCCACAAGTGGCTCATGGGCGAGTACAGCGAGGAGCCGGCCGTCGAGGAATAGAGCAGGTCGCCGGAGGAACCGGCTTCGAGGAGCGGAGCGTTGCAGCGCGCCGTCGATACCCGTCGCTCACGAGTGTAGAGCGACGGGGTAGGTCAGTCGACGATACCCGCGGCGGGGTGACCCACCTGGGTGAAAGGTGCCGCCTGACCGTGCCGTCCTCCTATCGGAGCGGCCGCGCGTACAAAGGGGCTCCGGTCGAGCGGCCGGGAACGAACGCTACGGTCTGCTCCTCCGGTTACTCCGCGTCCGTATCCGCCGCCTCCGTCTCCTCCTCGGCGAGCGACTCGAACGCCCGAAGGATGACGCGCTTGGCGGTCGCGCCCTCGGTGGTCCAGTGGTGGCCGTAATCGAGCATGTCGTCGTAGATGTCGGGCATGCAGCCGGCGGCCTTCGGGTGGCCGCCGCCGTTCACCTGCCCGGCCACCTCGTGACAACGTTCGAAGTCCTCGGAGCCGCGGATCGACGCCGAGCCGGAGGGCTTGACGATCACCGCGGCGTCCATCCCCTGCTCGCGCAGGGCGTCGGCGACCTCGTTCTGCGAGCACCGGCCGTAGGTGACGCCGACCGACCACTCGCCGACCTCGTGTTCGACGGCGCGGTCGACCGCCTTCTCGATGAGCAGCCCCTTCTCGACGCGGCGCTGTTCGACGTACTCCACGACGACCGGCGGCAGGTCGACGCCGTAGGCGCCGACGACCGCGGCGTACTCCTCGCCGCCGGTCCAGTAGGCGAAGTCGGCCAGGTCGTCGGACCTGTCGTCCTCCTTCAGCCAGAGGTCGTGGTCGCGGGTGACCGCCGCCAACTCCGTGAACCGCTCGTCGAAGTCGTACTCGAGCGAGCGGAGCGTCACGTCCGTCGAGCACTCCTCGTCGCTCTCGCCGACGACCAGATCGATCCCCAGCTCGCGGACCGACGCCGCCAGCTCCTCGTCCCACTGGTGGTGGTCGAACCAGCGGACGGAGTCGGCGCGGCGGACGATCGCCCGGAGGTCCTCGGCGATGTACTCGAAGGCGTCGGGGCAGATGTCGCAGACGAACACGTCGGTTCCCTCCTCCAGATACTCGGCGGCGTATTCGAGGTCCTCCTCGAAGGAGTGTGGGCCGGAGGGCAGCAGCGCGACCGACGATTCGGCGCGGTCATCCACCTCGTCGTCGGCCTCCTCGCCGTATTCCTCCTCGTAGGTGCCGTCGAGCTTCGCGCGGCGGCGCTCCTCGAACGGCGCCGGGTCGAGGGCGGCGTCGTACACCTCACGGATCAGCGCGACGCAGCCGAGCCCGTCGGCGTCGGAGTCGGTGATCACGACCGCCTCGGCGCCCTCGACGGCCTCCTTCGCGCGTTCCTCGGCCCGATCCTCGTCCAGCGAATCCGGGTAGAAGAAGCCCGTCCCGGGGAGTCGCGACTTGCGGTCCAGCGGGAGGGTGTCGCTTTCGATGAGTTCGTCGTCCATATCCGGGGGTCGCGACGCGGGGGCAAAACAGCGGTGGTGTGCGCGGGCGAGCGACGCGAGCCCGCGATGGCGAGCGGGGAGGGACGACCCGCGAGCAGTGCGTGGCCGAACGCAGTGAGGCCACGAGAACGCGAACGGCGAGCGTACGCGGTCGAACGAATGTGAGACCGCGGCAGCGAACGGTGAACGAAGTGAGCCGTGAGCGACGCGAGCCCGCGGGGAGTCAGCGGCGCGGTCCCGTGCCACGTACCCGCCGAACCGGTGCCGGGTCGCGGGGAGCGGGGGCCGCCGCGCGTCAGACCGGCGCGCCGCCGTAGCCGTCGCCGTTCTCGCCGGCCAGCTGTCGGACCGTGAGCACCGGGACGGGGCAGGTGCGGACGACGCGCTCGGCGACCGAGCCGATGAGGAACCGGTTCTCGCCGTGGCGCCCGCGGGTGCCGGTGGCGACCAGGTCGGCGTCGATCTCGCGGGCGTAGTCGGCGATCTCGTTGGCGGGGCGGCCCTCGCGGACGACGGCGGTCACGTCGCGGTCGGCGCGCTTTTGCACGTCGACGATGGCCTCGCCGCCGCGCTCCTGGAGGGCGTTGCGCATCTGCTCGCGCACCGCCTCCGGCGAGGAGTCGACCTCGCCGCTGTCGACGACGTACAGCGCGTGGACCGCGGCGTCGAACCGCTCGGCCAGATCGAGCGCGACCGCGACGGCACGCGAGACGCTGTCGGAGCCGTCGGTGGCGACGACGATGGTGTCGAACCCGGGCATTACCCGGACGTTCCTCGGGCGCGTGCTTAAAACTCCGCGCTCCCCGGCGTCCGCGAGCGCCGGCCGACGACGGGGTTCTCAACATCGGTACGCCGACGGCCACCGCTTAAGTTCCCCCGGTGCCTCCGACGACAGAAGCAGATCCCCATCATGGCCGACACTCTCGACGCGATACGGGTGCTCCACGTCGACGACGAGCCGGAGTTCGCCGAGTTGGTCGCGACGTTCCTCGAACGCGAACACGATCGGATCGAGGTCCGCGGCGCGAGCGACGCCGAGGCGGGGCTGGAGGTGCTTGCCGACCACGACATGGACTGCATCGTGTCCGACCACGACATGCCGGGCAAGGACGGGATCGAGTTCCTCCGGTCGGTCCGCGAGGAGTATCCGGACCTCCCGTTCCTGTTGTTCACCGGGAAGGGGAGCGAGGAGGTCGCGAGCGACGCGATCTCCGCGGGGGTGACCGACTACATCCAGAAGGGCGGCGGCACCGACCAGTACGCGCTGCTCGCCAACCGGATCGTGAACGCCGTCGAGGCGGTCCAGTCGCGCCGGATGTTGACCGAGCGGACGCGGCGTCTGGAGACGCTCATCGGCAACCTCCCGGGGGTCGTCTACCGCTGCCGCAACGAGCCGAGTTGGCCGATGGAGACCGTCGACGGGGAAGCCGAGGCGCTGACGGGGTACACCGCCGCGGAGCTGGAGTCGAATCGCGTCGACTGGGGGAACGAGGTCATCCATCCCGACGACCGCGATGCCATGTGGGACGCCGTCCAGGAGGGGCTCGCGGACGACGGCGCGTTCGAGGTCACCTACCGGATCCTGACGCGCGACGGGGACACGAAGTGGATGTGGGAGCGGGGCCGCGGCGTGTACGCTGACGACGGGACCCTCGAGGCGCTGGAAGGGTTCATCACCGACGTCACCGAGCGAAAAGAGCGCGAGGACCGGCTGGAACAGACGACCGCCCGCCTGGAGGCGCTGTTCGAGGAGTCGCCGGACATGATCGACATCCACGACGCCGAGGGGAACGTCCTCGACGCGAACCCCCAGTTCTTCGCGGAGACGGGCTACACCGAGGAGGAGGTCACCTCGATGAAGGTGTGGGAGATCGACCGGACGCTCGATCCCGCCACCGCACGCGAGATCTGGGAGGACATGGCGGTCGGCGACCGGCGGGAAATGGAGGGGGAGTACACCCGGCGCGACGGCTCGACGTTCCCCGTCACCATCCACATCAGGCGGCTCGATCTCGACGGGTCCGATCGGTACCTCGTGAGCAGTCGCGACGTGTCCGAACGCAAGCGTCGTGACCGCAAGCTCGAACGCCTCCGCGAGCGTTCGCGCGCGCTCAACTACACCCGGACGGTCGAGGAGACGGCGCAGCTGTCGACGGACGCCGCCGCGGAGATCATCGGGGCCGAGTTGAGCTCCGTCCACCTCCTGAACGACGCGGGCGACCGACTGGAGCCGGTCTCGATCGCCGACTCCGTCGAGGAAGTGTTCGGCGATCCCCCGTCGTACGATCGATCCGCACCTCAGGGGACCCGGTCACACTTCGCGTGGGAGGCGTTTCGGGCCGGCGAGCCGACGCACGTCCGTTCGGTGTCAGACCACGACCGGGTGACCGAGGAGACGCCGGCCGAGAGCGTCCTGTTCCACCCGGTCGAGGATCACGGCCTGTTCATCATCTCGTCGACGAACGCCGGCGCGTTCACCGAGACCGACGTCCTCCTCGTCGAGATCCTCGCGAACTACCTCGAGGCCGCCCTCGACCGCGTGACCCGCGAGGAGACGCTCAGGGAGCGCCAGAACCGGCTCGAACTGCTGCACGACGCGACGCAGGAACTCATCCGGGCGGACTCCGAGGGGGCGATCGCCGACCGGATCGTCGGGGCGGCCGAGGAGATCCTCGGCTTCAGCGTCGTCGTGGTGCGGTTTTTCGACCCCGACAGGGGCGAGTTGGTTCCGGTCGCGGAGTCCGACTCGGTCGCGGACGTGATCCCCGAGCGCCGCCCGTTCACCGCCGACTCCGGCAGTCTCAACTGGGACAGCTTCGAGGCCGGCGAGGTCAGGGTGTACGACGACATCGAGGCCAACACCGGCGCGGTCGACTCGGGGACCGGGCTCCGGAGCCTCATGTTGCTCCCCCTGGGCTCGCACGGAACCGTCTCCGTCGGCGAGACCACGCCCGGCGCGTTCGACGCGACCGACGAGTTCCTCGCGCGGATCTTGACGACGGCCGCGGAGACGGCGCTCGACGAGCACGATCGCGAACGTCGGCTCCGCGAGAGCCGCGACGAGCTCCGGCGGCAAAACGAGCGGCTTGAGGAGTTCGTCTCCGTCGTCAGCCACGACCTCCGGAACCCGCTGAACGTCGCCACCGGCCGGCTGGACCTCGCCCGCGACGACTGCGACAGCGAGAACCTCGACGCCGTCGAGCACGCGCACGACCGGATGGAGGCGCTGATCGAGGACCTCCTCGCGCTGGCGCGGGAGGACGACACGGCGACCGATCTCGCGGCCGTCGACCCCGCGGCGACGGTCCGGGAGTGCTGGGCGAACGTCGAGACGGGCGAGGCGTCGCTCGCCGTCGAGGTCGACGGGGCGATCCTGGCCGACGAACGACGACTCAGGCAACTGTTCGAGAACCTCGTCCGCAACGCGGTCGAACACGGCGGCGACGGGGTCACCGTCACCGTCGGCGAGTTGGACGACGGGTTCTTCGTCGAGGACGACGGCGTCGGGATCCCCGCCGGCCGGCGCGAGTCGGTGTTCGAGGCGGGCTACTCGACGAGCAACGAGGGGACCGGCTTCGGACTGCGGATCGTCAAACAGGTGGCCGACGCCCACGGCTGGGAGATCCGCGCGACCGAGGGGCGCGACGGCGGCGCCCGGTTCGAGGTCACCGGCGTGGCGTCGGCCGACGAGTAGCGGTGTGTCCGCGGCGGCCTCCCGGCGGCCGGCCGCCGAGCCACAACCACGACACCTAAGCCGTCGACCCACACAACACACGATACTCGTGCCCCGGTTCGCGTACCCCTGTCCCGGCTGTCGCACCACGAACAGCCTGCACGACGCCGGCTGCGACTTCGAGGGGACCGAGTGGCACCACGTCGAGCAGGCGTACACGGACATCCTGACTGTGCTCGTCGACGGCCCGGTCACCGAGTCCGCCCTCCAGCACGCCGTCCACGACGAGTGGTCGGGGCTCCACCGGGCCGCCCTCGACGTACTCCGGCGCGAGGGCCGCGTCGAGGAGACCGACGCCGGCCTCGAACTGCTCACCGCCGAGCGCTACCGCGAGGAGGTGTCCGAGCCGACGCGCGAGCCGATGGCGACCATCTACCGCGAGGGGAGCTACCCCGGCTGCCACGACAACGCGATATTCGCGCTCATCGCTTGGTACGAGATGGTCGGCCTCTCGTGGGCGGAGACGCGCCAGAACGTCATCGAGTGGCTCCACCGCTCGGGGACGTGGGACCGCGGCGGCTTCGAGGAGTCGAGCCCCGAACAGCTCGTCGACAGCAAGCGCCACGTGTACGAGGCCGGCTACGGTTGGAAGGAGAAGGCGCAGGCGGCAAAGCGCGTGATCGAACGACACGGCTGAGTTCGAGGGGGTTCTCCGGGTCGAGCGAGCGTCGAGGAGGCGCTACGACCGCCACCGATTGTACACGAGCGTCCCCGCCCCGCCCAGCACTGCGACGACGCCGACTCCCGCGGCGACGAGGCCGAGCAACAGCCCGTCGGGGAAGTTGAAGTCGTCCGTATGCGACGTGACCTCGACGGCGTAGTACGTCCCGTCGCGCTCGACGATCGGGGCGTCCGGCACGGGCTCGTCGCTCCACGGCCGGTAGTCGTACGCCTCCTCGGAGACGGTCGCGTTCCGGATCTTCCGGAAGGTGCGCCGCTCGGCGGGCGGGAGCGCGCTGTAGTTCGCGACCAGCCGCTCGCGGACGGCGGCCGCGATCTCGGAGTCGTTCGCGGCGGTCGTCGTCAGTTCGCCGTCCGCGAGGCCAAACGCGTAGTACGTGTCGTACTCGGCCGTCAGGAACGTGTAGTTCCGTTCGAGCCGCCGAACGTCGGCGGCGACGGCGTCCGACTCGACGGACGCTTCGCCGTCGCTCATCGCGGTTTCGAGCGCCTCGCGGGTCTCGTTGGGCGCGCGGTACTCCTCGCGAACGTGGCGGTACTCGAAGCTCGACGGCCGGAACGTGAGGTCCGCCGCGTACCGGTCCGCCAGCACCGTGTCGTTCGAGGCGTCGATCTCGGCGGCGGAGTAGCCCGCGGAGCTTCGGTACCGTTCTTCGCCGCCGAGGTCGTCGAGCGCGAACGCGTACGCCGGCCCGGGAACCAACAGGAGGCCGACGAGGACGACCGCGACGGCGACGCGATCGGAGGGCATCGTCGGCGGTGGGCCCGAGCGCGGTAAATGTCTTGTCGTGGGAACCCACCACGACCGCTAAGTCCCCGCCGGCCGTCGATCCCCCGTGCGCGCGTCCCGCGACCGATCCGGGAGTGACGGCGGTCACGCCGCCGCCGGCGATGACGGGGGCGACGGCGGCGACGGCGGCGACGGTACCGGCGCCGGTGTCGATGCCGACGCCGGCGCTGACGGTGGCGATGGCGATGGCGATGGCGACGGTGCCGACGGTGGCAATGGCGGGTCCCGCCGCGCCGTCGCGGTCGTGATCGCCGTCGTCTTCCTCGACCTGCTCGGCTTCGGCGTCGTCATCCCGATCCTCCCCTTCTACGTCCGGTCGTTCGGCGTCAGCGACGTGTTCATCGGGCTCATCGCCGCCACCTACTCGCTGGCGCAGTTCCTCGCGGCGCCGACGCTCGGGCGGATCTCCGACGAGCGGGGTCGCCGCCCGGTGATCGCCTTCTCGGTCGCGATGGCGGGCGTCGCCTGGCTCGTCTTCGGCTTCGCCACCGAGGTCGGCGCCGTCGCCGGCACCGCGGCCGCCGTCGCGACCCTCCTCCTGTCGCGGACGCTCGCCGGCGCCGCCGGCGGCAACATCTCCGCCGCGCAGGCGTACATCGCCGACGTGACTCCCCGCGACCGGCGGGCCGGCGCGCTCGGGCTCGTCGGCGCCGCCTTCTCGCTGGGGTTCGTGTTCGGCCCCGCGCTCGGCGGGCTCGCCGCCAGCGAGGAGGTCGTCGCGGGCGCGGACGCGCTCCTCCCGGCGTTCGTCCCGACGACGCGGTTCACGCTCCCGAGCTTCCTCGCCGCGGGGCTGTCCTTCCTCGCCGCGGGCGCGGCCGTGCTCGTGTTGCGCGAGCCCGAGCGAACGCGGACGCCGGAGGCGCCACGTCGGTCGCTGGTCGCGCAGTTCCGTGATGCGCTGTCCGACGACGCGTTGCGGCCGCTGGTGGCATCCTACTTCGTGGCGAGCGTCGCCTTCGCGGGCATCCAGGTGATGTTCATCCCGTTCGCCGCGGACTTCTACGGCTACGACGCGACCGCGGCGGCCGTCTTCCTCACCTACATCGGCGTCCTCGGGACGATCAATCAGGGCGCGCTCGTGGGCCCGCTGGAGCGCCGACTCGGCGCGGTCCGGCTGGCGGGAATCGGCGGAAGCGCGCTCGCGGCGTCGCTCGGGCTCCTCCCGTTCACCCCACAGATCGGCGCCGCGCTCCCGCTCGCGGGAGACCCCGGGAGCGGACTGCTGTCGGGGGCGCTGGTGACCGGACCGACTGTCGCGCTGTTCGCCGTGGGCGCGCTGCTGTCGTTCGGCAACGGCGCCTTGAACGTCTCGCTGTCGACGCTCGTCTCCGAGCGCGCCAGCGACGAGACCCAGGGGGCGGCCTTCGGCGTCACGCAGGGCGCCGGGAGCCTCGGCCGGACCGTCGGCCCGCCGGCCGCCGCCGCGGCGTACGTGCTGGCGTACTGGTCGCCGTTCGTCGCCGGCGCGGTGCTGCTGGTTCCGGTAGTGTGGGTGCTGGCCCGCGGCGCGGCGACCGAACCGGCGGGAGCGTGGTGAGCGGCCGCGCGGACCCGGGCACGGATCCGGGCACGAACGCCATGACGCGCTCCACAGCCGGCCGGGAACGTCCCCGGGGGTATTAGCCGGCGGGGCGCCAGTGGCCGGTATGCACACGGGGCGTCCCTCCACCCCGAAGCGGACGGTGAGTCGATCCTTGAGCGCGCTCGCGGCGGCCGTCGCGGTCGGCGCCGCCCTCGCGTTCCCGTCGGCGCGGGCGATCGGCGACCCCTTCGCGGCGCTGCTCGCCGTCGGCGCCGTCGCCGCCGCGGTCGTCGGAGCCGGCGCCGCGTGGACGGACCGCGGCGGGCTGCTGTGGCGCGCGGCGGCGGCGGCGAGCGCGGTCGCGGCCGTCGCCGCGGCGACCGTCGGCTTCGCGTTCGCGCCCGCGGCCGCCTGTCTCGCGAGCGCCGCGCTCGTCGGCGGGTGTGGCGACCGGACGGGCGACGCGGGTCGGGCCGGGCCGTCCGGATCGAACCCGGTCGCTCGGGAACGCGACCGAGGATGAGTTTCTGGTGACTCCCGCGTCGGCTATCGAACAGAGTCGACGGCCTCCGGCACGTCCGCGGGACCCTCGACGTGAACCGCCTCCCAGCCGCGCTCGCGGGCGCCCGCCACGTCCGCGTCCTCGCCGTCGCCGATCATCACCCGGCGGGTCGCGTCGATCGCCGCCTCGGCGCGCTCGAACGGCGCGGGGTCGGGCTTGTGCGCGCCCGCCTCGTCGCTGACGACGGTCGCGTCGACGTACTCCGCGAGGCCGGCCGCGCGGAGCTTCCCCCGTTGCCAGTCGCTCACGCCGTTCGTGCAGACGCCGACGGCGACGTCCTCCTCGCCCGCGAGCCCCGCGAGCGTCTCCCGGACGGCGGGGGGCGCCGGCATCGCGTCGTACTCGGCGTCCCGCAGCGCGGCGACGAACTCGGGGGCGGCGGCGTCGCTGCCGACCGCCGCGAGCCCGGCGGCGGCCGCGCGGCGGTACGGCTCGGGATCGAGCGCGTCGAGGTGATCGAAGAACGCGTCGTCGTAGGCCTCCCGGAAGTCGTCGACGGCGTCGACGCCGACGGCGCCGCAGGCGCGCGCCACGACCGCGCCGTACTCGGGAAACCGCAGGAGCGTGCCGTCGAGGTCGAACCAGATGGCGGTGTCGACGGTCACGGGAGCGTTCGGTGAGCGGAGTTGGTCCGTCTGGGCGTCAGTCGCTCTGGATGCGCGGCGCGAGCATGTAGGTTACCTGTCCCATGCCCTCGCCGAACTCGTAGTGCAGCTTCACCGGGAACTCCTCGCCGAGTTCGACCCGGACCTCCGCGTCCTTCGGGATGGCCTTGTTCATGTCCTTGAGGTAATCGAGGCTGAACAGCGAGTCGGCCGGGCCGGCCTGCAGGTCGATGAGGTCCTCGCGGTCGAGCCGGAGGTCCACGTCGTCGGTGTCGCCCTCCGCCTCGATGAAGAACGCCTCCTCGGCCTCGTCGACGCGCAGGCGGATGTGGTCGCTCACCATGTCGGCGGCGGTGATCCCGCGGGCGATCTGGGCGCCCTCGACGACGATCTCCGCCGGAAGGTCCAGGTCCGGGATGTCCGGCTCCTGGCGGATGGAGTCGGGGTCGATGAGCGCGAGCGTGTAGCTCAGGCCGTCGATCTGGATGTGGAGCTTGCGGGTCTCCTCGTCGAGCTCTAGCTGGACGAGGTCGCCCGAGTTCGCCATCCCGGCGATGTCCTCCAGGCGGTTGAGGTTGACCCCGATGACCCCTCCGTCGGCCTCGTAGGATTCGAACGCGGCGGCCTCGAGCGTGAGATCGACCATGCCGACGTTGGCCGGGTCGACGGCGCGGATCGCGAGTTCGTCCTCGTTGAGCCGGATCTTGCACTCGTCGACCAGCACGCTCACCGAGTCGAGCGCGTCGCGGAGGGTAGACGCACTCACGATGGCCTTGAACATATATCGCGGGGTACGGGTGTGCCCATAAAAATACCCGCGGTTCGGGTCGCCCGCGTTCGGCCCGCGGACGCCGCGGCGTCCCCCAGCACCTCACTCGAACGTCGACAGCGTCGTCCGTCGCTGGCGGGCCTCGGGGACGTTCGTGATCAGCACCTCCGCGACCTCGCCGCGGTTGTCGGCGTCGCTGTTGATCGCCCGCGTCGCCTCCACGACGTGGACGGTGAACCCCTCGGCGTCCTCGTACAGCTCCGCGACCGGCGGCGAGTTCGAGAGGACGACCGAGACGCCCATCGCGTCGAGGTCGACCGCGAGGTCGCGCAGGCGTCGCTGGTCGTCTCTGTCGAACCCCTCGGCGTGGTAGTCGGTGAAGTCCGCGGTCGTCGACACCGGCTCGTACGGCGGGTCGAAGTAGACGAGGTCGCCCTCCGACGCCTCCTCGCGGACGTACTCGAAGTCCCCGTTGTGGATCGCCGTGTCCCGCAACACGTCGTGGAGCGCGCGGATCCGGTCGGCCTGCACCCAGTCGGGGTTGGCGTAGCGGCCGACGGGGACGTTGAACTCGCCGCTGTTGTTCTCGCGGTAGAGGCCGTTGAAGCAGGTGCGGTTCAGGTAGACGAACAGCGACGCCTCCCGGAGCCGTTCGTCCGCGGTCTTGTCGTCGAGCTCGTGGAGCTCGTTGAACTCGTCGCGGGCGTCGTAGTAGTACTCCTCGTCGTGCTCGTGGGACCTGTTCTCCGCGATCAGGGCTTCGGGATCGCGGTCGCGGATGACCTCGTACAGCGTCACCAGCCGGTCGTTGAGGTCGTTGATCGAGCCGCCCTCCGGTTCGAGGTGGAAGTAGACGGCGCCGCCGCCGACGAACGGCTCGTGGTACCGCTCGAACTCGACGGGGAACCGGCCCGTGATCTCCGGGAGGAGTTGGCGTTTGCCGCCGGCCCACTTGAGGATCGGCTCGACCATCCTGTTGGCGACACTCGCGCGGCGGCGTTCTTAAACGCTGGCAAGCGTCGCGTCGGCGACCCGGACGCGTGGTGCATCCGGCGCAGGGATGTCTCCGAGGCTACGCGGCCCGTCCCGGGGCGTCGACGCCCGCGACCGACGCGTACGCCGCCAGCGCCGCGACGCCGAGGACCAACCCGCCGATCGACTCGGCCCAGGTGTGGGCGCCCGCGATTGGACGGGCGACGACCATCCCGAGCGCGACGAGCGCGAGCGGCGCCGCCCGGCGGTCGACGAGCGTCAGGAACCCGGCGGGAACCACCGCGTACAGCACGTGGCTCGACAGGTCCCACACCGGCGTGATCACGAGATGCGGCACGGTGACGGCGACGAGCAACAGCGCGTATTCGGGGACGACCGGTCCCCAGTCGGCGCGTCGCCACCAGCCCCGGATGACCAGCAGCCCGACGGCGAGCCCCACGCTTCCGGTGGCGTTCGTCGTCCACGCAGGCGCGGTCGCGAGGAGCACTGGGATCCCTTGATAGACCGCGAACGCGACGGCCCAGCCGAACCCGAGTACGCCCAGCCGGGCGGCGACCGCCGCCCACGACCGCCGACTCGACCGCCCGTCCGACCGTCGTAACTCGTAGCCGACGGCCGCCAGCCCGCACAGGAGGACGAACAGCTCCGGCGCGAACGCCGCGGAGTACGTCGACGCGATCGAGGCGGACATACCGTGACGCAGTCCCCGGGATCTCCCTGGGCGTTTCGGTTCGGGTCGACGCGAGCCGCTCGATCTCGTTCGGTTTCTCCCGGTTCCTCCCGATCCCGTCGCCTCCGACCGGCTCCGCTCGGTTCGCGTGCCCGCCGAGCGAACGAGTTACCCGCGTCCACACGAAACGGACGGGTAACTGACCATGGCTCGCAAGGACGACTACTACAACTATTCGTCTCGGCCTGTTGTGCCTACTGATTAGATCAGAGTACTCTTGTTTTCATATGTGACTAATTCGTCGCGTAGATAATCACCGAGCGACCATTTTCGCGACCATGTCGCTACGGAGGGGGTGACAGGCTGTCCTCGCCGATCTATCGAGCTCGATCCCAGCGCCATGCGATAGAGAGGGCGCCGACAGCTGTCACGAGACTCACGAGCGTAGAGAGGCTGAGGAAGCCAAGTAGGTCAGGGGCAACGAACCGGAGCCCCATCGCGAGGTCGCTGACGAGCGCGTAATCGGCCACGACGATGATGGCCGCATATCCAGCCCCGAGGAGCAGCTGGAACGGCCGGATGACCCCGAGGTACGCGAGGACGGCCAGCCCGGTGACCGCTCCGGTGATGAAGGTCGTCAGCACCCGTACGCCGTGCGCGAACGCGGCGGCCTTGTTGTGGCGGTAGTCCCCGACCGCTTTCCGGAGGAGATTCGAGAGACCCATCGTGTTCAGATGAGGTGGTAGCGGTAGGCCTTGTGCCGGAACACAACCTTGCCGTACGTGTCGCGCTTTTCCACCTCGTCGGCGTCGAGGATCGCGTCGATGGCGTCGTTGAGGCGCTCACGCTGGGTATCCCGGCTGCCGCTGTGTAGGAACTCCTCGACCCGCTCGGGGTCTATGTCGGCGTCGGCGGCAATCACCTCTCGAACGGTGACACCCCGGCCGTCCGCAGTCAGCAGGAGTTCGTCCTCGTCGTCGGGGTCGTCGTCGTGGATGTGTTCGATTAGCGCGGCGCGGTCATGACGAACGGTCTCCTCAACCTCATCGAAGATGACCTCGTCCCGACGCTCGCTGATGGGGACGTACTTCGATCCGGGCGGGAAGCGTCCCACGATCACCGGAATGTCGCGGAGGTTATCGAGGCACGTCCGGAGCTTGTACTCCAGCTCGATGCCTCGCTTCTCAAGCAGCTCCTCGATCTCGTTCTCCTTCAGGGCCTCGTCCTTGGAGGTGATGCCCTCGGCGTAGAGGAACTGGGCGACGGTCACTTGATCGTCGACGCTGGGCTGGTGGCCGTTCTCCTCGCGGATGATGCTAAACTCGTGACTCATTCACGGGAGGGGAGGTGACGAACACGTCGAGCCCGGAGGGAATGTCCGCGTCATGCCTGTCGAGGTAGCGCAGTACCTCTTGGAGGCTCGATAAGCAGACTCGTGGGCCGTCCTGTACTGGTCGGAGCGGAGCATCTGGGTCGGAGGCCATCCGTTGGATCTCACGCTCGACCCGTTCCCTCTCACCTGCTGGAAACCAGTCAGTGACAGCGGTAGGCGAAACGGGGTTCGCCGCAAAGCGGCGTTGGTAGAGGAGCTTCTGGATGACCTTGGTGTGTATCTGCCGGCCGGTCACGAGAGGATACAGAACGCCCCTCTACTTAATACTTGTTGTGAAATCCAACAGAGGCGTGAGTTTACCCAACTACTATATATCGCGCCATTACAACATCGTAGTGTGATGTCGACCGAATTTAAGAGCGATGGGCGGGAGAATGACGAATCATACCCGGAAAACGCACCACTCGTCCACGTGTTTGGTTCGTCTGGCAAGGTGAAGATTATCTCGGCACTTCTGAGCGAGCATGACCGCGATCTGAACGTGAGCGACATCGCTGATATTGGCGATGTTGCCCGGAGTACCGTTTACGAGAACATTGACGACCTGTGTGAGATGGACGTCGTCGTCAAGACGCGCGAGGTCGGGGGCGGCCCAATGTACCAGATCAACACCGAGAACGAGATGGTTGCCCACATCCGCGAGGTTCGGGACTTGGGGCTCGAGCGGTTACTTGAACTCGAGAAATGAGTACAGCAACTGGACTACATAACTAGAAGAACACCGCGGGGCGTGCGGTCGAGAAGTCGTCGCCCTACGTGAAGCGGGGCGGGAAGTGGTTCATCGTCCACGTTCAGACGCCGCTCCTCTTTTACCTCAAGGAGATCGCAGTCGCTGCCGCCGCCACGTTGCTCGCGGGTACCTGAACTTCTGGAACCACAGTCATGAGTGAAGACCCTGTGAACGAGATCGACGGCGAGATCGTCCAACAAGACGGCACGTTCGCGTCGAAGAGGAGTTCGAATCGACTGAGTGATGGGCGCGTTTCGTACCCCACGCTCTCGAGCTGTCGTACCTACGGACTTGCAGCCGCACACTCCCACTCGTTGAACGCGTTCCTTCGCTCGTTGAATTATCGGCTTAACTCCGTTGCCATGACGTACTGCCGACTCCGAACCCAGCGGTGCCGCTGTAGCTAAGTTAGTATATGAATTGATACCCCCAATCATTGATAACGTTTAAGTGTAGACGCTAAGCTAGTCTTTACGATAACAATGAGCTCGAACGGTAATTCGGGTGAGAATACACGGGTGACGGTCGATATACCCCTCCGAGACGGTCGCTTATTCAAGAGCGAAGCCACAGACGACATCCTTCTCTTTTTAATCCGGCATCACGGCGAGTCGTTCTCCATGACGGAGATCGCCGAGGCTGTCGACTACACGCGTCCGACGATTACCAAGGCGGTGGATGTCCTCTCGAATAACGACCTCGTCGTCGAAGAGCGCGACGGCTCGCGTCGGCTCGTGCAGATCAACCGCGACCGGGTGACCCGACCAGACGACCCCTATCTCGAAATTCCACAGTCGGAGTTCCACGCTCCGGTGGCGGCCGCGACGGAGGCGATACTGGACGAACTCGACGACGTCCTCGCCGTCGTCCTCTATGGGAGCGTCGCTCGTGGCGAGGCCGACCGCCGCAGCGACATCGACCTCTGGGTGTTGGTACGTGAGGACAGGATGGGCAACCAGCGACGGGCGAACCAAGTCAGGCAATCCCTCGAAGCGGACACGTTCACCGATAACACGCTGAATGTCCGCCGCATCGGCCGCATCATGAACGATCTGCCAGACGTCCTGATTGTCGATGCTACCGGATTTTTCTCCGACGAAGAGGTAGTCACTGTCCGATCCGATGTACGAGGGACGCTCTTCGTTCAGCCAGATCTTGAGCATGAACCCGAGATCGCGATGTAGCGACAGAGTGCGACTCTTGTTGTTCTTACTGCGTTTGATCTCGACCCGTCCGTCTTCACGTCGGAGGTGCTGGAGCTTGATCCCCGCCGTCTCAGAGGCCCGAAGTCCCTCGAAGTAGGTGATCGCAATGATCAAGGACTCCCGCAGCGTGTCAGCCGCATCGATGAGCCGTCTCACTTCCTCGGGGTCAATTGGTTTGCGTTCGATGCTCGGAGCGAGATTACTGTAGCGGTTGGGAAGTTTGCTGACGTCCGGCATGTTCTCCCCTTTGAAGTGGTTGAGGAACTCGTGGAGCATGCTGATCGAACTGATGTAGACCTTGAGCGTCTCCTCGGTCACCCCGTTACTGACCAGTACGTCTGCATACTCGGCGACATCAGAGTACTCGGCATCCTCGACCGCCATCTCGCCGAGCGAGTCGGTATATTGACGGAGAGAAGTGATGTTCCCCCCCACCGTTCTCTTGCTGACCTCCTTACACCGCTTGTCGAGGAATTCGCGGACGTAGGGGTCGTCAAATTCCGAGAAGTCGAACCCATAGGCTGGGTCTGGCTGGGAACTCATGCCGTAGCCACCCACCCAGTTCCGCCGGACTGGGTTTCTACCTCCCGGGCGACGTGGCTGTCACGGAGTCTGTTCAAGCCGCGATGCACCTGTCGACGGTCAAGTTCCGTGTCTTCCATAATTTCGAGGGTCGTGAGCGTCTCGTCTTTGTCCAGAATTTTCCACAGTTCGTCGGCCAGCTCCTCGTCGGAGAGATCCGACCTGTCCGAGTCGCCCTCGAAAGATTCACTCAGGTCGTCAAGTCGACTACCAAGTGCCTCAATGAGGGTGGCCTGTGATTCGAGTTGGTCGCTGTGCTTCCGGATCTCGTGCAGCAACGGTTGGAGTTCCCGCGCAGTCTGGTCGTTCTCGTGTTGGTTACGGAAGTGTGCGCAGCTGCGCCTCACCAGTTCGCTGAAAGTCATTCCGTTCTCTTTCGCGAAGTCAACGAGGGTCTCGTGCTGTCCCTCGCTGATCGTTATGTTCACCCGCTTTGCCGTTCGCGTTGCGGTGTCGTTTTCGTCCGGATCGCCCTTCGACTGTGCATCTTCCGAGCCACACCCTCGTTCTCGGGACGGGTGGGTGTCGTCATTCTCGCTCATTTCGTGTCACCCATAGCTTTGGGCCGGTGCGACGGCCACGCGTGGCAACCCTTGTTCGACCGCGAGTACCGACCGGGCATCAGTGCGACCGTCACGGCGAGCCCGGAATGTCGGAGGGTAATGAATTGGGCAGTTCATTTCTGAACTCCCCATTAATTACTTATGCTTATGGCGAGGTCGCGGGGAAAAACACATCCGTTACAAAATGTCTCGTTAAGCATATCATTCAAGATACCAGATCTGAACGTTGTACTCTTGTTTTGAATTATTCTCCGGGATACAGGTAGTAAGTCACACGCGAACTCCTATCGTCGATGAGTGATCATCCAGTTCGTCCACCAAATTATATACTGATTAGAGGTCATCCTCTGTGAAGATCAGACGGGAGCTATTCTCGGTGAGCCAGTCGACGTGTGACTCATAGTCCGGGACGTGATTTCCAACAATGCTCCAGAAATTCCGTGTGTGATTCTTTTCCCGAAGGTGAGCGAGCTCGTGGACAACGACATAGTCGATCACATCGTCAGGAGCCATCACGAGCCGCCAATTGAAACTGAGTGTCTTCTGTGGAGAACAGCTCGCCCACCTAGTTCGCTGATTTCGGAGTTCCAACTTGCCGGGTTCGACCGCCATTTCAGCGGCGAAGTAGTCGATCCGAGACTGAAACAAAGATCTCGCCTCCCGCCGATAGAGTGCCTCTAGCTCACTTCGAACACTCGTCCCATCGACAGCGTTGGAAGCGAGGACGAACGCTCCCGGCTCAACGTGTGACTGCTCGACATCGTCGATTGCCAACTGCAAGTCCTCTCCCCGGTAGGGAAAGACCTCGCCCTCCTCGAACGATCGGGAAGGTGCCCGGTTGCGATGGCCTTGAAACACACGCCACTTCTTCAACAGCCATCGCGAGTTTTCCTCGACGAGACCGTGAGGATCGACGTCGCTGCCTGTCGGAAGCACCACGACCACACCGTGAATGTCGACATCGATTCGAGGTTGGGTGGCGTCATCGCTTCGTCGTACCTCGTACTCGATCGTCTCGTCGAACACCTGAATCGATCCCGTAGCCTCAATCCGCATTCTCGATGAGGTACTCGATGGTCTGCTCGAGGAACCTGTCGTCCTTGGCGAGCGCAACCTTCCCGTGTTCCTTCGCCAGTCGGCGGATGAGGAGGCGACGGATCTTCTTGCGAGTCTCGGAGCTGGTCTCCCAGCCTTCAAACCGCTCAATCTCGGCATCGAACTGCTCCGAGATGTCAGTCGCGATGCGCTCTGCCTCGTCCTCACCAGCTACCTCGTCCCCGTAGTTATCCGTCAGCTCGGAGTAGATGGCGTGAGCCCCTTCACTGAGGCCGTGTTCATCGAGTTCCACCTCGAAGTCGATGACGTCGCGTTCGACCCGCTCAAGCTTCTCGACGGCATCGGGATCGGTGAGGTCGCCGCGCTGCCAGCGGTCGACGATGTCCTCCAACTTCTCACTGAGCGACTTGTATTTCGGGTTCCGGTCGACCCGCGGCTGGAGGTGTTCCCGGGTGGCGTGCTCAATGGCGTTCGCCTTCGCGGCCGGCTCGGTCATTTGGTCGACCTGCTGGAGGTGCTTCTCCCCTAGCTTGTACACCGGGTAAGTGTCCTTGATCTCGCCGATCTCGACGTTGTCGGCGATGATCTTCTTCGTCTTTTCCCGGAGGTTCTCTTCGGGGTTCTCCTCGCGGTTGTTGTTCAGACGGTAGGCGACGAACACGTTCGTCAGCCATTTGTAGTCGTCCTGAATCCCGCGCCCGACGAGTTCCTTGTCGGGCGACAGGGTCTCGTAGAGATCCTGTAGCTCACGGTAGCCCTGCTTGAAGTCGCGCTTCGGCTGGGGCTTGCTGAGTCGAGCGAGACACTTGTTGAGCGTCTCCTGCCGATTGTCGCGAGGGATGTCGTCGAACAGACCTAACAGGTCGTCGACGAGCGCCTCGATGTCTTCGAGCAACTGCTTGCGCGACCGATCGATCTCGGAACGGACATCGGCTCCGTAGTCAAGGGCGTCGTCGAGGTTCGCGAACACTCCCTGATAGTCGACGATCTCGCCGTTGTGCTTCCCGTCTGCCGGGCGGTTCGTCCGCGCGATTGCCTGCAGGAGGTTGTGGTTCTTCAGGTTCCGGTCGAGGTACATCGTCTTCAGCACCGGCGCGTCGAACCCGGTGAGGAGCATATCCACGACGACGAGTAGCTTCGGATCCCCGTCGGGGTCTTTGAAGTTCTCGACGATGGCGTCGCGCTCCTCGGGCGTCGTGTGGAACTGACGGACGGTCTCGGAGTCGTTTCCGGTGCTGGTGTACAACACCTCGACCTCCTCGGGATCGTAGTACTTCCGCAGCTCCTCGCCGTAGATGGCAGCGGCCTTGCGGCTTGGCGTGACCACCATGCCCTTCCAGTGGTTGGGCCGCACCGTCTTCTCGAAGTGGTCAATGATGCCCCGTTGATCGCCTGCCCAGACGACCTCCTCGACTCGAGGCCGGAGTTCCGAGATCTCCGTTGTGGTCAGGTACTTCTCGATCACATCCTGCCTCTCGTCGACACTGAGTGTCGAGAACTCCCGGTCGAAGTCGAGGTCGATCGCGTCGGCGTCGATCTCCCACTCCATGTCGTGGCGGAGGGTGAAGTGAACCGGCAGGATCAGGCCGTCGTCGATCCCGTCACCGATGGAGTAGTAGTGCAGGTACAACTCCTCGGGCTTCCCCTCCGGACGGTAGTTGGAGAACGTGTCCCGCTCGGACTCGCGCACAGGCGTGCCAGTGAACCCGAAGTGGAACGCGTCCGGGAGCGCGGCGGCCAGCTTGTTGCCGAGATCCTTCTCCATGAACCGGTGGGCCTCGTCGGACATGACGACAGTCGGCTGATCGCGCTGGAGGTTGGACTCGACGTCCTCGAACTTCTGGATGGTCGTGACGATGAGTTCGCTCTGGTCGGTCTGGAGCCTACGCTCGAGGTGGTCGATGTTCTTGGCCCGGGTGAACATCTCGAAGTTCCCGAGATTGTTGAGCGTCTGGGCCATCTGATCCTCGAGATCCTTCGTGTCGACCACGAGGACGACCTTCGGGTGGTCGAGGACGCCGCGCTCCAGCAGCATTCGGGCGGCGTACAGCATGGTGAACGACTTCCCGCTGCCCTGCGTGTGCCAAATCAGTCCTCGACGCATGGCCTCGTCGGTGCGCCCCTCGCGCACCCGATCGAGAATCCGGTTGGCCGCGTAGTACTGCATGTACCGCGGGATTATCTTCGTCGTCCCGCCGGTGCGGTGCTCGTAGAAGACGAAGTTTCGGAGGACGTCCAGCAGGGTCTCGTGGTTGCACATCGCCAGCACCGGCTCTTTGAGCGGGTTGGCGTCCTCCTCCTCCTCCACGCGGTATTCAGGCGGCGTCGCCTCCTCGTCGGCCTCCCACGGCATGTAGAACGACGAGGTCGCGCCGACGGCGCCGTAGCGGTACGCCATCGAGTCGACGGCGACGTTCCAGAGGTTCGGGACGAACAGCCGCGAGACGTCCTCCTCGTAGTCGCGGAGGTCGCTGATGGCGTCGTAGTAGTCGTTTTCCTGCGCGAGCGACTTCAGCTCCATCGTTACCAGCGGGATGCCGTTGACGAACAGGTTCACGTCGGGCCGAATGGAGTTACCCCCGCGCTTCACGCGGAACTCGTCAGCGGCGACGAAGCGGTTGTTCTCGATGTCGCGGAGGTCGACGAGGCGCACGAAGATGCGCTTCGTCTCCTTGCCCTCCTCGCTCGTGACGGCGAACCGCTTCCCGCGGACGAGCAGTCGGTGGAACTCCTCGTTGGCCTCCACGAGGTTGGCGCTGTCGTGGGCGAGATCGCGCCGGAGCGAGGTCAGGAAGTCGTCGACGTTGTCCTCGGTGATCTGGTCGTTGTTGCCGACCTCAGATTCCACGAGCCACTCACGGAGCATCCCGTAGTAGATGACTTCTGTCGGGTCACGACCGTACTTTTCGTCGAGGGTAGTCGCACCCTCGCCTTCATCCTCCCCGAGGCCGTAGGTGTCGTAATTCAGGCACTCTAACCATCTGAGGACATCCTCTTTGACTCCAGATTCGTCAGGAGTGGCGGATTTAGCCATGTTTACTCACCCGTGGGTTGATCTCGATGTCCGCTTGGTTTGTTCGAACATCTCCGGAAATAAGGTCACTCAGTAGACCTCGCTTGATCCTCGCTAACTGAGACTTATACTGCTCGTTCGATTCGATCTGCCTGTCGAATTCTCTGATCACTTCGGCGATCTCCTGCTGTTCTTCGACGGGGGGCCGAGGCATCAGAATGCGCTGGACGTTTTGGGCGTTGATGTTCGCTTGGCTGACCCCCTTGGTGGCGAAGGCCATCAATCGGTCTTGTCCCTTCTTCGAGTTGAGATAGTAGTTCAGATAATAGGGGTCGGCATGGCTGTTAGCACGCAGTCGAACTAGATACGAGGCGAACACGTAGTCTCCTTCAAGATTGAAGAGCCCCGTCTTGCCTACTAGCTCGTAACTGTTCGTTCTATTGAACAGGATGTCCCCCTTCTCGACTTTGTACTTCTCGAACTCGTCGTCCTCCAAGTCGATGTACTTCATCGGGGAGTCCACCATGTACCCGTTCTCGATGTTGTTCATCCGGAAAACGGGGTATTCTCCCTCTGTCGACAGACTTTCTGATAGGCCGTATTGGGCCAGCTCAACGACGTCACCGATTGAGCAAACCTCCCACTCCGAAGGTATGCGACCGACCGCGGTATCTTTAAAGTCATCGTGCGACCGAGTACCCTCTCGAAGGAGTTCCTGCGTCACTCCCTTCTTTACCCGGTGCGTCTGTTGAAGGATCTCGTTCGTTTTTTCGATGGCCTGATCAATGTCCATCAAGATGCTAGCGGTCTTCTGCTGCTCTTCCATCGGAGGGAGCGAGATCTCCAACTCCTTTCGGAACACGTCGAAGGGCACCCGCTGACGCCCCGTCGACCCGCGCATCCGTGAGATGGCGTAGTTCCGAACGGGATAGGATTTGGCCACGTAGTAGAGGTACAGGGGGTGGATGCGCTCGCGGTCGGGCGACAGGACGGCATACTCGGTTGAGCCGATGCCCACGTTGGTCTCCATCGCGTCGACGAAGGCCGCCTTGCCGTTCTCTGTACAGGGCGTAATGCGGGCGAACAGGGTGTCGCCCTCTCGGAAGAGCTTCCCACTGTAGTCCGCCGCCTTGCGCTTCGTAGCGTACTTCGGGAACGGCAGTTCCGTGTCGAGGGCATCCATCTCGATGTACGTGATTTCCTCCTCCTCGGGCGTGTATGAGGGGTTCACGTCGTAGACCTCGGTGCCATCGACTAGTTCCCACTCTGTAGGCACCACGCCCCAAAAACGGCTCTGCAGCGCCTCGGTCGCCACGGCGCCACCGTCGGCGGCCGTCTCGGTGGCGTCCGTCGTGGGCGAGTCGTCGGGCTGGTCGGTGGGGATGTCGTCGTCACTCATAGTTGAGAGCCTCCATGTGCTGGTCGAGTCGGGCCTCGATGTCGGCACGCTCCTGCCGGAGTTCGCGCAGCTCGTCGAATTCCTCGGCGACGTCGATGTCCTCTTCTGGTTCGGTCGTGTCGACGTACAGCGCGATGTTGAGGTTGTAATCGTTCTTGCGGATCTCTTCACGGGTGGCCGTTCGACTGACCTTCTCCTCGGTCGTCCAGTCGTGGTAGTTGTCGACGATGTGGTCGACACCCGTCTCCGTCAGCTCATTCTGGCTGTTGTTGGAGACGTCCCGGTAGAACGGCTCGTCGACCGCGTGGTTGTCCGCGGCGTGGAGGAACAGGACTTCGTCCTCGCGCTCCTCCGGCTTGTCCTCGTTTAGCACGAGGACAGACGTCGGGATGGCGTTGTTCTGGAAGAGGTCAGCGGGCAATCCAATGATCGCTTCCACGAGATCACGCTCTACCATCGGCTCCCGGTACCTCCCCTCGTGCTTGCGGAACAGCACGCCGTTCGGAACGACGATGGCGGCCCGACCAGTCTCGTTGAGCTGCTCGGCGATATGCATGATGAACGCGTAGTCGCCGCGGTCGGCCCGGGGAAGCTTCTCCGTCCAGTCGAACCGGCTGTACGGGTCGTCCTGCAGCCCGTCCTTGTCCCAGTTGGCCGAGAACGGGAAATTGGCGAGGACGTAGTCGAACTTGGTCAGAGTGGTGTCGTCCTCGGTGAACAGCGGTTCACTGAGCGAGTCCTGTCGCTTGACCTCCCCCTTCAGCCCGTTGAGGAACAGGTTCATCTTCGCGATGGACGCGATGTCGGGGTTGACCTCCTGTCCTGTCATCGTGAGTTGGGAGGGGTCGCCGCCCTGCTCCTCCCGGAAGTGGTGGGCCGCTTCGATGAGGAAGCCAGCGGAACCACAGGTAGGGTCGTGGAAGGTGTCGCCCGACTCGTAGGGTGCGAGCAGCCGCACCATCATCCGGACGATCTGTGGCGGGGTGAAGAACTCGCCCCCATCGCGACCCTCCTCGGATGCGAAGTGCCGCACTAAATCCATGTATGCCTCCCCGAGCATATCGTCGGGAAGCCGCTGCTGACTCAGGTTGTGGGTGCTGAGGTGTTCGACGAGGCGGATGAGCTTGCCGTCGGACTCAGCGAGGGCATCCGCGGCCATGAAGTCCGAGCGGAACACCCCATTGAGCTGGTCGGGGTTGGCGTTCTCGATCTCGGTGAACGCCTCGTCGATGAACGACGCGACGTTCTCCTTCTGACTCCGGAGATCCTGCTCGGCGTCCTTCCCCTCCCACTCGTACCCGTCCGGGAGCGCGTCGTCGTCGGCCTCCCAGAGGTACCCCTCCGGGATCTGGAAGTCGTGGAACGCCTCGTCGCGAGCGAGTTCGGCGTCCTCGAACTCATCAAGGTTTGCCGCGTACTCGTCGACGAAGGTGTCGCTGATGCTCTTGTAGAACACCAGCGGGAGGATATAGTCCTTGTAGTCGGTCTTGTCGACCGTGTTGCGGATGATGTCCGCGCACTTGAACAAGTGCTTCTCGAGCTGGTCGGTCGTGAGGTTGGTCGTCGGCTGGCTGTCGGCGAGCGTCTGCTGATTGGGATCGTCAGTCATGCGTTGTTGGTGAAGTAGGTAGTCATCGTTGCCGCCGGCGCGTCGCCGGGGAGGTACTCTGCTACGTCTGCGTGCGCGTCCGCGAGGGCGTCGAGGCCAGCGTGGACGCGGTCGAGGGCGACCGCGAGTTGGAGCAAGGGACGCACCGTCTCCCACGCCGGGTCGTCTCGGCCCTCGAAGTCCGAGTGCGTCACAACGTGGGTAGCTGCGCTCCGCACCAGCTGGTCGGCGTGCAGCATCACCTCGCGAATCGTCTGGATGCGACTATCGTCGAGCGCGTCGACGAGCGCCGCGACGAGGACGTCGACGAAAAGGTCATTGTCCTCGAACGTGTTCCGGAGGCCGCGCTTGGTGGCCGTACGCGTCTCGTTGTACGCGGCCACTTCGTCGGCGAACCGGTCAGACTCGGCCTCGCGTGCGAGGTAACGGTCGACGTGCTCGCGGTACAGCGCCAGCAGCTCCGACTCGACGACCTCATACCGGCGTCCATCTGTCTCGCGCACGAGGTCAGTCTCGACGAGCTTCCGGCAGTTGTTGGAGATGGCGCCCTTCGAGACCGGGAGCAACTCGTCGAGGTCGCTCTGCCTTGGGGCCGTTCCATCGCGGAACTGCAGCTTCGCGATGGCCGCCACGATGTCCGTCTGCGTACGGCCCTCTCGGGCATCCAGTAGGGAGGTCGCCGGCATCCTCACTCCCCGAGGGTCTCGGTCAGTGCGGCGTGAGCCGCTGTTCCGTTGAGATCAGTGATGGTTACGTCTACGAGGTCACCCTCTTTGTACTCCGAGGGGTCATCCACGTCGACGAAGGTCTGTACCTTCTCGATCTTCCCGCGGAGGGTGGCGTCCGGCCGTCCTTCTACCTCCTCGACGACGAGTTCGCGCTCGTCGCCGCGATTGAAGGGGATCGAGGAGTTCTGTGCGTCGACGTGCGCCGTCTGCTTCTCCAATAGGTCAGGATTCAAGCACCCCTCGACGGCGTCGAGGCGTGCCGCGAGGTCGTCTTGCCGACTTCGGAGGTCGTCGACTTCCTCCTCAAGCATCTCCTCGAGGTCGGCCACGTTCGCGGTCAAGTGACGAAGCGCCTCGGAGAGGTCGCCGATCTCAGCCTGCAGTTCACCCTTGTCGCCGTTCAGTTCGTCAATGCTCTCGTCGAGGGCGTCCACGTGGGCGGCGAGGGCGCGCAGATCCTCGTCAATCTCCGGAACGGCCGAGCACAACACCGCGATTGTCTCCAGATCGGTGGACAGACGGTTGAATGCGCCGATACCGGCTCCGACCGGACTCCCCTGAGTTTGAGCAGACATCTCGACTCATTCAATGTGCGGGGGTAACTTAGTACTTGGGTTTTGGATAAGCCGCTCATTCTTTATAAAATCGTTTAGCATTCCTGACTTCTGTATTGATGGCCAGTAAGAGCGCTGTGGGCGTGAAAATACATTTGTAAATGGTGTAGGTAGGTGTGGCAGGTTTCCCTTCACATACATAAGCGATGTGCCTTTCCGGTTCGACCACGTCGCACCGAACATGAACGCGTATTCGCTCGAATCGGCAGTCAAGAACATGTCAGCGATTTCAGTAAGGTAGTCATGGCAGGTAAAGACGAATACTACAACCGGGCGAAACAGGAGGGCTACCGCGCGCGCTCGGCCTACAAGCTCCGGCAGATCGACGAGGAGGTCGACCTCTTCGACCACGGCGACACCGTCGTCGACCTCGGCGCAGCCCCCGGCGGCTGGCTCCAGGTCGCCGCCGAGGAGGTGACCGAGGCCGGCCGCGTCGTCGGCGTCGACCTCCAGCGCATCGACGACCTCGACCACCCGCACGTCGAGACGGTCCGCGGCGACATGACCGAGGAGCGCACGCGCTACTACCTCCGGAAGGCGCTCGGCGTCGACCCAGATCCCGACGATGACACCGAGCCCGAGCGACCCGTCGACCTCGTCGTCTCCGACATGGCGCCGAACATGACCGGCGAGTACCAGCTCGACCACGCCCGGTCGATCCACCTCTGCCGGCAGGCGTTCGACACCGCGCTCGAACTCCTGACGCCCGGCGGCGACTTCGTCGTGAAGGTGTTCGACGGCCCCGACCTCGCCGACTTCCGCGAGGACGTGGAGGCGCAGTTCCAGTACGTCCGGGCGTACACCCCGGAGGCGAGCCGGAAGCGTTCCTCCGAGCGCTACCTGATCGCCCGCGGCCGCACCGACTCGCCCGTCGCGGCGGGCGACCGGCTCACCGTCGAGGTGACCGACGTCGGCGAGGAGGGCGACGGGATCGCCCGCGTCGACGGGTACACGCTGTTCGTTCCCGGCACCGAGGCCGGCGAGACCGTCGAGGTCGTCGTCGACGACGTGAAGCCGCGGTTCGGGTTCGCCGAGCGCGTCGACTGATCCCCGTTTTTGCGTTGCCGCCTCAGGCGCTCACGCCGGCGGCGTCGGCCTCATCGCGGCGGACGAGCGCGACCGCGGCGTACACCAGCGGCGTGTCGACCAGCGCGATGAGGAGCTTGAGGACGTACTGCCCGACGATGAGCGAGACGAGCACCGGGGTGGGCAGCGCCGCGCCGACGCCGAACAGCGCGGGCGCGACCGCGAACGCGACGAGCGTGAACACGACGGTGTCGATGAGCTGGCTCGACGCGGTCGAGCCGACGTTGCGCAGCCACAGCGCGTCGCCGTCGGTGAACTCGCGGATGCGGTGGAAGGCGATCACGTCCCAGTTCTGGCTGATCACGTAGGCGGCCAGCGAACCGAGCACGACGTTCCCGGAGAGGCCGAGCACCGTCTCGAAGGCGGCGGGGTCAACCGACCCCTGCGCCGCCGGCGTCGCGATGGTCGCGAACACCAGCGCCAGCAGGACGAAGTTCATCGCGAACGCGACGTTGACCACCTTCCGGGCGTACGACTTGCCGTACAGCTCCGAGAGGCAGTCGGAGGCGAAGAAGGTGACCGCGTACGCGAGCGTCCCGCCGGGCGCAGTGACGGCGCCGAGCACCGGCAGCGAGACCGCGAGCAGCTTCGCCGAGATGACCTGCGCGGTGACCAGCGCGGCGACGAACAGCGCGGTGAGCACGACCGCCGCCAGCGGCACGTTCAGCCGGCGGGGTTCCGCGACGGCGACGCCGTCGGCGCCGCTCATTCGGCGTCTCCCCCGCTCGCCGTCTCCCCCTCAGCGCCCTCCTCGGCCAGCCGACCGTGGCGCGCGTCGATCTCGTCGAGCACGTCCAGCGTCTTGCGAACCGACGCGCGGATCGCGTCGCTGCGGTTGACGAACTTCCCGTCGTCGCCGACGTGCTCGTCCAGATCCGCGAGGAGTTCCCCGGGCATCTCGACGCTTATCTTGGGCATACCACGAGGTTCGTATGCGAATAATTGAAGCTTCGCACTCGGCGCCGGCTCGTCGAGCGCGACCGCTCGCGAGAGCCGAGATCGGGCGGGGCGGTCTGGGCCACCGACACGGCGAGCGCGAACGACGCGGTCGTCCCGTCTCCGGGGGCGAAGACCTCCGGGCGAAGGCGGCGGGCGCGAGCGCGCCGTCAGCGGGTCAGGTCGACGGTCGGCTCGGCGAGGTTGCGCCGACCCCCGAGGGTCATCACCCACAGGATCAGCAGGCCGACGCCGTAGGCGGCCATCAGCGGGATCGTCACGAGGAACATCGTGAACACGTCCGCCGGGGTGAACAGCGCCGCCACGAGCATGATGCCGACCGTCACTTCCCGCCAGCGCGAGCGCATCGCCTGATACGACACGCCCGTCGTGTTGAGCAGGACCATCAGGACGGGCACGTCCGCGAGGAACCCGATCCCCACGGTGGTGAAGAAGACGAGCCACGCGAAGTCGCTGATGCGGTAGCTGATCACCATGCCGGCCGCGAGCGCGTCGCTGACGAGCCACGAGATGACCGCCGGCGCGATGACGGTGTAGCCGAGCGCGAGCCCGCCGAGGAGCCCCGCCAACAGCGCGGCGACCCAGCCGAACACGACCTGCCTCCGTCCGCGGACGAACCCCCGGTCGCGCAGCGCGGGCCACGCGTAGTACGCCATGAAGGGGAGGACCGCGACGGCGCCCGCGATGGTCGAGATCTTCACCTCGAAGATGAGCGCCTCGACCGGGTGGAGCACGATGACGCCGAAGTTCTCGGCGCCGACGCCGACGATCTCCTCGGGGATGCGGTTCACGAAGTTGTTCTTCACGTCGCCGATCCCGCCGAGGTAGAGGAACGCGAACACGCTCGCGAGCGTGACGCCGAACACCGACACCAGGACGAACAGCCGCGAGCGCAACGAGGCGGCGATGAAGGCGAGGTCGTCGTAGTAGCCCCCGATGTCGTCCTCGTCGCGCTCGCCGTCGGTGACCCCCTCGAGGAGCGTCCCGGTGGCGCGCGAGGCCCGGTCGCCGGCGTCGTCCGACAGGCCGGGGATCGACGGGCCGCCGCCCCCGCTCCCGCCCGCGGCGTCGGCGCCCGACGACGACTCGGCGGCCTCGCGAGCCGCCTGCAGTTCGTCGAACCGGTCCAACACCGCGCGCGCCTTCGCCGAGTCGCCGGCGGCGGCCGCGCGGTCCGCGAGGTAGTTCACCCGTCGCTCGGAGAGCCCCGCGAACACCGCGTCGGGGGCGCGGCGGACCTCGTCGACCGTGAGCACCTCGATGTCGACGGCATCGGGGTCGGTACCCGCGGCGTAGGCGAAGTACAGCCCCAGGAGCCCGGCGAGCAACAGCGCCAGCGCGATCCCGGCGGCGACGAACGCGACGAGCGCCGCGGTGCCGCTCACGCCGAGTGCGGCGAGGATCGCTCCCGCGCTCGTCCCGTACTCGACGAGGACCGAGTCCGCGAGCGTCGGGCGCTCGACGAGCACGTAGCCGACGGCGGCGACGACGCCGGCGATGCCGAGGAGGACGTTCCACAGCGAGCCGAACCGGCCGCGCCAGTCGACGAGGCCCGAACCGCGCCGGATCGACCCGACGACGCCCACGTCGCCGGCGAACAGGTCGCGGGGCGGGCCGGACCGCGCTGGCGCGTCGCCGTCGCCGGCGTCCTCCTCGGCCGCCCCGGCCGCGCCGGCGGCGACGGCCTCGTCGAAGCGGTCGAGGATCGCCTGCGCCTTCCCGGGCTCGTCGGCCTCCATGGCGGTGGAGGCGGCCTCGAGCGCCTCCGGCTCGGTCATCCCCTCGAACGCCTCCGGCGGGGCGGCGCGCACGCCCGCCTCGTCGAGCGTCAGCAGGTCGATCGCGTCGGGGTCGCCGGCGTCGCCGACGACGGCGGTCGTCTCGTCGAGTTCGGCGTACACGTAGTACGCGAGCGCCACGACGGCCGCGGCGATCCCGAGGCCGCCCGCCAGCGCCGCCAGCGCCGGGACCGGGAGGTCGGTCGCGAACCGATAGTTCGTCAGCCCGGTTCCGGCGACGACGTCGTTGACCGCGGCGGCGCCGCCGCGAGCGAAGAACAGGTACATCGCGGCGGCGACGGCGACACCGATGCCGGCGAGCACGTTCCAGTGGAGCCGCGCGGTCGCGGTCGCGTCGATGCGCTCGCTGCCGCGTCTGGCGGTGACGACGATCTTCGCGAGGTACAGCGACGCGCCGTACAACAGCAGCAGGGGCGCCGCCCACATCACCTGCGTGAACGGGTCCGGCGGCGAGAACACCGCGCCGAACACGAAGATACCGACGGTCGCGTGGCGCCACTTCTCGCGGAACGTCTCGTAGGGGACGATCTCGGCGTACGACAGCCCGGTGATCGCCAGCGGCATCTGGGCGGCGAAGCCGAACGAGAACGTGAGCAGCGCGATGAACTGCGCCCACTTCACGATGGAGTAGGTGGGGAGGATGCCCGCCGAGAGCGCGTTGTTCGCGAGGAACGCGAACATGAACGGGAAGAACACCAGGTAGCCGTAGGCGACCCCGCCGGCGAACAGGGCGACGGCGAGCACGAAGATGACCACGAGCTTCCAGCGGGCGACCGGCGCCTGCGGCCACGCCCCGCGCTCCCGGAGGGCGTCCCGGGAGAAGTACAGTAACGGCGGGATCCCGACGATGATCCCCACGATGAGGCCGATCTTCGCCTGGAGGAGGATCACGTCGAACGGCGTCTGCGCGATGATCTCGACCTCCTGGCCGGCGGTCTCGCTGAGTTGCGCGCGCGTGACGGACTTCAGGAAGTCCCAGACGTACAGCCGGAGGGCGTAGAACGTCCCCATGAACCCGGCGAGGAAGACGAGGAACACCTTCTGGAGGTCCTTCTGGGCGGACCGAAGCATCGCGCCGGCGGTGGCCCTGCCGTCCGCCAACGACCGTCGGGTGTCCTCGTCGAGCGCGCTCGACATACCGGATGAGAGCGACTTGCCGGTTATCAACCTTTTCAACAACCGCGTCGCGTCGCCGTCTCCGGTGACGCCATCAGAAAAGGCCTATAACGGACCGGTGGCGAACCCCTTCCATGACCGGGGACTCGGATCCGCCCGAGGAGCCGTCGGCCGCGCCCGACGGCGACGGCGACGCCGAGACGGCCGAGTCCACCGACCCCGCGGAGTCCGTCGAGCCGTCGGAGTCCGCGGCCGACGAACACGAGGACGGTGTCGACGACGATGTCGACGCCGGCGACGATGTCAGATCCGACGACGATGGCGAACGCGACGACGGTACCGAAGCCAGCGACGACGGCGAGACCGACGACTCGACCGGGTCCGAGGATCGACCCACCGACGAGGAGTCGGAAATCGACCGTCGCAGCCCGTTCGAGGACGACGATGATGCCGACGACGACGGCGATGGTGACGCCGACGCCGATGGTGACGACCCGATCGACCGCGGATCGAGCGAGCCGGCACCGGCCGCCGGCGAGGCCCCGAGGATCGACGAGTCACAGCCCGTACCCGACGCGGTCGCCGGCGAGCGCTCCGGCGGCGGACAGTCCGCCGCGAACGACGGGAACGGAGGCGGGGGCACCATGACCGCCGCGGAGAAGGGGATGCAGGCGGTGAACAAGGGCGTCGGCGCGCTCGGCGGCGGCGAGGGCGGCGGCCCCGACTCCGACCAGGAGATGCCGCTGGCCGCGCACATCGAGGAGATGATGCGCCGGCTCGGCATCGTGTTCGGCATCGCCGGCGTCGTCGTCGTCGCGGTGCTGTTGATCGGCACCGTCTCGCCGACCGTGCCCAGCGCCGAGCAGATCATCGAGTTCCTGTGGGACACCCACGTCGGCTTCGAGCAGAACCGCCCCCGCGTGTACGGCCCGCTGGAGTTCCTGCTCACCAAGCTGAAGGTGGCGTCGCTCGCGGGCCTGCTCGTCGGGCTGCCGGTGTTCGTCTACGAGACGTACCGGTTCATGCGCCCCGGGCTGTACCCACACGAACGCCGCTACTACCTCGCGGCGGTGCCGACGAGCCTGATCCTCGGGATCATCGGCGTCGCGTTCACACACTTCATCGTCCTCCCGGTCATCTTCGACTACTTCATCAGCTACACCGAGGAGAGCGCGGTCCTCGCGTTCAGCCTCCGGGAGACGTTCAACCTCATCCTCCTGATGATGGGCTACATGGCCGTCGTCTTCCAGATCCCGCTGTTCATCCAGCTCGCCATCATGATGGGGCTGGTGACGCGCGAGTGGATGGAGGACCGCCGGCTGCTGTTCTGGTCGGCGTTCGTCGGCCTCGCGTTCATCGTCTCGCCGGACCCCACCGGGATGGCGCCCATCATCGTCGGCGCGACGATGATCGCGCTGTTCGAGGGGACGCTCGCGCTGTTGCGCTGGACCGGGAACTAGCCGACCGCACGGATCGCGGCTCCCGCGTTCGTTCGAGGACCGACAGCGACAGATCCGTCACGCTGGCGCCTCACGACGGTGTGTTCCGAGGGCCGTTCCGAGGGTCGTCCGTCACGACTCCGACGAGCGCTGCCGGGAGAACACTTATATTAGCAGAATCTAATATTAGCATGTACTGAAATGGCTGGGCAGAAACCGGAACTCGGGACGGAGGACGGACGGAGCGACCGGCCGTCGGGGTGTTGTTCGGCCGAACACGACCTGCGGGACGACGACGTCGCCGCCGATGTCGAGACGCTCTCGGCGCTGGGCAACGACACGCGCTACGAGGCGCTCCGGCTCATCGCGGGCGCCGAGGACGACATCTGCGTCTGCGAGCTGGAGCCGTCGCTCGGCGTGAGCCAGAGCGCGGTGAGTCAGGCGCTCTCGCGGCTGTTCGGCGCCGGACTGGTCGAGCGGCGCAAGGAGGGCCGGTGGCGCTACTACAGCGCGACGCCGCGCGCGGAGCGACTCCTCGACGTGCTCGACGAGACGAGGGGGGTCGGCGATGACTGACGACGACGCTCCGACGGCGGACCGCACAGGCCTCGATCCCGCACGACAGCGAGCCGCGGTGCGGGAGCGCTACGGGGAGATCGGGGAAATCGGCACGGGGTCGTCGTGCTGCGGCGACGACGCTGACGACTGCGGAACGTCGGAGAACCGCCCGGGCGAGGGAGGAACGGAACTCGGGTACACCGAGGACGACCTCGACGCCGTCGCCGCGGGCGCGAACCTCGGCCTCGGCTGCGGCAACCCGACCGCCATCGCGAGCCTCGATCCGGGCGAGACGGTCCTCGATCTTGGGTCCGGCGGCGGCTTCGACTGTTTCCTCGCGGCGCGGGAGGTCGGCGAGGAGGGGCGTGTCGTCGGCGTCGACATGACCCCCGAGATGGTCGAGCGTGCCCGCGGGAACGTCGGGGCGAACGACGCCACGAACGTCGAGTTCCGCCTCGGCGAGATCGAACACCTCCCCGTCGCCGACGGGACCGTCGACGTGATCCTCTCGAACTGCGTGATCAACCTCTCGGCGGACAAGCGACGGGTGTTCGCGGAGGCGTACCGCGTGCTCCGGCCCGGCGGTCGCCTCGCCGTCTCCGACGTGGTGGCGACGGCCGACCTCCCGAGCGACATCCGCGGGGACGCCGCGTCCGTGAGCGCCTGCCTCGGCGGCGCGGCCGCGATCCCGACGCTCGAATCGATGCTCGCCGACGCCGGGTTCGTCGACGTCGCGATCGAGCCGAAGGACGACAGCGAGTCGTTCATCCGCGAGTGGGACCCCGACCGCGACCTCGCCGACTACCTGACCGCGGCGACGATCGAAGCGCGCAAGCCGACGAACGACCCCGAATCCGCAACCGAAGAGACGGCGGCGTGACCGCCGTCGCGACACCACACTACGGACACCACTTCCGACACCAACCATGCACAGAGCACCCGACCCGAGCGATCGTACAGGAATCGAACAGCCGAGCTGGCGGAGCATCCTGGCGGGCTACGTCCTGATCGCGGGGCTCCTCGCGTCCCTGTGGGCAGTCAGCAACCCGGCGGCCGCCCTGACGCTCCTCCTCGCCGGCGTCGCCGTGCGCCGCGGAACCCCCCGGGCGGCCGCCGCGGTCCGTTGTGTCCGCGTCTGTCGCGAGTTCACCGTCGATCTGGGCGGCCGGCTCAGGATCACCGTCGCGAAGCCGCCGGTCGACGATGCCGCCTGATCGACCCGGCGAGGGGGCGGACGAGGGCGCGGACGAACGGCGAGACCCCGGTGGGTCAACCGTCCTGCTGACGGAAGCCGACGCCGCGGACCTCGACCGCGTCGAGGCGCTGCTCGCCGCGAACGACCTCCCGACGAGCGACGTGCGAACGGGACCCGGACGGTTCTATCTCGCCCGTGACGGCGACGGCGACGCCGTCGTCGGCGCCGGCGGCGTCGAGCGGTACGGCTCCGACGGCCTCCTGCGGTCGGTCGTCGTCGAGAGATCGAGCCGCGGCGACGGGTACGGGACGGCGCTGTGTGCCGCTCTGGAGGATCGCGCCCGGAGGGAGAGCATCGAGACGCTCTATCTCCTGACGACGACCGCGGCCGGGTTCTTCGAGCGGCTCGGATACGAGCCGCTCTCCCGCGAGCACGTCCCGGCGAGCGTCCGGTCGACGACGGAGTTCGCCGACCTGTGTCCGTCGTCGGCGACCTGCATGCGCAAACGAGTCTGGGAACGAGCGACCGAGTAGCGGGCGACCCGGGCCGCTGCCGGCGCCGCCGGTGTCGCGTTCGGCGTCGGCGTCGCGTTCGACGTCGATATCGCGTCCGGCGTCGGCGTCGCGTCCGGGGTCGACGCTCGGGCATACTTTTCTCGTCTCCCCGTCCACCCATGCTCGATGGGAACGATCCTCCTGTGTCGCCACGGCGAGACGCCGTGGAACCGCGACCGCCGCGTGCAGGGCTGGGCGCCGACGGAGCTGACCGAACGCGGCCGCGAGCAGGCCGACGCCCTCGCCGGTTTTCTCACCGACGAGTACGCCGTCGACCGGATCGTCGCCTCCGATCTGGAGCGCGCGGCCGAGACCGCCCGGGCCATCTCGCGTGCGACGGGCGCGGCGGCGACGTTCGACGCCCGGTGGCGCGAGCGCGACTTCGGCCGGTTCCAGGGGCTCACCTACGACGGCCTGTTCGGCACGTACCCCGAGTACACCCTCTCGGAGATCGGCTACGCGGCCGCCGAGACCGTCCCCGAGAGCGGCGAGTCGCTGCTGGAGATGAGAGCGCGCGTCCGCGAGGGCTTCGCCGACCTCCGCGGGGAGGTCGAGCCGGACGAGACGGTCGCCGTCGTCGCCCACGGCGGCCCGCTGTACGTCGTCACGGGCGAGTTGAAGGGACTCGACGTGGTCGCCGCGGTGCTCGACCAGGACCAGGGGAACTGTGCCGTCAACGAGGTGCACGTCGCCGACGATTCCGCCCGCGACGGCGACGGCGTCGCGACCGGCGGGTCGGCGACGGCCGAGTTGGTCCGCGAGAACGTCACGTCGTTCCTGCCGGAGGCGACGACGCAGGAGAACTACTGAGCGGGAGCTGGAGCGGCAGCGGCGGTGCTTCTGGTTCGACCCTACGAGGTCGGGTAGTCGCGCGCGAACACGTCCTCGACGACGGGGTCGCCGTCGCGGTTCACGGCTTTCTCCCCCTCGCCATCGGCCTCCTCGGCGTCGTTCGCGGGGCTGACACTCCCGGTCTCGTACCCCTGGAGGTCGAGCGTGACGTGGTCGAAGCCGAGATCGAGCATGTGGTCGCGGGCGGCCGCGACGAAGTCGGCGTTCAGCGCCGACTCCAGCTCGTCGGCGCCGACCTCGATGCGCGCGAGACCGTCGTGGTCGCGGACGCGGAACTGCGAGAACCCCCACGTGCGCAGCAGGCGCTCGGCCTTCTCGATGCGGGTGAGACGCTCCTCGGTCACCTCCAGCCCGGTCGGGATGCGCGAGGAGAGGCACGCCATCGAGGGCTTGTCGGCCACGTCGAGGCCGTAGTGGTCGGCGATCTGGCGGACCTCCGCCTTCGTGATGCCGGCCCGCAGCAGGGGGGACACCACGTCGAGTTCCTCGACGGCCTGGAGCCCCGGCCGGTGCCCCTCGCCGGGATCGGAGGCGTTCGTTCCGTCGCAGACGGTGCCGATGCCGCGCTCCGTGGCCGCCTCGTACATCCGCGAGAGGCGCATCGTCCGGCAGTGGTAACACCGGTCGTCGTCGTTGGCGACGAAGTTCGGGTCGTCCAGCTCGGAGAACTCCACGATCGCGTGGTCGATACCGATGTCGTCGGCGACGCGCGTCGCGTCGTCCAACTCCTCGGCCGGCAGCGTCTCGCTTTTCGCGGTGCAGGCGACCGCGTCGTCGCCGAGCGCGTCGCGCGCGAGCGCCGCGACGACCGACGAGTCCACGCCCCCCGAGAAGGCGACGAGGGCGCCGTCGCGCTCGGCGAGTAGCTCGCGCGCGGCCGCCGCCTTCGCCGCCACGTCGTCGTCCATGCGCCGAACGAGGAGGTGACGACGCAAAAGTCGTCCGAACGTGGCGACGCGCGGAGCCGACCCGACACACGGTCGTCTGCGGACGCGAACTGGACCCGTCCCGCCACAACGTTCACCATGTTGGCAGTTGACATGGGTGAACGTGTCCACGTCCGGTCCCGACGCGGTCGACCCGGAGGACATGAACGGGAGCGACCACTCCGACGTGCCGGCCGACATCGACGGCGCGTACCTGTTCGGGATCAGCCGCGACGGAACCCCGTTCTACTACGACGACGACCGCGGCCGGGTCGTCGAGGGGGACCGACACGGCGGCGTCGCGGACGACCACGGCCCCGTCGACAGCGCGGAGTCGTTCATCGCCGAGGTCGACCGGGGCGTCGGCTGGGACCTCCTCGGCAGCGCGGACAACGGGGGCTGACGGGGCGGTCTCGCCGCGCTCACGGTTCACTCCGTTCGCCGTTCGCATCGAGGTCTCCCGCTGGTCGGCCTCGCCCTGCTCGCGAGTCACTCCGTTCCTCGCTCGCGTTTTCGCGGTCTCCCTTCGGTCGACCGCGCCCCCGGCACGGTTTTGACCCCCGCCGCGCTACCGGGTGCCGAATGGAGTTCACGTCGGTCCCCGGCGTCGGCGAGAAGACCGCCGACGCCCTCGCGGATCTGGACGGCGCGGAGGCCGCGCTGCGCCGCGGCGACGTGGCGACGCTCGCCCGGGCCCGCGGGCTCACCGAGGGCCGGGCGGCCGCCATCGCCCGCGGCGCCATCCAGGAACGCCACGACGACCCCGGCGGCTGGCTGGCGACCGACCGCGCACGCGAGGTGTACGAGGACGCCCTCGGCCTCCTGCAGGAGCGCGCCGTCACCGACTACGCCGAGAAGCGCCTTCGGACGATATACCCCTCCGCGACCCCCTCGCGCATCCAGGAGGTGCGCGAGTGGGCCGCCGACGCGGTCGAGCGCGACCCCGACGGGGCGGTTCTCGACGCGCTGGAGGACGTAGAACAGCCGAGTGAACCCCGTGGCCTTCGGGTGCGCGAGCGGGCGCTCGCGACCGCCGACGCCGAGCGCTACGCGGCCGTGAAGGACGCGTTCCCAGAGCTCTCGGTCGAGGTCGTCGAGGACGCCCGCGATCTGGCCGAGCTCGCGCGGTCGTACGCCACCGTCGTCGCGCTCGACGAGGAGTTCGCCGGCGTCGACGTCGACGGCGACGTGCGCGTCATCACCGACCCGGAGAACCACCCGGAGGAGGTCGTTCCCGAGCGCCTGCTGGCGTTCTTCGCGGAGAACCGCGCCGAGTTGCTGGCGGCGCTCGACGTGCACGAGGCCGCCGGCATCGAGCCCGCCCTCGACCCCGAGGCGCTCCGGGACGCGCTCTCGCGGCTCGACGACGACGGCACCGTCCGCGGCGACGAGGAGCTGACTCGGCTCGCGAACGCCGTCGACGACCTCGACGCCGCCGTCTCGACGGCCGAGTCGGTCGCCAACGACCACCTCCGCGAGGCCATCCGCGAGCAGGACGTGACCATCGAGGGAACCGACTTCCTCTCCTTAGTCGAGCAGGGCGCCCGCGTCGACAGCCTCCTCTCGCGGGAGCTGGCCGACGAGTACGACGCCGCGATCCGGAAGGCCCGCGAGCACCTCGCCGACGCGCTCCGACTGGACGAGAGCGAGGCGGAGTTCACCGAGCGGATCTTCGCGGGCGACCCGACCTTCCCGACCGAGCACAACGAGGAGCCGCTGAACCGCCTGCGCACCGAGCTGAAGACCGCCCGCGACCGGCGGGCGGCCAGGCTCAAGTCCGACCTCGCGACGGATCTGGCCGCGCTGCGCGAGCCCGCCGACGACCTCGTCGCCGACGCGCTCGAACTCGACGTGGAGCTCGCGGTCGCCCGGTTCGCCCGCGACTTCGACTGCGTCGTCGCCGAGATCGACGACGAGGGGACCGGCTTCGACATCGAGGGCGGGCGTTCCCCGCTGCTGGACGTGCCGTTCGCGGAGGCCGAGCCCGTCGACTACGCCGTTTCGGGCGTAACGCTGCTGTCGGGGGTGAACTCCGGCGGGAAGACCTCGACGCTGGATCTCGTCGCGTTGATCGTCACCCTCGCGCACATGGGGCTGCCCGTCCCCGCGGATTCGGCGCGCGTCGGGCGCGTCTCGGAGCTGCACTACTACGCGAAGTCGCAGGGAACGCTCGACGCCGGCGCGTTCGAGTCGACGCTGCGCGACTTCGGCGACCTCGTCGCCGGCGCGGAGGGGCGGCTCGTCCTCGTCGACGAGCTGGAGTCGATCACCGAGCCCGGCGCCTCCGCGAAGATCATCGCCGGCATCCTCGAGGCCCTCGACGAGCAGGGCGCCACCGGCGTGTTCGTCTCCCACCTCGCGCGCCAGATCCGCGAGGCCGCCGCCGTCGACGTGGCCGTCGACGGGATCGAGGCCGTGGGGCTGGAGGACGGCGAGCTGGTGGTGAACCGCTCGCCCCGGAAGGACCACCTCGCGCGGTCGACGCCCGAGCTGATCGTCGAGAAGCTGGCGCGGGAAGCCGGCGACGACACGGCCGGCGGATCCGGGTCCGGTTCGGGCGGCGACCCCGCGTTCTACGAGGGGCTGCTGGAGAAGTTCTGAGTCGGGATCGAACGGCGGGCGAATCCGAACTCGGGAGCGGAATCGAGATCGGGAGCGGAATCGAGATCGGGAGCGGAATCGAGATCGGGAGCGGAATCGAGATCGGGAGCGGTCGCGTCAGGCGTACAGATCGGCGGGGGAGTCGTGTCCGCCGTCCCCGAGGTCGCGAAACAGGAGTTCGTAGTCCTCGTGGTCGAGGCGCGCGTGGAGGTCGTCGAACCCCGCCTCCAGCGCCTCGCGACGGCGGGCGAGTTCGCCGTACTCGCCGTCGGTCGGCGCGACGCCCGACCCCTCCAGGGCGGCCCGCTTGTGCATCACCGCGAAGTACTGGCGGACGCGGTCGCCGTACCGGGCGACCCGAACCAGGCGGTCGACCGCGTCCCGGAGGTCCGCGGGGTCGACCGGCTTCTCGAGGTACGCGTCGACCGGGAGGCCGACCACGTCGACGCCGACGGCGACGCCGGAGACGGCCGCGACGCGCACGTCGGCCCCGGACGCGCGGATCCGTTCGAGCGTATCGTCGCCGTGGAGCCCCGGCATCCGCCGGTCCAACAGGACCACGTCGACCGAGTCGTCGAGCACGTCGAGCGCCTCCGATCCCGATGCAGCCGTCGACACCGTGTACTCGGCGGCGAGCTGATCCGCGTACAACTCGCGCACGTCGGCCTCGTCGTCGACGACGAGCACGTGGGGACGGCCCGTCCGGGTCGAACCGTCCTCACCCTCGGTGTCGTCGATGTCTTCCGTCATCGATCCGGGCCACGACCGGGATCCCCCTCAACCCCCTCGACGCGTTCGCCGGATTAAGTCGGATTCAGCCGGCGAAAGCGCCGGTTGGGAGGGGACGGCGTTCCGATCGGCGCGGCCGGTCGCGGGTGGGCCGCCCGTCGCGAGGACGGCGGCGAACCCCACCCGTCGGCCGGACCACTCCCGCCGGAGACACGGCCGACGACCGGGGCGATACTGAAACCGTATCGTGGCTGAACCGCCGGTATTCGGCGTATCGATCTCTATTTCACTTTCACTCCGCCACCGGGGAACGATTAAGTGGTCGGGCGAGCGAGGGTTCGGTATCATGGCCGGGGACCCCGAAGACGGGATGCTGTCGTGGGACGAGTCCGTCTTCCGGGACGAACACGTCTTCGAGATCGACTACGTCCCCGAGACGTTCCGCCACCGCGAGAGCCAACTGGAGTCGCTGAAGTACGCGCTCCGGCCGGCCGCGCGCGGCTCGCGCCCGCTCAACACCGTCGTCCGCGGGCCGCCGGGAACCGGGAAGACCACCTCGGTCCAGAAGCTGTTCTCGGAGCTTCGCGCGCAGACGGACGTGCGCACGGTCAGGGTGAACTGTCAGGTCGATTCGACCCGCTATGCGGTGTTCTCGCGCATCTTCGAGGGGATCTTCGACTACGAGCCGCCCTCCTCGGGCATCTCGTTCAAGAAGCTGTTCGGCCAGATCGCCGACCGACTCGTCGAGGACGACGAGGTGCTCGCGGTGGCGCTCGACGACGTGAACTACCTGTTCTACGAGAACGAGGCCTCCGACGCGCTGTACTCGCTGCTGCGGGCCCACGAGGCCCACGCCGGCGCGAAGGTCGGCGTGATCTGCGTCTCCTCGGACCTCTCGCTGTCGGTGATCGAGGAGCTGGACTCGCGCGTGCAGTCGGTGTTCCGCCCCGAGGAGGTGTTCTTCCCGAAGTACGACGTGGACGAGGTGGTCGACATCCTCCGCGAGCGCGCGAAGCGCGGCTTCCACGACGGCGTCCTCGGCGCCACGGAACTCGACCGTGTGGCGGAGCTGACCGCCGAGTCGGGCGACCTCCGGGTCGGCATCGACCTGCTCCGCCGGGCGGGGCTCAACGCCGAGATGCGCGCCTCCAGAACGATCAGCGTCGAGGACGTGGAGGAGGCGTACGAGAAGTCGAAGTACGTCCACCTCTCGCGTAGCCTTCGGGGCCTCTCGGAGTCGGAGACGGCGCTCGTCGAGGTGCTCGCGGAGCACGACGGCGAGCAGGCCGGCTCCGTGTACGAGGCGTTCCACGAACGGACCGACCTCGGCTACACCCGGTACTCGGAGATCGTCAACAAGCTCGACCAGCTCGGACTCGTGGAGACGGAGTACGCCGAGGTCGAGGGGCGCGGGCGGTCGCGGTCGATCTCGCTGGCGTACGACCCCGAGCCGGTGCTGGAGCGGATCGAAGGGTAGCGTCGCCGACACGGCGTCGCACACATCCGAAAGACATACTCGGCGCACGCGACACCCTCGGGTATGGACGCCTACGAGCTGATCACCCGGAACGCGACCGAGGTGGTCACCGACGAGGAGGTACGCGCGCTAGCCGACGACCCGGATGGCAAGCGAGTGTACGTCGGGTACGAGCCGTCGGGCGTCCTCCACATCGGCCACATGCTGACGGCGAACAAGCTGATCGACCTGCAGGAGGCGGGCTTCGAGGTCGTCGTCCTGCTGGCGGACGTGCACGCCTACCTCAACGACAAGGGGACGTTCGCCGAGATCCGCGAGACGGCCGAGCGCATGCGCGACCAGTTCCTCGCGTACGGACTCGACGCCGAGTCGACGGAGTTCGTCTACGGCTCGGAGTTCCAGCTCGACGAGGAGTACGTCCTCGACACCCACGAGCTGGAGGTGTCGACGACGCTCAATCGCGCCCGGCGCGCGATGGCCGAGATCCAGGGCGGCGACACCGCGAAGGTGAGCCACCTGGTGTACCCGCTGATGCAGGCGCTGGACATCGTCTACCTCGATCTCGACCTGGCCGTCGGCGGCCTCGACCAGCGGAAGGTCCACATGCTCCACCGCGAACAGATCCCGACGATGGACGGCGAGAGCGACCACGCCTACGAGGCGCGGCCGTGTCTCCACACGCCGATCCTCGCCGACCTCGACACCGGCGTCGGCAAGATGTCCTCCTCGTCGGGCACCACCATCTCGATGGAGGACTCCGAGGCGGACATCGCCGAGAAGATCAACGGCGCGTTCTGCCCGCCGACGCGCGACCCCGAGCCGGACGACGAGGGCAACGAGCGCGAGAACCCGGTGCTCGAGATCTTCGAGTACTCCGTGTTCCCGCGGTTCGACACGGTCGTCGTCGAGCGACCCGAGGAGTACGGCGGCGACCTGGAGTACGACGACTACGAGTCGCTGGCGGCGGACCTGGAGTCGGGCGAGCTTCACCCCGCGGACGCGAAGGGCGCGCTCGCGGACTACCTGAACGAGCTGATCGCGCCCGGCCGCGAGGTACTACGGGAGCTGGACGCCTAACGCTGGACCGGAGCTGAACGCGTAACGCGACGAAAAACCGATTCGAGTTCGTGACCACGGCCGCCGCGGTCGCGACGGCGGCCGCGGGCAGTCGACTACGCCGGCGGCGCCGGCGACGCTATCCTTCGATGGGGATCGGCGTGCCGGTCGGCTTCGCGCCGACGACGGCCGGGAGGGTTACCTCGAGGACGCCGTTCTCGTAGCGGGCGCCGATCTCGTCCTCGTCGACCTCGCGCGGGAAGCGGAAGCGTCGGTGGTACGTCTTCTTGCGGCCGCGCTCCTCGTCGGTGTGCTCGGCCGCGACGTTGAGGACGCCCTCCTCCCACGTGAGATCGATCTCCTCCCGGTCGAAGCCGGGCATGTCGATCGTGAGGACGAACTCGTCGTCCTCCTCGTACAGTTCGTAGTCGGTGCCACCGAAGCCGCCCTCGCCGAGGACGCGGGACGGCAGATCGAGGTTCTGCATCCAGGAACTCGCCGTGCTGCTCGGGAGTGCCATGGCTGGTCACCTCGTGTGCATCGGATCGTTGTACGTGGTTCGTAAAGAATGTTTCGTTGACACGACATCCGGTGTGGCGGCGACCGTCGTGTGCGGCCGCCTCCGACTACGCGAACCCGAACTGTCGCATCAGGCTGGTCGTGAGTCCCTTCACCACGAGGCCGGTGCCGGCCAGCACCATCGCGAGGCCGACCGCGACGATCGGCGCCGTCCACGCGACGAGCGCGAGACCGGCGAGCAGCAGCACCGCGCCGGCGACGCCGGCGGTGCCGAGTTTGTCGATCATACCCGGTCGTGACGGTAGTTCTTGAAAAGGCCGGCGGGTTCCGCGCGGGTCACATTCGTTCCCCGCTCGATTCGAGGTGCTCGCTGCGTTCGGCCTCGCACCCACTCACGGGTCGTTACACTCCCCGTTCGATTCGAGGTGCTCGCTGCGTTCGGCCTCGCACCCACTCACGGGTCGTTACACTCCCCGTTCGAATCGAGGCCTCACTGCGTTCGGCCTCGCACCCACCGAGTTTAACTGTCGGACGCGAGAACACAGGAGTATGAGCGACGGCGACGGGTCCGGACGCAAGAACCTCAGAATGCCGGACGACGACGAGGTGTTCGCCGAGGTGACCGAGATGCTCGGCGCCAACCGCGTGAAGGTCCGGTGCAACGACGGCGTCGAACGCACCGCGCGGATCCCCGGACGGATGCAGAAACGGACCTGGATCCGCGAGGGCGACCTCGTCCTCGTGAGTCCGTGGGACTGGCAGGACGAGAAGGCCGACATCGAACACCGCTACGAGAGCCAGGACGCCGACCAGCTTCGCGAGGAAGGCCACATCGCCTGATCGACGAGAGGCGTTGCCGGAACGAACGCCACCGGCCCTCAGACGATCGCCGGCAGCGCCGCCGCGGCGACGCTCGTGACGACCCCGACGACGATGGAGTACGTGAAGTTCACGAGCGTCCCCGCGAGGTACCAGGTCGTGTCGCCGCTGGTCATGTCCTCGCGTCGGACGACCGATTTGGCCGCGAACACCAGCCCGAGGGCGGTGTACGCGCCGACGAACACCAGCGTGAGCACGAGCACGTTCTCGCACTTGCCGATCACGCGGCCGCTGTCACGCTGGTCCGCATCGACGCCGGCGGACAGATCCGTCCCGGTCCAGCGTTCGAGGAAGTAGCTGACGACCGACGTACTCGTCGCGAGCAGCGCGACGTAACCGGCGAGATACACGCCGCCGCGACGACGACTAGGTCGCCGGCGGCCGCCGGAGCGCCCGGCAGCGCCGACGTTTCGATCTGCATCGTTTTCGCCGGCGTCTCACTACCGAATCAATCCTCCGGTTCGGCACCCAGCGCCCGGTCGATCAGTGCCTCGTTACGCCGGACGCGGTCGTAGCTTGCGGCCGCGAGCGTCTTCGACACCGCCTGGGTACTCACCCCGAACGCCTCCGCAACGGCCGTCTGAGTGCCCCGGCGACGGTAGGCGCGTGCGATCTCGGTCTGGCGTTCGGTCCACTCCTCGCGGATTGCCAGCGCGAGATCGCCCGCCGCCGTCACGGGACCGTTCACGCGATCGTCGGCAGTATCGAGGAAAAAGTGGCCGTCCTCCGCGTTCAGCTCCGACAGCGCCTCGTCCGCCCGATGAAACGCCGGTCCGTCCATCGCGGTCACGTCGGTCGCGCCGGGGTTAACGTCGACCGCCCCCGCGACGACGACGTATCGAGCGACCGTCGGATGGAGCCGTTCCTGGATCGCCCGGACGACCCCGTAGGCTGCCGCTGGATCCTCGAGCGTCCCGCCGAACTCGTCGGCGCCCTTGATCGGCGCGAAACGGGCGCCGATCGCCTCGGCGTGTGCGTCGTTGGCCGCGGCGAGCGCGTCCTCGATCCGTTCGCGCAGTCCCTCCCGGTCCGGCTCGCCTCGCGAGTCGATCACGTCGCCGAGGACGACGTGGGTCCGTTCGGTCCCGGTCACGGCTGTTCTGAGTACCGCATCGTGTTACAACCATAAATAGTTGATTCCTATAAATTCAACTATTTTGGGTTGAACCTGGCGCACGAAGGGTCACCCCCCCACACGAGCAAGCGACCGAGGCGCCGTCCGTAGGCCGGGGGCGGCGACCGCGGTGCCGGTGCTTTTCATGTCGGAGCGCGTACGCGGTGATAGATGAACGGAGAGTTCGGGTTCGTCGAACCCGACGAGGCGGACGCGCCGGGCGACGAGTGGGAGGACCTCGACCTGGCCGACATCGCCCAGACCGAGGCCGACAAGATCGCCCGCAGACAGGACGACGAGTTCGACGAGTTCCGCAAGCGCGTCAAGAACACCGAGCAGTTCAAAGTCGAGGCGTCGGTGTTCGACGACGCCACCCTCGCGGCGCTGTACAAGCTCACCCGCGACGGCCACATCGCCGCGTTCGGCGGACCCCTGTCGACGGGCAAGGAGGCCAACGTGTACGAGGCGCTCGGCGCCGACGAGCGCGAGGTGGCCGCGAAGGTGTACCGGATCAACACCTCGAACTTCCGGCACATGCGCGACTACCTCGAGGGCGACCCCCGCTTCGAGGGGATCGGCTCCGACAAGAAGCAGGTCGTCGTCGCGTGGGTGCGCAAGGAGTTCTCGAACCTCCAGCGCGCCCGGAAGGCCGGCGTGCGCGTCCCCGAGCCGATCGCCGTCCAGCGAAACGTCCTCGTGATGGAGCTGGTCGGCCACGCCGACGACCGCGCGCGCCGCCTCGCGGAGGTCGACGTGGAGAACCCCGAGACCGCCTTCGAGGTCGTCCGCGAGTACATGCGCCGCCTCTACTCGGCGGGGCTGATCCACGGCGACCTCTCGGAGTACAACCTCATCATCCACGACGGGGAGCTGGTCGTCATCGACCTGGGGCAGGCGGTGACGGTCCACCACCCGAACGCCGAGGAGTTCCTCCGGCGCGACTGCCGCAACGTCGCCTCCTTCTTCTCCCGGCAGGGGCTCGACACCGACGCGGACGACCTCCACGACTACGTCACCACGCCCGAGCCGGAACCGTCGGCCGATCCCGACCCCGCGACGGATCCGAACCCGACGGACCGCGCCGGCGACGACGATGACCGCGCCGGCGACGACGGCGGTGGCAGCGACGACAGCGGCGGCGATAGTAGCGGCGATGACGGCGGCGACGAATAGTCGGATACCCTCGCCGCCCTGTGATCGGCGGTTCGCGCGTGTGACCCGCTGACGCGGCGGGTTCCCGAGGGAACCCTTATCCGCGTCCGGCCGAAATTCGGGTGTATGCAGCACGTGAAGGTTCCGCAGGACCGCATCGGCGTGCTCATCGGCGAGGGCGGCGAGACGATGCGGGAGATCGAAGACCGCGCCGAGGTCCGACTCGACATCGACTCCGAGTCGGGCTCGGTCGCCATCGACAGCGTCGGCGACCCGGTCGCCGGGCTGGTCGCTCCCGACATCGTCCGCGCCATCGGCCGCGGGTTCACCCCCGAGTCCGCCCTCTCGCTGCTGGAGCACGACCTGCGACGGTTCGAGTTGGTCGACCTCGCATCGGAGACCCGCAACAAGAACGACCTCCAGCGCCAGAAGGGCCGCCTCATCGGCGAGAACGGCCGAACGCGCGAGCTGATGGAGGACCTCTCGGGCGCCGAAGTCGTCATCAAGGGGACCACCCTCGGCGTCATCGGCCAGCCCGAGGAGGTCGAGGCCGTCCGCCGCGCGGCGGGGATGATCCTCGACGGCGCCCCCCACGGCGCCGTCTACTCGTTCCTCGAACGCAAGCACAACGAGATCCACGGCGCGCCCGACCTCTCGACCCCCTCGGGGAGCGCCGAGGAACCGCGGTAACGCGGTTCCCGATCCCGCCCGTCGCCGTCCGGTCCGTTCTCCTGGTGCCCCGTCGTACCGCCGTCCCGAGCCGTTATACCGCCTTGAGCCGCGGCGCCACGAACGCCTCGACGCGGCCGTCGCCCCCCGAGATGTCGTAGGCGACGCCGAGGGGGGCCTTTCGTCCGAGCGTGAGCCGCACGTCCGTCCCCGCCGGGATGGCTCGCTCGATGTCGATCAGGTACGACAGCGACAGCAGCGACCCCGCATCGCCCGGCGAGAACGCGACCGCCTCCTCGGCCGTGACCGTGAACTGCACGTCGTCGGTGTCGCCGTCGGCGGCGGCGACGAACGTCTCGGCGTCCGGGTCGACGCTGAGCGCGAGGTGGTCCGCGACCATCCCCGCGGCCGTCACGAACCGGCCGACCATGTCGACCGGGACCGTCAGCGACGCGGTGTGTTCGAAGCCGAGGTCGTCCACGTCGGGCGGCCCGCGGACGCTGTCGGGGTCGAACAACCCCATCGCGTACTCCAGGCCGTCGGCGACGACGTGGAGGCGGAACGACTCGGGGTCGAGCGCGAGCGTCACGGGGTCGTCGCCGGCGGCCATCGAGAGGATGTCCTCGAGTCGGGTCACGTCGACGCCGACGACGGTGCCGTCGGCCTCGTAGGACGCCGCGGCCGCAGCGTCGAGTTCCGCGTCGACCGCCGCGACGGTCGCCGGGTCCATCGCCGCCGCGCGGATGCCGTCGCGGCCGAACGTCAGCCGACACTCGTCGACGAGCGCGCCGACCGCCGAGAGCAGTGGCTTCAGGGTGTCCGCCCGCACGCGCACGGACACCGGTACCTCCCCGTCGAAGTCGGGCGTCTGTCCCGACTCCGCGTCCGTCTCGTCTCCCTCGTCGGTCACGGCGCTCGCCTCGGGCATGGCCGGATCCCGAACGTATCGGCTCATAAGTATTTTTGCAAGCGATCAGGTAGATACCCCGTTTCCGAGTACAAACATATATGTATCTCGTTTTCATACCCTGTTTTAGAGTATGGGCGGCGAACGGGAGCGTGGCGTCTTGAGCCCGGCCGACCGGGCGTACCTGCGTGGGGAGACGGAGTTCGCGAGCGTGCAGTCCGAGCGTAACGCGCGGGCGCGCATCCGCGACAGGCTTCACGCCGGACTCTACGACTTCGAACTGCTCGTGGAGGGGCTCTCGGAGACGGACCGGAAACTCGTGTTCGAGGACCGCCTCGACCGCGAAGGGACGGACGCCTTCGACGCGCTCGTCTCGGCGATGGCGTTCCTCTACCGCGGGGTCGAGGACACGGACCTAGAGTTCGAGACGGTGCTCGTGGAGGGGATCAACCTCGCGGAGGCGAGCGAGGAGCGCGCGGCGACCGTCGACCTCGACGTGACGTTCCGCGCGTTGAGCGTCGCCGAGGTGCGCCGGAAGATGCGGGCGGGCGAGACGCTGTCGCTGACGGAACTGGCCTTCGCCGACGCGCGCGAAGAGATCGCGCCCGACGAGTTCGCGGAGTACGTCCGCGGCGACGAGACGGACGACCCCGGCGTCGACGACGGCCGGATCCAGTCGCGGGTCACCGACTTCTGACTCCCGGCCCCGAGGAGATCGACGCCGACAGGTCCGTATATAAATTCCCCTTGATAACTTATCACACACGCCCGCAACGGCTCCGTGCGAGCAGTTGACGAACCGACGCCGGAATGTTTTTATAGAATCGAAAACAATCAGGGAGTGACTCATGTCTCAGCGCCAGCGAATGGGCAACCAGCCCATGATCGTACTCTCGGAGGACAGCCAGCGAACGTCGGGCAAGGACGCCCAGTCGATGAACATCACGGCCGGCAAGGCCGTCGCGGAGTCCGTCCGCACGACGCTCGGACCGAAAGGGATGGACAAGATGCTCGTCGACTCCTCGGGCGGCGTGGTCGTCACGAACGACGGCGTGACCATCCTGAAGGAGATGGACATCGACCACCCGGCGGCCAACATGATCGTCGAGGTCTCCGAGACGCAGGAGGACGAGGTCGGCGACGGCACGACGACGGCCGTCGTCATCGCCGGTGAGCTGCTCGACCAGGCCGAGGAGCTCATCGACTCGGAGGTCCACCCGACGACCATCGCGCAGGGGTACCGCCAGGCCGCCGAGAAGGCCAAGGAGGTCCTCGACGAGCAGGCCATCGACGTCACCGCGGACGACCGCGAGACGCTCGAGAAGATCGCCGCGACGGCGATGACGGGCAAGGGCGCCGAGTCCGCCCGCGACACGCTCGCGGAACTGGTCGTCGACGCCGTGCTCGCCGTCCGCGACGACGACGGCACCGTCGACACGGACAACGTCTCCGTCGAGACCGTCGTCGGCGGCGCCATCGGCAACTCCGAGCTCATCGAGGGCGTCATCGTCGACAAGGAGCGCGTCGACGAGAACATGCCCTACGCGGTCGAGGACGCCGATGTCGCCCTCTTCGACGGCGCCATCGAGGTCAAGGAGACCGAGATCGACGCCGAGGTCAACGTCACCGACCCCGACCAGCTCCAGCAGTTCCTCGACCAGGAGGAACAGCAGCTCAAGGAGATGGTCGACAAGCTGAGCGCCGTCGGCACGGACGTCGTCTTCGTCGGCGACGGCATCGACGACATGGCCCAGCACTACCTCGCGCAGGAGGGCATCCTCGCCGTCCGCCGCGCGAAGGACTCCGACCTGAAGCGGCTGGCCCGCTCGACGGGCGGTCGCGTCGTCGCCAACCTCGACGACCTCGAGGAGAGCGACCTCGGCTTCGCCGGCTCCGTCGCCCAGAAGGACATCGGCGGCGACGAGCGCATCTTCGTCGAGGACGTCGAGGACGCCCGCTCGGTCACGCTCGTCCTCCGCGGCGGCACCGAGCACGTCGTCGACGAGGTCGAGCGCGCCATCGAGGACTCGCTGGGCGTCGTCCGCACGACGCTGCGCGACGGACAGGTGCTCCCCGGCGGCGGCGCGCCCGAGACCCAGCTGGCGCTGGAGCTTCGTGACTTCGCCGACTCCGTCGGCGGCCGCGAGCAGCTGGCCGTCGAGGCGTTCGCCGACGCGCTGGAGGTCATCCCGCGCACCCTCGCCGAGAACGCCGGGCTCGACCCGATCGACTCGCTGGTCGACCTGCGCGCCCGCCACGACGGCGGCGAGTTCGGCGCCGGTCTCGACGCCTACACGGGCGACGTGATCGACATGGAGGCCGAGGGCGTCGTCGAGCCGCGCCGCGTCAAGACGCAGGCCATCGAGTCCGCCACCGAGGCGGCGACGATGATCCTCCGCATCGACGACGTCATCGCCGCCGGCGACCTGAAGGGCGGCGGCACCGACGACGGCGGCGACGACGAGATGCCGCCGGGCGGCGGCGGCATGGGCGGCATGGGCGGTATGGGCGGCATGGGCGGCGCGATGTAAGCGAGGTTCCGTAGGAACCTCGAAAAGCCGAGCGGGCGAAGCCCGCGAGGCAACCCACGTTTTGTGCTGCACTCGCGGCCCTTCGGGCCGCTCGTTCGACAAAACGTGGATCAAAAGCACTCCTCCCGAACTTCGGGCGGCTTCGCCGCCCGCCGTTCGGTCGTCGGCCCGCTCGGGCCTTCGGCCCTCGCGGAGGAGTCATCCACCACACCGCTCCCGACACGCACCGCCTCTCGACCGATCTTCGATTCTTTCGACACCGCGACCGCGAGCGACAGCTCTCCGTATCGCGATCGTCCCGGGAACTGGCCCCTACAGTCCCGGAACCACGCCGCCGAGCAGCAACACGAGCGCCACGGTGAGCACGAACAACCCCAGCGAGAACACCCGCAGGCGCGCCCGGCGGCTCCGAGCCACGTCCGGGAGGTCGGCGTCCGCGTTGCCGCCGCTCCCGCCGTTGCCGCCGAGTCCGAGGATCCCGCGTTGCTGCTGGCGACCGCGGTCGGCTTCCGGAGGGCGCATGCCGCCCGTCTCCGAGACGAGCAGTCCGGCGAGCGTCGCCGCCGCGACCATCGAGAGCGCGAGCACCGCCAGCCCGGGGTCCACCCCGAGCAGCGCCGCGCCGCCGGCGACGGCGACGACCGCGGCGACGGGGTAGGCGACCCCGACCCGCGCGTACGCCGCCGCCCGTCGTCGATCCATACCGGGGGTCGGCGCGCCGGTCCGAAAGCCGTTGTGTTGTCGACGACGGCGATTGAGCGCGGAACCGGGGTCGACGGGCGGCGCCGCGATGGGTTTTCGTCCCGTCGGACGTATCCAGTGGTATGAGCGATGAATCGCATGGCGGCGGGGGTCCGCGTTCGGAGGCGGACGCCGAAGCGGTCGCGGCGGCGCACGCGGACGCGCTCGCGTCGCTGGCGGCGGAGTTGGTCGGCGACGGGAGGCCCGCGCCCCGCGACGCCGTCGGCGAGTGGCGGACGCTGTTCCCCGGGACGGTCGTGACGCCCGGCGATCCCGAGTACGACGACGCCCGCCGCGTCTGGAACGGGTACGTCTCCGCGTTCCCGGCGGCCGTCGCGTACCCCACGACGCCGGCGGGCGTCGCCCGCGTCGTCGACGCCGCCCAGGAGACGGGACTCGGGATCGCGACGCGCTCGGGCGGGCACTCCTCGGTCGGCACCTCGACCGGCGACGGCGTGCTCGTGTGCGACGTGGGCGCGATGCGGGACGTGACGGTCGACCCGGCGGCCGGAACGGCGACCGTCGAGCCGGGTGCCACCATCGGCGAGCTCGACGCGGCGACGACCGAACACGCCCTCGCGACCCCGCAGGGCGTCGCCCCGGAGGTCGGCGTGACCGGCCTGACGCTCGGCGGCGGGACGGGCTACCTCTCGCGAGCCCACGGGCTGGCGTGCGACCGCCTCCGCCGGGTCGAGTTGGTGACCGCCGCCGGGGAACGAGCGCGGTCGAGCACGGCGAGACCGCGACAGCGAACGGGGAGCGGAGCGACCCGTGAGCGCGTCACCGCGAGCCCGGCGAGAAACCCCGATCTGTTCCGTGCGGTGCGGGGCGCCGGCGGCGACTTCGGCGTCGCCGTCGAGTTGGAGTTCGACCTCGTCCCGGTTCCCGACGAGGTGGCGATGTGTGACACGTGGTTCGGCGTCGACGGCGCCGACGAGATCGCGGCGCTGTTGCGGGCGTACCGCCGGCTGCTTCGCGCGGCGCCGCGGGAGACGAACGTCTCGCCGTACGTTGCGCGCGTTCCCGACGAGCCGGGGTTCACCGACGACCGCGCGGGCGACCTCGCGCTGTGTGTGCTCGGCGCCCACGCCGGCGACCCCGAGGCGGGAGAACGGGCGCTTGCGCCGTTTCGCGATCTGGCTCGCGAATCCGAACGCGGGACCGAGGAGGAACGCGAGAGCGGGGACGGAACGAACCGCGGCGGCGACGCGACGGCGCCGCTGATCGATCACGCCGAACGCGTTCCGTACCGGGAACTCCAGCGATACCTCGGGGGCGACTCGGCCGCCGGCGACCGCTACTACTGGAAATCCGTCGCCGTCGAGTCGTTCACCGACGACCTCGTCGCGCTCGTCGCCGAGCGAATGACCGCGCTCCCGGGCGGGGCCGGCGCGGGGCCGGACAGCACCGTCGTCGTCTGGCCGATGGGGGGCGCGATCGCCGACCTCGATCCGGGCGACACGGCGGTGCCCGAGCGCGACGCCGAGGTCGTCCTCAACTTCGAGGCGTGTTGGAGCGACCCCGGCGCGGACGACGAGCACGTCTCGTGGGCACGGGAGTCTGCCGAGTCAGTCCGCGAAGTGGCGACGGTGACCGGGGAGCTGCCGAACTTCTCGGGAACAGAGCGCGGCGAATCCGCCGCCCGCGACGTGTACGGCGACAACTACGACTGGCTCCGGGAGACCAAGCGGGAGTGGGACCCCGAGAGGGTGTTCTCGCCGAGCGGCCGGTTGTGACACGATCGAGGGTGAGAGACTCTCTCGTGTGAGAATTCCGGGGACGAGGTTATCCGTCCCGAGCGCGTATCGGAGGGTATGGACGACCCCTCCACACGCACCGCCAGACCGCCCCCGAAGAACACGCTGTTTTGCCCCGAGTGCGGCCACGCCGCGCCGGCCGACGGCGACTGGGTCGTGCGCGAGCGCGACGGCGTCGAGGCGCTGACGTGCCCCGACTGCGGCGCGACCCTGACGGTCCGCCGGTCGAAGCTGGCGGCGCCGGCCTGACGCCCGAGCGCGGCGAGCCGTCGATGGTCGAACGCGACGACACGGCGTCGGGAAGCGACACGCAACGCGGTGACCCCCGGCGTTCGCCGACACGCTGGGGTTGAAGCCGCGGGCGACCGTGGGGCCCGTATGCGCGCAGCAGTGTTCCACGGCCCCGGCGATATCCGGGTCGAGGAGGTCGACAAGCCCGAGATCGAGGAGCCGACCGACGCGATCGTCCGCGTCACCCACACCGCGATCTGCGGGTCGGACCTGTGGTTCTACCGCGGCGAGAGCGACCGCGACCCGGGGACGGGCGTCGGCCACGAGCCGATGGGAGTCGTCGAGGAGGTCGGCGAGGACGTGCGCTCGGTCGAGCCGGGCGACCGCGTGCTCGCCCCCTTCGCCATCTCCTGTGGCTCCTGTGAGTTCTGTCGCAAGGGGCTGCACACCTCCTGTGTGAACCGCGACTCGTGGGGCGGCGACAACGGCGGCGCCCAGGGCGAGTTCGTCCGCTCGACGCACGCCGACGGCACGCTCGTCCGGGTGCCCGACCGCTACGCCGACGACGAGGACGCCCTCCGGTCGCTGCTCCCGCTCACCGACGTGATGGGGACGGGCCACCACGCCGCCCTGTCGGCGGGCGTCGAGGCCGGCGAGGACGCGGTCGTCGTCGGCGACGGCGCCGTGGGGCTGTGCGGCGTCGCCGCCGCCCGCCGGCTGGGCGCCGAGCGGATCGTCGCCGTCGGCCACCACGAGGACCGCCTCGCGATCGCCGAGGAGTTCGGCGCCACCCACACGGTCGCCGAGCGCGGCGACGACGCGGTCGACGCGGTGCTCGACATCACCGACGGCGGCGCCAACCACGTGCTGGAGTGCGTCGGCGCCGCCTCCGCGATGGAAACCGCGGTGGAGGCCGCCCGCCCTGGCGGCACCGTCGGCTACGTCGGCGTTCCCCACGGGATGGAGGGCGGGCTCGATCTGTTCTCGTTCTTCGGCGACAACGTCGCGCTGCGCGGCGGCGTCGCGCCGGTCCGCGCGTACGCCGAGGAGCTGCTGGCCGACGTGCTCCAGGGGACGCTCGACCCGTCGCCGATCTTCACCGAAACCGTGGGCCTCGACGGCGTCCCCGATGGGTACCGCATGATGGACGAACGGGAGGCCGTGAAGGTGCTCGTGAAGCCCTGGGAGTAGGCGAACGGGCGGGTCCACGTTGGATGCTACCTCGTGACAAACGCTAAACCCCGAGCGGCCGATGGGCCGGTATGGAGGTCGTCGAGCGACCCACGTTCGAGTCAGAGGTGAGCAAGCGCATCTACGAGTACGTCGAGCGGCACGGGACCGCGAACCGTCACATCGTCCAGCAGACCGTGTCGGCGCCGGCCGAGGAGTTCGAGCGCGAACTGGACCGCCTGGAGTCGCGGGGATACCTCGACGACGACGGCGGGACCCTCCGGGTCGCGCTCGACGTGGGCGCCGTCGAGGAGTACGAGACCGCCGACACGTCCTTCACGATCCGGCCGGCCCGCCAGGACGACTTCGAGGGCCTCGTGGCGGCGATCCGGCAGGTCACCGACCAGGAGACGTACGTCGTCGCCGAGAGCATCGCCGAGCAGTTGCTGTACGAGGAGACGGTGACGCGGCACAACTCCGTCGAGTCGCGGGTGTTCTTCGTCGCCGTCGCCGACGACGCCATCGTCGGGTGGACCCACCTCGACCTGCCGCAGGTGTCGCGGGTGCGCGAGACGGCCAAACAGACCGTCGGGGTCGTTCCCGAGTACCGTCGGTCCGGGATCGGGGGACAGCTCCTCCGGCGCGGCCTCGACTGGGCGGAGGCCAACGGCTTCCGGAAGGTGTACAACAGCGTTCCGGTGACGAACGCCGCCGCCCTGGACTTCCTCGGCGACCACGACTGGGAGACCGAGGCGATCCGACGGGATCACTACACCATCGACGACGAGCACGTCGACGAGGTCATGATGGCGTACACGTTCTGATGGGAGACGGGCGGTCGATGACGAGCCCGGCGTGGGCGTGCCGGTCGAAGACTCGGGCACGAAGGCGGAGTCGGGGCGATCGAACCGAACGCGGTAGCCGATTTGTGAGTGACCGTCGGCTTATCCAGAACGGAGAGGCCGGACAGAGGGGAGGGCATCTGTAATCCCGTCATGTGTCGTGTCGACCGACGATCTCGCGCGGGAGGTGATCGTTCTCGAACACCATTCCGTCACGTATCGTCTACTCGAATGCGTGCGATTGGTGGGATGATAAGTAGACCCCCCACCCTTCCAGAAGCTTCCACTAACAACCGAACGGATCTATAATTCACAGAACCATGTGCGAATTGTCGGCTCGTTCAACAACCCGAGCACCGCTGGATTCGGCCCCCGGTGCATACGCTTGACCGCACGACCGATCGAGCCAGACTCAAGCTAACCGACGAGCGGGCTCGAATCAGCAGTGATGTATTCACCCAATTACTTATTAGAGCACGGCCGTTTCACTCGGGTATATGGCCTCTCGTCACCGTCGGGAGTCCGCCGCGGAGGAGTTGGCGGACCTCACCGACAAGCCGGAAGCGGACTTCGACGCGGAGGAGTTCGAGATCCCCGAGTTGGACGATCTCGACTCCGTCAGCGAGTCGTAACGCGCCCTTCTACTTCGAGCGTTCGTGATACTCGGCGAGTAGCTCCTCGTATCGCTCGTCGAAGAAGCGCTCGCAGTACGCCGGGGCCCTGTTTACCGGCACTTCGGGGAAGCCCTTCTGAACGTCCACCTTCAGATCGTCGTAGGCGTACAAGTCGATGTGGAGCCGTTCGTCCGTGATATCGTGACCCCAATCCATGTGCGGGTGGTGATCGAACCGGGCGACGTGTTGCCAGTCGTCCTCGGAGCCGTATTCCGGTGCGTGGTTACACTCCAGTTGAACAACGAACCAGAGTACGTCCCCTTCCTCGACGCCGAGTTCCGTTCGACGCCGAACCCGCCCGTAGTCGAGGTGAGCGGTGTAACTCCTGTCGGGAGTTGGCGACTCTAGTTCTCCGCCGTCCATCGATTCTCCGGAACCGGCGGCCTCACTTAGCAGTTGATACTCGTATGCAGTCGGTGCGAGGGTTCGACGGCGCCACCGAGATCATCGCCGTCGCCCTCAACGACGGCTTGTCGTGGATCCGTCTCCGGGTTTGAACATTCCTCCGCGAATCCTCGTTCTGTCGCCTAACCAAATCTAGTCTGAATTATAATCTGGCAGGCAATCGGCCCGACCGGCCCAGGCAAGTGGGTAACAGGTCACGCTTGGGGAGCGATTTTACACATGGCCGTCGCGAGCGGATGTGCAAATGGAGAGGTGGTCGACTCTGTAATGTGCAACCCCCCGTTCTTGGGGGTTCGTGTGGGGTGTGATTGTGTTGGAGTGTTTCATTTGGATATTGATCCCAGTCCAACTATGGATTATTTAACGCTAGGCCGACTTCGAGTCTGAAAACCATTAGCTGCTATTGCTCTGGTAATGTCCGGAACTATCCATCTATTGATAGAAATGACTAATATCCTAACAAATTCTACTGAATATACATGTATCAATATACCAAATTGACTGAGTCAATGAATCTCAACCCTGTTGGGGCTGGGCCGGAATTGGTGTGCCACACACGATTTTGGCACGTGGTTGAGACGCTTCCTAGTGACACGTGTCTACCCCGTGCGATTGTCGGACTCGGACTCCTATCTGAGTTAATCCGACCAAGAGAAAATGACATCTGTATCCAGGTTGACGCAAGCGAGGCTCAGGAAATAACCGCGATAGTGCTCCCAGAGACCTTGGTGGAGATTCGAAAGCTCTGCCGTGACCTTACTAGGAGCAATCACCAGTACGATCAAGAAGCAGTAGGGAAGTTCCTCCAGCGGACAGGACTCACCCGTCATCCCACTGCTGGTAACGATCTGTGTGATTTCCAGGCAATTGAGCCGATTAATAAAATCACTGATGCACCGGAGTTGGACGTCACCGGATGGAAACCATCAGATCAGTCCAGGCCTGCTGACAAGTCAACCCAATCCGAGTCAAAGCAACAAAGCGATATCAAGACCCTGCTTGCGGGAAACAAGCGAGTGACGTACTGGGGTGGGGAGCGTATCACAGGAAAGAGTGGGCTTTCAGATCCAGAACGGATCAAAGATGCTGGGCTGCACCGTGGTGGCGGTTAAAACACAGCAACAATAAGTCATGTGTTTTGATTATTCAGATACCACTTAACCATTCAGCATATATCGTGACGATCGAAAGCCAAGTAATCGTGTTTTCTCTGGATCTAATTCGCCGAAAAAGCGGGCGACGAGGGATTTGAACCCCCGACCTCTTGGTCCGGAACCAAGCGTTCTGTCCGCTGAACTAGCCGCCCTCACACCCTTGTACCGCGGCCCGGCGAATAAGCCTTCGGAACCGTCACGGGCTCGCGACGAACGGAACGTGAAGCTGTCGGAAACAACCGCGAGAACGTGGAAAAGCGGGTCGGCGACGGGACCGAACGGTTACGGCGCTTCGCCGGTCTCGATCGTGAAGTCCGCGCGGGGGTACGCGACGCAGGTGAGGGTGTACCCCTCGTCGAGTTCGGCGTCGTCGAGCATCTGCTGGTTGTCGTGTTCGACGTAGTCCTCGGCGTTGCCGCCGGAGGTGATCTGGCCGGCACACGAGACGCACTGGCCCTCCCGGCAGGCGTAGGGCATGTCCCAGCCCTCGTCCTCGCCGGCCTCCAGGACCGTCTCGTTGTTGGCGACCTCGATCGTGTCGCCCTCCTTCGTGAACTCGACCTCGAAGTGCTCGATCTCGTCCTCGGGAATGTCGCCGGGGCCGGACGACGACTCCTCGGCCGCCGCGCCCTCCTCCAGTTCGCCCTCCTCGCCGGTCGCGACCGCGCCGGCGGGGGCGCTCCCGCCCCCGATGGCGCGGCTCCCCGGCTCGGGGAACTCCGTCTCCTCGACGGTGGAGGCCCGCCGCTCGATGACCTCCTCGGAGATGTCCGCGGTGGCCTCCCAGCCGGTGCCGCGGGCGGCGTGCAGGGCGACGAAGACCAACACGAGGCCCGCGCCGAACCCGATTGCCACGGGGTCTACCATGCTCGCGGCTATGAAGCGGGGGGTAACAAGGGTTGTGATCGTTGGCGGGCGACGGATCCGCGCGAGTCGCCGACGGCGAACGTGTTCGACGTCGAGATCGCCCCGCGACGGGGTCACCCCGCCGGGGCGTCGCCCGCGGTCGCGTTCGCCCACGACCGGTCCGGGTCGGTCGCGCCCGGACACCGACCGTCGAGCGGGCTCGTGTACGACGCCGAGCAGCCGGCGAACTCGCCGTTCTCCATCCACTGGATCCGCGTGCCGTGCGCGTCCGGGATCAGTCCCTCGGGGCTGCCGCCGCTGGGCGTCACCGTGATCCGATACAGGACGCCCGTCTCACAGGAGGCGTTCGTCGGGCCCTCGTGGCGGGAGTCGACGTGAACGCGGAACGTACTGAGGTCGGTGCCCGGCGGCGACGTGCGTTCGGTCCACGCCGAGAGGTTCGCGTCCGTGTCGCCGGTCTCGATGAAGTCGACCTGTGAGTAGTTTCCGGCGTCGAAGGAGCCGCTCGAATACGTCGCCACGTCCTCGGCACAGCCGGCGTCGAGCCGTTCGAACTCGGTGACCCGAAGCTCCGACGGCCCGGTGTGGTCGGAGAAGCCGGGGAGCGCGTTCACCGAGGGGCCGACGACGGCGCCGACCGCGAACGCGAGGAGGGCGACGGCGACCAGCCGCTGTGTCGATTGGGAGACCATACGCGGCCGTTTTCACGGCTCCGTGAAGTCCGTGGCGGACCGCCGCGGGTCGGGGAGCGGGGAGTGGGGGGCGGGGGGCGGGGGGCGGGGGCGGGGGGCGGGGGCGGGGGGGCGGCTACTCCCCGGTCCGGGGGACCTCGTGGCGACCGAAGCCGTACCGCAGCCGACTCGCGAGCCGCCGGCCGAACCGCTCCTCGCGGGAGTCGAAGCGTTCGGCGAGCGCCTGGTAGATGAGCGGCACGGGCACCTCCTGTTCGAGCGCCTCCTGTACGGTCCAGGTTCCGGTGGACCCGCCCTCGATACGGTCGGCCACGTCGCCCAGGTCGTTGCCCTCCTCGCGGAACGCCTCCTCACAGAGTTCCAGCAGCCACGACCGGATGACCGCGCCGTTGTTCCACGTGCGCGCGACGGCCTCCAGGTCGAGGTCGTAGCGGCCGCGGTGGAGGAGCTCGAACCCCTCGCCGTACGCCTGCATCAGCGCGTACTCGACGCCGTTGTGGACCATCTTCACGTAGTGGCCCGAGCCGGCGGGCCCCATCCGGTCGTGGCCCGCGGGGCCGGTGGCGACGGCGTCGAACACGGGCGTCAGCTCCTCGTAGGCCCACTCGGGGCCGCCGACCATCAGCGAGAAGCCGAGTTCCGCGCCGGCTGGACCCCCGGAGGTGCCGCAGTCGAGGTACGCCGCGTCGGTCGCCTCCGCGCGGCGGACGGAGTCCTCGAAGTAGGAGTTGCCGCCGTCGACGACCACGTCGTCGCCGTCGAGGTGCGGCTCCAGGTCCGCGAGCGTGGCGTCGACCGCGTCGCCGGCGGGGACCATCAGCCAGATGCGGGCGCCGGCGTCGTCTCCCTCGCCGGCTCCGCCCTCGCCGCTATCCAGTCGCTCGTACAGGTCCGCCACCGAGTCCGCCGGCTCCGCGCCGGCCTCGGCGGCCGCGGCGGTCGCCTCCGCGTCGAGGTCGAACGCGACCACGTCGTGGCCGGCGTCGAGGACGCGGTCGACGACGATCCGTCCCATGCGACCGAGTCCGATCACGCCGAGTCGTATGCTCATACCGGCGCGTCGGCGAGGCGGGGCGTATGCGTTGCGGTGTGCGGGAGCCGCCGCGCGGGCCGGGGTGTGCGGGCGCGGCCGCACGGTCGGCAGATCGCAGCCGGATCGCCCGGAAGCGCCGCACTTACGCGCCGCGCTCACGCACACACCCCCATGGACGACCGAGTGCGAGAACACGCCGAGGTGCTGGTCGACTGGAGCGCCCGCGTCGACGCGGGCGACCAGGTCGTGATGGACATCGCCGAGGGCGCCCACGACCTGGCGGTCGCGGTGGCCGCGGAGCTGGGCGAGCGCGACGCGAGGCTGCTGACCACATACGGCTCCAGCGAGGTGGGCCGCGCGTTCCTCCGCGCCGGCGACGACGACGACCGCGAGTTCGCACACAGCGAGCCGAAGCTGGCGATGCTGGAGGCCGCGGACGTGTACCTCCGCATCGGCGGCGGACGTAACACGACCGCCCTCGCGGACGTGGACGGCGACCGCCGCCGGCGCGCCCGGAAGGCGACAACGGCGACCCGCGAGGCGCGGATGGACACCGACTGGGTCTCCACGGTCCACCCGACGCGCTCGCTCGCCCAGCAGGCCGGGATGGCCTACGAGGAGTACCGGGACTTCGTGTACGACGCGGTCCTGCGCGACTGGGAGTCGCTGGCCGAGGAGATGGCGAACATGAAGGAGATCCTCGACGCCGGCAGCGAGGTCCGCATCGAGAAGGAGCGCACGGACCTCACGATGTCCATCGAGGACCGCACGGCGGTCAACTCCGCCGCGAGCGTCGCCTACGACTCCCACAACCTGCCCTCGGGCGAGGTGTTCACCGCGCCGCACGCCACCGAGGGCGAGGTGTACTTCGACGTGCCGATGACCATCGACGCCCGGCGCGTGCGGGGCGTCTCGCTCACGTTCGAGGACGGCGAGGTCGTCGACTTCGCCGCCGAGCAGGGCGAGGAGGCGATCGCGGACGTGCTCGCCACCGACGAGGGGGCCCGTCGACTCGGGGAACTCGGGATCGGGATGAACCGCGGCATCGACCGCTTCACCGACTCGATCCTGTTCGACGAGAAGATGGGCGACACCGTCCACCTCGCGGTCGGGCGCGCGTACGACGCCTGCCTGCCGGAGGGCGAGTCGGGCAACGACTCGGCGGTCCACGTCGACATGATCACGGACATGTCCGAGGACTCGCGCATGCTGGTCGACGGCGAAGTGGTGCAACACAACGGGACCTTTCGGTGGGAGGACGACTTTTCCGCCGAGTAGGTCGACTCGGCGTCACATCGTTTGTCGGTATTTCTATTGGCGAAACGACACGAACGGTTCGAACACTCCCGTTCACACGGCGCACACAACCCCACGGCGGTTGGCGTGCGGCTGCCGCGCCTCGTGCGCGGTCGCCGCGCGCGAGGGGCGAGTACCGGAGCGCGAACGGAGTGAGCGCGAGGAACGCAGTCGGCTGGGGAGGCTCACGTGAACGGAGTGAACGTGAGTTCGTCGGAGCTCGCTCCGACGTACGTGAGGCTGCGGTGCGGTCGCGGTGGGCGGGACTGAAAGGGGCCGCGGGTGTGCGCGAACCCCGATGACGTAAGCACTGGAGCGAGGTGAACGAAGTGAGCCGAGCGAAGCGCGCAGCGAGTCGCGGGAGCGCACACCCGCGGGGGCTTTCGAGAACCTCGACGCCCTGCCGGCGGTAACTCCGCAGCGGTGTTCGTCATCCGAGTTCCCACAGAATACGGATCAGACCGTCGCGCTTAACCTCCGCCCACCACCACGGACACGCGATCATGGAGCCGCGCCACGCCCGCTACCCGTTCTTCGCGTCGGCCCGCGAGGCCGTCCGCGCGTCGGGCGTCGACCTGGCCGCGCTCGTCGCCGACGGCGACGACGCCGTCGACCGCGGCCGCGAGCGGGTCGAGCGCGCGCTCACCGAGGGCACCGTCGAACCCGAGGACGCCGGCGCATGGGACACCCGCGACGAGCTGCTCTCGTATCCGATCGCGCGGATCCTCGTCTCGCTGCTCGACTCACACGCCGCCGTCGAGAAGTACGCGCAGGCCGAGGCGGCCACCGCCTACCGCCGCTTCACCGAGGACCTCGACCGCGCCCGCGACGACGGCGCCCGCCGCGAGCCCGCCCGCGTCGACCGGGACGCCCTGCTGCGGGAGTTCGACCTCGCCGGCGCCGTCCGAATCGAGGACCCGAAGCCCGGGCAGGTGGCGGGGAGGTGGCTCTGGCTCGACGTCGGCGCGTACCTCTCGTACGTCGACCCCGACTGGGGCGACGACTGGCGGCTCGTCAACCGCGAGCTCGTCGACGGCGAGGTGCGCACCGAACGCGAGGAGCTGTATCGCCTGCTGCGCGAGGCCGTCGAGGACCGCGTCGCCGAGGGGCTCCCGTTCGAGGGCGTCGGCGAGGAGCTCGCCGACGAGCTGGAGACCGAGATAAGCGACCTGCGCGACCTGCTGGCCGACCGGAGCGTCGCCGCCGACCTCGACGTGGTCGCGCCCGAGTACTTCCCGCCGTGTATCGCGAAACTGCTGGGGCGGGCACAGGGCGGCGACGAGCTGGACCCCCACGAGCGCTTCTCGCTGCTCGCGTTCCTCGCTGGCCTCAACCTCGACGCCGAGGAGGCCGTGGCGCTGTCGGGGCTCGACCCGGAGCTCGTCGCCGACCGCTTCGCGTACCTCCGCGACGACTCCGGCGCGCAGTACCCGCCGCCGTCGTGTCGGACGCTCGGCGAGTACGGGATCTGCGGGAACGAGGACAACCACCGCAGCGTCGCGCCCCATCCCCTGGAGTACTACAGCCGGAAGCTCCGCGAGGCCGACGAGGTCGTCGACTGGCGTGAACGAACCGACTCGGACGCCGGCGACGCCGCGGCCTGAGCGGCACTCCGGTGGAACGACGGGTCCGGGTCGGAGGTCCTCCGATCGCTACTCGCGGCGATCGAGGAGGACGCCGGCGGCGGCCATCAGCACGACGAACAGGCCGATCGCGGCGACGAGGTAGTACGCGCCGATGTTCGAGAGGTTGTGGCCGTCGGTGTACTGGAGACCGATGGCGACCAGAAGGGCGATGAAGACGACGACTGCGCCGACGGAGACGGCGATCATGCGGCGCATTTCGGCGTCGATTTCCATGCACCGCCGTATCCGTGGACCCGGCAAAAGGGCTTCGAAGCGTTCGTCAGCCGCCGGATACCGCGAACCGTCCGCGGAGGGCCGACCGAGCCCTTAGGTTCGCTCGGACCGTACCTTCACCGATCAATGACACCCGCACTCACCACCGACGAGCGACCGGATCGAACCCGCGGACGGAGCCACCACGGCCGGAACCGCCACGACGGCATCCACGAGAACGGCGTCGCACGCGGACGGCGTCGCTTCACCGAGGACAGGCCGGACGCACCGGACGGTCCTGACGGGCCGGACGGCCCCGGCGGACTGGAGGAGTCGAACGCACGGGACGGCGTCGACGCCGTCGAGCCCGGCGACGGCGAGCGGACCGAGCGCGCCCGGACGGAGCCGATGGCGGTGTACCCGCTCCGCGACGACGACCGATACCTCGTCGACACCGAGGGCGGCACGTACGTCGTCGACCTCGGGAGCGACACCTGCACCTGTCCGGACCACGAGATCCGGGGGAACCGCTGCAAGCACCTCCGCCGCGTCGGCATGGAGGTCGGCATCGGCCGCGTGCCCGCCCCCGGCGAGCGCGTCGCCGCCTGCGCCGTCTGCGGCGACGGCGTGTTCGTCCCCGTCCGCGAGGAGGGCGCGTTCCTCTGTGGCGATCACCGCCCCGCGGTCGGCTCGTTCGTCCGCGACCGCGAGGCCGACAAGCTGCTCGTCGTCACCGGCGTCACGACCGAGCGGGCCGACGAGTACGAGACAGAGGAGGGGAAGCCGATCGCCGACTACGACACCAACGCCGCCTACGGCGACCACGAGCCGGTGGTCGAGGCGGTGTACGTCGGCAACGCGCTGCGCTCGCCCGGCACGCTCGACGTGTCCGGACGCAAGCGGTACGGCTTCCCGGCCTCGCGGCTGCGCCGGCTCGACCCAACTGAGCGGCCGGACATGCCCGTTATCGGGATCTGAGGAGCGCGAACGGGAAGAGATTACAGCAACCGACGGATTCAGAGCATCTCCTCTGCTTCCTCGGCGGTGAGGACGCCCTGCTCGACGGCGTTGAGCACCTCCGCGACGCTGGTGTCCGACTCCGTGTCGTCGCTGGCGGCCAACAGATCGTCGATGGTCTCGCCCTCGTCCAGGGCCGCCTCCTTCTTCACGCGGTAGTTCCCGCCGTCGGTGACGTGGAGGTCGCCCGGGTGGAAGAAGTACCAGTCCTCGCGGTCGAATCGCACGCCGATCTTCGGGGAGGCGCCGAAGTTGCGCGCGAAGTAGATGAGCGCCTCCACCTCCTCGCCGCGGAGGTAGATGGGGTCGCCCGAGGAGGACTTCGCCTCGACGGCGTAGAAGACGCGGCCGTCGCCCGCGAGCACGTCCGGCAGCTCGCGGTCGGTGGAGGAGCCGCTGGCGGGCGCGCGCATCACCGCGAAGCCGGCGTCGTGGAGCCTGTTGACGAGTTCGCGCTCCCGGCGATCGCCCTTCGGGTTGCCCGGCATAGCTGTGCGTGAGCCGTTGGCGCGGATAAACGGGACGGTCGCGAACGAGTGCGGAGTGAAAGTGAACGCGGGGGGCGGGACGCGACGGAATGCGCCGGGACGGGGGGGGGCGACCGCGGGGCGTCACTCCCGCCGCGCGATCACCGACTCGCCCGCGCGGACCGCCTCTCCGCGGCTCACGCGGACGTCCTCGAGGGAATACGCGCTCGGGAGCACCACGTCGGCGCGCGAGCCGAACGCGATGTAGCCGATCCGCTCGCCCCGCGTGACCGGATCTCCATGCGAAACGTAGGGGGTGATCCGACGGGCGAACCAGCCCGCGATGAGCGCGCCGTCGACGCGATCGGCGTCGCCGTCGGCGTCCACGACGCCGGCTTCGACTCCGGCGCGGTCGGTCGCGTTCTCGCCCGCGTCGAGCGTGTACTCGAACCGCTCGTTGCGCTCGGAGTCCTTCGCGAACGCCGGCTTGTGGGCGGCCCCGCGGTGGTCGAGACGCGTCACCGTCCCGTCGGCGGGCGCGCGGCAGACGTGCACGTCGAACGGGCTCATGAACACCCCGACGCGGACGTTGTCGCCGTCCTCGCGGACCACCGAGACGTGGCCGTCCGCCGGCGAGAGCACGCCCTCGCCCGACGGCTCGCGGTCGGGGTCCCGATAGAAGTACACGGAGAAGCCGCCGACCGCGAGCAACAGGATCCCGATCGGCGGCACGAGCAACAGGAACGGCACGGCGAGCACGAACGGGACGAGGACGCGACGTTCGCTCCCGGGAGCCAGGTCCGGAACCGGAACCCGGATCATGCGTCGACGGGGTCGCGGACGGCCGTCTCGGTCGTCGTCCGGCCGGCGCCCCACGCCGCGAGCAGGTGCGTGAGGTGGATTCGGTCGTCGCTCCCCTCGACGAGATCGAGGTCGACCTCGCCCGCGAGGGCGTGCAGTCGGGCGACCGATTCGGGGGAGGCGTCGGACTTCGAGCGCGCGACGCGGAGGATCTCCCGCAGGAGGTCGCCGCCCTCGTACCCCTCGTCGTGGAGCAGGTCGTCGAGGGCCGAACGGGCCTCCTTCAGCTCCCCGGCCTGCGCCGCCTCCAGCGCCGAGAGGACCGCCTCGTCGGTGCCGACCTCGCCGAGCGTCTCGTAGGCCGCCGACATCGTCACCTCCTCGTGCTCGACGGCGGTGGTCTGCGCCGAGAGGATCGCCCTCCGGAGGTCGCCGCCGGCCGCGCTGGCGACGAACTCCAGCCCGTCGTCGTCGTGGTCGATCCCCTCGGCCTCGCAAACGTCCGAAAGCACTCCGATGATCTCGTCGGTCGTCGGCGCGCGCACGGGCACCGGGAAGCAGCGCGAGCGGATCGGCGGGATGAGTTTGGCGGGCTGGCGCGTCGCGATGACGAACTGCGTCGTGCGGTGGTACTGCTCCATCACGCGCCGGAGCGCCTGCTGGAAGTCCTCGCGGATCGCCTCGGCGTTGTCGAGCAGGACCGTCTTGTACGACCCCGACATCGGCGCGTTCGCGGCCGACTCCTTCAGCACGCGGTTGATCATGTCGCGTTTCGCCATGCGCGAGCGCCCCGTGAGGAACGACTCGAAGCGGGGGTCCTGCCGGATCTCCTTTTTGGTGCGGCCGAAGAAGTCCGCGACGTTGATCTCGATGAGGTCGTTGTCGGGGTCGTCGTGTGCGGCCTCGGCGAGCGCGCGCACGGCGGCGGTCTTGCCCGACCCCGGCGGACCCTGCACCACGAGGTTCATCGGCTCGTCCACCGCCCGAGCGAGCCGCTCGCGAACGTCCTCCTGCGGGAGGTCCGCGAGCGCGGGGGCGTGCGTGTCCGTCCACAGCGGGCCGTCCATTACCGCGTGGTAGCTGCCCGGACGGCTTGAACCCTGCCGTTCGGCGAGGCCGTGGCAGTGGCGGTTGGGGTTGCGACGGCGGGTGCGGTTGCAATGGCGGATGGGTCGGATACGGTCGTCCGATGAGTACTACGGCGGCGGCACCGCTGTGGGTGGAACGTGTCGGGAAAAACGGCGGAGTCGGTTCGACCCGTGGGATCGAATCGGCGGTCGTCGCTCGGTTCGTTGCCTGTCGCGGGCGCCCGCGACGGAGGTCCGCGGCAGGGGGCGCTCAGTCCGCCGTGACTTCCGTCGGCGTCCGGTCGGCCCCGGCGTCGGGCGTGGCCGCCCGGTAGAGGCCCCAGACGAACAGGACCACCAGTCCGAGGAGGACCAGGCCGGTCCGCAGCGTCGGGTCGATCGCGGGCGTCGCGATCACTTCGCCCGCCTCGTTGGTCAGCGGGACGGGGCTGTACGGCTTGCCCGCGAGGAGCTCGACGAGGCCGAGCCCGACGATACCCAGCAGCACCAGTCCCGCGCCGAACGCCGTCGCGATCTTGTCGGTGATGTCGAATTGGTTCATTGGTCTCACCTCCTTACCCGAGGAGGTAGCGGAGCTTGGGGTAGCGGTTCACCACGTCGAGGCGCTCGATGAGCGCGTCCAGGCCGTAGTAGCGGCCGGCCGCGAACACCATCATCGTGGCGAACAGGAGCAGCCCCATCAGGTCGCCGTTGACGAGGCCGTTCCCGAAGCCGGCGTTGCCGACCCAGAACAGGGTCATGAAGACGACCCCGCCGAAGGCCGCCAGGCGGACGAACGCCCCCGCCATCAGCGCCAGCCCGATGAGCGTCTCGAACAGGGGCACGCCCGGCTCGATGAGCCACGCGAGGTTGTTCCCCATCCACACCGGGATGGGGCCCAGCGCGGTGCCGGTCATCCCCTGCATGTACGCCGTGCCGTACGTGAAGTTCAGCCCGTTCTCGATGAGCTTCGTCACGCCGGCGTGGAAGAACCACCAGCCGGTAATGACCCGAAGTAGGGCGATCCAGTACGCCGCGAGCGGCCCGCCGACCTCGAAGCCGAAGTCTTCGGCCAACGGGTTCGTTTCCGAGTATGCCATGGGTCTCACCTCACAGGTGAGGATCGGACGGCTATCCCGGTATAAACGACACCTGGTTCCCAATCGCTGAAAGCCGGCGAAAGTCGGCGCGAGCGTTGCCGTACTACCCGATCGTTGATCGAGGATCGAGCGTCAGACTGCGGCGGCGCGCAGCGCCGCGGAGTCGGAGCCGTCGGCGGCCCCGTCGGACCCGTCGTCGCCGTCGTCAGCGGTCCCCTCGCCGTCATCGCCGTCGGTTCTCTCGAACTCCCGCTCCAACTCGGCCTCGCCGTCGCCGGCCTCGACCTCGACGCTCAGCTCGGTCACGTTCGCGTCGACCGAGAACGTGACCGTCCCGTCCGCGCCGGTACTGAACGTCTCGGTCATCTCGTCGTCGTCGAGTTCCTGTGTGACCTCGACCGTGGCGTTCTCGACGGCCGAGCCGTTGCGCGTCACCTCGACGGTCGCGTTCTCGCCCGCGGCGACGTTCCCGACGAATGAGGCGTTCAGGGCAGCGATCTCCGCCTCTTCGTCGTCCGAGTCGTTCTCGGCCGCCCCGTCGTCGGACTCGTCCTCGCGCTCGTCGACGTCCTCGATGGGCACCTCGTCGCCCGTGCCGGACTCGCCCACGACGGGTTTGAGGATGTACTTGCCCGAGTTGCCGGCCTTGAACACCGACATGTCGTAGACGAAGTCCACTTCCTCGCCGTTACCGACCGTGAACTCCTTGTTCAACTGGAGCTTGTTCGACGGCAGCTTCACGTTCGCGGAGTCGCCGTTCTCCAGCGTCGCGTCGATGCCGTCGACGTAGACGAACACCTTGGTGTAGGTGCCGTTCTCGACCCCGAAGGTGCCGAGCTTCGTCGCGTTCGCGCCCGGCAGCGTCGTCAGGTCGACCGTCCGGTCGTCGACGTCCTTCTCGACCCAGCCGCCGGACTCGCCGCCGCGCTGGAGTCCGACGTTCGTCACCGTGACGTTGAGGTGGGCGAAGTCGCCCATGGCGTTCTGCTCGTCGCTGAGGTAGAAGTCCATCGAGGACTGGCCGGAGTTCGAGGAACCGGACTCGCCGCGGTCGGCGTCGTCGGCGTCATCGGCGTCGTCGGCGTCATCGGCGTCGTCGGCGTCATCGGCGTCGTCGGTGTCGCCGCCGTCATCGGCGTCGTCGCCGGCGGCGTCATCGCCCTCGGACTCCTCGCGTTCGTCGTCCCCCTCGCCGCGCTCGCCGACGTCGCGGATCTCCACCTCGTCGCCCGTACCGGACTCGCCGGCGACCGGCTTGAGGATGTAGCCGTTGGGACCGCGCTCGAACACGGTCACGTCGAAGACGAAGTCCACTTCCTCGCCGGTGCCGACGGTGAACTCCTTGTTCAGCTGGAGCTTGTTCGACGGCAGCTTCACGTCCGCCGAGGAGCCGTCGGTGAGGGTGCCGTTCACCGACTCGACCTCGACGAAGACCTTCGTGTACGTGCCGTTCGGGACCGGGACCGACCCGAGTCTGGAGGCGTTCGCGCCCTGCAGCTCGGTCAGGTCGACGGTGACGTCGTCGACCTCGTAGGTCACCTGCCCGCCGTCGTCCGCGTCGTCGCCGTCGTCGGACTCGGGCGTCTCGGTCGATTCGGCTGTTTCGGTCGGTTCGGTCGTCTCCGTTCCGTCCTCGTCGTCAGCGCCGTCGTCATCCGAATCCGCGTCGTCGGCGTCCGCCCGAACGAGCGTGACCTCGGTGATCGTGACGTTCAGGTGTTCGAACTGGTCGATCGCGTTCTGCTGGTCGCTGATGTAGAAGTTGACGGTTCCCCCGTCGCCCCCGCCGTCGGCGGTCCCGGCGTCGCCCCCGGAGGGAACGCCGCCCGCACAGCCGGCGAGAACCAACATCAGGGCCGCCGCGACGGCGGCCCACCCGGTCGTGTGTCGTGACATCGTACACGGTCGTACCGGCGGCGACCACATATACGGAGCCGGCCACGAACCCGGATTCGTCCGGGATTCAGCCGAATTAATCCGGACACAGCGCCGGGTTCGATGTCGGTCCCCGCGGGCGCAGTCAGTCGGGCGGCGACGTGGTCGCGGCGCTGCTGCGGCGCGCTCCGACAGCGTTTCACCGTCGGCACCTCCACTCCCGGGTATGATCCGGGTCACCTTCCTCGGGACGAGCGGCGCGGTGCCGACGGTAGAGCGCGCGCCGAGCGCGCTGTACCTGAACCGCGAGGGCGACGAGTTCCTCCTCGACTGCGGGGAGGGGACCCAGCGCCAGATGATGCGCTTCGGCACCGGCTTCGGCTTCTCGCACCTGTTCGTGACCCACCTCCACGGCGACCACGTGCTCGGGATCCCGGGGCTGATCCAGAGCCTCGACTTCAACGACCGCGAGGCGCCGCTGGCGATCCACGGGCCGCCCGGGTCGAAACGCCACCTCAAGGGGCTGGTCCACGCCGCCGGCCACGACCCGAGCTTCCCGGTGACCGTCCACGAGGAGCGTCCCGGGTCGGTCGCGCTCGACCGCGCGGAGTACGAGATCCGGACGTTCGAGACGGATCACCGGACCTCCTCGGTGGGCTACGCGCTCGTCGAGGACGACCGGAAGGGTCGCTTCGACCGCGAGAAGGCCGAGGAGGAGCTCGACGTTCCGCCTGGGCCGGCGTACGGGAAGCTCCACGAGGGCGAGTCCGTCGAGTTGGACGACGGCCGCGTCATCGAGCCCGAGCAGGTCGTCGGGCCGTCCCGACCGGGACGGCGGGTCGTCTACACCGGCGACACCCGGCCCGCCGACGCGACCGTCGAGGCCGCCGAGGGGGCTGACCTGCTCGTCCACGACGCCACGTTCCTCGACGAGGACGCCGACCGCGCCCGCGAGACCGCCCACTCGACGGCCGTCGAGGCCGCCCGGATCGCCGGACGCGCCGGCGCCAAGCGGCTCGCGCTCACGCACCTCTCCTCGCGGTACGCTGGACGGGCGGGGAAGTTGGAACGGGAGGCCGCCGACGCGTTCGACGGCGAGGTGTGGTTCCCCGACGACGGCGACCGGGTCGAGGTGCCGTACCCCGACGCGGACGGGGAGTGAGCGGCGTCGCCGACGAACGACCAGCGCGGAGTTTTTACGCGACAGCCGCCAAGGCGCGGGCGTGAACGCCCGGACGAGCGCGCTCGACTCCCTCGTGTTCGGGGTCGACATCCAGAGCGGCGACATCCGGGGCGACGCCCCCTCCTACGCGCTCGTCGTCTTCGACGGCGAGTCGATCGAGCGGGACGTCGTCTCCCACCGCAAGCTCCGCCGGCGGATCGAGGCCGACGAGCCCGCCGTCGTCGCCACCGACAACGCCTACGAACTCGCCGCGGACAAGGACGACCTCGTCCGGTTCCTGCGGGCGCTCCCCCACGAAACGTCGCTCGTGCAGGTGACCGGCGCCGAACGGCCCGAGCCGCTCTCGCGGGTCGCCTCCCGTCACGGCGTCCCGTACGGGAAGAAGCCGATGAAGGAGGCGGAGGCGAGCGCCCGCCTCGCGGCCGCGAACGTCGGCTACGAGGTGACCGCATTCACCGACACGACGACGGTGAAGGTGTCCCGCGGGCGCTCGACGGGTAAGGGTGGCTGGAGCCAGGACCGCTACACCCGTCGGATCCACGGCAACGTGAAGCGGCGCGCCCGGGAGGTCGAGTCGGCGTTGGACGACGCGGGGCTCGACTACGAGGTCGACATCACGGAGAAGTACGGCGGCTACCAGAACGCCGTCTTCTCGGTGTCGGCGCGGCCGCAGGACATCCCGGTGAGCGCCCATCGCTCCGGCGACACCCGCGTCGAGATCGAGCGCGAGCGCCGCGACGGCATCGAGTTCGAGCCGCTCGTCAAGCGCCGGGACCGCGTGATCGTCGGTATCGACCCCGGCACCACCACCGCGGCGGCCGTCGTCGGCCTCGACGGCACGGTCTTCGACGTGCACTCGACGCGGACGGCCGACACTGCCGACGTGATCGAGTGGCTGATCGAGCGCGGCCGGCCCGTGATCGTTGCCGCCGACGTGACGCCGATGCCCGAGACCGTCGAGCGGTTCCGGCGGAGCTTCGACGCCGCCGGCTGGACGCCCCAGTCGGACCTCCCGGTCGACGAGAAGCTCCATCGCACGCGCGAGGAGGCGTACGACAACGACCACGAGCGCGACGCGCTCGCGGCCGCCCTCTTCGCCTTCGACGACCACGAGGACCAGTTCGAGCGCGTCGGCCGGCAGACCCCCGCGGGGATCGACCGCGCGGAGGTGATCGCCCGCGTCGTCGCCGACGAGCAGTCCGTCGAGGGGGCGCTGTCGGACCTCCGGGACGACGACGGCGAGGAGGCCGAGGAGTCCGGGCCCGAACCGCGCGAACTCACCGACGAGGAGAAGCGCATCCGGGACCTCGAATCCCAGGTCGACCGCCTCCAGTCGCACGTCGAGGACCTCAAGGACGAACTCGAGGAGAAGGACGACGAGATCGAGGACCTGGAGGAGGAGCTGTCGGACGCCCGGCACGAGGAGCGACTGGAGGCCCGGCGCGACCGCGAGGTCACGCGGATCCGGCGCGAGAACAGTCGCCTGGAGCGCGAACGCGACGAGGCCGAGGAGACGGTCGAGGAGCTCGAGGAGAAACTCGCGCGCATGAAGACGCTGTGGAAGCTGGACCACGACAACTTCGCGGACGTTTCGGAGGGACGCGATCTGGTAGCCGTGAAGGCGGTCGAGCAGTTCACGAAGCGCGCGATCGAGCACGCCGACGAGCAGTACGGACTGGCCGCCGGCGACGTGATCTACCTCCGGGACGCCTCCGGCGCCGGCCGGGCCACGGCCGAGCGGCTCGCGGAGACGGAGCCGCGGGTGATCCTCCGGAACGGGGGACTCTCGGACATCGCCGAGGAGGTGCTGTTCGAACACGAGATCCCCGTCGGTCCGGCGGACGACGTGACGCTGCAGGAGGTCGACGAGTTGGCGGTCGCCCGCGAGAGCGACGTGGAGGCGGTGATCGACGACTGGGAGGACCGGGCCGCGGCGCGCGAGCGCGAGCAGACCGAGGAGATGGTGGACGAGATCATCTCCGAGCATCGGGCGGGCGAGGCCGAACGGACGTGAGGCCTCGATACGTGAACGGCGAACGGAGTGAGCCGTGAGCAGGCGAGGCGGAGCGGACCTAGTGAGCGGCGCGGAGTGAGCGAAGAGCGACCGAACGCAGTGAACGACGGCACAACCGATGTCGGAGATATGAAACGGATCGCGTGTACCGGCGGCAAGTACCTGCGAACAGCGCCGTCGGCAACCGCCGTTCCGTCCGAAGCGACGGGGTTGCGGACCCGGACCCGAAACGTGCCGCCGGCCGGCCGAGCGCGCGGCGGCGGCGGCCGCTCCCGGCACCGACAACCGTCGAAGTCCGACCGATGTCCGTCGTTCGTCAGTCGCTCGTCGGTCAGAAGTCATACAACTTGAAACGAATTCCTAATTCTGATATATCGTGGAGTCGTTTTCTCGACCCCCGCGAACCCCTCCGTTTCGGGTGGAGTGAGACTCGTTACCACGAATCGAGTGATCGTTTCGACGACCGGCCCGGCGGACGTGTCAGTTGACGCGAGTGACTTCGTAGCCGCGGTCGCGGATCGCATCGAGGAGTTGGCCGGCGTGCTCGCGGCCCGCCGTCGCGACCTCGAACACGAGGTACGCCTCGCCGACGCGAAGGTCCTCGACGGCACGGTCGTGGCGGACGTGGCAGACGTTGGCGCCGCGGTCCGCGAGGACCGTCGACAGCGTCGACAGCTCGCCGGGTTCGTCCTCGATGCGGACGCGCAGCCGGAGGAGCTGGTCGCGGTCGGTCATCGCGTGTTCGAGCACGGTGTCGAGCAGCGACATGTCGATGTTGCCGCCGCACAGCAGCGGCACGACCGTCTCGTCGGTTACGTCGATGCGACCCGAGAGGAGGCCGGCGACGCTGGCGGCGCCGGCGCCCTCGACGAGCTGTTTGGCGCGCTGAAGCAGCGTGAGGACGGCGTGGGCGATCTCGTCGTCGCTGACGGTGACGACCTCGTCGACGTGGCGCTCGATGAGCTCGTAGGTGAGGTCGGCGACGCCGCCGGTGGCGATGCCGTCGGCGATGGTCCGGGTGTGCTCGCGGTCGACCGGCTCGCCCTTGTCGAGGCTCTCGGGCACCGTCGCGGCCTCCTCGGCCTGCACCCCGACGACGCGGACCTCGGGGGCGACGGCCGCGAGCGCGGTGGCGACCCCCGCGATGAGGCCGCCGCCGCCGATGGGGACGATCACGGTGTCGAGGTCGGGGACCTGTTCGGCGAGTTCGAGGCCGAGCGTGCCCTGCCCGGCGACGATGGCGGGGTCGTCGTACGCGTGGACGAAGACGGACCCGGGCTCCGACGCGAGGTCGCGGGCGTGCGCGACCGCCTCCTGGAACTCCCGGCCGCGGAGGACGACCTCCGCGCCGTAGCCGCGGGTGGCGTCGACCTTCGCCTGCGGGGCGTCCTCGGGCATCACGACCGTCGCCGGGATCCCGGCGTTCGTCGCCGCGAGCGCGACGCCCTGGGCGTGGTTGCCGGCGCTGGCGGCGACGACGCGCTCGGCGTCGCCGTGCTCACGGCTCACGTCGCTCGCCGTTCGCTTCGAGGGCTCACTCCGTTCACCCTCGCCCGCGTCCGCGATCTCGGCGATCTTCGTCGAGGCGCCGCGGGTCTTGAACGAGCCCGTGCGCTGGAGGTGCTCCATCTTGAGGCGCACGTCCGCGCCGCTCATCTCCGAGAGCGACCGGGAGCGCTCGACGGGCGTCTCGCGGACGATGTCGGGGTCGAACCGCTCGCGCGCCCGCCGGATGTCGGTGACGGTGACGGGATCGGACATGGCTGGTTGACGGGGGCGTCTCCGTGAGTGTGCAAAAGTTGCGTGGATCGGTGGCCGCCGATCGTCGTCGCTCCGGCCGGCACCGCCGAGGCCGCCCTCCCGGAGCCGTCGCCCAGTCGTCCGGTCGGAGGTCGGACCGCGCGGGATCCGACGAGCGGCTCACAGCCCGAACATCCAATACCCGCGTTCACACACCACACGGTATGAACGCCGTCGTGGTGGGCGGGGGAATCGTCGGCGTCGCCAGCGCGTACGAGCTCGCCGCCCGCGGCGCCGACGTGACGCTCCTCGAACGGGGGAGCCTCGGCGCCGGCAGCACCGACCGCGCGCTCGGCGGCATCCGTGCGCAGTTCTCCACCCGGGTCAACGTCGAGCTCTCCGTCGCCTCGATCGAGGTGTGGGACGCCTTCGAGGAGCGCTTCGGCGTCGACATCGACCGCCGGCGGACGGGCTACCTCTTTTGCACCCGCGACGGCGACACCGCCGACGCCTTCGCCGAGCAGGTCGCCATGCAACGCGAGTATGGCGTCGAGAGCCGCCTCGTCGATCCCGACGAGGCCGCCGAGTTGTGCCCCGGCCTCCGCCCCGAGGAGTTCGTCGACGGCACCTACTGTCCGACCGACAGCTTCGCCGACCCGCACCTCGCGCTCCAGGGGTACGCCGGCGCCGCCCGCGAGGTGGGCGTCGAGATCCGGACGAACACGCCCGTCGCGGGACTGAATCCCCGGGAGTCGGGCGTCCGAGTCGAACTCGCGGACGACGACGCCGACCCCCTCATTGCAGACTCCGTCGTCAACGCCGCCGGCGCGTGGGCGCCGCGGCTGGCCGAGACCGCCGGCTACGACCTCCCCATCGTCCCGCACCGCCGCCAGACGGCCGTCGTCGAGCCCGAGCGGCCGGTTCCGGAGTCGGATCCGCTGGTCATCGACGCCGACACGACCGCGCACTTCCGCCCCGAACGTGACGGCCGCGCGCTCGTCGGCGGCCACTTCGCGGAGGCCGACCCGGTCGTGACGGACCCAGACCGCTTCTCGGAGACGCCCGACACCGACTGGGCCGTCGAGGCGATCGAGCGCGTCGGCGCGTTCGCGGACTACTTCGGCCCCGAGAGCCGCCTCGCTGGCGGCTGGGCCGGCCTGTACGCGGTGACGCCCGACCATCACGCGATCGTCGAGGAGTCCGTGCCGGGCGTCGTCACCGCCGCGGGGTTCTCGGGTCACGGCTTCCAGCACGCGCCGGCGACGGCGCGGGTCGTCGCGGAGCTGGTGCTGGACGGCGAGGCGTCCACGGTCGACGTGTCCGGGCTCGGACGCGACCGGTTCGAGGACGGGGACCTGCTCGTCGAGCAGAACGTGGCGTAACGCGGCGCGCGGGCACGGCTACGGATGGGGGTGGGGATGCGGGAACGAGCCAGTCGAGGAAGTCGCAGGGGCGGATACCTCATGTGGCGAGCCGAGTCGGTCGTGCTCGCGGGCCCGGTTCGCAGTCTTAGCTCCGGTTCGGCTCCCCGATCGCATCGTCGAACTCCGTCAACTCCGAACGGGGCTCGTCATCGGACTCCGACCGGTCGTCACGGAGCGTCGTCGGGTCGCCTGCTCGCGCCGGCGTCGAGTTCGGCCCGTCGAACTCCTCGTTGAGGAGCGCGCCGACGAGGCCGCCGACGGCGCCGAGGGCGCCCCCGTACAGCGCGCCGACCAGCAGGAGCACGAGGAACAGGGCGAACGCGACGAGCAGCCCCGAGCGCTGGCCGGGGCCGACGATGACGAAAACCGACGCGATCAGCGTCGCGATGACGGCGCCCGGAACCGCGGCCAGCAGGCCCGAGAGCCCGCCGACTTTGGCGCCCTCCGTTCGGTCGGGGCCGTGGAGGTAGCCGGCGACGCCCCCGCCGATCACCGGGGAGAACGGCAGGAAGAACGTCACGAGCGAGACCGCGGCGCCGATGGCCGCGTGCTTCAGGGCGGTCATATCTGATGAGGACATACCCGGTAGTTCGGTCGCCGATCGAATAAATAGCGCTGCGTGCAGAGCTATCACTCCGCAGCGACCGAACGCTTTAGTCGACCCCGGTCCGTCTCCCCGATATGGCGACCGGACCCGCCGCGACGACGCAGGCACCGCACCCGACCACCGACGGGGACGGGTCCGGCTTCTTCTTCCCGCGCCGCTGACCCCGGCGGAGCGCGGCGGCGGCCGAGGGGTCGCCGCCGCGTGAAACCGATGCGGGTCGCCCCAGCGGGCATCGCCCGGCTTCCGTCCGAGGGCGCGAGGCCGGAACGACACGACTAACCACCGACCGATCGGACACGAACACAACCGAATGCGACTCCCACAGGCGCAGGTCGCGTTGCTGGAGGCCGCCAGCGCGACCGACGCGAAGACGATCGAACAGCTCGCAGCCGAGACGGACCTGAAGCCCGAGACGGTCACTCGTGCCGCCTTCGACCTCCGCGACGAGGGGCTCGTCACCGTCGACGAGCGCGTCGAGGAGTCGGCGACGCTCACCGACGAGGGCGAGACCTACCGGAACGAGGGGCTGCCCGAGGTCCGCCTGTTCCGCGCCGCCCGCGACGCCGGCGGCGACGTGGGAATGGGCGAGGCGGTCGGCGCCGCCGGGCTGGAGGGTCCCGAGGTCGACATCGCGCTCGCCAACTACGCCCGCAAGGGGTACGGCGTCGTCGACTCCGGACAGGTCTCGGCGAACGAGGACGCGGACCCGGACGACGACGACGAGGCCGCCGCGCTCGACGCGCTCGCTGCGGACGAGGCCGTCGACGACGCGGCCCTGCTCGACCGACTGGAGAGCCGCGGCCTCGTCGAACTCGACGAGCGTACCGTCCGCTCCGTCACGCTCACCGACGACGGCGTGGACGCGCTGATGGCCGGCGTCGAGGCCGCCGAGACCGTCGACCGGCTCACGCCCGAACTGCTCACGAGCGGCGACTGGGAGGACGTCGAGTTCGCCGAGTACACCGTCGAGGCGGACGCGCCGGCCGTCGAGGGCGGCCGGGAACACGTCCTCCGCGGCATGTCCGAGCGCGTGAAGGACGTGCTGGTGGGAATGGGTTTCCAGGAGATGGACGGCCCGCACGCCGACGCGGACTTCTGGATCAACGACTGCCTGTTCATGCCGCAGGACCACCCGGCGCGCACCCACTGGGACCGCTTCGCGCTCGACGTGCCGCCGGTGGCCGACCTCCCCGAGGGGCTGGTCGACCGCGTCGAGGCGGCCCACCGCGACGGCGTCGGCGAGGACGGCGACGGCTACCACTCGCCGTGGTCGGAGGACTTCGCGCGGGCGATCGCCCTGCGCGGGCACACCACGTCGCTGTCGATGCGCTACCTCTCGGGGTACGCGAACGCGGACCTGGAGCCCCCGAAGCGGTACTTCTCCGTCCAGAAGGCGTACCGCAACGACACGCTCGACGCCACCCACCTGCTGGAGTTCTACCAGATCGAGGGGTGGGTGATGGCCGAGGACCTCTCGGTGCGCGACCTCATGGGTACCTTCGAGGAGTTCTACCGGCAGTTCGGGATCGAGGAGATCCGCTTCAAGCCGCACTACAACCCCTACACGGAGCCGAGCTTCGAGCTGTTCGGCGAGCACCCCGAGACGGGCGAGGAGATCGAGATCGGGAACTCGGGGATGTTCCGCGACGAGGTGCTCGAACCGCTCGGGATCGACTGCGACGTGATGGCGTGGGGACTCGCGCTGGAACGGCTCGCGATGCTCACGACGGGCGCGGAGGACATCCGCGACCTGCACGGCACGCTGGCGGATCTGGAGTTCCTGCGGAACGCGGAGGTGACCTACTGATGCCAGTCGTCGACATCGACACTGACGAGCTTCGAGGATTGACCGGCGAGGAGAACAAAAGCGACGAGGAGTTCAAGGAGGACCTGTTCGCGCTCGGGCTGGAGTACGAGGGCGACACCGACGACGGCCTGCTCCAGTTCGAGTTCGGCCCCGATCGCCTCGACCGGCTCTCGGTCGAGGGGGTGGCTCGGTCGCTGCGCTACCAGTACGGCGCCGACCGCGGCGTGTACGTCCCGAACACGAACGACGCCGGCTGGACCATCGAGGTCGACCCCTCCGTCCCGGACGAGCGCCCGTACGTCACGGGCGCGGTCGTCCGGGGCGTCGAGCTCGGCGAGTCCGGCCTCGACTCGCTGATCCAGCTGCAGGAGAAGCTGCACGCGACGATGGGGCGCGGCCGCGCGAAGGGCGCCATCGGCGTCCACGACCTCACGATGCTGAAGGGCCAAGCTCTGACGGAGGAATCCGAGCCCTCCGGCACCATCGACGCCGCCACCGCCGATCTGGGCGCGACCGAGAAGACGATCACCTACCGCGGCGTCGAGCCCGACGGCGACCGGTTCGTCCCGCTGGACGCCAACGCGGAGATGACGCCCGCGGAGGTGCTGGCGGAGCACGACACCGGCGAGACGTACGCCGATCTCGTCGAGGATCTGGACCGATACCCCGCGATATACGACGAGCTCGGGCTGTTCTCGTTCCCGCCGGTGATCAACGGGAAGCGCACGGAGGTCGACACCGAATCCCGCGATCTCTTCATCGAACTGACCGGGACCGACCAGTGGACCATCGACAAGATGTGCGTCATCCTCTGTTATGCCCTCTCGGCGCGCGGCGGCACCGTCGAGGAGGTGCAGGTGGACTACACGGACGGCGCGACGTACCCCGACGAGTACGGCCCCGAACTGATCCGGCCGGACCTCGACACCGACGAGAAGTCCGTCACCCACGAGCGCATCGAGACGATGCTCGGGATCGAATTGGAGCGCGAGGAGGTCGTCGACCTGTTCGAGCGCTCGGGCCTCGACGCCGCCTACAGTCTGGGCGAGGAGGAGACCGTCTACGACGTGGAGATCCCGCCGTACCGCGTCGACGTGCTCCATCCGCTGGACCTGGTCGACGACGTGGGACGGGCGTACGGCTTCAACGAGTTGGAGCCGACCTACCCCGACATCGGCACCATCGGCGGGCGCCACGAGCGCTCGCGGCTGGAGCGGGCGGTGCGCACGAGCCTCGTCGGCCTCGGCTTCGAGGACATGCTGAACTTCCACATGACCTCCGCCGAGGAGAACTACGACCGGCTGCGCCTCGACGAGCGCGACCCCGGCGCCGACCTGTCGGAGGCGCCGCTGGGCGCCGAGCCGCGTGCGGAGATCACCAGCCCGTACAGCGAGGATTATACCCAACTGCGCACGTGGGCGCTCCCCTCGCTGGTGCAGGTGCTGGAGAACAACACCCACCGGAGCTACCCGCAGGACCTCGCTGAGGTCGGCTTCGTCGCCCACCGCGACGACGACGTGAACACCCGCGTCGCCGAGGACTACCGGGTCGCCGGCGCGCTCGCGCGCACCGACGCCACCTACGAGGACGCGAAGGCGCGCCTCCAGGCGGTCTGTGACGACTTCGACGCCGATTTGGAGACGCCCGCGACGGAGCACCCGAGCTTCCTCGACGGGCGCGTCGCCGCGGTCGTGATCGACGGCGACGAGGTCGGCGTCGTGGGCGAACTCCACCCCGAGGTGCTGGTCGACCGGGACATGGAGGTCCCCGTCGCGGCCTTCGAGTTCTCGCTGTCGGCGCTGGCGTAGTCTCTCGGCGCCGGCGCCGCCGGCGATGTGCCCGTCGCGACGGCGGGAAACGACCATCCGAACCCGCGGACGGCGGCCGATCGCGGCGCGGGCGAGGGGAACACCTTTCACGTCATCCGCCGCAGGCACCCGTATGAGCCTGACCGTCGAACGCGTACTGGTCCCCGTGGACGGGAGCGACGAGTCACTGACGGCGGTCGAGTACGCCGTCGCCGTCGCCGAGCGGTACGACGCGCAGGTCCACGCCGTGTACGTGCTCGGCGAGGAGGTCGTCCGTGCCATCGAGGAGGAGATGGTCGACCAGTCGGAGATCGCCGAGGACACAGAGGCGTTCACCGACACGGTCCGCGATCTCGCCCACGCGGAGGGCGTCGAGGTGTCGAGTTCGATCGCGTACGGCTTCTCGACGAAGCGCAAGACTACCCACCCCGGATCGGTCATCCTCGACACCGCCGAGGACATCGACGCCGACTTCATCGTCATCCCGCGCGAGCCGCTCACCGGCGAGCCCGGCGAGGTGCTGGAGAAGGCCGCCGAGTACGTGCTGCTGTACGCGAGTCAGCCCGTGTTGTCGGTGTGACCTGATCGACGCGAGAGAACGGGCGCTACACCCGGAAGCGACGCGCGGGCGCCTACGCCGGATCCGCCAACACGGCCGTCATCTCCAGCTCGAACGACTCGGCGTCGCTCGTCTCGAAGCCGACCTTCTTGTAGAGGCCGACCGCGGCGCGGTTCCACCGCTCGACGGTGAGCCACACCTTGTCGACGTCGTTCGCGGCGCCGTGGCCCAACAGCGCCTTCATCAGGTGCGTGCCGATGCCGGCGCCCTGGTACGCCTGCAGCACGAAGATCGCCAGCTCGTACGCCTCGCCGTCGGGGACGAGCGTGGCGTGGCCGGCGACGGTGTCGCCGTCCCACGCGACGACGTTGTAGCCGTCGTCGCCGAGGATCGTTTCCAGCCACGAGCGCACGTCCGACTCCCGGCCCGGGGGGATCCCCTGTGCGCGGTCGGCCGGGTCGAACGCCGTGTACATCTCCACGAGCGCCTCGAACTCCTCCTCGCCGGCCTCGCCGTCGGCGTCGGGTGGATACGGCCGGATCTCGATGTCGCGGCCCTCGCGGTCGACGAACGACAGCGGCGGCGCCTCGAACGGGCCGGCCGGCTCGTCGGGGTAGACGCGGTCGCCGCTCATCTGACCAGTTTCACCGAGACGTGGGAGTTCAGGAGGACGAACTGCGCGATGCTGCCGAGGTTGATCTTCCCCATCGGGCTGGTCTCGCCCCCGCCGATCGCGATCATGTCGAACCCCTCGTCCTCCGCGATGGCGACGAGTTGGCTGCCCGCGTCGCCCTCGACGCGGCGCACGTCGGCGTCGAGGCCCGCCTCCGCGAGCACCGTCCGGACGCGATCCTCGACCTCCTCGGGGGTGCGGTCGGCCTGGGGGTTCTCGACGACCGCGACCGTGAGGTCGTCGCCGGTGGCCTTCGCCCGCTCGACGGTGTCCTCGAGCGCCCGGAGGGAGTCGTCGCTCCCGCCGATGCCCAGCAGTACGTTCATGCGCCGACGGTCGGCAGGGCCGGACAAAAGCATGCCGCCGACGCCGCCGCGGGCGGACGCCGTCACCCCGCGTGCGGGTGCCGGCCACCCGGCGGCCGTCCGCCGTCCGTCGGACGCGTGGGGGACGGGTTTTTCACCGTCGCTCGGCTACGGGGCGCCATGACCGACGACGCGGGCAAGGAGGCCGGCGGCGACGCCGACGCGGCCGCGGCCGAGGACATCGACGAGCGGGCCACCGACGTCGGCGAGGGCGCCGCCGAGGGTGTCGTCGGCGCGTCCCCGGAGCGCGAGGAGGCGACCGACGAGGAACGCGCGGACGCCGAGTCCGTGACGGCGGACGGGGCCACGGCCGACGAGTCTGTGGCGGCCGACGAGTCCGCAGCGACAGCGGACGCGTCGGGGTCCGTCCCCGGACCGGACGTCGGCGCCGACGCCGGCGAGGGCGTCCCCGAGGACGTGCCCGACGACGTGGCGAAGTACGACCGCTTCCAGAAGATGGAACGGGCGGAGTACGACCGCGTCAACGAGTTCCTCCGCGACCGCACCTACGTCACCGCCCGCGAGTGGGCGATCGCGCGGCTGTGTTCGGACTTCCGGACGGAGACGGGAGTCGAGATGACGAAGATCGGCGAGAACCTCCCGCGGCTCGTCCCGTTCATGACCGACACGTACACCCCGCAGGCGGTGAACCAGGCGCGGGCGTCCTTCGAGGAGAAGGTGCGCAAGGCGGGTGCCACCTTCCTCTACGGCGCGATGTCCGGGTTCTTCACCGCCGAGGACCTCGACGACGTGATGTACGAGTCGACGGAGGTCGCGAAGTTCCTGCTGGAGGTCGAGGGCGCGGACCTCGCCGTCGAGGAGGAGCTGGCCGCCGAGGACAAGATCTCCTCGGTGATGCGCGACGTGCGCGAGGCGAGCGCCGAGGTGCGCGGCGAGGAGGTCAAGTGCCCCGAGTGCGGCCACGTCCACGAGCCGTGATCGGTCGGCGCGTGTCGTCCCGTCCGGTCGATTGATTTGACGAGGGTTCGCGGGAGTAGCCCCCGACGGGAGTAGCGTTCTCGCTCCCGAAGCGAGCACCGGGGAGCGGCCGTTCCGGACAACGCCGTGACACGACGTGTCGAGCGACCACAGCCCCTATACCCGAACCACCCGCCGGTACACACAATGAACGCGACACTCGACGGCGACGTGGTCCGCGCAGCGGGCGATGCGCGCCAGCGGTTCCACGACGCCCGGGGGTACGGCCGTGCGTCGGGACCCGACGTGACCCTCGCACGGGTGGAGGCGGCCCATCTGCTGTATCGCGGCGACATCGATTCGGTCTCCGGGATGGACTTCCGGGCGTTCTTCCGCGACAGCGTCGCCGGCGAGTCCGGCTTCGCCGCCCGGTTTCTGGTGTACGCCGACCTGCGCGAGCGGGGCTTCTATCTCGCCCCCGCCCGTGCGGGGTGGCCGGGGAGCGCGGACGGACGCGACGCCGGCGCGGACAACACGGACGACGATTCCGACGGTCGCCACGACGACGCCGACATCCTCGTGTTCGAGCGCGGCGAGAAGCCCGGCGGCCCGGTCGCCCACCGCGTCCGCGTCGTCGGCGAGCGCGAGGAGCTGGCGGCAGCGTCGCTGGGGGGACGAACGCTCGCCGTCGTCGACGAGGAGAGCGAGGTGTCGTACTTCGCGTGCACGGCCGACGGCGGGTTCGACGGGCGAACCGAGTACGACCTACCGGACGACCTCGACGCCGACCTGCTCGACGACCGCGTCGTCTGCTGGTCGCCGCCGGTCGACCTGTACGAGTCGGCGTTCTACGGCCAGCCGATCTCCGGACGCGACGACGCCGACGTCGACGCCCTCCAGCTGTCGCTGGTCGAGGCGGCCGACCTGGCCGCCCGCGGCGCCGTCGCCCTCGACGCCGACGCGGTGATCGAGCGCGGGCGGGCGGTCGAGGGCGAGCGGTTCGACCGCCGCCTGTCGGTGTATCGCGAGCTTCGCGACCGCGGCGTCGTCCCCAAGACCGGCTACAAGTTCGGCGCCGACTTCCGGACCTACGACGCCGTGGAGACGGTGACGGACCTCCCGCACTCCGAGCGACTCGTCCGGGTGGTGCAGCCGGACCACCGCTTCCACCCCCGCGAGTTGGCGCTCGACGTGCGACTGGCCGGCGGGGTCCGGAAGCGAATGGTTTTTGCGCTCGCCGGCGACGACTCGAACGACTACCTGACGGTCGAGCGACTCACCCCATGAGCGACGACAACACCGGCCCCGCACGGGGCACCGACGAAGCCGACAACGAGGAGCACCGAGCGCGAACTGACGGTGGCGTCGCGCTCGACCCGTGGGGCTCGGCGACCGTCGCCGACTACCGCGAACTGTTCGAGGAGTTCGGCATCGAGGCGTTCGAGGAGATCATCGACGAGGTGCCCGAGCCGCACTACCTCATGCGCCGGGGCGTCATCTTCGGCCACCGCGACTACGGCGCCGTCGCCCGCGCGCTCGCGAACGACGAGCCCGCCGCCGCGCTCTCGGGGTTCATGCCCACCGGCGACCCCCACATCGGCCACAAGCTCGTGTTCGACGAGCTGATCTACCACCAGGAGCAGGGCGCCGACACCTACGGCCTGATCGCGGACCTGGAGGCCCACTCCGCCCGCGGGATGACGTGGGAGGAGATCGACGAGCACGCCCGCGACTACCTCCTCTCGCTGCTCGCGCTCGGGTTCGACGCCGAAGAGGGCGAGCTGTACCGCCAGTCCACGAACCGCCGGCTGCAGGACCTCGCGTTCGAGTTGGGGTCGAACGCCCGGTTCGCGGAGTTCGAGTCGATCTACGGCTTCGACGGCGGCACCTCCGTCTCGCACATGCAGTCGGTCGTCACGCAGATGGCGGACATCCTCTACCCGCAGCTGGACGAGCCGAAGCCGACCGTCATCCCGGTCGGCCCCGACCAGGACCCGCACGTCCGCTTCTCGCGGGACATCGCGCGCAAGACGCGCTACTTCAAGGTGACCGAGGCGTTCGCCAGCCCGGAGTTCGACGCCGCCGAACGCGTGCTCGTCCGCCGGGCCCACGACGAACGCGAGGCGTGGGCCGACGACCCCGAGACGCCGCGGTGTAAGGACGCCGCCGCGTGGCTCGCCGACGCCGACGTGGACGCCGAGTTCGAGTCCGCCCGCGCGGGCGCCGTCGAGAAGCTGGAGAACGCCGGGATGGAGCCGCTCCGCCCCCGAACGCGCTTCCTCGACCGCAACGCCGACGAGGCCGCCTTCGAGGCGCTCATCGAGGCGGTTCCCGGCGAGAAGCGCGTCTTCGACGCCCACATCGACTCCTTCGAGTTGGACCGCGAGGACGCCGAGGAGCTGGCCCGCGAGGTCGAGGTCGACAACGGCGGCTTCGGCTTCCACACGCCCTCCTCGATCTACCACCGGTTCATGACCGGCCTCACGGGCGGGAAGATGTCCTCGTCGATCGAGGCGAGCCACATCTCGCTGCTCGACGACCCCGAGGAGGGGTACGACAAGGTGAAGTCGGCGACGACCGGCGGCCGGGAGACGGCCGAGAAGCAGCGCGAGCTCGGCGGCGAGGCCGACGAGTGCCCGGTGTACGAGCTGTACGCGTACCTGCTGGCGAACGACGACGACGGCTTCGCCGAGGAGGTGTACGAGGAGTGCGTCGGCGGCGAGCGACTCTGTGGCGACTGCAAGGAGCAGGCGGCGACGCTGATGAAGGAGTTCCTCGCGGACCACCAGGAGAAGCGCGAGGAGGCGAAGGAGCTGCTCGCGGAGCTGGACATCGACCTGGACGTCGACGCCTCGCGGCGGGGGATCCCCGGCGACGAGGAGGAGTAGCGAGACGCGAGCGGAGCGAGCGTCTCGGCAGGACGGCGGCGAGGTCCTCGTGCCGAGCCGCCCAGAACGATAGCGAGGTCGAACGAGCGGAGCGAGTGAGACCTCGGAGAACGGCGTTCACAAGACGCGCAGCGTCTTGTGAGCTCACGAGAGCTTCGCTCTCGTGAACGGCGAGCTTGTGGGCGAGCCGCCCAGAAGAATAGCGTCGTCGAGCGAGCAACGCGAGCGAGGCGACGGATCCCGGCGGCGACGGAGTCAGATCCCGTATTTGGACCGAAAGAAGTATGTTTTCGTTCTGAGATAGACGGGATAGATGGAATATCGGTTCGAGTGTGAGTGCGGCGAGGAGGTGTCCGACTTCACGCGCGGGGGCGACGTGGAGGTCAGCACCGTCGCGGTCTGTGAGGCGTGCGGCACCTCATACGGGCTCACGATCTCGACGATCCAGAGCGGCGACGACGAATAGCCTGCAGGCCCCGGCCGGCGGCAACGCGCCTCCAGTACACTCCGCGGTCAGAACGCGACCTCCACCCCGTTCTCCTCGCTCGCTTCTCCCCACAGATAGTTCGCGGTCGCCGTGTCCAACACCGCCGAGCCGACGCTCTCGACGACGATCAGCTCGTCGGCCGATTCCCGGCCGGCCTCGCCCTCGAACACCGCCGACAGCGGCGTCAGCCGCGCGGGGTCGACCTCGTTGTCGACGATGTCGCCGACGGCCGCGACCTCCTCGGGAACGTCAGCGAAGGCTCGGTCGGCCCGCTCGAACGTCGCGCGGTCGAGTTCCCGCATCGACGCTTCGTAGGCGCCCACGGCGATCACCAGCGCGCCGTCGGCGAGCGCCTCGCCCGGGAACACCGGCGTCTCGCTGGTCGTCGCGGTGACGACCACGTCTGCGTCGCGGACGGCCGCCTCCGCCGTGTCGACGGTCTCGGCGGCGATCCCCTCGCTCCGGAGGTCCGCCGCGCAGCCTTCCCGCGAATCGGGCGTCGGCGAGTAGATCCGCGCCCGGTCGACGCCGCGGGCCGCGTCGATCGCGCGGGTCTGCCAGCGCGCCTGCTGGCCGGCGCCGATCACCGCGAGGTCCACCGGACCCGATCCGGCGGCCAACTCCCGCGCCGCGAGCCCACCGATGCAGCCCGTTCGGGCGTTGGTGATGCGCTCGCCGGCCAACAGCGCGAGCGGGGCGCCGTTCGACGCGTCGGTGAGCAGCACCTGCGCCTGCACCGTCGGTCTGTCGACCGCGGGGTCGGCGTTCCCGGGGAACACGGACGCGAGCTTCGTCGCGTACGCCGGGTCGCCGTGGACGTACGCCGGCATCGCGAGCCCGGTGCCCGCGGGCTCGTTGCGGCCGTCGAGCCCCTCGCCGACCGGGAAATGCGGTCGCTCGGGACGCTCCACCTCGCCGCGGCCCTGCTTCAGGAACGCCTCCTCGATCACCGGGAGGAGGGCCTCAAGCGAGAGCAGCGAGGCGACCGCGTCGTCGTCGAGGACGTGCATACGCGGGGGTCGACGCGGCGGGACTTCGGTGTTTCCTCGGACGGGCGACGACGGCAGGGCAGCGGGATGGCGTGGCAGCGGGGCGGCAAGACGACGTGAGAAGGGGACGACGGCTCCGAACTTACTCTAACAGCAGCAGCTCTGGGCGCTCCAGCCGCTCCATCACGAAGTTCGTGAACCGGCCGGCCTCGGCGCCGTCGATGACGCGGTGGTCGATCGACAGCGACAGCGGGAGGGTGTGGGCCGCGCGCACCTCGCCGTCCTCGGCGACGGGGCGCTCGTCGATGGCGCCGAGCCCCATGATCGCCGTCTCGGGGTAGTTGATGATCGGCGTCGCGTACTCGCCGCCGATGGCGCCGAAGTTGGTGATCGTGAAGGTTCCGCCCTGCATCTCCTCGCGGGTGACCTTCCGCTCGCGGGCGCGCGCGGCGAGGTCGTTCACTTCGTCGGCGAGTTCGAGGATCGACTTCTCGTCGACGTGTTTCACGACGGGGACCATCAGGCCCGCGTCGGTCGCGACGGCGATCCCGAGGTTGTACTCCTTCTTCAGGAGGATCTCCTCGTCGTCCTCGCGGAGCTCGGAGTTGAGGTACGGGAACTCCTTGAGCCCGGCCACGAGCGCCTTCATCACGAACGGCATGTAGCTGAGCTTCACGTCGCGCTCGGCGGCGCGCTCCTTCAGGCTCGCGCGCACGTCGACCAGCTCGTCGACGACGGCGGTGTCGTGGTGGGTGACGTGCGGCGCCGTGTACTTCGAGGTCTCCATCTGCTGGCCGATGGTGCGGCGGACGCCGCGGTACGGCACCGACTCCGGCTCGCGGGAGCCCGCGGCGGCGCCGTTGCCCGACGCGGCGGCGGAGGCGGACGCGCCGGCGTCGTCGGCGCCGGCGGCCGACTCCGCGGCCTTCGCCTCCGTCACGGCCTGCGCGTACTGCTGGACCTGATCGGCCGTCACGAACGCCTCGCCGTCGCGCGTCTCGTCGGTCGGCACATCGTTCAGGTCGACGCCCGCGTCCTCCGCGGCCTTGCGGGTCGCCGGCACCGCGAGCGTGCGGTCGCGTCCGGCGGCCTCGACGGACGACGGAGCCGGCGACGGCGCGGTGTCGTCCGCGGCGGCATCGGCGTCGCCGGCGGCGCCGGCGTCCCCCGCCTCGGAGACGGCCGACCGCGTGTTCTCGATGTCGACCGATTTCGGGCCCGAGGAGTCGCCCTCGGCGACGTCCTCGGTCCCGTCCGACTCGGCGTGCGCTCGCACGTCGCCCTCGGTGACGCGGCCGCCGGGGCCGCTCCCCTCGACGGCGGCGATGTCGACGCCGAGCTCACGGGCGAGCCGTCGGGCGGACGGGGGCGCGAACACCCGGCCCGAGGAGGGCGCGGGCGCCTCGTCGGCTGTGTCGGCGTCGGCGTCGGCGTCGACACCGGCGTCGACGTCGGAGTCCGCGTCCGCGTCGGTGCCGGCGTCAGCGTCCGCGTCGGCGACCGGTTCGGATCCGGATTCGGACTCGCCCGCATCGTCGGCAGCGGCGGCGGTGTCCTCCTCGCCGTCCTCGTCGACGTCGTAGGTGATGATCACGTCGCCGACGGGGACCATCTGGCCCTCCTCGGCGTGCAGTTCCTTCACCGTCCCGTTGTACGGGGACGGGACCTCCACGAGCGCCTTGTCGGTCTCGACTTCCGCGACCGGCTGGTCCTCGGTGACCGTGTCGCCGGGGGCGACCAGCCAGTTGACGAGTTCCCCTTCGGCGACGCCCTCGCCGACGTCGGGGAGCTTGAACTCCTTCTCGGCCATGGGTTAGAACTCCACGGCCTCCTTGATACCGTCGGCGACTCGCGCCGCGTTCGGGAGGTAGTAGTCCTCCAGCGCGTACAGCGGGTACGGCACGTCGTAGCCGGTGACGCGCTTGATCGGCGCCTCCTGGTACAGCAGCGCCTCCTCCTGCAGCGTCGCGGTGATCTCGCCCGCGAGCCCGCCCGTCTTGGGCGCCTCGTGGACGACGCACGCGCGGCCGGTCTTCTTGAACGACTCGACGATGGCCTCGCGGTCCATCGGGGAGACGGTGCGAAGGTCGACGACCTCGGCGTCGATACCCTCCTCGGCCAGCTCCTCGGCGGCCTCGAGGGTCGGGCGGGTCATCGCGCCGTAGGTGAACACGGACACGTCCGAGCCCTCACGGCGGGTCTTCGCCTCACCGATCGGTACCTCGTAGTCGCCCTCGGGCACGTCGCCACGGAAGGCGCGGTAGATGAGCTTCGGCTCCATGAACACGACCGGGTCGGGGTCGCGGATCGACGAGATGAGCAGCCCCTTGGTGTCGTACGGCGTCGAGGGCATGACCACCTTCAGCCCGGCCTCGTGGGTGTAGAACGCCTCCTTCGACTCCGAGTGGTGCTCGGGCGCGCGGATGCCGCCGCCGTAGGGCATGCGCAGCACCATCGGGAGCGTGTAGCGGCTGCGCGAGCGCGTGCGCAGCCGGGCCATGTGGCTCACGATCTGGTCGAAGCCGGGGTAGGCGAACCCGGAGAACTGGATCTCGGGGATCGGCTTCAGGCCCATCGCGGCCATGCCGACGGCGGTGCCGATGATGCCCGACTCCGCCAGCGGGGTGTCGATGACGCGGTTCTCGCCGAACTCGTCGTACAGGCCCTCGGTGGCGCGGAAGACGCCGCCGTTCTTGCCGACGTCCTCGCCCATGACGAGCACGTCGTCGTCCAGCTCCATCTCGGTCGCGAGCGCGTCGCGGACCGACTGTACCAGCGTCAGGTTCTGCGTGGCTTCTTGCTCTTGCGTGCTCATGATCTCACTCCTCCACGAACGCGTCGTCGCCGTACTCCTCGCGCAGTCGCGCGAACTCCTCGGCCTGCCGTCGGATCTCCGGGGTCTGCTCGGCGAACACGTGCTCGAACATCGAGGACGGGTCCGGCCGAACCGTCGACTCCGCCGCGTCGATGGCGTCGGCCACCTCCTCGCGGACGGACTCCTCGACCGCGGCGACGCGCTCGTCGTCGAGCACGCCCTGGTTCCGGAGGAACCGCTCCAGCCGCGGGATCGGGTCCTTCGCCTTCCACTTCTCGACCTCCTCGTCCTCGCGGTAGACGCTCGGGTCGTCGGCGGTCGTGTGCGCGCCGAAGCGGTACTGGACCGCCTCGATCAGCGTCGGACGGCGCTCGCCCTCGCCCGGGTTCTTCGCCTTCTCCAGCGCCTCGGTCGTCGCCTTGTAGACGGCCAGCGGGTCCATGCCGTCGATCTGGACGCCCTCGAAGCCGTAGGCGACCGCCTTCTGTGCCAGGGTCTCGCTGGCGGTCTGGCGCTCGCGCGGGACCGAGATGGCCCACTGGTTGTTGTTGCAGAAGAACACGTTCGGCGTGTCGAACACGCCCGCGAAGTTCAACCCCTCGTGGAAGTCGCCCTCGCTGGTCGCGCCGTCGCCGAAGTAGCAGATGAACGCGCGGTCGGTGTCGCCGTCGTTCTTCAGCTTGTCCGCCCAGGCCATCCCCGTCGCGTGGGGGACCTGGCTCGCGATGGGGACCGCGGGCGTGAAGACGTTCGCGTCCTCGGGGATGAGGCTCCCGCGCTCGTCGCCCATCCAGTACAGCAGCGTCTGTTTCAGCGGCAGGCCGCGGACCAGCGCCGCCCCGTGTTCGCGGTAGGAGGGGATCATCCAGTCGTCCTCGGCCAGCGCCAACGCGGAGCCGACCTGCGCACCCTCCTGTCCCGACAGCGGCGGGTACGTCCCCATGCGCCCCTGCCGCTGGAGCGACACCGCCCGTTCGTCGAAGTGGCGGGCGAGTTTCATGTGGCGGTACATCGCGACGAACTCCTCCTCGGAGAGGTCCGGGACGTCGCCGACGACGCCGCCCTCCTCGTCGAGGACCTGAACCATCCCGTCGCCGGGGTCGCGCTCGAGCGTGCTCACGGTACCCACCTTCGCATACCAGAACGCTGTCCGTCCCGCCTGATAGTGTTTTCGTAAATAGTTTACTGTGGACAGAAATACTGCCAAGAATTGGCAGGGCGTCGAATCTCCCTCGAATGAACCGGATGTTCGTACGTATTTCTTCGTGTATCCCCGAGGTTGCTTTGTGAACGGCCGAAAAGGAGACGGAGTTCTTTACAATCGTTAATGCATGCTGTTCGCTAGCACGAGGCACGACATCGCACGCGTCGGACGTGAGAGCGGGGGTCGTGAACAGCGGGGGATCAGTCGGCCGCCTGTGCGGCCTCGCGCGCCTCCTCGATCGTCGCCCCGTCGCGGACGAGCGCCTCGACGAAGAACTCGCCCGCCTTGTACGACGACCGGACCATCGGTCCGGAGGCGCAGTACAGGAACCCGAGCTCCTCCTCGGCGACGCGCGCCCAGGTGTCGAACGCGTCCGGGTGGACGTACTCGAACACGTCGAGGTGCGAGCGCGACGGCTGGAGGTACTGCCCGAGCGTGACGATATCGACGTCGACGTTCCGGAGGTCCCGCAGCGTGCGGTACACCTCGTGGTCGTACTCGCCGAGCCCGAGCATAACGCTGGTTTTCGTGTGGATCTCTGACTCGCGGTTCACGCGTTCGAGCACGTCGAGGGTCTGCTCGTAGTTCGCGCGGCGGTCGCGCACGGGCCACTGGAGGCGCTCGACCGTCTCGATGTTGTGGGCGATCACGTCCGGGTCGGCGTCGATGATCCGGTCGACGGCGTCTGGGTCGCCGCCGAAGTCGGGGATGAGCACCTCCACGAGGATCGAGGGATCGCGGCGTTTGATCGCGCGGATCGTCTCCGCGAAGTGACGCGAGCCGCCGTCGGCGAGGTCGTCGCGGTCGACGGAGGTGAGCACGACGTAGTCCAGCCCGATCTCCGCGACCGCGTCGGCGACGTTGGCGGGTTCGTCCGGGTCCAGCGGCTCCATCCCGCCGGTCTCCACGTCGCAGAAGTTGCACCCGCGCGAGCAGCGGTCGCCCATCAGCATGAACGTGGCCGTCCCCGGCCCGTCGCCGGGGCCGCTCCCCCCTGACCAGCACTCCCCGAGGTTCGGGCAGTTCGCCTCCTCACAGACGGTGTGGAGGCCGCGGTCGCGGAGGATGGACTTGATCTCGGTGAAGCGCCGCCCGGAGGGCGGGCGCATCTTCAGCCAGTCCGGCTTCCGCCGCCGACTACTCATACCTCGTCGTTCGTCGCGGGGGGCAAAAGCGTGCGGTATACCCCGTCGAGTTGGTCCGCCCGCGACTCGGATCCGATGCGGTTCGAGCCGCCGGCGCGTGGATCCGACGGTCGATTCCACGCATCGAATGTGATAACAGATTGAACCGACAGGGATTTATTATATCGCTAAGAGTGTGGAACAGACTCGCGAATGTTCGACGTCTCGCCCGAGGAGATCACCGACGGGCGGCTGGGGAGAGCGCTCGCGTTCCTCTCGATCCCGATCGTCGCCCAGCAGCTCGCGGTCACCGCACAGAGCATCGTCGACGTGCTCTGGCTCGGTCGCCTCAGCGGCGAGGCGGTCGCCGCCGTCGGCCTCGTGGCGCCGCTGATCGGGCTGATGACCGCGGTCGTGAGCGGGGTGTTCACCGGCGAACACGTCCTCGTCTCCCAGCGCGTCGGCGACGACGACGAACGCGGGGCGAGCCGCGCGGTGTTCCACGCGCTCGTCGCCGGCGTGGCGGTGATGCTCGCGATGGTGCTCGTCGCGAACGCGTTCGGCCGCCAGCTCACGGCGCTGTTCGACCCCGGCCCCGAGGTCGCCCGGATGGGCGCGATCTACCTCGGGACGATGGCAATCGCGTACACCGTCTCGACCGTCAGCGACGTGTTCGAGTACGGCTTCATCGGCGCCGGCGACTCCCGGACCCCGCTCCTGGTCAACCTCCTGTCGATCGGGATCAGCATCGGCCTCGACCCGCTGCTCATCTTCGGCTACGGGCCGATCCCGGGGTACGGGATCGCGGGCGCCGCCTACGCGACGGCGATCGGGTTCGGCGTCGGCGCCCTCGTCATGATCGCCGCCGCACGCTCGGGCCACCGAGGGTTCACCTTCCACCTCGACGCCGTCGGCCTCGATCGCGGGGAGTTCCGCGAGCTCGTCTCCGTGGGCGCGCCGAAGGTCGGGCAGGGGATCGCCAGACAGGTCGCCCGGCTCGTGGTCGTCGCGATCGTGTCGCTGACGGGCGGCGCGGCGGCGCTCACGGCGTACACGATCGGCGCCCGGATCGCGACGGTCGTGTTCGTCCCCGCGGCGGCGATCGGGTCGGCCGGGACGACCCTCGTGGGACAGAACCTCGGCGCCGACAAGCCTGCCCGGGCGACGCGGGCGACGTGGCTCGGCGTCGGCGCCGGCGCGGTCGGCCTCGGCGCGATCGGCGTCGTCCAGTACCTCCTGCCGGAGACCGTCGCCACCCTGTTCGTCCCCGGGATCGCCGGCGAGGCGCTCACGCTTACGGTCACGTACCTCCAGATCCTCGCGCTCGGCTACTGGGCGCTCGGGACGATCTGGACGGTCGAGGCCGGCTTCAACGGCGCCGGCCGAACGGACGTGAGCATGTACTCGACGATGCTCCAGTACTGGGCCGTCCGGGTGCCCGTCGCCGCCGTCGGCGCGTTCGTCCTCGGCTGGGGGGCGCTCGGGCCCTTCTGGGCGGTGACGATCTCGAACGTCGTCGCCGCCGTCGGGCTCGTCGGCTACTTCCGGTACTCGACCGCCGGGGGACTGCACGAGCGGGCCGCCGAGGGCGCCGGCAGCGACGGCGACGCCGGGGCCGCGGCCGGCGACTGATCGGTTCGGACGAGCGGATCGGACCGGTTCGCTCGTCCGAACCGGGAATCAGAAGTCGTCGTCGCCGGGGGCGATCCCCTCGGCGTCCTCCGCGGGCGGCTCGATCCCGACCTCCTCGGGGTCGACGTCGAACTCCCGGCGGAGGTCCTGAATCCGGTCGCGGATGTCCGCCGCCAACTCGAACTCCAGGTTGCTCGCGGCCTCCTCCATGCGATCCTCCAGCGCCTGGATGCGCGCCTGCGCCTCCTCCTCGTCGGCGACCTCGTCGCCGGCGACGCCCGAGGTGTCGGTCTTCGATCCGGGGAGGTTCGTCTCGCCGATCTCCTTCTCGATGGTCCGGGGCTCGTAGCCGTGCTCCTCGTTGAACGCCCGCTGGATCTCCCGGCGGCGGTTCGTCTCCTCGATGGCCGCCTCCATCGCGCTCGTCGTCGCGTCGGCATAGAGGATCACCTCGCCCTCGACGTTGCGGGCGGCGCGACCCATCGTCTGCACGAGGGTGGTCTCCGAGCGGAGGAAGCCCTCCTGGTCGGCGTCGAGGATCGCGACGAGGGAGACCTCGGGGATGTCCAGCCCCTCCCGGAGGAGGTTGATGCCGACGAGCACGTCGATCTCGCCGAGCCGCAGCGAGCGGATGATCTCGTGGCGTTCGAGGGTGTCGGTCTCGTCGTGCATGTACGCGACCTCGACGCCGGCCTCCTCCAGGTACTCCGTGAGGTCCTCGGCCATCCGCTTGGTGAGGGTGGTGACGAGGGTGCGCTCGCCGCGCTCGATCCGGTCGTCGATGCGGTCCATCAGGTCGTCGACCTGTCCCTCGGCGGGCTCGACGGTCACCTCGGGGTCGACGAGGTGGGTGGGGCGGACGATCTGCTCGACGACCTGCTCGGAGCGCTCACGCTCGTAGTCGCTCGGGGTGGCCGAGACGTACAGCCGGCGGTCGGTCTTCTCCTCGAACTCATCGAAGGTGAGCGGGCGGTTGTCGTACGCCGTCGGCAGGCGGAAGCCGTTGCCGACCAGCGAGTCCTTGCGCGATTTGTCGCCCTCGTACTGCCCCTTGATCTGGGGGAGCGTCTGGTGGGACTCGTCGATCACCGTGAGGAAGTCGTCGGGGAAGTAGTCGAGCAGGGTGTAGGGCGCGTCGCCGGACTCCCGGTCCGAGAGGTGGACCGAGTAGTTCTCGATCCCCGAGCAGTAGCCCGTCTCCTGGAGCATCTCGATGTCGAAGGTGGTGCGCTCCTCGATGCGCTGGGCGGCGACGAGGTCGCCCTGGCGCTCGAAGTGCGAGACGCGCTGTTCCATCAGCTCCTCGATCTCGGAGACGGCCCGGTCGATCTGCTCCTCGGGCAGCGAGTAGTGCTCCGCCGGGTGGACGAGCGCCGCCGGCTCCTCGCTGACGACCTCGCCGTTGACCACGTCGACCTTGCGCATGCGGTCGATCTCGTCGCCCCACAGCTCCACCCGGACGGCGTGGCGGCCGTACATCGGGAACACCTCGACGGTGTCCCCGCGCACGCGGAAGGTGCCCTGCTGGAAGTCCACGTCATTGCGCTCGTAGTTCAGGTCGACCAGCCGCTTGAGCAGCTCGTCGCGGCCGATCTCCTGGCCGACCTCCAGTTCCAGCGCCATGCCGCGGTAGTTCGCGGGGTCGCCGAGCCCGTAGATGGCCGAGACGGAGGCGACGACGATCACGTCGTCCCTCGTCAGCAGCGACCGCGTCGCGGAGTGCCTGAGGCGGTCGATCTCGTCGTTGATGGACATCTCCTTGTCGATGTAGGTGTCCGTCTGCTCGACGTACGCCTCGGGCTGGTAGTAGTTGTAGTAGGAGACGAAGTACTCGACGGCGTTGTCGGGGAAGAGGTTCCGGAATTCCTCGTACAGCTGCGCGGCGAGGGTCTTGTTGTGGGCGATGACGAGCGTCGGGGTGTCGAGCTCCTCGACGACCCACGAGACGGTGTTCGTCTTCCCGGAGCCGGTGACGCCCAGCAGCGTCTGCTCGGTCATCCCGGACTCGAAGCCGTCGACGAGTTGGCGGATCGCGTCGGGCTGGTCGCCCGCGGGGTCGAAGGGGGCGTCGACGCGCAGCGGCTTCTCCGCCTCGGGACGGTCCGGTGAGAGGGGTCCCTCGGTTTCGCTCATTGGAGTGGGTGTGGGGCGGGACGCACTTGACGAGCGCGGTCGAGTGAGTGAGCGACCGAAGGGAGCGAACGAACGAGACCGCGAAAGAACAGCGGAACGGTCCTGTGCCGCTCCGGCCATGAAGCAAGCGCGGACAACGGCGGCGCGCTTGCGGGCGCGCCGCCCACGAAGCGAGCGCGAACAAGGGCGGATCGCTCCTCTGCCGCATCGCCCATGAAGCGATCGCGTCGGCGACAGCGGCGACGTTCGCGACCGCCGAAACGCATACCACCCGAAGCCGAGAACGTTCGATCATGACACGCACGCTCCTCGTGGAGGCGGCAGAACACCTCCGGCGCGCGGCCGACGCCGCCGACGGCGAGACGGCCGAGCGGTTCGACCGGGTCGCGGACGACCTCCGGGCGGCGGCCGACGAGAACGAACCCGGCCCCGACCACGGCTGGCTCGACAAGCGGACGCACATCGTCCGCGACGCCGCCGGCGACGCCGGCGAGGACGTACAGGGTCACGCCGACGCCGCCGTCGAGTGCATCAACGAGTACCGCGAGGACGTGCCCGGCGTCTGAGTCCCGGGGCGGCGATCGACGGCCGATCGGGACCGCGATTTATCACCGGCGGCGACAACGTCCGGCCATGAAGATCGGACTCGTCGCCGTCGGACAGGCGGGCGGCAAGATCGCCGACGCGCTGCTGCGATACGAGCGAAGCGCCGGCGTCGAGATCGTCGCCGACGCGGTCGCGGTCAACACCGCCCGCGCGGACCTGCTCGGGCTGCAGGAGATCGACCCCGAGCGACGCGTGCTCATCGGCGGCGACCGGGTGAAGGGCCACGGCTCCGGCGCGGACAACGAACTCGGCGCCGAGCTCGCCCGCGAGGACATCGGGGAGGTGCGCGACGCGGTCGACGCGATCCCGACGAGCGACGTGGACGCGTTCCTCGTGGTCGCGGCGCTGGGCGGGGGTACCGGCTCCGGCGGCGTGCCTGTGATCTGCCGGGAACTGCGCCGGATCTACGAGGAGCCCGTCTACGCCCTCGGCGTGCTGCCCGCCCGCGAGGAGGGCGGCATCTACACGCTCAACGCCGCGCGGTCGCTCAAGACCGTCGTCGAGCACGCCGACGCGACGCTGCTGTTCGACAACGACGCCCACCGCGAGACGGGCGAGAGCCTCGCGGGCGGCTACGGCCGCGTGAACGAGGAGATCGCCCGACGGCTCGGCGTCCTGCTGTCGGCGGGGGAGGCACGCGACCCGACCCCCGAGAAGGTGGTCGACGCCAGCGAGATCATCAACACGCTCGGGCGCTCGGGCGGGGTGGCGTCGCTCGGTTACGCCTCGGCGCCGCTGGAACGCAAGCGCGGGCTGTTCGGGGGCCGCAAGCGGATCGAGGAGGACGCGCTGGAGTCGACGACGCGCGTGACCGCGACGGTCCGGCGTGCAGCGCTGGGCGGGCTGACGCTCCCGTGTGAGCTACCGGACGTGGAGCGGGCGCTGGTCGTCGTCAGCGGGCCCCCGGAGACGCTCTCGCGGGCGGGCGTCGAGGACGCGCGCCGGTGGCTGGAGGAGGCGACCGGCACCCCGGAGGTGCGCGGCGGCGACTACCCCCTGCGCGACACCGACCACCTCGCGGCCGCAGTGCTGTTGGGCGGTGTGACCGAGGCGCCGCGGCTGGCGGAGCTGCGCGCGGGCGCCGTCGAGGCCCAGCGCAACGTCGCCGCGATCGCCGAGCGTGCCGAACTGTCCGGCGGGATCTGGGAGGCCGAGGGGCTCGACCCGCTGTTCTGATCCGGGCTCCGAACGACCGAGCACCTCCGAACCGCCGTGACCGCCGAACCGACGCCTCAGCAGACGTTCTTCGGCTTGACGCCCATCGACTCCAGCGTCGTCACGTAGTCGTCGTATGCGACCTCGACGATCCGGTCGGCGGCCTCGCGGGCGGCGCTCCAGTCCTCGTCGCCGTCGCACACCTCCGCGAGCGCGTCGAGCGCGTCGTCGAGGCGTTCGGCGAGGTCGTCGCGGATCCCGCGGAAGTCGTTCGAGGACGCCGGGTCGGCGTCGCCGACGAAGAAGCCGACCGTCTGCTCGGCGCGGGTGTGGGCGACCACGAGCCGGCCGTACAGCCCGCCGACGCGCTCGACGGTGCCCGTCAGGTCGGCGAGCACGTCGTACTCGGGGTACTCGTGGGGGTCGTCGGTCTCGGGGTCGAAGTCGGGGGCAGCCACGTCTCGGTGCTCGCGCGCGTCCTCGGCGGCGTCGCCGAACAGCGCCGCGGCGTCGCCGTTGGCCTCGTCGGCGCTCCACGACTCGAAGGTCCGCCCGGCGAGGGCGAACTCGGCGGCGACGGCGGTGCGCACGGCGGCGGCGTCCATCTCGCCGCCGGTTAGCGCGTACAGCGACTTCGAGGACCCGAGCCGCGAGAGCGGCGTCTCGTTGTCGTCTCGGAACTCCGCTGAGAAGGCGTCTGCGTCCATGCCCGAACGTACGCCGGTGTGCCGCTTGAAACCCTCGCCGCCGGCAGCGCTGGCCCGGGCGTGACGGGGCGACCGGTCAATGCGCCGACCGGGCGGTGGCAGTTGGAACGCGCCGATCGCATGCCCGAAGCGGACGGCGACCCCGGCGACACCCTTACTAGCCGCCCGGGAGAGTCGCGGATGTGTCACGTCCCTCCGACGAGCCGCGGTCCGTCTCGACCGCGCTCACGGCGGCCGGGCGACTCCTCCGCGACCGCCCCGCCGCGGTCCTCCCGGCGTACCTCCTCTCGATCGGCCTCGCCGCCACCGCCCGCGTCCCGGTGACGGTCGGCCTCGGCGTCGCCGTGGCGTCGCTGGCGGCGACCGGTCGACTCGAACCGCTCGTGCGTGCGGCCGTCGAGCTACAGGAGGCCGCTCGCGCCGCCGGCGACCCCGGCGGCGGGATCGGGCCCGGAGACGGTCCGGAATCCGGTTCCGGGGAGATCCCGGCCGGCGCCGCCGAGGCGCTGGCCGACGCCGCCGCGAACGCCGCGACGCCGACGGTCGTCGCCGCCCTCGGGATCGGCGTCGTCGCCGCGGTCGTGGTCGGCCTGCTCGCTCGGGCGCTGGGATCTGCGGTGTCGTACGGGACCGTCTGGGCCGGGCTCGACGGCCGCGACCCGCTCGTGTCCGGCGTCCGAACCGCCGGGCGCTGGCGGACGTTCCTCGGACTCGCGCTCGTCCGCGCGGTCGTCGGCCTCGTCGCAGTCGGCGGCCCGCTGTTCGTCGGGGTGAACCTCGCGCTCCGGCCCGCAGTGATCGGCGGCGACGCAGCCGCTGGCGTTGCCGCGATCCTCCTGACCGTCGGACTCGTCGGCCTCGGCGTCCTGGTCCTCCTCCTCACGTACTTCCTGCTGGCGTTCGCGGAGTCGGCCGCCGTCGTCGACGGCCGCGGGGCCGTCGGGTCGATCCGGGCGAGCCTCGGGTTCGTTCGCGACCACCCGGCCCACGCCGTCGGGTTCGCGCTCGTCGCCGTCGGCGGCTACGTCGCCGCCGCGGTCACCGTCGGCGTCGCCAACGCCGCGGGGGCGGGCAGTCTCGGCGGGATCGTGTTGCCGCTCTTCGTCGTCCCGCTGCTCGACGCCGGCGCGACCGCGCTGTACGCCGGATGCGACCGCCCTGAACCGGTCGAGCGTCCGGGGTTCCGCACGCGCGTTCGCCGCGCGCTCGGGCACGGCTGGAGCGAGATGACGGGGTTCGTCGCCGGCCATCCGGTCGCGGTGCTGGCCGCGCTCGCGACGCTGGCCGGCGGGGTCGCCGCTGGGTACGCCACGACCGCCCCGTACGGGGTGACGGCGTCGGGCCCGGAGGACGTGGCGGGCGTGTTCGGCGCGGTCCCGGTCGGCCCGTTCGTCACCATCGCGGCGAACAACTGGCTCGTGAGCGTGGGGCTCGCGTACGGCGGCGTCGCGTTCGGCCTCCCGGCGGTGTCCGGGCTGCTGTTCAACGGCGTCCTCGTCGGCGCGCTCGCGGGCGTGTTCGACCGGACGGCGTTCCTCGCGCTCGTGGCCCCCCACGGCGTGCTCGAGCTCCCGGTGATCGCCGTCGCCGGCGGGCTCGGACACCACCTCGGCGGCGTCGGCTGGCGCGCGGTTCGTGGCCGCGCGGACGCCGAGGCGGTCGCGGCCGCGCTTGAGCGGGCCGCACACGTGCTGGTCGGGATCGGGATCCTGCTGGTCGTCGCGGCCGCCATCGAGGCGTTCCTCACGCCGCGGGTCGCGGCCGCCGTGCTGGGCGGATAACGCTCGGCCCCGCGATCTCGCGGGGTCGGTTCGGCGTCCGTCGTAGCCGTGATCGGTCGAAATCCTGGCGCAGAGACACATACGCACCTTTTTGGTAGCCGGTGTCCGAGCGCGCCCATGGGCGATCTGTCTCCCGGGGAAGCCCTCCTCGATCACGCACAGGACGAGATCGCCGTCGTCACCGCCGACGGGACGTTCACCTACGTGAACGCCGCCGTCGAGGCGATCCTGGGATACGAACCGGAGGACCTCGTCGGCGAGAACGTCTTCTCGTACGTCCACCCCGACGACGCGCCGAGGGTCCGACGGAAGTTCGATCGAACGGTCCGGTCGGACGCGTACGACGAGACCACCGTCACGTACAGACACCGGACCAGCGACGGGTCGTGGGTGTGGTTCGAGAGCCGGCTGTCGAACCTGACCGCCGACGCGTACGACGGATACGTCGTGAGCTCGCGCGACATCACCGAACGGGTGCTGGCCGAGGAGACGCGCGACGCCGCCGCTACGCGGTTGCACACGATCGCCTCGGTGTCGGGCGACGTCCTCTGGCTGTTCGCCGGCGACTGGTCGGAGGCGCTGTTCGTGAACGGCGCCGTCGAGCAGATCTACGGGATCGCCCCGGAACGGCTGTATCGGGACTCGGTGGCGTTCCTCGACACGGTCCATCCGGACGATCTAGCCGGCGTGATCGACGGAATGGAGCGACTCACGGACGGCGAGTCCGTCGACATCGAGTATCGCGTCAACCCCGACGAGAACTTCACCCGGTGGGTGTGGGTGCAGGCGACTCCGATCGTCGAGGACGGCGTCGTCACCCGGATCGCGGGGTTCAGCCGCGACGTGACCGACAGACGCCGGCGCGAGCAACATCTGGTGGTGATGGACAACCTCCTTCGGCACACCCTCCGCAACGACCTCAACGTGATCCTGGGGACGGCAGAACGGATCGCCACGGCGTTCCCGGAGGCTGCCACGCTGACCGAACAGATCCGAGCGACGGGGACGCGACTGCTCCAGAGCGCGGCCAAGGAACGACAGATCATCGAGCTCCTCGTCAACCGACGCTTCGGCGAACGGATCGCCGTCGGCGACGCCGTCGAGCGCGCCGTCGAGCGGGCGCGAACGCGCCACCCGAACGCCGACATCGAGTACGTCGCTGGGCCGGACGACCGTTCGGCGGCGATCCCCTCGCCGATCACGGCCGCGGTGACCGAACTGATCGAGAACGGGATCGTTCACTGCGACGACCGGCGGCCGGCCGTCGACGTTCGCGTTCGATCCGGCGGCGACGGGAGCGTCGCCATCGAGATCGTCGACGGCGCCGCCCCGCTTCCCGACGTCGAGGTGAACGTGCTGACCGGGTCCCACGAGTTCGGACGCGACCCCGTCCGTCACAGCGGCGGGCTGGGGGTCTGGCTCGTCTACTGGTGCGTCGAACTGGCGAACGGAGCCGTCGCCGTCGAGAACGCGGGCTCCGACGGGAACCGGATCGAGATCACCGTCCCGACGGTCGCGGACGAGTCGACCGTGAACCCGGGCGGGCCGACTGCGGATCCGAACGGATCGAGCGCGAGTTCGAACGGGGCCGGCCCGAACGGGCGTGCGAACACCGGGCGTGCCGACCGCACGTCCGAGTGAGCGGTTCGTCTCCGGGGGAGATCGGGCGGGTTACTCGCCGCCGGGCTCGCTGCCCGTCACGATCGGGGCGCGCACGAGGTTGCCCCACTCCGTCCAGGAGCCGTCGTAGTTGACGGTCTGGTCGGCGCCGACGAGCTCGTGGAGCGCGAACCACGCGACCGACGAGCGCTCGCCGATGCGGCAGTAGGCGACGATCTCGTCGTCGCCCTCGGCGAGCACGTCGTCGTACAGCTCCTCCAGCTCCTCCTGGGTCTTGAACGTCCCGTCGTCGTTGGTGACGGAGGCCCACGAGATGTTGCGGGCGCCGGGGATGTGGCCGCCGCGCTGGGCGGTCTCCTGGAGTCCCGGCGGGGCGAGGATCTCGCCGCTGTACTCCTCGGGCGAGCGAACGTCGACGAGGGGAACGCCCGCGCCGATGGCGTCGTCTACGTCGTCGCGGTACGCGCGGATCGACTCGTCGGCCTCGTCGGCCTCGTAACTCGTCTCGGGGAACGACGGCACCTCGTCGGTGGTCGGGTAGTCGTGCTCCAGCCAGTACTCGCGGCCGCCGTCGAGCAGCTTCACGTCGTCGTGGCCGTAGTACTTGTACTGCCAGTAGGTGTAGGCGGCGAACCAGTTCGAGTTGTCGCCGTAGAGGACGACCGTGGAGTCGTCGCTGATGCCGTGTTCGGCGTTCAGCGCCTCGAAGTCCTCCTTCGTGAGCACGTCGCGCTGGGTCTGGTCCTGGAGGTCCGTCTCCCAGTTGAAGCCGATGGCGCCGGGGGCGTGTTCGGCGTCGTACGCCTCCGTGTCGACGTCCACCTCCACCAGTCGATACGCCGGGTCGTCGGACTGGAACTCGTCGAGGTGGGACTCCACCCAGTCGGCGTCGACGAGTACGTCCTTCGCGTAATCTGACATTGCGAACGACGGTACGCCTCCCCGCCGTATAATACCCGCATCCCCGGCAGAGGCGGCCATTCGTCGCATGAACCGGAAATCCTTGCCGCCATTTCCCGTCCTCCTGTCGGGACCGCCGTCGCCGGCGACCGACCGCGACCGCCGGCGGAACGGCGACGGCCGTGAACCAGCAATAATTTCCGACTTCTCTGACGCCGCGCGGGCGTCGCCGGCTCGACCGGGCTTTTACCGGCGCCGCGCGAACGGCGGGCATGAGCGACACCTTCGTCCCCGCGTCGTGGCTCGCCGACCGCCTCGACGACCCCGGCGTCCGCGTCGTCGACGTGCGCGACGCGTGGGAGTACGACGGCATCGGCCACGTACCGGGCGCCGTCTCGATCCCGTTCGACGAGTTCCGATCGAGTGCGGGGGATACGGGGATGCTCCCGGGCGCCGACCGCTGGGGGGACCTGCTCTCGAACGCCGGCGTCGCCCCCGGCGACGAGATCGTCGCCTACGACGACGAACACGGCGTGTTCGCCGCCAGGTTCCTCGTGACCGCGGAGCTGTACGGCCACGAGCCCGAGCGCTTGCACGTGCTCGACGGCGACTACAGCTCGTGGAGCCGCGAACACGAGACCGCACGCGAGGCCGCCGACGTGGAGCCGACCGAGTACGAACCGGGCGAACCGGCCGAGTCCCCGCTCGTCGACTTCGACGGCGTCCGCGAGCGCCTCGGCGGCGACGCGGCGGTCGTCGACACCCGCGACCCCGAGGAGTACGCCGCGGGCCACCTCCCGGGCGCAGTGAACCTCGACTGGCTCGAGCTGGTCGACCCCGATACGCGCGGGTTGAAGCCGCGCGGGGAGCTGCAGGGGACGCTTCGCGAACGGGGGATCACCCCGGATCGGGAGGTCCTGCTGTACTGCAACACCGCCCGCCGGATCAGCCACACCTACCTCGTGCTCCGGCATCTCGGCTACGAGGACGTGCTGTTCTACGAGGGGAGCCTCACCGAGTGGGAGGCGCGCGACGGCGAGGTCGTCACCGAGTAGGCGCGCGAGTCGGGGAGACGGCGGACGGGCAGATCAGGGGGATAGCGACCGCGACGATCTGAGAACGGCGCCCGCGACGATCAGGGGGACGGCTCGTCGTCGGTGTCCGGCGGCGGCGTCCCGTCTGCGGTCGGGTCCGGATCCGCGCCGAGCCCCGGGAGCTGCTGTTGAGTTGGGGCGCCGTTGTTCGAGAGCAGCCGCACCGTCTCCGCCAGCAGCGCGACGACGAGCGGCCCGACGACGAACCCGACCGCCCCGAGCGTGAGCAGGCCGCCGACGAAGCCGACGAAGTACACGGAGACGGGGAGGTCGGTGGCGCCGCCGGCGAGCCGCGGCCGGATCACCGCGTCGGGGACGAAGCCGACGAACACCAGCCCGACGACGAGGACGATCGCCGCGCGAAAGGCGTTGCCGGCGACGAGATCGACGACCGCCAGCGCGATGACGACGACGCTCGGTCCCAGCACCGGGACGAACTGGAGCACGGCGGCGACGACCGCGAGCGCGAACGGCGACTCGTATCCCAGCGCCGCGAACGTCACGAGCGCGACCACGAACGTCGCGATGGCCGTCGCCCCCTGCAGCACGTAGATGGCCCGCAGCGTCGACGCCGTGCGGCGGTGGAGCGCGAAGAGCACGTCGTGGTACTCGCCGGGACACAGCCGCAGCGCGGCCACGCGCGGCGCGTTCGGCTTCAGGAGGAGGCCGTACACGAGGATGACGAACACGACGAGCTTCAGCGCGATGACGGGGGCGGCCGCCGCCAGCGCGATCGCGAGCCCGCGGAGGGCCTCCTGGGCCGTCTGCAACAGCGGCGCGGTCTCCAGCACGTACACGAACGTCCCGAGGTCGACGACGATCCGCTCGGGGATCGCCCCGAGGAACGCGAGCAGGTCCAGGCGACGGCGGTACAACACGTACGCGAGCGGCAGAGCCAGCGCCACGACGCCGAGAAAGCCCGCGGCCGTGGCGGCGCCGGCGGCGACCCGGCCTGAGTAGCCGTAGCCGCTCACCGTCTCCCGGAAGGGATACAACACGTACGCGACGGTGACCGCGAACACGACCGTCGAGAGGACGCTCTCGAGCACCAACGCCGCGAGGACCAGGAGCCCGGCCAGCAGCGCCGCGAGCGCGGTCCGCCGACTGGGCTGCATACGCCTACCCCACACGGCTCGGTACAAAACGGTTGCCCGTGACCGACCGCCGTCGGTGCCTCCGGTTTCCAGCCGTGAACCGCGGGGGTTAATTATCTCCGGGTGTGACCACCGAGTAATGACAGACGAGACCGGACGCAGCAGGCGGCGGTTCCTCGGGGCGGTCGGCGCCGTCGGCGTCGCCGGGTTGGCCGGCTGTTCGGCCCAGCCCGTCGCCGACGAGGCGACGAGCGAGCCGCCGGCCACGACCGACGACCAGGTCACGACCGAGGGGACGACGACCGGCGAGCCGACCGAGTCGATGGCGGACACGCTCGTCGTGGCGACGTACCCGCCGTTCGTGGACGCGCCGTCGACGAGCCCCGGCGCGTGGCTGAAGCGGGAGTTCGAGTCCGAGTACGACGCGACGCTCGTGTTTCAGACGCCCGACTCCGAGCTCAACTACTACATCGAGCGCGCGGTGCAGGGGGTCGACTTCGAGGCGGACGTGTACGTCGGGCTCGACACCGGCCAGCTGATCGACGTGGACAGCCAGCGCGGCGAGGGGCAGTTCACGGGGTCGCTGTTCGCGGAGGCGAGCGATCTCGCCGGCGGCGACGCGATCAAGGACGGCCTCCGGTTCGACCCGCAGGGCAGGGCGGTGCCGTTCGACACCGGGTACATCTCGCTGGTGTGGAACGCGACGATGGACGGCGGCGAGTTCGTCGCCCCCGAGACGTTCGAGGAGCTGACACAGCCCGAGTTCGAGGGCGACCTCATCGCGCAGAACCCGACCACCTCCACGACCGGCGAGGCGTTCATGCTCCACACGATCGACGCCTTCGGCGAGGACGGCTACCTCGACTACTGGGACCGCCTGCAGGACAACGGCGTCACCGTGCTCGGCAACTGGTCGGACTCCTACTCCGCGTACCTCAACGAGGAGGCGCCGATGGTCGTCTCGTACTCCACCGACCAGGTGTTCGCCTCCGCCGAGGGCCAGGACCTCGACAAGCACCGGATCCGCTTCCTGAACGACCAGGGGTACGCCAACCCCGAGGGGATGGCCCGGTTCGCCGACAGCGACGCCCCCCGCCTTGCCAGACGGTTCATGGAGTTCATGCTCCGCCCCGAGATACAGGCCGGGATCGCCCAGCGCAACGTCGCGTTCCCGGCGATCACGGACGCGCCGCTGCCCGAGGACTACGCGCAGTACGCCAAGGAGCCGCCGGAGTCGGTCACCTTCACGTACGACGAACTCGAAGCCAACCTCGGGACATGGACCGACCAGTGGGCGCGGCGCTTCGCCGGCGGGTGAACGGCGTTCGGACGGCCGGTCCGACGAGCCTCGCCGAGCGGTTCGCGCTGCCCCTGTTGGCGGCCGTCACGGCCCTCCTGCTGACGCTGCTGTTCTACTACCCGGTCGCGACCGTGTTCGTCGACGCCGTCGTCGAGGACGGCCGGCTCACCTTCGCCCCCCTCGTCGAGGTGGTCACCGACGAGTTCTACCTCGGCCGCGTACTGGGGTTCACCGCCTACCAGGCGCTGCTGTCGACCCTGCTGAGCGTCCTGCTCGGGCTGCCGGGCGCGTGGGTGCTCGCGCGCTTCGAGTTCCGCGGACGCGACACGCTCCGGTCGGTGACGATGGTGCCGTTCGTCGTCCCGTCGGTGCTCGTCGCCGCGGCCTTCTACGCCACCTTCGGGGCGAGCGGAACGCTCAACGCCGCGCTGTCGGCGCTCGGCCTCCCGCCAGTGGACCTGCTCCCGTCGCTGGGGGCGATCCTCGTCGCGCACGCGTTCTACAACGCGCCGCTGGTGACGCGGGTCGTCGCCGCCGCGTGGGAGTCCGTCGACGCCGGAGCCGTCGAGACCGCCCGCTCGCTGGGTGCCTCGCGGCGGCGGGCGTTCCGCGACGTGGTGCTCCCGCAGTTGCTCCCGGCGATCTTGACGGGCGCGACGCTGACGTTCGTGTTCACGTTCGCGACGTTCGCCATCCCGCTGGCGCTCGGCGGCTCGCGGTACGCCACCATCGAGGTGTTCATCTACTCGGCCCGCCAGCAGCTGGAGTACGGCCGGGCCGCGTCGCTGGCGGCGCTCGAAACCGCCGTCTCGCTGTCGCTGATGATGCTGTACCTCCGATACGAGCGCGCGCAGGCGGCAGAGCGCCGCGGGATCCGGACGCTGGTTCGCCGGCCGCTGTGGCCCGATTCGTGGACCCGCGATCGAGCCCTCCGCCGGCTCGCGATCGGCGGCTACGCCGTCGTCGTCGCGCTCGTGTTCCTCGCGCCGCTCGCGAGCATGCTCTACGCCAGCGTCAGCGTCGACGGGCGGTTCACGCTCGACGCCTACCGGTTCCTCGTCGAGCGTCAGACCACCGGCGCCGCCTTCCAGGTGAAGCCGCTCCCGGCGATCGTCAACTCGCTCGTCTTCGGGGCGGCGACGCTCCTGGTCGCGGTCCCGCTGGGCGTCGTGATGGGGGTGCTCACGACCCGTCGGTTCCGCGGGCGCTGGCTCGTCGACGCGCTGTCGATGGCGCCGCTCGTGGTGTCGGGGATCGTCGTCGGCCTCGGGCTGCTCCGCGGGCTCGTGTTCGGGTTCGAGGCGTTCGGCTACCGGTTCACCGTCACCGGCGCCGTCGCCATCGTCGCCGCCCACGCCGTCGCCGCCTACCCGTTCGTCGTGCGGACGGTCGCGCCGCCGCTGGACTCGCTGGACCGGGCGCTCGTCGACTCGGCGCGGGCGCTGGGCGCCTCCCGGGCGCGGGCCGTCCTCGACGTGGAGCTGCCGCTCGTGTGGCCGGGCGTCGTCGCCGGCGCCGCCTTCGCGTTCGCCATCTCCATCGGCGAGTTCGACGCCACCGTCATCCTCGCGGAGGGCGGCGGCACCTACACCATGCCCGTCGCCGTCGAGCGCTTCATCGGCCGGCGGCTCGGCCCCGCGACGGCGATGGGCACCGTGTTGCTGGCGGTGACGGCCGCCTCCTTCGTCGTCATCGAGCGCGTCGGGGGTGAGTTCCGTGGGTGAAGCGCCCGAGCCGTCCGAGCGGTCCGAGCCGGCGGACCCGTCAGAGCCGCGCGAGCGGTCCGATCCGGCGGTTCGACTGGAGAACCTCCGGGTCGAATACGGGTCGACCACCGCGCTCGACGGCATCGATCTGGCGGTCGACGAGGGGGAGTTCTTCACGCTCGTCGGCCCCTCGGGATGCGGCAAAACCACCACACTGCGGTGTCTCGCGGGGTTCGAGGAGCCGACCGCCGGGTCGGTTCACATCGGCGGCGAGTCGATGGCGGGGGTTCCACCCGAAGCGAGGGGGGTCGGCGTCGTGTTCCAGAGCTACGCGCTGTTCCCCCACATGACCGTCGGCGAGAACGTCGCCTACGGCCTCCGCTTCTCGGGGGCGCCGGAGGGGACGACGACGGACGAGCGCGTGACGGAGCTGCTGGAGCTAGTCGATCTGTCGGGGTTCGCCGACCGCGACCCCGACACCCTCTCGGGGGGACAACAGCAGCGCGTGGCGCTGGCGCGGGCGCTGGCGCCCGAGCCGCGGCTGCTCCTGCTCGACGAGCCGATGTCGGCGCTGGACGCCCGCCTGCGCGAGCGGCTCCGGGTGCAGGTGCGGGCGATCCAGCGCGAACTCGACATCACGACGGTGTACGTCACCCACGACCAGGAGGAGGCGCTGTCGGTCTCCGACCGCGTCGCCGTGATCGACGACGGCGGGATCGAACAGATCGGCCCGCCCCGCGAGCTGTACGACGCGCCGGCGACGCGGTTCGTCGCGGAGTTCCTCGGCGACAACAACGTGTTCGCGGGGTCGGTCGGCGCGGCCGGCGGCGACCGCGCCCGCGACGCGGCGGCCGCCCGGGGGGACGGCGGCGACGGCTCCCTCCGCCTCCGCGTCGACGAGGGCGGGACGCTTCCGCTCCCGGCCGACGCCGTGGACGATGCCCGCGACGGCGACCGCCTCGTCGTCTGCGTACGTCCCGAACGGATCCGGGTCCGTGGCCAGCGCAACGACGACGACCGCGCCCGTGACGACGACCGCGGCCACGACAGCGACCGCAACGACCCCGAACCGGCGGCCGGCGGGGCACCGGACGGGGCGACCGATGCCGACACATGGCTGTCGGCGACCGTCGACGGGACCGAGTTCCTCGGGGACGCGACGCGGCTCCACTGCGACTGGGACGGGGGCGACGTGACCGCCCGGACCGACGGCCGGCGGTCGTTCGGGGTCGGCGAGGCGGTGACGCTGGGTGTCGACCCCGAGGACGTGCGCGTGGTCGAGCGGGAGTGACCGGACGGGCATCGGCCGATCAGTCCGCCCGTCACGACGGCAGCGACTCACGTGGTTTTTCGGGGGTCCCGGAGTCACGGGTTCCCATGAGCGAGACCCACGCGAGCGACGACGGGTGGGACAGGTCGATACGGGACCTGCTGCTCGTCTGGTTGGTCACGGTCGTCTCGGCGGGCTTCCTGTTGCTCGCCGGCGTGCTCGAACCGCTCATGGTGCTGATCGTCGGCGGGAGCCTCCTCGGCGGGGTGTCGATCCTGCTGGGCCGCGGGCCGCTCACCGTCGACGAGTCGACCCTGGTAGCCGACGAGGACGGTCCCGATACTGGGAGCGGTAACGACGAGGGGAACGGTTCGTCCGACAAGTGAGTCGGCTGCGACGGCCGGTTACGGCGCCACGCCGACGGTGAGCAGCGTCCCGAGCTCGCGGTAGCGCTCGACCATCGCCTCGCGCGTGTCCCACGAGTCGGTGGGGAACTCCTCGGCCGGCGGGATGTCGGTCTCGCGGTCGGCGACGTTGTCCTGTTCGGCGACGTGGAGGCCGGCCTCCCGGAATGCGTCGCGGTACTGGGCGGCGTCCCAGCGGGTCATGTCGACGGAGATGGTGTCCTGCCAGCCGTGGCTGTGGACGTTCTCCTCGTAGTAGTTGACCGCGCAGTAGAACGTCCCGCCGGGCTTCAGCACGCGCGCGACCTCCCGCAGCGTCTCGTCGGGGTCGTCGCTGTAGTAGAACGCCTCCATCGTGACCGCGTGATCCAGCGAGTCGTCCGCGAAGGGGAGGTGGCCGAAGTCGCCGACGACGAACCCCAGGTCGGCGGCCGGCGCCGCGTCGAGGGCGTACTCGCGGGCGTTGCGGGCCATCTCGGGGGCGCCGTCGAGCCCGTAGCCGCGGGTCATCCCCGTGGACTCGGCGAGCGCGCGCAGCGCGTAGCCGCTGCCGGTGCCCAGATCGAGCACGCGGTCGCCGTCCTCGACGGGCATCCGCGCGAGCACGTGTTTGGCGGTGTGCCAGTGACGCTCCTCCATCCCCCTGTCGCGGCCGTCCGCGGCCCAGGCGTCGAACTCGTCGCGAACGCTCATGCCCGCGGGTTCGCTCCCCGGACCTAATATCCCGCCGGTGTCGCTCGCGGCGGGACCGGGCAAGGCGGTCGAGGCAGGCGGGGCGGGTGGGGCGGGCGGGGTGAGGCTGTCGACGCGGGGTGAGGCTTTAGGGTGGACGCGGGCCAATCGGGGGGTATGCACGTCCGGGACGCGGTGGAGGCGGACGCCGAGGCGCTGGCGGCGATCGCCGACGCTCCGTCGGATGCGATGCGGGGACTCGTCCACGACCGGACGGTTCGCGTCGCCGTCGAGGAGGAGGCTGCGACCGACCCGAACGAGGACGTCGACGCCGACCCGGCCGACCTCCTGGGGTTCGTCAGCTTCGACGTCCGCGCCGACACCGTCCACGTCACGCAGTTCGGGGGGACGCGCGAGGCGGCCGAGCGGCTGCTCGCCGAGCCCCTGCGATTCGCCGCCGGCGAGGGGATGGCCGTCGAACTGCTCGTGGTCGAGGGCGAGGACGACCTCCGCACGGCCGCCGAGCGGGCCGGGTTCGAGGCGGACGGCCCGGGACCCCGCTTCGAGGGGAAGGCGACGACGCGATACCGCGTGGAGGAGGCATAGCGGGGCGACGCGTCGCCGTCCGTGCCTGAGTCGGGCGTCAGCGCGTGCACGTCACCCCGACGGCAAGTGTGACGCCCCATGGCTTCGGGTGGAACCGATGGCCCGGGAGAGACGTGAGTCGGGCGCCGGTGCGCCTCAAACGAACTTCCGGACCATCATGTCCAGCGTGTCCAGATCGAGGATCGGCGCGTGGGCCACGTCGGGGTCGATGTTGACGGACTTCTGGAAGTCGGTCTGGGCCTGCCAGCAGCCGGAGTTGACCGCGAGGACGTTGTGGTACTTGCCCCACCCGAGCTTGTGGACGTGGCCGGTGTGGAACACGTCCGGCACCTCGTCGATGACGAGGTAGTCGCGCTCCTCGGGTGCGACGCGGGTCTTCCCGCCGAACTGCGGGGCGACGTGGCGTTTCTTGAGGAGCTGGTACATCGCCTTGTGCGGCTCGTCGTAGCTGGCTTTCTCCTCGGGCAACTCGGCGATCACCTCGTCGAGGGAGACGCCGTGATACATCAGGACCGAGACGCCCTCCACGTCGACCACCGCGGGGTTGCTCACGATCTGGGGGTCGTGCGCGCTCATGATCCCGCGAAGCTCCTCGTCGAACCCCGGCTGCGGCTCGGCGAGGCGAACCGCGTCGTGGTTCCCGGGGATCATCACGATCTCCATGTCGCCGGGGACCTCCTTCAGGTGCTCCGAGAACGTCTCGTACTGGTCGTAGATGTCGACGATGTCGAGCTCCTCGTCCTGGTTCGGGTAGACGCCGACGCCCTCGACCATGTCGCCGGCGATGAGCAGGTACTCGACGGTCTCGGCCTCCTCGGTGTGGAGCCAGTCGGCGAACCGGCCCCACGCGTCCGCGAGGAACTCCTGGGAGCCGACGTGCACGTCCGAGATGAGCGCCGCCTGCACGTGACGGTCGGCGGTGCTCGGCCGGTACGTCCGGGGAACGTCTGGGAAGTGGATCGCGTCGACGAAGACGATGCCCGCGTCGTCCGCGAGCGTTCCCGAGACCGCGATACACTCGTCCATGAGCAGTTCGTCCACCAGGTCCGCGATGTCGCGGTCCTTCATCACGAGACACGGGAACGTCCCGGTGGTGTCCTCCAACTCGACGAGCCAGTGGCCCGACGCGGTCGATCTGATGTCGTTGACGAGACCGATCAGCTCCACGTCGGCGCCGCCGCCCATCGCCTCGATGGAGTCGGCGGGGCGGTGATTGACGCGGCCCCGAAGCTGTCCCGAGAGCCGCTCGTAGCGGTCGCGGAACACGCCGACGAACTCGTCGTACGCGCCCGTCCCGGTCGACGCCCCGGTCATGTCGTTCGCGACGACGGGCGGGTTCGGGGAGCGAGCGCCGGCTCCGGTCCCCTTCGTTTCGTCTGGATCCGTCTCGGCGTCCTGGTGCGGTTCTCTGGCGGGGGTTCCACTCGAAACGGAGGGGTCTTCTCGTGCGGGGTCGTCCGTCGTCGCCGAGGAGGCAGTGTCGGTCGCAGTTGAGCCGGTGTCGGTCGACGGGGGCGACCGATTCGCGCCGTCGACCTGTTTGGGATCCGGAACCGGCTCGGCTTCGAGCGCCTCCCGGACGTGGTCCGTGGTGAGGACGAGCGCGTCCTCGGGTGCGGCCTCGATGGCCGACTCGAGGGCGAGCTCGGGCGACGACGACTCGGCGATGAGGGTGACGGCCTCCCGCTCGGCGTTGTACCCGCGGCGGGCGAGCGCCTGCACGACTCGGGAGGACGTCTCCAGCGGCACGACCGACGGTCCGCCGGGCGCGGGCAAAAGGATAGCGGAGGGCGACCGCGGCCGACCGTACCGATGCGCTCCGGCGTGCGAGAACCTAACAGAAGCTTCAACACCGGTCGCCGGGTTCGGTTGAGTAATGAGCGACGAGGGGCGGTCGCCCGACGACCCGCTGTCACGGTTCCTCCACGCGGAGACGGGCGCGGCGGTGTTCGTCCGCGAGGTGCTCACGTCGGTGCTCGCAGTCGCGCTGATCGGACTCCTGTTGTTCGCCGTCTCGGGCGTCTGGCCCCCGATGGTCGCCGTCGAGTCCGGGAGCATGGAACCGCACATGGAGCGCGGCGACCTCGTGTTCATCACGGAACCCGACCGGTTCTCTCCCGAGTTCGCACACGGCGACACCGGGATCGTCACCTACGAGACCGGCGCCTCGGAGGGCTACGGTACCTTCGGCGAGCCGGGATCCGTGATCGTGTATCACCCGCCCGGGTCCGGCGGCTCGCCGATCATTCACCGGGCGCGGCTGCACGTCGAGGAGGGGGAAAACTGGGTCGACCGCGCGAACCCCGACTACCTCCCCGCGACCTCGTGTGAGGGAATTTCCGCCTGTCCGGCCCCGTACGACGGGTTCATCACGAAAGGCGACGCCAACGCCGAGTACGACCAGGTGAGCGGCATCGCCCCCGTCGTGAAATCCGAGTGGATCCACGGCGTCGCGCGCGTTCGCGTCCCGTATCTCGGGTACGTTCGGCTCGTCTTCTCCGAGGCGATACTCGTGCAGTCGAACGGGGCGGGAGACGGACTGGTGAGCGCATCCGACTCCGGTGGCGACGCTTCCGAACCCAGTGGCGAGGGTGCCGGCGCGGTCGAGCCGCCGACGGCCGAGTCGAACACGACGCCGACGGCCGAACCGACCATGACCGTGCAGGCGACTCCGGTCACCGGTTCGACCGGGGGGACGCCGACCGCCATGCCCGCATAGGGAGCGGCACCATCGCTCGCCAGCGACGGTCCGTGGATCGAAACCGGATCCTGACCGGGACCAACCCAGGAACCCGGAAGAAGAGTAGTGTTTCGTGTGGAGTCGATACTGGATCCGGAATACCGTACTGGAGACAGATATCGGAGTCGAAATGAAGGGGTGTCAACCGAGGGATCGATTCCAGGTCGGGTCGAGTCGGGTTGGGTCGACCGGCGGGCGTGCGGGGGTGGTGAGCCGGGAACCGCTCAGTTGTCGAATCGGGCCTGAACGAACGGCTGGACGTCCTCGATGTCGCCGAGGCGGGAGTCCGACAGCAGGACCGCCTCGGTCTCGTCGATGGGGACCGACAGGGAGATCTCCTTGGTCCGGCCGTAGCGACCCTTCGAGACGACGACGGCGTTGACGATCCCCAGCATGTCGAGTTCGGAGATGAGGTCGGTGACGCGACGCTGGGTGAGCACGTCGGCGTCGATCTCCTCACAGAGCCGCTTGTAGATGTTGAACACCTCGCCGGTGTTGACATTGTGGACGCCGTTCTGCTCCAGCAGGATGATCGAAAAGAGGACGATCTTGCTTTGGGTCGGGAGCGTCCGAACGACCTCGACGACGCGGTCCAACTCGATCTTGTCCTGCGCCTGCCGGACGTGCGCCTCCTCGACGAGGTCGGCCTGCGAGCGCTCGGCGAGTTCGCCCGCGGTGCGCAGCAGGTCGAGCGCCCGCCGAGCGTCGCCGTGTTCCTGCGCGGCGAAGGCGGCACACAGCGGGATCACGTCCTCGGTGAGCGCGTCGCCCTTGAACGCGATGTCGGAACGGTGCTGGAGAATGTCCCGTAGCTGGTTCGCGTCGTACGGCGGGAAGACGATCTCCTCCTCGCCGAGGCTCGACTTGACGCGGGGGTCGAGGAAGTCGGTGAACTTCAGGTCGTTCGAGATCCCCATGATGGAGATCCGGGAGTTCTCCAGTTCGGAGTTCATCCGCGAGAGGTTGTACAGCGTGTCGTCGCCGGACTTCTCGACGAGTTTGTCGATCTCGTCGAGCATGATGACGACGACGCGCTCGTGATAGTCGACGGCGTCGAAGAACGTCGAGTAGACGCGGTCGGTCGGCCATCCGGTCATCGGCACCTCCTCCATCTCCTCGCGGTCGGACTCGAGGTCGGCGATGCGGTCGTCGACATCGGAGACCGAGGCGAACTCGGTCCCGTCGAGCGCGCTGTCGTCGTCGGTAGCCGCGGAGCGAAGGTCGCGAAGGTCGTCGAGCTGGTCGTCGATGACCGTCTCGTTCTTCTCGATGAACTTGTTCGCGAGCTGCGCGAGCACGCGGTACTGGGTGTCGGTCACCTCGCAGTTGATGTACTCGACCTCGCAGGGAACGTCGTACTTCTGACTGGTCGATTCGAGTTCCTGTGAGACGAACTTCGCCGAGGCCGTCTTTCCCGTCCCCGTTTTCCCGTAGATGAGGATGTTCGACGGCGTCTCCCCGCGCAACGCGGACACGAGGATCGTCGCCATCTTGTTGATCTGGTCCTTCCGGTGAGGGAGCTCGTGGGGCGTGTAGGAGGGGCGAAGCACCTCCTTGTTCTCGAAGATCGGCTCGCCCGAGAGGAGGTCGTCGAACAGCCCGGTGCTGGCTTCGTCGTCCTCGTCCGACAGCACCTCGTCGACGTCGAGATCCACGTCCGTTCGCGACCGCGACCCGGACCCGAAGTTGAACGACGTTCCGTCCGCGCCGACATCCGCGTCGCCGTCGGTGTCCCGGCCGGTGTTGTAGTCGCCGTGGTCGGCGTCATCGCCGTCGTCGTGGTCGGCCGCGTCGCCGTCGGCCGCGTCGCGGGCGTCGTCGGTATGGTCGGTTTCGTCGCTACGGTCGTAGCCGGCGTCGTTGTCCCCGTTGTGGCCTCCCTTCCCGTTCTCGCCATCGTCCGCGACGGACGTTCCGGTCGGCGTGGAATCCGGTTCCACCCCGGATCCTCGTTCTGTCTCGCGGACAGATTCTGATTCGACTTCCGGTTCGGATTCGGATTCGGGTTCGGAACGAGGCTTCGGATCGGAGCCGGCGCTACCGCTCTCCGTGTCGGACGGCCGCCCGTCACTTCGGGTGGAGTCGTCGTTCTCGTCGGAGTGCGTCGTCGCATCCGACCGGTCGTCGGTACCGTCGTCGTTCGGGCTGTGTTCCGGCTCTTCGTCCCGTGTCATCCGTTCGTTGAACCCCTTTGTTTCGACTGGAACATTCATCGGGCACCTGCCGGATCGGGGGCTCTCACCCGGTATTTCGGGGATATTGAGCCCGGACAGGTGACCGACCGCGTCCAGATGATGCAACCGAAGAGGATGGACAGCCTGTTAAAAAACGTTACTGTTTGGTCGAAGCCCCGCCGAACGTGTGAGATCGGAACTCGTCGTTCCTCGTTGTTCCTCGTCGTTCGACGGGAAGGGAGGGTCTCTCGGGCCGGAAGATATCACGGTGGGATCCCCAATTCGGGAACTGATTCGATCTCGGTCGCCCGACGATCGGAACGGGAATCGGTTGCTGAAGTGACGGGTCGTCGGTAATCAGGGTTGTAGCATTGAGTCTATCGTCGGATCCCAGTTCGGCCCGGCCGAACGACTGACACGGGCTCGGGCGACGAGGTGGTCTAGTGACCCATCGTGAGGAGTCACCCGTATCGTGGCCCATGTCACCGAGAACCGCGGTCCGTATCGCCGGGCGACCGGATCCGTAACTGGATTCGACTAGAAACCTTCCCGCATGAGTCGAACGGGTAGCCGTTCCAGGACCCGGAGACGGTCCCCGTTCGACGGCCCCCCACCCCTTCGTTTCTGGTGGAACGACCTACCGGAGGGGTGGGGGAGGGTGTCGCTAGATGCCGGCATCTTTATTACAAATCCCATCTAACAATATCCGCACGACTAGCAGATATATTTTGTTTGGGTCGGTATGGGTTCTAGAAAACTCGCCGCGGACATCCCTACCCACCTCGTCCGACGAGTTCCACACGAAATGGAGGGGTGGGGGTGGTCGGAAATCCGTCCTCTGCTGCCCGTCACCCGAGCCGCACAAGTGACATCCGACCTCGACTCGTGTCGTTTGAACGTCTTGTAAGTGAATACTGTGACAGTGTATCGACGATTCGGCGAACGGACCTGATCTCCGCCTGCTAGCGGTTCTTCCTAGCATCCACTTCGGAAGTGATTCGTCCCGTCTCGTCCCAACCACTACTCTCTCCCCTACTTCACTTCCACTCTCATTCCGGTCTTCTCTTTATCCGGGTTCTATCCTATTCCCGGCCTTTCCTACTCCCGGTTCTATCCTACTCTCGATCTACTCCCGAACTCCGATCGTACTCCTACCCTACTGGACACGCGCACGCGACGATGCATCGCGGTCCACCGGCGAGTATCCCCTTCTGTAGCCTCCTGTTTCCACACGCGACAAGACACGCGACAAGTCCACTTCGCAGTGGTTCACTCGCGGCCAGTTACATACCGGTTGGCTGTTCGTACTACCCGTTCGTCGGCAGGAAACCCTGGCGTAACCCGTCTGACGTAGTGCTTAAGTGGCGCGGATGGTTTGGGGCGATAACGCCCTCCACGCGGGACGGAGGGAAACGGAGGCCAGGATGGGTCTGCTCACCAATCTCAGGGACAGTATTACACGGGTCACCGATCGGCTCTTCGCCGACGACGAGCCCAAACGGATCGGGATATACGGCCCGCCGAACGCGGGCAAGACGACGCTGGCGAACCGGATCGCCCGCGACTGGACCGGCGACGCCGTCGGTCCCGAGAGTCACATCCCACACGAGACGCGTCGCGCGCGAAGGAAGGAGAACGTCGAGATCGAACGGAACGGCAAGACGGTCACCATCGACATCGTGGACACACCCGGCGTGACGACGAAGGTCGACTACAAGGAGTTCCTCGACCACGACATGGAGAAGGAGGACGCCGTCAAGCGGTCGCGGGAGGCGACCGAGGGCGTCGCGGAGGCGATGCACTGGCTCCGCGAGGACGTCGACGGCGTCATATACGTGCTCGACTCCACGACCGACCCGTTCACGCAGGTCAACACGATGCTCATCGGGATCATCGAGAGCCAGGACCTCCCGGTGCTCATCTTCGCGAACAAGGTCGACCTCGACGAGGCGGACGTGAAGCGTATCGACGACGCGTTCCCGCAACACGAGACGGTGCCGCTGTCGGCGCTGGAGGGGGACAACATGGACGAAGTGTACGAGAAGATCGCGGAGTACTTCGGATAATGCCCGAGGCGACCACACCGGAAGACGGGGAGGACGGCGTCCGCATCGACCTGATCAGCGGCGCCCGGATGGAGGGGCTCACCTCGATGGAGAAGATCCGGCTCATCCTCGACTCCGTCCGCGACGGCGACATCGTCGTCCTCGAGGCCGGGCTCTCTCCGGAGGAGGAGTCGAAGCTCATCGAGGTCACGATGACCGAGATCAGCCCCGACGACTTCTCGGGCATCGAGATCGAGACGTACCCGACGAGCGGGCAGCCCAACCAGGGGCTCGTCGGTCGCCTCCTCGGCAAGGAGGAGACCGCCAACAAGCTGACCGTGATCGGGCCGGCGAACCAGATCGAGACGCTGCACAAGGACGAGGACCTCATCAGCGCGCTCGTCTCCCGGAAGTAACCGATGCCCCACCAGTGTACCAACTGCGGCCGCACGTTCGCCGACGGCTCCAAGGAGATGCTCTCCGGGTGTCCCGACTGCGGCGGCAACAAGTTCCAGTTCCGCCCTGCGGGAGCGACGGACTCGGGTCCACCCGAAACGACGGAGTCCGGAAACCGGGGCGCTTCGACGCCATCGCGTGACGACGCCGACCGTGACACCTTCGCAGGTTCCGACCCTTCGACGAGTCCCGATCCGTCCACGGGCTCCGATCCCTCGTCGAGCGCGGTCGACGCCGGCTCGGCGTCGCCGTCGACGGGAACGGACGACTCCTCTCGGACGGCGCCGGACACCGAGGACGGCGCCCAGGCGAGCGCACGGTCGGACGTGGTCTCGCCGGACGAACTCGCGGCGGCGGCCGAACCGACCGAGCCCGCGTCGGAGCCCCCCGAGTCTCGGCAGGCCGACGACGAGCCCGCTCAGGGGGAGGAACCGGCCGACCCGAACCTCGACGCGCTCCGCCAGAAGCTCAACGACCAGTTCGAGTCCATCCGGATCGTCAGCCCGGGGCAGTACGAACTGAACCTGATGGAGCTGTACGACCGCGAGGAGTACATCATCTCGCTGCGCGAGGACGGGCGATACGTCATCGAGATGCCCGAGGGCTGGGACGACCGCTGAACGCGAAGTCCGAACGCCCCGTTCCACTCGAAACGACTCCCTTTCGGAACCGGACGACGCGGTCGATTTTCCCCGAATTACGTCGCTTCATCGGATGTTTCACGTTCCACCCGAAGTATCTTCCTCCACTCGAACTACACCCCCTCCCCCCGAACCCTACCCCTTCACTCGAACTGTTCCTCTCTCGCGAACCGTTCCCCCGTACTCGAACTGCATCCTCTCTCACGAATCCCACCTCCCCACTCGAACCGCACCGCTTCACCTCGCCACCCGAACTACATCGCTCCACCCGAACCGCACGGGTCCGCCGGAGCAGGATTCTGGTTCCGATAGTGCCTTGCCACCGGCACCTCCGATCGAACACGGATGCTCTCCGCGCTTCGCGAGCGTCTCCGATCGGCGCTGTTCGCCTTCCCCTCGCTGTTGGCTACGCTCGGGCTGGTCGACCGGCGGAAGGGGGAGGAGGCGTTCGACCTCGCGGTTCCGGTGATGGTGACCGGCGGCCTGCGGACGCTCCTTCGGGTCGCGGACTTCCTGATGGTCGGGATGTACGCCGGCGGCGCGGCGATCGCGGCGCTGGAGTTCGGCTTCCAGTACTACTTCATCCCGTTCGGCCTGGCGCTGGCGCTCACCTCGGGAACCATCAGCGTCGTCTCCCGGTTTCAAGGCGCCGACCAGCCCGCGGAGGCGAATTTCGCGATCAAACAGTCGCTGTGGCTCGCGCTCCTCCTCGCGGTTCCGATCACCGTCTTCACGCACTTCTTCGCGGAGGAGCTGATCGGCGTCCTCACCAACGACTCGCGGACGATCGCCCTCGGCGGCGACTACCTCCGGGTGGTGATGTACTCCGTCGGCTTCCGCTTCTGGTCGATGATCGCAGCCCGCGCGCTCGCCGGCTCGGGCGACACCCGCACGCCCATGTACGTCCGGCTGCTCACGCTCCCGACGAACGTCGGCCTCAACGCCGCGCTCATCTTCGGGCTCGGGCCGTTCCCGGAACTGGGCGTCGTCGGCGCCGCGTGGGGCACCGTCGCCGCGACGACGCTGGCGGGGGTCGTGTTCGGGTGGGCGCTGCTGTCGGGGCGCTACACCGTCCGGCTCCCGGTCGGCGGCAAGCAGTGGGACACCGGGATCGCGCGCGAACTCGTCCGCGTGAGCCTTCCCCTGGCCGGCACCCGGCTCTCCCGGACGTTCGGTCGCTTCCCGTTCCTGTTCCTGCTGGGCGTCCTCGGCACCGAGGTCGTCGCCGGCTACGCCATCGGCCGGCGGGTGATGCTCCTCGCGCTGATGCCCGCGTGGGGCTACTCCACGGCCGCCTCGACGCTGGTCGGCCAGGCGATCGGCGCCGGCGACGACGAGGAGGCCGACGAGTACGGCTGGCAGACCCTCCGGCTCGCGCTCGTCACCCAACTGCTCATCGGCGCGCTCATCGCGCTGGCCGCCCGGCCGATCGCTGCCGCGTTCGGCTCGGAGAACCTCGAACTCACCGTCACCTTCGTCCGGGTGTTCGGGCTCGGCGTCGCCGGCTTCGCCGTCTCGCGGACGATGCGGGGCGGCCTCCGCGGCGCCGGCGACACTCGCTGGCCCTTCTACGGCGGGATCATCAGCACCTACTTCGTCCGGCTCCCGATCGCGGTGCTCGCGCTCCCGGCCGGGTACGCGGCGACGCTGTTCACCGGCCCGCTCGCGGCGACCGTCGGACTCGCCCCCCTGATCGTCCCGCTCCCGGGGATGGGACTCGGGCTCCTGGCGGTGTTCGCGGCCATCCTCGGCGACATGTACGCCCGCGCGGCCGTCAACCTCGTTCGTTACCACAGCGACGCGTGGAAAGCCGTCGCCCGCGAGTCCGGCGTCGGCGCGTCGGCGGACGCGGACTGACGGCCCGTTCGCCGATGCGGATTGACGTCCCGTTCGCCGATGGCGACCGACGACGCGATGGCGAACGCGGAGTGAACGACCTGCCGGCGGGACCGTCGCTTCGTGTCCGTCCGCGCGGCTCGCCGTCGGCTGACGGCGACGGAATGAAGCCTTTATGCACCACGCCTTGCCACGTCGAGGCATGAGCAAGGCGACGAAGATCGTGCTCGGTACCGTCGGCGTGTCGGCCGTCCTCGCGGTCGGCATCATCCTCGTTCTCGCGTTCGGGTAAGATGGCCGGCTTCGAGCGACGAACGCTCACCCCGCCCGTCGAGGCCGTCCGCGAGGCGTACGCACCCGACAGCGTCGTCCTCGACGCCGGGGCGGACTTCGAGACGCTTCCGCCGGAAGCCGCCGAGGAGCTCGGCCTGCTGGTCGACGCGCTCGATCCCGCCGCGTACCCGAGGGAATGGCTGCCCGACGACGCGCCGGCACAGCTCCGCCGATATGCGGGGTCGGACTTCACCATCGGGATGCCCGGCGACGGCACCGTCGTGTGGACGCGGCAGACGACGCCGCCGACGGTCATCGCGAAGAAGCGCGCGGAGGGAACGCCCGAGGACTTCCTCGCGTTCCTGCTGTCCGAGGCGTTCGTCGAGCTGTCGCTTGAGGTTCCCGAGCACTTCCTCCCCTTCTTCGGCGAGTCGTACCGAGACCTCGCGGCGGCGACGCCGCTGGGCCCCAACGAGACGTACCAACTGGCAGCCGCGCTGTTCGACGCCTGGGTCGGCATCCAGTCGCGCGAGGAGTTCTCCGGCTGGGCCGCGGACGCCGGCGGCAATGGCGATACGGGCACCGACGGCAACGCGGACGCCGCCGCCGACGCGGATGCCGGGGCTACCGCCCACCCCGAGATCCACGCCGCGTGGGCCGACGCCGGCGACCGCCTCGTCGACCGTCTGGAGAACCTTCCGGCGGAGGTCGCCCACGGCGACCTCTCGTTTACCGCGGCGACGGAGTACGCCTGCGCGGCGGTGAAACACGACCTCGACCTTCCGGCGCCGTTCTCGGCGCTCGACACCGCCGCCTACCGCGACCACGGCGCCGACTACGCGGTCCGATGGGCCGAGAAAACGTTCGAGAAGCTCGGCGAGTAGTCCTCCTTCCAGACGAACGTTCAGTTCGCGCCGGTACTCCGTTGGCTGCTACTCCCCCGGCAGCTCGACCGCCACGCCGCCGTCGTCGGTGAGATCGATCACCACGTCGAACAGCTCGCGGAAGCGCCGGATCTCGTCGTCGTCGTGGACCTCCCGCGAGAGGTGGAACAGCCCGACCGCGTCGTACTCGGCGAGCAGATCGAGCATTCGGCTCGTGGCGTCGTGGACGCCGTCGACGTCGGCGTAGTAGGCGAGCTCCGTGAGCGAGTCGACGCTGATCCGGCGTTTGCCGGCGTGGGCCGCGAGAAAGCCCTCGACCTGTTCGACGATCCCGTCGAGGTCGTCGGGCGCGGAGACGTACCGGAAGTGGTCGGCGGTGCGTCGCGAGTACCCGCGTTCGACCGAGATCGTGTCGAGGATCTCCGCGCGCGACTCGTCCACGTCGTAGTGTTCGAGCTTCTGTTCGACCTCCCGGGCGGTGGTTCGCGTGGAGACGACGAGGAAGTTGTCGGTGTCGGCCTTCAGGAAGTCGGTGTCGATGCGGTCCGTCTCGCCGATGCTCGGGTGGAGCAGAAGGACTCCAGTCCCGCCGGGAACGGTCGTGTCTACGTCGCCGACGGCGAGCGTGTAATCCATGCCCGAGACTCCGGCCGCGTAAACTTAAATTTCGTTGGGCGGACCGGCCCCATCCGGCCCTACCCGGTCCCGATCGGAATCGGCTCGAACGAGTAGCCGCTCAGAACTCGCCTTGAACGATCTCGAGGACCTCCTCGCGGTCGTTCCAGGAGACGAAGATCGCGACGGAGGTGGCGGAGGTGATGATGTCGTGGACGTTGATCCCCGCCTCGGCGATGGGGCCGACGATGTCCGAGACGACGCCGGATCGGTTCGGGAGCTCCCCGCCCATGACGCGGATGACGGCGTAGTCGCCCTCGGTGCTGACCGACGACAGCGAGCCGTCGCCGACGACGACTTCGTCGTGCAGGGCCGCCTCCGCGCGGTCGGAGACCTCGGTGTCGACGTAGAACGTCACGGAGTCCATCCCCGAGGCGACGGCGTCGATGTTGATCTCCTCGTCGCGCAGCGCCTCCGAGAGGTCCGCGAGGATCCCCGGACGGTTCCGGATGGCGCGTCCGGCGACCGTGATGCACGCGAGGGGATCCTCGCGCATGTCGATGAGGTTCTCGAAGCTCCCCTCGATCCGGGTGCCGCCGCCGAGGAGGTCGCCGTGCTGGTAGTGGACGACGCGGACGCCGAGGTCCTCGTCCTTGTACACGAGCGCCGAGGGGGCGATCACCTCGGCGCCGCGGAACGAGAGGTTGCGCAGCTCGTCGACGGTGATGCTCGCGACGTTGCGCGCGCCCTCGACGACGTGCGGGTCGCCGGTCATGACGCCCTCCACGTCGGTGACGATGACGACCTCGTCGGCGTCCATGTACTTGCCGAGCATGACGGCGGTCGTGTCCGAGCCGCCGCGGCCGAGGGTGGTCACGTCGCCGTCGATCGTCTGCGCGAGAAAGCCGGTGATGACCGGCACGACGCCGTCCATCTGGGCGGCCAGCGCGGCCGCGCGTTCCTTCGTCGCCTCCACGTCGACCTCGCCGACCTCGTTGGTGATGACCGGCCAGTCGTCGCGGCCGGGTTCGAGGAAGACGGCGTTGACGCCGCGGGCGCTCAGCGCGGCCTTCAGCATGCGCACGGAGGTGCGCTCGCCCATGGAGACGATCTGCGCGCGGTCCTCGTCGCCGACCTCGAAGGTGATCTCGTCGAGGAGGTCGTCGGTCGTCGACCCCATCGCGCTCGCGACGACGGCGATCTCGTGGCCGGACTCCACGGCCGCGGCGATCGAGTCGGCGGCCCGCTCGACCCGGTCGCCCGAGCCGAGGGAGGTGCCGCCGAACTTCGCGACGACCCGCATTACGACCGCACCTCGTGTCCGCCCGGTGAACGTACGTCGGATTCTCCGCGATTCATGCCGCCGGATAACACCGGTTCGCGTTTAACGCTGTCCTCTGTCGCAAGGGTCGCCGGTCGCGCGGCGTTCGCCGCCCCCACGCTCGCGGGGAGTTTTTCCCTCCCGGCCGCGACGGGGCGGACATGGTCGGACGCAGCCGGCGGTTCGCCCTCGCGGACACCGCCCAACAGATCGTCGGCGGCTTCCTGCTCGCGGGGCCGTTCGTCGTCACCGACGAGGTGTGGGGGCTCGCCGTCGGGATGTCGTGGTATCAGGCGGCCGTGACCGTCGGGATCGTCCTCGCGGTCGGCTACGGGGCGTTGTACAAGGCCGACGACGACCGCGACCCCGACCGCGAGGCGGAGGTCGGCGGGGTGCCGCTGCGGTTCGTCTCGCTCATCGCCGTCTCGTATCTCTCGGTCGGGATCCTCGCGCTGTCGTTCGACGCGCCCGCGACGCTCATCCCGAACCACGTCGAGCCACCCGTGCCGATGCGCGATCAGGTGTACATCACGCTGAAGGCGATGAGCGTCGGCTCCGTCTTCTCGGTGATCGGCGCGGCGACGGCCGACTCCGTGTTCTGAGTCGCGCCGACACTGCGTCCTCCGTCCCGACTCTGCGCCCTCCGCCCCGACTTTGCGTTCACCGACCTGACTCCGCGTCCTCCCTTCGACGGCCGCTGAAGCGGCTTTCAGTAATCCCAACTACGTAACTCAGCTTCCGAGAACGCCTTTCTCGGCGCTTCGAGTAGTTCCGATATGGTCTCGCTGGTCCGCCGCTACTACCTCTACCGCGCGTCGCTGTCGTCGGGCTTCTACATCCCCGTCTCGGTCATCTACATGGAGTCGAGGGGGCTCGGGCTCCCCGAGATCGGCCTCGTGCAGGGGACGTTCCTGTTCTCGATGGTCGTCTGGGAGCTGCCGACCGGCTACCTGGGCGACCGACTGGGCCGTCGGGCGTCGCTCGCGCTCGGGAGCGTCGTCACCGTCGCCGTGATGGCGGGGTTCGCGCTCGCGAACTCGACGCTCGGGTTCGCCGTCGTCTACGGGCTGTGGGCGGTCGCGTGGACGCTCAAGACCGGGACCGCGGACGCGTGGCTGTACGAACTGCTCGCGACCCGCGGCGGCGAGGACGAGTTCTCCCGCGTTACCGGCCGGGCCGATTCGGCGCTCCGGCTGGTCTCGGCCGCCGCGGCGCTGTCGGCCAGCCTCCTGTACACCGTCGACCCGACGTTTCCGTTCTTCGCAAACGCGGGGCTTGCCGCCCTCGGGCTCCCGGTGTTGTTCACGCTTCCGCGGACGCGAGGGGTCGACGCCGATCAGGTGGGGCGACCCGACGAGCCCGCCGATACTGGCCCGGACTCGTCGCCGATCGGGGTCCGCGAGGCAGCACGCGTCCTCCGCGAGCAGCTCTCGCGTCCGTCGATCCGCTGGGTCGTCGCGTACGCGGCGCTGTTCAACCTCGTGTTCTCGGTGACTCGCGTGTTCGAACAGCCGGCGATGCGGTCGGTCGGCGTCCCGGTCGCGGGGCTGGGGGCGCTGTACGCCGGATTCAAGCTCGTCTCGGCGGTCGCGTCGAGCCTGACCGGCGCCGTCCACGACCGGCTCGGAACCCGCGGGGTGTTGTTCCTCCTCGTCCCCGTCGTCGCGGTCGCCTACGGGGCCTTCGCCGTCGTTCCGGCGCTGCTCGTTCCGGCGCTGTTCCTCCGACGGGGCCTCCAGCGGATCACCCGCCCGGTTCGCACCGAGTACATCAACGACCGGGTGGAGGACGTGGGACGGGCGACGGTGCTGTCGGGCGTCTCGATGGTGCTCACGCTGATCTCGGGCACCGCGAACGTGCTCGGCGGACGGATCGCGGAGACGGTCGGCCCGCTGACGTTCCTCTCCGCGACCGGCGTCGTCGTCTCGCTGGCGGCCGGACTCCTCTGGATCGGCGTGCGCCCGGTCAGAACCGTGTCGCCCGACGCGGCGGCGTCGTGAGTCGGCGCGGTTCCGGGGTGGCCGCTCCGCGCGCTTCGGATCGGGTCCACGGGAGATCGATCGCTGTGGGACACTGACACCGCGCCACCTGCAGCGAACGCCGTCATCAGCCGTACTTCCGTTGGAACTCCTCCTCGGACTTCGTGAGGTAGATAACCGCCTCGATGAGGGCGATCGTTCCGGGGATGAGCGTCCACGACAGCAGCAGGTAGAGGATCCCGCGACCGGTGTTCCCGAGGTAGAAGTGGTGAGCACCGATGAACCCGAGGAAGATGGCGAGCAGCGCCGCGCTGGTCTTGTCCTTCGATCCGGACGTGGACGCCGACGTGTCCGACTGGCGAACCCCACACTCGGGGCAGAGCTCCGCCTGCTCCTTGATCACGGAGCCGCAACTGGAGCAGTACATCTCGCCGGCGCCGGCGGTCGGACTCGACCCTCCGCCGGTATCGTCGGCCCGACCGCTGGCGCCCGCTGCGGTCGCCTCGGTGGTCCGGTTCTCTCCGTCATTCCGGGCAGGTTCGGCCCCTCCGGAGTCCGCCGTCGCGTCCGCCGAACCGGACGATCCGCCGCTGTCGACCCCGCGGTCGCCGGAACCGCGTTCCGGATCGGCTTCGGACGGCTCCCCGTCTGGTTGACGATCGCCGGTTTCGGACCCTCGGGTGCCGGTACGCCGGTCGGCGGCAGTATCCGCGCCGGCGTCGGACTCCCGTCGGGAGTCCCCGCGTTCGCCGTCGGTACTCGTCGCGGCGTCGGCCGTCTCCGACGGGCCGGTATCGGTGTCCGCGTCCGCAGTCGCCGATCGCTCTGCGGTGTCGCCGCCAGTGTTCGACTCGTCGCCCTCGTCAGGTTCGTCGTCGCCGAAGCCCCAGCCGCTGTCGGTGGCGGCTCCCGAATCCGCTCCCGACCGCGATGTCGACGTGGACGTGTCGACGCCGTCGACGTCGCCGGACTCGGCGACGCTATCGTCCGCTCCGCCCGCACGTTCCCCGGTCGTCGCGTCGTCGAAGCCCCACGAGTCGCCGGCGTCGGGTCCGTCGTCGCCGAACCCCCAGCCGTCGTCGCGGTCGTCGCCGACGGTGCCGCCGTCGCCCCCGCTCCCGCCGCCGAAGTCACCGCCGCTCGTCTCGGCGGCCGCGAACGAGTCGACGCTGCCGCCGGTTCCGGCCGTACCGGTCCCCCCCGCCGCGCCCCGACCGCCGGCGGTCGAAAACGAGATCGAGCCCGCGGCGATCGTCGCCGACACGCGGCCGGACCCGCCGGCCGGATCGAACCGCTCGGTCGCCTCCGGGCCGCCCCTGACCTGGACGCCGATCTCGACGGGGCCGGCGACCGACTCCGACCACTCGCGCCGGGCTCCGGGATCGAGCGTCACCCGATCGACGAACAGGACGTCCCCGTCCGCCCGACAGCCCACGTTCGCCGTCGTCCGCGATCCCGTCTCGTTGACGACGGCGATCGCGAGGTCGTCGGGGAGGTTCTGGTCCATCCAGTCCATTCGTGGTTGCCGATCCCGTCGGACGGTCTTAATTCCCCGACACGAACGGCCCCCGCGACGAGCTGACACGGATGACCAGTCGCCGTCCCCGGCACGTCGAGGGCCGACCGCTCACCGTCCCTCGGCGAGGCGGCTCCCGATCCGCTCGGGAAGTCCGGCGTCCGCGACCGCCGACGCGACGGCGTCGACGTCGTACTCGACGCGGCACTCCTCGACCGTCCGGTCGTCGAGATCGAGGACCGCGTAGGCGGCCCGGGGATCGCCGTCGCGCGGCTGGCCGACGCTCCCGGGGTTCACGACCACCCCCTCGTGGAAGACGCCGTGGTGTTGCACGTGGGTGTGCCCGAGAACGAGCGCGTCGAGGTCGTCCCCCTCGACGCCGAGGCGGTCGGCGGCGCTGCCGATCAGGCCGCCGGCGAACTCCCCCGGTCGAGTGTAGTGATCCGGGTCGTCGGGGTGCCCGTGGGCGACGGCGACGCGGCCGTCGGCGACCGTCCGCCGCGCGGGCAGGTCGGCGAGCCACGCGAGCGCCTCGCCATCTAGTTCCTCGCGCGCGTGAGCGACCCCAGCGCGGGCCATGGCGTTGAACCCCGGCGCCGACCCGGCGGCGACCGCCCGGTCGTGGTTCCCCTGTACCGTCGGGATCGCCCGCTCGCGCACCGCCGCGACGCACTCGGCGGGCCAGGGGTTGTACCCGACCACGTCGCCCGCACAGACGAGCCCGTCGACGGGCGGCATGTCGTCGAGCACCGCCTCCAGCGCGATCCGGTTGCCGTGAACGTCCGAGAGGAGCCCGAGTCGCACGTCATGGAACACGGACTCGGGCGTAGTAGTTCCGGCGGCGGACGCGTCACCCGCCCGCGAACCGGCTCACGCGATCGCACGGATCCGGATGCGCGTTCAGCCGCGACAGGGGTCCCGTCCCAGTTCGAGCGTCTTCAAACACTCGAGGTGCGCCTCCAGCGCGGGGTTCGACCGATAGGAGACCGTCCCGGTGTGCCGATCGAACCGGACCACGTTCCGCTCCTGCAGCTTCGGAAGGTGCGTGTGCCGGAGCTGAAGCGCGAGCCGTTCGGTGCCGTCCGGCTTCCCCGCGTGGACCGAGCCCGATCGCTTGCCGACCGCGTCGACCAACTCGTCGAACGAGATCTCGTCGCCGGACCGACACTTCAGTTCGTACAGCACGATCCGCCGGATCGGGTTGTTGACCAACTCCAGCACCGTGTCGAACGAGTACGGCAGCGGAACGATGTCCTGGGGATCGGAGTCGCGAGACGAGCCTCCCGATCGGCCGTCGACGGTCCGCCGGAACGACGGGCCGGCGGACGGATCCGCGGACGAATCGGCCGTCGAGACGGTCCACCCGTCCCCGTCGCGTTCGACGACGGCGTCGTACAGCGGCCGGAGCATCGCGAGCATCGACTCCGGACAGTCGTCCGGGTTCACGTGGTGGTGCGCGGACACGTCCAGATCCGCACACAGGGTGTTCAGTCCTCGCACGAGGTCGACGACGTCCTGAGCGGCGTACCGGTCCACCAGAACGTTCAACGAGTCCAGACACAGCTGCGTCCGGTGGTCGGTGTCGCTCCACGCGCCGACCTGTGCCGCGATGGTGGCGGTGAGATCCAACAGCTCGGCGTCCTCGGGGAGCGTTTCGAGCTTGATCGACGGAACCGACGAGACGGCCGTCGCGCCCTCCCCGCTCCCCTCGCGCCGGGCGTCGAGGATCGCGGCCCGGTCCGGCAGCTCCTCCCCGACGTACCGGTGCCACACGTCGAGCCTGTCGTCCGGCCCCTTGTTCAGCGTCACGCAGATGACGTTCGGGTGCGGCGGGCTGTGGCGCGTGAGCAACTCCGTGCACGCCGTCTCGTCCGTACACGAGTCCGCCGGGGCGACGAGCAACACCGTCGACGCGTCGCCGATGGATTCGGCGACCGAGCCGTTAATTCCAGTCATAGGGACGGAGTACAACACGCTGTCGGATAAATATACGCGAAAAAACACGTCCGCCGACGAGCGGGCGTGCGTGGCGCCTCGGATCGGTCGCTCGCTGTCGCTCGCTCACGGGCGACTTCGCTCCCCGTTCTCTACGAGGCATTCACTTCGTTCGTGCCTCGCCTCACTCGTCCTCGCCCGATTCTGGGCGGAGCGGCACGGGACTGCTCCGCCGTTCTTCCGAGGAGTTCGTTTCACTTCGGTCAACTCACTCCTCTCCCGTATTCTGTACGGCGAAGGAACTCCCCCCGTCGCCGACGTGAACGCCCGCCGCACACACCGCGTGCTCGTAGTCGAGTCCGTACGCATTCCGTGCGGCCGCCACCGCCGTCCGCGGTTCGAACTCGAACGCCCGGGGCTCGTCCTCCTCGTACGTCGCCACGAGATGCGGCTCGTCGACCTCCCGAACCACCAGCGCGTCGCGGCGGACGATCCCGACGTAGCCGGCGTCCTCCTCGACGACCCCCGCGACGCGCGGGGTGTCGTAGTCGTCCTTCTCGTAGTCCAGCGCGTGCAACGCCTCGACGAGCGCGTCGCGGGCGGGGTACCCCCGGTTGTACTTCTCGGCGACTGGGTCGACGTGCGAGCCGTTGCCGATCACGGCTCCCTCGCCCGCCGCCCGCGCGCAGTTGTAGGAGACGTACGGGTTGTCCGTCTCCTCGGCGTCGGCCGTCGGCACCACCGTGAGCGTGTCCTCGCCCCGCCGCGTCACCTTCCGGTTCGGGAACGAGCGCGAGGAGACACGGTACGCGCCGACCTTCGGCCCGACGACGACGAATCGTCCGATGTACATACACGACTGTGCACCACGAGCCGATAAGTAGGTGGTGATATATACACGTGTGAGGGGGTACCCGCGGCAGCGCGAAGGGGACCCCTCGCCTTCGTCCGGGGCTTCCCGGCTCCACTCGGGAACTTCTCGTCCCCTCCTGTGAACGTCCCGCCTCCGCCCGCGACCCCTCCGCACTGAACGAACGTTCAGAACGTTTATCGGGGCGGGCGACGTGCACCGATCGAAACCCGTGCGAACCCCTTCAGTATCCGTCGTCGCCGGTTGTCTGCTTCTCGTCGTCGCCGGGGTCGCGGGTGTCTCCGCGCCCGCCGCCGCCGACGCGTTCGTCACGATGACCTCCGACGTGTCCACCGAGGACCCGGTCCCCGACGAGGCGTTCACCGTCACGACGACGCTGGCGAACGACGACGACAGCGACGACACGTACCGCATCACCGACCTCTCGGTCGCCGAGGTCCCGGACCGCAACTACGACGAGGACGACGAGGAGTTGGCCGTCCTCGACGTCTCCGACTCGCTCGGACCGGACACCGAGCGGACGTACGACTTCTCGGTCACGCTCGAGGACTCCGGCGAACAGACGGTCTACGTCCACGCCACGTTGCTCGGCCCCCGCGCCGAACGCAAGCACATCGTCCAGCCGGTGACCGTCGACGTCGACCGCCCGAACCCGCAGCTCGAACTCGACGTCAGCGACGCGGTCGTCGGCGCCGAGCGGACGATGAACGTCACCGTCGCCAACGGCCTCAACGCGTCCGTCAGTCAGATCGACGTGCGGGTCGACTCGCCCGCGGACGCGCTGACGTTCCGGACGAGCAGCCGCGTTCGCGCGACGCTGGCCGGCGGCGACACCGCCGGGTTCACCTTCCCGGTGAAGGCGACCGAGGCCGGCCAGTTCCCGGTCGAGGTGACGCTCACGTACACGCTCGACGAGGACCGCCGAACCGTCACGCGGACGTTCGACGCCGACTTCACCGAGCCGCAGAACCCCGGCGAGATCCGCCTCACCGGCGTCAGCGTGACGCGCGGCCCGGGCGGCGTGCTCCAGGTCGCCGGCACCGCGGCCAACGTCGGCAGCACCGACGTGGACAGCGTCATCGTCAGCGTCGTCGACGGCGACGGGGTCCGGGGGGCCGACCCACAGCCCGACTACTTCGTCGGCGGCGTGGAGGGGAGCGACTTCGCCTCCTTCGACCTCAACGCCGAGCTGACCGGCGATCGGACCACGGTGCCCGTCCGCGTCGAGTACGTCGTCGACGACGTCCGGCGCTCGTACACGACCGACGTGCGCGTGAGCCAGTCCATGCTCGCGACCCCGACGCCCGCTCCGCAGGGCGGCCCGCTCGGCGGGCTCCCGCTGCTCCCGGCCGCCGTCGCCGCGCTCGTGGTCGTGCTCGGGGGCGCGCTCGTGCTCCGCCGCTGATGGCGGGACGCGACGGCACACCGGGGTCCAACGGCGAACCGGGACGCGACGACGCGGCTCCCGACGGGGTGGCCCCTGACGACGTGAATCCCGACGAGGGATCGACCCGCCCGGTCATCGCGGGCCGCGACGTGGTGAAGGAGTACGTCACCGGCGGCGAGACGGTGCGCGCGCTGCGCGGCATCGACTTCCGGGTCGACCCCGGCGAGTTCGTCGCTATCGTCGGCCCGTCGGGGTCGGGGAAGTCCACCCTCCTGAACATGCTCGGCCTGCTCGACGTGCCGACGAGCGGGCTCGTCGAGCTCGACGGTGTCGACGTGGAGACGTTCGGCGACGCCGAGCGCACCCGACGGCGCAAGGAGACCATCGGCTTCGTCTTCCAGAGCTTCCACCTCATCCCGACGCTGACGGCCGTCGAGAACGTCGAGGTGCCGCGGCTGCTCGATCGCACCCCGACGCGGACGCGCGAGGCCGCCACCGACCTCCTCGAACGAGTGGGGCTCGGCGACCGCCTCGAACACTACCCCGACGAGCTGTCGGGCGGGCAGAAACAGCGCGTCGCAATCGCCCGCGCGCTCGTGAACGACCCGCGGCTCCTGCTGGCCGACGAGCCGACCGGGAACCTCGACCGCGACACGGGCGACCAGATCCTCGCGGAGTTCGACGCGATCACCGACGAGGGCGTCGCCGTGGTCACCGTCACCCACGACGATTACGTCGCGCAGTCCGCCGACCGCGTCGTCAACCTCATCGACGGCACCGTCCGCGAGGACGAGGAGGCGGTCACCGGATGAACCTCCTCGACCGGCTGTGGGGGGCGTTCCCGGCGTTCCTCATGGCCCGCCGGAACGTGGCGCGCGCGAAGACGCGCTCGGCGCTGGCGGTCGCGGTCATCCTCATCGGCGTCGTCGCCATCGGCGCCATCGGCGCCGGCGGCGTCGCCTTCCAGGAGTCGCAGTTCGAGACGCTCGGCTCCATCGGCGCCGACCTCCAGGTGTTCGCCGGCGAGGACAACGAGAACGGCTACCTCACCGCCGCCGACGTGGGGCGGATCGACCGCGTCAGCGGCCAGGCCGAGATCGTCCCCCTGAAACAGGGGAACGCCGACGTGATCGAGGGCGGCTCGACCGCCGGGAGTGCGACCGTATACGGCGTCGGCGAGCCGTCGACGCTGTATGAGGTGCGCGAGGGGTCGATCCCGCCGAACTGGCGCAACGGCGTGCTCGTCGGGTCGACGCTCGCCGACCGGTACGACCTGCGCCCCGGCTCGAAGGTGACGCTCCGCCGCACGGTCACCGAGGACGGCGAGACCGTCCGCCGGACCGAGGAGTACCGGGTGACCGCCGTGCTCGCGCAGGCCGGACAGGCGGACATCGCCAACCCCAACGAGGCGTTCGTGCTCCCGCCAGACGAGTTCGACGACGACGCCTTCGCGCAGGTGATCGTCCGCGCGGAGGACGCCACCGCGGCCAACGAGACCGCGATGCAGATCAAGCGGACGTTCAACGGCCGTCGCCAGCTGGTCTCCGTCTTCGAGCGCGGCGACGTCGCCGAGCAGATCGACGAGGCGTTCCGGCTGATCAACCTCTTTCTCGTCGGCATCGGCGCCATCTCGCTGGTCGTCGCGGGCGTCTCCATCGCCAATGTGATGCTCATGTCGGCGATCGAGCGCCGCGAGGAGATCGGCGTGTTGCGCGCGGTCGGCTACCAGAAGCTCGACATCGTCCGGATCATGCTCGCGGAGGCGACCGTGCTCGGCGTCGTCGGGTCGCTGCTGGGCGGCGCGGTCACGCTCGGGGTCGTCGCGGTGATCAACGACGCCCTGCTGGGCGACCCGTTCGCCTTCCCGCCCGGATCGCTGGGGTACGTCGCCGCGGGGATGGTGTTCGGCGTGATCGCGAGTCTCCTCGCTGGGATCTACCCCGCGTGGACGGCCGCCCGCGAGCGGCCCGTGGAGGCCCTGCGTGGGTGACCACGGTCGGCCGGCGGTGCGGTCCGGCGGCGTCGCGTCCGCGGTGCGGTCCGGCCGCGTCACGCCCCTCGCCGGCTCCGCCGGCTTCGGGGGGTTCATTACCGCGCGTCCGCGAGGGGAGGCGAGGGATGAGTGACGGTTCGAACGGGGGCGTCGACGCGCCAGACGGCGAGGGAGCGCCGGACGTGAACACCCTGATCATGGAAGCGACCTACCGCGCGCTGTGTGAGCACGGCTACGCCGAGTTGAGCGTCTCGCACATCGCCGCGGAGTTCGAGAAGAGCAAGTCGCTGTTGTACTACCACTACGACTCCAAGGACGATCTCCTCGCGGGGTTCCTTCGGTTCGCCGGCGACCACTTCCTCGCGATGCTCGACGAGGCCGAGCGCGAGGCCGACTCGCCGGTCGACCGCGTCCGCTCGTTCGTGGACATCTACCTCGGGGCGGAGCTGGACGAGGAGATGGCCGAGGCGCAGCGGGCGATGATCGACCTCCGCGCGCAGGCGGTGGCCGAGCCCCGGTTCCGCGAGGAGTTCACGCGCATCGACCGTCACCTCCGCGAGCGACTCGCGACCGCGCTCGCCGACGGCGTCGAGGCGGGCGTCGTCGACGACGCGGTCGACCCGGAGCCGACGGCGACGTGGCTGCTGTCGGCGCTCTCCGGGGCGATGCTCCAGCGCCACACCGCCGACTACGACGTTGTCACGCCCGTCAGGACGCTGCTTCACGGCTACGTCGACCACTACGCCGTCAACGCCGACAGCGACGGAGAGTAACTCGACGAGCACAGCCTTTTCACGCCGCCCGAAGTGTCACCGTGTATGGGAGACGACGAACGACCCGCCCGTACCGATCGCGACGACCGCCGCTCGCTTTCCCGGCTCGGACGCGTGCTGTTCGGGCTCGGACTCGCGCTACAGGCCTCGGAGGACTTCCGCGACATCGACGACTCGATCGAGTACGCCGAGTCCGCGGGCGTGCCGATGCCCGAACTCGCCGCGCCGTTCGCGTCGGGGATGATGCTCGTCGGCGGGCTCGGCCTCGCGTTTTGGCGGCTCCCCCGCATCGCGACCGGCGCGGTCGTCACCTTCCTCGCGGTGGTGACGCCGACGATGCACGACTTCTGGAACGAGGAGGACGACGCCAGCGGCGAGCGCCTCGCCTTCTTCGGCAACCTCGCGATGTTCGGCGCCGCCTTGGCGTTCCTGCGCGAGGCGTATCGGTCGTAACGCCGCTCGGCGAACCGACCGGCAACCACCTCGACGGTCGTCTCGACCGCCGTCCGTTGATTCCGAATCACGTATCGAATAAAAATCAATAACGACTAAGATGTTTCTCAGTCACTCACCGGTGACGATGACAAAGGCACTCAAGGCGTCCGGATTCCTCGGATTGGCGGTGATGATGGCGGTCGGACTACATCAGTTCGTTATCCTGTCGGGCGGGTCGGCGGTCCCGCCGTGGATGATCGGCGGCCACGCCCACCTCGGCGTGTTGTCGATCCTCGCGATCGTGATGGGGTTCGCGGTGCCCGCGCTGGGCGTGGTCGGGCAGCTCAGAACCGCTGTCACCGGGCTGTTCATCGCCGGGCAGTGGGGGATCCCGGGGATCGTCTGGCTCGGCGAGGGGTTCGGCCTCACGTTCCTCATGCCGACCGGGTTCCTCTGGGGCGGCGCGCTCATCGCCTCGATGCTCATCATGCTGTACAAGACGGTGACGACGGAGGAGGCGGGCGGCGGCGGGCGCGCGGGCGTCGCCCCGGCGGACGACTGAGTCGCGTTCTCCCTTTCCAGGCGGCAGTTCTCACCTGGCACCTGGTACGCCCGGGCGGTTGCTACACGTCGCGTCGGCCGAACAGCGCGACCGCCGCGAGCGCGAACAGCGCCGTCACGCCCGCCAGCACCGCGACGGAATCGAGCGCGTACTCCCCGCGGACGAGCACCCCGGTCGGGTCGAGGTACCGCGCCGGCGCGAACGCGCCCACCCACTCGTAGTCGCTGCCGGTGACGACCGCCTCGACGATCCACGTGGCGAAGACGACGCCGAGGGCGACCCGTCCCGCGGTGCGGCCGCCGTCGACGGCGACGCCGAGGAACAGGCCGACGGCGCCCCACGCGAGCAGGTACGGCACCGACAGCGCGTGCAGCGCGAACAGGTCGACCGGCGAGAGCGGCTCCCCGACGACGACCGAGACGCCGTACAGCGCCAGCGGGACGACGACGTTCACGACGAGGATCGGGACCAGCAACGCGAGGAGGACCCCGCCGAGCACGCTCGCGCACGGCGCCGGCGCAGACAGCGTCGCGTCCAGCCTGCCGGTGGCGACGCCGCCGGCGACGCGCCCGGCCGCGACGTACGCGACGTACGCCGCGAGGCCGACGATCCACCCCAGCGTGTAGAACTCGGAGGCGAGGAGGCCGGCGACGCTCCCGAGCGACTCCAACCCGAACAGCGCGCGCATCGCCGGCGGCAACGCCTCGGTCATCGCCTCGATGTCGATCCCGGCGGTGACCTGCGGTCCGATCCAGACGTACAACGAGCCGAACAGCGACAGCGCGACGGCGGCGACGACCGCCGGCACGACCAGCCGTTCGGCCTCGTAGCGGGCGACCGTGAGCGTGGCTTTCGACTGACCCGCCGGGTTCGCCGTGCCCGCGACAGCCCGCGACCCGGCCGAGTCGCGGCTGTCGCGGCCGCTGCGGCTGTCGCCACGATCGCGGCCGTCACGGCCGCCGCGACCGTCCCGGCCCGACCGCGTCGACTCCGCGTCGGTCACACGTCCACCTCCCGGAACCGGAGGGCCGCCGCCGCGAGCAGGAGGACGGTCGCGCCCAGCAGCACCGCGGCCCCGCCCAGATCGTACTCGCCGGCGGTGAGCACCGCGACCGGATCGTAGTAGCGCGCGGGCGCGACCGCCCCCAGCCAGTCGATATCGGAGCCGGTCACGGCGACGCTCACGACGTACGTCGCCGCGATCGCGCCCGCGCCAGCGCCCTCCGCCACCCGACGGCTCGGCGCGAGCACCGAACACAGCGTCCCGATCGCGGCACAACACAGGAGATACGGCACCGACAGCGCGTGGACGGCGACCACGTCCGCCAGCGGCAGCGGGTCGTCGATCAGCACCGACCCACCGTAGACGACGCCGGCGACGACGACGTTCGCGAGCGCCACCGGGAGGAGGCTCGCGGCGTACGTCTCCGCGAGCAGCCGGGATCGCGAGATCGGCGCCGCGAGCACAAGCTCGACGGTGCCGTCGTCGATCCGACCCGCGAGGCTCCCGGCCGCCAGGTACGCGACGTACGTTCCGAGGCCGAACACCCAGCCGAACACGTACAGCTCCGCCGCCATGAACCCCGCGAGCGTCCCGATCTGCTCCAGGCCGAACGACTCGACGAGCGACGGCGGCAACTGCTCGGCGTACGCCGTCAGGTCGACCTGTTCGAGCAGTCCGGGCGCGACGAGCAGCATCATCCCGCCGAAGGCCGCGAGCGACACCGAGACGACCACCGACCCGACGACCCGCCGCTCGGCCTCGTAGCGGGCGACCTCAAGCATCGGTGGACTCCGCGGGGCGTCCCCCGCGCTCGGATCCGTCGCCGTGGTCGTCGCGCTCCGGACCGTCACCGTCGGCGTCGCGCTCGCGGTCGTCGGATTCACCGGCTTCGGCCCCGGTCGGCCCGCGGACCGTCGCGCCGTCGTCCGGGCCGTCGTCGTAAAAGCGCATGAACACGGCCTCCAGCGGCGCCTCCTCGATGGTCAGGTCGCGCAGGTCGAACCCGCCGAGCCAGTCGAGCAGCGGGTCGTACGCGCCGGTGTAGGTGAACGACACCGTCGAAGCGCCGTCGTCGGCCTCCGCGGCGGCCTCGGTCACCTCGATGTCGTGGGCGTCCGCCAGCGTCACGTCCTCGGGCGCGAGCGGGCTCGCGGCGTGGACGCGGACGGTCTTCCCGCTGCGTTCGAGCAGCGCCTCGACGTCCTCCAGGGCCGCCAGGCGTCCGTCGCGGACGATCCCGACTCGGTCGCACACCTTCCGGACCTCGCTCAACACGTGCGAGGAGAAGAACAGCGTCTTCCCGCGCTCGCGCTCGTCGCGGACGAACCGGTGGAACTGCTCCTGTTTCAGCGGGTCGAGCCCGGTGGTCGGCTCGTCCATGATCACGAGCTCGGGGTCGTGCATGAACGCGATCACGATCGCGAGCATCTGCCGGTTGCCGCGCGAGTACTCCCCCACGTCGCGGTCGAGCGGCGGGTCGAACAGCTCCAGCAGCTCGTCGCTTCGAACGTCGCCGCGGAGCCCGGCGTGGTACTCGAGGATCCGCCGGCCGCTGACGCGGTCGTCGAACGACGGCTCGCTCGGGAGGAAGCCGACGTTCGCGCGTGCCCGCCGGAGCGCGCCGGCGTCGGTGACGTCGGCGCCGAGCACCCGCGCGGTGCCCGCGGTCGGCGACTGAAAGCCCATGAGCGTCCTGATGGTGGTCGTCTTCCCCGCGCCGTTGGGACCGAGGAAGCCGAACACCTCGCCGGACTCGACGGCGAAGGAGAGGTCCTCGACGCCGCGGACGTCCCCGTAGTACTTCGTCAGCCCGTCGAGTTCGAGTGGCGGCATCTCTCCGTCCAACTGGACCACGACGGGGTATCAGTATACCGCCACTAGGTACTCCGTGTGAACTGTCATCGAACGGAATGCTCGCCATCTATCGAGTCCTAACGGTAACGGGAATCCGGCTTCGCCGTTTCGCAACACTCATAACTTCCGCCGGGCTACGATCGCCCGTAGTCGGCGAAGAAGCGTCGGCGAACATGTCAGTCCATTGGGGTAGCTGGCCAATCCTGTTGCCTTCTGGGGGCAACGACCCTGGTTCGAATCCAGGATGGACTACTTCTCTTCACACGTTTCCCGTAGAACGAACAGGAACCGGTGTGTGGCGATTTCCACACGAAACAGAGGGGTCTCGTTCCGGTTGCCGTCCCCGTCCCATCCTCATCCCAGTCCCCGTCGCCATCGCGCCACCGCCGGCACCCGACTGATTTACGCACGGGGCAGTTTCCTCCGGACATGGTCACGTTCAGTACGCTTTCTCTTCCGGCGGTCGGCGGGGGGATCATCCTCGTGTTGCTCGCGTGTTCGGCGTTCTTCTCCAGCAGCGAGATCGCGATATTCAGCGTGGACCGCCACCGGGTTGGCCCGCTGGCGGAGACCAGCGGGCGTGCGGGGACCATCCTGGAGGCGTTGCGCTCGGACCCTCACCGGCTGTTGGTGACGATCCTCGTCGGCAACAACGTCGTCAACATCGCGATGTCGTCGATCGCGACGGCGATCCTGGTCGACGCGCTCCCGGCGGGGATCGCCGTGACGGTCGCGACGGTCGTGTTGACGGTGGTGGTGCTCGTGTTCGGCGAGATCGTCCCCAAGTCCTACGGCGTCGCCAACGCCGAGTCGTGGGCGCTCCGGACGGCGCCGACGCTCCGGCGGTTCCAGCGCGCCGCGGGGCCGGTCGTGACCGCCTTCGACGCCGTGACACGCCGGTTGAGCGCGGCCATCGGCGGGGAGTCGGCGATCGAGGCGCCGTACGTCACCCGGGACGAACTGGCGGCTTTGGCGCGGACGGCCGAACGCGGCGGCGGGATCGACGCCGGCGAGCGCGAGATGGTGGAGTCGGTGCTACGCCTCCACGAGATCACCGCGGAGGACGTGATGGTCCCCCGTGAGAACGTCGTCGCCGTCGACGCGAGCACGTCGATCCGCGACACGGCGACGCTGGCGGCCGACCAGCGGGTGACCCGGCTTCCGGTGTTCGACGGCACGCTGGACCGCGTCCGGGGGATCGTCGACCTCCGCGACCTGGAGCGGACGCTCGCGCTCGACGAGTCGGTGTCCGTGGAGCGGCTCGCGACGCCGACGCTGTCGGTCTCGACCGGCGAGCCGATCGACACGCTGTTGACCCGGATGCAGGACGAGCGCGTCCGGATGGCGATGGTGGTCGCCGACGACGGCGCGGTCGTGGGGCTCGTGACGGTGCAGGACGTGTTGGAGGAGGTGGTCGGCGACCTGTTCGACGTGGGCAGCGAGGCGAGCGTCCGCGCGGTCGCCGACGGCGTGATGGTCCGCGGCGACGTGTTCCTCGACCGCCTCGACGCGGTCTTCGGCACCGCGCTCGCGGCCGACGCCCCGGCGGACGCCGGAACGCTCGCCGGCTACGTGTACCACCGGCTCGGACGCGTCCCTCGCTCCGGCGAACGGGTGGAACTGGACGGGATGGCCGTGACCGTCGAGCAGATCGACGGCGAGCGCATCCGTCGGATGTTCGTCGAGCCCGGGCGCCCGTCCGACGCCGCGAGCGCGGACGATCCGGCCCGCTGAGTCGCCGCGGGCGTCCTCGGCCCTACTTTCGCACGTCCAGAAGCGCGACGCGCTCGTGGACCACGTCCGCGAGCGACCCCGCCGTCGCTCCCAACTCGGTCTCGTCGATGCCGAAGTACTCGCGAACGAGGTCCTCGTCGTAGTCGCCGAGGCTGTCGGCCGGCGCCAAGAAGTCGCCGACGGCCGCCGCGGCCGCGGCCTCGTTACCCCTCGCCTCGTCCGCGCCGTCGTCTCCGTCCTCCCCTTCGGCGGCGACGAGCACCACGACGGGTCCCTCGCCCTCGGACACGCCGAGGGTCAGCGCGCGGTCGATCTGCCGGCGGCCGGCGGCGTACAGCATGACCTCGACGCCGCGGTCGCGGGCGACGTTCTCCCCGCGCTCGATGGCCCGGTCGGCCAGTTCGAGCGCGCGTTCGAGGTGCGCGCGGTCGACGACGTATCGGGCGTCGAACGCCTGGACCGTACAGCCGGTCTCCTCGCCGATCCGGGTCAACTCGCCGAGGAACGCGTCGAGGTCGTCGATGGCCGTGACGCCGTCGACGAGCTTCACGAGAAATCACCGAACGTTGCCTGTCCGCTTCCGTCCTCGTCGGTGTCGCTCCCGGCGGTCGCCGCCGCCGACGCGCTCGCGTCCTTCCGGACGCCCTCCATCGAGGGGTCCTGTCGGCCGACCGCCTGGAGGACGTTCTCGGCGGTCTTCTCACGTCCGCGCAGCGCGCCGAGCACGACCGACTTGTCGGCCTCGCGCAGCTCCGCGCGGGTTTCGATGCCGGCCTCGAACAGCCGACGGGCGCGCTTGCGGCCGACGCCCCGAACCCCCGTCAGGTCGAGCAGCTCCTCGCGGACGCCGTCCTCGACGCGTTTCTTCGCCTCGCGGACGTCGAGCACCACGTCGAGGTCGAGCTCGTTCGCCAACTGCTCGGCCGCCCCGAGCAGCCACTCGGCGGTGTCGACCTTCCCGCGGATGTCGCCCGGGCCGACGCCGTAGCGCTCGGTGATGGTGTCCTCGTCCAGCTCGCTGGCCCAGTCCTCCAGCAGGCGGGCTGTCTTGAGCGCCGCCAGCCAGTCCTCGAACGCCACGTCCTCGAACTCCGAGGGGGCGTGCCCGAGGAACTCCTCCTCGCGCTCGTAGAACTGCTCCTCGTACGTCTCGCGGTCGCCCGATTTCAGGTACAGCTGGTACATGTCGGGCGTCCGCGCGACGAGGTGGTACAGCCCGAGCGGGGTGATCGTCGGGCCGTCGTCTCTCCCTTCCTCGCCGTCTCCCTCGCCTCCCTCGTCGCTCTCGCCCTCGCCCGCATTGGCGTCGCCCGCGCTGTCGTCCGCATCGCCGCCGTCGGCGTCGCCGGCGACGAGGTCGTTTCCGGTGACGAACCCGGCGTCCGCGGCGTCCTCGGGAACCTCGGCGTCACCGTCGGGACGGCTCCGGCGACCCGCGGCGACCGCGTCGGCGTCGGCCGACTCGACGCCCTCGCGGAGCCCGTCGACGATTTCGGCGGCCGACATCGGATCGAGGTAGAGCCGCGAGACGGTGTGGCCGATGCCCGTCGCGGTGAGGGTGCCGTCCTCGCGTTCGAGGAACTCGTTGGCCGCCAGGTACTCGAGCACGCGGTCGGTGACCTCGGCGAGCCGGGCGTCGTCGCCCGTCTGGCTCGCGTACAGGGTGCGGTCGAGGAACTCCAGCAAGCCGTCGCGCGTCGTCGCGAACCCGGAGGCGACGGTCGCGAGGACGTGGGTCCGGAGCGCGGGCTCGGCGGCCAGCTTCGAGCGGACGTCCTCCGGCTCGGCCCACACGTAGCGCTCGAACAACTCGTCCATCGTGTCGCGGTCCTTCGCCAGCAGGACCGCCTCGCCGTAGGGGTCGAGGCCGGGCCGGCCCGCGCGACCCATCATCTGGTGCACTTCGAGCGTGTCCAGCGGCTGCATCCCGCCGAACTCGCCGTCGTAGCGCTTCCAGTCGCGGACGATCACGCGGCGGGCGGGCGTGTTCACCCCCGCCGCGAGGGTGGGCGTCGCGCAGATGCACTTGACGAGGCGGTCGCGGAAGGCGTCCTCCACGAGGCTCCGGTGTTCGGCGGCGAGGCCGGCGTGGTGGAACGCCGCCCCCTTCCGGACGCAGTCGGCGAGGTCGTCGGACGTGTCCGTGTCGGACACGTCGCGGATGTCCCCCGCCAACCCCTCCAACTCGGCCTGTTCCTCGGGGTCGAGCCTGCTCGCGGTCACGTCAGCGAGGCGCTTTGCCGCGCCCTCGGCGTTGCGGCGGGAGTTGACGAACACGAGCGAGGAGCCGCCCTGGCCGTCGACCTCCTCGTCGAGCGCGTCGGCGACGAGCGCGGCCGTCTGCTTTTGCCCCTTGCCGACGGGAACCTCGCGCTGGCTCCCGTCGTCGAAGTTGACGGCGTTGCCGTAGTGGACGCCCATCTTCAACTCGATGGGTCGCCAGTCGGACTCGACGAGCGCGGCGTCGAGCCACTCGGCCACCTGGTCGGCGTTGCCGACGGTCGCCGAGAGCGCCACGACCTGGAGATCGCGGTTGATCTTGCGGAGCTTCGCGAGCGTCACCTCGAGGGTCGGGCCGCGGCCGGAGTCGTCGACGAGGTGGACCTCGTCGGCGACGACGCAGGTGAGGTCGTTCACCCACGGCGCGCCGTTGCGGACGAGCGAGTCGACCTTCTCGCTGGTGGCGACGATGACGTCGCGGCTCGCGAGCCACTCGCCGTCGGACTGGTAGTTGCCGGTGGAGACGCCCACGTCGACGCCGAACTCTTCCCAGCGTTCGAACTCCGTTTTCTTCTCGCTGGCGAGCGCCCGGAGCGGGACGATGTAGAGCGCCTTCCCGCCGCGCGCGACCGCCGAGAGCATCGCTAACTCGGCGATGAGCGTCTTCCCCGATGCGGTCGGCACCGAGGCGACGACGCTCTCGCCGTCGGCGACGCCCGCCTCGACGGCGGCCGTCTGCGGCGGGTAGAACTCCTCGATCCCCTCCGCCTCCAGCGCCTCGGGGACGCCGTCGGGCAGGGTCGAGAGCTCGGAGGGTCTCATTGCCCGTGGTAGCGGGGTTCTCGGATTTAAACTGTCGGAGCGAGCCGCGCCGGCGGTCGGGCGTCAGGGGCCGTGCTCGGCGTCGGGGTCGGCCGGCCGGTCCGACTCGCAGGCGCCGTCGAGACAGCGCACGCCGGTCGCGGTCTCGAACCGGGGGAGGCCGCAGGCGCACTCGCCCGCGAACACGCCCGCGGGCACCGAGAACGCCGTCTCGCAGTCGGGGTAGCCGTCACAGCCGAGGAACGCCCGGCCGCGGTGCTCGCGGACCCGGAGGTCGCGCCCGCAGTCGGGGCAGTCGAAGCGGCGGTCGAGGACGCCGTGGACGGCCTCGGTCAGCGAGTCGCACGCGTAGTCGACGCACAGGTCCAGGGAGTCGCCGCGCTCGACGGTCATCGTCGGGAGCCCGCAGTCGTCGCAGGTCGCGTCGTCGCGGACCGTCGCGCCCGACGGAAGGCCGTAGGAGTCGCCGCAGCCGAGACAGACCACGTCGCCGCCGGCGCGCACCATCGCCGCGCCGCAGTCGGGCTCGGGGCACTCGCCGACGGGAACGCCGGCGGCGCCGACCGGCAGCTCAACCACCTCGCCCGCGTCGTGCGATCGGACCGAGAGGGTCCGACCCGAGTCGTGGGCCGTGACGGCGAAGCCGTCGTCGTCGGCCTCGACGGTCAGCGTGTCCGGGCGGGTCAGCCACGTGACCGGCTGGTACCCCGAGCGGTCGTGAACGAGGACGGTGCGGTCGGGCTTGGCGAGGACGACCACGCGCCCGCGTTGGGTGCGCTCGTCGCCGGTCGTCGTCTCGAAACTGGTCGTGCAGTCGCCCGCGAGGACGGTTGCGGTCTCCGGCATGGGGCCGGTGGTGCCGTCTCCCTATTTGGACCCTCGCAGCGAGGTGTGGGGGCGCGGACGGGGCGGGACGGAGACGACACGAGTCGGGGGCGGGCCGGCGGCGACGCGGGCCGGAACGCCCATCCCCCAGCCCGAGCATCGTAGGGGTATGTCCGAATCGTCCGACAGCGACGCTCCGGAAGCGGCTGACGGGACCGACTCCCCCCAGGCCACCGACTCGGCGAACACGAGCGACTCCTCGACGGCCGACCGCCCCGACTCCGCGCCGGGAACCGTCCAGACGGAGGCGGGAACCGCCGCGTCCGTCGTCGTCTGCTTCGACATGGACGGCGTCCTCGTCGACTCCGAGGACTACTGGCACGACGCCGAGCGCGAGGAGATCCTCCCGCGCGTGCTCGCCGACGGCTCTCGGACTCCCGACCTCGACGAGGTGACGGGGATGTACTACGGCGAGATCTACGACTACCTCGCCGAGCACTACGAGGTGGCCGTCGACAAGGACGAGTTCATGTCGCTGTACGAGGAGACCGCGGAATCGATCTACGGCGAGCGCGTCGAACTGCTGGACGGCGCCGGGGAGTTCGTCGCCGACCTCCGGGCGGCGGGGGTGCCGGTCGCGCTCGTCTCGTCGTCGCCGCGCGACTGGATCGAGACGGTCCTCGACCGCTTCGACCTCGCGTTCGACCTGGTCGCGCCCGCCGAGGAGTTCGACGGTCCGGGCAAACCCGAGCCAGGGCTGTACGAGGCTGCGATCCGGGATCTGGGCGGAACGGTCGACCGCGCGGTCGCGATCGAGGACTCCGCGAACGGGGTGCTCGCGGCCGCCCGATCGGGCGCGTACACGATCGCCGTCCGCGACGACCACAACCGCGACAGCGACCTCTCGCCCGCGGACGAGGTCGTCGACCGCGACGACCCGGCGGCGCTGTACGAGGCCGTGCGTCAGTCGACGCGGACGATCCGCGAGTCAGTCTCGGGCAACAGCGGCAACTCGGGGTAGACGACCTCCACCTCGTAGCGCAGCTCCGTCTCGCCGCGCGCGCCGAACACGCCCACCGGGACGGTCGTCTCGTCGCTGAGGTACAGCGTCTTCTCGGTCATCTCGACCCCGTTGGCGGTGACGCGGATCCCGGCGCGGGCGGCCCCGCCGACGTTGCGCACGGTTACCTCCAGCACTTCGTTCTCGCCGACGCCGATCGAGTCGGGGATCGTCCCCCACTCGACGACGGCGTTCGGGAGGTCCTCGGCCTGCCGGAGCACGCGCTCGGCGACGCCCTCCGAGAGCCCCGCGCGGACGAGCCGGTCGGCGCCGGCGGCAACGACGTCGGCGGGCGCGGTGAGGCCCCCCGCCGACAGCGACTCCGCGCGCCCCTCGCCGACGCCCTCGATGGCGGTGAGGCCGACGGCCTCGCGCTTGACCCCGTGTTCGACCCTGGCTTCGACCCGGCGCACGAGGTTGGCGGCCCGGGGGCCGGCGACGGCGTCGGCGAACTCCCGCAGCGCCGCGAGCAGGCGCAGCGCGTTCTGCTTGATGATCCACGCGTCCGAGCGCAGGTCCGAGGGGACCGAGCCGCGGACGGCCCCGTGGAGGATCGCGAGCACCTTCCGGTTGCCGCCCTCCAGGTCCGTCTCCACGTCCGAGAGCACGCGGTCGACGGCGTCGGCCTCCGACGAGCGCGAGGAGGCGGAGTCGAACTCGGCCGCCGAGGCGACGACTCGCAGGACGGCGTCCTCGTCGATCGTCTCGCGGTCGGCCAGATCGGCGAACCGCTCGGCCGTCTCCATCCGGAGGTAGTACTTCGAGGCGAGCCGGCCGATCGTGGTCGCCTCGATCCCCAGTCGCTCGTCGGTCTCGACGAAGCCGCGGTCGACCAGCGAGTTCAGCGTGTCGCGGACGCGGTCGCGGATCCCCTCGAAGTCGTACGCGTCGGGCTTCGTCCCCGCCCGGACGTAGTAGAAGGTGGTCTCCAGCCAGTCCATCACGTCGTCGAGCCCCGAGATCGTGCCGAGGGCGATCTCGGCGTTCAGGTGCGAATCGAGATCCTCGGCGAGCCGGGACTCGATCTCCTTGCCCTCGCGCAGCAGTGTCCGGTACTTGTCGGCGTCCGAGCGGTCGCAGACGACCCAGCCGTACCCCACGTCGTCGTACCCCGGCCGGCCGGCGCGCCCGAGCATCTGGAGCACGTCGAGCGGACTGATGTCGACTTCGCCCTCCAGCGGGTCGTGATACTTCGTGTCCCGGATAACGACACAGCGGGCGGGGAGGTTCACGCCCCACGCGAGTGTCGAGGTCGAGAAGAGGAGCTGGATCTTCCCCTCCTTGAACCACCGCTCGACGCGATCCTTGTCGTTCTTCGAGAGCCCGGCGTGGTGGAACGCGACGCCGTCGACGACCGAGTGGCGCAGCGTGTCGTTGTCGAGTTCCTTCGCGGCGTTGTGGAAGTCGTAGTCGCCGCAGGCGCCCATCTCGAGGTCGCGCTCGCCGACCTCGTCGCGGGCCTTCTTCGCGGCCATGACGGTGTCCTGCCGCGAGGAGACGAACACGAGCGACTGCCCCTCCTCGCGGATGTGCGGCTCCGCGAGGTCGAGCGCCCGGTACAGGCGGCGGTACTTGTCCGCGAAGGAGTTGTCGCCGTGAGTGTACGTCTTCACGCCGGTTTCCAGGTCGACGGGGCGGTACTCGTCGCCGAACTCGAAGGTCGTCTCGGGCGGCGCGTCGAGCCACTCGGCCACGTCGCCGACGTTCGGCATCGTCGCCGACAGCGCGACGACGCGGGGGTTGCAGATGCGGCGCAGGCGCGAGACGGTCACCTCGAGGACGGCGCCGCGCTTGTCGGAGTCGAGCAGGTGGACCTCGTCGATGACACAGCAGTCCACGTCGTTGATGAAGTCGTAGCGGGCGGACTCGTGTTTGCGCGTCGCCGAGTCGGTCTTCTCGGGCGTCATCACGAGGATGTCGGCGCGCTCGGCGCGGCGGGGGTTGAGGTCGCGCTCGCCGGTGACGACGTACACGGAGTAGCCCAGCTCCTCGAAGCGATCCCACTCGGCCTCCTTCTCGTTGGTGAGCGCACGGAGTGGGGCGATGAAGAGGGCGGTGCCGTCGTTCTCGAGCGTCTCACAGATCGCGAGTTCCGCGAGCGCGGTCTTGCCGGAGGCGGTGGGCGCGGCCGCGACGACGTTCTCGTCGCGTTCGAGGATGGCCGGCAGCGCCTCCCGCTGCATGCGGTTGAACTCCTCGAACCCGAACGCGTCGGCGAACTTCGGGACGGCGTCTGCGACTTTCATCTGTTGGATCTCATGGGTTCGGTCGGGGATACGGGGTGGCGCGGTCCGCGTGATCGACTGGCCTCGTGGCCGGACCGGACCGCGCCGGCAACTACGAGTAGGTCGGGGCGCTTCGGCGGATGAACCTTTCCCTCTGCGGTTGATCGGGCGTGAGAGTGTTCGTGTGAATATCCGTCGTGTCCGAGTAGAGGCGGCGGACCGCGAAAGCCCCACCCGACTGCACCGCTGCCACACTTACGTCGGAGCAAGCTCCGACGAACTCACACTCGCTCCGCTCGCGTGAGCCTCCCAAGCCGATTCGCCTCGCTACCGCTCGGCTCATCCCTCGCGCGCGGCCGGTCGCGCGCCACAGCGGGGTCACTACGTCTTGTACCGCGAGCGAGGGCCGGAGGCCCGAGCGAGCGGCCCTTTTGGCATCGACGGGTTTTGGCGGGGTTCGACGAACGAGCGAAGCGAGTGAGGAGGACCCCGTGAAAAGAGGTCGGTTAGAAGTCCTCCACGTGCGGCCGCAGGTCCAGTTCCAGCGTCCACGCGCTGCGGTCCTGCTGGACGAGGTGCCAGTAGCTGTCGGAGATCGCGTCCGGATCGAGATACTCCTCGGGGGTGTCGGTCTCCACCTCGGGGCCGAGGATGCCGCCGTCGATCACGACGTGGGCGACGTGGACGCCCTCGGGCCCGAGTTCCCGCGCCATCGACTCCGCGAGCCCCCGGGAGCCGAACTTCGCCATCGAGAACCCGGCCGCGCCTTCGCGCCCGCGCACGGACGTGGTCGCGCCCGTGAAGATGACTGTGCCGCCGCGCTCGTCGGCCGGTCGGTCACCGTCGAGCATGTCGCGGACGGCCGCCTGCGAGCACAGGAAGTCCGCGCGGGGGCCGACCTCGTAGGCGCGGTCGAACGCGTCCAGCGAGGTGTCCCGCAGCCCGGTCCACGACGCGGCGCTGGCGTGGTTCACGAGCACGTCAACCGGCCCGAGCTCGTCGCGGACGCGGTCGAAAGCGGCCGCGATGTCGGCCGGGTCACACAGGTCGGTCGCGACGCCGACCGCGTCGGTCGGGAGCGCCGCCGCCAGATCGTCGAGGTAGTCGCCGCTGCGGGCGAGCAATCCGATCTCACACCCCTCGGCGGCGAAGCGGCGCGCGACGGACTCGCCGAGTCCCGGTCCCACGCCGGCGATGACTGCCGTGGTCATGGGTCACGCGTCGGGCGGCCGGAGTATAACCGTTGGCGGGGCCGTCGGCGTCGCCGCCGCGCTCGCGCCCCGCTGGTCGTGGCACGGGCTCTCTGACAACCGAGGCGCTTAACAGGCGTTCCGGGGAAGTACGGGTGTAATGCCCAGTGGGGACTACGACCCGGAGACCACAGAGCCCGAGTGGCAGCGGCGCTGGGTCGACCAGGAGACGTACGCGTACGACGAGGAGGCCGCGACCGATCCGAACACCGTCTTCTCCATCGACTCCCCGCCGCCGACGGTATCCGGCGACCTCCACATGGGCCACCTGTACGGGTTCACCCTGCAGGACTTCGTCGCCCGATTCGAGCGCATGAACGGGGAGACGACGTTCTTCCCGTTCGGCTACGACGACAACGGCATCGCCTCCGAGCGGCTCACCGAGGACGAACTCGACATCCGCCATCAGGACTTCGAGCGCCGGGAGTTCCAGCGCAAGTGCCGCGAGGTGTGTGCCAAATACGAGGAGCAGTTTACCGAGAACATCCAGGGACTCGGCGTCTCGGTCGACTGGAACCACACCTACCAGACGATCGAGCCGCGCACCCAGCGCATCTCCCAGCTCTCCTTCGTCGACCTGTACGAACAGGGCCGCGAGTACCGCGAGAAGGCGCCCGCGATCTGGTGTCCCGAGTGCGAGACGGCCATCTCGCAGGTCGAGACCGAGGACGACGAGCAGGACAGCCACTTCCACGACATCGCCTTCAGCGTGTCCGGGAACGACGAGGAGTTCACCATCTCGACGACGCGTCCCGAACTCCTCCCGGCGTGTGTCGCCGTCTTCGTTCACCCCGAGGACGACGAGAACCAGCACCTCGTCGGCGAGTCCGCCGAGATCCCGCTGTTCGGCCACGAGGTCCCGATCCTCGCCGACGAGAGCGTCGACATGGAGACCGGATCGGGGATCGTCATGTGCTGTACGTTCGGCGACCAGAACGACATCGAGTGGTACCAGATCCACGACCTGGATCTGCGCGTTGCCATCGACGAGTCGGGCCACATGACCGCGGTCGCCGACGAGTACGAGGGGATGCACTCCGCGGCGGCCGGCGAGGCCATCGTCGAGGACCTCGACGACGCCGGCGCCCTGCTCGACCGCCGTCCGATCACCCACACCGTCAACGTCCACGAGCGCTGCGGCACCAGCGTCGAGTTCCTCGTCACCGAGCAGTGGTACATCGAACTGCTCGACAAGACCGACGAGTACCTGGAGGCGGGCCGCGAGATGGAGTGGTTCCCGGAGAAGATGTTCACCCGGTACGAACACTGGGTCGAGGGCCTCCAGTGGGACTGGCTCATCTCCCGGCAGCGCTCCTCGGGCATCCCGTTCCCCGTCTGGTACTGCGCCGATTGCGACGAGGAGGTCATCGCCGACAAGGCCGACCTCCCGGTCGATCCGCTGTCCGACGACCCGCCGGTCGACGCATGCCCGGCCTGCGGGCACGACGGGTTCGAACCCGAGGACGACGTGCTCGACACGTGGGCCACCTCCAGCCTGACGCCGCTGATCAACGCCGGCTGGGACTGGGACGAGGAGGCCGAGGAGTTCACCATGGAGCACCCGGAGCTGTACCAGTTCGACATGCGCCCGCAGGGCCACGACATCATCAGCTTCTGGCTGTTCCACACCGTCGTCAAGTGCTACGAGCACACGGGCGAGGTGCCGTTCGACGAGACGCTCATTAACGGGATGGTGCTCGACGAGAACCGCGAGGCGATGTCGAAATCGAAGGGGAACGTCGTCCTTCCCAAGGAGGTGCTCGCTGAGTACCCCGTCGACGCCGCGCGCTTCTGGGCCGCCGGCTCCGCCATCGGCGACGACCTCCCGTACAACGAGAAGGGGCTCCGGGCCGGCGAGAAGCTGCTCCAGAAGCTGTGGAACGCCTCCAAGCTCGTCGAGTCGCTCGTCGGCGACGCGCGCGAGGAGCGTCCCGACCTCGACCGCGACGGCCTGCGGGAACTCGACCGCTGGCTGCTCGCGGAACTGGACGACCTGACGGGGACGCTCACCGAACAGCTCGAAACCCGCGAGTTCTCGAAGGCCCGCGACGGGCTTCGCGGGTTCTTCTGGCACACCTTCTGTGACGACTACCTCGAAGTCGCGAAGACGCGCGTTCGGGAGGCCGAGGACGACGACCCCGCCGCGCGGTACACGCTTTCGGTCGCCCACGAGCGCTTCCTGAAGCTGTTCGCGCCGATGCTCGCGCACGTCACCGAGGAGCTGTGGCAGGACATGTACGCCGAGGAGCGCGCGGGAGAGGACTTCGACTCGATCCACCTGCGCGAGTGGCCCGAGCCGCTGGGCGTCGAGGCCGACCACGAGGCCGGCGTCGCCGCGATGTCCGTCGTCGGCGCGCTCCGCCGCTACAAGAGTGAGCGCGGGCTCCCGCTCAACGCCGAGCTGGACCGCGTCGAGGTGTACGGCGAGGGCGACCTCGCGGCGTTCGCCGACGACGTGCGCGGCGTGATGAACGTCGCGGAGCTCACCGTCCTCGACGAGGAGCCGGAGGTCGAGTCCGTCGTCACGGGTATCGACCTCGACTACGCGCAGGTCGGCCCGCAGTTCGGGGAGACGGTGGGCGACATCGAGGCCGCGCTCGCGAGCGAGGACTACGAGATCGTCGACGGCGAACTCCGCGTCGCCGGCGAGACGCTCGGCGCGGACCTGTTCGAGGTCGAGCGCGAGCGGCGTTACTCCGGCGAGGGAGAGCTGCTCCAGCCGGAGGACGCGGTCGTCATCGTCCACGACGACGAGTAGGCGTCGCACCCTGCCGTCGACCCCAACCGTCTTTTCGTCGTAGCCGGACTCCCATCCGTGAACAGACGTGCCCTCTCGCTCGGCGGCTTCGTCGTCGCCGGCGTCTCGCAGGTACTCCTCGGCGCCGCCATGTACGCGAGCGGCGACACCCCCGCGAACCCGCTGTTCTCGGTGCTCGGCGGGCTGTTGGTCGCGGGCGTGTTCGCGCGTGCGCTCGTCCGCGGGGACGACCTGAACGGGCTCGCGACCCGACCGCTGTTCGTCGCCGTCGGCGTCGCCTCCGGCGTCATCTCGGCCGTGCTCACCGCCGGGGTGCTGGTCGTGTGAGCGCGGACGTGCGCGTCCTCTCGCTGGGCGGGTTCGCGCTCTCGGGCGTCTGTCAGGTCGCGCTCGCCGCGCTCAAGTACGCCGACGGCGCCCTCGCCGACGCCGGACTCTCCGCCCTCGTCGGCCTCGGCGTCCTGTGGGTCTTCGGCCGGCCGCTGGTCCGCGGGGACGACCTGAACGGCGTCGCCTCCCGTCCCGTCTTCGGGGTCGTCGGGGTCGCGATCGGGGTGGCATCTGCGGCGATTCTGCTGTACACGCTCGGTGGCTGACCGGGCGTGCTTGTCGTCTAACCGGGCGACAGCTATAGATCCGCGCCGACCGCGTCGTCGACGGAGTCGAAGCCGTCGCGCTCCAGCAGGTCGAGCAGCCCCTCGTTGATGTCGCGGGCGACGCTCGGCCCCTCGTAGACGAGGCCGGTGTACAACTGAACGAGGCTCGCACCGTTTCTGATCTTCGCGTACGCGCCCGCGGCGTCGGAGACGCCGCCGACGCCGACGACCGGCACGTCGGTGCGTTCGGCGATGAACCGCACCATGTTCGTCGCACGCTCCTCGATCGGCTTGCCCGAGAGGCCGCCCCGCTCGGCCCGTTGGGGGCTCCGCAGCGAGTCGGGTCGATCGGTGGTGGTGTTCGTCGCGATGACGCCGTCGAGATCGAGGTCGTCGACGACCGCGAGTGCCTCCTCGACGGCGGGTTCGGGGAGGTCCGGGGAGAACTTCACGAGCAGCGGGTCGGCGCCGGCGTCCGAGAGCGTTCCGAGGATCCGTTCGAGGGAGTCCCGGTTCTGTAGCGATCGCAGGCCGGGCGTGTTCGGCGAGGAGACGTTGACGGCGACGTAGTCGGCGTGGTCGCCGACGCGCTCGAACGTGTAGCGGTAATCGTCCGCCGCCTCCTCCAGCGGGGTCGACTTCGACTTGCCGACGTTAACGCCGAGCGGCACGTCGGGGGCGGGTTCGCGGTCGAGACGGTCGCCGACGATGTCGGCGCCGTCGTTGTTGAACCCCATGCGGTTGACGACGGCCTCGTCCTCGCGCAGGCGGAACATCCGTGGTTTCGGGTTCCCGGGCTGGCGTTCGGCGGTGACGCCGCCGACCTCGACGTGCCCGAAGCCGAGGGATGCGAGCGCACGCGGGACACGGGCGTTCTTGTCGAAGCCGGCGGCGACGCCGACGGGCGTCGGGAACTCGAGGCCGAACGCCTCCGTCTCCAGTCGCTCGTCGCCGACGGCGTACCGATCGCGGAGGAACGACTGGATCGGCGTTCCCTGTACGGCGCGCAACAGTCGTTGGGTGGTCTCGTGGGCGGTTTCGGCGGGGAGTGCGTACAGCGCCGGCTTCGCCAGGTCGTAGGCCCTCATTGCGATGCGTGTCCGAGTCTCAGACCGGGCACGCTCTTGAACTGCGGGGATCACCCGGTGTCAGAAGTCGTGTTCTACCTCGTCGGGGTCCGCCTTCTGGATGATAATCTTGCCGTCGCGGACGCGAACGAACACTTCGTCGCCGATATCCATGCCGGCGACGGCGAGCTCGTCCTCGTGCAGGTTCACGTGGACGTTGTGGTACTCGCCGTTCTCGTCCTTGGCGCCACTCGGACTGAGCGTCTTCTTCCGGACCATCGCCTTCGGTACTCCGTGAGTCCCCCGACGAGACACATAAGTGTTGTTTACGGCCGTCCGCGTGCGGTCGGCCGGACACGCACCCGGACGGGGTACCGCTTGTGGGATCGATGTGGTCGCGGAACCGATGTGATCACGTCCGCTGCGGCGGTCGGACGCCGCCGATCTCACCCTCGCGGAATCGACAGCCCCCGGACCGGACATATGAATCTTTTCCCGAAGACGGGGTAATTTCCCCGATACGTTTATCATACAGTGTGTGTTCGCTTCACACGGAGGCGAAAAACCATGGTACGTGAGGACGGTAAGCGGAACTTCGCGCTGCGCGAGGGCGACGGCACCGAGGAGAGCGTCTTCTCCGGCAACACGCCGCGACAGGCGGCCCTGAAAGCCGCTCGTCGGCTCGAGCCGGCCAGCTCCGAGGACGCCGCCGACCGCGTCGAACTCCGGCTCCGAGAGAAGGGGACGGACAAGGTCCACATCTACGAGGGATGGTCCTGGCGGGAGTCCGCGCCCGACAACAAACCCGACTGGATGCCCGATGAGATCACCGAGGCTAACGTGGCGAAGAAGGGCATCGAACACCTCGAGAGCTGATCCGCGCACTGCACGTTCTTTGGGAACCGATCCGCCAGTCGCAACGCCGCCGATCGTCGATGGCGCGTTCGACGGCCTCGTCTCGTCGTTCGCGAACCGAACCACGAGCTGAGTGTCGTTCACGGTCGTTCACGATGACGGGCCGTGAAACCGCATGACGTAGCGGTGGCGAGACGACGGCCTTTTATGTTCCCCTGCCATCCGAAGAAATGCGAAGGTCGCACGGGACGCCCCGGCGACACGGCACACCCTTCCGGGGTGTGTCGTAGTTCGTTCCGATGTCCTTATCAACGGCAAAGACATCGGATGGAATGCGAAGACACGACGCGAGTCGAGGTGGTTCAACTCCGCCGCGGTTCGCTTCGGTAACGGGCTTCGAAGGGGTTAAGTCCCCTCGCGAAGTACGTTAATATCCGCAAGAGATGAGGATTCCGCCCCTGCGGTCCGCCGCAAGACGGTATCTGATGTGAGCCTCGATAGTTCGGTGTCACCCGATCGGTGTCGCCGAACATGGACCACGCAATGGTGAGGTCACGCTTCGCGCGTGACTTCCCGCCACCCCCTCCCCTCGCGGGGAGGAACATTCCGGTTGATCCTGCCGGAGGTCATTGCTATCGGAGTCCGATTTAGCCATGCTAGTCGCACGGGTTCAGACCCGTGGCGAATAGCTCCGTAACACGTGGCCAATCTACCCTACGGACCGGTATAACCTCGGGAAACTGAGGCTAATCCCGGTTACGGCTCTCATGCTGGAACGCCGAGAGCTGGAAACGTTCCGACGCCGTAGGATGAGGCTGCGGCCGATTAGGTAGACGGTGGGGTAACGGCCCACCGTGCCGATAATCGGTACGGGTTGTGAGAGCAAGAACCCGGAGACGGAATCTGAGACAAGATTCCGGGCCCTACGGGGCGCAGCAGGCGCGAAACCTTTACACTGCACGACAGTGCGATAGGGGGACTCCGAGTGCGGAGGCATAGTGCCTTCGCTTTTGTGCACCCTAAGGCGGTGCACGAATAAGAGCTGGGCAAGACCGGTGCCAGCCGCCGCGGTAATACCGGCAGCTCGAGTGATGACCGATCTTATTGGGCCTAAAGCGTCCGTAGCCGGCCGGGCAAGTCCGTCGGGAAATCTACCAGCTCAACTGGTAGGCGTCCGGCGGAAACTGCTCGGCTTGGGACAGGGAGACTCGAAGGGTACGTCCGGGGTAGGAGTGAAATCCCGTAATCCTGGACGGACCACCGATGGCGAAAGCACTTCGAGAGAACTGATCCGACGGTCAGGGACGAAAGCTGGGGTCTCGAACCGGATTAGATACCCGGGTAGTCCCAGCTGTAAACGATGTTCGCTAGGTGCGACGCAGACTACGAGTCTGTGTTGTGCCGTAGGGAAGCCGAGAAGCGAACCGCCTGGGAAGTACGTCCGCAAGGATGAAACTTAAAGGAATTGGCGGGGGAGCACTACAACCGGAGGAGCCTGCGGTTTAATTGGACTCAACGCCGGACATCTCACCAGCCCCGACTGTAGGAATGAATCCCAGTGTGATGAGCTTGGAAGACCTACAGAGAGGAGGTGCATGGCCGCCGTCAGCTCGTACCGTGAGGCGTCCTGTTAAGTCAGGCAACGAGCGAGACCCGCGTCCCTAATTGCCAGCAAGACCCTTGAGGTCGTTGGGTACATTAGGGAGACTGCCGCCGCCAAGGCGGAGGAAGGAACGGGCAACGGTAGGTCAGTATGCCCCGAATGGGCTGGGCTACACGCGGGCTACAATGGTCAGGACAATGGGTTCCTACCCCGAGAGGGGACGGTAATCTCAGAAACCTGGTCGTAGTTCGGATTGTGGGCTGAAACTCGCCCACATGAAGCTGGATTCGGTAGTAATCGCGTGTCACAAGCGCGCGGTGAATACGTCCCTGCTCCTTGCACACACCGCCCGTCAAAGCACCCGAGTGAGGTCCGGATGAGGCCTGGGTTGCCAGGTCGAATCTGGGCTTCGCAAGGGGGCTTAAGTCGTAACAAGGTAGCCGTAGGGGAATCTGCGGCTGGATCACCTCCACAGATCGAGACCAGGGCGACGCCCTGGCTCACCTTTCGGTCCGTTCCCGACGCCGATCGGGCACCTTCGAACTATCGAGGCTCGCTCACGCCCCCTGACGGGGGTGGGCCCATAGCTCAGTGGTAGAGTGCCTCCTTTGCAAGGAGGATGCCCTGGGTTCGAATCCCAGTGGGTCCATGTATTCGGGGTCCATCGTGAACCGTGCGCCTTATATGGCGGACGGCGATACGATGAATCCCGACGCAAGACCGATGCACCATTCCGCGAGAGCGGGAATGGGAAGGGTCGATGTACGCTCGCATGCCACCCATGCGACGTGCGATGACGACCGTATGTACGTGCAATCCAGACGTCCACTGGACCCGTTCACCGGGTCACAGTGTACCATCAGTCAACTGGCTACTGTGCCAGCTGGTGAATGGCTCGGCTCGAGAGCCGACGACGGACGTGCCAAGCTGCGATAAGCCGTAGGGAGCCGCATGGAGGCGAAGAACTACGGATCTCCGAATGGGAATCCCTCTACAATTGCTTCGCGCAATGGGGAACGCTCCGAATTGAAACATCTCAGTAGGAGCAGGAAGAGAAATCAAACCGAGATGTCGTTACTAACGGCGAGTGAACGCGACACAGTCCAAACCGAAGCCCTCACGGGCAATGTGGTGTTCGGGCTGATAGCAAGCAGTTCGAGTTCGTGAGAAGTCTCCTGGAACGGAGCACGATACAGGGCGACAGTCCCGTATCACGAACGCGGCCTGCGGATCAGTTCCCAGAGTAGCGGGGGTTGGATATCCCTCGTGAATATCTCAGGCATCGACTGAGAAGACTAAACACTCCTCGAGACCGATAGCGAACAAGTAGCGTGAGCGAACGCTGAAAAGCACCCCGAGAAGGGCGGTGCAATAGGGCCTGAAATCAGCTGGCGATTGAGCGACGGGGCTTGAAAGGCCCCTCACAGAATGACCGTGGGGCGACCCACCAGTAAGACGTGAGGGGAGCCGAAGTCGCGTCGTGCGTTTTGAAAAACGAACCAGGGAGTGTACTTCTCCGGCGAGTCTAACACGCGCATCGTGGAAGGCGCAGGGAAACCGATATGGCCGCAGTCTTACGACGAGGGCCACCGTGTTCAAGCGCGGGGAGTCGAAGAGGTACGACCCGAAACCGAGTGATCTACTCCGAGGCAGGATGAAGCGTGCCGAAAGGCACGTGGAGGTCCGTTAGCGTTGGTGTCCTACAATACCCTCGCGTGATCTTGGAGTAGGGGTGAAAGGCCCATCGAACTCGGCAACAGCTGGTTCCGACCGAAACATGTCGAAGCATGACCTCTCCCGAGGTAGTTCGTGCGGTAGAGCCACCGATTGAGAGACCCGCCTCCGAGAGGAGTCGGCCTCTCTGTCGAACTCCGAACGTACGAACGCTGTCGACGGAGGGAGTCCGGTGTCCCGGGGTAAGCTTGGGCACCGTGAGGGGAACAACCCAGAGTTAGGTTAATGACCCAAAATGTGGATTAAGTGTAATCCTCTGAAGGTAGTCTTGAGCCCTAAACAGCCGGGAGGTGAGCTTAGAAGCAGCTACCCGCTAAGAAAAGCGTAACAGCTTACCGGCCGAGGTTCAAGGCGCCCAAAATGATCGGGACTCAAATCCACTTCTGATACCTAACCGTCCCTGTAAGAAGGGAACCGTGTAGGTCGGCGTACTGTACGGATGGAAGCTCGGGCGAGAGCTCGCGTGGACCGTTCAGTAACGACAATCCTGGTCACAGTAGCAGCGATATTCGGGTGCGAACCCCGAAGGTCTGAAGGGTAAGAGTTCCTCGGCACTGCCAATCAGCCGAGGGTTAGCCGATCCTAAGTCCGGCCGTAAGTCGAACCGGACAAACGGGGAACTGGTTAATATTCCAGTGCCACCACGCACTGAAAGTCGACGCTTTGGGAACTGGTGAGCCGGGCGTTCGCCCGGTCGAATCAGGGAATCCCGTGGAAGCCGTAACGGCACGAAGCGAGAGAAGCCTGAGACAGCGCAAGTCACCACTACCTAGAGCCCGTGAAAAGACGAGCGTGGTGTTCGTATCGAGATCCGACACAGGTACCCTGGCAGAGCAAGCCAAGACCGACGGGAACAACCGACGTTAGGGAATTCGGCAAGTTAGTCCCGTACGTTCGCAATAAGGGATGCCTGCCTTTCGCGAGGCAGGTCGCAGTGACTCGGTGGCTCCGACTGTCTAGTAACAACACAGGTGACCGCAAATCCGCAAGGACTCGTACGGTCACTGAATCCTGCCCAGTGCAGGTATCTGAACACCTCGTACAAGAGGACGAAGGACCTGTCAACGGCGGGGGTAACTATGACCCTCTTAAGGTAGCGTAGTACCTTGTCGCTTCAGTAGCGACTCGCATGAATGGATCAACGAGAGCCACACTGTCCCAACGTGGGGCCCCGGTGAACTGTACGTTCCAGTGCGGAGTCTGGACCCCCAAGGGGAAGCGAAGACCCTATAGAGCTTTACTGCAGGCTGTCGCTGAGACGTGGCCGCTGACGTGCAGGATAGGTAGGAGTCAGTACACAGGTACCCGCGCTAGCGGGCCACCGAGACATCACTGAAATACTACCCGTCAGTGGCTGCGACTCTCACTCCGGGAGGAGAACACCGGTAGCCGGGCAGTTTGACTGGGGCGGTACGCGCTCGAAAAGATATCGAGCGCGCCCCAAGATTTCCTCACGCGGGACAGGAACCCGCGGAAGAGCGCAAGAGCACAAGGAAGTCTGACAGTGTCATTCCAAGCGAGTGACGCTGACGCGAAAGCGTGGTCTAGCGAACGGATCACGGGCCTCAATGGCCCGGATTTACGACAGAAAAGCTACCTTAGGGATAACAGAGTCGTCACGCGCAAGAGCACATATCGACCGCGTGGCTTGCTACCTCGATGTCGGTTCCCTCCATCCTGCCCGTGCAGAAGCGGGCAAGGGTGAGGTTGTTCGCCTATTAAAGGAGGTCGTGAGCTGGGTTTAGACCGTCGTGAGACAGGTCGGCTGCTATCTATTGGGGGTGTTACGGTACTTGACGGGAACGGTCGTATAGTACGAGAGGAACTACGACTGGTTGCCACTGGTGTATCGGTTGTCCGAAAGGGCAGCTGCCGAGAAGCTACGCAACACGGGGTAAGAGCTGAACGCATCTAAGCTCGAAACCCACCTGAAAAAGAAGTACCACCGAGACCACTCGTAGAAGACGAGTTCGATAGACTCGGGATGTACGCGCCGAGGCAACGAGGCGTTCAGTCCACGAGCACTAACAGGTCAAGCCACACTCATATGCACTGGGACCCATCGTGAACGGGTCCAGGCGTTACCTGGATTGCACGTACATACTGGTCGACAGACCGACGCAGGCATTACATCGGATCGTTCCCGATGGTCGGCCTTCGGGCGGCCACAGCGGCGGGGCACCACCCGTACCCATCCCGAACACGGAAGTTAAGCCCGCCAGCGTTCCGGCAAGTCCTGGAGTGCGAGAGCCTCTGGAAACACCGGTTCGCCGCCCACCACTCATACGCAACACACAACGGCTCACCAGCACCGCGCTGGTGGGCCGTTCTGCATTTATAGACACACGCACGTACACGCCGCCAGCGACGGCTTCGTCGATCGGCTCGAACGGCGGATCCGCTAGGCTTAAACGCCTTACACGCCTCCGTTCAGGTGCGCCAAGGTGGCAGAGTCCGGCCATACGCATCTCCCTGCAGAGGAGAACCACGCCGGTTCAAATCCGGCCCTTGGCTTTCTCGTGCGCGCGGACGATCGCGGAGCCGCGGTACTGCGTTCCCCCGAAAGAAAACGGTTAAACTCCGGGCGACCCGTGGCTCACGTATGCAACGACGCGCCGCGGTCATTTACGTCGCGTTCTTCCTCGTCGTGGGGGCGGCCTCGTTCTCGCTTATCGCGACAGCGAGCGCGCCGCAGCTCTCCTTCGAGAATCCGGACCACGAGTTGAGCGAGGGCGATCCGCTCACGGTCGATGGGACGGAGTACGTCGTACAGGGTATCTCCGCCGAAATGGAGGGCGGTGGCGGCGGCGGTCACGGTGGCGGCGGTCAGGCCGAGCTGGTTCGCTCCGGGACGCTGAACACGACCAACGAGTCGGCCCGCTACACCGTCGAGTGGGCGAACGACTCGACCGTCACGTACGACGGGCAGGACTGGACCGTCGCCACCGACAACGAGTCCGAATCGGTCACGCTGACGGAGGTCATCGACCGCACGGCGATCCTCGAGAACGACTCCGACGTCGAGAACGAGACGACGACCGTCGACGGGGAGGAGTACGTGGTCGAGCGCGCCGACGGTAACGAGAGCCGAGAGCTGATCCCCGTCGACGACTACTTCCCCGAGCCCGAGACGCGCGAGTACGCAGTCGGAGACGAACTCGAGGACATCGAGAACAACACCGCGACGGTCGCGTCGGTGAGTTCGGACGCCGCGACGCTGGAGTACTTCGCGCCGCGGACAACCGAGATCTCGGTGTCGGACGCGGCGAACGTGACGGTCGGTTCGACGACGTACTTCGCGCACTTCCCGAACAACGAGACGATGGTGCTCACCCAGGAGTTCGACACGTACGCCCAATACGAGGAGGAGACCGCGATGCAGACCACGATGACGAACGGACTGTGGGGCGTCACGATCGTCAGCGGGCTGTCGGCGTTCCTCCTGATGGGAATGGCGTATCTCCCGAACCGGTACTGAGCCGTCCGCGCGACATCCCTCGACTTCTCCGCTCGTCCGCTTCCCGAGCGACGGCTATCCGTCGAACCGGTACAGCGACGTGACGAACGGGAGGCGGTTGAACATCCAGTAGGCGACCGGCAGCCCGACGATCGTGATCGCGAGGAACGCGGCGACGTTCGCCCACAGGAGGCTGAGCCACCAGCCGACGAGCACGAAGTAGACGCCGCGGACGAGCAGCGACCGCTGGCCGCGGGCGTCATCGGGCGCCGACAGCGACCGCGGTTCCTTGAGCGTCAACACCGTCGGCACGAGGTTGATCAGTTTGATCCCCAGCGGGAGCCCGATCACGGTGGCGTTGAGGAACCACGCGAGGTTGACGACCGCGGGCGTGGCCCACCAGCCGACGGCGACGAACCACAGCGCGCGAGTGAACAGCGAGCGTTGTGCCATGTCGGGAAGACGCGCTCGGAGGGTGAATCCCTTGTGTCGCTCCGCTCACGGCTCACTATCGAGACCTCACTGCGTTCGGCCTCGCAACGGGCGCGACGGGAGTATGAACTACGCCGAGACGTGCTCGCTTCGCTGTGCGCGTCTCGTCTAGTTCAAAATCGCTGTGTGTCGCCCTCCGGGTCTCGCTATCGCTCGACCACTACGGGCGCGACGGGATTATGAACCACGGTCGGGCGTACTCGGCTCGCTTCGCTCGCCTGCGTGCGACCTCCCTGCTTCAAATCCCGTCTTCCGAGCGGTTCCGGTCGCTCGCTGTCGCTCGCGACACGGAACACGGGCGCGACGGGATTTGAACCCGCGACCGTCGGATGGCTCCCCCCGCCGGAAACACCGACGCGGATAGAAGTCCGACGCTCTGAATCCGGACTGAGCTACGCGCCCTCGGGTGAGAACACACGCGGGGAAGTCAAAAGCGGCGCGGTCGCGTCCGGCGGGGTCGTCCGTCTCGCAGGCTTTAATCCGGCCAGCGGCGAACGGACGGTGATGCGAGTCATCGGAACGGTCGGCCTGCCCGGCAGCGGGAAGGGCGAGGCCGCCGCGGTCGCCGAGGAGGAGGGCGTTCCCGTCGTCACCATGGGGGATGTCATCCGCGCGGAGTGTCGCGACCGCGGGCTCGACCCCGCAGAGCACCACGGCGCGATCGCCCGCGCACTCCGCGAGGAGAACGGCCCCGCCGCGATCGCCGATCGCTCGATCCCGCTGATCGAGGAGGCCGCCGCCGCGGGCGACACGGACGCCGTGCTCGTCGACGGCCTGCGCGCGCCCGTCGAGCTGGAGCGCTTCCGCGAACGGTTCGGCGACGACTTCACGCTCGTCGCCATCACCGCGCCGTTCGATCTACGCGCCGAACGGCTCGGCGACCGCGGACGCGACGACTCCGACGTTGACCGGGAGGCGTTGCGCGACCGCGAGGAGCGCGAACTCGGCTTCGGCATGGGCGAGGTCATCGACGCCGCAGACGTGACCATCGAGAACACCGACACGCTCGCGGCGTTCCGCGACCGCGTCCGGGCCGTGCTGCGGGGGAACGCCGACGCCCCCGATCCCGCCGTCGACGCGACGGAGGTGGAGAAGTGACGACCGTCTACAGCGTCGACGCGCGGATCGAGGCGCCGGTGCGCGACACCGAGGTGACCGACCGCGTCCGCGACGCCGTCGAGGCGCTGTTTCCCAACGCGGAGTTCGTCTCCGAGCCGGGCACCCTCGTCGCCGAGACGCACACGCTCGATGACTTCTCCGACAAGCTCCACGAACAGGAGATCCTCGACACCGCACGCCGCGAGTTCGAGCGCAACCGTACCGACGACGGCTTCACGTTCAACCTGAAGAAGCAGGCCGCCTTCCAGGGCGTCGTCAACTTCGCCGTCGGCGACCCCGACGAGCTGGGCGACATCTCCGTGGAGGTGACCGTCCGCTCGCCGTCGGTCGAGGAGTACATCGACCACCTCGCGCCGCCCACCGAGGACGGCGCGCCCGTCGACCCCGACAGCCGCTGACCGCGAACGCCGCCGGGTTCGACGGCCCGCGGACGGGACAGGCAATCGCCGAGCGAAGGGGTAGGCGGTCGACGAGCGAGAAGGCAGGTGATCGCCGAGCGACGGGCTCGGCGGTCGGCGGGACCCTGTTATCGCCCCGAGAGGTGGACGTGGATCACGCGGTCGCAGTCGACCTCGCCGCACACCGGGCACGCGTCGTCGCCCCCGCCCTCAGTCGTCCGCCCGTCCGCCAACATCGCGGCGCCCTCGGGATCGAGGTCGGCGGCCGCGAGCACGACCCGTTCGCCCGCGTGGCCGAGGACGTACCCGCCGTCGCGCTCGCGAACGAACCGGCCGCGCAGCTCCCCGAGGTGGTAGTTGAACCGGCCGGTGTCGCGCATCCCGACCCGCTCGCGCAGCGTCGAGAACGACAGCGGCCCGTCGGCCGCCGCCAACTCGCGGAGGATCGCGATCCGGTGCTCGGAGGCGAGCGCGGAGAGGGCGTCGGCGGCGTCGCGGGCGGCGTCGTCGCCCTGGGGGTCGGCGTCCCCGGCGCGCGCGTCGTCGCGCGAGGCGGACGGCCCCGTCGGTGTGAACTCCATGTCGGGGCGGGCGGCCGCCTCCGTGACATACTTTTCGTGTAGGCGATCGGACAGAATCGCCGTTCACGGAACGCGTATCGCGTTCCCGGGACTCACGTGAACGCCACTACGGCCGCGAACAGCACGACGATGCCGAGCACGTCGCAGACGTTGGTGACCACGGGGATGACCACGTCGTCGGGGTCGAGCGAGAGCCGGTAGGCCGTGTACGTCGCCGCGAGCGTCACCGCGACCGCGAGGACGGCGAGGGCGACGCCGGCCGACAGCGCGACCACGAGCACCGTCCCCGGCCCGAGCGTCGTCTCGCCGACGAGCGCCGCGAGGGCCCACGCGCCGAGGCCGATGACCGGGAACAGGGTCACCGCGAGCGCGACCGTGGCGACGGCGTTGCCCGCGAGCTCGTCGTCCGCGGGGTCGAAGGAGAGCGTCCCGAGGTGGAACGCCGTCGAGAGCCGCGCCGCGAGGATCGACCCGAGGTTGCCCGCGGTGCCGATCGTGACCGGAACGAGCACGAGCAGCGACGGCGACCGGAGCAGCCGGTCCTCCAGCGCGCCGAGCACCAGCCCCGACCCCAGCTCGACGAGCGCGAGCGCGAGCAACACGGGCAACATCGCGCGGGTGATCGCGCGGACGGACCACTCGGTCGGCACCTACGCCCCACCTCCCGCCGCGGCCACCAGCGCGAGGACGGCCCGCGCCGCGACCAACAGGAAGAACACGCCGGCAACGTCGCCGGTGGTCGTCACCACCGGGCCGACGAACGTGTCGGGGTTGTACCCCCGACGGTAGCCCGCGAACACGACCAACAGCACGACGGCCGTCAGCGCCGCCCCCGAGAGGACGCTCGCGATCAGCGCGACGCCGAGCATGACCGACAGCGGCGCGACCGGACTCGCGAGCAGCGTGAGCGCCGTCACGGTGAGCACGGCGGCGACGAGCGACACGAGCACGCCGTTTGCGAGTGCCGCCGTCGCCGCCGCGCGCAGCCGGTCGTCGCCGAGGTCGACCCGCGGTTCGACGATCCCCTGGTGGAGTCCGGTGGAGATGCGCGCGCCGAAGCTCCCGAACACGCTTCCGCGGGTCGCGAGCAGCGCGGGCACGAGCACGAGCAGCCCCTCGATCGCCCGGAGTTCGGCGCGCATGCCCCCGAGTACGACGCCCGCGAGCAACCCCCCGACCGCGCTCGTCGCGAGCGCCGGCAGCGCCTCGCGGTACGCCTCCCCGGCCGTCTCGCGGATCCCCATCGCGCGTACCGACGACCCCCGAGGACAAAAGTCGGGTGCCGTCGTCGCCGTCGCGGTCGCCCGGAGATTCGTCGCCGGCGGATACGTCGTTGCGGTCGCGGTCGCTGTCGCGGTCACCCCACCGCCGGCGACGCCGGCCTGCGGGACCGACGGGCACTTCACGGCGAGCGACGAGACCCCACCAATGACCGACTCGCAGGCGCAGGTGTTGCTGACGAACGACGACGGCGTCGACGCCGGCGGCCTCGCGGCGCTGTACGAGGAGCTGCGCGCCGTCGCCGACGTGACCGTCGTCGCGCCCGCCGAGAACCAGTCGGGCGTGGGGCGGGCGCGCTCGCGCGCCGTCGACGTGGACGACCACGAGTGGGGCCACGCGGTCCACGGCACGCCCGCCGACTGCGTCGCCTACGCGCTCCGGGCGCTGGACGAGGAGTTCGATCTGGTCGTCTCCGGGTGCAACCACGGCCCCAACTGCGGCGAGTACATCATGGGCCACTCGGGCACCGTCGGCGCGGCCGTCGAGGCGGCGTACCTCGGGGTTCCCGCGGTCGCCGTCTCCGCGTACCACCGCGAGGAGTTCTTCCCGCCGGCTGAGTTCACCTTCGAGACGCCCGCGCGGCTGACCCGCCTGCTCGCCGAACACGTGCTCGACCGCGGCGACGGGAGTGGGAGCGGGAGCGGAAGCACGGACGGCGGCGCCGACCTCGCGGACGCGGATCTGCTCTCGGTGAACGCTCCCGTCGACGCGGCCGACTGCGACCTCCGGCTCACCGAGCCGCTGGCCGACTACGGCGTCGACGTGCGCGAGGCCTCCCCGGAGGAGCGCGAGACCCACGACGGCGACTGGCGGCTCGAATCCGACTTCTGGGCGCGCCTCGATCAGCCGGGGCGACACCCGACGCTGGAGCAGGTGGGCGACTCCTACCCCGCGTGGTCCGACCGCGCGGCCGTCGTCGACGGCGACGCGAGCGTCTCGGCGCTGCGCGTACCCCAGGTGCCGATTCACTCCGAACGGCTGGACGACCTCGTCGCCGCGGTGAACCGCGACTGGCGGGCCGAGCGCGAGGCCGCGCCGGCGGCGGACGACGACTGAACGGCAGTCACCTCCCGAGACGGGTCCTCGGCGCTACAGCGTCGCCGCGTCGCCGTCGGCCCACACCTCGTAGCCGTGTTCCCGTCCGCGTTCCTCGACCGCCCCGGTGTGCAGCCGGAGCATGTGCTCGGAGACGTTCGTGGCGACGCGCCGGTCGGCGTCGAGGCGGTCGAGGCCGGCCCGAAGCGCCGCGGCCTCGGCGTGGAGTTCCGCCCCCAGCACCGACCCCTCCACGAACAGGAGGTCGAGTCCGTCGGCGGGGACGCTCCCGGGATCGGGTGCGGCGTTCAGATCCGGCGCGTAGCCGACGACCGCCTCGTCCGGGTCGGCGTCCCCACGGGGCCCCTCCGACCGCGGGCCGCGGACGACGTACCCGAGCGTCGGAAACAGCGGTTCGCCGTGTTCCACCTCGAACGCCGTGACCGAGAGTGCCCCGACCGACACCGGGTCGCCGGGCGAGACGACCGCCATCCCGACGCGGTCGACGAGCCCCGGCCGTTCGGTGGCGTACTTCTGCAGGACGCTACGGGGGACGTACGTCTCGAAGGGGTCGGCGACCGGATGATCGTGGCCGAGGTCGTCGCCGTTCAGGAGGTGCCGTTCGTACCGGGTGTGGTTCAGCTCGGAGACGCCGGCGGCGTGGTCGTAGTGGCCGTGCGTGAGGAACACGGCGTCGAGGTCGGTCACGCTCGCCTCGCGAAGTGCGGGAGTCACGTCCGGAGGCGCGTCGATGAGAAGCGTCGTTCCCGCCGCCTCGACGAGGAGGCCGGGCCGCCGTCGCGGGTCGCTCGCCGCACAGAACGCACAGTCGCACAGGGGCACGGGGACGCCGAGGGCGTCGCCGGTGCCGAGGAGGGTACAGCGCACGGTGACGGATCGAGTAGGGGGCACTCGACTGTTCGGGTGGTGTGGGAACACCCGAACCCGCCCGGCCGTGATACTGTCTACGACCCATCGACGACCGCGACGACGCCCGTCAGCGCCAGCGACGCCACCAGCGCGACCGCGAGCACGCCGAAGGCGGCGCCGAAGCCGGTCGCGTCGGCGACGCCGCCGACGACGGCGGGCGCGAGCGCGCCGGCGCTCATCAACAGCGTCCGGACGACGCCGAGTCCGCCGCCGGCAGCCGATTCGGGGAGGACGGCGGCGAGGTACGCGCCCCGGACGGGGCGGAAGCCGTGACTGCCCAGCCCGAACGCGACCACCGCCCCGGCGACGGCGACGACGCCCGAGACCGACAGCAGCGCGAGGAGCCCGCCGGTCGCGAGCGCGAGCGTCGCGGCGATCACCGGGAGCTGTCCGACGCGGTCCGAGAGGTCGCCGGTTCCCAACTGGACGAGCGAGACGACGAACAGCCCCGAGTACAGCAGCGAGGCGGTCGTCTCGGGCAGCCCCGCGGCGTCGGTCAGATAGAGGGGGAGGAAGGCGACGGCGCCGTTGTACGCGAACGAGAAGCAGACCGTCGCGAGGACGAAGAACGCGAAGGCGGGCTCGCGAAACAGCGCCGCGTAGCGACGGAGGGCGCCGCCCGTGTCGTCGACGCCGTCCGTCTCGGCGTGGTCGCTCGTGTCGTCGCCGGCGGCCGTGTCGGCGTCGTCGGACCCGTCGGTGGCGGCACCGCCGAGGTCGGCCGCACCCGGATCCGGAGCGCTGCGGGCGAACAGGAGCGCGAGCCCGCCGGCGGCGACCGCGCCCGCGAGGAACAGCGCGTGCCAGTCGAGCCACGGGAGCGCGACGCCGGCGACCGTCGCGCCGGTGACCGCCACGACGGCGGCGGGGGCGGCGACGCCGCCGAAGGCGCCGAGCGTGTCGAGCACCCCGAGCGCGCGGCCGGTCCGCCCGGGGTACAGCCGCGAGAGCAGCCGGACGGCGACGGTCTTGTGGACGCCGGTGCCGAGGCCGACGAGCAGCATGCCGCCGCCGAGGACGCCGAGCGCGAGGGCGTCGGGGACGGGCACCGCGAGCACGAGCGCGCCGAGGCCGGTGACGACCGCGCCGGCGACGATCACCCGCCGCGCGCCGACCCGGTCGGCGAGCGCGCCGCTGGGGAACTGCATCGCCGCGTAGACGGTCAACATCGCGGTGAACGCGACCCCGAGGACCGCGCTGGAGACGCCGAGCGCGTCACGGAACGCGGGAAACAGCGGCGGGAACGCGTACCGGAGGAACTTCGCGAGAAACCAGATCAGCGCCGTGAGCGCGAGCACGTCGTAATCGGCGAGCGCGCGCAGCCGCGATCCGACGCCGGTTCCCATTCGGTTCGGAGGACGGCTGTCGGGGTCAAAAGGCGCGCGGAAGCGGCCGTTCGGGACGGTTCGCCGGAGGCTGCGTCCGCGCCCCCGCTCGCGTTCGCGTTCGCTCTACGGTGCGCCGGCGAGTACCAGCGTACTCTCGGCGTCGCCGTTGCGGATCTGCCGGGTCGCGTCCGGGGAGATCCGGACGGCGTCGCCGGGCTCCAGCTCGACCTCTTCCCCGTCGACGGCGACCGTCGCGGCGCCCTCGACGAGGAGGTACACCTCCTCGTGGTCGCGCTCGGCGTGGTCGTGTTCCTTCCCGGTCCACCCGGGGTCACAGTCGACGACGGTGACGCCGAGGTGCTCACACTCCAGCGGGTCGCGCAGGAAGTGCATCGCGCCCGCGGCCGGCTCGACATCGCGGTAGTTGACGGTGGCGTAGCTCACGATCGGTCGAACCGGCGAAACGCCCATCTAGCTGTCGGCGGTTCCAGCCGCGCACGAATCGCGGCGCCGGTGGCGCCCGCCGGTTGCGTCGGTTCACCCGAACGGACCCATCCCGCCCATGCCGCCGCCGCCACCGCCGCCGCCCTGCTGTTGCAGCTTCTTCATCATGCGCTGCATGTCGCCGTCGCCCATGTTGCCGAACTGGTCCATCGTGCGCTTCATCATGCTGTGCTGTTCGAGCAGCTCCTCGATGCGCTCCTTCGGAACGCCGGAGCCGCGGGCGATCCGCTCCAGCCGGTCGCTCTTGATGACCGCGGGGTTCTCCAGCTCCTCCTCGGTCATCGAGTCCATCGCGATCTCGAACGAGCGCATGCGCTCCTGGGTCACGTCCATCGCGTCGTCGGGGAGCTGGTCCATGATCCCGCCGCCCATGCCGGGGATCATGTCGAGCACCTGGTCGAGGGGCCCCATGCGGTCCATCGCCTTCATCTGGTTGCGCATGTCCTTGAGGGTGAATTCCCCCTCCATCATGTCCTCGGGGTCCCAGTCGTCCTCCTCCTGCGTCTCCTCCATCGCGCGCTCGACGCGCTCGGAGAGCTGCTTGAGGTCGCCCATCCCGAGCAGCCGCGAGATGAAGCCGTTGGGCTCGAAGCGCTCGATGTCCTGCACCGTTTCCCCGGCGCCGAGGAACGCGATGGAGGAACCGGTCTCGTTGACGGCCGTCAGCGCCCCGCCGCCCTTCGCGGTCCCGTCGAGCTTCGTGATCACGACGCCGTCGATGCCGATCGACTCCTCGAACTGCCGGGCCTGCTCTTTGGCGCCCTGGCCGATCGCGGCGTCGAGCACGAGCAGCGAGCGGTCCGGGTCGACCGCGTCGTCGATCTGCTCGATCTCCTCGATGAGATCGTCCTCCAGCGCGTGGCGACCGGCGGTGTCGACGATGCGCACGTCGGCGTCCGCCGTGGCCTCCAGCCCCTCCCGGGCGATGTCGACGGGGTCGTCGTTGTCCGGGTCGCCGTAGAACTCCACCTCGGCGTTCTCGGACATCTGCTTGGCCTGGTCGTAGGCGCCGGGGCGGAACGTGTCGGTCTGGATGACCGCCGGGCGCAGCCCCTTCTTCGAGAACCACCACGCCATCTTGGCGGCCGTCGTCGTCTTCCCGGAGCCCTGGAGACCGGCGAGCATGATCGTCTGCTCCTCCAGCGGGATCTCGGTCGACTCGCCGATGAGGTCGACCATCTCCTCGTAGACGATCTTGAGGACGTGGTCGCGGGCGGTCGTGCCGCCTGGGGGTTCCTCCTCCAGCGCGCGGGTCTTGATGCTGTCCGACAGCTCCATCACGAGGTCGACGTCCACGTCGGCCGACAGCAGCGAGCGCTGGATCTGCTTGACGACCTCCTGCACGTCGTCCTCGTCGATACGGGACTTCCCGCGGAGCGAGTCCATCGTGCCCCGGAGGGAGCTCCCCAGATCGTCGAGTACCATCTTGTTGGTCGTGGTAGTCGGTCCGTGCGGTAAAGGCTTCCCTACACGGTTCCGGTACTGTTTGCGTTCGCGGTTCGACCGAGTTCGAGGCGGCTATCGGTGTACCGACGACCTCGAAAGCCCCCGTGGGTGTGCGGTCGCGCGGCCCACGCTGCGCTCCTCGGTCGTTCGCCGGGCTCACTCCCTCCGGTACTTGCGGGACCGGGCTTCCCGCAACCCACGGCCCCTTTCAGTCCCACCCGCTGCGACCGCACCGCACCTCATCCTCCCCAGCCGACTGCGATGCTCGCTCGGCCTCCGGCCTCGCTGTGCTTCTCGCCCCTCGCGCGCTCCCGGCGCGGACGGAGCCGCGCCGGCGCGCGCCATGGCTGTCGTCGGATCGGATCGCACCGAAACCACTTCACCCGACACCGCGAACCCGGTGACGTGTTCGGGCTCGACGCCGCAACCCTCGCCGCCTACGTCGCCGCCGCGGGCGCGCTGATCCTCGTCCCCGGACAGGACACCCTCGTCGTCCTCACCCGCGGGTTCGCCTCGCGCGCGGCCGGCGTCGGCGCGGCCGTCGGGGTCGCCGTCGGCGTCCTGATCCACGCCACCGCGGCGGCGCTGGGACTGGCGGCCGTCTACCGCGCGGTCCCGGCCGCGGCGACGCTCGTCACGCTCGCGGGCGCTGCGTACCTCCTGTGGCTCGCGATCGACACGGCGAAAGGGCACGGTTTCGGGTCGAGACCGCGAGACGGTCGACCGTCTGACGCTCGACCCGACGGCGGCCCCGCGGAGCCCGGAACCGGGACCGTCAGCGACGGGTTCCGTCGCGGCCTCCTGACCAACGTCGCGAACCCGAAGGTCGCGCTCTTTTTCCTCGCGTTCCTCCCCGGATTCGCCGGCGACGGCGAACCGACGACGATGGTCGCGCTCGGGGCCGTGTACGCCCTGCTCACCGTCGCGTACCTCGGTGCCGTCGGCGCGCTCGCGGGCCGGATCGGCGCGGTGGCGACCGGCCGGACCGCGCGGGCGATCCGGCTCGGCTCTGCGGCGGTGCTGGTCGCGCTGGCGGCGGCGCTGATCGTGCGGGTCGTGTGAGTCGTCGCCTCCGGGGACGCGACCCCGACTACGCGTTCGGGGCGTCCGCTGCCTCCCCGCCCTCCCGGGCACGCTCGCGGAGGCGGTCGATCCGGTCTCCCAGCGCGACGTTCGCCGAGAGCGGGTTCGGTACCCGCCGACGCGACGGCTCCATGGCGTGCACCTCGGCGTACCGCTCCAGCGCGTCGGCGACGGCGTCGGCGCCGACCGATTCGGCCGCGCGGTCGTCGGCCGCGACGATTCCCCGGCGCGCGTACCACAGCCCCCCGGCGAGCGCGACGCCGGCGACGGCGACGAGCGGGCCGTTCGGACCGCTGGAACCGGAGAACGCGGCCAGAAGCGGGACGGCCGCGCCGATCACCGCGCCCATTCGACGCGACAGCGCCCGCGAGCGGACGCGTCCGGCCTGCACCGCGAGCAGCGCCGCGGCGGTCTCGTCGTCGAGGGCGTCGAGGAACGTGCTCGTCACGAACAGCCGCCGGGTCGGGCCGATCCCGCGGACGAACGCGTTCGCGGTCTCCTCGTCGTCGGTGTCGAGCACGCGAACCTCGTCGACGAGCCCCGAACCGACCCCGGCGCGCTCGCGGAGGCGGTCGATCCGGGCGGCGTCGTCGTCGGTCGGCTTTCGCGTCGACCGGAGCGCGCCGACGATCCAGGGCGACGCCGCGAGCACCCCGACCACGAGCGCGACGAGCCCGGCCGCGACGGCGACTATCGAGGCGCCTGACCCGACACCGACCCGGAACGGCGTGAACGCGAGCGCGAACACGCCGCTCGCGCCCAGCAACCACCGGGCCATCAGTGCGACCGCGCGGCCCGTCCCGAGGTCGATGTCGCGGACGGCGCGGACCCCGCGCACCGTCGGCGCGTACGCGACGAGCGCGACGGTGCCGGCCGCAGACATCGTCAGGAACTCCGAGAGGAACACGTCGACGGCGACGGTGCCGGTCGATCCGCCGACGAGCGCCGCACGGACGGCCGCGCCCAGATCGAGGATCGACAGGAGGCCGTACGCCAGCACCCCGAGCGGAAGGACGGCGCCGACGTACAGCAAGCGGTACTTCCCGACGGGGTTCGAGAGTCGACGCGCGAGGGCGCTGCCGACGGCGCCGACGACCGCCCCGAGCAGACAGAGGAGCACCCAGAAGACGACCGGCGGGCCGAGATCGGGCGTGGAGGACGCGACTGCGGACTGAAGCGGGACCATGCGCGGCGATCCCGTCGCGCGGGTGAAAACCGTGCCGAACCGCCGGGATCCCGGGAGCAGTCTCGGCGACGGTCGCGCACCGCCCCCGACGGACTCAAGGACGGCGGCGCCGTCACCACGGCCATGCGCATCGCCGTGCCCAACAAGGGCCGCCTGCACGAGCCGACGATCGACCTGCTCGAACGCGCCGGCCTGCACATCGAGAACACCGCCGACCGGCAGCTGTACGCCGACACGGTCGACCCGGACGTGTCCGTGCTGTTCGCGCGCGCCGCCGACATCCCGGAGTACGTCGCCGACGGCGCCGCCGACGTGGGGATCACCGGACTCGATCAGGCCAGGGAGTCGGGTCACGACCTCGTCGACCTGCTCGATCTGGGCTACGGCCGCTGCCGGCTCGTGCTCGCGGCGCCCGAGGACGGCGACATCGCCGACCCCGAGGACGTTTCCGGCTTGACCGTCGCCACCGAGTTCCCGCGGATCACCCGGGAGTACTTCGACCGGAAGGGGATCGACTGCGAGGTCGTCGAGGTGACGGGCGCGACCGAGCTCACCCCGCACGTCGACATGGCCGACGCCATCGTCGACATCACCTCCACGGGCACCACCCTCCAGGTGAACCGCCTCGCGGTCGTCGACGAGGTGCTCGCCTCCTCGGTCCGGCTGTTCGCCCGTCCCGACGTGGCCGACGACGACAAGGTCGGGCAGGTGCGGACGGCCTTCGAGTCGGTGACCGCCGCCGAGGACAAGCGCTACCTGATGATGAACGCGCCGCGCGAGGCGCTCGCGGACGTGAAGGAGGTGCTCCCCGGCATGGGCGGCCCGACGGTGATGGACGTGGCCGACGGCGAGACCGAACACGTCGCCGTCCACGCGGTCGTCGACGAGCGCGCGGTGTTCGAGGTCATCGACGAGCTGAAGCGCGTCGGCGCCAGCGACATCCTCGTCACCGAGATCGAGCGACTCGTCGAGTAGCGCTCCGCCCGAAAATCAGTCACCGTCTCGCCGCAGCAGTCACCGTCTCTCCGCTGTAGTCACCGACCGCCGCAGCGACCGGACCGGCGACACTACGCGCCGATCGCCTGTTGCCAGGCGGCGGTGTCGGTGTAGTCGACGAACTTGACCAGCCGCCCGTCCCGGAAGTCACACACGTGTGCGAACGGCGCTTCGAGCGACTCGCCCGACGAGCGGACCGTCCCGCGGTCGGTGCCGAGGACGACGATCGTGTCGCCGCCGTCGACGTACCGCTCCGGGACGGCCGCGAACGGTTCCATGTCCTCCATTACCGGCGCGAACACGTGCTCCGTGATCGCGTCGGGGCCGCGATAGGTGCCGGCGTACCGCGAGCCTTCGGGTTCGGTCCACTCGATGTCCGGGTCCATGTGCCCGAGCACCGTCTCCACGTCGCCGTCGTTGAACGCGCTGTACATCTCCTGGACGATCTCCAGGTTGGTTCTGGCCGCTGTGCTCGCCATTTCTTTCACCAACGATCGTGTACGTCTCGTGAGGGTAAATAGAGGAGTTGCCAGATGCGCACACGATGCGGCCGGATCGTCGAGTCACGGACGGAAACGGCGGAAAAGTCCGGGTTTTCACTTCGAGCCTTCCTCCCGATTCCTCTCCGTTCGCCACCGCAGCGTCGGCGACCCGATCCGCGGGTCTAGGCCGACGCCGATCCCGCGCCCGTCGCCCTCGCGGTAGCGCACCCACGCGACCGTCGCGGCGATCCCGAGCACGATCGCGCCCACCCCGAGCAGTCCCGCCTCGGGGCCGAACGACCCCCCGGTCACGAGCGCCGGCCCGGTCGATTCGAGGTCGACGACGGCGGCGTCGATGCCGAGCCCGCTGACGGGGAAGCCGTACAGCAACCCCTGCGCGGCGTTCCAGGAGACGTGGACGCCCACCGGGAACGACAGCCGCCCGGTGAGCACGAACCCGACGCCGAGGAACGCCCCCGCGAGGGTGATCCCGACGGTCGAGGCGAGTGAGGCGCCCGGGTTGGCCGCGTGCAGCAGGCCGAAGACGGCCGCCGAGACGGCCAACGCGCCCCCGACGGCCACGCGCTCGCCCGCGAAGCGGAGTCCCTCGGCGACGTTGACCAGCAGGAGCCCGCGGGAGACGAGCTCCTCGTAGAAGCCCACGACGAGGAACACCAGGAGGACGGAGCCGAAGCCGGCCGCGGTGCCGACGAGCGTGTCGGCGACGCGGAACCACCCGGCGGCGAGACCGACGCCGGCGACGACCGTCTGGAGTGCGACCCCGAGCGCGAGCCCGGCGCCCAGGTCCGCGAGCCAGCCGGGCTCGCGGCGCAGTCCCAGATCGGCGACCGTGCGGATATCGACGTACCGAGCCGCCAGCAGCGTCGCCCCTGCCACCGCGAGCATCGGAAGGACGGTCGACAGCGGGACCGGAAGGCCGAGGACGCCGGCGGCGACCCCGCCGGCGACGAGCGCGACGACGATCACGACGAGGGCGGCCGCGAGTCGGATCGGCGCGCGCGGGCGGCGCTCGGCGGCGTTCCAGACGGCCGACCGGACGGCGTCGACGACCCCGGTCATCCGGGAGCAGTCTGGTAGATCGCGAGGATCTGTTGGATCCCGATGGCCGCCAGGACGGTCAACGCGTAGTGCATCGCGGTGATCATCGCGGTGCCGCGACGGTCCAGCCCGTACGCGAGGCGCACGACGACGAAGTCGACGACGAGCGCGATGGCGATGACGCCGGCCGTCGGCAACACGGCCGCCGACAGGCCGACGAGCGCCATCGCGACGCCCGGCGGGACCGCCTGCCTGAGCTCGGCCTCGTCGCCGAGGACGAAGTAGGCGGCCGTGTTCGCCAACAGCGTCGACAGCACCGCGATGAGGAGGAACCCGGCGAGGACGCCGAGCGAGGACTGTTGCAGCAGCACGCTACCCGAGCAGCCCCAGCTCCGAGAGCCGGTCGGAAATGACCCGAACGGCCGCCTCGGCGTCGGCGGGCTCCGTCCCGCCGGTGATGACGAGCTTGCCGGAGCCGAACAACAGGGCCACGACGTCGGGCTCGTCGATGCGGTAGACGAGGCCGGGGAACTGCTCGGGCTCGTACTCGATGTTCTCCAGGCCGAGCCCGATCGCGATCGCGTTCAGGTTCAGATCCTTCCCCAGATCTGCGGAGGTGACGATGTTCTGGACGGTGATCTCGGGGTCCTCCTCGATCGGGATATCCAGCGCGCGCAGCTCGTCGAACACCATGTGGAGCGCCTCGTGGACGGCGTCGGTGCTCTTGGCGCCAGTGCAGACGATCTTGCCCGAGCGGAAGATGAGCGCGGCGCTCTTCGGGTCGGTCGTCCGGTACACCAGCCCGGGAAACTGCTCGGGGTCGTAGTCAGCCCCCTCGAGATCCATGGCGACCGTCTGGAGGTCCAACTCCTGCTCGATCCCCGTCGACGCGACGACGTTCTCGATGTTGATCGACTTCGTGGGATCAGGCATTCTCGTTGGAACCGACGGTTTAAATGAATAAAGTACTACCGCCGTGCCCCCATGCGGATTCACTCCGCGGGAGTCGGCGCCGCCCTCGGCGCCGGCCCGAACCCGTGCGTTCAAGCGCCGCGCCGCCGCACGTCCGTCCGTGTACGGGTTGGAGTTCGTCGGCGACGAGGACCGGTTCGCGGCGCTGGAGGCGGGGGTCGCCGCCGCGACCGGGATCGAACGCGTCGCCCCGGGACTGGCGGTCGCCGACGCGGTCGACCCCGAGCGCGTGCGCGGGCTGGCGTACACCAGACGTGCGCTCGACCTGCTCGGGCGGACGGACGCCGACCCGCGAAGCGCCCGCGCGGTCGTCGAGGCCGCGAGCATCGGGCGGGAGGGCACGGTCGCCGTTCGCGCGCGCGCGCTCCGCGACAGCCCCGCCGTCTCGACGAGCGAGGTCGAACGCGAGTGCGGGAGCGCGCTCGTCGTGCGCGGCTTCGACGTTGACCTCGACGATCCCGACCACACCCTCCGCGTGCTGTTCGCCGACGATACCTGTCTGGTCGGGTGGGTCGTCGCCGAGTCCGTCCGCGACTTCTCCGCACGCCGGCCCACGGATCGGCCGTTCTTCCAGCCGGGAAGCATGGCGCCGATGGACGCCCGCGCGTACGCGAACCTCGCGGGGGCGGGCCCCGGAACCCGGCTCGTCGACCCGATGTGCGGGACCGGCGGCGTGCTCATCGAGGCGGGGCTCGTCGGCAGCGACGTCGTCGGCAACGACGCCCAGGCGAAGATGGTCCGCGGCGCCCGCGAGAACCTCGCGCACTACCTCGACGGGGCAGGGTCGCCCGCGGCGCCCGCGACGCTCGGCCCTTCGCCCGGCGGGTTCGACGTGATCCGAGGCGACGCCACCGCGCTCGCACTTCGCGACGACGCCGCCGACGGGGTCGTGTTCGACGCGCCCTACGGTCGCCAGTCGAAGATCGCGCGCCACAGCCTCGACGACCTCGTCGGCGACGCGCTCGCGGAGGCGGCACGGGTCGCGCCGCGGGGCGTGCTGGTCGCGGACCGGTCATGGCGCGATGCCGCAGTCGACGCCGGCTGGCGCGTCACCGACTCCTTCCGGCGGCGGGTCCACCGCAGTCTCGTCCGACACGTGCACGTGCTGGACCGGGCGTAGCGGGCGGGCCTGCCGCCGGGGACGGCGTTCCCGTGACAGCGGTGATCGCTCTCTTGAACTGAACGAAGGCGACCGGAAAACGACGCGCTACTTCGCGGCGAGCGACTACTCCTCGGCGAGCAGTTCGTCGACCAGTTCTTCGGGGTCGAACCGCCGCAGGTCGTCGTACCCCTGCCCGACGCCGAGGAAGAGGATCGGCTTGCCCGTGACGTACGCGATGGAGATGGCGGCGCCGCCGGAGGAGTCGGCGTCGGCCTTCGTGAGGACCGAGCCGTCGATCGCCGCGGCGTCGTCGAACTCCTGGGCGCGCTTGACGGCGTCCTGGCCGGCGACCGCCTCGTCGACGAACAGCGTCATGTCGGGGTCCACGACGCGGTCGATCTTCTCCAGTTGCGCCATCAGGTCGTTGCTGGTGTGGAGGCGGCCGGCGGTGTCGCCGAGCACCACGTCGATGTCGTTGGCCTCGGCGTACTCGACGCCGTCGTAGATGACGGCCGCCGGGTCGCCGCCCTGCTCGTGGGCGATGAGCTTCCGGTCGAGCGCCTCGGCGTGCTCGCGGATCTGCTCGTTCGCGCCCGCGCGGTAGGTGTCGCCGTTCGCCAGCACCGACGAGTAGCCGCGCTCGTCGAGCCACTCGGAGAGCTTCGCGATGGTCGTGGTCTTCCCGACGCCGTTGACGCCGGTGAACACGACCGTGACGGGCTTGTCCGCCTCGGCGATCCGCTCCTCGAAGTCGAACTGCCCGACGCTGATCACGTCCAGCAGCGCGTCGTGGAGCGCCTCGGTGACGAGCTGGTCGGTCGTCTGCACCTGCGCGCGCGTCTCGCCGAGCATCTTCTCGCGGACGGTCTCGAGGATGCGGTCGGCGACGCTCATCTCCACGTCGCTGGACAACAGCGCGAGTTCCAGGTCCTGAAGGGGCTCCTCGAGGTCCTCCTCCTCGATGATGACCTTCCCGGTCGCGAACGCCGCCGCGCGCTTGAGGCGCCCGGGGCCGGCGGACTCGTCGTCGGCCGGCTCGCCCTCGGCGGGGTCGGTCGAGGCTGCCTCGTCGGGGGCCGCCTCGGCGGTCGCGTCCGCGTCGATGTCCGCCGCGGCGTCGACCTCGGCGGCTTCGGCGTCGGCCTCCTCGGCCTTCTCCTCGACTTCCTCGGCGGCGTCCTCGCGGAACGAGGAGAGCTTGTCCTTCAGGCCGTCGAACATTCCTTACTCGTCCCCGTCGTCCTCGTCGGCCATCTGCTGCATCTGCTGCATCTGCTGTTGCTGCATCTGCTGTTGCATCTGCTGGGCCTGCTGTTCGAGCTGCTGGCTCTCGGCCTCGAGGTCGGCCTTCTCGTCGCTGACGGTGTCGATCTGGTCGTCGAGTGCGTCCTTGCGCCCCTCGAGGGCCTCCACGGCGTCGCCCTCCTCCAGTTCGGCGGCGTAGTCGCCGCCGAGGCTCACGACGATCTCGTCGAGGTCCTGGACCTCGGCGCGGACGTACGCGCCGCCGCCCAGCGGCACCTGAACCGTCGAGCCGGTTTCGATCTGGCCGACGGCGTCGATGGCGTCGTCGATGTCGCGCTGCTCCTGCCGGAGGTCGTCGATCTCCTCCTCCAGCTCCTCGATCTCCGCCTCGATCGCCTGGATCTCCTGGGAGATCTGCTGCATCTGCTGCTGGCCGGGACCGCCGCCACCACCGAGGCTCATTCGGCGACCACCTCGCCGATCTCGATCTGGGTGCGGTTCAGGTTGTGCTCGGCGCCGAACTTCGAGAGGACGTGCTCGCGCGCCACGTTCTCGTTGACCGCGTCGAGCGAGCGGGTGAACGCCTGCATCCCGTCTCGGGTCTGGAACTCGCCGCTAACAGTGAACTGGCTCATGTGCCCGAAAAACCGCTCGGGAGCGGGAAGTACCTTCCGACTCGGACCCCTTAGCCAGGTCGACGGCCGCGGCGACGGCGAACGTCGGATCGGCCGGTCGTCCGGGCCTCGCTTCGTTGATGGGCGGCTCGCTCACAAGCTCGCCGTTCACGAGACCGGCGGTCTCGTGAGCTCACAAATCGCGGAGCGATTTGTGAACGCCGTTGTCCGAGGCCCCCTTCGGTCAGCCTCGCTTCCTTCATGGGCGGCTCGGGCCTCGCGACCTCGCTCCGCTCGGTCGCGAACACCTCTCCGCCGTTTGTCGTCGCCTCACTCCGTTCGGCGACGCTCTACTCGATGAACCCGAGCGTGTCGTCGATCCGACCCAACTCGGGCCCCGTCGTGTCCTCGCCGACGGCGTACCCGTCGTCGTTGGCGAGCAGCCCCGAGCCGACCAGCGGGGCGCCGTAGTTGACGGTGCCCAGGTCGGCGTACACGTCGAGGTGCTCCTCCAGCGCCTCCAGCTCCGGCTCCTCGCTGTGCGGGTGACAGAGGACGCCGGTGTTGTTGGCGACCGCGGCGGTGCCGACGGTGTTGACGCCGCCGAGCGAGCCGCGCTTCGTCGGCACGTCGAGCACGTCGGCGACCACGTCGACCGCCTCGTCTGTGAGATCGGGGTGGACGTACGCGCCGTAGTCGTTCGCGAGCACGACGTTGCCTGCGGCGTTCAGCTTCCCGGGGAGGCGTTCGACTGGGTCGCCGGTCGCCTCGCGGATCGCGTCGATCTCGCGGTCGGTCGCCTGTCGGGACACGAGCGTTCCGTTCTCGTTGCCCGCGACCAGCGAGCCCACCGTGCCGGAACCGCCGACCGTCGTGGTCAGGACCTCGACGCCGAACTCGCTTTCGAGCCGGTCGGCGAGGTCGTCCTCGACGTCGGGCCGCACGACGAGGCAGTCGCTGGCGGCGTGCGCGTAGACTCCGACGTACGACGACCCGGCGAACGAAACCCGAAGCACGCCCTTAGGCCGGCTCCGCCTCGACGACGATGTCGCCGTCCTCGTCGAAGCGGGCCGCGCGCAGGCGTACCGAACTCGGCGGCTTCTGGCGCCCGCGCTCCCAGACGGTCTCGTTGACCGCGGGGTCGAGGCGGACGTCGCCCTCGTCGACCGAGAAGTGTTTCGCCAGGTGCTCGCGGACGAGCGACATCGCCCGGTCGCCGCGCTCCTGGGCCGGCGCCTGCTTCGCCTCGCGGAGCGGGACCGTGACGACGCGCTCCTCGAAGTCGTTGGCGCTCATTTACTCGTCGGTGTCCGAGCGCCGCCAGTGGCGTCGCTTCGGGTTGCGGGTCACTTCCATGTCGGTCTTCATCATCACCCACGCCGGAACGCGGCTGTTCTGCCGCTCCAGCTTGGCAAGGCGCTTCTTCTTGGCCTTGGATTTCTTGGTCATGGTATCCGGCAGTTTTGCTTCGGGAAGGGAAAACCCTGTCCATCCGGGTCGCTCCCGTCCCGGAGGCCGGCGAGTTTTTGTCCTCAACCAGACACGACGTGAGCGTGCACAGACGCGATGCGCTCCGCGCGGCCGGCGGTCTCGCCGCCACGGGACTGGGAACGCTCGCCGGCTGCGTCGTCGGCCGTCGTCCCTCGCCCCCGCTTTCCGACTCCTTCGAGGACGGGATCGACGCGTGGACCACCGACGCCGCGATCGGGCCGGAGGTGCCCCTCGACGAGTTCGAGTGGTCGATCTCGCCGTCGACGGAGCGGGCGAACGGCGGCGCCCGCAGCGTCGAGGTGTTCACCGAGGGCGACTACGACGACGGGATCGCATGGCTGACCCGCCCGATCGACACCAGCGAGGTGGACGCCGACGTGCTCCGGGTGTCGGTGCACGCCTGGAGCGAGTCGGAGAGCTTCAACGTCCTCCGGAACCTCGCCGTCCGGATCGGCCCCGAGCCGCCCGAGACCGAGGAGGACTTCCCGCCGCCGGAGACGGTCACGACGCCCGAGTCGCCGACCGCGGTGGGGGGACTGAGGCAGCCGCTCCACCGCGTCGAGGGGTGGGACGAGTACCGGTTCGAGTGGCAACCGAGCGAGGTTCCGGACGAGCTACACCTCTCGGTGGGCGTCGCGGTCGTCTGGGAGGCGGACGCCACCCACTACATCGACGACGTGCGCGTGGAGGAAGTTCGGTAGGCGGGGGAGCCGGCGGGAGAGCCGTCGGTAGCGGAGCGACCCGGCGGGGAAGCCGTCAGTCACAGCCCCGCGAGCGACCCCACCCCGGCGCCCACGGCGGCCGCGAGCGCGCCGCCGAGCGCGACACGCACGGCCGTCTCCAGCACGTCGCCGCCGACCAACTGGACACGGAGGCCCCCGACGACCGCCAACTCGGCGGCGACGATCCCGACCGCGAGCGGGAACCCCCAGCGCGTCTCCGCGAGCACCACCAGCGACGGGAGCGCGCCGGCGAGGAACGCCCCGCCGCCGGCCAGGCCCGCCCGCCGGACCGGGTCGCCGTCGGCGGAGAGTCCGCCGTCGTCGTCCCCCGCGGCCGCGAGGGCCGCATACAGCCCGACGCCGATCGTCGCCGCGAGCCCGACGAGCCCGGCGGTCCAGCCGTCGACCGCGACGGCGGCGGCGAACAGCGGCGCGGGAACGACGACGGCGCCGACGGTGAGTCCCGTCAGCGCCGGCTCGCTCACCCGGTAGCGAACCGTCGTCCTCGTTCGCCCTCGACCGCGCATTCGCACCCGATTTTTCGGCCGACAAGATAAATCCGCCGCCCGGTTCGGTGGAACGCCGGCGTCGAGGGGACAAGTGAGGGAACGAAACGGAACGGCGAAACCGGCTTACCGACCGCGCCCGGAGTGCGACCATGGGCTCCGTCGGCGTCGTGCTCCTCGCGGATTCCGTCACGGTTCTCGCGGATCCCGTCCCGGTCCTCGCGGATCTCCTCCCGCTCGTCGCCGACGCGCTGGCCCGCGTCGCCCGCATCGCGGTCCTCATCGCCGTCGGCGTGTTCCTCGCGAACGTCGCCGTCGAGTTCGGCCTCGTCGAGCGGATCGCCGGCTTCTCGCGATATCTCACCGGACCGGCGAACCTCCCGGACGAGGCCGGCACCGCGATCGTCACGACCGCGGCGTCGACGACGGCGGGGTACGGCATGCTCGCGGACTTCCGCGAGTCCGGTCGGCTGTCGGACCGGGCGACGATGGTCGCCGTCGTCATCAACACGTTCTTCGGCTTCGTGCAGCACCTGTTCACGTTCTACGTCCCCGTCGTCATCCCGATCCTCGGCCGCGAGACGGGCGTGCTGTACGTCGGCACGCGCGGCGCCATCGCGCTCGGGATCACCCTGACGGGCGTGCTCGCCGGCGCGCTCCTCCTGCGCGGGGAGGCGGGGAGCCGACCGGAATCGGACCCGGAGCCGGACACCGAGACGCTCCGGGAGGCGACCGACGGCGGGACGGCAGAGGGCGGGGCGGACGACGGCGAGGCGGCAGACGGCGGGGCGTCCGGCGAGGCGGCGGATGGGGAAGCGGACCGACCGGCGGACGCGACGCCCGGCGAAACGGACGAGGGGGCGTCGATGCGCGAGCGGGCCGAGTCGGCGGCCGACTCGACGTGGTCGACGCTCCGGCGGATCGTCCCGCGGCTCGCGTTCGTGTACGTGCTCGTCACGGTGCTGGTCGCCCGCGTCGACCTCCGGGCGCTCTCGGAGGTCGCGGGGCCGCTGGCGGAGGTGGCCGGGCTCCCGGCGGCGGTCGTCCCCGCGATCCTCGTGTTCGTCTTCGACACGACCGCGGGCGTGGCGGCGTTCGCGCCGCTGATCGGGTCGACGCTGACGCCCGAGCAGGCCGTCGCCGGGATGTTGATCGGCGGGATCGTCTCCTTCGCGTTCTCGACGTTCAAGCGGTCGATCCCGTTCCAGTACGGGATCTGGGGCCCCGAGTTCGGCTCGAAGGTGATCGCGGTGAACACCGGGCTGAAGATCGCGTTCATCTCGGTCGCGCTGGCGGTGTTCCTGCTGTGAGCGGGGCGGGGGGAGGGGTCGCGCGAGGACGAACCCGACGGATTGAGTAGCCGCCGAGCGCCACCCACGGGCATGACCGACACACTCGCCGTCACCGACGGGCGCGTCCTCACGCCCGAGTTCGACGTGGTCCGCGCGGACGTGCTCATCGACGCCGACGCGGGCGAGATCCTCGAGGTGGCCCCCGACCTCGCGGGCGACGCCGACCGGACGCTCGACGCGACGGACTCGCTCGTGATGCCCGGGCTCGTGAACGCCCACGGCCACGCGACGATGACGCTCCTGCGCGGCTACGCCGACGACAAGAACCTCGAGGACTGGCTGCAGGAGGACATCTGGCCCGCGGAGGCGGAGTTGACGCCCGCGGACGTAGGCGTGGGTACCCGGCTGGCGGCCGTCGAGCTGATCCGGAGCGGCACCACCGCGTTCGCGGACATGTACTTCCACGTCGGCGAGGTCGTCGAGGCGGTCCGCGAGGCCGGCCTCCGCGCCCGCGTCGGCCACGGCGTCGTCACCGTCGGTAAGGACGAGCCGGCCGCGCGCGAGGACTTCGCCGAGTCGGTCGCCGTCGCCGAGGAGTACGACGGCGCCGCCGACGGCCGGGTCCGGACGGCGGTGATGCCCCACGCGCCCCACACCGTCGGCACCGAGTACTTCGAGGAGTTCGTCCCGAGGGTCCGCGAGGCGGGCGTCCCGCTGCATTTCCACCTGAACGAGACCGAAACGTACATCGAGGAGATCGATGCCGAGGCGGGCGTCCGGCCGACCGAGTACGCCGCCGATCTCGGCCTGCTCGCCGAGGACACCTTCGTCGCCCACGGCGTCCACCTCGACGACGACGAGATCGAGACGCTCGCCGAGCGCGACACCAGCGTCGTCCACTGCCCGGCCTCGAACATGAAGCTCGCCTCCGGGATGGCGCCCGTCCAGGACATGCTCGACGCGGGCGTGACCGTCGCGCTCGGCACCGACGGCGCGGCCTCGAACAACGACCTCGACCTCTTCGACGAGCTGCGCGACGCCGCGATGATCGGCAAGCTCGCCGCGGACGACGCCGCCGCGGTCGACGCCGAGACCGCCGTGCGGATGGCGACCGCGGGCGGCGCCGAGGCGCTCGGGTTCGACTCCGGGCGGATCGAGGCGGGCGCGAACGCCGACCTCGCGGTGGTCGACCTCGAATCGGTCCACCTCACGCCCGAACACGACCTCGTCTCGCACCTCGCGTACGCCACCCGCGGCAGCGACGTTCGGCACACGGTGTGTGACGGCGAGGTGTTGATGCGCGACCGCGAGGTGCTCGCCTTCGACGAGAACGACGTGCGCGAGCGGGCTCAGGAGCACGCGGAGGCGCTCGTCGCGCGCGCCGAGGAGTAAGAGCGACCTGCCTTGCGGTGGCGCGTGCCGGCGGGCCTTTGTGCCCGCCGGACGCGCGCGAGGGATGAGTGAGGAGCGAACGGAGTGAGCGACGAGCGAATCGGATGGGGAGGAGGTGGCGGCGGTGCTGTGCGGTCGGGTGGGACTGAAAGGGGCCGCGGGTGTGCGGGAAGACGCGAACCGACAAGCACCGCAGCGAGGCAGAAGGCCGAGCGAGGAGCGCAGCGGTCGCACCGACCGCACACCCGCGGGGGCTTTCGAGCACTCCTTCCCCGAGGCGTGCTCACCCTCGGCTCCTCCGACGTTCACAACCGACCGATCGAACCAACCCGCATCCGGCGGGATTAAACCGCACGCACGCCACCACCGATCATAATGAGTACACAGTCGTACGCACCCGTCACGGACCACCTCGACGACCCCGACTCCGCACGCGAGGAGGGCCGCCGCAAGATGGACTGGGCGCTCCAGCACATGCCCATCCTGAACCACCTCCGCGAGGAGTTCACCGACACGAACCCCTTCGCCGGCCAGACGATCGGCATGGCGATGCACGTCGAGGCGAAGACCGCGAACCTCGTCGAGCTGCTCGCCGACGGCGGCGCGGAGGTCGCCATCACCGGCTGCAACCCGCTCTCCACCCACGACGACGTGAGCGCGGCGCTGGACGCCCACGAGAACATCACCTCCTACGCCGTCCGCGGCGTCGGCGACGAGGACTACTACGCCGCCATCGAGTCCGTCATCGCCCACGAGCCGACGATCACGGTGGACGACGGGATGGACATGGTCGCGGCCATCCACGAGGACTACCCCGAGCTCATCGACTCCATCGTCGGCGGCGCCGAGGAGACCACCACCGGCGTCCACCGCCTGCGCGCGATGGACGCAGACGGCGAGCTTCACTACCCCGTCTTCGCCGTCAACGACACGCCGATGAAGCGCCTGTTCGACAACGTCCACGGCACCGGCGAGTCGTCGCTCGCGACCATCGCGATGACGACGAACCTCTCCTTTGCCGGCAAGGACGTCGTCGTCGCCGGCTTCGGGTACTGCGGCAAGGGCGTCGCGAAGAAGGCCGCCGGCCAGAACGCGAACGTCATCGTCTGCGAGGTCGACTCCCGGAAGGCCCTCGAAGCCCACATGGAGGGCTACGACGTGCTGCCGATGGCGGAGGCCGCCAAGGAGGGCGACGTGTTCGTCACGACGACGGGCAACCGCGACGTGATCACCGAGGAGCACTTCCGGGTCATGCAGGACGGCGTCCTCCTCGCCAACGCCGGCCACTTCGACGTGGAGATCAACCTAGACGAGCTCGACGACCTCGCGGTCGACCGCTACGAGGCCCGCGACGGCGTCGAGGCCTACGAGATGGCCGACGGCCGCCGGCTGAACGTGCTCGCGGAGGGCCGCCTCGTCAACCTCGCGGCGCCCCTCGCGCTCGGCCACCCGGTCGAGGTCATGGACCAGTCGTTCGGCGTGCAGGCCGTCTGCGTGCGCGAACTCGTCGAGAACGGCGACGCCTACGACGCCGGCGTCCACGAGGTGCCCGACGACCTCGACCGCGAGGTCGCCGAGGTGAAGCTCGCGGCCGAGGGCGTCGCGTTCGACGACCTCAGCGACGAGCAGCGCGAGTACATGGGCTCGTGGCAGCACGGGACCTGAGCACGCGGATCGACCTCCAGTCCCCGCGGGCGGTCACGGCTCGCCCTCGACGGTTCCGAGGACGAAGCCGTACTTGAGCAGGGCGACGAAGACCGCGCCGCCGACGGCGTTGCCGAGGGTCGAAAGCGCAATGAACCGGAGGTACTCGGGGACCCCGATAGCCGGGTCGACCAGCGTCGCCGCCAGCACCTCGACGTTGCCGGCGATCGAGTGCGGGAGGTGCGCGAAGCCGATGCCCCCGGTGACGAGCACGACGAACACGACGCGGGCGATGGTGGAGTCGGCGGCCGCCACCAGCCACGCGAGCAGTCCCATCAGCCACCCCGTGAGCACGGCCCCCGCGAACAGGACCGCCGTCGGCTGGTCGAGGAAGGGCTCGGCGAGTTCGGCGAACGAATCGGTGCTCGCGAGGCCGTAGGCGGGCGCGAACCAGACGACGAAGACGGCGAAGGCGACCCCGCCGACGACGTTGCCGGCGTACACGAGCGACCAGAGCCGCCCGAGGTCGCCGAGGCCGGCGCGGTCGTCGAGCACGGGAACGACGGCGAGGGAGGTGTGTTCGGTGAACAGTTCCGAGCCGCCGAGGACGACGAACACGAACCCCACCGAGTACGCCGCGCCGACGTACAGGCGGTGGACCACCGGGTCGCCCCCCGCCACCGTCAGCGTCGTCACGACCGCGACCAACAGCGGCCCGAAGCCGATGTCGAGTCCGGCGGAGACGGCCGAGAGGAACAGCGCCGGCGCCGGACGCTCCATCTCGTCGGTGGCCGACTGCATCAGCCGCTCGATGACGGTGACGTTCGAGGCCTGGTCGTCGCCCTCGCTGCGCGTTCCGCGGGTGGACCCGGTCTCGTCGTCGGGGACTCGCGTCTCCTCTGACACGCCCCACGGTTCGGCGTCCGTGCGGATTAATATCCGCACGTGGACCAGTATCCGGACGCTCGGGCCGCGGCCGCTACAGCGACACCAGCGCCCGCGTCTCGTACTCCGGTCCCTCCTCGGTCAGCGTCGACTCCGTGAGCCGGATCTCGTCCACCTCGAACCGGCCCACCGTGGGGTCCCCGTCGAGGTAGTCGAGTACCTCCCGTTTCCCGCGGGCGTCGTCCATCCGCGCGAGGGTGAAATGCGGCGTGAACTCGTGGTCGGCCTCATCGAACCCTCGGTCGACCGTCTCGCGCTCGACGGCCTCCGCGAGCCGCGTCAGCTCGTCGGCGCCGTGACCCTCGCGGACGCCGACCCAGATCACGCTGATGTACTCCCGCGAGGGGAAGACGCCGAGGCTGCCGACCTCGACCTCGAACGGGTCGACGGCGGCCGAGTCCACCGCCGACTCCAGCGCCTCGACCACGTCGCCGACGCGGGACTCGTCGGTGTCGCCGAGGAACTTTACCGTGCAGTGCGCCTGCTCGGGGTCGGTGAAGCGCAGGCTCTCGATGTCCCGAAGCGGGTCCTGGACGGCGGCGAACTCGTCCGCGAGCCGGTCCGGCAGGTCGACGGAGACGAACAGTCGCGGCATACGCCGACTTCGCGGTCGACTCCCAAAATCGCGGCGGCGAGCGTGAACGACGACGACGGGACGCGCCGGTCGTGACGGGGCGGATCGACCCGCGCGGGACGCACGCGCAACATACATCCGTCCACGCGGTCGAGACACCGGTAATGAGCGACGACGAGCCCGAACGCCGACCGCACAAGTTCTCCGAGGGGCAGGGCCTCGACGAGGACTACGAGGAGTTCACGCTCGACCCCGAGGAGCTGAACGCCGACCCCTCGCAGGTCGACCCCGTCGACACGCGCGTCATCACCGACCTGCTCGACGAGCGCAACATCCCGAAAGACCGCGTCGACGTGGAGAGCCTCATGGACGTGGGGCTGTCGTACATGGGGATCAACCGCTTCGAGGAGGCGACCGAGACGTTCGAGCGCGCCGCCCAGTTCGCCGACGAGGACTCCCTCGCCGAGCAGGAGGCGTGGGTGAACAAGGGCGCCGCCCACGCCCAACTGGAGGAGTGGGACGAGGCGATCGGCGCGTATCAGGAGGCGCTGCGCATCGACGACGACTCCGAGCACGCCGCCAGCGCCGAGACGAACCTCGCGTACGCGCTCCACGAGAACGGCCAGGGCGAGCAGGCGCTCGAACACGCCGAGAAGGCCGTCGAGATCGACCCGCGCTTCCCGCAGGCGTGGTACAACCGCGGCTTCTTCCTCGTCGAGCGCGGCCTGCTTGAGGACGCGGTGAACGCCTTCGACAACGCGATCCGGCTGGGGATGCGCAACGCCGAGGTGCTCGAGGAGAAGGCGCGCGCGCTCGACGAGCTCGGCCGCGAGGACGAGGCCGAGGAGGCCGCCGAGCGCGCCGAGGAGATCCGCGAGGAGGCCGAACAGCGGATGGTCGAGGAACACGCGGAGGGGGGCGGGGGAGCGGCCGGCGCGGGAGCGCCCGGCGGGATGGACGGCGAGCGGGGCGGCAGAGGAGGCGGCGACGCCGGCGGAGCGGGCGGCGCCCCGGGCGGGCTCGGGGACCGCTCCGGCGACGGCGACGACGATCTCGACCTCGGGGGCCTGTAGATGCCCGAGGACGGCGCGGGCGAGGGGACGGACCTCGGCGCGACCGACGGCGCCGCGGCGGACGGGACGGGAGACGACGCGACCCCCGCCGAGTCCGACCCGTCCGACGCCGAATTCCTGCTCACGCGCCGCGAGACGCCCGAAGGAACGCTCGTCGCCGTCTGCGACGCGGACGTGCTCGGCGAGACCTTCGAGGACGACGACGTTTCGCTTGAGGTGACCGAGGAGTTCTACGGGGGCGACGAGGCCGAGCCGGCCGACGCCGATGCCGTCGTCGAGGGCCTGTACGACGCCGACACCGCGAACCTCGTCGGCGAGGGCTGCGTCGGCGTCGCCGTCGACGCCGGCGTCATCGACGCCGACCGGGTGCTGGCGGTCGGCGACACCCTGCACGCGCAGTTGCTCTGGCTGTGAGCGCCCGGCCCCCGACCGCGACGGGACACGTCTCCGGCGGCGCGTGCCCGGTTTCGGTTACGGTTCTCCCGATTGACCGAAGGGATGTTACCCCTCCGACTCCTCGTACCCGGTAATGGAAGCGCCTGAGCAGGAACCGTACCCGCTCGACGTCGAGGCCGTCCGCGCCGACTTCCCTATCCTCGACCGGAAGGTCGGCGGCGACGTGACCGTCCCCGGCGAGAGCGAGGGGGACACGAAGCCGCTCGTGTACCTCGACAACGCGGCCACGAGCCACACGCCCGATCGGGTGGTCGACACGATCGCGGACTACTACCGCTCGTACAACTCCAACGTCCACCGCGGGATCCACCAGTTGAGCCAGGAGGCCAGCACCGCCTACGAGGACGCTCACGACCGCGTCGCCGAGTTCATCGGCGCCGAGGGTCGCGAGGAGGTCGTCTTCACGAAGAACACCACCGAGGCGGAAAACCTCGTCGCGTACGCGTGGGGGCTGAACGAGCTCGGCCCCGAGGACAACGTCGTCCTCACCGAGATGGAACACCACGCGTCGCTGGTCACGTGGCAACAGATCGGAAAGAAGACCGGCGCCGACGTGCGGTTCATCCGCGTCGACGAGGACGGCCGCCTCGACATGGACCACGCCCGCGACTTGGTCGACGACGACACCGCGATGGCGAACGTCGTCCACGTCTCCAACACTCTCGGGACGGTGAACCCCGTGGCCGAACTCGCGGATCTGGTCCACGACCACGACGGGCTGATCTTCGTCGACGGCGCACAGTCGGTGCCGCACATGCCCGTCGACGTGGGCGACATCGACGCGGACTTCTTCGCGTTCTCGGGCCACAAGATGTGCGGCCCCACCGGGATCGGTGTGCTGTACGGCAAGGAGCACCTCCTGGAGGAGATGCAGCCGTACCTCTACGGCGGCGAGATGATCCGGAAGGTCACCTTCGAGGACAGCGAGTGGGAGGACCTCCCGTGGAAGTTCGAGGCCGGCACGCCCGTCATCGAGCAGGGGATCGCCCTGCACGCGGCCATCGACTACCTGGAGGACCTGGGTATGGAGAACGTCCACGCCCACGAGGGGCTGCTCGCGGAGTACGCGTACGACCGGCTGACGGAGTACGACGACGTGGAGGTCTACGGCCCGCCGGGCGACGACCGGGCGGGACTGGTCGCGTTCAACGTCGACGGCGTCCACGCCCACGACCTCTCCAGCATCCTCAACGACCACGGCGTCGCGGTCCGCGCCGGCGACCACTGCACCCAGCCGCTGCACGACAAGCTCGGGATCGCCGCCAGCGCCCGCGCGTCCTTCTACGTCTACAACACGCGCGAGGAGATCGACACGCTGGTCGAGGCGGTCGACGACGCGCGACAGCTGTTCGCGTAGCGGCGGCTGTTCGCGCAACGGCAGCTGTTCGCGTACGGCCAGTCCGCCGCACACTGTAGCGCCGCACGCCGCAGCGCCGAACACCGGAGCGCCGATCCGGCGTACATACCCCCGATACGGGTGTCGCGGCTTCTCGACGAATCCTCTCGAAAGAACTCGACCGACGGTGCGGCGGCGGCGTGTGGTTCGTGGTGAATGTCAGTCCAGGTCGGAACCGGAATCCTGGCCGCCGGCGCACCTCGACACCTACATGTGAGGTATGAAAGTTAACTTTTCTGCATTCTTCCCTGAATATGTAATCGTATTTCGTAACTTCTCCGCGAGGGAAACTGCCGTCGAACTCGGGAGGTCGGTCGCCGTCCCCTCCCGAACGCCCCCGGCGGCCGTCGCGCTCCCCAGAACCCTTAACCGCCGCACTCGCCAATCCCCGCCAACAATGGGTATTGGCGGCGGCTCCGACATGTATCGCCAGCAGATCCTGGATCACTACAAGAACCCGCGCAACTACGGCGAACTCGACGACGCCACGTTCTCCCACACCGGCGAGAACCCCTCCTGCGGCGACACGATCACCGTCGACGTGCGCCTGGAGGACGACGGCGAGACGATCGAGTACGTCGCGTTCTCGGGCGACGGCTGCGCCATCTCGCAGGCGTCCGCCTCGATGCTCTCCGAGCGCCTGCGGGGGATGACCCTCGACGAGCTGGAGGCGATGGACACCGACGACATCACCGAGATGCTCGGCGTCGACATCTCCCCGATGCGGATCAAGTGCGCCGTGCTCGCCCGGCAGGTCGCCCAGGACGGCGCGAAGCTCCACGAGGGCGAGATCGACGACCTCGACGTGACGAAGACCGAGGACTGAGCGGCCGGTCGGCCGCCTCGGATACCCCCCGGGCAACCGAACACCTCCGGTCCGGCGCTACGGCACTCGCCCGAACAGGTCCCTGTTCCCCGCGACGTACCGTAACTCGCCGCGCGCCAGCTGCGCCTCGCGCGTCTCCCGCCAGTCGGCCAGCGTCCCGTCCGGCACCGCCCCCAATTCCTCGACGGACGCGACCACCGTGTCGAGGACGACCCGCAGGAACGTCGCCTCGTCGGCCGGGTAGCCGCCGGTTCCGTCCCCCTGCACCACCCAGTCGGCGCGGGCGTCGACCGCCGGCGGCGACCCCGCCTCCCGGAACCGCTCGGAAAGCAGCGTCGCCGCCCGGCCGCGGTTGCGCATCGTCCCGTGGAACGCCTCGACCACGGCGTCGTCGACCGGGTGTGACGGCGAGAACCGCGTCTCCCCGTCGAAGGTGAGCGGCAGGTGATACCAGCCGTCCGGCGCGGCCGCACGGAGCAGCGCGAGCACCTCGGCGGGCGCCAACAGGTCCGCGAACGACCGCGCGACGACACCGTCGAAGTCGCCGTCGTGGTCGGCGGCGACCTCCCGGACGTCGCCGCGCTCGAACCGGACGCGGAGCGTCGCGTCGCCGTCGGGGGCATCGAGCAGGATCGTCGATCCCTCGGGTTCGACTCCGTATCCGGCCTCGGTCGCCTCCGCGCGCAAGCGGTCGCGACCCGCGGTCAGCACTCGCCCGTCGGTGTCGACGGCGACCCACTCGCCCGTCGGGAGCGCGCCGTCGGCCAACAACCGGCGGAGCAGGCCGCAAGTGCCGGCGCCGGCTTCGAGGACGCGGACTCCGTCGCTGTCGTCGTCGTCGCCGCCGGCATCGTCCCCGTTGGCACCGTCGCTGCCGCCGCCACCGGCGTCGCGATCCGCCCCCCGCAACGCCGCTCTGAAGGCCGCGGTCGCGGCGTCGCTGTGGGCGCGGTCGTCGACGGTGCGCGCCGCCTCCAGGTACGCCACGTCGTCACCCTCCATCGGCCACCTCCCGCGTCTCCGCGAGGAAGTCGCGGACCCCGGCGACGGTGTCGCTCCACTCGGGGTGGCGCTCGAACCGCCGGAGCGCGGCCCGTCCCATCCGGGCCAACCGGTCGCGGTCGTCCGCGAGCGCGCGAAGCGCGCGCTCGACCCCCGCAACGTCGCGGGGGTCGACGAGGAAGCCGTTCTCGCCGTCGGCGACGACCGAGGACGCTCCGCCGGCCGCGGAGGCGACCGCCGGGAGGCCGAAGCCCATCCCCTCCAGGTACGCCATCCCGAAGCCCTCGTACGCCGAGGGGACCGCGAGGACGTGCGACTCGCGGAGGACGCCGGCGAGGTCGGCCGTCGACAGCTCCCCGTGAAACGACACGCGGTCGGCGATCGAGAGGTCGTCTGCCAGCGTCCGCACCGCGCGGGCGTGGTCCGGGTCGGGCTCGGGGCCGACGACCGCGACCTCCCAGTCGGCGTCGACGCCGACGACCGCCCGCAACAGTGTCGGGTGTCCCTTCCGGGGAACGAGCGACCCGAGCGAGACGACCCGCAGCGGCGACTCCCCGGCGCGCCGGTCCACGTCCGCCGGCGTCACCGCCGGATCGAACTGGTCCGCGGGCGGCGGGGCGACGTGCGTGGTGATCCCCCCGACCAGGTCGAGCACGTCGCGTTCGGTCGTCCCGCTCACGCAGACCGCGGCCGAGCAGCTCCGAAGGAATCGCCGCTCCAGCAGCGTCGCGACCGGCGCGAGCCGGCCGCCCTCGGCGCGCCGGAGGTGGTGCACCAGCGCGACGACCGGCGTGCCGCCGCGGCGGAGCCGACTGGCGAGTCCCGCCGTGCCGGGATGAGCGAGCTCGTCGACGACGACCACGTCGGCCTCACGCAGTCCCGCCGGGATCCCGGTTGCGAGCCCGGGGGTGTCGACGACGCCGAGCGGGTACCGGCGCCACGGCACCGAGAACACCCGTACCGACGCGCCGGTCGCCCGCAGCTCGGCGACGAGTCGGCGGTCGTAGCGGAATCCTCCCGAGGTGGTTCCGGGGTCGCCCGCGACGACGAGCGCCACCGCGAGTCCGTGGCCCCGGGCGGACGCGTCCTCACCCATCGCCGCGGGTCGCTCCCACCGGCTCCTCGATCGGCCCCTCGTAGCCGGCGGCGGCCTCGTCGTCCTCCCACACGGTCACGCGGAGCGTCTCGGCCGGGTCGCCGGCGGCGGCCGGGGCGAGACGCTCGTGGACGACGCGCGCGAACCGCTCGACGCTGGGGTTGTACCCCTCGAACTCGGGCAGGTCGTTCAGCGTCGCGTCGCGGTAGCGGTCCTCGACGCCGTCCAGCGCCGCGCGCACGTCGTCGATGTCGACGAGGTAGTCGTACTCGTTCAGCGACGGGCCGGCGAAGGTCGCCTCGACCGAGAACACGTGCGAGTGGAGGTCCCCCTCGGCACCCGGGTCGGGAACGGTGAGAAAGTGCTGTGCGACGAACCGGCGCGTGACGGTCGTTCGGTATGTCATCGGAGTCGTGTGGGCGTGCCGACCGCGGCTCGATCCGCTCGGACCCGCCCGCCTCGACGCGGCGGGACGGGTCGTCCGGGTCGAGGCGGCCGATCTGATGGCCGATCCCAACGGCTCCGGCACACTAAACGTGTCGTAGGCCCCCGACGGCGCGTACGATCCCGACGACGACGTGCGGCGCTCATCCGACCAACTCCTCGACGACTGGGGGGAGCCGGCGGCGGACGGCGGCGTACGCGACGCCGAGGCCGACGCAGGCGGCCGCGACCGCCGGGAGCGGCGCGGGGTAGAACGCGACGACCGGGATCGCGAGCGCCGCGGTCGCGACGGCGTCCTCCGGGGCGCCGTCGTAGCGGATCCAGTAGCGCGGCCGGATCCACCGGCCGTGAAGGTGGTCGTAGACGGCCTCCGGGGAGGTGCGTTCCCACGGACGGATCTCGTCGCCGGCGCCGAGGGCGTCGGTGCCGGCGTGGACGGCGAACGAGACGCACCCCACCGCCGCCGCGACGGTGGCGGCCGTCGGCGCCAGCGTCGCGAGCGCGGTCGCCGGGAGCGCCAGCGCCCACCCCAGCACCGGAAAGTGCAGCGTCCGCCGGTGGCGACCGACGAACAGGTCGACATCGGGGACGAGCCCGCCGACGATCCCCGCGAGGGCTGCCGGAACCGCCAACTCGGGCGCGAACGCGACCACGGGCGCCGCCAGCACCGCGCCGGCGAGGGCGTGGGTGAACGCCATCACGGCCTACGACTCGCGTCGGTAGAGGACCGCGAGGACGACGATGAGGACCACCTGCACCACCTTGTCCGCGATGCCGGTCGCGCCGAAGTTCGGGGCGTTCACGACGTACCAGATCGGTATCTGGCCGGCCGTGAACGGGATGCCGAGCGCGTACAACAGGCGCCGTCGGTAGTCGAGCAACACCGCCGCGACACCCCCGAAGAAGCCGAGCGCGGCGATCAGGAAGGCGACGGCCAGCGCGGTCTCGTCCGCGCGGAAGGCGTACGCGAGCCACAGATGGATCACGCCGGTGATCGCCGCGAGCGCGACCCCGAGCCAGTGCAGTCCGGTCATCGACTCCGTGTGGAGGGCGAACCCTCCGGACGCCGTTTCGGTGCTCATAGCCGTACGCAGGGCGCGAACTGTGTTAAAAACTCTCACGAATTCGCCAGGCACTCGTCGCCGACCCGGTCGCTGTCACGGGCCGGACGGCGGGTGGTCTACTCCGGCTTGAGACCGCCGTCCTGCACGCGCATCACGGCCTCGCCGTCCGCCAGGTTCGGCGCCACGTTTTGCGCTGCGCTCCCTCGCGGTGCTCGGTCGCTCGGCAAAACGTGGATCAAACGCACAGCGTCGCTCCCGTGGCGGTCGCCGACCGCCGTGGTCGCTCCTCGGCCGCTCGGTCGCGGTGCTCCCTCGCGAACGCCGTATCTGGCGACCTATTCCGGCTTGAGACCGCCGTCCTGGACGCGCATCACGGCCTCGCCGTCCGCCAGGTTCGGCGCGTCGACGAGCCGCACGATCCGCTTGTCGCCCTTCGACTTGCGGAGGTAGATGCGGAACGTCGAGGTGTGACCCAGGATGTTGCCGCCGATCGGCTGGGTCGGGTCGCCGAAGTAGGAGTCGGGGTTGGAGGCGACCTGGTTCGTCACGAGCACGACGCAGTTGTAGAGGTCGCCGATGCGCATCAGGTCGTGGAGGTGCTTGTTGAGCTTCTGCTGGCGCTCGGCGAGCTCGCCGCGGCCGACGTACTCGGCGCGAAAGTGGGCCGTCAGCGAGTCGACGGTGAGCATCCGGACGGGCCAGTCGGTGTCCTCGTGCTCGCTCGCGAGCTCCTTCGCCTTCTCCGCCAGGAGGATCTGGTGGTTGGAGTTGAACGCCTTCGCGACGTGGATGTGGTCGAGGAAGTCCTCGACGAGCGTCCGCATGTCGTCGTCGTCGTCGGGCGACCCCTCGATCTCGCGGCGCTCGAACTCGCGCTCGAGGATCTCGTCGTCCAGTCCGTGGACCATGTCGTCGATCCGCTCGGGGCGGAACGTGTCCTCGGAGTCGACGAAGATGGCCGATCCCTCGAGCCCGCCGTCGTCGCGGGAGAGCTGGACGTTCACGGCCATCTGGTGGGTCACCTGCGACTTGCCGGCGCCGAACTCTCCGTACACCTCGGTGATCGACTGCGTCTCCATCCCGCCGCCCAGGAGGTCGTCGACCTCGTCGATCTGCCACGAGAGCTTGCCGATCTCCTCGCGTCGTTCGAGTACCTGCGCGCCGGACTCGAAGCCGCCAACGTCGGCCGCCTCGCGGGCGCCCTGGATGATGTCGTTCGCCGTCGAGTCGCCGATGTCGGCCGTGTTGCCCAGCTCGGCGGGGCTCGCGACCGCGATGCTCTGGTAGCTGTCGAAGCCGGCCTCGACGAGCTTGTCTGCGGTCGCGGGGCCGACGCCGGGGAGTTCCTGAAGGTCGTCTTCTGCCATCGTACCCCGTCCTTGCCCGGCTCCCCTCATAAACCCTCGTTAACAGTAGGGTGAAAGTGAAACTGCGGTACGTCGCCGGGTCGATCACGAACGGTGTCCGAGGGTTCAGAAGCGATGGGGAGGCGTTCGGGGTGCGACCGTGAGTCGGGCTGTCGTGATCGACGGTCGAGGCGGCCGGGCGGCCGGAGTGTGCGGGGTGTATGAAGTGAACGGGGTGTAGGAGGTGAACGGGGTGTAGGGGGTGGACGGGGCGGGCGGTGAGCCGACCGGAGCTACTCCCAGGGGTGGCCGTTCGGGGTGCTCGGCCACAGCGGGTACCAGTACTCCTTGTCCGACTCGATGCCGAGTTCGCCGTCGAGCACCGATTCGAGCTTGAACTCCAGCTTGGAGTCGCGCTCGCTGGTCGACTCGGGGGCGAACGGGTAGTACGACCCCCGGCGGAACGAGTAGACCCAGTAGGCGTGCCGGTCGGCGTCACCGCCGTCCACGAAGCCGAACACCGCCGCCAGCAGCCGCGAACCGTACCCTCGCTCGACGAACTCGTCGGCCGCGAAGTGGACCGACGTGACGAGGTCCTCCGGGTCGTCGTCGGCGAGGACGACCCAGTGGTAGCCGTGGTCGTCCTCGTGGCGGCGGAACGTCGTCCCCGTCTCCTCGCTGCCCGCATCGAGGATCGACTCCACGGCGTCGACCGTGTCGGCGAAGTCGGTCGAGTCGACCGACGAGAAACACAGCGCGGCCTCGCCGACGGGGTCGAACCCCAGGTCCGCCTCCATCGTGACGTAGGCGGTGCTCATGCCGAACAGGTCCTCGGGGTCGGCGTCGCTGACGGCGTCGGCCTCCGCGCGCGAGCCGAGCACGGATCTGAGTGTGTCGAGAATCCCCATTGGCGCTGTCGGTACTCCGAGGGGAGCCGTGTTCAAGCCGTCGCTCGCGCGAGCGGTCGCGCTCGCCTCGGGTCGACGCGTCGGCTTCTCGGCGCCGTCAGTTCCCCTGGATCGCGTCGATCACCATCGCGGCGGCGACGACCGCCTCCTTCGGCACCCCCGTCGCGTCGTCGATGGTGATCTCGTAGGTGTCCGCCAGCGAGAACTTCCCGGCGATCGTGCCGACGTGGCCTCCGTTCGCGTCGGTTATCTCGTACCGGTGGGGGATCAGATAGCCGAACGGGAGGGCGTTCCGTGCGATCGTCGTCACGGCGCCGCGGGAGTCGATCCGCGCGATCGCCGCCTCCGTCTCGGCGTCGCGGATCGTCCACGTGTCCTGCAGGATCGAGTAGTCGTTGTCGAGGATCACGAGCTCCTCGCCCGTTCGCGAGTCGGCGAGGACGTAGTTGCCGGCGACGTCGAGCATCCCCGCCGCCTTCACGGTGAACACCTCGTTCCCGTCGGCGTCGACGAACGGGAACTCCTCCTTCAGCTTGAACATCTTCTGTTTGCCCCGGAGGACGACGTCGCCGGCGGCGTCGACCGCGCGGTACTTGTTGCGCACGAGGCTCTGGACGACGGTGTAGGTGTCGTCGGTGAGCTCGATCCCGGAGATGTCGTACGTGCGGTCGCTCATACGCGTCCGTTCCGCGGGTTCGTATTTCAACCTTCACACTGAACGGGAGAATCCGTCCCGATCCGCGGAACGCGAACTTCAGGCCCGCTCAGGCCGTCTCGAACTGCCGTTCGAGTTCCTGCAGCCGCTCGACGCGCTTCTCGGTGCTCGGGTGCGTCGAGAACAGCTTCCCGACGAACCCGGACTTGATCGGGATGACGAAGAAGGCGTTCATCTCGGCGGTGTCGCGCAGGTCCTCCTTGGGGACCCGTTCCATCCCGCTGTCGATGGTCATCAGCGCCGAGGCGAGCGCGCCCGGCTTGCCGGTGATGGCCGCGCCGCCGCGGTCGGCCGCGAACTCGCGGTAGCGCGACAGCAGGCGGATGAGCAGGAACGAGATCACCCACACGACCAGCGAGACGAGGATGGCGACCAGCACCGGCGCCTGGTTGCCGCCGCGGCCCTCGCCGCCGCCGAACAGCCAGCCCCAGCGCACGACGATGAACGCCAGCGTCGACAGGAACGACGCGATGGTCATCACCATCACGTCGCGGTTCTTGATGTGCGCCAGCTCGTGGGCGAGCACGCCCTCGAGCTCGTCGTCGTCGAGCGTCCGAAGCAGCCCGGTCGTCACGCAGACGGCGGACTTCTTCTGTGAGCGCCCGGTCGCGAACGCGTTGGGCACCCGGGAGTCGGCGACGGCCACCGTCGGCTTCGGGAGGTCCGCCTGTTGGGAGAGGCGGGTGATCTTCCGGTGGAGCTCCGGATACTCCTGTTCGGACACCTCCTTCGCGCCCATCGAGTACAGCGCGAGCTTGTCGCTGAAGAAGAACTGTCCCACCGAGAACAGCCCCATCACGACGACCATCCAGAACAGGCCGGCGAATTCCGACAACACCGCGATGAACACGATGTAGAGGGCGAACAGCAGGAACCCGGTCAGGACCATCCGGCCCCGCAGGCCCCAGTCTGTCTTCCATTCCATACCCCACAGTACCGGACCCACGGCTTAAACGCTGTCGCGGATCGGCGAAAATCGACCGGACTTATACGCCGACGGCGAGGAGTGTGCGTGTGGTCGAGGCACTCCTGGTGATCGGCGTGGTCGTCGCGGTCTTCGTCGGGTTCAACATCGGGGGGTCGTCGACGGGGGTCTCGTTCGGCCCCGCGGTCGGCAGCGGCACCCTCTCGAAGACGGGCGCGGCGGCGCTCATGTCCGCGTTCGCGCTCGCGGGCGGGTGGACGGTCGGTCGCAACGTCATCGAGACGATGGGCGGGGAGATCGTCCCGTCGTCGGCGTTCACGCTCGCCGCGAGCGTCGGCGTGCTCTTCTTCGTCGGGGTGGCGCTGTTGATCTCCAACACGTTCGGCGTCCCCGCCTCCACGTCGATGACGGCCGTCGGCGCGATCGCGGGCCTCGGCGCGGCGACGGGGACGCTCAACGCCGACGTGATGCTCCGGATCGTCGGCTGGTGGCTCGTCGCGCCCGTCGTCGCGTTCTGGATCTGTGCGGTCGTCGGCCGGTACTTCTACCCGTACCTCGACGCCGCCTTCGCGATCGACCGCTCGGCCGGCGGGGTCGTCGAGTTCGACGGCGTGCGACCCCGGATCGCGCCCGGAGCCACCGCCCGCGAGGTCGTCGGCACGGCCGCCGTGCTCGTCATCGCCTGTTACATGGCGTTCTCGGCGGGCGCCTCCAACGTCGCCAACGCGGTCGCGCCGCTGGTGGGCAACGGCTCGGTGACCGCGGGCCAGGGCGTGCTGCTGGCGGGCGCGGCGATCGCCGTCGGCGCGTTCACCATCGCCCGTCGGACGCTCGACACCGTCGGCAACGACCTCACCGACCTCCCGCTGTTGGCGGCGCTCATCGTCGAGGTGGTCTCGGCGAGCCTGATCACCTTCCTCTCGGCGATCGGGATCCCGGCCTCGTTGGCCGTCTCGGCGACGATGTCCATCGTCGGGCTCGGGTGGGGCCGCGCGACCCGGACGACGACGCTCGGCGACGCCGTCAGCGGCGCCGTCGGCGGCGCGCTCGGCGGCGACGGGGACCGGACCGACCGGCAGCGTCCCGAGGTGTCCGTCGACGCGCTCGCGGCCGAGCGCCCCGACGCCGACGACGGCGTCCCCCGAATGGGCGAGGAGCACAGGGAGGAACTGCTCGCGGAGGACCTGTTCGACGCCGGAACGACCGGCCGCGTCGTCTCCTTCTGGATCTTCACTCCCACGGTCTCGTTCGTCTGCTCGTACGCGCTGTTCGCACTCACGCCGGTGTAACCGGCTCCCGATGCTCGCGGCCCGGACCCTGCCAAACACGCGATCGGCCGCGATCGCGGGACCCCGGATCGTCGGTTTTGGCGCCCCTAAAGCCGTCTGGGCCTCGATATCTCCTACGAGATAGCAACAACTAATGGTGCGGCCGGCGAAACGCGGGACGAAATGCCCACGGTCGAATACCTTAACTACGAAGTGCTGGACGACAACGGCTGGGACCTCGACGACGACGACCTCTTCGACACCGCCGCCGACGCGGGGCTGGACGCCGAAGACTACGGCGAGCTCGACGTCAACGAGGGCGAGTACATCCTCGAGGCCGCCGAGGCCCAGGGCTACGACTGGCCGTTCTCGTGTCGCGCCGGCGCCTGCGCCAACTGCGCGGCCATCGTGAAGGAGGGCGAGATCGAGATGGACATGCAGCAGATCCTCTCCGACGAGGAGGTCGAGGACAAGAACGTCCGCCTGACGTGCATCGGTTCGCCGCAGGCCGACGAGATCAAGATCGTCTACAACGCGAAGCACCTCGACTACCTCCAGAACCGCGTCATCTGAGCGCGGCGACCGCCCCGATGTTCTCCGTTTATCCTGCCGTCAGCGACGCGTCCGCCGCCGACACTCCGATGACCGCGCGTTTTCACGTCCGAGACGCGGACGGCAACGCCTAACTCGCCGGGCGCGCGCGACGGGGTATGGACGTGCTCGGCGTCGCCACCGCGGCCGACCTCCTCCGGCTGCTCGTGCTCCCGGGGTTCGCGTGGGCCGCCTATCGCGACATCCGCACCCGCCGCGTCGCGAGTTCCCTCTGGCTCCCGTTGCTCGCGATCGGCGCGCTGGCGCTCGTCATCGACGCGACGGCGGCGTTCCCGTTCGACGGCTACGCCGGGCGGCTGTTCCTCGTCCGGGTCGGGTTCTCGATCGTCTTTCTGGTCCCCTTCTCGGTGCTCGCCTACCGGATGGCCGCCTTCGGCGGCGCCGACATGAAGGCGCTCGTCGTGCTCGCGGTCGCGTTCCCGACGACGCCGGCGTACGTCGTTCCGCTGTGGATCCTGCCGGACGTGACGTGGCTGCACACCGTCGGCTTTCCCGTACACCCCTCGACGCTCGGCGTCACGGCGATGTCGGCGCTGACGAACGCGGTGCTGTTCGGCGCCGGCTACGTCGCCCTGCTGTTCGCGTCGAACGTCGCCGCCGGGCGGTTCTCGCCGGCGATGGTCGTCGGTCGGTGGACCGGCGTCGAGGACCTCCCGGAGGTGCACGGGCAACTCATCCGCGTCGGCGGGTTGCGCCCCGAGCGCGGCCTCGACCTCGACGCCCTCCGGATGTACCTCCGCTGGCGGGGCACCACCCTCGCGACCGTCCGGGACGACCCGGACCGCCACCGCGACCCGGCCTCGGTCGGCGAGACGCGGCCGCCGACCGACGGCGCGGTCCACGACGGTCCGCGGACGGACGGGGGCGTCGACGACGGCGGGTTCGAGTTTCCCGAGTCGGACGCGGGTCCGTCCGGCATCGACGACGCCGGCGACCGGACCACCGACGCGGGAGCCGAGGCGGACGCCGCCGGCGACACGGACGACCCGTGGGCCGCCGAGCGGTTCCTCGACGAGATCGAGGGAACCGCCTACGGCACGACGCCCGAGACGCTGCGCGAGGGGCTCGACCGCGTCGTCGCCGAGGACGCGCTGTGGGTGTCGCCGGGGCTCCCGTTCCTCGTGCCGCTGTTCGGCGGGCTCGTGCTCGCGCTCACCTACGGCGACGTGCTCACGGTCGCGCTCGGGGCGCTTGGGTTGGTGTGAGCCGCGGGGGAACATGCACACACGTGGCCCGCGATGGAACGCGCACACGCGGTCCGCGACGGACCACGCACAAGACCTATCCGCGACTGCACCGACCTCACGGGCGATGAGTGATTCCCAGACCGCCGCCGGGAGCGACGACGGCGTCGCGGTCGACTTCGGCGACGACGGGCTCGTTCCCGCGGTCGCACAGGACGCCGACTCCGGCGAGGTGTTGATGCTCGCGTACGTGAACGAGGAGGCGCTCGACCGGACGCGCGAGACGGGCCGGGCGCACTACTACTCGCGCTCGCGCGAGGAGCTGTGGGAGAAGGGCGCCACCAGCGGACACACCCAGGCGGTCCGCGAGGTCCGCGTCGACTGCGACGCCGACGCCCTGCTGTACCTCGTCAAGCAGACCGGCGGTGCCTGCCACACCGGGCACCGGTCGTGTTTCCACCGTACCGTCGACGGCGAGCACGTCGGCGAGCGTGTGTTCGACCCCGACGCGGTGTACGAGTGAGGGATGGCACGGAACACAGCCGGCGACGCCGGTAACTCCGGGGTTTCGGGAGGCTCCGGCGCTTCCGGCGACACCCCGGATCGCCCCGACCCGCTGCCCGAGGCCGAGCGCGACGCCGCCGACATCGCGGCCGAGCTCCGGGAGGCCCGCGAGCGCCGCGACGACGCGGTCGCCGCCGTCGAGGAGCACGGCGAGTCGACGCTCGCGACCGTCCGCGACGCCCTCCGGCGCGCCGACCGCCTGCTGGACCGCTACGTCGACTCGGCGACCGGCACCGGCGACTTCCAGGCGTACGTCGAGTTCCAGGGCGAGTTCGCGGCCGTCGTCGAGGACCTCGACGAGGACGCCCCCGGCCACGACGCCTTCGAGCGGGCCAACGAGGCCGTCGACGGCCGGCGGCTCTCGGAGTCCGACTTCGAGCGCGCCCGCGAGGCGCTCTCCCCCGCCCGCGAGCTCGCCGACCGGCTGGCCGAGCGCGAGGACGCCGCGGACGCGGTCCACGAGGCGACACGGGAGGCGAACCGGCGCCTCGGCGCGCTCGACGACCGCATCGACGAGCTGGAGCGGCTGGTCGAGCTGGGCGAGGCGGACCTGACCGCCCCGACCGAGGAGCTCCGCCAGCCGATCGCGGCCTACAACGACGCCGTCCGCGACGCGTTTGACGACTTCAGACGGGAGGCGCCGGCCCGCGAGCTGCTGGCGTTCGTCGCCGACGCCGCCGAGTCGCCGTTCGTCGACTACGCCGCGCCGCCCTCGGATCTGCTCGCCTTCCTCGACTCGTCGCCGGCAGAGGGGGCGTCGCTGCCGGACCTGCTCGACTACGCCGACTACTCCGCCTCGAAACTGGATCACTACGTCGAGGACCCGGGGACGTTCACGGCGCGGGTGCGACCCCACCGCACGTACCTCGAACGGCTGTCCGCGGAGCCGCTGACGGTCGACTGGCCGCCGCCGTCGGCCGAGACCCTGCGGTTCCGGCGCGAGGAGCTCGTCTCGGTCGTCGCCAAGTTCGCGCCCGAGGGGACCGTCGCCCGCGCCCGCGAGCTGCGCGAGGTCGCCGACCACCCCGACTACACGCGGCTCCGCCGCGCCGCCGAGGCCGAGGCGGAGCTGTCGGACGCGGAGGTCGAGCGCGTCGCCTCGGGCGAGGCGGCCGCCGAGCTGGCCGAGGCGCGCGAGCGACGCGAGTTGCTGGCGGACACGCTCGACGGATCGGACGCGTGAGGGCGATCGGACGCGTCCCCGCGGCAGTCGCAGTCGGTTCAGTTCACAGCGGCCGCGCGTACACCGCCGTCGGGTACGACTCCCCGCCCACCTCGAACGCCGACGCGCCGATCCGCTCGAACCCGCGCGCCTCGTAGAACTCGCGTGCGGCGCGGTTCTCCGTGAACGTCTCCAGCACCAGCCGCGAGCACGCGTCCGGGACGCGGTCGACCGCGGCCTCCAGCAGCGCCGAGCCGACGCCCGCGCCCTGCGCGTCGGGGTCGACGTAGATCGCCCGTAGCTCCGCGTCGTCGCGCTCGCAGAACGCCTTGCGCCCGTCGCCGACCACCGCGTCGGCGAAGCCGACGACCGCCCCCGGCTTTCGGTCGACGGCGACGAGGAACGTCCGGCCGTCGCCGGTCGCGCGGTCGTACCGGTCCTGTAGCTCGACGCCCTCGGGGACCGTCATCGCCTCCAGCCGCTCGGCGGGGAGGATGTCGGCGTAGGCGTCGCGCCAGGCGGCGCGGTTGACGACCAGCGCCGCCCGGAACTCCGTCGGCGAGGCGACCGGCCGAACCTCGATGTCCATACGCGAGACTCGGGGTCGGCGGGAGGAAAGGGTTCGGGGGGTGTGTCGGGGGTCCTCGCCGGGGGCGCTCGGGGCACGGCGTCGCCGGCGACGCGGTCGTCCGTCGGCTACTCCGGGGTTGTCGGTCGGCTACTCCGGGGTCGTCAGTCGGCTACGTCGCGGCGTCGGCCTTCGCCGCTTCGAGGGTCTCCCGGACGTCCCGCGCCAGCGACGTGGCGCGCTCGGGGTCGGCGGACTCGGCGTACACGCGCACCTTCGGCTCCGTCCCGGAGGGTCGCACGAGCACCCACGCGTCGCCGTAGTCGAGGCGGTAGCCGTCCTTCGTGTCCGGTTCGGCGTCGGCAGCGTCGGCGTACGCCTCGGCGGCCTCCAGCATCGCGTCCAGTTGGTCGTCGGAGTCGTACGAGAGGTTCTCGCGGACGTTCGTGTAGTCCTCGTACGGGGCCACGATCTCGCTCACGGTCGCCCCACGCTCGGCCAGCAGTTCGAGGAACTTCGCGGCGATGAACGCGCCGTCGCGCACGAGCCGGTAGTCGGGGAAGAACACCCCGCCGTTGCCCTCGCCGGCGACGGGGACGGACTCGCCCTCGCGCCACAGCTCCTTGATCCGGGTGATGATGTTCGTCGAGCCGATGGGCGTGAGTTCGAGGTTCGCGCCGGCGGCCTCGCACACGTCGACGAGGCGCTGGGAGACGTTGACGGCGGCGACGGTGGTGTCGCCCTCGCCCAGATCGCGGGCGGCAAGCGCCGCCAGCGAGGCGTCGCCCTCGACGTACTCGCCGGCCTCGTCGAAGAAGATGGCGCGGTCGGCGTCGCCGTCGTGGGCGATCCCCACGTCGGCGTCCGCGGCGCGCACGAGCCGCCCGAGGTCGTCGAGGTTCGCCTCGACGGGCTCGGGGTCCCGGCCGGGGAAGTGGCCGTCCGGCTGGGCGTTGACCGTCACCACGTCACAGCCGAGTTCGCGGAAGAACTCCGGCGAGGTGAGCGCGCCGGCGCCGTGGCCGGGGTCGAGCGCGACCGTGAGGTCGGCGGCGGCGACGGCGTCGCGGTCGATCGCCTCGAGCATCTCCGCGACGTACTCGTCGTTGGCGTCGGGTACGCGGCGGGAGTCGCCCATCCGGTCCCACGACACCGTCGTCGGCTCCTCCGCGAGAAGGCGGTCCTCGACGACCTCGAGTCGGTTCACCGGGAGCTCGATCCCGTCGTCGCCGACGAGCTTGACGCCGTTGAACTCCGGGGGGTTGTGCGACGCGGTGATCATCACGCCGGGCACCGCCTCGACCTCGCAGTAGCGGACGAGGCTCGGCGTGGGGACGACGCCGAGCCGCTCCACGTCGACGCCGGCGGCGGTGACGCCGGCGGCGGCGGCGTCGGCGAACGTCCGCCCGGAGGTGCGGGTGTCGCGGCCGAGGGCGACGCGCTCGGCGTCCCACGTCGCGGCCGCGGCCGCGGCGACCCGGGAGACGAACTCCGGGGTGAACTCCTCGCCGACGACCCCGCGGGTGCCGCTCGATCCGAAGACCTTCATTCGGTTCGTGGGTCCGACGGCCGGCGGGATAGTGGTTCCGAACCGACGCGTGGCGGGCTGGCCCGCGAATACCACCGATGACGGCGACACACGGCGGTCTGTGACACGCCAACCGACAGCGGGATTTACCACCTCCGCGGGACAACCCGTGGGCATGATCCACGCGACCGGTCCGCTGCTGTCGGTCGACCTCGACGCCCGCGAGACGACCACGGAGGAGATCGACGACGTCCTCGGCGAGTTCGTCGGCGGCCGCGGCGTCGCGACGAAGCTGGCGTTCGACCGCGTTCCGTTCGACGCCGACCCGCTCGGCCCGGAGAACCGCCTCTATCTCTCGACCGGGCCGCTCCAGCACTCGCGGATGAGCTTCACCGGCCGGATGAACATGACGAGCGTCTCGCCGCTGACCGACGGGCTCGCCTCCTCGAACGCCGGCGGCTTCCTCTCGCGAAACTTCACCGCGACCGGCTACGCCGCCGTCGAGCTCCGCGGCGCCGCCGACACGCCGCTTGCGGTCCACATCCGCGACGACGGGGTGACCTTCGAGGAGGTGCCCGATCTCGCGGGCGCGGAGGTGCCCGCGGTGTCCGAGTGGGCCGAGGAAACGCACGGCTTGGAGGCCGAGCACCTCGCGTGCATCGGCCCCGCCGGCGAGAACCTCGTCCGCTACGCGTGTGTGATGACCAGCGAGACGCGCGCGTTCGGCCGCACCGGACTCGGCGCTGTCCTCGGCAGCAAGAACGTGAAGGTGCTCACGTTCGACGGCGACAGCGAAGCCGACGTGGAGATCGATCCGATCCAGACGGACGTACACCGCGAGGCGGCCACCTCGGACCACGTGATGAAGCGGCAGGGCACCACCAGCGTCACCGAGTACGCCAACGCCGTGGAGGCGCTGCCGACGGAGTACTTCGCCCGCACCTCCTTCGAGGGGGCGGAGGGCATCTCGGGCGACGCCGTGGAGTCGAAGAAGTACCGGAAGGGCACCTGTTCGCAGTGTGCGTTCGCGTGTAAGCTCCCCACCCGCGACGAGGCGGCCGGCGTCGAGACGGAGGGGCCGGAGTTCGAGACGGTGATGGCGTGGGGGTCGAACCAGCTCGTCGACGACGTGGTCGAGGTGATGAAGGCCAACGACCTGTGTGACCGCCTCGGCGTCGACACCATCTCCGCGGGCGACACGATGGCCGCCTATCTGCAGAGCGAGGACGACCTCGCGAACCCCGAGCGCGCCCGCGAGCTGCTGCGGACGGCCGCCTACCGCGAGGGCGAGGTCGGCGACCTGCTCGCGGAGGGCGTCCACCGCGCCGCCCCCGAGCTGGGCGTCGAGGACTGGTCGGTGAAGGGGCTGGAGTTCGCGGCCCACGACGGCCGCACCCTCAACGGGCAGGGCCTCTCCTTTGCCACCTCGAACCGCGGCGCCGACCACATGTACGCCAGCTTCTACTCGAAGGAGTACCCCCTCGTCGACAAGGAGGAGGCCGTCGACAAGCGCGGGCTCGACGGCAAGGCTCCGATGGTCGCCGACGCGGAGGACCACAACGCCGTCCTCGACTCGGCGGTCGCCTGCAAGTTCAGCCGGGACTTCATGACCGAGGAGCGCCTCGGGAGCCTGCTCGACGCCGACTACGACGACCTGCTGGCGGTGGGCGCGCGCGTGGTCGAACTGGAGCGGGCGTTCAACAACCGCCGCGGCTTCGACCGCGCGGACGACGCGCTCCCGTACGACATCGAGGGGTTCGAGGAGGCGCTCGACGAGTACTACGACGCGCGCGGCTGGCGCGAGGACGGCGTCGTCCCCGGGCTGGGCGAGGCCGACGCGGGGGTCGACGCCGCGAGCGCCGACGACTGAGACGCGATGTCCGACGCTCCCGCGTCCGACTCGTCCGTGGCCGACCGAACCGGGCGCGCCGATATCGTCGTCGTCGGCTGCGGCCCCGGCGGCGCCGTCCTCTCGTACCTGCTGGCGCGCAGCGGCGTCGACGTGACGCTCGTGGAGCGGGCGGGCACCTTCGAGCGCGAGTACCGCGGGTTCGGCTGGAACCCCGGCGTCGTCCGCCTGTTCGACGGGATGGACGTGCTCGACGACGTGCTCGACCTGGCCCACGAGACGGTCACCGAGGGGGCGTTCTCGCTGTACGGCGAGCGGGTTCCCGTCCTGAACCTCGACCTGCTCGACACCGACTACCCGTACGTCCTGATGATGGAGCAGCCGGCGCTGCTGGAACGCCTCGTCGACCGCGCCGGCGCGTCCGACGGCTTCTCGTTTCGTCCGGCCACGACCGTCACCGGCCTCCTGACCGACGACGCCGGCGCCGTCCGCGGCGTGACCGCCCGCGACCGGACGGCCGACGAGACGGTCGCGATCGAGGCGCGCTGCGTCGTCGGCGCGGACGGCCGCTACTCGACGGTCCGCGAGGAGGCCGGGATCGACCCCGGCCTGTTCGACTCGCCGCTCGATCTGGTCTGGTTCAAGCTCCCGGCCGGCGCGGTCGAGACGGACGCGCAGGGGCAGATCGCCCGCGAGGGCATCCTCGTCCAGTTCGGCCTCGGCGGCGGCGAGCTCCAGGTCGGCTACCTCCTCCGGGACGGCGAGTGGCCGACGGTCCGGGAGGCCGGCTTCGACGCCTTCCGCGACCGCGTCGCCGCGGTCGACCACGAGGTCGCCGCGGCCGTCGGCGAGCACCTCGACGGCTTCGCCGACACGACGCTGCTGGACGTCTCGCCCGGGATCGCCGACACCTGGACCCGCGACGGCCTCCTGATCCTCGGCGACGCCGCCCACGTCGCGAGCCCCATCGGCGCGCAGGGCAACCCCCTCGCCGTCGAGGACGCGGTCGTCGCCCACGACCGGCTCGTCCGGGCGCTCGCGTACTCGGAGGGGACCGTTCCGCGGTCCCGGCTCCGCGCGTTCGAGCTGCGCCGGCGCCCGACGGTCGAGCGCGTGATCGCGCTCCAGCGGCGCGCCGCCGCGAACTTCGCATTCTGGATCGATCACGGGGGGCGCGTTCCCCCCTCGCTCGTCCGCGCGGCGGCGGTGGTCGGCCGCGGCGTGGCGCGCACCCGGCTCGCCCGCCGGGCGGTCGAGCCGTTCGCCCTCGGCGACCGCTCCGTCACGGTCGCGCGCTCGCACTTCACGGAGTGACGTGGTCGAACTTCGCGGAGTGACGCGCGGGTCCGCCCGCCCGCGACCTCGTTCGCCCGTCAGGTCGCACCACCGACTTTTCAGCCCTGATAGGCGGGAGCGAACGGTTATGAGTCGCCTGGGCCGGGTTCCCGACATGAACATGAAGCGGATGTCGACCCTCTCGGTCGGCATGCTGTGCGTGCTGGCGCTGGGGGCCGCGGCGTTGGTCGCCGTTCAGGTGATCTGAGGGCGTCCCGGCGCGCCGCCGCCGCGGCGAACCGACGGACCCAACCCCGCCGAGCCCCTGGCGTCTCCCGATGGAGATACGGTTCCTCGGCGGCGCCCGCGAGGTGGGCCGCTCGTCGGTCCTCGTCGACGACGCGCTCCTGCTCGATTACGGGACGCTGACCGGGGAACCGCCGCAGTACCCCGTCGGCCGACCCGAGCCGGACGCCGTCGTCGTCAGTCACGGCCACCTCGACCACGTCGGGCAGGTGCCGGCCCTGTTGCGGGGCGACCGCCGGCCGCCGATCCACTGGACGCCGCCGACCGGCGAGCTGGCGCGGGTGCTCGCGCGCGACACGCTCAAGCTGCGGGGGTACGACTGCACCTTCACCGAGAGCCACGTACAGCGACTCGGCGAGGTCGAGGAGCGCCACGGGTACGACGAGCCCTTCACGGTCCGCGCGGGCGACACGGAGTACGAGGTCACCTTCTCCGACGCGGGCCACATTCCGGGGAGCGCACACGTGCTCGTCGACGACGGCGACACGCGCCTGCTGTACACGGCGGACTTCCACACCGACGACACCCGCCTGCTGTCCGGGTCGACGGCGCGGCCCGACGCGGACGCGGTGATCTGCGAGAGCACCTACTCGGACGTGACCCACGAGGACCGGGCTCGCGTCGAGGAGCGCTTCGTCGAGACGGTCCGGACCACCCGCTACGAGGGCGGGACCGCGCTGATCCCGGCGTTCGCCATCGGGCGGACTCAGGAGGTGCTGACGGTGCTGGAGGACACCGAGATCAGACCCTACCTCGACGGGATGGGCCAGCGCGTCACCGACATCGTCCGGCGGTACCCCGAGTACGTCCGCGATCCCGAGGCGCTCCGTCGGGCGAAATCCGGCGCCAGATACGTCACCGGGAAGGACGGCCAGCGCGAGCGCATCGCCGCCGACAACGAGGCGATCGTCACCACCTCCGGGATGCTCTCGGGCGGCCCCGTGATGCGCTACCTCCCGATGTTGCGCTCGGACCCCACGAACCGCGTCTGTCTCACCGGCTACCAGGTCGAGGGCACGAACGGGCGGATGCTGCTCGACCACGGCCGCTGCGACCTCGACGGCGGCGTCGTCCCCGTCGCCGCCCGCGTCGAGCTGTTCGACTTCTCCGCGCACGCCGATCGCGACGGGCTCCGCTCGTTCCTCGACGACTACCGCGGCGCGACGGTGCTCGTCAACCACGGCGATCGGTGCCCGGCGTTCGCCGAGGAACTCCGGGCCGACGGCTACGACGCGAGCGCGCCGGAACTCGGCGAGACGGTCCAGCTCTGATCCCGGGACGGTCGAGGTCCGAACTGTGGTCCGGGGTCGCCAGTCCCTCGCGGGCGGGCGAAGCGTTTCACTCGCGTGCGAACCTACGACGGCTATTCCCCGTTGGGATGCCCGATCGTCTCGCATGAACGACACCGATCGGAACGACTCCGCCGATCGATCCACGGCCGACGGCCGCACGGCTGACCGCCGCGCGGTCGACGGCCCCACGGCTGACCGCCGCGCGTTCCTCGGCCGGGTCGGCGCCGCCGCCGCGCTCGCGACGACGTTCGCGGGCTGTGTCGGCGCGCCCGGCGGCGGGCAGGCGACCGGGTCGACCGACACAGCCGACACGACCGCCGGGACCGACACCGGGGACGCGACCGACACGACCGAGGAGACGGCCACCGACGAGGGGGCCGCCGGTCCCGACTCGCTGGCGACCGAACCCGTCGCCGAGGGGTTCGACTCGCCGCTTGGCCTGGAGGCGCCCGCCGGCGTCGACGGCCGCCTGTACGTCGTCGACCAGGGCGGCACGATCACCGTCGTCGCCGGCGAGGAGCGGTCGACGTTCCTCGACGTGACCGACCGCCTGGCCCGGGCGGGCGGCGAGATGGGACTGCTCGGACTCGCGTTCCATCCCGAGTTCCCCGAGGAGGATCGCGTGTACGTCCGCTACAGCGGATCGCTTCGCGACGACATGCCGAGCGAGTACAGCCACGCGTTCGTGCTCTCGGAGTTCCGTGCGACGCCCGACGCCGCCGAGGCGGACAGCGAGCGCGTCCTTCTGGAGATCCCGGAGCCCCAGCCCAACCACAACGCCGGATCGGTCGCGTTCGGCCCGGACGGACTGCTGTACGTCGGCGTCGGCGACGGCGGCGGCGGCGGCGATCAGGGGACCGGCCACGTCGAGGACTGGTACGACGCCGTCGCCGGCGGCAACGGACAGGACGTGACCGAGAACCTCCTCGGGAGCGTCCTCCGGATCGACCCGCTCGGCGGCGACGACGTGGGCGTCGGCGGCGACGGAGATCCCTACGGGATCCCCGACGACAATCCGCTCGTCGACGGCGAGGGACTTCCGGAGCAGTACGCGTGGGGTTTCCGAAACCCGTGGCGGTTCAGCTTCGACCGGGAGACGGGCGAGTTCCTCGTCGCCGACGTGGGCCAAAGCGCCTGGGAGGAGGTGAACCGCGTCGAGGCCGGCGGAAACTACGGCTGGAACGTCCGCGAGGGCTTCCATCCGTTCGACGCCGAGGAGGCGCCGACGGAGACGCCCGACGGCGACCCGCTGCTCGACCCGGTGTTGGAGTACCCCCACGGCGACGCAGAGGTGTCTGGCATCTCGGTCATCGGCGGCTACGTCTACCGCGGCGACGCCGTCGGGGACCTCGCGGGGACGTACGTGTTCGGCGACTACCGCCCCGGCGGCGACCTGTTCCTTGCCGAGCCGCGGGAGTCGGGCCGGTGGCCCACCCGCGCGGTCGCCACCGACGGGCTGGGCGAGGGGCTGCTCTCGTTCGGCGAGGGCCCCGACGGGGAGCTGTACGTCTGCACCGTCGGCGACGACGGCGGGTCGGTGCGGCGGATCGTGAGCGCCTGACGCGACTCGCCGTCGCCCGAGGCCGGATCTCGTCGATCCACGCTCCACCCGCTCACAGCCAGCCCTCACGGCGGAAGTACGCGACGAGCACGAGCGCGATGCCGGCCATCCCCAGCATCGTCGCGTGGTAGGCGTACGGCCACCCCAGCTCCGGCATCGACTCGAAGTTCATCCCGAACACGCCGGCGACGAACGTCAGCGGAAGGACGATCGTCGCGACGACGGTGAGCCGGCGCATCACCTCGTTGGTGGACTGCGAGAGCGTGTTGAGGTAGATGTCGCGCGCGCCCGCGGTGAGGTCGCGGTACGTCTCGGTCAGCTCGACCACCTGAACGAGGTGGTCGTACACGTCGCGGTAGTACTTCTCGGTCGCCTCGCCGACCTGGTCGGCGTCGCCCCGCGAGAGCGCGTTCACCGCGTCGCGCGTCGGCCACACGACCCGCCTGACCGACAGCAGCTCCCGCCGGAGCTCGTTGATCGCCGCGAGCGTGTCGGGGTCGGGCGCCTCGACGACGCGCTCCTCGACGGTCTCGATGTCGTTCTCCAGCTCGTCGAGCAGGTGGAAGTAGCCGTCGACGACGCGGTCGACGACGAGGTAGCCCGCGAAGTCGGGCCCCCGCGCGAGCGCCCGCCTGTCGGCCCCGGCGAGCCGGTCCCACACCGCCTCGACGGCGTCGTCGCCGTCGGTCGTCACGGTCACGAGCCAGTCGTCGCCGACGAACACGCCGACCGGGCGCGTGCGGATCTCCTCGAGGAACGTCGTCTCGCCGACCCGGAACCGGGCGGCCTTCACGAGCAGGAACGCGTACTCCTCCAGCAGCTCGGACTTGGGACGGGCGTCCCCGAGCACGTCCTCGACGTGCAGCGGGTGGATGTCGAACCGCTCGGTCACCGTCGCGAGCTCGCCCGTCGGCCGTGGGACCCGCCCCGCGGCGGCGTCCCCGTCGCGTTCGAGCATCGCCTCCCCGTCGGTCGCCTCGACCCAGATCCACGTCGTTCCGGGCGCCTCCGCGGCGGCGGGCACCTCCTCGAAGGTGGCGGCCTCGCCGCTTGTGTACGACATCGCGCGGATCATCGCGACTCGCCTCCGTCGCGCGGCACGTGCTCGGTCCCGGTCGACCCGACCTCGCCGTCGGCGGACCCTGCCCCGTTCCGACGGTACGTCACGGTCGCGAGCGTCACGCCGACGAGCAGCCCCGCGATGGCCGCCTCCCGACCGGGGTACGGCTCGATGGTTCCGACGATGTAGCCGGCCAGCGACAGCAGCGTCAGCGTCGCCGCCGCGAGGAACGGCCCGTTCATGCGACGCCCCTCGGCGTCGGGCACCCTAACCGTTCGGGCGCGCAAAGTCCTTGTGGCGTGGTACCGTATAGCAATACATGTCCGTCGACGAGCCGACCCCGTCCGTCCCCGACCTGACGGCCGACGAGCGAGCCGCGCTGCACTCGATCCAGCTCGGGATCGAGCACGCACACCGGGCGTACGCCGACCTGCTCGGCTGTCACCACCGTACCGGCCACGCGATGGATCGCTTCGCGGAGGCGGAGGAACTCCTCCGGGCGGCCGGCCACGACGCGTACGCCGACGAGCTCCGCGACCGGCTGCTCCCCGCCGGCGTCGTCGAGGATCGCTGGACGTACGAGCTGGTGACGGCCTACCGGAGCAACCTCCTGAACGAGCTGGACGCCTTCGAGACGGCCGTCCGCGAGGACGTCGCCGACGGCGTCGACCATGTCGCCGAGCGCGCACAGCAGCGCGCCTGGCGAGAGCGCGCGGAATCGGAGAAGTGGTCGGAGTAAGCGGCCGACTCAGTCGTCGTCGACGATGACCTCGACGGGCTCGGACGCCTCGTCGTCGTCGACGTCTCCGTCGCGGCCCGAACGCTCCTGGTACAGCAGCGCGCCCGCGACGACGAGCACCATCCACGAGCGCCAGTTCGCGAGGTTGAGCGTGTAGCCGATGCCGAACGGCTTCTCCACCAGCATGCCCTTGCCGGGCTTCCAGTACGAGGACAGGAGGCGACCGACGCTCGGCCGCTCGAAGTTGTACGGGATCCCGAAGAGCTCCCCGGTCTGGGGTTTGTCTGCCATGTCCCCGACAACGACGCCCCGCGATAAATCGTTTTGGCTCGCGTCCGACAGTTCGGCGGCGAACGTTCATCAGGGATGACGACCCAGCCACCCCGATGCGTTGAGCACCGACGCGCGCCGGGCAGCGGATGCGAGGCCGACCGAACGGAGGCCTCGATGCGAACGGCGTCAGCCGTGACCGCGTGCGGCCCGACGGCGCGTGAGCGGCGGCCGACCGACGATCGACGACGCTCGGTCGGCCGCCTTGTCCCGAACACGGCCGCCTGTTCGCCCCACCGTCACCGCCTGGTCACCCCGCCGGCGACGACGCTACTGATAGCGACCGCGCCCCTCGACGCCGCGGAGCCGCTCCAGCACCGCCGGCTCGCCGACCGCGCGGTAGCCGTCCTCGACGGCCGCCACGAGCGTGTCGGGGTCGCTCGCGGTGCCCTCGATCGACTGCTCGAACACGTGCAGGTCCATCGCGTAGTCCTCGACGTGGTCGGAACTGAAGCCGAGGCCGAAGTCGATGCAAAACAGCCGGCCGTCCTCGGGCGCGTCGCCTCGCCCGACCCGGACGTTGCGCGTCGTCGGGTCGCCGTGGACGATCCCGGCGTCGTGGAGCCGCGCGAGGTGCTCGCCGACCGTCCGGGCGCGGTCGGCCGTCAGCGCCGCCGCCAGGTCGCACTCGCCGACGAACTGCATCGCGAGCGTCGCCGCCGGCACGTCCACGTCGCGTACGAGCGGCGTCGGCACGCCGGCCTCGCGGGCGCCCGCGAGCAGCCGCGCCTCCGCAACCGTGCGGTCACGCCGTAGCGTCGCGTCCAACTCGGGATGGCGGTATCCCTTCGGGAGCCGCCGCTTCACGACCTCGTCGCCGCGGACCTCGACGGTCGCCTCCGCGCCGCGGAGGTCGGCGGCGTCGCGGTCGTCCGCTCCGTCGTCCCCCGGACCGGCCGCGCCCGCACCGGCCGCGGTCGGCACGCGCGCGACCGACTCGCCCGAGCGCCACGTCACGGGCACCTCGTCGGGACGGAAGTCGGGGTCGATCGCCGAGTCGGCCACGGCGACGGTGTCGCCGGCGGCGGCCATCTTCGCGCCGAGCACCGCGATCATCCCGGCGTTGTCCCGGAGGAACCGCGGCTCGGGCGCGTGAAAGTCGGCGCCGCGCTCGGCGCACATCTCCGCGAGCATCTCACGGAGCCGCGCGTTCTGGCCGACGCCGCCGCCCAGCACCAGCTCGTCGGTGCCCGTCAGCGACAGCGCCCGCTCGCTCACCTCGGTGAGCATGGCGAAGACGTGCTCCTGCAGCGAGAAACACACGTCCTCGACGGGGACGCCGTCGTCGTAGGCGGCCTTCGCGGCGGACATGATCCCAGAGAACGAGAAGTCCATCCCCTTGACGACGTAGGGGAGCTCGACGAACTCCCCGTCTCTCGCGTGGTCCTCGATCTTCGGGCCGCCGGGGTGGCTCCAGCCGACGTGGCGGGTGAACTTGTCGAGGGCGTTGCCGACGCCGGTGTCCATCGTCTCGCCGAGCACCCGGTAGCGGCCGTCGTGAAAGCCCAGCAGGTGGGCGTTCGCGCCCGAGGCGTTCAGGCAGACGGGGGAGTCGAAGCCCGCGCGGTGGCGGCCGATCTCCAGGTGCGCCACCATGTGGTTGACGCCGACCAGCGGCACGTCGAGCGTCCGCGCCAGCGATCTGGCCGCGGTGGCGACGATGCGTAGGCACGGGCCGAGCCCGGGGCCGCGGGAGAAGGCGACGGCGTCGACGGGCGGTTCGTCGCCCCCGCTGTCGTCGTACTCCTCGCGGGCGTGCTCCAGCGCCGTCCCGATCACGCGCGGGATCGCATCGCCCATGTGCTCGGCGGCCTCGCGCGGGTGAATGCCGCCGCTGTCGGGTTCGTAGGCGTCGGACTCGATGAAAACGGAGTCGGTCTCGGCGTCGAACACCGCGGCGCTGGCGCACCAGGCCGTGCCCTCGACGCCGAGGACGCGCATCCGGCGTTAGGCTTCCTCTGCCTCGGCGTCCTCGTCGCCGGCGATGGCGTTCCGCTCGAGGACGTAGTCCTGCTCCACGTCGGCGGCGTGCTCGGCCGACTCGTACACCTTCGCGTAGCCGACGGTCTTGCGCATGCCGAACTTGGTGTCGAGCTCCTGGATGACGACCTCGTCGGAGCCCTTGTCGATCTTGGCGGCCAGCGAGTCGCGGACCTGCAGTCGCGCGGGCGTTGCCTCGTCGTGTCGCACCTCGAACCGGACGTCCGTCCGGTGGAGCATGGGGTTCTCCTCCTCGGAGATGATGTCGATGTCCATGGTTCAGTTGTCAGTGAGTGCGCCCGAGAGGCGGAAAAGGATTTCGAAGGGGCTGTACCCCGATTCAGCGGCCGCGAACGGACCGTCGGTGCGTGATCGGCTAGCTGTCGAGACCCAGCGCCGCGAGCGCCGCCGCGGCGTCGCCGTCGAGTTTCCCCAGCAGGTCGCGCGCCTCACGCTTCGAATCCGGGGTCACGTCCACGAGCACCATCCCCTCGTCGGGCTGGCCGTAGACGACGCTCGCGCCCTCGGGGGCCGCGACGATCGCGGGCACCGTCGCGAGGTCCTCCTCGCCGGCGACGTGGATCACGACCGGGTCGTCGCTCGCGAGCGCCTCGACCAGCGCCGAGAGCAGGTCGCGCGAGAGCGTCGCCGGCGCGTTCTCCACCTCGATCCGGCGGTTCTCGCCGTCGAGGACGGCGGCGATCTCCTCGCCGACGGCCTCGCGCTTCGTCTTCCCGTCGATCACCGCCACGTCGGGGTCGCGGCCGGCGACGCGGAGGTGGTAGGTAACGACGTCGCCGACGGCGACGATCGGGTCGCCGGTGGCCGAAAGCAGTTGCTCGGTGTCGGTGTAGACGGGGCCCATGGGCTCTTTGAACGCGCCGCGGAGGTCGTCGGGGAGCGTGAGAAGGGTCATTCGGGTCGGCGGCCGAGTCGGGCGGTCACCGGACCTTCAGCGCGTAGCTGCCCGGCTCGCTCACGTTCATCTCCGGGGCGATCTCGGAGTCCTCGGGGTGAGTGATGATGACGTAGCCGGCCCAGTCCTCCGTCAGCGAGGAGGAGCCGCAGTTCTCGCACGTCTGGGCGTCGGGATTATTGACGAAGTGACACTCGCGACAGGCGAGGCGGTCCTCGGCCATCAGTTACCCTCCGCGGGCGCCCCCTCGGCGCGACGCCGAACGTCGGCCTCCAGCCACTCGTGTTTGCCGAGGCCGGGCTGTTTGGCGGTGAGGCCGATCTTCGAGTCGCGCGGGTTGCGCTCGTCGATCGACTTCGTGACGACGCGGACGCGCACGGAGTCGTCGACGCCGAGCGTCCGGTCGGACTCCGTCGAGGCGAGCTGCTGGTTCTCGCCGTCGTACGCGAGGTACTCGTCGGAGATCTGCGAGACGTGCAGCAGGCCGTCCACGGGGCCGATGCCGACGAAGGCGCCGAACTCGACGACCTCGACGACGTTGCCGTCGACGACCTCCTGCATGTCCGGATCGAAGGTCACGGCGTCGAACTCCGCCTGGTAGTAGACGCCCGGTCTGTTCGGGAGGACGGCGCCGTCGCCGATGTCGTGGACCTCGGTGACGCTGACAACGCTGCCGACGTCCTCGTCCATGCGTCCCTCCAACTTGTCCTGCAAGAGCTTGCGGACGCGGTCGCGGCTCACGTCCGCCAGGTGCTCCGGCGGGACCTCGACCGTGTCCTTGAGTCGTACCCGTTTGTACATGCTAAGGTTGTGTTATCGCGAGTGTGTTCGCGCCCCTTAAACCGATTACGCGTACGCCCCGAGCGAGGAGGCGCTCGCGCAGGGGGCGGTCGTTCGTGACGACGTAGCCGTCGAAGTCCTCGCCCGAGGCGAGTTCGACGACCGCGTCGTCGGCGTACTGCTGTGCCGTCTCGATCACTCGACACCGCTCGGCGAGGTCGCGGCCGACCGACGCGGCGGTGGCCTCCTCGCCGGCGCCCGCCGCGAGCGTTTCCAGCTCGGCGACGACCGCCTCCGGGGTGACGAGCTCGGGGTCGTCCACGAGCCGGTCGAGCTCCTCGAACACGCGAACGCCGCACTCGACCGGCATCATGAGCGCGTTCGTGTCGAGGACGACCATCGTCACCGGCCCCGTTACTCCGTGAGGGTCCCGACGCCGATGAGGCGCCAGCGGGCGCCCATCCGACGGTTGATCGCGATCTTCGCGCCCTCCTCGGCGCAGACGGGTCGCTTGAGGTTGACCTCGCACTCGCCCGTCCGGGCGCTGGTCACCGCGCCGACCGTGGTGGCGGTGCCGACGGTGAGCATCAGCGGCTCGCCGGTGGAGATCTCCTCGACGGCGCCCTCGCCCACGACGCGGTCGAGCAGCTCGACCTCCATCTCGAAGGCGTTGCGCGTCGGCGGGAGCGTTCCTGGCTCGCCGGCGACCTGGCCCGCGAGCGCGTCGCCCTTCGTCAGGCTGGGGTCCAGTCCGGTGCCGACGCCGAGCAGGCCGCCCGGGCCGACCGTCTCTTGGGACTGCCCGCCCGCCTGCAGCGAGCGAACGGAGGTCTCGATCGAGTGGTACTCCGAGGAGCCGCCCTCCTCGACCTCGCGGCCGGGACGGAGCTCGATCTCGTCGTCGACCTCCAGGGTGCCCTGCGCGAGCGACCCGCCGATGACGCCGCCCAGCAGGTCCTCGGCCTTCGTGCCGGGGCGGTTGATGTCGAACGAGCGGGCGGTGTACATCCGCGCCGAGAGCGACTCGTCGCGCTCGGGCGTCGGAATGTGCTCCTCCAGCGCCGAGATGACCAGGTCCACGTTGACGCCCTGCTGGGCGCTGACGGGGACGATCGGCGCGTCCTCGGCGACGGTGCCCTCGACGAACTCCACGATCTGTTCGTAGTTCTCGCGGGCGCGCTCGTCGTCGACGAGGTCGACCTTGTTCTGGGCGATGACGATGTTCTCGATGCCGATGATGTCCAGCGCCATCAGGTGCTCCTCGGTTTGCGCCTGCGGCACGTCCTCGGTGGCGCTCACCACCAGCACCGCGCCGTCCATGATCGACGCTCCGGAGAGCATCGTCGCCATCAGCGTCTCGTGGCCCGGGGCGTCGACGAACGAGACCGTCCGCAGGGTCTCGGTGTCGACGCCGTGCTCCGGGCACGTCTCCTCGACGGTGTAACACTCGGGCTCGGCACAGTCCGGGCATCGACGCAGCGTCGCGTCGGCGTAGCCCAGACGGATGGAGATCCCGCGCTTCATCTCCTCGCTGTGCTGGTCGGTCCAGTCGCCCGACAACGCTTGCACTAGCGTCGTCTTTCCGTGGTCGACGTGACCGACGAGTCCGATGTTCACCTCCGGTTGTGTTTGCTCCGTCACCATGGGCCTCCGAGAGTAATCTCGTTGGAACTTCGCCGCGTGCGACTGATAAAGGTGCTGTTACGGGGGCGGGTAGAATCGTGTGCGTGTCTCTGTGTTTCACGGTGATCTGGCCCGCGTCGTCGTCGTTGTGATCGGGTGGGTCCCGCGTGTGTTCGATCTGTCGTCTCTGTGGTTATCGGCGACGGATCGGTCGTTGTCGGTGAGAACCTGAAGCGACCGCGAAAGCCCCCGGTTCGCTCGCGGGCTGCGGCTCGCTGCGCGCTTCGCTCACGCCTTCGGCGTTCGCTCCAGTGCTTACTTCGCCTCGCTCCCCGAGCGAACCGGCCCCTTTCAGTCCCACCCACCGCGCCCGCACCGCGCCTCACTTACGTCGGAGCAAGCTCCGACGAACTCACGTTCACTCCGTTCACGTGAGCCTCCCCAACCGCCTCGCTCGCTGACGCTCGCTCGCCCCTCGCACGCTTCCGCCGCGGACGCAGCCGCGGCGGCGCGCGCCAACCGCTGGCGGTACATGCACACCGTATAACCGGGTCCGACGTTCGGCTCGTCCGAACCACGGGGTGGGACTTCCGGGAACTGTGTCCCCGCGGTGTCGTCGCGATGGCGGTAGCGGAACCGGGAGCGGGCGCCCCCCGAACCGCCCGTCCGCCCGTGACCGATCCCCGCCGGTAGACCCCCGTCCGAACCACCCACGATCACAGCCGAGAACACGTAGAAACCCGAACGAACGGGCTTATACGCCGTCACGGACAACGAGGAACCAACTGACTATGACATTCGAAGACCTCCCCACCACCCCCCGCGCGGAGGAACTCCTCGACAAGGCGTTCTCCCGCGCGTCCCGGACCGGCCGCGCGAAGGACGGGTGGGACGCCCAGGAGTCGATGCTGATCACCGCCGCGAACATCCTCTCGGACAACCTCGCCAACGTCTCCACCTCCTGGCCCGACTTCGAGTTCGAGGTCGACCCCTTCTACTACGAACTCGCGGACGCCGTCGTGGACGTCGACGAACTCCGGCAGGCGCTCTCGGAGGTGAACTGGGCCTCCCGGCAGATCGACGAGCTCCGCTCGGAGTACCAGGCGAAGATGCGCAAGTCCGGCGTCGAGACCGCCAGAAAGCACCGCAAGCAGGCGTTCGCCCGGATGGCCGACATCATGGACGAGATCGAGGACGACCTCCTCACGGTCGGGGAGGCCCGCGACGCGCTGAAGACGCTGCCGGACATCCGCCCCGACGAGCCAGCGATCGTCGTCGCCGGCTACCCCAACGTCGGCAAGTCGTCGTTCGTCAACCACGTCACCCGCGCCTCCAACGAGATCGCCTCCTACCCGTTCACCACCAAGGCCGTCCAGATCGGCCACTTCGAGCGCGATCGCATCCGCTATCAGATCATCGACACCCCCGGCCTGCTCGACCGCCCCGAGGAGGACCGCAACGGCATCGAGCGCCAGGCCGTCTCCGCGCTCACCCACCTCGCCGACGCCGTCGTCTTCGTCCTCGACGCCTCCGGCGACTGCGGCTACCCGCTGGAGTCGCAGCTGGAACTGCTCGCGGAGGTCGAGGATCGGTTCGACGCCCCGGTGCTCGTCGTCTGCAACAAGAGCGACCGCTCGACGGACGTGGAGGCGGACGCGTACATGAGCGTCGCCGAGAACGACAACGTCGACGCGGTCCTCGACATGGCCGTCGAGGCGGTCGGCTTCGAGCCGGACCTGCCCTCGCGCGGCGAGAACTGAACCCGTTACTCCGTCTCCCGCTGCCGGTCCCGTTCGCGGGGGTCGTCGTCGCCGAGTTCGCTCGCCTCGATCCGGCTGTCGGCGTCGAGCAGTCGGTCGATCCGGCGTTCGAACTCCTCGTCGGAGACCTCGCCGTCGGCGTAGCGGCGCTTCAGGCGCTCGACCGGGTCGTCCTCGGCGTCCGGCTCCGCCCCGTCGCTCGTGGTCGCGGCGGTCCCGCGCGTCCGGCGCAGCCGGTTCCACCGAACGGCGATCCACAGCAGGAACACCGACAGGACCGCGGCCGAGACCCCGGCGGCCGTCGCGGCGGGGACCGCGCCGACGTACCACAGCGCGGCGACGATCAGGATCGTGTCCGCGCCGAACGCGAGGAACATGCCCAGCATCGTCCCGGTGACGACGCGCTCGGAGTCGCTCACAGCGTGGTGTCGGCCGGTGAGTCACTTGGTCGTTCCGGGCGTGACGCCGGCCCGGGGTCGGGTCCGGCCTACTCCAGCTCGTACGTCACCGTCACCGACGCCGACACCGTCACCGGGCCGGGGTCGAACGAGGTGGACGCGCCGGCGTCGGCGGCGGTCTCGTAGACGACCCGGGAGTCGTACGGCGAGACGCCCGCGGAGCCGACCCGCATCGACAGCTCGGTTCCGACCGAGCGGTCGGCGGCGCCGGCGGCCGTCTCGGCGGTCGAGCGCGCGTCGGTCACGGCGGCCGCGAGCGCCTCCTCGCGTAGCTCCGCGCGGCGCTCGTCGCTCAGCGTGAAGCGGACGTCCTGCACCGCGGTGGCGCCGTTGTCGACGGCGAGGTCGACGGCGCTGCCGGCGTCGTCGGGTTCCGTCTCGAACGCGAGCGCGTGGTACGCGCGGTAGCCGACCAGCTCGCGCTCGTCGCTTCGGTGGTCGTACTCCGGCGACAGCCGGAAGTCGACCGTGCGCACCTCGTAGCCGGCGTCGGTCAGCGCCCCTCGGAGGCGTTCGACGTCCGCGGCGACCTGCGAGCGGGCCGCGCTGGCGTTGTCGGCGGTCGCCTCGACGGCGACGGTGATCTCGGCGAGGTCGGGCGAGGCGCTCACGGTCGCGGAGCCGTCGGCGGTGATGCTGTTCACGGCCGTCGCGGTCGCGCCCGTCGCGGCCGGGTCGGCGCTCGGTCCGGTCGTCCCGGCACAGCCCGCGAGCACGAGCATGGCCGCGACGAGCAACGCTGGGAGGGTTCTGGTTCGGTTCACGCCCGTGTGGACGCTCGCGCCGACCGTTAAGCTATCTTACACACAAACGTCCGTTTGTGTCACGCTTCGTGTCACGCGCCCTTCGTGTCACGCACGCGCTCGTGTCCGCTTCACGACGAACCCTCGCCGGCGTGCGATTCCTCGACGGGCACGTACCGCACCGACACGTCGACCGTCGCGGGCTCGCCGATCCCTAACGGCGCCTCGGCGTCGTCGGCCAGGCGCGTCGCGAGCGCCTCGCCGATCCGCGGGGGCGTCGTTCCCGGCTCGTGGCCGACCGTCACCGTCACCGCGGTCGGCTGTCGGAAGGGGAACCCGCCGTACGTCACCGCCACGTCGAGCACGCGCGCGTCGCCGTCGAGCAGGGCGTCGGCCTCCTCGTGGGCGGCCGTCTCGAACTGCGCGCTCTGGTAGGAGGCGACCGTTACCCCGGCGAGCACGGCCGTCGACAGCAGGATGGCGACGCCGAGCACGCCGACCCGGCGAAGCGTCGTCGTCCGCGTCTCGTCGAGTCGCCAGAACGACTCCGGGCGATACCCCTTGTACCACAGCGTCGCGATCGCGGCGAAGTTGATCGCGGCGAAGTTGACGACGACGAGCAGCGCCGCCCCGGCGACGGTGCCGGGCCGCCCCCACGCGATCCCGATGCCGACGACGGCCGTCGGCGGCACCAGCGCCGCCGCGATCATGACGCCCACGAGCGCCGAGGAGACGCCCGACGCCAGCGACAACGCGCCGGCGACCCCCGAACCGAGCGCGATCGGCAGCGAGAGCACGTCCGGCGCGAGCCGCTCGCGCACCTCCGCGATCGAGAACACCTCCTCGACGCCGAACGGGACGACCCGTCCGTATCTGAGCAGCGCCGCGAACGCGGCCGCGCTCGTCACCGCGAGGACGCCGCCGAACACCTGCAGCTTCACGCCCCGGACGAACAGCTCGTCGTCGTCGAGCACGGTGCCGACGCTGGCGGCCATCGCCGGCCCGATCAGCGGCGCGATAACCATCGAGCCGACGACGACCGCCGCCGAGTCGAGCAGCAGCCCCGCGGTGGCGACGACGGTGCTGATCACCGTCATCGTCACGAACGCGCCGAGCCGGGGTGACATCTCGGACGCCCGCGCGTCCAGCTCCTCGCGGGCGATCCGGTCGCCGTTGCCCTCCTCGTCCTCCGCGTACCGCTCCTCCAGCTCCTCGAAGCGCTTCGAGACGACCGTCTCGGCGTTGAGGACGACCGTGTAGGCGTCGCGTTCGAGCCCGGCCTCGCGAAGTTCCGCGAGCACCGGCTCGACGGCCTCCGTCGGCAGCGGGAACGAGACGACCGCCGTGTACTCCCGGCCGCTGGTCTCGTCGGAGAGGACGTAGTCGATGCCCTCGTCGTCGAGCACCGAGAGGACGGTCTCCCGCTTGCCCGCCGGCACCATCACCTGAACGAGTCGCACGCCGGTGCTACAGGAGGCGGTGAGTTAAGCGAAGGGGGATGGAAAGCCGATATGGTCCGGATCGGCGGGGGAATCGTCCGCGAACTATACCTCGGGTGTGGGTAGTTCCGGCTCGGTCCGGTACGCCGCGACGTGCCAACGGTCCCTGAGCGATCCGTACACCGATTCGGTCAGGGATTGAGCGTCTCCGACTAACGACCGAACGTTCTCCGCCGGGAGGTCGCCCCGGTCCCCGGAGACGGAGACGATGTGGAGCCTGTTAATGTAGTCGTAGAGCCCGTATAGATCCGACAGCTCTCGCTGTTCATCGTCGGTGAGATCGAACCGCAATTTCGGCGTTCGCGTCTCCAGTCTGTCCCGTGCCGTCGTTCGAAGTCCGTTGTGAATGACTCCGTCCCACGAGTCGCCACGGGTTCGGTCCGAGATCTTCTGTAGACTTCGGTAGTTCCGTCGTAGTTCGGTTAGGACCGAGTACTTGCTGCGCTGTCGTTCGATGGTGTTCGCGACGAGGTGATAGACGGCAGCGCCGGCCAGTGCGGACCCCGTGGATGATAGGAGTATCTGTGTGATACTGAACGTCGCCATTCGTTCACCCGATCTCCGATTCGATGTCGTCGAGGGTATCCCCGATCTCGTCGATATTGTCCCGTATCTCTCGGAGTACTTGCGTGATGGGTGACAGCGATCCACTTCCCCCGGAACCACCGGATCCAGATCCTCCCATACCCGTCGATCCATCGTCGTCATTTCCGGGGAACGGCACGACCTGATCTTGGTCAATTACGACGACGGGGTCCGCGTGGGCGAACAAACTGAGGATCTCCTCCTGCCGCTCTTCGATGCGATCGACTCTCTTCTCTAGTGGCTCGTCTGTCCCCATACACACAAATATAATAATTATTACACATAAATTTTTGCTCCGATCGTTCCGTGATCGGTGTTCCTGGTCGAATACTTAGTCCATCGGCGCGAGTCGACGCAACACCGGGATCGACTCCAGCTTCCCGGCCGGCAGCGCGTCCCAGTCGACGCCGTCGGGTCGCGCGGGCGGGTCGCCGTCGCGGGCGTCCGCCGTCCGGATCGTCCGCTCGGGGGTGCAGATCAGGTCCAGCGGCACGTCGTGGGCGTCCAGGTCGACCTCCTCGTCGACGACCTGCATCCCGTGGACGGTCGTCGCCACCGAGGTCGCGTCGTCGACGGCGCCCAGCTCCGACAGCACGGCGAACTCCAGGTCGGCGAACCCCTCGCCCTTCCCGACCCGGCCGCCGGCCTCCGTGACGGCGACGCTCCCGGAGACGATCAGGTCGACGTGGGGCACCTCGTCGGGGCCGACGGGGACGCCGTGGGTCGAGGAGCCCGAGACGGTCGTCGCCTCGTCGATGTCCGGCACCTCGTCGGGAGCGAGCCGGAGGAACGGCTCCTCCTCCCGGAGCCGCGGCACCGCCATGTAGACCGTCTTGCCCGCGCGCAGGGCCGCACGGCGGACCGGGAGCTGCGGCGCGTCCGGGTTCGCCTTGACCGCGTCGGCGTCGGCCCATTCCTCGGTCGCCGTGAGGCGATCGCGGGCGTCGTCGGCCCCCGCGAAGTTCGGGATCCGGCCGTGGGGCGGGAACGGGAACCGGGCCTCGCCCGACGCCTCCAAGTCGTCCCAGATCCGCTCGCGGAGGGGCTGTTTCTCCATGGTCGTGTGGGATGGTCCTCGACTGATAAAACGTCGCGCTCGACGCTGTGTGGCAAGGCTTGACCCGAGCCGACCCGTCCCGCCGTCGCTGTCGCCGTCGCTCCGTCCGTCCCGCATGGGAAGGTACCGACTGACCTCCCCGCGTAACCGGCAATTGATCCAACCTGTAGTAATGTTTTTGTGTAGGTTGCATGATCGTTCACCAGAGATGAGAAATCCCGACGGTGACACCACGGACGACGTATCGCGTTCCGAGCCCTCCCGCCGTTCGGTCGACCGCCGCACCCTCCTCTCGTCGGGCGCGGCAGTCCTCGGCGGGACGGTCCTCGCCGGCTGTACGGGCGGCGGCGGCGGGAACGGCGACGACGGAAACGGTGACGGCGGCGGGAACGGTGACGGCGGCGGGAACGGCGACGACGGCGGCAACGGCGGTGACGATGGGGGCGACGGCGGCGACAATGGAGGCGAGACGACGAACGTCGCCATCGTCTCCAGCCCGGCGGGGTTCGACGACAACGCGTTCAACGACCTCGCGCTGGAGGGACTCCAGTCGGCCGCCGAGGAGTACGACATCGAGATCAACGAGGTCGAGGAGACCGAACAGGCCCAGTACCAGTCCACGCAGTCGGAACTGGCCGCCAGCGGCGACTACGACCTCATCGTGCTGGTGTCGTACAACCACACCGAGGCGCTCACGCAGAACGCCGTCGACTACCCCGACCAGAACTGGATGCTGATCAACGACCACGTGGACGAGCCGAACGTGGCCGGCTACACGTGGGCCAACCACGAGATGTCGTACCTCGCGGGCGTCCTCGGCGGGACGATGACGACCCAGGAGCTCTCACATGACGGCAGCGAGACGGACCCCGGCTCCGCCCAGATCGGCTTCGTCGGCGGGGTCGACGGGTCGCTCATCAACGCCTTCGAGCGCTCGTACGTCGCCGGCGCCGAGTGGGTCAACTCCGACGTCGAGGTCAACGTCGGCTACATCGGCGACTACACCGACACCGACACCGCGGCCGACATCGCCAGCTCGCAGTACGACGACGGCGCCGACATCGTCTACCACGCCGCCGCCGCCGCGGGCCGGGGGGTCTTCGAGGCCGCCCAGAGCAACGGCCGCTTCGCCATCGGCGTCGACGCCGACCAGTCGGTGACGCTCCCGGACTTCCAGGACGTCATCCTCGGCTCGGCGGTGAAGTACATCAACGAGGGGACCCGCGAGGTCGCCGTCGCCGTCGCGGAGGGGAACTTCGGGTCGGTCACCGGCCCGAACACCCTCGGGCTGGAGGAGGGGGGCGTCGACTGCGTCATCGGGCAGGCGTTCGAGGGCGAGCTTCCCGACGCGGTCTCGCAGAACCTCGAGGAGGCCAAGCAGGGCATCGTCGACGGCGACATCGACGTTCCCTGTACCGCCTCCGGCTGCAACTGACCCGAGCGCGGTCGGGGTTCCCTACGATCGAGACTTCTCTATGACTTCCGTGTTCCATCATGACCGCCGTACTCCACCATGACTGACGCAGGACCGCCCGCCGTCCGGCTCGACGGCATCACGAAACGCTTCGGCGACGTCGTCGCCAACGACGGGGTCGACTTCACGCTCGACCGGGGATCGGTCCACGCCCTCCTCGGCGAGAACGGCTCGGGCAAGACGACGCTGATGAGCGTCCTCTACGGGCTGTACGACCAGGACGAGGGGACCATCGTCGTCGACGGCGAGGACCGAACGTTCGAGTCCCCGCGGGACGCGATGGACGCCGGCGTCGGCATGATCCACCAGCACTTCCAGCTCGTGGGGCCGATGACCGTCCTCCAGAACGTGATCCTCGGCCACGAGCCGACCGAGAACGGCCTCGTCGACGAGGCGGACGCGCGCGAGGACATCGAGGCGATCTGCGACCGGTACGGCTTCGACGTCGACGAGCACCTCGACGAGCGCGTCGTCGACCTCGACCTCGGCGTGCGCCAGCGCGTCGAGATCGTCAAGAGCCTCTACCGGGGCGCGGAGATCCTCGTCCTCGACGAGCCGACGGCGGTGCTCACGCCCCAGGAGGTCGAGGGCCTCGTCGACGTGATGACCGACCTCGCCGCCGACGGCCGGTCGCTCGTGTTCATCACGCACAAGCTCGACGAGGCGCTGTCGGTCGCCGACGAGGTCACGGTCCTGCGCGACGGCGAGGCCGTCGGCACCGTCGACGCGGCGACCACGACCGAGCAGGAGCTCGCCCGGATGATGGTCGGGCGCGAGGTGCTGTTCGACCGTCGCCCCCGCGAGACGGCGCCCGGCGACCCGATCCTCCGGACCGAGGGGCTCCGGGTCACGGGCGACCGCGGGCTCGAACAGGTGACAGACGTCGACCTCACGGTCCGCGAGGGGGAGGTCCTCGGGATCGCCGGCGTCCAGGGCAACGGCCAGACGGAACTGGTCGAGGCGATCACCGGGCTCCGGTCGGTCGACTCGGGGACGGTCAGCTTCGACGGCGAGGACATCACCGGGCTGAGTCGCCGGGAGCGTATCCGCTTGGGGATCGTCTACATCCCGGAGGACCGCCAGACGGAGGGGCTGGTACAGGACTACGACCTCGTTCGGAACGCGCTGCTGGGCAACCAGACCGTCGAGCCGTACGTCGAGCGAGGGTTCATCGACTGGCCGGCGGTCCGCGAGCACGCGGCCGACATCGTCGACGAGTACGACGTCCAGCCCCCGACCGTCGAGTCGGAGGCCGCGTCGCTGTCGGGCGGGAACCAGCAGAAGTTCATCGTCGGTCGCGAGATCGAACACGACCCCGACGTCATCGTCGCCTCGCACCCGACGCGCGGCGTCGACATCGGCTCGATCGAGTTCATCCACGACCGCCTGCTCGACCGCCGCGACGAGGGGCTCGCGGTGCTGCTCGTCTCCTCGAAACTGGAGGAGATACGGAAGCTGTCGGACCGCATCGCGGTGATGTACGAGGGCGAGTTCATCGACACCGTGGACCCCGAGACCGTGACCGAGGAGGAACTCGGCCTGCTGATGGCCGGGCGTCGCCTCGACGCCGCCGGCGACGCCGACGGCGTGGGCGACGAGAGCGCCGCGGATGACGCCGACGACACGAACGACGCCGGTCGCCCGGACGCGACGGCCGAGCCCGGGGACTCGGACGACGGCTCCGCGACCCCTCGGGACTCCGAGGTGGAACGGTGAGCGACGACGACCCGGGTCGGGCCCGCGCCCTGCTCGACGACGCCGCCGTCCGGATTCTGGAGGCGTCCGCGCTCCAGCGGCTCGGCATCGCGATGGCCTCGACCGCGCTCGCGCTGGCGATCGGGCTGGTCGTCGTCGCCGCCGCGGGCTACGACCCCGTGACGTTCCTCGCGGACGTGTTCGAGGGCGCCTTCGGCGACGAGAACTCGATCGGGCGGACGCTGAAGTTCACGACGATGTTCGTCCTCGTCGGCGTCGCCGTCGCGGTCGCGTTCCGCGCGGGCGTGTTCAACATCGGCGTCCAGGGGCAGTTCATCGTCGGCGGCTTCGCCACCGTCGTCGCCATCCTCTGGCTCGCGCCGCTGCTCCCCGCCGGCACCGTCGGCGGCCTCGCGCTGCTCGTGCTCGGGACGCTCGCGGGCGTCGTCGCCGGCGGACTCTACGCCGCGATCCCGGGCGCGCTGAAGGCGTACGGCGACGCCAACGAGATCATCACGACGATCATGTTGAACTTCATCGCGGTCGGCGTCGTCGGCTACCTCGTCGAGGGGCCGCTGCGCGGCGAGGGGAACCGCGCGCCCAACACCGCCCGCATCCCGGAGTACGTGTCGCTCCCGTCGGTCGTCTTCGACAGTCCCGACTTCTCGCTCGTGGGCCTCGCGGTCGCGCTCGTCGTCGTCGGGGTCGTCTCGGTCGTCATGATCCGCACGCGGGTCGGCTACGACATGGTGACGAGCGGCCACCAGGAGGCGGCCGCGACGTTCTCCGGCGTCGACGCCGGGCGGACCGTCGTCACGACGATGGCGTTCTCGGGGATGGTCGCCGGCGTCGCGGGCGCCGTCTTCGCGATCATGATCCAGGGCTACTACAGCGACCCGGGCGGCGTCGCGACGTACGGCTTCGACGCCATCGCGGTCAGCCTGCTCGCGGCGAACAACCCGCTGGGCGTCGTCCCCGCCGCCCTGCTGTTCGGCGGGCTCGACTCGGCGGGGACCCACATCGGCATCAACAGCGACGTACCCCCGCAGCTGATCGACGGGATCGTCGGGCTCGTCGTCCTGTTCGTGGCCGCCCCGGAGCTGTTCCGGATGGCCGCCCGGCGGACGGGCCTCGGGGGTGAGCGCCGATGAGCGTCGCCGGCTACGTCGAGCGGAACCGGCTCGGGATCGGCGGCGCCGTCGCGACGGTCCTGCTGGCGCTGGTGCTGGCGGTCGCGTTCGATCTCCCGGTCGAGAGCATCGTGACGGTCGGGTTCGTCGAGCGGTCGCTCCAGGCGGCCACGCCGATCGCGCTGGCGGCCATCGGCGGGCTGTACGCCGAGAAGAGCGGCGTGTTCAACATCGGCCTCGAAGGGTTCATGATCCTCGGGGCGGCCAACGCGGCGGCGTTCGTCTGGCTGATCGGCGGGGAGTCGCCGACGCAGGGCGACCTCTGGCTCGCCATCGTCGCCGCGGTCCTGGTGAGCCTGGTGTACACGCTGCTGTTCGCCGTGCTGCTCGTCCGGTACCGGGCCGACCAGATCGTCGCCGGCCTCGCCGTCTGGTTCATCGGGCTCGGGTTCGGGCCGTTCTCGGCGGTGCTGATCTGGGGCAACCGGAACAGTCCCGGGCTGGTGAGCGTGAACGACCTGACGGTGCCGGTGCTCGCGGACGTGCCCGTTCTCGGGCCGATCCTCTTCGACACCTCGCCGCTGGTGCTCGCCACGGCCGTCGTCGCCGTCGCCGCCTGGGTGTTCCTGTACCGGACCCGGTACGGCTACTGGATCCAGGCCGCCGGCGAGAACCCCGAGGCGCTGGACACCGCCGGGGTGAACGTCAGGCGCGTGCGCTACGCGTCGGTGCTGTTCTCCGGCGCGATGGCCGGCCTCGCCGGCGCGGTGCTGTTCGCCCACGCCGGGTCGTTCACCGGCACCGGCGACACGATGGTCAACGGCCGCGGCTGGATCGGCATCGTCGCGTACCTGTTCGGCAACTACAACCCCGTCGGCGCGGCCGCGGCCGCGCTGCTGTTCGGCGGGCTGGACATGCTGCAGATCCAGTTCCAGACGGCCGGGATCGAGCTGCCGAACCGGCTCGTGAACCTGTTCCCGTACGTCGCGGTCGTGATCGTGTTGACCGTCTGGGGCTCCACGCGGATGCCCTCGGCCGTCGGCGAGTCCTACGAGACGGAGGAGTGATCCCCGTCCGTCGGGGCTCCACCCGCGGCGCTTAACCCCCGCGGCGGTCCACCACCGGACATGACCTTCGAGGGGCGACCGAACCGGGACGCCGAGGTGGTGCTCGTCGGGCGCTCGAACGTCGGCAAGTCGACGCTGATGCGTGAGTTGACCGGCCACGACGTGTCCACGGGCAAGAAGCCGGGCGTCACACGTCGGCCGAACCACTTCGACTGGACCGGCCAGTCGTTCATGTTCACCGACCTGCCCGGCTTCGGGTTCATGTCCGGCGTCGAGGAGGAGCAACGGGAGGCGATCAAGACCGACGTGGTCCGCTACGTCGAGGAGAACGCGGACTCGATCATCGCGGGCGTGCTCGTCGTCGACGGGAAGTCGGTGATCGACATCATCGACCGCCACAGCGACGCGGGCGAGATCCCCCACGACGTGGAGCTGTTCGGGTTCCTGCAGGACGTGGACGTGGCGCCGGTCGTCGCGGTGAACAAGATGGACAAGGTGGACGACCGCGACGAGCGCCTGAACGAGCTGTGCGACCGGCTGGGGCTGTACCCGCCGTGGCAGCAGTGGTCGGGCGAGGGCGGCACGCTCGCGCCGATCACCGCCAAGAACGGGAGTATCGAGCCGCTGAAGGAGGCGCTGCGCGGGCACTTCCGGGAGGCGAAACGCGACGACCTGCTGCAGTTCGTGAAGTAGTTCGTATTCGGTCGGACTGGTTCGAGCTGTTCTACTTGCTCGGTGACGACGACGGCTTCGATGACTACGACCTCGAAAGCCCCCGGGTCCGTCGGCGGCTGCGGCTCGCTGCGCTCCTCGCTCGGCCTCCGACCTCGCTGCGGTGTCCGCGGGCGACCCGTGAGTCGCCCGCGGGCTAGCGAGACCTCCGGTCTCGCCGTGCTTACGTCGCCTCGCTCGCCGACGGACCCGGCCCCTTTCAGTCCCACCCACCCGCACAGCACCCCGCCTCGTCCTCCCCATCCGATTCGCTCGGCTCACTTCGTTCGCCTCGCTCATCCCTCGCGCGCTTCCGACCGGCACCGAGGCCGGTCGACGCGCGCCGACCGCCGGTGGTTCCCGCCCATCGACCCCGACCGAGTACGAGCGTTTATCCCGCAGAACGCCTCACTCTCCCACAGCAATGGCGAGCGCGGACAGCGAGGACGAACGGGGTGAGCCGTGAGCGAAGCGACCCGTGATGACAGCGAGGAGGCCGACCCGGCCCACGGCGACGAGTTCCCCGTCCCCGAACTCAGCGAGCGCGCCGAGGCGTGCGCCGCCAGACTGCGCGAGGCGGGCGAGTTCCTCCTGTGCTCGCACATCGACGCCGACGGGCTCACCAGCGCCGCGGTCGCGACGGCGGCGTTCGAGCGCGCCGGCTTCGACTTCGAGACGGCGTTCTTCAAACAGCTCGACGCCGACGCGGTCGCCTCCATCGCCGCCACCGACTACGACGTGGTCTGTTTCACCGACTTCGGCAGCGGGCAGCTCGACGTGATCGCTCCCCACGAGGCGGCGGGCGAGTTCGTCCCCGTCATCGCGGATCACCACCAGCCCGCGGACGCGGAGACCGAGTTCCACCTCAATCCCCTGTTGGAAGGGCTCGACGGCGCGAGCGAACTGTCGGGCGCCGGGGCATCATACCTTCTCGCGCGCGCGCTCGGCGACGCGACCGACACCGACAACCGCGACCTCGCCGCCCTCGCGGTCGTGGGTGCCGTCGGCGACATGCAGGACGGCGACGGCGGCCTCTCGGGGGCCAACGAGGGGCTCGTCGCCGACGCGGTCGCCGCCGGCGCGCTGGAGGAGGTGACCGACCTGGCGCTGTACGGCCGCCAGACCCGTCCGCTCCCCAAGCTGCTGGAGTACGCCAGTGACGCCCGGATCCCGGGCATCTCGAACGACCAGGCCGGCGCCGTCGAGTTCCTCTCGGATCTCGACGTGCCGATGAAGGACGCCGACGGCGAGTGGCGCCGGTGGGTCGACCTCGACGCCGACGAGCGCCGGACGGTCGCCAGCGCGCTCATCCGCCGTGCCGTCTCCTCGGGCGTCCCCAGCGAGCGCGTGGACTCGCTCGTCGCCACCACCTACGTCCTCGCCGACGAGGAGCCCGGAACCGAGCTGCGCGACGTGAGCGAGTTCTCCACGCTGCTCAACGCGACCGCGCGCTACGAGCGCGCCGACGTGGGACTCGCCGTCTGTCTCGGCGACCGCGGCGAGGCGCTCGACCGCGCGCGAACCCTGCTTCGGAACCACCGCCGGAACCTCTCGGAGGGGCTCCAGTGGGTGACCAACGAGGGCGTCGAGCGCGAGGAACACATTCAGTGGTTCGACGCCGGCACCCGGATCCGCGAGACGATCGTCGGCATCGTCGCGGGGATGGCCGTCGGCGCCGACGGCGTCTCCGCCCGCAAGCCGATCGTCGCGTTCGCCGACAAGGGCGACGACGAGACGAAGGTCTCCGCAAGAGGGAGCGGCTTCCTCGTCCGTCAGGGACTGGACCTGTCGGCGGTGATGCGCGAGGCCAGCCGCGCGGTCGGCGGCGACGGCGGCGGCCACGACGTGGCCGCGGGCGCGACCATCCCGGCCGACGAACGTGAGACGTTCATCGCGACGGTCGACGAGCTCGTCGGCGAGCAGACATCCGGCGAGTGAACGCGCGGTCGCCTCGAGAGGCCGAGGACGGGTCCGGCGTCAGGCCGACTCGGACGTGGACGACGTGCCGAGGTCGCGAAACAGCATCCGGTAGTCGTCCGGCGAGAACGCGGACGCGAGGTCCTCCATCTCCGACTGCAGCGACTCGATGCGGTCGAGCAGGTCCTCGTACTCCGGCGAGGAGCGGAGTTCGGCCGGGGTCCGCTCTGCCTCGAGTACCGCCCGTTTCGTGACAAGCGAGGCGGTCTGCTGGAGGGTGTCGTCGTACTGGGCGCGCGTCCCCAGGCGTTCGACGGCCGACTGAATGTCGTCCCGGGTGGCGGGTTTCACGAGGTACAGGTCGAACCCCATCTCGACGATGTCGACGTCCGGCTCGACGGCGGTCACCATCGCGACCCGACAGTCGAGGCCGCGATCGCGGATCGACGCGAGCACGTCGGCGCCGGAGGTGTCCGGAAGCCGTCGGTCGAGGAGTACCGCGTCGGTCGTGTCGTCGACGATGTCGAGTGCCTCAGCGCCCGTGTTCGCGACCGTGACGTCGTAGGTTCCCGAGAGGTATCCGCGATAGAGATCGGCCACCTCGGGTTCGTCTTCGACGATGAGCACGCGCCGTGTCACCGCGACCGACCCCCGACGTGCTCGACCCCGCCGTCAGTCATGTTCGTCAACCGGATGTGTTTGTGCTTAAAGCTATCGCACACTGATTCGGCCGCAGAAAGCTGTTATCGGGAATATGTGTGGGGATATACACTTTGTCCTCCCGGCTCCGATCGCGGTCGCGCCCTCGGCACACGGCGGAACCGTTTTCATTTGTGAGGACGGCGGATACCAATATGGTAGCCACTGTTCCGACCGGGATCGACGGGCTCGACTCCGTCCTCAACGGCGGTCTCGTCGAGAACGCGACGGTGCTCGTGAGCGGAAACCCCGGGACGGGGAAGTCCCTCTTCGGGATCCAGTACCTCTACAACGGCGTCATCGACCACGACGAACACGGGATCTACATCTCCTTCGAGGAGAACGCCGAGGACATCCGGCAGGCGGCCGAGTCGATCGGCTTCGACCGCTGGGGCGACCTCGTCGACGACGGGTCGATCAAGGTGTACGACAAACAGCACATGCTCCGGGAGGGCGACTTCTCGTCGGCGCTCGACACGCTGTTGGAGGACTTCGCGAACGCCTCCTACGACCGGCTGGTGCTCGACTCGCTGACGATGTTCTCGCTGTTCTTCGAGGACGAGAAGGAGAAGCGCACGTACCTCCTGAAGTTCTCGGACATCCTGAAGCAGAACGGCCTCACCTCGCTGCTCATCAACGAGCAGGGGGCGGTGTTCCCCGAGACGGAGATCGGCCTGGAGAACTTCCTCACCGACGGGAACATCTACTTCATCCAGACGCCGACCGACTCCGGCGTCAACCGCTACGTCTGGGTGGCGAAGATGCGCAAGCAGGACATCGACACCGACATCTTCCCGATGGAGATCGACGACGGCGGGATCAAGGTGTACGAGCGCGCGGGCGGCTTCTCGATGATGGGTCGCGACGGCCCGGACGCCGGGTTCTGAGCGCGGGCTCGCCGTATCCGACCTCGGCGATCGCCGCTCGCGGTCGCGGTTCGGGTCCGATCAGCCGTCGGTCATCGTCCGCCACACGTCGTCGAGCTTGTTCTTCACCTCGGATCGCTCCTCCAATTCGACGGTCAGCCCGTCCCGGAACGTCACGTTCACGCCGTCGACGCACCGGCGGTACACCTTGATCCGGCGGTGTTCGTCCGAGAGCGGACGGTCGTGCAGCTCCAACAGCTCGGTGTTCTCCAACTCGTTGATGCGGCGGTAACAGGTGGCGATCGGCACGTCGAGCTGATCCGAGAGCTCCTGTGCCGACTTCGGCTCGCCCGCCGCGTCGAGGATCTCGGGGTTGTACTTGTTCCCCAGCACCTCGATGATCTCCTCGTCGTCCGCAGGCATGGCTCTCAATACTGATTGTGTGCATGATAAGCGTACCGCCTTCATCCCGGCTCCCTCCCCTGAATTCGAGCCCACCCTCCCCGATACTATCGTCGGCGATACTCTCAAGTCAGATATCTTTTCTGATATGCGGCGCCGTAGGTTTAATAGTCGATTCCGAGTCGTCGGCGCCACTGCCCGGCCCACGGCGGGTCAGGGACCGAGAGAACCACACAATGTTCGAATTCATCACGGACGAGGAAGAGCGCGGGCAGGTCGGTATCGGGACACTCATCGTGTTCATCGCGATGGTGCTGGTGGCGGCGATCGCCGCCGGCGTCCTGATCAACACCGCGGGATTCCTCCAAAGTAAGTCACAGGAAACGGGTCAACAGAGCAGTAAACAGGTCAGCAATCGCCTTCAGGAGGTCGTGACCGTCGGGCAGGTGTCCGGTAGCGAGGTCACCGCGGTGAACGTGACGGTGACGCAGGCGCCCGGCGCCGGCGAGATCGACCTGGAGAACGCGACGATCAACTGGATCGGGCCGTCCGGGACGGAGACGCTGACGCACAACTCCTCCGGAGCGGACGGGTGGGAGTTCACCACCGTAGCGGTCAAGAACACCGACGACTCGAACACGGTCCTCAACGATGCAGACGACCGGTTCAACATCAACTTCGATCTCGGCGCCAGCAACGGCCCCGGTAACCTGCAGGAGGGACAGTCGGTGACGATCAAGATCAACACGATGGCCGGCGCGACCACGAGCATCCGCTTCACGGTGCCCGAGTCGCTCGGTCAAAAGACCGCGGTCGAACTGTAACCATGTTCGAGTTCATCACCGAGGAGGAAGAGCGCGGCCAGGTCGGTATCGGGACGCTCATCGTGTTCATCGCGATGGTGCTCGTGGCGGCGATCGCCGCGGGTGTCCTGATCAACACCGCGGGCTTCCTCCAGAGCAAGTCACAGGAGACCGGCCAGCAGTCCAGCAAGCAGGTCAGCAACCGCCTCCAGGAGGTCGTCACGACCGGAACCGTCAACCAATCTACCAACGTCATCGAGGCGGTGAACGTGACGGTGACGCAGGCGCCCGGCGCCGGCGAGATCGACCTGGAGAACGCGACGATCACCTGGATCGGTCCGGAGGGCACGTTCATCCTCAACCACGAGAACGCGAGCACGCAGGTGGACGACTCGTTCACCACGTCCGTCGTGAAGAACGCGGAGGGCTCGCCCACCGTGCTCAACGATCCGGACGACCGGTTCGACATCAACTTCGATCTCACCGCAAGCAGCGACGAGCCGAACCTCCTCGAGGAGGGCGACGAGGTGACGATCAAGATCAACACGATGTCCGGCGCGACGACGACGATCCGCTTCACCGTGCCCGAATCGCTCGGGCAGAAGGAAGGCGTCGAGCTGTAAGCCGGCCGCATCGAACGCGACTACACTTTTTACCGCACGCCACAGAACACCGAACCATGAGCGACGACGCGCCGCGCGGAAACCCCGGCGTCGACCCGGACGACCTCGACATCTCGAAAAGCGAGTACGTCCGCGAGCTGGGCGACGACCGGTATGTCGTCTCGCCCGGGCGTCGTCAGCCGCAGCAGCCGCCGGAGGAGGACCGAACGGAGGAGCCGTCGGACGACGCGGGCGGCGACGCCGATGCCGGTGCGGACGCGGCGGAGGACCCCGATGTCGCGTCGACGGCCGAATCGGTCCGCCGAGGGCTCTCGCGGACGGATGGTCCCGGCGCCGCCGACGCGCCGGCGGACACGGCGGAGTCGTCCCCGCCGTCCCCGTCCGGGTCGCCGCCCCCGGACTCGTCCCACGCTGTCGGGGACGCGACGCGGCGATCGGACGACCCGACCCGCGGCGACGACGGGCTTCCGGGCGATCCGACGACGGACGACCAGCCGACGACGGACGACCGACCGTCGGCCGACGACCGCGCCGAATCCGGTGGTGGGTCGGGTGGCGAGTCGGGTGTCGAATCCGGCCCCCGGGATCGCCCGGCCTCACACGCCCGTCGGGGGGCACCACGGGGGGAAACGCCCGCCTCGTCGGCCGACCTCGACGCCGGGGCGGTCGGGGAGTGGCTCGCCGCCTCGCTCGCTGACACCGAGTTCGCGTACGGCTTCGACGCGACGCTCTCGCTCGACGGCCGCACGGCGCGCCACCGGATGGCCTCCGACGACGTGGGCGAGACCTTCGAGACGCTCGTGACTTGGTTCGCGGACGCCGCCGGCGGCGACACGCCCACGGAGGACGCGCTCGGGATCCTCCTGGCCGGGATGGACACCGGCCCGCGACTCTCGCCCAACGCCGTCCGCTCGGCGCTGGCCGGACTGGGCGTCTCCCGCGGCGACTCGGTCGAGGACGTGCTCGCGGCGATCGAGGAGGCGGGCGGCCTCCGACTGGAGTGACGCCGGCGCGTCGCGCGAGCCGACCGCGGTCGGCCCGCGACGCCGCGTCGCCGCCGAACTCCCGTTTTCACGCCTGATACCCGCGGGGGAGCGTTTATCATCGCCGTCGGGTGGATGTTCACCATATGCCGACCAGCGTTCTGATCGCGGACGACTCGGAGTTCATGCGGAACCTCCTGCGGGAGATCCTCGAGGGGGAGTTCGAGATCGTCGGCGAGGCCGAGAACGGCGTGGAGGCGGTCGACCTCTACGGCGAGCACGCGCCCGACATCGTGATGATGGACATCGTCATGCCGATCCGCAACGGGATCGAGGCGACCACCGAGATCACGGAGGAGCACCCCGACGCGAGCGTCATCATGTGCACCAGCGTCGGGCAGGAGGAGAAGATGAAGGCCGCCATCAAGGCGGGCGCCGAGGGGTACATCACGAAACCGTTCCAGAAGCCGAACGTGCTCGAAGCCATCAACGACGTCGTCCCCGCGTAGGGATGTACGTCGACATCCAGTCGCTGGGGGAGTTCTCCGATCTCGCGAGCCAGGGCGCCGACCGGGCCGCCGACGCGCTCGGGCAGCTCGCCGGCGCGAACGTGTACGTCGACGTGACCGACGTGACGCTGATGGCAGCCGGCGACCTGCGGGAGTCGTTCGCCGGTCGGGAGTTCGTCGGCGTCGAGATCGGGCTGCAGGGCGGGATCAGCGGGCAGACCGTGATGGCGTTCGAGCTGGAGGCCGCGGAGAGCCTCGTCGAGCGGCTGATGCCCGGCGGCGGCGACGGCGAGTTCGTCAGGAGCGGCGTCACCGAGGCGGGCAACATCATGACCTCGGGGTTCATCGACGGCTGGGCCGACCACCTCGGCGTCGGCATCGACATGACGCCGCCCTCGTACGTCCGGGCGTCGGGGACCGACATCCTCCCGGACGGCGCGTTCGACGACGACAGACAGGGCGTGTTCATGTTCGAGTCGCAGGTCTCCTCGATGGACGAGGACCTCGAGTTCGCGATCTACATGCTGCCCGAGTACGCCGGCTTCACCGACATGCTCGGCCACGACGGCCCCGTCGGCGAGTCCGGCGACGCGGTTCCGGTGAACAAGCTGCCGACGTTCAACGAGATGACCCGGCAGGGCGCGTCGTCGGCCGCCGACAACATCACGATGATGACCGGCACCGAGACGGACGTGGACGTGTCGCGCCTGCGGTTCGTCCCGGTGCAGGACGTGCCCTCCGAACTCGGGAAGGAAACGGTCGCCGGGACGGTGTTCGAGCTTCACGGCGACCCGAGCGGCTACCTCGCCATCCTCTTCGACGAGGCCTCGGCCGAGGAGGTCGCCGGCGGGATGATCCCCACAGAGACCGAGCCCGGGATCGGCGACATGGAGAAGGGCGCGCTGCGGGAGCTGGGCAACATCATGACCTCGGGGTTCATCGACGGCTGGGCGAACGTGCTCGGCACGAGCATCGAGCACACCCCGCCGCAGTTCGTCCACGACATGGGCTCGGCGGTGATGAGCCCGCTCGTGAGCCGGCTCGGGAAGACGCAGGACCACGCGTTCATCATCGACTCGACGGTCCGAACCCCCGACGGCAACGTCCGGTGTGACATCTACGCCCTCCCCGACCAGCGCGAGCTGGCCGCGGCGCTGGACCGCATCGAACCCGCCGCGACCGACGGCGGCCTTCCCCGGTGAGCCCGCCGTGAGCCCGACCGGCTCGCCGAACGCGGGGACGCCGTCCGCGCAGCCGGCGCTCGATCGGTCCGCTCCGCGCCGGAAGGTCGGGCTCTCGGACGCGGCGGTGGCGACCGACGGCGCGGTGTTGGTCACCAGCGGGCTCGGGTCCTGCCTCGGGGTCGCGCTGCACGACCCGAACGTCGGCGTCGGCGGCCTCCTCCACGCGATGCTTCCGGCGTCCGACGGGCGCCCGGGCGCCCCCGAGAAGTTCGTCGTCGACGGCATCGACGCGACCGTCGCCGCGATGGTCGACGCCGGCGCCGACCCCGACGGACTCCGCGCGAAAACCGCCGGCGCGGCCGGGATGATCGAGTTCGAGACCGGCGGCGCCGACGGATCGGTCGGCGACCGAAACGTCGCGGCCGCGGAGGCGGCACTGCGCGACCGCGGGATCCCCGTCGTCGGGACGGACACCGGCGGCGCCCGCGGCCGGTCGCTCCGGTTCGACACGGCCACGGGCGCGCTGCACGTCTCCTACGCCGGCGGCGAGACGGTCGTGTTGTAACTCGGGTCCGCAGCCGACCTCAGATCGACTCGCTGTCACGTTATCCCGGCGCTCCAGAACCGAGATCGGGCACGAGACCCGCCGAACAAACCGTTATCGGGCACGATAATCCGCGGGATGGGTTTAAGTTTCGTTCGGGGGTGTTCAGGGGTAATGGGTCTCCTCACCGCGCTACCGGGAGCAGGGGTCGGCGGGATCCCAGGGGCCGACGCGACACTCCTCGTCTCGTTCGGGCTTCTGGGGGCCAGCCTGCTCGATCGCTTCCGCGACGGCGACGACGGGCCCGGGGACGTCGACGACGGCGGCGACGATCTGCTCGGCGGCGACGACGGCGCCTTCGGCGGCGACGGCGGCGGCGACGACGACGACCTCGGTGACCTCGGCGGCATGGACGACTGGGACGACGACGACCCCTTCGGGGGCGAGGACGGCGGCGGCGACGACGGCGTCGCCGAACTGGAGAAACGCGTCGACGACCTCGAAAACGAGGTCGCGAGCCTCTCCTCGACCGTCAACACGGTTCGCTCGGAGAACGAGGAGATCTCCGGGAAGGTCGAGGACATGGGGGAGGACGTCCGCAGCCTGCTCGACATCTACGAGATGGTGACGCGCGGGATCAACCCCTTCGTCGACGACGTGCAGGGCGGAGGAGACCTCGGCGGCGAGGGCGACTTCGGCCTGTTCGACGACGCGGGCGGCGACGGCGGCGACGACGAGGAGGACCTCGACGAGGACCTCGCCAGCGCCGACGCGGAGGGGTTCTTCGACGAGGACCTCGCCGGCGACGGGATGGACGACCTCGACGAGATGGACGAGGGCGACGACCTCGACGGGATGGACGACGAGGACGACCTCGGCGACATGGAGGGGATGGACGAGGCGGACGGCTTCGACGACGACCTCGACGGCTTCGGGGACGACGACGCGGATGACACCGATTCAGACACCATGGCGACCGACAACGGCGGCGGAAAGAGTTTCAGTGAACTGAAAGACGAGTACGAGTCGGGCGACGCCGACTGGGACGAGGGCGAGGCCCCGGACGACGGGGAGGGCGACGCGCTCGACGCCCTCGACGCCGAGCCGGAGTCCAACGGCCACGACGAGGCCGGCGACCTCGGAATGGGCGGCGAGGAGGAGCCGGAACCCGATCCGGATCCGGCCCCCGAATCGACGGCCGGCCCGACGGACCCGAGCCGACGCGGCGAGGGCGTCGACGAGAACGGCGGCTTCGAGTTCGTCGAGGAGGACGACCTCTCCGACGAGCCGGACAAGCCGTACCTCACGAGCCTGCCGGGCGACTACGTGGGCGACCTGATGGTGATGGAGTGGCTGGAGTTCCTCGTCGAGGAGTCGACCACGACCGACGCGGTGCGCGCGGTCAACTACTACGAGCGCGTCGAGTGGATCGACGAGGAGGTCGCCGACCAGCTCAAGGGATTCCTCTCGGGCTTCGGCGACATCGACCGCAACCTCATGGACCGTCCCGGCACCGACCACCTCGACCTGGACCACCACACGCGCTCGCTCAAGTACATCATGCAGTTGACCGACGCCACGGCCGAGTCCGTCGTCATCGACCGGTGGCCGCAGCTCTCGGGGGGCATGCATGGGCCTCAGCGTTAGTGCCTCTGCTGGTGTCGTCTTCCTCGGCGTGTTCCTCGCGGTCGGCATCGTCTACCCCGCCGCGGCCAACGGCTTCGAGCAGGTGAGCGACGCACGCCACGACGCCGCCGACCGCGCGCTCGAGCGCGCGAACACCGGCGTCGACGTGACGAACGCGACGTACTACTCGGGCAACGACACCGTGGTCGTGCTCGCCGACAACGACGGGACGACGACGGTCGGCGTGAACGACGCGACGCTGCTCGTCGACAACGAGATCCCGCCGGAGGCGAACGTCACCCGGTCGGTCGAGGGCGACGCCGCGACGGCCCTGTGGCTCCCCGGGGAGACGGCCCGGTTCGAGATCGAGGTCGGCGCGACCGCGCCGAACCGCACGCAGGTCGTCGTCGAGCACGGCGTCCGCGACGCGATCGAGGTGAACTGAGATGGCGGGTGGGAGCGCCGCCGAGCTCATCCTGTTCATCGCGGCCATCGTCATCGCGGCGTCGGTCGCCGGCACCCTGACGAACGAGGTCGACCGCGTCAGCGACGCCATCTCGGCGAAGTCGCTCGACGTGGCCGGCGAGATCCGCGCCGACGCCGAGATCGTCTCCGACGCCGGCGCGCAGGTGTACAACCGCTCCGGCGACGAGAACGTCACCATCCACGTCCGTAACACGGGTGCATCGGATCTCCCGGCGGAGCCGGGGACGTTCGACGTCCTCCTGGACGGCGAGTACCAGACGGGCGTGAACGTCTCCGTCGTCGGCGGCGGCGAGATCTGGCACCGCGGCGACGTGGTTCGCCTCGAGTTCTCGACGCCGGACCTCCCCGACGGCGACCACCGGCTGAAGCTGGTCGTCAGCGGCGACGAGGAAGTGTTCCGATTCAGATCCTAAGCTGCACCACACCACCCACTCCTCACAACCCACCACCCACCTCTCACAACCAACCTCTCACAATGTCACGAGCACAACAGAACACGCTGCTGTCGATCGGCCTGCCCGAGCGCGACCAACTGAACAAGGAACTCGGCGGGGGGATCCCCCGCGGGTCCATCGTCCTCATGGAGGGCGACTACGGCGCCGGGAAGTCGGCGCTGTCCCAGCGGTTCGCGTACGGCCTCGTCGACGAGGGCGCGTCCGTCACCCTGCTGTCGACGGAGCTGACCGTCTCGGGGTTCATCGACCAGATGTACTCGCTGCGCTACGACGTGACGAAGCCGCTGCTCAACGAGGAGCTGCTGTTTCTCGCGGCGGACTTCGACTCCGGCGGCAACTTCTCCGAGAGCGACGCCGACCGCAAGGAGCTGCTCAAGCGCCTGATGGAGGCGGAGACGATGTGGAACTCCGACGTGATCATCCTCGACACGTTCGACTCCATCCTCCGCAACGACCCCACCTTCGAGGCGCTCGTGCGCAACAACGACGAGCGGCAGGCCGCCCTGGAGATCATCTCGTTCTTCCGCGACATGATCTCCTCGGGCAAGGTGATCGTGCTCACCGTCGACCCCTCCGCCGTCGGCGACGACGCCATCGGCCCGTTCCGCTCGATCGCCGACGTGTTCTTCGAGCTGCAGATGGTCGAGGTCGGCTCCGACGTGCGCCGGAATATCTCCGTCAAGCGCTTCGCCGGGATGGGAAGCCAGGTCGGCGACTCGATCGGCTTCTCGGTGCGCTCGGGCACCGGGATCGTCATCGAATCGCGCAGCGTCGCCTGAGCGGCCGCCGTCCGAGCGGCCCTCGCGGGAGCGACGGCGGCGACCACGAGTGCGAGCGCCGGGAGGAGCGCGCGACCGCCCCTCCGAGTGGGTCGCCGCCGACGCTCATCGCTCGCCGCCGGGAGGTCACTGTCGTCCCCGGACGCGTCCTCCGGCGCCGTGTATTGTTATCGCCGGTGATAGCTCGCGGGGAGGGTTTAAGCCTCGTTCGCGGGTGTGTCGTCGTAATGAGCATCACCCTCGCCGGGAGCCGGGGGCGCGGTGCCGTCACGGCCGATGACGGGTGCCGGTCGTCGTCGGCGCGGAGGTGCATTCGATGACAGATCAAGGACAGGCGAACCCCTCGAGCGAGCTGAAGCAGCTGGCGATGAAGCGGCCGCATCTGCGCGAGCACCTGCAGAAGTTCAAGCAGATCACGGGGGAGTTCCCGATGTTCGTCGACGAGATCGAGGGCGAACACGAGGCCCGCCGCCCGAACGTGCTGTACCCGGTCGGCGGCCCGATCTTCTGTCACGTGTACGGCGACTTCGGACAGGACACGAAGTACTACACCGTCGAGCCGACGCTGTCGGGCGCCGAGGAGGAGGTGCTCGACACGGTGAAATCGAAGCTGCTGCGCCAGAGCGGCCACAAGCCCGCCCCCGAGGGGGAGTCGGGATACGACGACCTCATCGAGGAACTGCTGGAGGACGTCACCGCCGTCACCGAGGAACAGGGCCAGCGCAACGTCCTCTCGACGATCAAGAACTTCGGCCGCGTCGAGGTGTCGAAACAGACGTACGACAACATCCGCTACCGGCTCAACCGTGACATCGTCGGGTTCGGGCCGCTGGAGCCGGTCATGCGCGACCCGGAGAACGAGGACATCCACGTCATCGGCCCGAAGGAGTGCCACGTCGACCACGGCGTCTTCGGCATGCTGGAGACGACCGTCGACTTCGGGACGCCAACGGAGTTCGACAACTGGCTGCGCAACATGGGCGAGCGGATGGGCGACCCCGTCTCCGACTCCAACCCCATCATCGACTCGACGCTGCCGGACGGGTCGCGTATCAACATCATCTACTCCGACGACGTGTCGATCAAGGGCTCCTCGCTCACCATCCGCCAGGGCGAGGAGACGCCCCTCTCGATCAACCAGATCACGAAGTGGGGAACGCTCAGCCCCGAACTGGCGGCGTACCTCTGGCTGTGTCTGGAGAACGAGCAGACCGTCTTCGTCGTCGGGGAGACGGCGTCCGGGAAGACGACGACGCTCAACGCCGTCCTCTCGTACATCCCCCGGGACTCGAAGATCTACACCGCGGAGGACACCGCGGAGGTCGTCCCGCCCCACAGCACGTGGCAGCAGCTCCTGACGCGGGAGGGCGACGGCGGCGATTCCAACGACGTGGACATGTTCGACCTCGTCGCCGCCGCGCTGCGCTCGCGCCCCGACTACATCATCGTGGGTGAGGTCCGCGGCGCCGAGGGTCGCATGGCGTTCCAGGCGGCCCAGACGGGTCACCCGGTCATGCTGACGTTCCACGCCTCCGACATCGTCTCGATGATCCAGCGGTTCACCTCCGAGCCGATCAACGTCCCGGAGACGTTCATGGACGTGGCCGACGTGGCGCTGTTCCAGAACCGCGTCAAGCAGGGGGACGACGTGCTGCGTCGGGTCACCTCGGTGCAGGAGATCGAGGGGTACTCCAAGGAGATGGACGGCGTCGTCACCCGGCAGGTGTTCGACTGGGACCCCGTGGAAGACGAGATCGTCTTCCGCGGGCGCAACAACTCCTACGTGCTCGAAGAGCAGATCGCGACGCTGCTGGGCTACGCCGACACCCGCGACATCTACGACGACCTGAGCTTCCGCGCGGAGCTCATCGAGCGGATGATCCAGGAGGGCATCCTCGGCTACCACGAGGTGAACGAGGCGATCACCTCCTTCCAGCGCGACGGCGTCGACGGGCTCCCCTTCGACATGCACCGCACGACCTGAGCGCCGCGCATGAGCACGAACAGCGCGTCCGCGTCCGACTTCTTCCCCGACTCCGCAGCGGAGCTCGCCGCCGATCTGGTGGCGTCGTACGACGCGCTGGACATGTCCAAGCGGAAGTACGTCGGCTACATCCTGGCCCCTTCGGCGGCGTTCTTCCTGCTCACGATCGTCGGCGCGTTCCTGCTCCCGCTGCCGGTGACGGTCCGCCTGCCGATCCCCGCGCTCGGGACCCTGATACTCGTCGCGGCGGTGTTCTACCCGAAGCTGTACCTCAACGGCCGCCAGGTCGCCATCGAGAACCAGCTCCACCTGGTGATGACGCACATGACGGTGCTGTCGACGACGAACATCGACCGCATGGAGGTGTTCCGGACGCTCGCGACCGAGGAGGAGTACGGCGCCGCCGCAGACGAGCTCGCGCGCGTCGTCCACCTCGTCGACACGTGGAACCAGTCGCTCGACGACGCGCTGCGCCGGCGGGCGAAGGAGGTCCCCTCGGACGTGTTCTCGGACTTCTTCGACCGCCTCGGCTACACCATCGGCGCCGGGCAGACCCTCGACGACTTCCTGCTGTCCGAGCAGGACGCGGTCATCCAGAACTACATCACGGTGTACGAGGGGGCGCTGGCGAACCTGGAGGTCATGAAGGACCTCTACATGTCGATGATCCTCTCGATGACGTTCGCGCTGGTGTTCGCCATCGTCCTCCCGATCCTCACCGGCGACAACCCGACGCTCACCGTCTCGGCGGTCATCGTCCTGTTCATGCTGGTGCAGTTGGGCTTCTACGTCGTCATCCGGGCGATGGCCCCCCACGACCCCGTCTGGTTCCACTCCGAGGAGGGGGCGCCCTCGGACTTCCGGCTGTGGTCCAGCTTCGCGGTCGGCGTCTTCGGGACCGCCGCGCTCGTCGTCTTCGTCGGCGCCGGCCTGTTCAACGTCGGGCCGGGGCTGCGCGGGCTGCTCTTCTTCCTCGAGGACATCCCGCTCGCGCTGTACATCTGCGTCCCGATCACGCCGATGGCGATCACCGGGGTGATGCTCCGGTTCGAGGAGCGCAACATCGAGGAGCGGGACGGGGAGTTCCCGTCGTTCATCCGCGCGCTCGGTGCCGCCGAGTCGGCCAAACAGTCGACGACCGGCGACGTGCTCGCGACGCTCCACAAGAAGGACTTCGGCGCGCTCACGCCGGCGATCGTCCGCCTGTACCGCCGGCTCAACATCCGGATCAGCTCCGAGCAGGCGTGGTACACCTTCGCGACGGACACGCGCTCGTATCTCATCCAGAAGTTCTCGGACATGTACCTCGAGGGGCGCTCGATGGGCGGCCGGCCGAAGCTGCTCGGCGAGCTCATCTCCCAGAACATGAACACCGTCATGCAGCTGCGCGAGCAGCGCCGGCAGGCGACGGTGACGATGATCGGGCTGCTGTACGGGATCACCTCCGCGTCGGCGTTCGCGTTCTTCATCGGCCTGCAGGTCGTGAACATCCTCGCGGACCTGTCCCAGCAGTTCAACATCACCAACGCCGGCGGCGTCGGCAAGATCATCTACGCCGGGGTGTACGACATCGCGCTCATCGAGTTCCTGCTCCTGCTGGTCATCCTGTTCAACGCCGTGCTCTCGTCGGTGATGATCCGCACCATCGACGGCGGCAACAAGGCGAACGCCTACCTCCACTTCGTGCTCATGACGTGGCTCGGCTCCGGCGTCGCCATCTTCACGAAACACCTCGTCAGCGCGATCCTCACGATCTGAGTCCGAGCGTGCGGTGACGCCATCGATCGCGCGGGTGCCGAACGTGCGGATACGGAAGCGATCGCGGCCTGTCCCCGATCCCCGTCGCTCTCACGGCTGATACGTCACGGCGAACCCTTATACTCGCCCGACGCGGAGTCGTTGATAGCGGCGGTCGCAGGGACGCGGGAGCCGACCGCCGTCGGGTCGCGGCGAAGCCATGGGTAGGGACCTGGCGTTCGCGCGAACCCCGAGTCGGCCGCCCCGGTCGGGGCGGCCGGTGTTGTTCTCGTCGTGGCTGTCCGGTCCGTTCACAGCGAATGCGTCGTCGGCGACGCCGGGGCCAACGCCCGCGGTCGACGCCGGCAGGTCATGACCGACGTGCCGCCGGCGAGTCGTGACCGACGTGCGTACGACGCGGCGGCGCCGCTCGCCGTCGAGCGCGTCGAAAAAACGGAACCGAACGCAGCGGCGATTGCCCGCTCAGTCGTCGGCCTGGCCGCCGTCGGTGGCGACCGCGCCGCCCGTGCCCCTGCGGGCCTCCTGGATGTTGTCGTACCCCATCTTGACCAGCGACAGCGCCAGGTAGATCAGGGTGAACGCGATGGCGATCTGGACGACCGCCGACAGCATCGCGAAGGCCCCCGCCTCGGCCATCCACGCGTCGTTGAGGAACTTCGCGTAGATGTTGTCGTGGAGCGCGAGCCACAGCAGCCCGAGAACGGTGATCGTCACCATGACCACCATCGGGCCGCCGGTGGAGATGAGCTGCTTCGAGTCGCTCCAGTTGGCGAGCCACACCGTCGCGGTGAGCAGCGCCAGCGCAGCGAGCAGCTGGTTCGCGCCGCCGAACAGCTGCCACAGCGTCAGCCACGAGCCGCTCGTGATCATGACGTACGCGGGCACCGCCTGCACGACCGCGTTGCCGTAGCGGTCGGCCGCGAACGACTCGACCGGCGACTCGGGCGTGCCGACGATCTCCTCCATCATGTACCGACCCAGCCGGACGGCGGTGTCGGTCGACGTGAGCAGGAAGCTCACGAGCACCAGCGCCATGAACGGGCCGCCGAAGGAGGTCGGGATGCCGAAGCTCGTCAGGATGAGCCCGCCGCCGGTCGCGAACGTCGGCAGCGCGAGGCCGATGCCGCCGCCGACCTCGGGCGCGACGAGCGCGACCGTGATCAGCGCGACGGTGGCGAGCAGTCCCTCGCCGAGCATCCCGCCGTAGCCGATCGCGCGCGCGTCGGTCTCCTTGTTCAGCTGCTTCGAGGTCGTCCCCGACGACACCAGCGAGTGGAACCCGGAGATGGTCCCGCACGCGATGGTGATGAACAGCAGCGGGAACAGCGGCGCGCCGGAGCGGCCGATGAACCCGTAGAACGGTTCGAGTTGCGTGGTGAGCGGCTGGCTCGGCGTGATCGCGCCGATGCCCATCGCGCCGCCCAGCGTGCCGACGATGATCGCCAGCAGTGCCCCGCCGACCCCCGAGTACAGGAGGAACGACGAGAGGTAGTCACGCGGCTGCAGCAGCACCCACACCGGAAGCGCGCTCGCGAGCGCCCCGTACACGAGGATGATCGGGATCCACGCGGCGGTGTTGGCGCCGAGCGCGCCCGCGCCGGGGATCCACGACCCGCCGCTGCCCAGCAGAACGATCGTCTGTGCGGGCGCACGTGCGGCCGGCTCGAACAGCGCGACCGGGACCAGCGTCCCGACGTACACGCCCGCGAACATCGCGGCGACGAACGCGATCGTCCCCGGGATGAACGAGAGGTTCAGCTGGTACAGGTACACGCCGAACAGCACCGCCAACCCGATGTAGATCAGGCTCGCGGTCGCCGCCTCGGGGTACGCGTTGAACACGATCGCGACCACGAGTGCGAACACCGCGACGACGAGCACGATCGTGAGGAACGCGAACCACAGCAGCATGTTCTTGCCGCGCTCGCCCACGTACTCGCCGATGATGTACCCGATCGACTTCCCCTCGTGTCGGAGGCTCGCCGACAGCGAGACGAAGTCGTGGACCGACCCCATCAGCGGGTTGCCGATGGCGATCCACAAGATCGCGGGTACCCAGCCCCACACGACACCCGCGGTGATGGGACCCACGATGGGCGCGCCGCCAGCGATACTCGAATAGTGATGCCCCAAGAGTACCGGCTTCTTCGCCGGAACGTACTCCTGTCCGTCCTCGTATTTGTGTGCCGGCGTCTCCCGGTCCTCGTCCAGTTCGACGAACTGTGCGAGATACCGCGAGTACCCGAGATACCCCGCACTGAACAGTGCGAGTACCCCGATCACCAGCCACATTGCTGCCACCATGCTTGTTACCTCGTCACAGTCGTGTGCAGAATGAATATAAAAACATTAACCTTCGATGGTGGATCGACGGCGCTCAAACGGCAGTTTCGCCGGCCTGAACGATCGTTCTCCCTTCGTTACGTACCATTCGGTAGTGGATTTTGCGGAAAATCTGTCGTTGAATACTTTGTGGTTTGCCGCGCGCGCCTCGCGCGCACCCCACACACCCCACGCCGAACCGAACCGGGTCATCCCCGGCCGGGTGACTCACGCCGAGCCGTCCGGGGGGGTCGCGGGCGGGGCCGCCTCGATGTCGAGCTCGTCGGCGACCTCCGTGAGGAAGTCGCCCTTCACCTCCTCGACGCGGGTCTCGATCTCGGCGACGACGGGTTGCTCGAACTCCTCGCGAAGCGTCCGGAGGTGCGCGCGCTCGGTCGCGACGCGGTCGCGGAGGTAGCGCGCCCCGCGGCCGTTCTCGTCGTCGTCGGGCGAGGGAGTGAGCCGGTTCACCGCGAGCCCACGAACGGCGAGCCCGCGGTCGGCGAGTCCCTCGGCCGCGCGCCGCGTCTCACGCACCGACAGCTCGTCGGGGTTGACGACGAGGAAGAAGGCGGCGTGCTCGCGCAGCGTCTCGCCGGCGTACTCGAAGAACTCCTTGCGCTCCTGTAACCGCGCGAGGATCGGGTCGCCGTCCATCACTCTCCGGGGTTCGTTGTTGCCGATCGCGGCCTTCTCGTACAGGTCGATCGACTTCTCGCGCTTGCGCCGCAGCCGGTCGATCCACCCCTCCAGGAAGTCCGGCAGTCCGAGCAGCCGGAGCGTGCCGCCGGTGGGGGAGGTGTCGAAGACGACGCGGTCGAAGTCGTCGCTGGAGCGCATCACGTCGACGAACCGGTCGAACAGCGCGGCCTCGTAGGCGCCCGGGGTCTGATGTGCCATCTCGATCTGGCGGTCGATCTCGTTGACGAGCGCGGCGCTCACCTGGTCGCCGAGCGCGCGCTTCGTCTCCATCAGGTGGTGTTCGACCTCCTCGTCGGGGTCGATCTCCATCGCCCACAGCCCCTCGCGTCCCTCGACGGCCTGCGGCTCGTCGCCCAGTTCCTGGTCGAACACGTCCGACGTCGAGTGGGCCGGGTCCGTCGAGACGACGAGCGTGTCAAGCCCCGCGTCCGCGCACTTGACCGAGTACGCCGCCGACATCGTCGTCTTGCCGACGCCGCCCTTCCCGCCGAAGAACACGAACTTCTCCATGTGTGTGTCCCGGGCCATCAGAAGTGGTACTGCTGTCCCTTGCGTTCGAGCATCGAGCCGCGGTCCCACATCCGGCGCTCCCACGCCTCGAACTCGTCCTCGAGATACGGGAGCAGCTCGGCGGTGTAGTAGGAGACCGGCGAGGGGATGCCGAAGGCGTCCGGGAAGCACGCCAGCATGAACGTGTCCTCCAGGTCCTCGGCCTCCTTCTCGATCTTCTCGTACGCCGGGTGGGTCACCAGCCCGTGATACAGGCCGGCCGCCCACTCGCGCAGCGCGTCGAGGTACCGGTCGATCCGGTCCGCGAGGGCGCCCCCGCCGTCGTCCGTGGCGTCGCTCATCGCTCGTGTGTGTGGCGCTCCCGTGGTTAAGCATGTCGCGATAGTGCGCGGATCGTCCTCGGCCCGCCGCGACCAACGGGCACAAGTACCACACGCGCGGATCGTTCGTCGATGACGCCCGGACGCGGACTCGGCGGCGGTCCCGGACCGAGCGGCGACGACGCCGTCCCGGTGACGGTCCTCTCGGGGAGCCTCGGGGCCGGCAAGACGACGCTGGTGAACCACATCCTCTCGAACGCCGGCGACCGCGACATCGCGGTGCTGGTCAACGACGTGGGATCGGTGAACGTCGATTACGACCTGCTCTCCTCGGAGGACCTCCCCGCCGTCGGCGTCGCGGAGCTGTCCAACGGCTGTATCTGCTGTGAGCTGCGCGACGACCTCGAACGCGCGGTCGTCCAGCTCGCCGACGGCAAGGAGTTCGACCACCTCGTCGTCGAGCCGTCGGGGATCAGCGAGCCCGGTCCCGTCGCCCGGCAGTTCACCAACGGCCCGGCTGCGGCCCGATACCGGATGGACGCCGTCGTCACGGTGCTCGACACCCCGCAGTTCCTCGACGCCTTCTCGGGCGAGGGAACCCCGAAACGACGGGGGAGCACCACTCACGAGGGCGGCGGTGCCCGCGGGGGCGGCGAGGGCGCGGACGCCGGCGCGGCGGCGAACGGCGAGGACGCGGACCTCGGTGGCGACGACGCCGACCGCGAAGGCGACGGCGACGAGGCTCCCCGCCCGCTCTCGGATCTGCTCGTCGAACAGGTGGAGGGCGCGGACGTGGTCCTGCTCAACAAGGCCGACCTGTGCGACGAGGCCGAACTCGCGGAGGCCGAGGAGCTGGTGCGCGCGCTCCGTCCCCGCGCCGAGACCCTTCCCACCGAACACTCGGCGGCGCCGCTGGATCGGATCCTCGACGTGGACCTGTACGAGCATCGGGACGAGGAGCACGGCCACGATCAGCCCGACGACCGCGCCGACAGCGACGATCACGGGCACGCCGACGGCGACGATCACGGCCACGGACACGGCGGGGACGACCACGACCACGCCCACCCGGACGAGGTGTACGGCGTCACCTCCTTCGTCTACCGCGCGCGGCGACCGTTCCACCCCGAACGCCTCGCCGAGTACCTCTCGAACCTGCCCGAGTCGGTCGTGCGCTCGAAGGGAACGCTCCACGTCGCCGGCAACGATCAACGGCTGCACTACAGCCAGGCCGGCCCCTCGGTTCGGGTGGAGGCGGTCGGCCCGTGGGTGGCGGCGATGGCGGAGGCCGACCGGGAGCTGTACCGGGCGAACCGCCGCGGCGGCGCCGACTGGGACGACGAGTGGGGCGACCGCCACACCGAGGTGGTCGTCATCGGCGTCGACCTCGACGAGCCGGCGGTGCGCGCGCGGCTGGACGACTGTCTCCTCACGGACGCGGAGCTGGAGAACGGAACCGGCGTCGACCCCGCCGAGTGGTTCCCGACCGCCCCCGCCGAGGGCGACGGCGATGGCGACGGGAACGCCGACGCGGTCGTTTCGCTGTCGTAGCCGTCAGCAGGCGCAGCCGGTCGAGCCGGGCGAGCGCTCGAACTCCATCTCGTCGCCGCACTCCGGACACGACGGGGGACCCTCCCCCTCCACGTCGAGGTCGAGCAGGCGCTCGTCGCAGTCGTGACACCAGTACGCGCCCGTCGACTCCTCGGTGCCGCCCCCACGGTTCGGCGATTCCGTCGAGGCCTTCAGCGTCTCGGTGAGCGTGCCGATCAGTCCCATGGGTGTGATACTCACTGTCCTGCGCATAAACTGCGGCGCGGATCCGCGGTCGCGACACACAACCGTCGAGTCCGCGATCGAGCGCCTCAGGCGTCGTCGGCGATGGTATCGAGCAGGCGCCGCAGCTCGCCGCGGCGCTTCCACCCGGCGATCCGGTCGGCAAGCGGGACCGGCAGCCCCAGCGAAACGCGCGAGACGGCCCGCACCCGACTGCCCTCGTTGGCCGGCTCGACGGTCACCGCCGTCTCCATCGCGTCGAACGGTCCCCGTTCGCCGACCTGCTCGTAGCGCCAGCCGTCGTCGGTTTCGGTCACCCGGAGGTCGAACTCCAGACCGCCGCCGGCGACGGTGACGACGGTGGCGTCGTCCTCGGATCGGGTTCCCCGGACCACGAAGCTCCCCTCGTACTCGACGAGCGCCGCCGGCGAGAGCAGCCGGCGGAGCGTGTCGGGGGTCGCCGCGACGAACCGCTCGGCCTCGACTTCGCGCATGCCGCGGGGTGGGCGCCCCCCGCACAAAAGCCCGCGGGGAACCGCCGTCGGCCGCGCTCACCAGTCGACGAGCGGGAGCGTCAACAGTACGAGCAGCAGCCCGAAGGCGACGGCGGCGTACAACAGCCGCCGGAACCGCCACGACGCCGGGAGGTTCTCGCGGAGGTCCGGCCGAGCCGAACGCACGAGGCGATGGTACGCGGCGACCGCGGTCGCGACGAAGGCCGCGACCGACCCTGTGAGCGCGAGCGGCAGGTCGACGCCGAACAGCGCCATCAGGTAGATCGGTCCGAACGAAAGGGCGATCATGAACGCCATCCCCGCGACGACGAGGAAGGGGACGGCGTCGACGGCGTCGCCCTCGCGGTTCCGGAGGCGCATACCCGACCTACGACCGCGAGAGCCAAGTAGGTGGTACCCGCACGGCGAGGCATGGCAAGCGACGGCGACCCGCGCGTGCTGCTCGCGATGAACATCGTCCTCTCGTCGATCTTCGCGTCGGTCGTCGTGTGGGGGCTGTCGTACCTCGATCTCGCCGCGTTGACGCTCGAGAACGTCGCCGGGCTCGCGATCGTCGTCTTCGCGGCCACGTACCTCCTCGTGTTGCGGTAGCGTCGCGCGCCCGACCGAGGCCGAGTACCGTTTCAGGCCGGGAGCCGAGTGCCGATTCAGGCCGCCAGCAGGAACACCGCGGTCATCGCCGCCCCCGCGGCGGGCGGGATGGTGAGGTTGTCGTCGACCACGTAGCCGCGGACCACCGGCTTCACGCCGTCGGCGACGGTCGCCCCGAGCGCCCCCGCGGCCGCGGCGGCGACGCCGACGACCGTCCCCGCGTGGAGGACGGTGATCGGCACCGCGAGCGCGAAGCACACGAGGAACATCACCCCCAGCACGCCGACCTCCTTGGCCGTCGTCGCGTCGTTGCTGCCGAGGTACCCGGAGATCGGGTCGCCGATCGACAGCATCAGGATCGCCGACACCGCGATCGGCGGCTCGAAGGCGACGATCTCGGGCCCGTACGGCGGCGCGAACGCCAGCGCCGCGACGGTCGCGCCCACCATGAACAGGGCATAGCCGGCGACGTTGTCGGCCTCGTACTCCCGCGTCAGCTCGTCGTACACGCGGTCCAGCGGCGGCCACTCCACGCCGACGACGAGTCGGAGGAACTCCAACACAAACACGCCGGCCGTCGCGACCAGCAGGAGCGCCTGTAGCTGTCGCCAGGTGACGAGCCCGAGCAGGTAGATCGCCGGGAACCCGGTCCCGGAGGCGTGAACCGCCCGCCGCTTCAGCTCCCCCATCGGCGTCTCAGGCCGTCTCCACGTCCGTCTCGATCTCGTCGTGCGACGCCGCGAGCGCGTCGAACGCGCGGTCGTCCTCGGGATCGAGCAGGGCGGCGATCTCGTCGGCGACCTCGCTCACGGGCACGCGGACCTGCCGCGCGGAGTCGCGCTCGCGGACGGTGACGGTGTCGGGGCCGTCGCCCTCGATGCCGTCGCGGTCGACGGTGACACAGAAGGGCGTGCCGACCTCGTCCTGCCGGCGGTAGCGCCGGCCGATCGAGCCGGAGTCGTCGTACTCGACCGAGAGGCCCGCCGCGCGCAGGTCGTCGGTGACCTCGTCGGCCAGATCGAGCAGGCGGTCGTCGTTGGAGACCAGCGGGAAGACGGCGGCGTCGGTGGCGGCCATCTCCGGGTCGAGCGCGAGGTAGGTGCGCTCCTCGCCGTCGACCTCGTCGGTCCGGTAGGCGTGCTCGATGACGGTGTAGACGATGCGGTCGACGCCGAACGACGGCTCGACGACGTGGGGGGTGATGTGCTCGCCGTTCTCGGTCACCTCCTCGACCGAGAAGTTCGCCACGTCGCTGTCGACCGTGTGGGTTTCGCCGTCGACCTCGACCTCGACTTCGGCCTCGTCGAAGGCGTCCGGGTCGCGCTCGGCGAGCGTCTGCAGCGCCTCTGCGACCGCGCCGGCGTCGCCGCCGAACTCGGGGCCGAGGGTCGCCATGTCGGGGTCGACGGTCGCGCGCTCGACGGTCTTCGGCTCGTCGTACTGCTTGAACACGGTGAACGACTCGCCGGAGTGTTCGGCGTGTTTGCTCAGGTCGTAGTCCGAGCGGTAGGCGAAGCCGGTGATCTCGATCCAGTCGCCTTCGTCTCGCGGCTCCTCGTCGTCGCCGCTCGACGACCTCGCGGCGCTTCGCGCCGCGCCCACTTCCGATTCGGCGTCCCAGCAGTCGGCCGCGTAGTGGGCCAACTCGCCGGGGAGGTGCTGGCGGAACCGGAACCGGTCCATGTCGACGCCGACGCGTTCGTACCACTCCTGTGCGACACCGAGGTAGTAACCGACCCAGTCGGAGCCGATGACGCCCTCGTCGACGGCGTCGCCGACGGTCGTGGTGTAGGCCTCGCCGTCCTCGTCCTCCTGCTCGTCGGCAGGGTACAGTGTGACCTCAACGTCCTCGACCTCGTGGAGCGGCGGCTCGTCCTCCTCGGGGTCGATGAACGTCTCCAGCTCGGCTTGCGTGAACTCGCGCACGCGGATGATGCCCTTCCGGGGGCTGATCTCGTTGCGGTAGGCCGGGCCGATCTGGGTGACGCCGAACGGGAGGCGGTTCCTGGCGTACTCCTTGAGGCGCGGGAACTCGACGAAGATGCCCTGGGCGGTCTCGGGGCGCATGTAGCCGGGCTGGCCCGAGCCGGGGCCGATGCTCGTCTCGAACATGAGGTTGAAGTCCTCGACCGGCTCGCCCGAAAGCGCCGCGTCGCAGGTGGGACACCGCAGGTCGTGCTCGCGGATCAGCTCCTCGACCTCGGAGATCGGGAGCGACTCGGCCTCCTCGATGTGAGTGTTGTCCTCGATGAGGTGGTCGGCGCGGTGTGACTCGCCGCACTCGGGGCACTCGACGAGCATGTCGTCGAAGCCGTCGAGGTGGCCCGACGCCTCGAAGACGGCCTCGGGCATGATCGTCGGCGCCTCGATCTCCATGTTGCCCTGGCGGACGGTGAAGCGGTCGCGCCAGGCGGACTCGAGGTTGTCCTTCACCGCCGCGCCGTTGGGGCCGTACGTGTAGAAGCCGGCGACGCCGCCGTAGGCGCCGTTGGCGCCGAAGAAGAAGCCCCGACGCTTCGCCAGCTCGATCACGTCCTCCTGTTCGGCCATCTACAGCGCCTCCAACAGGTGCACGTCGCGCACGATGCCGACGAGCTCGCCGCCGGCCTGCAGGGGCACCTGTTCGATGTCCTCGGTGATCATCTCCTGGGCGGCCTCCTGCACCGACCGCGTCCGCGAGACCGTCCGCACGTCCTCGGTCATGAACTCCGTGACCGGCTCCGCGGGGATCTCGACGTTCCGCGTGGGCACGTACGCCGCGCCGACGGCCTTGATGCCCTCCCACTTCCAGTCGTCGTCCTGATCGGCGATGGAGTCGCCGGTGTTGTCCTCGCCCTCGACGACGCGGGCGACCTCGAGCACGTCGACCTCGGTGAGCATGCCGGCCATGTCGCCGTCCTCGCCCAGCGCGACCGCGTACGGGACGTTCGCGAAGAACAGCTGGCGCTCGGCGACCGTCAGCGGCGTGCCGGTGTACACGGTGTTCACGTCGGTGCCGGCCACGTCGCCGCAGACGGCGTCGGTGTCGACCTCGTCGCGGGCGATCGCGGCGACGATGTCGGTGACGGTGACGATCCCCGCCAGGGTGTCGCCGTTGCGCTCCTCGACGACGGGAACGCGACGGCTGCCGCCGATCATCACCTGCGCGGCGTCGCGGAGGTTCGTCTCGGGCGTGACCGTCGGCACGTCCCGCATCAACAGCGCCAGCTGGTCCTCGTCGGGCTTCTCGATGAGGTCGTCCCGGGAGACGAGGCCGCGGTACACCTCCTCGTCGCCCTCGCCCTTCACCACCGGAACCGACGAGAAGCGGTACTCCTGGAGGTACGTGAGGACGTCGTCGCGACTGCCGGGGAGCGACACCGTGACGAGATCCGCTCGCGGCGTCATCGCGTCTGCTACGTTCATACCCCGCAGTGCGCCCCGACGCCTCTTGTATCATGCGAAGGTGTGCTGGCGCCTATCCCGGGCGCTCACCCGACGAATCCGGGAGTATTCCCCCGAGGGGACGACCCTGTGAAGCGCTGTCAATCCGACGAGTTTATCAGTGCGTATGTGAGATGCATTCATATGACAACGAGGCACACGGGGTGCGAGCCCGGTGAGGTGATGGCGTCGGTGGACGAGAGCTCCGCGGAGTTCGTCATCGCGGACCTCGCATGCGACGACGCCTGGCTCTCCGTCGGCGAGGCCGACGCCCCGGTGCTCGAAAACTGGTGTTGAGGTCGGGGGACCGCTCCCCCAGTCGTTCCTTCGGTCCGTTCTTCGGTCGCCGCTGCCGGTTCCCGGAAGCCACGCGTCTCCCCGGCGAATGCGACTGACGGTCGCACTCCGCCGTCAGATCTCGTCGTCCGGGTCGTGGTCGGCGGCCATCCGCTCGGCTTCCGCGGCGTAGCGTTCGCGTCGCTCGTCGTCGTCGACGCGCTCGGTGTCGTCCTCGTCGCGGTCGATGGCGGCGGTGATCGGCTTCCGCTGGAGCAACTCGATCGACGCCTGCCGCGTGTACGACCGTCGACCGTCGACGCTCGCGTAGGTGAGCGTCACCGTCTGTCGGGTGTCGTACTCGCGGGAGACGAGCCAGAGGCGCATGCCCACCGGTTGGACGGCCGACGAGAAAGGCTGCGGGGTTCGCGGTCGGTTGCGGGGTTCGCGATTGGTACGGGGTTCGCCGTCGATTGTGGAGAACCGTTCGCGGACCCCGCGACGACGGCTCTCGGGGCGGTATCGTTCAGTTCTCGAACACGAAGCCGCCGTAGTCGCCGTCGGTGTCGGTATCGTCGTCGGCCGCCTCGCCGTTGGCCGCCTCCGCTTCGGCCGGTTCGATGGTGACGCCGTCGTCGCCCTCGTCGTCGTGACCGGCGTCCGCGGGCGCGTCGATCGTGATGCCGCCGTCGGTTCGGAACTCCGACTCTCCGCCCGCGAGTCGGCTCGTCCGTCCGCCGTCTGCACGGAACTCGGCGCTTTCGGCGTCCTTGCCACGGAGTTCCGTCACGCGCTGGGACAGCTCGGCGATTGCGTCGCTCTGGTCGTCGGTCGCGGCGACGATCCGGTCGGCTGCGTGTTCGGTCTCGGTCGAGCGCTCCCGGACCTCCTCGATGGTCGCGGTGAGCTCCTCGACGGTGGCCGCCTGGTCGTCGGTCGCGCGCGACACCTCGGCGATGCCGTCGGCGGCCTGGTCGATGGACGCCGCGATGTCCTCGAACGCTACCAACACGTCGTCGATCTGGTCGGCCGCGTGATCGATCTGCTGGTGGCTCTGCTCGGCGGCGACGACCGTCGAGTCGGTCCGGTTCTGTAGCTGCTCGATGTTGCCGGTGATCTGTTCGGTGTGCTGGCGGGTCTCGTCGGCGAGCGTCTTCACCTCCTCGGCGACGACGGCGAACCCGTCGCCGTCCTTGCCGGCGCGGGCGGCCTCGATGTTGGCGTTGAGCGCCAGCAGGTTCGTCTGCTCGGCCACGTCGGAGATGACCTCGACGACGGACTCGATGTCGTCCATCCGGTCGCCGAGATCGGTGACGGAGTCGACGAGCTCCTCGCCGATCTCGGTCACCTCCTCGGTCGCCTCGCGGGCGTCCTCGCTGGCGTCGAGCCCGTCGGTCGCGGCCTCGCGCGCCTGCTCGGCGGCGGTGTCGACCTCCTCGGCGGTCGCGGCGACCTCCTCCATCGACGCGGAGAACGTCTGCATCTCCGAGACGCCCTCCGAGAGCAGCTCGTTCTGCTCGCCGACGTTCTCAGCGATCTCCTCGGCGGCGTCGACCGCCTCCTCGACGGAGTCTTCCAGGCGCGCGGTACCCTCGTCGACGCCGGCGGCGGTCTCCTCGAACGCCTCGGCCATCTCGTTGAGGTCGCAGATGACGTCGAGCAGCCGGTCGTCGAGGCAGTCGTTCTCGTCCTCGAAGGACGCCCGTGCGTCGAGGTTGCCCTCCGTCAGTAACCCCATGGTCGCGCCGAGCTCGTCGACGAGGTCCTCGACCGCCTTCTGGCGCTGGACCTGGTCCGTCCGATCGCGGACCGTCTCGACGACGGCGACCAGCTCGTCGTCCTCGTACAGCGGCATGGCAGTGAAGTAGATGTCGCGGTCGACGCCGTGCTGGTCGGTCATCACGCTGGTGTCGGAGTACAGCCACATCGACTCGTCCTCCAGGTCGACGCCGAACTCCTCGTGGACCGACTTCGGGTGTTCGAGCACCTTGTCGGCGAGCGTCTGTGCCCGACGGCCGTCGGGGTAGAACATCTCGCTGGCGTGTTCGTGGCCGATCGCCTCCTCGGCGCTCGCGCCGGTCAGCTCCTCGATCGCCGAGTTCCACGCGACGATCTCGCCGTCCGCATCGACCATGAAGACGGGCGACCCCATCCCGTCGAGCAGCAGGTCGTCGTCGACGTTCAGTTCGTCGTCCTCGTCGGCGGCGGCGTCCGACTCGGGCATTCCGGCCGAGTCGGCGCCCGACTGGACGGTGACCCCGCCGTCCGCCAGCGGCTCGTTCGGATCCGTCCCCGTGACCCACGCACGGAGGCGAGCGAGTAATGGCATACATCTACGGCTCTGTGAATCCCGTTTAACGGTTGCCGTCCGGGAATCACGTGTGATACTCGACGAGTGCCGGATCCCGTTCCTCCGCCGGCCGTGCGTCGCCGCTCTCGACGCGTCACCCTCAAACGCGCGGAGCCCCCACTCTCCCGCGATGGACGCGAGCGCCGTTCGCGAGCGCGCGGCGGACCTTCCGCGCGAGCCGGGCGTCTACCAGTTCCTCGACGGCGACACCGTGTTGTACGTCGGGAAGGCGGTCGACCTCCGGGACCGCGTGCCGTCGTACGCGGACCCGCGGTCGGCCCGGGTCTCCCGGATGGTCGACCGCGCGGACGCGCTCGATTTCGCGGTCACGGACACCGAGACCCAGGCGCTGTTGCTGGAGGCGAACCTGATCAAGCGGCTCAACCCCCGCTTCAACGTCCGGCTCAAGGACGACAAGTCGTACCCGCTGGTCCAGATCACCGACCACCCGGTCCCGCGGATCGAGGCGACGCGCGACCCCGACGAGGCGGCGACCGTCTTCGGCCCGTTCACCGACAAGGGCCGGGTCGACACCGTGATCAAGGCGATCCGCGAGACGTACGGCCTGCGCGGCTGTTCGGACCACAAGTACCAGGGACGCGAGCGCCCCTGTCTCGACTACGAGATGGGGCTCTGCTCGGCCCCCTGTACCGGCGAGATCGACGAGGCGTCCTACCGCGAGGACGTCGCGTCCGCGGTCCGCTTCTTCGAGGGGGAAACCGGCGCGCTCGCGGACCCGTTGCGGCGGGAGATGGAGGCGGCCGCCCGGGCACGGGAGTTCGAACGCGCGGCGAACCTCCGCGACCGCCTCGACGCGGTCGAGGCGTTCCACGGCGAGGGCGAGGACGCCGTCTCCGACCGCTCCGACGAGCGCGCGGTCGACGTGCTCGGCGCGGCCGTCGAGGGCGACTCGGCCGTCGTCGCGCGCCTCCACAGCGAACGCGGTCAGCTCGTCGACCGGTCTCGCCACTCGCTGGACGCCCCCGACGCAGAGGACCGCGTCGCCGAGGTGCTCTCGGCGTTCCTCGTCCAGTACTACGCCGAGCGGGAGCTTCCCGACGCGATTCTGCTCTCGGAGCGGCCGGCCGACGACGACGTACTCGCGTGGCTGGAGGCTGAGGGCGTCGCCGTCCGCGTCCCCGGCGCGGGACGGGAGGCGAAGCTCGTGGACCTCGCGCTGAAGAACGCCCGCAGCGGTCCGACGCGTCGCGACGAGCTGTCGGCACTGGCCGATGTCCTCGGGATCGACCGCCCCGAGCGCATCGAGGGGTTCGACGTGAGCCACGCCCAGGGGAAGCAGGTTGTCGGCTCCGACGTGTGCTTCGTCGGCGGAAGCGCCGAGAAGGCGGACTACCGTCGAAAGAAGCTCACCGACCGCAACGACGACTACGCGAACATGCGCGAGCTAGTGAAGTGGCGCGCAGAGCGCGCGGTCGACGGGCGCGACGACCGGCCCGACCCGGACCTGCTGCTCATCGACGGCGGCGACGGCCAGCTCGGCGCCGCGCGCGACGCCCTCGCGGAAGTCGGCTGGGACGTGCCGGCGGTGGCGCTCGCCAAGGAGGAGGAACTGGTGATCACGGCCGACGGAGTGCACCGCTGGGAGGACGACGCGCCGCATCTCCACCTCCTCCAGCGCGTTCGCGACGAGGCGCATCGGTTCGCGGTGCAGTATCACCAGACGCTCCGCGACGACGTGTCGACGGTTCTCGACGAGGTGCCCGGCGTCGGTCACGAGACGCGCCGGCGACTCCTCCGGCGGTTCGGCTCAGTCGAGAACGTGCGCGCCGCCGGCGAGGACGACTTGCTGGACGTGCCCGGCGTCGGCGAGAAGACGGCGCGAGCGCTGAAGGCGCGGCTGTAGGCGTGGCCGATCGATCCGATGTAGCTGACAGGCGGTCCGACCGTCCCGCGACCGGCGAAGGGGGACCGCACAGCCGCCCGGACCCTCGCCGGCTGCCGTTACGTCACGCGACGGGGTGGCCCCGGCTTCGGGCAAGAACGTTCGGCTACACTGGGAGGGAACTTCGCGGGGCTGCGGTTACTGCGTCCGGAACGCGCGGTCGCCGGCGTCGCCGAGGCCGGGGACGATGAACCCCTCGTCGTTGAGTTCGTCGTCGATGGCGACGGTGAGGAGATCGGCCTGCGGCGCCTCCTCGGCGACGCGGGTGAGTCCGTCCGGGGCGGAGACGGCGGAGAGCACGAACAGGTCCTCGGGCTCTGGGTTGTCGGCGAGCACGTGATCGAGCACGGCACACATCGTCGATCCCGTCGCGAGCATGGGGTCGGCGACGATGACGGTGTCCTCGGCGGTGATGTCGGGAAGCTTCGTGTAGTCGATCTCGATCGGGAAGGTGCCGTCCTCCCCCATCCCGGCCTCCTCGTTGCGGCCGGCGGAGATGACGCCCTGCTTGGCGCGCGGGAACGCCTTCAACAGTCCCTCGACGAACGGCGTCGCGGCGCGCAGGACGTTGATGATGACGACGTTGTCGAGCCCCTTCACGCGCTCGCCGGTCGTCTCCGCCAGCGGCGTCTCGATCGAGACGAACTCCGTCTCCATCGCGCCGTCGATGATCTCGTAGCCGCAGATGCGGCCCAGCTTCACCAGCCCCTTTCGGAACGCGACCTGCTCCGTCTCCACGTCGCGCAGCCGTGAGAGCGTGTCCTTCGCCAGCGCGTGCGTGATGAGGTGTGCGTCCCCTCGCTCCTCGATAGCCATCGTTGTTCGGACGTTGCTGTGCGGGCGGTCATAATCCCGTTGGCTCGCGCGCAGTGTGCGCACCCGTAGCGCACGACCCGAGATCTGGCCGTGACCCGAGGTCGGGCCGTCCGGGCCGGACCGTCCGCAGTTCGACGATCGTCGACTCGATCTACGTCGTTCGGCACCCGAGATCGTCGGTTTCGAAACGTTTACCGGAGACTCGGTCGGCTAGGTACGTGATATGACGAAAGTCAGCGTGATCGGCGCGGCGGGAACGGTGGGTGCCGCGGCCGGCTACAACATCGCGCTTCGGGACATCGCGGACGAACTCGTGTTCGTCGACATCCCGGACATGGAGGAGACGACGATCGGCCAGGCGGCCGACACCAATCACGGGGTCGCGTACGATTCCAACACGCGGATCCGCCAGGGTGACTATTCGGCCACTGAGGGCTCGGACGTGGTCGTCATCACCGCGGGCATCCCGCGCAAGGAGGGGCAGACCCGGATCGACCTGGCGGGCGACAACGCGCCGATCATGGAGGACATCGGCGAGTCGCTGCGCGAGTACAACGACGACTTCGTGTCGATCACCACCTCGAACCCCGTGGACCTGCTCAACCGCCACCTGTACGAGAGCGGCGAGCGCGCCCGCGAGAAGGTGATCGGCTTCGGCGGCCGCCTCGACTCCGCGCGCTTCCGGTACGTGCTCTCCGAGCGCTTCGACGCGCCGGTGAAGAACGTCGAGGCGACGATCCTCGGCGAGCACGGCGACGCGCAGGTGCCCGTGTTCTCGAAGGTCCGCGTCGACGGCGCCGACCCCGAGTTCACTGCCGACGAGAAGGAGGAGATCCTCGGCGACCTCCAGGAGTCGGCGATGGACGTGATCTCGCGCAAGGGCGCGACCGAGTGGGGGCCGGCCACGGGCGTCGCCCACATGGTCGAGGCCGTGATCCGCGACACCGGCGAGGTGCTCCCCGGCTCCATCGCGCTGGAGGGCGAGTTCGGCCACGAGGACACCGCCTTCGGCGTCCCCGTGAAGCTCGGATCCGGCGGCGTCGAGGAGGTCGTCGAGTGGAACCTCGACGACTACGAGGCCGACCTCATGGACGAGGCGGCCGAGAAACTCTCGACCCAGTACGACAAGATCGCGTAGGGCAAGATCGCGTAGGGCAAGATCGCGTAGGGCAAGATCGCGTAGGGATCGACTCCAGCAACGAGCGTACGCGAACCGAGCGATCTCGATCTCACTTTTTGACGCCGGCGGCGGTTCGAGTCGCCACCGCGGCGTCGTTCGACGCGAGGGTTCAAATCCGATGCCGGGACCAGCCCCCGCGTGACCTGACGACGGCCGTGGCGGGTTCGCGGGTGCGCGGCACCCCCGCCACGGAGCGATCGCGCCGCCTGTCAGCCCCACTATAGCCGTCGCTCCGACGACAGATCGAGGCAACGACTAAATCGCTGGCTCGCACAGCCGAAGGTATGTCCGACTCTTGTGACGCGTGCGGGTCGTCGGTGGAGGACGCGCTCGCCCGGACGATCCGCCTGTCGGTCGATCGCTCGACGGTCGACGAGCAGCGCCTGTGCCCCGGCTGTTTCGCCGAGTGGATCGACCGCTACGAGCAACAGATGCGGACCGAACCGGACGTGACGATCGACGAGGAAAACGACATCATCGTCGACTGACCCGGATCGTTAGGTCCCGATCGAGCAGGTCGTCCCGACCGCGAGTCCCTCCTCCTCGACGTGTGCGGCCAGACACCCGTAGTTGCAAAACGGCGTCTCCTGGGTCGTGTCGCCCTCGCGGACGTACACCGGGTCGTGGACGGTCACGTCACAGCCGCAGTACGCGCAGTCGATAGCGTCGCTCATCGAACGTGTCTCCGTCGGCCGGCGGGAAAACGGACCGTCGGTCGTGCGATCCGTTCGCTATCGCGGTCGGCGCGTCGGTCGCCTACTCCTCGTCGCTGTCGCCGTTCCCGTCGTCCTCGTCCTCGCCGGCGCTCAGCCCCTCATCGTCCGGGCGATCGAGCGCCCGCTCGGCGTCGTGGTGCTCGGAATAGCCGTCGAACCAGCGAGCGATGCGTTCGATGCGGTCGACGATGTGCGCCGGCTCGCCCGAGCGGGACAGCTCGTGTCCCTCGCGCGGGTACCGCACGAGCCGCGTGTCGACGCCGTGCTTGCGGAGGATCCGGTGGAACAGCTCCGCGGTGTTGTCCGGCGTGCGGTAGTCGTCGTCGGAGTGGAGCACCAGCGTCGGCGTCTCCACCTCGTCGGCGTGCGCGACCGGCGAGTGCTCCCAGAGGAGCTCCGGCTCCTCCCACGGCGTCGTGTCGTAGTCGCCCTCGACCAGCTTGTACGCCCCGTCGGTCGAGCCGTAGAAGCCGGTGAAGTCGTAGACGCCGCGCTGGGAGACGGCCGCGCGGAAGTAGTCGGTCTGCCCGACCGTCCACGAGGTCATGTAGCCCCCGAAGGAGCCGCCGGTGAGGAAGGCGTTCGTCTCGTCGACGTAGTCGCGCGCGGCGACCTCCTCGACGCCGGCCAGCACGTCGGTGAGCGTCACGTCGCCCCAGTCGCGCTCGATGGCCTGCATGAACTCCTCGCCGAAGCCCGTGGAGCCGCGCGGGTTCGACCAGAACACGACGTAGCCGCGCGCCGCGAGCGTCTGGAACTCGTGCCACATCGTCCCGCTCGTGGTCCACATCGCGTGCGGGCCGCCGTGGACCTCCACGGCGAGCGGGTAGGTTTCGTTCTCATCGAAGCCGGGCGGCGTCAACACCCACCCCTCGACGGGCCCCTGCTCGGACTCGAAGGCGACGGGTTCGGGCTCGGAGACGGCGACGTCATCGAGGTACTCCCCGTTCAGGCGGGTGAGCCGACGCTCCTCGGACCCGTCCAAAACGAAGAGATCGCCCGGATGATCCCACTCGCTTTTCGTGATCGCCGTCACGCCGTCGGCGACGTGGGCGCCGTTGACGGCGCCCCCGCGGTACTCACGTTCGGGCGCGTCGCTCGCGTCGCCGGGCGCCGACCAGAGGCTCGTCGCGCCCTCGTCGGGCGTGGTGAAGAACACGCGCTCCTCGTCGGGACCCCACTGCGGGAAGGCCTCGTAGCCGAGACCGCGGTCGAGGTCGGCCGTGAGGTCGTAGGTCTCGTCGGCCGCGCGGTCGTACACGTGGAGCTCGGTCGGCTGGATGCTCGCCTGCTCGGCCTCGGTGTACGTGTAGGCGATCCGGTGGTCCTCCGTGACCGCGAGCGCCGCGCCCCAGCCCGTGGTGCGGAGCACGTCCTCGGCGTCGCCGGACTCGGTGTCGTAGGCGACGACATCGATATCGTAGTTGTCGTCGGGGTCGTCGCCGGCCTTCTGTGCCGTGAAGTACAGCGTCCCGTCGTCGCCCCACGTCGGCTCGGCGTGGTCGTGGTCGCCGTCGGTGACGCGCGTGAGGTCACCCGACTCGACATCGAGGACGTACACCTGCGGGCGTTTCCCGTCGAAGTAGTTGGTACCGGTCCGGTACACCGTCCGGTCGATGACGCGCGGATCCGGTTCCTCGGGATCGTACTCGTCGGGAACCTCCAGATCGCGCTCCTCCTCGCGGTCCCCCTCGGTCACGGACTGGAGGAACGCGATCCGGCTCCCGTCGGGGCTCCACGCGATCGAGGTGACGCCGCCGACAACGTCGGTGATCTGCTCGGCCTCGCCGCCGGGGCCGTCGAGCGGAAGGAGCCACAGCTGTTGGGTGTCGTCGTCCTTCCCGCGCGTCGAGGTGAACGCGAGGCGGTCGCCGCTCGGCGAGAAGCGCGGTTCGGCGTCGGTCCCCTCCTCGAGCGTCAGCCGCCGCGCGTCGTCGTCGCCGTCGGTCGGCGCGAGGTACACCGTCGACTCGTAGGACTCGTCGTCGCTCGGCTCGCTGCGTACGAACGCCACGTGCTCGCCGTCCGGCGCGACCCGCGGGTCGCTCGGCTTGGCGATGTCGTGGAAGTCGCTCGCCTGAATCGTGTCCATACCGCGGCGTCGGAGCCCCGGGGCAAGTACGTTCGGAACTCGGAACGGGAAGCCGCGGCCCCCTCGCCGTCCACCGTCGGCCGTCTACTGTCCGCCGTCCGCTATCCGCCGTTGCCGTCCGCCGTCGCCGTCCGCCGTCAGCGGAACCGCCCCGGGTCGAACGCGGACAGGTCCGCCTCCGGGTCGACGCCTCGAACGAGATCGGCGACGAGCGCGCCGCTGTAGGGACCGAGCGTGAGCCCCGTCGAACCGTGTCCGGTGGCGAGGTACGCGCCCGCCACGCGGGAGCCGCCCCGAGGACCGGCAGGCCGTCACGCGAGACCGGCCGGAGCCCGACCCTCGTCTCGACCGGCTCCGCGTCGGCGAGTCCGTCGGCGACGCGCAGCGCCTCCCCGTACACGTCGTGGAGCCCCGCGACGGTCGCCCGCGGGGCGAACCCCGTGGCGTCCTCCCGCGTCGCGCCGACGGCGACCCGGCCGCCGGGCCACGACACCATGTACTTGTGTCGGAACGGGCTGACGATCGGCCAGTCGGCCGTGTCGGCGTCGACCGCGAGGTGGACGATCTGCCCGCGCTGGGGCTCGACGGGGATCGCAACCCCGAGCGCGTCCGCGAACGTGCCCGACCACGCCCCGCCGGCGATCACGACCGCGTCGAACGCCCGGCGTTCGCCCTCGACGACGACCCCGGCGACCGTCGCGTCGTCCGCTCCCCCGGGTCGCCCCTCGACCGCGATGTCGGTCACGTCGGCGTGTTCGACCGAGAGCTCGTGTCTCTCCCCGGCGCTCCGCAGCGCGCTCGCGAACGTCCGCCCGTCGACCCGTCCCTGGTCGCGGTACACCATCGCGCGCTCGGCGTCCGACAGCGGCGGGAACAGCTCGCGTGCGCGCTCGATGGATATCTCCTCGAACGTGTCCGGCGCCGGCGTTCCGTACGTCTCGGATCGCCGCTGAGTCCGCCGTTTGGCCGCCTCGAACGCCTCGACCTCGTCGGGGTCGACGGCGACGCTGAGGAGGTCACACGAGTCGTAGCCGTGGTCGGTGACGCCGTCTGCTTCGAGGTCGTCGACGAGGGCCGGATAGTGCGCCGCCGCCTCGCGGGCGAGGGCGAACCACGCCGCCGAGTCCGTCCGGCTGCTCGTCGCCGGCGCGACGATCCCGGCGCCGGCGTCGGTCGCCCGCCCCTCGTCCCGCCGGTCGAACAGGACGGTGTCGACGCCCTCGCGCGCGAGTCGGTGTGCCGCCGCCGAGCCGACGATGCCGCCGCCGACGACCGCGACCGAGTCCGGGTCGCTCATGGGTCGAGATGTCGGTCGACCCTCCTGAAGCTACGTGCCGGAGCGACGGCTGCCGGATCCGCGTTATCCGATGTCGACCCGGCCGCTCGTCGCCGAGCGCAGCCGGTCGCGGAGGTCGGGCGCGTCGGCGACGGGAACGCGCGCCTCGAACGTCACCTCGGCGTCGTAGTCGGCGTCGAACTCGACGCCCGTCGATTCGAGGATCCCCCGAACCGTCCCGGAGTCGTCGTACGCGACCGTGAGCGCGACGTGTTCGTGGGGCTTCTCCTCGACGACGCCGGCGGCCTCGAGTCCGTCCTTCACCGCGCGGGAGTAGGCCCGGGCGAGGCCGCCGACGCCGAGGTTCGTCCCGCCGTAATAGCGCGTGACGACGGCGACGACGTTGCGGACCTCCCCCTGTTCGAGGACGTTCAGCGCCGGCTTCCCGGCGGAGCCGGTCGGCTCGCCGTCGTCGCTCGAATACTCCCGGAGCATCACCTCGCCCGGCGACTTCGACGGTCCGTCGCTCGCGGGGACGCGGTAGGCGGGGACGTTGTGCGTCGCGTCGTCGTACTCCGAGCGCGCCTCCTCAATAAACGCCTCCGCCGCCTCGACGGTGTCGGCGGGTGCCAGGTGGCCGATGAACCGCGACCCCTGCACCGTGAACTCCGCGGACGCGCGGCCGTCGACGGTACGGTACGGGTCGGGGGTCGCCATGGCGGTCGTTGCCGGCGGCGCGTGAAAGGGTTACTCGTCGCCCCTCGCGGCGACCGCGGAGCCGTCGGCGTCCTCGGCCGCGGCTCCCGAGCGGTCCGGGTCGGCGACGAACAGCGCGAGGAACGCCGCCGCGCCGACCGCCTGCGCGACGAACGACACCAGCGCCACCGGATCGGTCGCGAGATGCGCGAGGATCTCGCCGACCGGGTCGGTCACGTCGTGGCGCGGGACCAGGCCGCCGTGGTCGGTGAGGTGCCACCAGGCGTACCCGGCGGAGTAGGTGAGCAACACCCCGACCGTCAGCGAGTAGAGTCGGCGGTCGTGGGAGCCGCGAACGATGACGGCCGCGACCCCGACGAGCAGCAGCGCCGACGGGACGAACAGGTACGGGCGCGGGTCGCGAACCGACAGCAGCGGGAGGTACACGAGGAGGTCCGGAACCCCCTCGATCAGGTGGATCGCCGCCGAGACGAGCGCCGCCTGCACGCCGAGGACGCGCAGGACGCTCGCGGTTCGGTCGTCCATGCCACGGTCTCGGTGAGTCGCGCCCAAAGCGCCGTCGGTTCGCCTCGTCGGTCGCGTTCGCGGGGCGCGGCGCGCCCCCGCCGATCAGAACTCGACGCTGCGGACGTACGGCAGCTCGCGGATCGACACGAGCAGATCGCCCGGCAGCTCCTCGTCGGTGATGAGGTACAGTTTCGGCTCGTCGGCGAACTCGGGGTCGTCCGAGAGCACCTGTCGAAGCGAGAGCCCGGCGTCCGCGAGCATCCCGGTGATCTCGGCGACGATGCCGGCGGCGTCCGGGTCGCCGACCTCGACGGTGAGCACGGTGAGCCCGAGCACCGGTGCCAGGTCCATCAGGCTCGGCACCGACGTGATGTTGGCGAAGATCCGCCGCAGCTGCTCGTCCTCGCGGATCGCGGTCGTCGTCGCGTCGACGACGCGGCGGTCGACGCCCGCCTCGCGGGCGATCCCGGTGTCGGGGATCTCGATCCCGCCGGAGACGACCCGTCCCTCCTCGTTGACGGAGAACCCGCGCGCGAGCAGGAGCCGCACCACCGCCTGCTGTCCCGGCGACCCCTCGAACTTTCCCAGGATCTCGTCGAACATCCGTGCGCATCGTCGCCCACGTGCGGGCATAACTGTTCGGTGTCGAGCGATCCGCGTCTCGTACCTCGCCCTGCTTACGGTTCCCGTTGGTCGCCGTTCGCGTTTCGCGGTCTCACTCCGTTCGACCGCGCCCGCAACGCCCTTATCGCCCCCCACCCACGCCCGGAACATGCGCGAACTCGACTGCGACTTCTGTGGGGGGACAGCCGCGGGCGCATACGAGGTCATACCCGCTGAACTCGACCCCTCCCCCGACGAACAGGCGCGCGTCGTCCTCTGTGACTCCTGCCGGGAGACCCTCGACGACGTGCTGACACCGCTGCTCGCACGGCTCGGTCCCGACGACGCGGCCGCCGCCCCGTCGTTCGCGGCGGACGCTGCCGGCCACTCGTCGCCCGCGGCGGACCCGAACGCCGGCGACGACGACACCGACTCGTCCGACGAATCCGTCGAATTCGACGACGACTCGGGGATCGCGATCGACATCGCTGGGGGCACGGCGGCCGCCGATGAGTCGAACCCGGACCCGGGGGCGGCGGACGCCGGAGACGCCGAGGACGATACTGCGGACGCCGACGCGTCAGTCGACGGCGCCGACGTGGAGGACGTCGCGTCCGGCGACGCCGACCCGACCGAGGAGTCCGGTTCGACGAACCAGCCCCGCGAGGAACCGCCGAACTTCCGGAAGGTGATGCGCTTTCTCAACAACCGCGAGTTCCCCATCGCACGCGCCGAGGTGGCGGAGTTCGCGGCCGGCGCCTACGATCTGGAGGACGAGGAGGTCCGCGAGATCTTCGAGTACGCGATCGAACGCGGGATCCTCGCCGAGGAGAACGGCCAGTTGGTGAAGGGCTGACGGGCGTCGGCGGGGCGACCCGCCGCCCCGATTACAGGTCGCCCTTCGTGCTCGGCGTGTCGCTGCGGCGCTCGTCCAGCCGGGTCGCGTCGTCCAGCGCCCGCGCCAGCGCCTTGAACAGCGCCTCGACCTCGTGGTGGGCGTTGACGCCGCGCTCGACCTCGACGTGCAGCGTGAGGTCGGCGTTCATCGCCAGCGAGTACGCGAAGTGCCGGGCCATGTCGCTGGTCAGCTCGCCGACCTCGTCCTGGGAGAACTCGCCCGAGAATTCGAAGTACGGCCGGCCGCTCACGTCGACGACGACGCCGGCGACAGCCTCGTCCAGCGGGACCCGGCGGTCGGCGTAGCGGCGGATGCCGCGCTTGTCGCCCAGCGCCTCCGCGAACGCCTCGCCCAGCGCGATCCCCACGTCCTCGACGGTGTGGTGGTCGTCGATGTGCGTGTCGCCCTCGCAGCGGACGGTCAGGTCGAACAGCCCGTGCGTGGCGAACGCGGTCAGCATGTGGTCGAAGAAGCCGACGCCCGTGTCGACCTCGCCGTCGCCGTCGCCGTCGATCGCGAGCGTGAGGTCGATGTCCGTCTCGGCCGTCTCCCGACTCACGGCCGCCGTGCGATCGCTCATGGCCGAGGCGTCGGTACGCCCGGCCAAGACGGTTCCGGCTTCGGCGGCCACGTGGCGCGCCCGTCCACGCACTCGCACCCGTCCCCGAACTCGCACCCGTCCCCGCACTCGCACCGTACCCACACCGTCCCCGCACTCGCGGCCACCTCGACCTGTACCCACACCCGATGGCCGGCGGTCGTCGGCCGGTCGTCCGACGGCCGTTCGACGGGGATTCAAGTCGGTCCGGGTGTGATAATAACACGCATGGATGACGTCCTCCCGGCCGCGATCGCGTTCGCCGGCGGCTCCGTCTCGCTGTCGTCGGCGACGGACGCGGGGCTTGTGATCGGGCTGATTCTGATAGCGGTCGGGACGGTGCTGGCGGTCGCGTACGCGTCGCGGCGGCTCGGCGAGTGAGCCGTCGTCGCCGGCTCAGGCCGACTGCGCCTCCGCGAGCGTGAACCGGCCCTCGTACAGCGCGGTGCCGACGACGACGGCCGCGGCCCCGGCCTCGCGGAGCGCGCGCACGTCGTCGAGCGTCGTCACGCCGCCGGAGGCGACGACCGGGATGTCGACCGCGTCGACGACGCGCTCGACGCTCTCGCGGTTGATCCCCTCCAACTGCCCCTCCACGTCCACGTCGGTGAACAGGATCGCGCCCGCGCCCAACTCCTCGTAGCGCTCTGCGGCCTCCGCGGGGTCGAGGCCGGTCCCCTCGGTCCACCCGGAGACGACGACCTCCCCCTCCTTCGCGTCGAGGCTGACCGTCACGCTGCCCGGGTGCTCCTCGGAGATCTCGGCGACGATGTCGGGGTTCTCGACGGCCGCGGTGCCGAGGATGACGCGGTCGACGCCGCGATCGAGCAGGTCGAGGGCGTCCTCGGCGGTGCGGATGCCGCCGCCGAGTTGGACCGGCACGTCGACCGCGTCGAGGACGGCGTCGACTGCGGCGGCGTTGGCGCGCTCGCCCTCGAAGGCGCCGTCGAGATCGACGAGGTGGAGCGTCCGGGCGCCCTCGTCGACCCACCGACGGGCCGCCTCGACGGGGTCGCCGTAGCGCGTGGCGGTGCCGCGCTCGCCCTGAACGAGCTGGACGACCTCGCCGTCCTGCATGTCGACGGCCGGGATCACCTCGAACTCCGGGAAGTGGCTCATGTGGGGGCCTGCGTCGGGGCGGCTGGTAAGTCGTTCGTCACCGGCGACTCCGGACGCCGGGTTCCGGGTCGCCCCCGTCCGCCGGGCTCGGCCGACTCCGCCCGCCGCCCGACCCCGCGCCGTCGTCGTACTTATGTCTCGACCGTCCACACCACCCACGTATGACCGTCTACGAGTCGGACCTTCCCGGGGTCGGGAAGAAACACGAGATCGAACTCCACGGCGGCGAGCGGCTCGTCGTCGTCACCCACAACACCGGCAAGCGGGAGGTGTTCCGGCGGGCGGACGAGGACAGCGACGCCGAGAAGCTGTTCGAGCTGTCCGACGGCCTCGCGCGCACCGTCGGCACCGTGCTGGAGGGGGCGTACTTCCAGCCGGTCGCCACCGAGAACATCGACACCGTCCTCGGCGGCGACGCGCTCATCGAGTGGTACGAGGTGCCCGAGGGCTCCGAACTCGCGGGCGAGACGATCGAGGCGGCAGACGTACGCCAGCGCACCGGCGCCTCGATCATCGCGGTCGACACCGGCGACGACGTGACGCCCAACCCCGACCCCGGGGCGGGCGTCCACGCCGGCGACACGGTCGTCGTCATCGGCTCGCGCGAGGAGGTCGACGAGTTCCACGCGACGTTCATCGAGTCGACCGACGGCGACGACGGGGACGGGGAGGGTGACGGCGACGACGGGTCCGGGACCGTGCTCGACTGATGGCGGCGGGCTCACCCGTCGCCGGCGGCGACCTCCACGGCCTGCTCGCGCTCGGGACGCTGCTCGCGGTCGCGGCACTCGTCGCTGCCGCGGGGCGTCGCGTCGGGATCCCGACGGTGCCGCTGTACGTCCTCGGCGGCGTGCTGGCCGGCCCGCACGTCGCCGGCGCCGTCGGGCTCCCGTCGATCGCCCCCGCTGAGGTGCTCACGCTCGCGGAGGTCGGGGTCGTCCTCCTGCTGTTCTTCCTCGGGTTGGAGTTCAGTCTCGACCGGCTGATCGCCGCCCGACGGAAGCTCTCGGCGGCCGCCGCCGTCGACCTCCTCGTGAACTTCCCCGTCGGGGTCGTCCTCGGGCTGGCGTTCGGGCTCGGGCCGATCGGGGCGTTCCTCGTCGGCGGCATCGTCTACATCTCCTCGTCGGCGGTGATCACCAAGTCGCTCGTCGACCTGGGCTGGATCGCCGACCCCGAGGCCGAGCCGGTGCTCGGGACGCTCGTCGCCGAGGACCTCGTCATCGCCGTGTACCTCGCGCTGGCGGTCGCGCTCGTCGCCGGCGGCTCGCCCGTCGACGCGCTCCCGCGGATCGCCGTCGCGCTCGGCTTCCTCATCGCGGTCGCCGCCGCGGCCCAACTACTCGCGCCGCGGCTCGCGCCGTACCTCGGCACCAGCGACGAGGACCTGGTCGTCCGGACGCTGGCGGTCGCGCTGGTCGTCTCCGGGTTGGCGCTGGCGGTCGGCGCCAGCGAGGCGGTCGCGGGCTTCTTCGTCGGCGTCGGCGTCGGCGCGACGCCGCTGCACGACCGCGTCGCCGACCGGATCGCCCCGCTGCGGGACGCCTTCGCGGTCGTGTTCTTCGCCTGGGTCGGCCTCAACACCGACCCGGTCGCCGTCGCCGGCGTCGCCGCGTTCGTGCTCGCGGCGGCCGCGCTGTCGGGACCGGCGAAGGTGATCAGCGGCTCCGTCGGCGGGTGGCTGTACGACCTCTCGCCGCGGCGGTCGCTGCGGACCGGCCTCGCGCTGGTGCCCCGCGGGGAGTTCTCGCTCATCATCGCGGCGCTGGCGGCGGCGTCGCCGGACCCGACGATCGCCCGGGTGATCCCCGCGTTCGCGGTCGGCTACGTCCTCGTGATGTCGTTCGCGGGAACGATCGCGATGAGCGAAGCGTCCCGGATCGAGCGGCTGGTCGGCGTCGCCGAGGAGTGACCGACGGTCGCCTCGACGCCGCGTCCGGCGGCTCCTCCGTCAGTTTTCATCGTTGAACGCCGGTGCGAAACGGTCAAGTCGACCGCCTCGCTGTCGACTGGTATGAGCGAGACGGTCGTCGCCGACTTCGTCGGTCGGTTCTTCGCGCCCGGGATCGAGGGCGACCCGCCGACCGGCCGGATCATCCTGAGCCAGCGACGGCTCGTGCTCGCGGCCGACGGCTACAAGGAGACGATCCCGCTGTCGTCGGTGTTCGACGTGAAGGTCGGGCAGGTGCCCCCCGAGATGGCCGGCTACTTCAACGACACCGTCACCGTCGCCTACCGCACGGACGACCGCCGTGGGGTCGCCGCGATCGAGGGCAACGACACCAACATCGACCGCTTCGCGACGGTGCTGTTCAAGGTGCTGCTCAACGGGACGCCCGCGCTGGTGCGCCACCCCGCGAAGGTCGGCGGCCGCGTCGTCGACTCGGACACGCACCGGGCCGAACTCGACGTGACCCAGGGCGCGCTCTCGTTCGAGGGCTGCCCGGAGCCGTTCACGGTCGACCTACGGGCCGTCGTCTCCGTCGAGCGCGCCCAGCGCGACCTGGACAACGGCGACCGGCCGGTCATCTCCTTCCGGCACATCGAGGACGGCACGGCGGTCACCTCGCAGGTCGGGCTGAACTCCGGCCGGCTCACGAACGTGCTCGGCCGGTACATCCGGCTGCGCTACGCCGACGTGCAGGAGGAGTTGGCGGACGTGGAACTCGGCGAGGCGGAGACGGAGGTGTTGGTCGCGGCGTACTCGGCGGGGCCGGGCGTCTCGCTGTCGAAGGTGGTCGACATCGAGCCGCAGCGACTCACCATGCTGCTCAACGGCCTCATCGACGAGGGGCTGCTGGTCGACACCGACGAGGGGACGAAGCTCACCGCGAAGGGCCGGGTGATCGTCGGACAGCGGATCGAGGACGTGAACACCTGATCGGCGCCGGTCGCCGCCGGCGTCGCTCGCGACGCCTACTGCTCGTTCATCGCCTCGCTGGCGATGTTGCGGCCGCGCGGCTCCAGCGCCACCTCCCGGCGGGTGCGCACCTCCTCTAGCACCTCCGCCTCGATGAGCCGCTCGAAGATCTCCTCGACGCGGTCGACGCTCATCCCGAGGAAGTTCGGCACCTCGAACGAGGAGACGCCCGAGTACAGCGCCATCAACACCTCGCGCTCGGACTCGGACAGCTCGACGGCGCCGCGGTTGCGGTCGTGACCCTGCCCGAGATACGACTTGATCACCGCGACGAGCCACGGCTCCCCCGAGAGGTACGTCTGGACGCTCGTCCCCTCGTCGTCGGTGTGCTCGGCCTCGATGACGGCGGCCTTCTCGTCCATCACCGTGCGCTCGGTCTCCTCTAAGGTGCCGATGTCGTCGAGTTCGAGACGGACGAACGCGCCGCTTTGCTGTGCGATCGAGATCCCGTCCGCCTCGACCTTCACGCGCGCCTGCTCCCACTCGGTGTCTTGGACGACGCCGCCCTTGATCGCCGGGTGGCGAGCCTTGATCACCTTGCGGTCGAGGAACGCGCGGTAGAGGTCCGTGCGGAACTCCTCGTGCTCCTCGGCGGCGATGAGGAACGCGTCGTCGTCGATGCGGAGGCTGACGTAGTTGGAGACGCGCTGGATCTCCTGGTTGGCGTCGTAGCGGCCGCCGATGCCGTCGACCGACGACAGCGCGATCGTTCGCTTGCCGCCGTTGCCGACGAGGACGACCCGCTTGTTCGAGAGGACGATCCGCCCGTTCGTCCACCCCACGTCGTTGAGCTTCCGCCCGGCCTTCATCGCCTGGGCGAACTTGCCGCGGGTGTCCGCGACCTTGTACTCCTCGCCGCCGCCGGCCCCCTGTCCACCACCGCCGTTCCGCTGACTACTGTCGCTCACTGTCTAACACCTCCGAGCTTCGAGAGCGACGCGAACGCGCGCTTGCGCACCTGCTTGTCCACGTCGCTGTCGGTGATCGCGTCCAGCGTCTCCTTCGCGCGGTCGCCGCCCACGTCGCCGAGGGCGTACGCCGCCTTCGCCCGCGCGTCGGCGGACGCGTCGTCGTCCTTCACCAGTTCGATCAGCGTCGACTCCACCGCGAGCCCCTCCAGGTTTGTGATGCTCGTGGCCGCGAACTGGGCGGTCATCTTGTCGTCGTCGTCGAGCGCGTCGACCAGCGCGTCGAGCACGTGCTCGGGCGGCTCGGCGCTCGTCACCCGCCCGAGGAACCAGACGGCGTTGCGCCGCTGGCGCGCCTGCGTCGCGTCCTCTAAGATCTCCACGAGCGGGCCGGTCACCGTCTCGTCGTCGGCGTCCTTGAGTTCGGAGACGACCGCGTCGCGGACGGCGTGGCTCTGCTTGGTCGGCGCGTTCGCGAGCAGCTCGATGATCGAGAACACAGCCGCCCGCCGCACCGTGTCGTGTTCGTCCGCGAGCGCGCCGGCCAACTCCGGCACCGGCTTCGCCGAGCTGGCGTTGCCCAGCGCCGAGGCCGCGAGTCGCCGAAGGCTAACGTTCTCGTCGTCCAGCAGGTCCAACAGCGCCGCGAGCGCCTCGCCGCTGGCGATGGTGCCGAGCGCGTCCGCGGCGGCCGACTTCACCGCCGGGTGGTCGTCGTCCAGTAATGCCTTCAGGCGACTGACGACGCGCGGGTCGCCGATGCGGCCGAGCGCGAGGCAGGCGCGCTCGCGGACTCTGGGATCCGAGTCGTCCAGCCGCTTCGCCAGCGGGCCGACGGCGTCCTCGTCGCCCATCCGACCCAGCGCGTTCGCGGCGGCCATCCGGTACTCCGGGATGCTCGCGCCGCCGAGCACCTTCGCGAACGCGCGGACGGCCGCCCAGTCGGCGGCGTTCGGGTCGACGCCGGTCTCCTTGGCGATAAGCCGTTCGAGCCCGTTGCCGCCCAGTTCGTCGAGCCCGTCGACGGCGGCCGCCCGCACGGAATCGTCGTCGTCGTCGCGGGCGAGGTGGATGAGCACGTCCACCGTCCGGTCGTCCTCGGGGTCGCCCACGTCGCCGAGCATCTCCGCGGCCCGGCGCCGCACCGCGGCGCTGTCGCTGTTCTTCGCGGTGTCGGTGAGCTGTTCCATGTCCCCGTCGCGGGCGAGCGTGTACAGCGACATTATCCAGTGTATCGGTAGATCCGGCTCCGTTTCGCCACCGGCTCGAACGCCTCGCGCATGTCGGGGGGCACCGTCTCGGTCTTCCCGAGCACGAGGTACCCGCCCGGCCGCAGCGAGTCGCGCAGCGTCTCGAACAGCCGTCCCTTGTACTCGCTGTCGATGTAGATGAGGAGGTTGCGACAGAAGACGAGGTCCATGTCGTCCTTCGGTCCGTCGCGGATGAGGTCGTACGGCTCGAACGTCACCCGCGACTTCACCGACTCGCGCACCCGGAAGACGTTCTCCTCCTGGTCGACGTACGTCTCCGGGTCCGACAGCGGCGACAGCTCCTCCCCGATGTTCGTCGTCCGCGTCGTCTCGTACACGCCCGCGCGGGCGGCGTCGAGCGCCTCCTCGCTGATGTCGACGGCGACGATCCGGAGCCGGCGCTCGTCGACCTCGGCGTCGTCGGCCGCGAGCATCGACAGCGAGTACGGCTCGCGGCCGTCCGCGCAGGGCGCGCTCCACACGTCGACGCCGCCCCGGCCGTTCTCCTCGGAGAGGTCCCGCAACACCTGCCGGAGGTCGGCCCACATGTCCGGGTCCCGGAAGAACCCGGTCACGTTGATCGTGAGCGCGTCCAACAGCGCCTCTCGCTCGTCGTCGTCGTCCTCGAGGATCGCGCGGTACTCGGCGTGGTCGTCGGCGTCGCGACGCTGCATCCGCGCGGCGATCCGACGCCCGAGGTACGCCTCGTTGTAGTATCCCGGCTCGAACGGGACGCGGTCCTCGACGAACTCGATGACGCCCTGGAGGTCGCCGGCGTCGCCCCGGTCCGCGCTCGCGCGGCTCATCGGCGCCCCCCGAGCGTCTCCACGTCGAGGATGCTCACCACGTCGCCGTCGCCGAGGACGGCCGTCCCCGACAGCCCGGGGATGCCCGAGAGGATCCCCTCAAGCGGCTTCACGACGACCTCCTCCTGGTGGAGCACGTCGTCGCAGTGGAGCGCGACCGGGCGTTTCTCCTCGTGGATGCGAAGGAGCATGCCGTCGTCGCCCTCGTCGGTTCCGAGGCCCTCGGCGTCGGCGCTCCCGGCCGCGTCGCCGTCGCCGTTCGGATCGACCTCGCTCTCGCCGTGCTCGCGGCTCCCTCCGTTCGCCGCTCGCTTCGAGGTCTCACTGCGTTCGACCTCGCTTCCCCCGTCGGCGACGGCGGCGCCGGATCCGTTGCCGGCCGCCGCGCCGGCGGTGCCCAGCACCTCGTCGAGCCTGAGGACCGGGTAGATGTCGCCGTCGTGGCGCACGATCTCGTCGCCGTGGGCCACGTCGATGCCGTCGGCGCGGCTCACCTCCGCGATGTTCTTGATCGGGACGCCGTACTCGACGCCGTCGACCTCGACGAACATCACGCGGACGATGGCGACCGTGACGGGCAGCTTGATCTCGAAGCGCGTCCCCTCACCGGGCGTCGAGTCGAGCGTGACGCTCCCGTCGAGGTCCTTCACCGTCGTCCGAACCACGTCCATCCCGACGCCTCGCCCGGACACGTCCGTCACCTCGTCGTTGGTTGAGAAGCCGGGGTGGAAGACGAGCTCGCGCGCCTCGGCGTCGGACATCGACTCGACCTCGCCGCGGGACTTCACGCCCTTCTCGACGGCCTTCTCGCGCAGCGCGTCGGCCTCGATGCCGCCGCCGTCGTCCTCGACGACGATGGTGACGTGGTCGCGCTCGCGGTCGGCGCGAAGCTCGATGGTTCCGGTCGGGTCCTTCCCCGCGGCCTCCCGTTCCTCGGGCGACTCGATGCCGTGGTCGACGGCGTTGCGGAGGATGTGGACCAGCGGGTCGCGGATCTCCGTGAGGATGGTGCGGTCCAGCTCGATGTCGCGACCGTCGATGTCGAAGTTCACGTCCTTCGACTGGTCGCGCGCTAGGTCGCGCACGAGCCGCGGGAACGTGTCGACGACCGCCGACAGCGGGATGAGCCGCATGTCCATCACCGTGTCCTGGAGGTTCGTCGAGATCTTGTCCAGCTCGTCGAGGTTGTCCGAGTCGATGTCGGCCTCCTCCATCTCGCGCCGGAGCTTGATCCGGCTGGTCACCAGCTGCTCGACCAGCCCGTACAGGTCGTCCAACTGCTCCACGTCGACCCGGACCGACGAGATGTTGTCCGAGGACGACGTGCTCGACCCGCCGGAACCGCCGCCGCCGGAACCGCCGTCGGTATCGTCGTCGGCGTCGTCGTCCGCCGCCGTGTCGCCGTCCGCCGTCGGCTCCGCGGACTCCGACCCCTCGCCGTCGCTCGCGTCGCCCGCGGACGGGTCGGACCCGTCCGCGTCCGCTCCGACCGCGGCGTCGTCGGGTGCGGGTTCGACGGCGGCCACGTCGACCGCCTCGACCTGGCTCACCGCGTCGACGCCCGCCTCGACCGTCGCGCCGGCGTCGGCGACGACGTACAGGTCGAACGTCCCCTCGAACTCCCCCTCCTCGATCACGTCGCGGTCGGGGTCACAGGCCATCCCGGCGAAGGCGTCCTCGACCGCCTCCAGCACGAACATCGCGTCGATGCCGGGCATGTCGGCGTCGCCGAGGTCGACGCGGGCGCGGTAGACGCCCTCGTCGTCGCCGGGCGAGAGGCCGTGATCGAACGCTTCGTCGACGGCGTCGTCGTCGGTGTTGTCGGCACTGTCGGCCGACTCACCGCCTTCGGCGGCCGCGTCCGACCCGTCGTCGGACCCGGACGCGTCGTTCCCGTCCGCACCGTCTTCGTCGCCGAGGGCGTCCGCACCCTCCTCGGCGAGCGTCCGAAGGTCCTCCTCCACGTCGGTCGGGTCGATGCTCGTGTCGCCCGACTCGTCGATCTCCCCGAGCATCGCGTCGAGCAGGTCGACCGCCTCGAACAGCCGGTCCATCAGGTCGCCCGACACGTCCATGTCGCCGCCGCGGACCTCGTCGAGCAGGTCCTCCATCGCGTGCGCGAGCCCGGAGAAGTCGCCGAAGCCCATCGCCGCGGCGTTCCCCTTCAGGGTGTGAGCCGTCCGGAAGATGGCGTCCATCGCCTCCGGGTCGTCGGGGTCCGACTCCAGCGCGAGCAGGGAGTTGTTCAGCTCGGTGATCCCCTCCTCGGACTCGCGGACGAACGCGCGGATGTGCGCCTCGCTCATGCGCGCTCACCCGCGATTCCGGCGGCGATGTCGTCCAGCGGGAGCACCGAGTCGACCGCGCCCGTGGCGGCCGCGCGCTTCGGCATCCCGTACACGACACAGGAGTCCTCGTCCTGGGCGAGCACGCGGGCGCCGACCCGCGAGAGCGCCTGCACGCCGTCGCTGCCGTCGCCGCCCATGCCGGTGAGGATCACGCCGATCAGCGGGTCGTCCACCGCCTCGGCGGCCGACCGCATCGTCACGTTCACCGACGGACGCACGCCCTCCCCGCGCTCCTCGTCGATCACCGTCAGTCGGAGCCGGCCGTTTCGCGCGTTCGTGATCTCCAGGTGGTGGCCGCCCTTCGCGACCGCGAGTTCGCCGCGCCCGAGGCGCATCCCGTCCTCGGCCTCCCGCACCGACAGCTCGCAGGCCTCGTCGAGGCGGTTCGCGAACCGCCCGGTGAACGCCTCGGGCATGTGCTGGACGACGACGCCGCGGAGGTCGGCGTCGCCCGGGAGCGCCGAAACGACCCGCTCGACGGCGTCGGGACCGCCCGTCGACGAGCCGATGATCAGCGTGGTGTTCGGCTCGACGCCGGTTCCGGCCGGTCCGTCCGCGGTCGACGCGCTCGGCGACGCCGGCGTCGCCGAACCGGCGGCGGCGGTCGCGGCCTCGGTTCGCCGTTGTCGTCCCGCCCGCGAGAGGTCCGCCCCGGCGACCGACCGGACGGTCTCGACGAGCTGCTCTTCCATCCGGGAGACGCCCATCGACACCTCGCCGCCCGGCTTGGCGAAGAAGTCGACGGCGCCGGCGTCCAGCGCCGCGAACGTCTCCTCGGCGCCCTCGGCGGTGTAGGCCGACAGCATCAGCGTCGGCGTTGGGTGCTCGGCCATCAGCCGCTCGACCGCCTCGATCCCGTCCATCCCCGGCATCTCCACGTCCATCGTCACCACGTCAGGGTCCGCGTCGGCGACGACCGAGAGGGCCTCACGGCCGTCGGCGGCCTCGCCGACGACCTCCACGCCGCCGGACTCCAGGATGTCCGCGATGAGTCCCCGCATGAACCGCGAATCGTCCACTACGACCGTCCGCGGCGCCCGCGCGCTCACGGCGCACCCCCAGCCGGCCGTGCGGCGTCTCGAATCATGTCCTCGGCTACCGATACGCCGTTATTGAAGACACCGCCCCGAATTTCACGGCTGATAGCTCGTGCGCTACCGTTAAGCGACTCGATCGGGCGATCGGTGGTATGGCAAGCAGTGAGCGGGCGGCCGACGCGGACGCCGTCTCGACCGAGGAGACGACCCAGGTGCTGGAGTTCGGACTCGGCGACGAGACGTACTGTCTCGACATCGCCTACATCGACGAGATCGTCGACGCGGGCGACCTCACGGCGATCCCGAACTCGCCGCGCCACGTCGAGGGCGTCATGGACCTGCGCGGGAAGACGACGACGATCATCGACCCGAAGACGCTGCTGAGCGTCACCGGCTCGGGCGCCCGCGAGCGGATCATCGTGTTCGACCCGGAGGAGGTCGACGACGGCGGCACCGTCGGCTGGGTCGTCGACGAGGTGTTCCAGGTGCGCGACGTGCCCGCCGACCAGGTCGACGAGGCGACGACCGCCGGCGACGACTCCGTTCGCGGCATCGTCAAGGGCGACGACCGGTTCGTCGTCTGGGTCGAGCCCCGCACCGAGTGAGCAGGCTCCCGTAGCAGTATCACTGCTGAGTTTCGGGGAGCAGTCCTTATCTGACCCCTCGTTCCGTGGTGAGGTATGCGCGTTTCGAGCGGCGTTGCGGGATTCGACGACCTCGTCGGCGGGGGGCTCCCGGCCGAACGGCTGTACGTCGTCTGCGGTCCGCCCGGAAGCGGGAAGACGACGTTCTCAGCACAGTTCATCGCCGAGGGCGCCGCCAGCGGCGAGCGCTGTCTGTTCATCAGCATGCACGAGAGCCGGGCCGACCTCGAACGGGACATGGCCTCTTACGACTTCGGCTTCGAGGGGGCGCTCGACTCCGGGTCGGTGACGTTCCTCGACGCGTTCTCCTCGGAGGGGAAGCGCTTCTTCGGCATGCCGGGCGACCGGCGCGACGTCAACAGCGTCACCAACCGGATCAGCTCGTTCGTTGAGTCGCGCGACATCGACCGGGTCGTCATCGACTCGACGATGTTGCTGCGGTATCTCCTCGACGACGACGACGACACGACGATGCGCTTTCTCTCGGCGCTCAAGCGAACCGGCGCGACGACGTATCTCATCTCCGAGATGACGGACCCCTCGGCGTACGCCGACGAGCACTTCCTCGCACACGGGGTGGTGTTCTTCCACAACTACATGGAGGACGACGGGATGCGCCGCGGCGTCCAGGTGGTGAAGATGCGCGGCGCCGAGGTCGACACCGACATCCAGGACCTCCGATTCACCGACGACGGCATCGTCGTCGGCGACGGGAGGACGGTTTCCCACTGATGTACGAGGCACGACTGGGGACCGACTGGGAGGACATCTCGGGCACCGAGGCGATCCGCCGGGCGTACGCGCTCGGCGTCGCGGCCGCGTTCGGCTACGAGAACCGCGAGGAGTTCGACCGGCTCAGATCGGCGCCCGATACGTCCTACGACCGCAGCATCATCGACCTCGCCTACCAGGAGGGGAAACACGAGGCCGAGGTCGTCCACGCCGACAGCGACGCGATCGACGGCGACGACGTCTGGGACCAGTTGGTCGAGGGCACGGCGCCGAGCGACGCCGGGTTCGACGACACGGACGACCTGGTGTCGGGCTCGCCGGTCGCTCGTCCGATCACCGCCATCGACTTCCCGTCGGCGCTCGAGCGGGCTGGACTGCTCGACGGAGGGAAAATCGGCGCGCTCGGCTTCCCCGCGCTGCTCGGCTCGGCGCCGGACTCCGGGACGCCGGACGAGGACTCGTGACACCGCGCTGGGCGGGCCACCCGGCTCGCTCCGGTCCGGATCGGCCGTCGCGCCTCCCCTCGATCGACTCGATCGGGGACGCGTCGGATCCCGGATCCGACGGCGTCGACGGCCGCAACACGCCGATGGTCAGGAACGGGGTGAACCCGTGAGCCTCTACCGATCTGAACTGCCGTTTCCGTCGGTTTGGACAAAGGTTTTAGCTGTCCGACGCATGCTGACGCGTATGCTGGAGGACGCCCCGCTGTCGCTTGACGGCGGAGGGGGAGGCGAGAGTCTCCTCATCGCCGGTCCGCCGATGACCGGCAAGTACGCGCTCATGCTCCGTCTGATGGCGGAGGCCGGCGAGCGCGGCGTCCTCATCACCACCGGCGACCCAGCGGATCAGGTGCGCGCGGACTACGCGGACGTCGCCGACGTCGCGCCCGAATCGGTCGGCGTCGTCGACTGCGTCTCCAAGCAGCGGGGCGGCGATCTCATCGAGGACGACCTCATCAGGTACGCCTCCTCCCCCAAGAACGTCACGGACATCGGGATGAAGTTCACCGACCTGTACGAGGCGTTCCGCGAGACCGACGCCGCCGTCGCGGTCGGCATCAACTCGCTGTCGGAGCTGTTGATGTACCTCGATCCGCAGGACGTCTACCAGTTCGTCCGCGTGCTCACCCGGCAGACGCAAAGCGAGGGGTGGACCACCATCGCGGTGATCAACTCCACGATGCACGACGAGCAGACGCTGCACACGATGTACGAGCCGTTCGACACCGTGATCAACACGCGCGAGGAGAACGGCGCCCGCGAGCTCCGCGTCCGAAACCGGACGCAGGCGGCGACGGCGTGGACGACGTTCTGACCGAGGCTCGATCCTCTCCTACCCCGTTACTGGACTGACGCGCGTCTCACCGTCCATCCGTGCGGATCGACGACCGCCAGCCCGTCGCTTCTCAGCATCGTCCCTATCGGACTGACTGACTACGTCTCGGGCTGATTCGCTCCATTCCAGGCTATCTCGCTTCGTTCCGCTCCACCCCGGGCTGTCTTGAACGTCCCCGTCCGCGTTTGTCGGGTCAGTTGGGGCTCACGGCGTCGTTCTCCCTAGAATCGGGTGATTGGCCCTCACTGCCCGTGGCCTCGACCGCCGTCGTGGCCCCGCGACTGACGACACATTCCTCGCGCGTTTATATGGCTACAAACGAGGGAGGCCCGACTCCGTGTTGTTTGGAATGAGCTGGGGTGAATTTCACCACCAGACTTGGCTTAGTGATCGAACAACAGTTCACTCATTGACAGCTCCCTCGAAAACCAGCAAAAACAAACAGCGCAGCCGCTACCAACGGGCAGGCCTCACGGAGAGAACCGGTTACCCGAGTTCTCGCAAGAACTCGCCCAGCACTCGCACGAATGTCTTGGCTGTAATTACCGGGGCAGATCGTATCGGTCTGTCAAGTGCCACTTTGAGCAGGTAGTCGGTCAGACGCCAGAGATTGTAGATCAACGTCGCGAACGCGAAGTTGCACAGCCGAACCCGGTAGTCCGTCGACGACGTCTTCGGCATAAAGCTCTTGATAGACTTGTAGGCCGTGTTAAGTTAGGAATGAGGCGGTCGTTGGTTCGGGTGATCTATGACCGAATTCGACCGCCTCAGCGGAGATATCGAGTGGATCGACTTGGAGTTTGTGGAGCGAGAGCGGACACCCGAGCAGATCATTGAAGTCGGTATTCAACTCCATCTCGCGGGTCTATCACTTTCGAATACCAAACAGTATCTTGAGAGGTTGGGTGTCGAACGGAGTCGTACCGCGATTCATAACTGGGTACAGAAGGCAGATCTACAGCCGGCTGGCGACGGAGCTCCGAATCAGATCGCAGTCGACGAGACAGTGATTCGGATCAACAACGAACGACACTGGCTGTACGCTGCCGTCGATCCCGAAACGAACGAATTCCTCCATGTTAGGCTGTTTCAGACGAGAACCACGCAACTCACCGTGCTGTTCCTTCGTGAACTCCGCGAGAAACAGCAGATCGAGCAAACGACTTTTCTCGTCGATGGAGCGCACTATCTCAAAGCCGCGCTGGAGCGGCTCGGACTCCGATTTCAAATATCTCGCCACGGAAATCGGAATGCTGTCGAACGTGTCTTTCGTGAGGTAAAACGCAGAACCTCTTCGTTTTCAAATACGTTCAGCAACGTGGAGCCACCGACGGCAGAATCGTGGCTCCAAGCCTTCGCCGTCTGGTGGAATCGATGCTAAAGTTAACACGACGGACTTGTACTGGTTCTCGATGTCCCACCGCCGGCTGTATCCATTGACGACACTCGAGATCTCCTCCGGCTCAACCCGATTTTTGTTCGTCACGAACACAGCGTACTTTCCGCTGGCATCATCCCTCGTGCTCGGCGCGTACAGGAACTCAGCTCTGTGGTGGACTTCACCGTCCACTCCAAACGGAACGTTGTGTTCCACCGCTTGTTCGGCCGTCGGGTGCTCTTGAATCCCCTCAATCGCTTCCAAGTCGTCCTCATATTTCGGGACCGGAGAGAGATACGTAAGTCCCCGATCATCGACTTCTGCGTACACGTCGTGGACGTAGAAGCCGCGGTCAAACAGCACCGTGTCCAGATCAACGAACTGCTCCGCGCTGTCGAGTAACCGACTCACCAGCTCGGCCTTCGAAGTCGACGGTGCATCGCCAGACTCCCAGGAGGAATTCTCTTTGACCGGCTCGATCCCGAGCACGATCGGAGCTTGGTCGCCGACAAGTGTGATGGTCGCGAACTTGTACCCGCGCTTGTATTCTTCGTCCTTCTTGTAGCCGCTCACCATCGGTGGGTAGTCCGGCTTGGCAATGTCGGCCTCCCTGTCCTCCCAGGGCCAGACGTGGAACGGAACGTGAGTGATGTCGATAGCAGCGACGGTCTCCCGAGAATTAAACGGGTCTTCCCCGCGGATGGAGTTGATGACGTTCTCGGTTGCAGCATCGAAACAGCCCATCACCTGGTCTCGAATCAGCTCGATACCAGGCATGGTGTCGCTCCCGTGGAAATCGGAAAGCGTACTCTGTCTGGATCCGGATTTTGTGGTTCCGACTTTCTTGATCGCCCGAAGGAACGTAGAGTTGTGACAGGTCAGATCGTGTCCCATGAGCCATCCGTATTCGCTTTCGGAGTGGGCACTCCCGCGGGTTGCACACATGCGGGCGAACATTTCGAGAATCTCTTCATCAGAGTAGGTCTGGTGAGCTGCTCTGCCTGTCACGAACTCCGGAAGAACGTGTTTCCGAGCTAATCGCACAGTCTGGGTGGCCTTCTCCTTCTTGATCTCTTTCGAACTCTCGGGTGTCTCAGCTGACTCTGATGCCGAGTTTGTCGCGGTAAGTGCCTCCGAGATGATATCGTGCTCGACGGCGAGCGTTTGGATTGCACGTGCGGTGGCTCTGATCGTCTCCCGCGACTCGCCGAATCGAGACCACGCATAACTGAGCGTCTGCTGTTCCGGAGCGTGGTCTCGATCGTCGACTCCGAACCCAAATCGGTGGAGAAGAGTCGTCCGTTCTTGGAGACGTTCGGCGAGCTCGTTCTGTGAGAATCCCCGTACGTGCTGATAGAGAAATGCTCGCGTCAATTCCTCTGTTTTGAACTGAGTCTTTGATTGATCCCGGTCGTCGGTCAGCAGTTCAGACGGAACGGATAATTGGCCGATCACATCCCAGAGGTGGTCCTCCTGCTCGCAGAGCGCTTCTACGTGGACGACGAGTGCTTCAGCCGCAGCGGGAGGAGACGACATGAGATAGTGTTTAGTTCAGATAGTATACCGCAACGAGCGTATGTTTGATTCGAACACTCGTGCGTTATCTATCTTCACATATAAGGCTTCACGAACAAGAGTTCGAATCAAACAATGAGTGGGACCGATTCGGAGTTCGAAATCGACGGGACGACCGCGGAACTCCTCCAAAAGAAGGGAACGATAGAGATTCTCGTGAGAATCGGTGAGAGGCGGACGCAGCGCCATACCGACCTACGGAAGGAACTGTTGTTAAGTTCCAGCACAGTTCAGGAACGGCTCAAAGCAGGGAAGCAACAAGGGCTCTGGGTACAAGAATTGGAGGACAGAAAGGGGGTTTCAGCGAAGGTCTATCGGCTCACCGAACTGGGACAGTGGATCTACGACCATGCTGTTGATGAGGAACTGAACGCATTGTACCAGACTCGGCGAGAGGTAATTAGAGAAATTCAAGACCGGGAGCGGCGCTTGATTCTCAAGGCGTCCCCAAGCGGTGCTGAGTGGGTCTCTGATATCCAGATGGAAGAACACAGTCCCCACGATTTCCAGAAATTCCTCCAACAGTTTATTGAGTAACTCACTGACCGGCTCTGTTGAAATCCTCAGAGACTGATAGGTAAGATCTCTCACCGTTAGATACAGAGTGCGAATCAACCAACTCTCGCTCCTCGAATCACGCTGGATGCCGCGTAGTAGAGTGCACCGAGGAGTACGGACAGTAAATACGTATATATCAAGAATATGCCAGAGACCAGCGGGAGGCACGAAAGTGTCCTACAGCCCAAGGCCCGTCCCGATTCGAGCGCGAGCTTCCAGACAGGGTCAGCCAACCGATCGAACGGTACGTAGTCGCCGGGTAACATCGGAGGCACAAAATGCATTACGAAGATGAGCAGGAACGCCGCAAAGACAACTCGATTCAGGAAGACGGTGCGGATTCGCCTCCACTCCATACGCTCTCCCTTTAGCACGTTCTAGTAAGTGCTTTGTCTGAATTCTACGGACCCACTGGAATATTTGGTCTTACATCACAAGGAAGGAAGAGAAATCAACAAAATAATCAAATTCTAATTGTAGTAATAGTAGATGATGAGTGGAATTAGCAAAACTGGTAACAGAAAGAAGATAGTGGGATTCTCAATTGCGAAGACTCCTCCCACTACAACAATCAGCAATAATGTATTCACTCCAATATACAGTAGTATTAATGTTTTGGCATTCATATCAGCAAGTTGTTCTCGAAACATATAAATATTTGGGAATTACTGTTAACGTCCCGTGAGTAAATTATCAGTTAAATTTAGTTAATTATAGCTCAGATGGAGAGTATCTATGTTTTGCAGCCGAAAATGAACGAAAGAAATACTGGAAAAAAGTGCGGTCGACGTTCAGCTCTCAAGGTACTCGGCGGTCTTGGTGTCGCAGGACTTGTCCCAACGGCCGGGGCTGCAAAAAAGCCGAGCAAAGCAGATAAAAAATATCAGGCACTTCTTAAAGCGCGGCGAAAGGGGAACATGCCTGTAGAAGCGTGGAGAGAAGCCCTTCGACAGAATGGATTTTCTGTCGTTACTCGGGATAGTAGCAGAAAGGTATCGTTTAGCAATGAAAGCAGCAGATCGAACTGGGGAGATGGCTCTTGGAATGGAGAGTTCGAAACAACGAAGCTAGCGCTGTCCGAATCGGATTGCGACTTCTATATTACGTACACCTATGACGATATATATTCTCCCGATTATTATATTGATTTTGAATGGGAATTTACCACAAAGAGTGACCCCATCACGGATGCGCCGAACGATTTAGCAACTATTGAGTGGGATAGCGATGATTACCTTCTCGATAGTAGCTACAAGGGAGACCTTGTTTACGACAATAGCCGTGGGGATTCAGAAGGCCCGTCAGGAGTTGCCTTTGATTGGGATGATAATCAAGCAAGTTCATCTGAAGCGGCGGAGCATGCGAACGATGTAGATCCCACATATAAATTTGGAGACTACTGTGGAGCTTTCCTGACCGCAACGAGCGATGCCAGCCCTGAAGATGAGCGGTATTTTTTCTTTGATCTATATCACATTGAAACTGAATTCAACATTGACGTATCTATCGGCATAACAAACCTTAGTGTGAACCCCGGTTCGGACTCCTATTATGACTTCATTGTTGAGGATAACGGGGTTCAAACCGATTACTAGTTAATAATCTCGCGGCTCTGAAATCCTTCAGAGTTGATATTTTGGCCCTCTCTTCCCTTCAGATCCGCAGGACCGATGCTACACTCACGTCTCAGCAAATCGCTAGACCGCAAAAGAGGTTTCCACCGAGCCTTTTTTATAAAGTATTCTCCTGTAGTCAACAGTTGATTCTGTGTTCGTCAAGGTCTGCTTCGGTAAGGCGAGGGGGGGAGCGACAGTAATTCTCGCACACTGTCCTCCGTCTCAGGGCTGCTGACTGAGTCATCGTAGGTGGTGCTTCTGGTGTAAATGTTCGCTGTTCTGTGTCTGTACTCGCCGCAATTGCGTACCCATCAATGCCGATCGCTATCTGCCAACCCACACAAGCCAAACTCCGCGCGTTTCCTTCTGAGAATCGTTCCTCCGAATCCATCACCACGAACTTGTTGCGCTCGTCCGTCGACAGTCGTTGGACGCCACCAATAGTGTCGGCGGCGGAGGAACTCGCTACGCAGAACTCCTCCACCGAGTCGAACTCCGTGTAGCGACGGATGAACGACTCTGAGGCGACGTGCTCGTGGGAACTGGATACCCAGGTCTCCGGAGAAAGCCCCCGTTCGATTGCCGTTGTGAGATCCGTGTGCAGCCGATCGTGGGTCTTGACCCCGGAGTCAAGAACCATACAACGTGTCCGTGTCGCAAGTGGCGTAAATCTGGTGACCGCCAGTAACGATACGTCTCAGACAGTGTGGTAAATTCCATCGGGCACACAATTCAGACCGCTCCAAAATGACTGAGACAGGTGGTATACTAATCGCTAAGAACAATGCAGAGCTATCTACCGGCTATTCCACTACAGATACGTTTCACTAATAGGATTTCAACAGAGTCGAATTTCTCTAATGAACTGGCCCTTCTAGCTTGTTAGTTGCGTAGACTTCAACAAATCCTCTGGCTCTCAAGATTCTGTATTGAGCGCGTCCTTCGGACAGTTCCAGGGGTAGATTCGAGGTCTAAGGAGTACCCGACGAACGGGCTCGAAAACTGGCCGAGATCCTACGGATCCGATTGCATCCGCAGCACACAGGATCATCCTCTCAATCGAGTGGTGGTTTGTAGAAATGCAAATTCAAAAGCTGTGTGACGACCCCATTCCGATTCTATATCGCCTTATTCGGTTTACTACTGCCGACCGTCGCGCTTACACCGATCCCCGCGGATCGTCCGACAATGGCCGAGTTCGACCCCGAGCAGTTCGAGGACAAGTACGCGAACTACTTCCCGGAGCTCCAGCGCGCGTACAAGAACGCCTTCGAGACGATGAACGACCGGTTCGACTCGGAGGTGATCCACGCGATCGACCAACAGATCCTCAACGAGTCCGAGCCGTTCTACGACGAGGAGACGGGGACCTTCACCGTCGAACTACCCGAGAACCCGACCGATCGCCTGACGGCGATCGTCGTCGACGACGAGAAGCTGACCGAGACGCTCGACCGGTACGTCGCGGAGATCGAATCGGAGCTATACCGCGTCTTCGACCTCGAACCGCCCGAAGATCGGTGAACGGGCGACCGCGAGACCCCGCCGAGCACAAGGTTGAAACCCTCGTACCGCCAACCGAAGGGTAATGAGCGCCGACTCCCAGGACGACGGCGGCGAGGACGAACTGCGCGAGCGCATCACGAACTTCCTGCGCCGCAACTTCCCGCAGATCCAGATGCACGGCGGCAGCGCCGCCATCCAGCACCTGGACCGCGAGACGGGCGAGGTCCACATCTCGCTGGGCGGGGCCTGTTCCGGCTGCGGCATCTCGCCGATGACGATCCAGGCGATCAAATCGCGCATGACCAAGGAGATCCCCGAGATCAAGGAGGTCGTCGCCGACACCGGCATGGGATCGGGCGCCGACGGCGACCTCGGCGGCATGGGCACCTCCGACGACGGCATGTCCCCCTCCTTCCCCGGCGAGTCCTCGGACGGCGAGGACGACGAGGGCCCGCAGGCCCCCTTCTGACGGCGACGCTCCTCGGTTCTCTCCGCGCCGCGGTTCTCACGTGCGTACCCCGGTAGCCGCCGCTATTTCTCACATCTGTCCTTAGCGACCCGGCTCGCTCGATGCCGCGGCGCCCAACGGTGCCGTCCCAGCCGCGTTCCCGGGATTCGGGACCGACGGGCCCGCTTCGACCGTTCTACGGCCGGAAGGGGCGTTCGGGGAGAACCGGACGATAAACTATAGGCCGCGATAGCAAACTCCTCTGAGCATGCGTCGGCGACGGCCGAACGCCCCGACTCGGGAGAGCCTGACCGGTCGCGGGCGCCGAACGACCGAATCGAAGGGCCTTTGACTATTTAGGGGAGCCAAAAAGTATGGGAGACGACAGCGGCGAACTCGACGGGCCCACGCGGCGTGACTACGTAAAATACGGCGGGGCGCTCGTCGGCGGCAGCGGCCTGCTCGCGGGCTGTACCGGGCAGTCGAACGACGGCGCGACGACGACGCAGGAGCCGACCGAGCGGACCGAGACGGCGGCCGAGGAGACCGAGGGGACCGCCACCGCGAGTCCGGAGGCGAGCTACTCCGTCGAGCTGTCGCCCGTCGGCGAGGTCACGCTCGAGGAGCCGCCGACGAACGTGTTCACCCACTTCCCGTGGTTCCCGGACATGGCGAGCGCGCTCGGGCAGGGAGACACCGTCAACAACCTGTGGTGGGACGGCACCGTTGCCGGCTTGGAGTACTTCACCGCCGGGTTCGACGACTTCGAGATCGAGTGGACGGACGAGGCGGGGCAGTACGGTTTCTCGAAGGAACAGCTGTACGAACTCGACAGCGACCTCCACCTCGTGGATCCGGCGTGGGTGACCACACAGGACAACTGGAGCCGAGCCGACATCGACGAGATCGAGGACAACGTGGGTCCGTGGCTGGGCAACTACTACAGCAGCTTCCACGCGACGCCCCCCCAGGAGTGGGCAGACGGGTACGAGTACCACAGTCTCTGGGGGGTGTTCGACCGCGTCGCGACGCTGTACGGCGAACGGGAACGGTACGAGGCGCTTCGGTCCGTACGCGACGACCTGATCTCGACCGTCGAGGCGGGCCGCCCGCCGGAGTCCGACCGGCCGACAGCCGCGTACCTCTCGATATCGGCGGACCTGTCCAGCATCTACCAGCTCAGGCTGAACGCTCCGGGCTACTGGAACTCCCACACGCGGCCGCTCGGCGCCGTCGACGCCTTCGGTGACGACGAGTTCTCGGGGCCGTTCAAGCAGATCGACATGGAGGCGCTGCTGGAGGCCGACCCGGACGCGATACTCGCGCTGTGGACGGTCACGGACACCTTCGACTTCGGGGAGCTGAAGCGGAACCTCCGGGACGACCCCGTCGGGAGCGAGCTGTCAGCCGTCCAGAACGACCGGGTATACCCGCAGGGGACGCGCTGGCAGGGGCCGCTGATGAACCTGTTCCAGCTGGAGATGACGGCGAAACAGCTGTACCCCGAGCAGTTCGGGGCGTGGCCCGAGTACGAGAACGGCGACACGTACCCCGAGTTCGGCGCCGAGGAACGGCTGTTCGACCACCAGCGGGTCGCCGACGTCATCGCCGGCGACGCCTGAGATCGGGCGACGCTCGGCCGTTCCCGGGTTCGGCGACTCTCTGAGGACCGCTCCGGCCGCGTCGAGGAGACCAGAAGAGGGATTACCGGCGAGCGGAACTCGGGAGACATGAGCGACGACACGCCCGAGAACGTGCTGTTCGTCGTGCTCGACACGGTCCGGAAGGACCGGCTCGGGCCGTACGGCTACGACGGGGGAACGACGCCCGGCCTGGACGCGTTCGCCGAGGAGGCGACCGTCTTCGAGAACGCGGTCGCGCCCGCGCCGTGGACGCTCCCGGTGCACGCGTCGCTGTTCACCGGGATGTACCCCCACCGCCACGGCGCCGACCAGGAGAACCCGTACCTGGAGGGCGCGACGACGCTCGCCGAGACGCTCTCGGCCGAGGGCTACCGGACGGCGTGCTACTCCTCGAACGCCTGGATCACCCCGTACACCCACCTCACCGACGGGTTCGACGACCAGGACAACTTCTTCGAGGTGATGCCCGGCGACCTCCTGTCGGGGCCGCTCGCGCGGGCGTGGAAGGCGATGAACGACAACGAGGCGCTGCGGACGGTCGCGGACAAGCTCGTCTCGCTGGGCAACGTCGCCCACGAGTACCTCGCGTCGGGCGAGGGCGCCGACTCCAAGACGCCCGCGGTGATCGACCGCACGAAGTCGTTCGTCGACGAGGCGGAGTCCGACGGCGACGACTGGTTCGCGTTCATCAACCTGATGGACGCCCACCTGCCGTACCACCCGCCACAGGAGTACGTCGACGAGTACGCGCCGGGCGTCGACTCGACGGAGGTGTGCCAGAACTCCAAGGAGTACAACGCCGGCGCCCGCGACATCGACGACGAGGAGTGGGACGCGATCAGGGGGCTGTACGACGCCGAGATCGCCCACATCGACGACCAGCTCACGCGGCTGTTCGACTGGCTGAAGGAGACCGACCGCTGGGGCGACACCGCGGTCGTCGTCTGCGCGGACCACGGCGAACTCCACGGCGAACACGACCTCTACGGCCACGAGTTCTGCCTGTACGACCAGCTGATCAACGTCCCGCTCATGGTCAAACACCCCGCCCTCGACGACGACCGCCGCGAGGACACCGTCGAGCTCCTCGACACCTACCACACGGTGCTCGACACGCTCGGCGTCGACGGAGGGGAGCCGGCCGCCGACGGCGAGGAGGCGGTCGCGCTCGACCGGACCCGATCTCTTCTCTCGGCCGACTACCGCGAGTTCGCCGGCCTCGACGACGCCGACCGCGACCCCGGCCAGCGTGCGTCGCCCGACGGCGAGTTCGGGTTCGTCGAGTACTCCCGGCCCGTGGTGGAGCTGAAACAGCTGGAGGAGAAGGCCTCGAGCGCGGGCATCGAACTGCCCGAGGACTCCCGCTTTTACTCGCGGATGCGCGCGTCCCGAGCCACCGACGCGAAGTACGTCCGCATCGACCGGATCCCCGACGAGGCGTTCCGGCTCGACGAGGACCCCGCCGAGGAGCGGAACCTCGCCGACGCCGCAAGCGCCGACGGGGGCGACGAGCGTATCGCCGAGGCCGAATCCCGGCTCGGCGAGTTCGAGGCCGCCGCCGGCGGCGCGTGGACCGGCGCCGTCGACGGCGAGGTGACCGACGACTCGCTCGACGAGATGGACGACGAGGCGACCGAGCGCCTCCGCGACCTGGGATACGTCGAGTAGCCTCCGATTCCTACTGAAGTCTCTTGGTTTTTCAGAAGAAACACGCTACAAGCGAAACCGATAGCAGGAACGGCGAATCGGAGAATACCCCGAAACCCAAACTCATCGTTTCACTCTCCGATCCGGTTCCGTTCCCACGTCCGCAGGAGGTCCGCCATCGTCCGGTTCGTCGGGGTGTCGACGCCGCGGTCGCGGCCGCGGTCGACGACGGTGCCGGTGATCGCGTCGACCTCGGTCCGATTCCCCGACTCCACGTCCTGGCGCATCGACGAGCGGTTGGCCGCGGTCTCCGCGACGACGGTGTCGACCGCGTCGACGGCCCTCTCGTCGGGTAGATCGACACCCTCTGCGCGGGCGACGCGTGCGGTCTCGCGGGCGGCGCGGTGGGCGACGTCACGGCCCGGGCCGTCCGCGAGCGCGCCGTTGGGAACGCGCGCGAGCGCCGTCACGGCGTTGATCCCGGCGTTGACGGCGAGCTTCTCCCAGCGCCGGCGCGGCATCGCGGGGTCGGCGGTGCAGTCGAGACCGCACTCGCGGAACGCGGCGGCGACGCGATCGGCTCGGTCGCTCGCGGCGTCCCCCTCGTCGCTGTCGAGCCGGTCGGCGGCGAACTCGCCGACGTGAATACGCCCGACCCCGGTACAGCGCACCTCGCCCGGGCCGACCAGTTCGGCGCCGTAGGTCACGGATCCGGCGAGCACGCGGTCGCCGAGGTGTTCGGCGAGCGTCTCCTCGCACAGCCCGTTCGAGAGCGAACAGACGAGATCCGGGTCGCCGGCGGCGAGGGCTTCGGCGGCGACCTCGGTGTCGTACGCCTTCACGGTCACGAGCGCGAGGTCGCAGGTGAGGTCCTCGGGGGTCGGGTCAGTCGTCGCCCGCGGCCGGGTGTGGGCGTCGAGTTCGCCGACGACGCGCAGGCCCTGCCCCGCGACGCGACGGGCGTGGGGGTCGCGGGCGACGAGCGTGACCTGGTGTTCGCGCGCGAGCAGCCCGCCCACGAGGCTGCCGAGCGCGCCCGCACCGAACACGACGATATCCATGCTCACGGGTCGGCGGGCGGGTGAAAAGAGCGGTTCGGTCGCCCGCGGCGGCTGCCGGGGGTGGGTCCGTCAGTCCTCGATCCAGTAGTAGACGTGCTCGCGCGGGGCCTCGCAGTTCGGGCACGCCTCGGGCATCCCCTCGCCGAGGTCGCCCATCTCCCCGCAGTCCGAGCAGCGCCACATCAACTCCCCCTCGCCGAACTCGTGGCCGGCTCGCTCGTGTTCGACCGACAGCGAGACGATCCCCTCCCGCGTCGTCACGTACACGCCGTGCTCGTCGAAGCCGCGGACGGTCCCTATCTGCCGTCCGTCCTCGGTGAACACGCGCTGGCCGAGCCCGACGGACGGTACCCCGTCGCTCATGGACGGACGTTGCTCGCCTGACAGAATAAACCCGCCGGCGCTCCCACTCCATCGGGAACGGCCCGACGGGAGTTCCTTGCCCGGCCGCCCGATGCGGTGCCGCCGTGCGCGACACGCGTCGTCGCCCGCGCGGTCAGTCCTCGACCCAGTAGTACAGGTCCTCGCGTGGCGCCCCGCAGTCCGGGCACTGCGCCGGGAGATCGCCCTCGATCTGTCCCATCTCGCCGCACTCCCAGCAGCGCCACATCACGTACGACTCCCCGAAGGCGCTGCCGGCCTCCTCCAGTGTCACCCGGCCGGTGTCCTCCGACGAGAGGACGTAGAAGCCGGCGTCGTCGATGCCCCGCACCGTCCCCAGCTCGGTACCGTCGTCGTCGTACACGCTCTGTCCGACCGAGATGTCCGTCACCCTGGGTTCGTCCTCCTGTTGCTCGGTGGCCATATGCGTGTGTACGTCGGCTGATCTGTTAAACGATCTCATGGGTACTGTGACCACGGAACGCGATAGTCGGCCGACTCCGAACGAGCGACGGCTCACTACGGGGGAACCGTACCCTGTCACGATCAGCCGACGATCGCGTGACTGCGCGCCGAATCGGAGAAACAGATCGCGACGCTCACATGAAGTCCGCGATGGATCCCTGTTTGTTCTTGTCGTTTTCGAACACCGATTCCAGCGAGCGTTCGAGGATCTCCAGGCGCTGGATGGTGTACTCGCGGCAGCCGAACTCCTTGGCGACCCGCAGCGCCACGTCCATGTACTTGTTCACGGAGCCGCGGTGGACGGTGAGCGTCATGTCGCCGCCGCACTCGCGGCAGTCGCCGGTGAGCGGCATCCGGCGGTACTTCTCCCCGCAGTCGAGGCACCTGGTCTCCTGGCGGGAGAACGCCCGGAGGTTCCCGATCAGGTCGGGGAGGAAGTGGTACTCGATGACGCGCTCGGCCACGTCGGTCTCGTCGACGGCGCGGAGCTTGCGCGCCAGCTCCAGCTGCGCGTCCATCTTGTCCATCATCGACCCGAGCGTCTTGTACGCCGAGAGGTCGGGCCCGAGCGCGATGTCGCTCGTGTCGTGGGTGTGGTCGAACCCGCGGTACTCGTCGTCGGTGCCGAGGGTGTCCTCGCCCAGCTGGATCAGGTCCTCGACCTCCTCGGGATCGGCCATCTCGAGGCTCGCCTCGTAGAACTCGCGGGGGTACTGCCGGACGATGTCCATGTTGTGCGCCTCGTCGTCGATCTCCGAGGGGTCGATCCGCGAGGACATCACCAGCGGGGCGTCCATCTGCCCGCCGCGCTTGTCCGGGAGGAACGACTTGCTGAAGTTGAGCAGGCCGTCCATGAGGAGCATGACGCAGTCTTCGTCTCCATCACAGTTGCGGCGCTTAGCCGCGTGGAAGTACGGGTGCGCGTACCCAACCGCCGCGCTCGTGAACCCGATCACTCGGCCGACCACGGCGGCGCTGGTGTGGGGCGCCATCCCGAACACCAGCTCGCCGACGAGGTCGTCGCGCTCGTTCACCTCGTAGAACGGGTCCAGGCCGTAGAAGTCCTCCAGCAGCTCGTCGACGAAGTCCGCCGTCTTCATCATGTGCTCGGCGGCGCCGTCCGAGAGGACGACGTCCTGCACCTTCAGCTCGACGAGCTGGTCGTCGTGGATCAGCGGCTCGCCGTCGATGTCCGTCTCGTAGCCCAGCTCCCGGAAGTGGTCGACGGTCACGTCGAGCTCCTCGGGGCGGACCGACGTGACCGGGAGGTCGGTCATGTCGTAGCGGACGGTGCCGTCCTTGAACGACGTGACCCCGTGTTTCGCGCGGAAGACGCCCTTCTCGATGGGCTCGGGCGTCTTGTCCGAGGAGGACAGCCCCTTGACGCCCTTCAGGATCTCGAAGCTCGCCTCGCGCTCGTCGGTCCGCTCCAGCGCCGACCAGTACTCGTCGTTGAGGTCGATCGTGTGCCAGTCGGGACTCTCCACCTCGCGCTCGCAGCGCGGGCACTCGACGCGTCCGGACTCGTCCGGTTCACAGACCGTCCCGCACTCGTCGCACTCGTAGTACGGCTCCGTGTGGGCGGCACACGCCGGACACTGGGGTTTGAACGTGTGCTCCCCGCAGTCGGGACACTCGCGCTCGCCGACGAGCACGTCGTAGACGCCCTTCCCCTTGTCCGTGCGGTTGCGGGCGGCCTCGCCGATGGACCGCTGGCTGCCGCCCAGTTCCGTGATCGGAAAGAGGGTGTGGACCGCCGGCGAGAGGTCGCGGCTCTCGGACTTCTCCGGGCGCCCCATCCGGTTGCCGATCCGGGTCGGCGCGCGCTCGCGCACCTCGAAGTCGACGACCTCGTTGACCGCGCGGACGGCGTTGTCGCCGCCGTCCCACTCCTCGGCCTCCGCAGATAGGTCCGCCCGCTCCCACTCGCGACGCAGGCCGTCGGTGAGCCCGAGCTGCCGGAGCAGCGGGCGGAAGTCGGGGATCCGTAGCGCGTCCTCGGTCTGGGTGTGCTCGACGAGCAGTTTCTCCAGCGCGCGACGGACGGTGTCGGTGTGCTCGACGACGAGCAAATCGCCCGTCACCTCGCCGGCGGCCGCGGCGTCGGCGAGCGCGTCGTACTCGTCGACGGAGATGTCGTGCCAGCAGTACGTGTAGGCGGGGTGCAGCGGCGCGTCGAACTCCTCGACCCACGCGAGCGCCTGCTCGGCGTCCGGGTCGTCCAGATCCGTGGTGAGGTCGTCCTCCAGCGCCTGGAGATCGGCGCCCGCGGCCGCGAGGTCCTGCTCCCACCACTCGCGGACGTACGAGGCGGGCACGAGCGGGTGGTTGTTCTCGACGAACTCGCCGAAGTTGACGAGGTACTCGCCCAGGTCGAGCACCTCCTCGACGCCGTTGCGGACCTCCTTGGCCTCCGCGGGGTCGTCGATGCGTCGCACGTCGCCGTTCGCGAGCCTGACGGTCGGCCCGTCGATGGAGTCGACGGGGATGACGCCGCCGGCCTTCCCGGGCCGCTCGGTCTTGATCTGGGTGCCGGTGGCGAGGAAGTCGTCGACGATGTGCATCGTCGCGGGATGGACGCCCGCGGTCGCGAAGCCGTGGTTGCGCGCCCGGCCGTACCGCAGGCGGAAGCCGCCCGCCTCCGAGGGGTGGCCGAAGACCGGCCGGCCGGCGATGAGGTCGCGCAGGAACTTCTGTGAGGGGTCGGCCCGCGTCGGTCCTGTCGGGGCGTCCGGCTCCTCCTGCTCGGCCGATTCTTCCCCCTCGATCTCCGCGTCCTCGTGTGTCTCGTCCTCGGAGCCGTCGCCGCCGTCCTCGGCGTCCGCCTCCTCGTCGTCCGTGTCGTCGTAGGTGCCGTCGATGAGGTCCTGGAGCCACGGCCAGTCGACCTCGTCGAGCTGGCGGGTGTAGCGCTGGATCTTCGGAGCCTTGAGCGCGATCCCCTCCGCGAGCACGAGACACATCCCCCCGCGTGCGTTGTTGGTGTCGACGCGCTCCAGGTCCCGGAATCCGGAGACCTCCTCGTCGCCGGTGGCCTCCCCGTCGAGCATGATCGGCATGTGCTCTGCGATGAACTTCGTCTCCGTGTCCTTGGGCGTGTACTGGAGGCCCGTCTCCTTGTCGTAGAGGCCGATCTCCTCGGCGTAGCGCTCGATCTCGTCGTCGCGGGCGCGGTACTCCTCGATGCCCAGCAGCGCGCGGGCGTAATCGCCCACCAGCACCGACAGCGCCTGTGCCGTCCCGCCCGCCGAGCGGATCGGCCCGGCGTAGTAGACGTTGATGAACTCGGTGCCGTCGTCGTTCTCTAAGATCTCGACGCGGTCGATCCCCTCGATGGGCGCCGCGACGACCCCCTCGGTGAGCAGGGCGACCGCCGTCCGAACCGCCCCCTCGATCTTGCCCGCCCGCGAGTCGAAGTCGCCGACGGTGCCCTCGACGAAGTCAGTGACCAGCTCCAGGGCCGCCTCCTCGCGGGACATCTCCCCCTCCAGCTCGCGGACGCGCTCGGCGACGCCGGGGATTCCGAGGATGTTCTCCACGCGGTCGGCCATGTCGCGGGCGACGGGGATCTCGATCTCCGTTTCCGGGTCCTTCCCCTGCGCCTTCGCCGCCTCCGCGCGCTCGAACGCCTCGTCGAGCCTGTCCTCGATCCGTGTGAAGTAGCGCTCGTCGTCCGGTCTCATGTCGTCGCCTCCGTCGCTCGCCCGCTCGGCTCCTCGGTCGTCCTCTCGGCCGTCCCGCACCGCAGTCGCGCCGTCGGTGACGACCCCGGAGCCGGCGTCACGGCGCCCTCGAGGGCGCCGCCTCGGCTCGCGTGTCGGGGTCGTCGGTGCACGTCACCTTCCTGTGCGGGGGAGGGTCATAAGCGATTCGCGTCCCCCGCGGCCGCGTCGATCGAACCGCCTTACAGCCAGAGATCCAAGTCGGTAACCTCGTCGTGTTCGCGCTCCAGCGGCTCCTCGAACGCGCGGAGGTACACCTCGCCCGCGAACACGGTGCCGCCGTCGAGATGCCCCGCGAGCGCCTGCCCGCTGCGACGCGAGAGCACCGCGTGAGTGTGGGCGAAGCGCTCGCCCTCCAGCAGCGCGATGTTCCCCACGCAGGCGGCGACCTCCAGCGGCTCGTCGAACGTCACCGACTGGTACTCCGTGTCCTCCTGGTCGTAGAACCACACCTCGGCGTCCTGGACGGCGCCCATGGCGTTGAACCACGCCGCGTCCGCCCCGACCTCGTCGGCGAGGGATTCGATCTCCTCGCGCCAGTCGGCGCCGTTGTCCAAGCTCGCCATGTACTCGCCGGTGATCTCGACCTCGCGGTAGTTCATATCCGACGCGTCGGCCGACCGGGAGTAAAACGTTGCCGCCGCGGTAGGATGGGCGGCCGAGCGCGTCGCCGCCGCGAGCGAACCTTCACATACGAAGCCGGGACCAGCACCGCCGATGCGACGTTGAGAACTGCCGCCGACGGCGAGGCGGGTGCGCGGTCCGACCGTCGGCGCGCGGACGTGGCCCGATCGATCGCGGCGTCGATCGGGGTACACAGGCCGCCTGTCAGCTCCTTCCGAGCCGCGGCTATCGCGTCGCCGCCTCGATCGCGCGGTCGAGGTCGGCGACGATGTCCTCGGGGTTCTCGACGCCGACCGACAGCCGTACCATGTCACCGGTGACGCCCGCGGCCAGCTGCTCCTCCTCGGTGAGCTGCTGGTGGGTCGTCGAGGCCGGGTGGATCACCAGCGTCTTCGCGTCGCCGACGTTCGCCAACAGCGACGCGAGTTCGGTGTTCTCGACGGTGTCGCGGGCGGCGTCGTACCCGCCCGCGAGGCCGAAGGTGATCATCCCGCCGTAGCCGCCGTCGAGGTACTCCGACGCCTCAGCGTGCGTCTCGTGGTCCGGCAGCCCCGGGTACGTCACCCAGTCGACGGCGGGGTGGTCCGCGAGGTGCTCGGCGACGTGCTGGGCGTTCGCGCAGTGGCGCTCCATCCGCATGGGGAGCGACTCCAGCTTCCCCATCGTCGCCCACGCGTCGAACGGGGACTGTGCGCTCCCCAGATCCCGGAGTCCGCGCGCGATCGCGGCGTACGTGAGCGCCGCCTCTCCGAACCGCTCGGCGAAGTTGACGCCGTGATAGGCGGGGTTGTCCGCGCCCAGCTCGGGGAACCGGTCAGCGTGCTCGTCCCACGGGAACGAGCCGCCGTCGACGAGGGCGCCGCCGACGGTGGAGCCCGAGCCGTGGATCCACTTCGTCGTCGACTCCCACACGAGGTCGGCGCCGTGTTCGAGCGGCCGGCACAGGTACGGCGTCGCGAACGTGTTGTCCACGAACAGCGGCGTGTCGTGCTCGTGGGCGATGTCGGCGATCCGCTCGATGTCGGGCGTCACGAGCGCCGGGTTGCCGATCGTCTCCAGGTGGACGAACGCGGTGTCGTCGTCGATCGCCTCCGCGTAGGCGTCGTACTCGAGCGTGTCGACGAAGCGCGTCTCGATCCCGCGGCGCTCCACCGTGTGCGTGAGGTAGGTGTACGTCCCGCCGTACAGCGACGACGACGAGACGATGTTGTCCCCGGCCGACGCCAGCAGGAAGGTGGCGAGGTCGAAGGAGGCCATCCCGGAGCTGGTCGGCACCGCGCCGACGCCGCCCTCCAGCGACGCGAGCCGCTCGCCCAGCCGAGCGACCGTCGGGTTGAGCAGCCGGCTGTAGATGTACCCTTCCTCCTCCAGCGCGAACAGCCGCGCCGCGTGGTCGGCGTCGTCGAACACGTAGGAGGTGGTCTGGTGGATCGGCGGCGCTCGCGCGCCCGTCGCCGGATCGGGCGCTGCACCCTCGTGGACGCTCCGCGTCCAGAATCCGTGATTTGGGTCGTCTCCGGACATCCCGTGTACCATCGGAACCGACCGTGATAACGGCTCACACCGCCCGGAGTTTCGCCGGTGTCGCTGACGCCCCCGAACGTGTTCCCAGAGCGTCCTCACCCGGGGAACAGGCTCGCGTGGACCGGCGCACGGTCGGGGCCGCCGGAGTGGCTCCCCGAGCCGTCGCTCTCGTCGCGCGCGTCTCCCTCGTCACGGACGGCGCGCCCGTCGACGCCGTCGGCGAGGAAGTCGCGCAGCGGCGGTCCCACCGATTCCGGCTCGACGAGGAACGCGTCGTGCCCGTGGTCCGACTCCACGACGTGGTGTGCCGTCGGCACGTCCACGTCGCGGGCGGCATCCGCGAGCGCGCGCGCCTGCTCGACGGTGAAGTGCCAGTCGCCGGTGAACGACAGGGCGAGCATCTCGCCCTCGAACGCCGCCAGCGCCTCGGCGTCGGAGCCGTAGCCGGCGGAGAGGTCGTACTCGTCCATCGCCCGCGTGAGATAGAGGTAGCTGTTGGCGTCGAACCGCGAGGTGAACGAGTCGGCGTTGTAATCGAGGTACGACTCGACCTCGCGGTACGGGAAGAACCGATCCGTCGGGTCGGCGGGCGCGTCGCCGAAGGCGCCCCGGCCGGCGGCGCGGCGGCCGAACTTCCGGCCCATCGACGCCTTCGAGAGGTACATCACGTGGCCGATGCGGCGGGCCTGTGCGAGCCCGTCGTCCGGGTTCGGCCGGTCGGCGCCGTAATAGTCGCCGCCGTTCCAGTTCGGGTCCGTGGTGATGGCGCGGCGCGCGATGGCGTCCAGCGAGAGGCACTGGGTGTCCAGTCGGGCGGCCGTCGCGACGGCGGCGACGCGGCGCACGTCGTCGGGGAAGCGCTTCGCCCAGTCGAGGGCGTTCATCCCGCCGACGCTGCCGCCGACGACGGCGTGCAGGCGGCCGACGCCGAGGCGGTCGAGGAGCCGGCGCTGCGCGCGCGTCCAGTCGCCGACGGTGACGGGCGGGAAGTCGGTCCCCCAGGGCTCGCCGTCCGGCCCCCCCGCGGGCGGGCCCGAGGAGCCGTAACAGGAGCCGGGGACGTTCACGCAGACGACGTAGTACTCGGTCGTGTCGATGGCCTTGCCCGGCCCGACCACGTCGTCCCACCACGCGCGGGCCTGGCCGGCCGTCTGGACGCCGGTTCCCGTGTCCGCGTCGCCGGCGTCGCTCCCGTCGACCGCGTCGGCGTCGTGGTCCTCGCTGCGGGGCGCGTTCGAGACGTGTTGGCTCCCGGTGAGCGCGTGACACACCAGGACAGCGTTGTCCCCGTCGAACCCGCCGTACGTCTCGTACGCGAGCCGGAGGTCGTCGACGGACTCGCCGCACTCGAACCGGAACTCGCCGACGGACTCGACGGCCGTCATCGCGTCGCCTCCGCGATAGCCCGATCTAGGTCCGCGACGATGTCGTCGGGGTCCTCGATGCCGACGGAGAGCCGCAGGAGGTCCGGGCTCACACCCGCGGCCCGCTGTTCCTCCTCGGAGAGCTGCGCGTGGGTCGTGCTCGCCGGGTGGATGATCAGCGAACGCGCGTCGCCGATGTTCGCGAGGAACGAGACCAACTCCACCTCCTCGCAGACGCGCTTGCCGGCGGTGAAGCCGTCCTCCAGCCCGAACACGACCATTCCGCCGAAACCGTCGAGGTACTCGGCGGCGGCGGCGTGCGTCGGGTGACCCTCGAATCCGGGGTAGGTGACCCACGCCACCTCGGGGTGGTCGCGGAGGTGTTCGGCGACGATCCGGGCGTTCTCGCAGTGCTTCTCCATCCGGATCGGCAGGGTGGCGAGCCCCTGGAGCGTCTGCCACGCGTCGAAGGGCGACTGGGGGTTTCCGAGCGTGCGCACCCCGCGGTGGCGCGCCACCTGCGCGAACGCGCGCTCGCCGAACCGCTCGGCGAAGTCGACGTCGAAGGCGGGGTTCTCGCCGGACAGCTCGGGGTAGTCGGCGTCCGGGTGGTCCCACGGGAAGGTGCCGCCGTCGACGAGTACGCCCCCGACGGTGGTGCCCGACCCGTGGATCCACTTGGTCGTGGAGTTCCAGACGATGTCGGCGCCGTGGTCGATGGGGTTGCACAGCGCCGGCGTCCCGAACGTGTTGTCGACCACGAGCGGGACCGCGTGTTCGTGGGCGATGTCGGCGACGCGCTCGAAATCGGGCGTGACGAGCGACGGGTTCGCGAGCGTCTCGACGTGGACGAACGCGGTGTCCTCGTCGACGGCGTCCTCGTAGGCCGCGTAATCGGTGGTTTCGACCGTCCGGAGGTCGACGCCGCGGCGGGAAGCCATGTGCGCGAGGTAGGTGCTCGTGCCGCCGTACATGTCGGCGCTGGCGACGACGTTGTCGCCGGCACGCGCGAGGAGGCTCGTCGCGGTGTCGATGGCGGCCATCCCGGAGGCGGTGGCGACGGCGTCGACGCCGCCCTCCAGGTCGGCGAGGCGCTTCTCCAGCACCCGCGTCGTGGGGTTGGAGATGCGGGTGTACACGTCGCCCTCGCGGTCGAGGGCGTACAGATCGGCGGCGGTGTCGGCGTCAGGGAACGCGTAGGAGGTCGTCTGATAGATGGGCGGCGCTCGCGCGCCGGTCGCCGGGTCGCCCGTCCAGCCGGTGTGGAGCGCGCGCGTCCGCGCGGCCCACTCCCCCGTCGGCGCGTCGGCGTCGTCGGTCATGTACTACGGGCATATTCGCACAAACGGATATGCACGCGAGTTACGGCAACGTCTGCCGACTGACGGACGGACTCCCAAAGTCTAAAGCGGAGACCGGCGGAAGCGGGCGGTATATGGCCGCCATCGAGTTGGAGGGCGTCACGAAGCGGTACGGCGACGTAACGGCCGTCCGCGACCTCGACCTCACGGTCGAGGAGGGCGAAGTGTTCGGCTTCCTCGGCCCCAACGGGGCGGGCAAGTCGACGACGATCAACATGCTGCTGGACTTCGTGCGCCCCACGAGCGGCACCGTGCGGGTGCTCTCGCGGGACGCACAGGCGGAGTCGGTGGAGGTGCGCCGGAACACCGGCGTCCTGCCCGAGGGGTACGACGTGTACGAGCGCCTCACCGGCCGCCAGCACATCGAGTTCGCGATGCGCTCGAAGGAGCTCGACGGCGACGTGGACGCGGTGTTGGAGCGCGTGGGTATCGCCGACGCCGCCGACCGCCGCGCGGGCGGCTACTCCAAGGGGATGCGCCAGCGGCTCGTCCTCGGGATGGCACTCGTCGGCGAGCCCGACATCCTCATTCTCGACGAGCCGTCCTCCGGGCTGGACCCCGCGGGCGCCAAGGAGATGCGCGAGATCGTGCGCGACGAGGCCGAGCGCGGCGCGACGGTGTTCTTCTCCAGCCACGTGCTCGGGCAGGTCGAGGCGGTGTGTGACCGCGTCGGCATCATGCGCGAGGGCGAACTCGTCGCCGAGGACTCCATCGAGGGCCTCAGGGAGGCCGTCGGCGGCGAGGAACAGCTGGTCGTCACCGTCGACGCCGCAAGCGAGGAGGACGTCGAGGCGGTGCGGGCGCTGGCGGGGGTCTCCTCGGCCGCGACCGACGGCGGAACCGTCACGGTGTCGTGTTCCAGCGACGCGAAGACGGAGGTCATCGGGGCCCTGGAGGACGCCGGCGTCACGGTGAAGGACTTCACCACCGAGGAGGCGAGCCTGGAGGACCTCTTCCTCACCTACGCCGAGGGTGACGGCGCTGGGGCGGGGAACGGCGGCGACGCGACGGCGACGAACACGGAGGTGGCCGAATGAGCTTGGAGGCGGTCGCGCGCAAGGACTTCCAGGACGCCGTGCGCTCGCGGTGGCTGCTGGGGCTGACGGCGTTCTTCGTCCTGCTGGTCTCGGTGGTCGTCTACCTCGTCCGCCCGGGCGAGGGACAGACGCTCTCGACGAGCGCGCTGCTCGGCTCGGTGTTCATCCGGGACGCGCTCGTCACGACGCTCATCCCGCTCATCGCGCTGGTCGTCTCGTACAACGCGGTCGTCGGCGAGCGCGAGACGGGGTCGCTGAAGCTGCTGCTCGCGCTGCCGCACTCGCGGTCGGACGTGGTGTTCGGCAAGGTGGCCGGCCGCGCGGGCGCCATCGCGGTGCCCGTGTCGGTCGGGTTCCTGCTGCCCGCGCTGGTGGCGGCGATCGGGCCGCTGTCGCTGCGGCCGTTCACGTTCCTCGGGTACATCCTGCTGACGCTGCTGCTGTCGGCGGCGTTCGTCGCCATCGCGGTCGGGTTCTCGTCGGCGGTGTCGTCGAACCGCCTCGCGATCGGCGGCGCGGTCGGGCTGTACTTCCTGTTCGTCCCGCTGTGGGGCGCGATCCAGTTCCCGCTGCGGCTGTACCTGGGGATGGGTGGCGGCCCGAGCTGGCTCCCGATCTCGGGGTCGTCGCTGCTGGAGCTGCTCCGGTTGGTCAACCCCACCGGCTCGTTCAAGATCGTCTCCGGCGAGTTCGTGACCGGAACCCTGTTCGCCGCCGGGCAGGCGGGGTCGCAGGCGGCCGGACAGTACGCGACTTCAACCGAACTACTCGCATTTGGAATGCTCATGCTTTGGTTGCTCGTTCCGCCCCTACTCGGATTGCTTCGGTTCGAAGGCGCCGATCTGTAGCCGAGCTCGATCGATCTGGATTCGTTCTCGCTGTTTTCGTGAGTCCGGCCATTTTCGTCGTTCTCCCGGTCGACGAGGTGACCGCACTGTCGACCACGAAAGCCCCCGGCGCTCTCGACTCGCGCGGCTCGTTGCGCTCCTCGCTCCGGTCGCTATCGCTCCCTCCGCTGCGGTGCTTCCGTCGCCGTGCTTCGTCGGGAGCGCCGGCCCCTTTCAGTCCCACCCGACAGCACCGCACAGCGACCACGACCTCCCCAGCCGACTGCGCTCCTCGGCGTCGCTCCCGTCGGTCGCTCCGCCTTCAGTGCTCATCCCTCGCGCGCGTCCGGCGGGCACAGAGGCCCGCCGGCACGCGCCACCGCAGGTGATCAGCCCTCGTCCTCGGGGGGCCATTCGATCCCGTGCTCTGCGAGCAGATCGGCGAACCCCTCCTCGTCCAGTTCGGGCACGTCGTTCGCCTCGGCGTCCTCGCGCTTGCTCGTCCCCGGCGAGTCGCCGACGACGAGGTAGTCGGTGTTGCCCGAGACCGACGAGGTCGCGTTCGCGCCGTGGGCCGCCACGAGGTCCTGCGCGACGCTGCGCGCGGTCGACAGCGACCCGGTGAACACGAACGTCAGCCCGTCGAGCGCGTCACCCGTCTCGGTGTCGTCGCGCTGCGGGTCGACGTAGTTCAGGAGGTCGTCGATGACGCGCGCGTTCTGCTCGGCCTCGAAGAAGTCCCGGACGGTGTGCGCGACCGTCTCGCCGATGTCGTCCACCTCCGTCAACTCCGCCTCGCTCGCGGCTCGGACCGCCTCGAAGGTGCCGAAGTGGCGGGCGAGGTTGCGGGCCGTCGCGGCGCCGACCTCGTGGATCCCGAGCGCGGCGAGGAAGTCCGCCAGCTCCGGCTCGGTGCTCGCCTCGACCTCCGCGATGAGGTTGTCCGCGCTCGTCTCGCCCCACCCCTCCAACTCGGCGAGTTCCTCACGGCGGTCGGGCAGGCGGTACAGATCGGGGAGCGTCTCCACGAGGCCGGTCTCGCGAAGCTGCTCGACGGACTCCTCGCCGAGCCCCTCGATGTCGAGCCCGCCCCGGCTGGCGTAGTGGACGACCGCGCGCTCGGCCTGCGCGGGACACGCCAGCCCGTTCGGACAGAACGCCAGGGGACCGTCGCGCTCGACCTCGCTGCCGCAGACGGGACACTCCTCGGGGAACTCGTAGGGGCGGTCGCTGTGGGACTCCACGACCTCCGCGACCTGCGGGATCACGTCGCCGGCGCGCTTCACGCGCACCTCGTCGCCGACGCCGACGCCGAGCGATTCGATCTCGTCGGGGTTGTGCAGCGTCGCCCGCGACACCGTCACCCCGCCTACGTCGACCGGGTCCAGCAGGGCGACGGGCGTCAGGCGGCCGGTCCGACCCACCTGCACGACGACGTCCTCCACCGTCGTCACCTCGTGGCGCGCGGGGAACTTGTAGGCGAACGCCCAGCGATACGAGCGCGACTTGGTCCCCAACTCCTCGCGGGCCGCGCGGTCGTTCACCTTGATCACGACGCCGTCGATCTCGTAGTTCAGGTCCTCGCGCTCCTCGGCGAGGCGGTCGCGGTAGTCGATGGCCGCCTCGATGTCCGCGGCGACCTCGGCCCGATCGTTCACGTGCAGGCCGAACGAGCGCAGGGCGTCGAGCTCCGCGAGGTGGTCGTCCGGTCGTTCGGGAGCGTCTGAGCCGGCGGCCGTCTCCCACCCGAGTACGTCGTAGAAGAAGCAGTCGAGCGGGCGTTCGGCGACCGCGTCGATGTCGAGCTGCCGGAGGGTACCGGCGGCGGCGTTCCGGGGGTTCGCGAACGGCTCCTTCCCCGCCTCGATGCGCTCGCGGTTGTGCGCCTGGAAGGCGTCGCGGGGGATGAACACCTCCCCGCGCACGGCCAGCGTCTCGGGGGGGTCGCCCGCCAGCCGCTCGGGCACCGAGCGGATCGTCCGCACCTGTTCGGTCACGTCGTCGCCGACGCGGCCGTCCCCCCGCGTCGCGGCCTGCACGTAGCGGCCGTCCTCGTACACCACCTCCACCGAGAGGCCGTCGAACTTCGGCTCACACGAGTAGGACACGTCCGCGTCCTCGCCCAGTTCCCGGCGGACGCGCTCGTCGAACTCGCGCACGTCCGCGGCGTCGCCCGACTGGTCGATCGACAGCATCGGCGCGGCGTGCTCGACCTCGCCGAGCTCGTCGAGGGTGCCGCCGGCGACGCGGCGCGTGGGGGAGACCGCGGCGTCGAGATCGAAGGCGTCCTCCAGCTCCTCCAGGCGCGCGAACAGGGCGTCGTACGTCCGGTCGGCGATCAGCGGGTCGTTCCGGGCGTAGTAGCGGTGGTCGTGCTCGCGGATCGCCGCGCGCAGCAGGTCGGCCTGCTCGGCTGCCGCGTCGGCGTCGAGGTCCTCGACGGGCGCGAAGTCCGCGTCCGGCTCCGTGAGGTACGGGTTGTCCGGGTCGGCATAGCGGAGGTCGTCGGCGTCGACCTCGGCTGGCTGGCTCATTGGCGGCGGTTGGAACGCGGCTCGCGTCAATCCATCGGAGGGCGACGCGTCTCCGCGACGGGGTCGGTTCCCGGCCGAGTCTACGCGTCCCCGTCGCCGACGAGGAACCCCTCGTCCTCGAACAGGTCGGCCAACTCGAACATCGACTCGACGACCACGTCGCAGGACGGCTCGACGGCGGGCTTCGGCTCGTAGCCGACCGCCAGCCCCGCGACCTCCAGCATCGGGAGGTCGTTGGCGCCGTCGCCGACGGCGACCGTTCGGGTCATCGGTACGCCCTGCTCGCCGGCGACGCGCTCCAGTTGCTCGTCCTTCGTCCCCTCGATGAGCGGCCCCTCGACCTCGCCGGTGAGGCGCCCGCCCTCGATCGGCAGGCGGTTGGCGACGATCTCGTCGACCTCGGCGCCGGCTCTCTCCAGCGCGGCTGCGACGCCGCGCTCGAAGCCGCCGGTGAAGATGGCGACGTAGTGGCCGCGCTCGCGCAGGCGCCGGATCACGTCCCCGGCGCCCTCACGGAGTTCGACCCGGTCCCACGCCCGCTGGGCCTCCTCCTCCTCCAGATGCTCCAGCAGCGCCGCGCGCTTGCGCAGGCTCTCGGCGTAGCTGAGTTCGTCGTTCATCGCCCGCGCGGTGATGTCGGCCATCTCGTCGGCGACGCCGCATCGTTCGCCCAGCAGCACGGTCATCTCCGAGTCCGAGAGCGTCCCGTCGAAGTCGAACGCAACGAGTCGAGTCATGCGCGGCCGTTCGCGCGCCCGGGCTTCAACTCCTGCGGTTCCCGCATCGCCGCGGCGACCCGTTCCCGGGTCGAATGACACACGGACGTGACAATTCCACCCGAAACGGAGGGGTCGTATAGCCAGCTATATGGATCGATCTGGCGGGCGAGTTCCGCCGAGGTGGAAAGCCTTTACCACGCGCCGCAACTCCGGTCGCGCATGAAGGTACTCGTCACGGACCCCATCGCGGACGCTGGGCTCGAGACGCTCCGAGACGCCGGCCACGAGGTCGTCACGGGCTACGAACTCGCGGGGCAGGACCTGCTGGACGCCGTCGCCGACGCGAACGCGCTGATCGTCCGCTCCGGGACGGAGGTGACCGCCGAGGTGTTCGAGGCGGCCCCCGACCTGCGCATCGTCGGCCGGGCGGGCATCGGCGTCGACAACATCGACATCGAGGCGGCGACCGACCACGGCGTCGTCGTCGCGAACGCGCCGGAGGGAAACGTCCGCGCCGCCGCCGAGCACACCGTCGCGATGACGTTCGCGGTCGCGCGCGACATCCCGCAGGCGCACAGCCGCCTCAAGGACGGCGAGTGGGCGAAGGGCGAGTACCTCGGCCGGGAGGTGAACAACAAGACGCTCGGCATCGTCGGGCTGGGCCGCGTCGGCCAGGAGGTCGCCAAGCGCCTCGACTCGCTGGGCATGGATCTGGTCGTCTACGACCCGTACATCAACGAGGAGCGCGCCGCCCAGTTCGGCGCCGAGCTCGTCGACGACCTGACCGACTGCCTCGCGCGCGCCGACTTCGTCACCGTCCACACGCCGCTGCTCCCCGAGACCGAGGGGATGATCGGCGCCGAGGAGCTGGAGACGATGGGCGACGCGTACCTGATCAACTGCGCGCGCGGCGGCATCGTCGACGAGGACGCGCTCGCTGAGGCCGTGGAGAACGGCCCCGTCGCCGGCGCCGCCCTCGACGTGTTCGCCGAGGAGCCGCTGCCCGCCGACTCGCCGCTGCTCGACGTGGACGACATCGTCCTCACGCCGCACCTCGGCGCGAGCACGGAGGCCGCCCAGGAGAACGTCGCCGTCGACACCGCGAAGCAGGTGCTCGCGGCGTTCGCCGACGAGCCGGTCGTCAACGCGCTCAACGCCCCCTCGGTCGACGAGTCGGCGTTCCCGCGCATCGAGCCGTACCTCGACGTGGCCGACACCGCCGGCAAGATCGCCGCCCAGCTACTGGGCGAGCGCATCTCGGGCGTCGAGGTCCACTACGAGGGCGAGATCGCCGACGAGGACGTGGACCTGGTCACCGCCAGCGCCCTCAAGGGCGTGTTCTCCCCGCTTGAGTACGAGGTGAACGCGGTCAACGCCCCACAGCTCGCGAAGGACCGCGGCATCGAGGTGACCGAGAGCAAGACCCGCCAGGCCGAGGACTTCCAGAGCCTCGTCACGGTGACGGTGAAGGACGGCGACACGGAACTGTCCGTCTGCGGCACCCTGTTCGCCGGCGACGACCCCCGGATCGTCCGCATCGACGGCTACCGCGTCGACGCCCGGCCGTACGGCCACATGCTCGTCGCGCGCAACCGCGACGAGCCGGGCGTCATCGGCCTCATCGGCACCGTGCTCGGCGACGCCGACATCAACATCGCCGGGATGTTCAACGCCCGCGAGACCATCGGCGGCGAGGCGCTGACGGTGTACAATCTCGACGACCGGCTCCCCGACGACGCCGTCGACCGGCTCCTCGGCGACGACCGGATCATCTCCGTGGACCGGATTGTCCTCGACGACGCCGACAACGGTCGCTGAGTACGGTCCCTCGCGTCGTCGACGACGCCGCCAGCGCCGGCCGCTGCCGACCTACGTTCTCCGCCGTAGCCTGTCGAGCAGCCGCGTGAGTATCGACCGCCGTGTGTCGTCCGCTTCGTCCCCGTCGTCCCCGCGCGCGGCGTCGAGCAGCACCTCGTAGCGGTCGACGATCCGCTTCCGCTCGCGTCGCTGCTCGGCCACGCGCTCGCGGAGCCGTTGGTTCTCCCGTCGTAGCTCCGTTACGACCATCGAACGCGGGCGTTCGCCGTCGCGTTCGTCCTCGCTGACGCCGTCGCTGCCGCGGTCCGTACGCTCATCCCCCATGTCACACGATACCGCGTGAACCCGCAAAAAGTTTCGTCGGACGGACAGGTGACGGGTGCTGCTCGCCGGCGCCACACCTCACTTCGCGCCGATGTGTTCCAGCACCGCCTCGGTAGCGTTCGCCACCGGTTCGGGGTCGCCGCCGGCCTCGTAGGCGGCGTCGGGGTCCTTCAGCAGGTGGCCGGTCGTGAGACACACCACGTCCTCGTCGGCGTCGACGACGCCCCGCTCGCGGAGCGTCCGGAGGCCGGCGACCGAGGCCGCGGAGGCGGGTTCGACGCCGACGCCCTCCTGCGCGAGGTCGCGCTGGGCCGCCGTGATCGCCTCGTCGTCGACGGCGACGGCGGTGCCGCCCGTCTCGCGGATCCCGGGGAGCGCCTTCGGCGCGTTCACCGGGTTGCCGATGCGGATGGCGGTCGCGCGGGTCTCCACCGACTCCCAGCGGCGGACCTCGTCGGCGCCGTTCTCGATCGCCTCGACCATCGGCGCGGCGCCGGCGGCCTGCACGCCCGTCAGCTTCGGCACCTCGTCGGCGTCCATCGCGCCGGCGGCGACGAGCTCCCGGAACGCCTTGAACAGCGCCGCGGTGTTGCCCGCGTTGCCGACGGGGAGGACGATCCGGTCGGGGAACGTGCCGTAGTCGTCGCGGAACTCCTCGAGGATCTCGAAGCCGATCGTCTTCTGGCCCTCCAGCCGGAACGGGTTGAGCGAGTTGAGGAGGTACACCTCGCCGCGGTTCGCGAGGTTCTGCACGATGTCGAGGCAGGCGTCGAAGTTGCCGTCGACCTCCAAGATCCGGGCGCCGTGGAGGCTCGCCTGCGCGACCTTGCCGGCGGCGACCTTTCCCGCGGGCAGAAGGACCAGCGTCTCCAGCCCCGCGCGGGCGCCGTAGGCTGCGAGGGCGGCGGAGGTGTTGCCCGTCGAGGCGCACGCGAGGCGGTCGACGCCCAGCTCCTCGGCGACGCGGACGCCGACGGTCATGCCACGGTCCTTGAACGAGCCCGTCGGGTTCATCCCCTCGTGTTTCACGCGCAGGCGGTTCACGCCGAGGTCCTCGCGGAGGCGGGGAACCTCGTGGAGGGGGGTGTGACCCTCGGGCAGCGAGACGCCCTCCTCGAAGGGTAGGCCGGCCGAATACCGCCAGACGCCCTCGCCGGAGAAGTCGTCCCACGTCGGCGGGTCGGCGTAGCGTACCTCCAGCAGGCCGTCGCAGTCGTCGCAGGTGAAGCGGATGTCGTCGAACGGGGCGAACTGCCCGCCGCAGGCGATGCACTCCAGCCAGGCGCCGTCGTCGGCGACCGACGGGGCGTCCTGCGTCGGCGAGTCGAGGGAGAGGCTCATGGAGGGGCGTCGGCCTCGCGGGCTAAAAGTCGGCCGTTCGTGGCGGGTAGTGCCAGCGCGATCCGAGCAGCGCGAGGGCGAACGAAGTGAGCCCCCGACACGAACGGGGACGGCCGACGGCGCCCCCGCCGTCCTTATGGGCGCCCCCCGCCGACACGACGACAATGGACCGACCCGTCGTCGCCGTGATCCTCGCCGGCGGCACCGGCTCCCGCCTCTACCCCGCCTCCCGCAGCGACCGCCCGAAGCAGTTCCTCGCGCTGGGCGACCCGGACGACGACCGCAGCCTCCTCGCCAGAACGTCCGCCCGCACCGGCTTCGCGGACGCGACGCTGGTCGCGACCCGCCCCGAGTTCGCCGACGAGGTGCCCGAACACGCCCCGGAGGCCGAGGTCGTCGTCGAGCCCGCGGGCAAGGACACCGGGCCCGCGATCCTGTACGCGACCCACCGCGCACGCGAGGCGGTCGACGGCGAGCGGGAGCCGGTCGTCGTCGTCCTCCCCGCGGACCACCACGTGCCCGACGGCGACGCCTTCGAGGCGACGATGGCCCGCGGCGCGCGCGTCGCCGGCGACACCGGCCGGCTGGTCGCCTTCGGCGTCGAGCCGACCCGGCCCGCCACCGGCTACGGGTACATCGAACCCGGCGCGGATCGCACCACCGAGCACGGCGCGATTGCCTACCGCGAGCTCGCGGCCTTCCACGAGAAACCGGACGCCGACAGGGCCGCCGAGTACGTCGATTCGGGCTACTACTGGAACGCCGGCATCTTCGCGTGGACGCCCGCGGCGCTGTTCGAGCAGGCGCGGGACACGCCGTTGGCCCCGCTCGTCGCCGAACTCGACGGCGACGACCCGGACCCGGCGGCCGGCTTCGAGGCGGTCGACCCGGTCAGCATCGACTACGCGGTGATGGAGCGTGCCGACCGGGCGGCGGTGATCCCCGCGGCGTTCGCGTGGGACGACCTCGGCGCGTGGGACGCGCTCGACCGGGTCATCGATCCGGACGCGGACGGCAACGTCGTCGCCGGCGACGCCGAGGCGCTCGCGGTCGACGCCGCCGACAACGTCGTCGCCGGCGACGACACGCACGTCTCGCTGGTCGGGGTGGACGGGCTGTGCGTCGTCGCCTACGACGACCGCGTGCTCGTCGTCCCGAAGGAGGACGCCCAGCGCGTCCGCGACGCCGTCGACCGGCTGAAAGAAACGGGAGAGTTCTGAGGCCGGCGAGCGTGCGACGACGGCGGGTAGCTAGGAGTGCAGGCGCCCGCCGTCGACGGGCAGCGCCGCGCCGTTGACGAAGGAGGCGCGCTCGGAGGAGAGGAACGCGACCACGTCGCCCAGCTCGCGCGGGTCGCCGATCCGGTCCAGCGGGATGTCGCTGGCCCAGTCCTCGAGTCCCTCCTCGTAGCTGTCGTACTCGCCGCGGTCGAGCGCGTCCTCGACGAGCTCCTCGATGCGGGCGGTCTCGTGGGCACCCGGGAGCACCGCGTTCGCGCGCACGTCGGGGGCCCACTCCCGCGAGACCGTCTTCACGAGCCCGATCACCGCCCGGCGGACGGCGTTCGAGAGCACGAGGCCGTCGATCGCCTCGCGGACCGAGGTGGACGTGATGCACGTGACCGTGCCCGCGTCGCTGTCGGCCAGGTGCGGGCGCGCCTCACGGAGCGTCCAGACGGCGCTCATCACGAGCGTGTCGAAGGCGCCGTACCACTGCTCGTCGGTCGTGTCGTCGAAGGTGCCCGGCGGGACGCCGCCCGCGCTCGTGACGACGTGGTCGAGGCCGCCGAACTCGTCGACGGTCGCCTCGACGAGCGCGGCAACGTCGTCGCGGTCGGTCACGTCGGCCTCGACCGCGAGCACGTCGCCAGGTTCCTCCGCCAACGCGCCTTCGGCCTCGTCGAGTCGCTCCGGCGTTCGCCCGCAGATCACCACGTTCGCGCCCTCGGCTGCCAGCGACGCCGCCGAGGCGAAGCCGAGCCCGCCCGAACTGGCCGTCACTAGCGCCGTGTTCCCGTCGAGTCGCAGATCCATGCCCGCGGGTTCGGCGGTAGCCTACAAAAAGCCGCCAGAGACGGCAGGACGTGCGCTTATTCGAGGTCGGCCTGCTCGGACCGCCGGACGCGGACGGTTCCGGCGCCGGTGATGCCGACGAGGATCGGGGAGACGACCTCCCGACCCCGGACCGCGTCGCCGGCGTCGTCGCTCACGAGCTTCATCAGGTCCGGCGCGGTGTGGTTCACCTTCACGTCGGCCTCGTCGCAGGCGTCGTACACCCGGTCGGGCACGTCGTAGAGGTCGGTGCCGGCGGCGATCTCGATCCGGACGGGCGCCGACAGCGCCTCGGCGAACGCGACGGTCTCGCGGGCCTTCTCGACGTTGTCGCGGGCGGACGACTCGACGCTCGACACGTTCGCGCGCGAGGTTCCCAGCAGGTCGGCGATGTCCGCCTGCCGGACGTTCCGCTCGCGCAACGCGAGCACCTCCGCCTGCCGGCGGGTGAGGACGCTCCGATCGGCGTCGAAGCCGGCGCGGTCGAGCAGCTCGTCGACGTCGACCGCGTCGAGGCTCCCCTCGTTACTCATGGTAAACGGTGGGTCCGCGGCATACAAAAAGCATAGTACGGACTGTCCAGCCGCGACCCCCGGGGAGAGTCGACGCTACGATCCCCAGAAGTTGTCGCGCGATCCGAGCCGCTCGCCCCGCTTGGCCTCGGTCTCCTCCTCGAACTCGGGGTTCTCGCTCTCGCCGTCGGCGCCCTCTTCGCCCTCCTCGGGCTCGTCGGGGAGCCGCTCGACGACGCGGTTCGCCTTCGCGTGGTTCTGCTTCACCCGGTCGATGCGGACGATCGCCCGCGCGGGCGGCAGCAGGCCGTCGACCATCACGATGAACCCGTCGTCGGTGCGGCCGACGCCCGCGCCGCTCTCGTGGATGTCGTCGACCTCGACGGTGACCTCCTCGCCGGGCTTGACCGGCTGCTGTTTCAGGTCCGAGATGGGCATGTTGTACTCGTTGCACCACTCGGCGCCGCCGCGGTCGCCGTAGTGCTGACAGCCCATACCCTGGATCCGTTCGGAGAACCGGGGGCAGTCATCCGCAAGTGGACAGTCCGCCATACGGAGTGATACCTTCGGCATCGTCTAAACGCTTCCGTCTGCCCGTGTCGCCCCCGTGTGAGCGACAGCGAACCCGACGACTACGGGCGGACAATGGCGACGAGGGGCTTTTGCTCGCCCCGCCCGTACCGCGACCGTGAACCGCCGCGCTCCAGAGCTCGCGCTGTTGACCGGGCTCCTCCTCGCCGCGCCCACCGGCGCGTTCGCGCTGTGGGCGACCGGGGACATCTCGCGGTCGCTGCTCACCGGGGTGGGGCTCCTGTACCCCTTCGCGCTGTACGCGATCTACCACGACGACGACCCGACGACCGTGCTTCCGCCGCGTGCCGTCGCGCTCGCCGGGACGGTGGTCGGGGCCGTGCTCGTCGCGGACGCGACCGTGACCGCGACCGGCGGCGTCGCCGACGCGACGCTGCGGGGAACCTTCCTGGGGCTGGTGGTCGCCGCGCCGGCGTGGGCGTACGCCGTCGGCTACGCCCCCGCCCGATCGCTCCCCGGCGGGCGGGCGATCCTCCTTACCGGTGCCGTCGGCGGCGCGGCGCTGCTGCTCGCGGGCCTCCTCCTCGGGACGCCGTTCGGCGCGGCGGCCGCGCTGCTGGTGTGGGTGTTCGGCGCGCTCGCCGCCCGATCCGCCGGCCTCGCGGTGACCCCGACCGCCCGGCTCGGCGCCGTCGCCGGCGGCGTCGTCCTCGGCGTCGCCGTCCTGTTCGCCGCGCTGATCGCCGGTTCGGTGTCCCTCGCGGCGGTCCTCTCGGCCCTGGCGCTGGCGCTCGCGCCGGCGGTGTTCTACGGGCTCACGGTCGAGACGGCGTCGTTCGAGTGACTGGTGGCCCGGTGTCGTCCGAGTGACCGACGGTCCGGTGTCGTTCGATCGATGCCGACAGTCGCGTCGCTGTCGAGAGTGGCTGACAGGCGGCCCCGCTCGCGGCGTGCCGGAGGACCCGGCGTGAACGCACCGTCGGGCCGCACGCGCTCACGGCTGGCGCCGTTCGCATCGAGGCCTCCCTTTGGTCGGCCTCGCACTCGCTGCCCGGTGCGCATCGGTCGTCAGCGCATCGGCGATGCTGGCCGCGTACTGGGATTTGAAGGTTCGGCCCGGACGGTCCCGGAGTCGGATCGGGGCGCGGTCAGAGGAACTCGGCAACGTCGGAGTACCACATGTCGTGGTGGTCGACGCGGCCGACGCGCTCGGCGATGTCGACCGCCAGCGCGTGCCAGCAGCGCTCGCTCGGGTCGGACGTATCGAGGTTGTAGGTGGCGTCCCGGCAGTCGCAGCCGCCGTCCTCGACGACGTGTTCCTCCCGGTAGCCGACGACGACGGTGAAGTCCCGGTAGCGTTTCACCCGGCCTTCGGCGACCGCCTCGATCGCCCGGCGGCCGCGGTCGCCGTGGAGGGTGATGATCTCGGCGACGACGGGCGGTCGGAGTTCGCCGGCGGTCGCCAACGCCGCGCGCCAGTCCTCGGCCGCGAGGTCGGCGAGCTCGCCCGGATCGAGGTCGGAGTCGTCCGATCCGGCGGACTCCGAGTCGGCGTCAGCAGCGGCTTCGGGCGTCGCGTCCGGGTCGGCGCCGCCGTCGCCCTGCGTCACGTCGCGCCGGTTGGCGTGGCCGGGGCAAAACGCTTCGGTCCCGTCGGGTGACGCGCCGGCCCCGCGGGTGCCCGCCCTCGGGCCGTCAGCACTCGGGTCGTTTCACTCGGGCCGTCCGCGCTCGGACCGATCCCACGTCAGTTAACCGCGCGGGCGGCGCACGTCCGCCAACGATGGAGGTCACGGAGGGCAGCGTCACCGTCGAGGTCGAGGGCGCGCGCGACGGCGCCAGCGAGGGCCGCGCCGACGAGGTGTTCTACAACCCCGAGATGGAGCTGAACCGCGACATCACGGTCGCCGTGTTGCGGGCGTACGCCGACCGCGAGCCGCGCGCGGAGACGTACCTCGACGCGATGGCCGCCTCCGGCGTCCGTGCGACCCGCGCGGCCGCCGAGGGGTGGGACGTGACCGCCGCAGACGTGGACGACGACGCCGTCGCGCTCGCGGAGCGGAACCTCGCGGAGTACGGCGGGGAGGCCGTCCAGCGCGACGCGAACGCGCTGCTGCACGAGGGCTTCTTCGACGTGGTCGACGTGGACCCGTACGGCTCGCCGATGCCGTTCGTCGACAGCGCGGTCGCGGGGACGCGGAACCTCCTGTGTGTCACCGCGACCGACACCGCGCCGTTGTGTGGCGCCCACTTCGAGTCGGGTGTCCGCCGCTACGACACCGTCCCGCGGAACACCGAGTACCACTCCGAGATGGGGCTTCGCGTGCTGATCGGCGCGCTCGTGCGCCGGGCGGCCAGCCGCGACAAGGCCGCGGTCCCGATCTGTTCGCACGTCTCCCGGCACTACGCGCGCACCTACCTCGAACTGGAGGCCAACGCCACCGACGCGACGGCGACGCTGGAGAAGTTGGGATTCGTCCACCACTGCGAGGACTGCCTCGAACGCGACCACGAGTTCGGCCGGCTGCCCGACGTGCCCGAGACGTGCCCGGACTGCGGGTCGAACAGGGTCCTCACCGCGGGGCCGATCTGGCTCGGGCCGGTCGCCGATTCCGAGTTCTCCGAGCGGGTCGCCGACGCGGTGACCGACGACATGGGGGAGGCCAAACGCGCGCGGAAGCTGCTCGACACCGTGGCCGACGAGTTGGACACGCCGACCCACTACGACCAGCACCGCCTGTGCAAGCAGTGGACGCGCCCGGCCGTCGGCATGGACGAGTTCGTCGACGCGCTGCGGGAGGCCGGCTTCGCGGCCTCGCACGCGCACTACTCGGGAACCGCGTTCAAGACCGACGCGACGGTCGCCGAGATGCGCGAGGCGACCGCGGATCTCGGGTAACGAACGACCTCGGCTAATCCGCCGTCTCGGGGAGAGAATCGACTTCGCGGAGGCCGCAACCGCGGGCGCGGCTCCCCCACAGCACCCCGCGACCCGGCCGCCGCTCTCTTTGACCTCGGCCGACAACGCGGTCGGTGTGTCCAACGACGCCCGCGATCCCCCGGCGGCCGGCGGCGACGGAGCCCGGACCGGTCTCGGCGGCCCGGTGGCGGTCGCGGGCGCCGTCGTCAGGGCCGTCCGCGCCGCCGACGCGACGTTCGTGGCGGGGAGCCTCGCGTACTACAGCGGCGTCGCGACCCTGCCGGTCGCGGTGTTGGCGGCCGCGCTCGTCACGCACGCCGGCGACGGCGTCGTCGCCTCGGGGGCCGTCACCGCGGGCGGGGAGCTGTTGACGCCCCGAGGTCGGACGTTCCTCCGGGGGTCGATCGGCGACGTGTCCCGGCGACGCGGGATCGTCGTCGTCGCGGGGGCGTTGGCGTGTTTCTCGGTCGTGCAGCTGTTTCGCGGCCTCGATCGCGCGTTCGCCGCCGTCTACGGGGTGGAGAAACGGGGGGTCCGGTCGCGCGTCCGCGACACGCTGTTCGCGCTCGCCGTCGGCGGCCTCGGCGTCCTCGCGGTGTTGCTCGCGGCGGGGGCGCTGTCGCTGTACACCAACGAGTCGCTCGTGCGCGCGGCTGTGCCCCTCGCCGTGCTCCTGTTGTCGACCGTGGGGCTGTTCCCGCTGTTTTACGCGCTCCCGGCGACGCCGGTGTCGCGCGCGGAGGTGCTCCCGGGGACGCTCGTCGCCGCCGTGGGATGGACGGTCACGGGCGCCGTGCTCGGGGCGTACGCCGACGCCGGCGTCGGCGTCGGGATCTACGGGTCCTTCGGGGGCCTGCTCGTGCTCGTCGCGTGGTTCTACGCTGCGAACCTGCTCGTGCTCGTCGGGGCGGCGACGAACGCGGTGCTGGCCGGCCACGTCTGACCCGCCGTGCGTTCCCGCCGTCCCGTGACGAACCGTGCGCTTTTCTCGCGGTCGCGCGAACACGACGGCGTGGACGCCGAACACGAGTCCGCGGGTGCGACGGGGTCGCTTCGGCGGGCAGCGACGTTCCTCCGCGAGGTCGCCGCGCACACGAGCGAGGAGAACGTCACGTTCCTGGCGGCGGGCGTGGCGTACTACGCGTTCGTCTCGCTGTTGCCGGCGGCGGTTCTGGCGCTCGTCGTCGCGGTGACGGTGGGCGGCCAGCGGCTCGCGGCCGCGGTCGTCGCCGCGAGCGCGGACGTGCTCACCGAGAGCGGCCAGGAACTGCTCGTCGCCGCGCTCGTCGACGGTCCCGGGCAGGGGTCGGTGACGCTCATCGGCCTCCCGCTGACGCTGTGGGGGGCGCTGAAGGTGCTCCGGGGCCTCGACATCGCCTTCTCGCAGGTGTACGGGACCGACAACGCCGTCGGCCTCGCGGACCAACTCCGCGACGCGCTGGTGGTCGCCGCGAGCGTCGGCGGGAGCCTCGCCGCGACGGTCCTGCTCGGGACGGCCGTCGCCGTCGTCGACGTCGGCGTCGTGACGCTCGTCGCGAGCTACCTCGCGCTTCCCGTGCTCCTCACGGCGGCGTTCCTCCCGATGTACTACGTGTTCCCCGACGCCGACGTGGCCGTCCGCGACGTGCTCCCCGGGGCCGTCTTCGCCGGCGTCGGCTGGACCCTCCTCCGGATCGCGTTTCAGGCGTACGTGGAGTTCACCGCCGCCGGCGACGGCGAGGGAGCCGTCTACGGCGTGCTCGGCGGCGTGTTGTTGCTCGTGTCGTTCCTCTACTTCGGCGCGACGCTGGTGCTGGTCGGCGCCGTCGTCAACGTCGTTCTCGCGGACGATCGCGGGGAGTCGCGGGCGGGACGCGCCGCCGGCGACGGCAGAGACCGGCAGGATAAAGGGACGGACACGCGTGCGAAGTGACGAATGAGCGGCGAGACGGCGAGCGCCGGACCGGCGGCCGACGGCGAGGAGGACGACGGCCGTCCGGCGCCCGACATCGGGGAGTTGGACGAGCGCGTCGCCGAGCTCCGCGCGGACCTCGACGCGATCGACGACAGGACAGTGGAGAAGCCGGCGATCGAGGCCGAACTGAAGCGGTACGTCCGCCGGCGGATGCGCCGCGGCCACGCCCGCGGGTGGGGACCGTACCTCGTGTTGCTGTACGGCACCGTGATGACCCTCGGCGCGTTCTACTTCCTCGAGGGGTGGGTCGCGATCGCCGCGATGCTCGTGTTGTTCCTCTCGACGCTGGGACTGTACACGCTGTTCGTCCTCGTCGGCGTCGGGCTGAATCTCGTGTCGGTGCCCGGACGCGCCGTCGACGCCGTCCGGGAGCGACGGTGAGGTGACCCCGTGTTCCGAACCGTCACCAGAAATCTGCTCGCGGTGCCCGACTGGCTCGTCCCGATCGCCGCGGTTCTCACCCAGCTGGGCGACCCGTGGTTCCTCTATCTCGGGCTCGCGCTCCTCTACTGGCTCGCAGACGACCGGCTGGCCGCCAACCCGCGTCGCGTCGGCGCGACTGTCGTCGCCGTCGGGCTCGGCGCCCTGGCGGTGACGGTCGGCCTCAAGAGCCTGTTCGCGTTCCCCCGGCCGCCCGGCGCCGGCGAGGCTGCCGTGCCGCTGTGGCTCCCCGACCTCCTCTCGGACGCGTACGTCAACGCCGCAACCGGCGACGGCTTCGGCTTCCCGTCGGGCCACGCGATCGGCGCGACGATGGTGTACGGCGGCCTCGCGACGTTCCTCGACGTGGGCGACAGACGGACGCGCCGGGGGGTCGCCGCCGGCGTGATCGTCGTCGTCGCGCTCAGCCGGGTCGCGCTCGGCGTCCACTACCTCGCCGACGTCGCGGTCGGGATCGCCGTCGGGCTCGCCGGCCTGTGGCTGTTCGGACGGATCGCCCGCACGGGGTTCCGGCCGAACCCCGACCGGGCGTTCTTCCTCGCGGCCGTCCTCGGCGCGGCGGCGACGGTCGTCGCGGCCGCCGGCGGCCACGGCGGCGAGGTGCTCGAGGCGGGGATCGTCGTGGGCGGCGGGCTCGGCGGCTACGCCGTCTGGCGGGTTCGCGGCACCGACCCCGCGCCGGTCGGCGCCGTCGGCACCGTCGCCGGCCTGGCGCTCATCGCCGCCGTGTTCGGCGGTGCCTACGTCGTCGCCTCCGCCGGGCTCCCGTACGTCTTCGGCGTCGTCCCCGACACGACCCCGTTCCGCCTGCTCGCGGTCGTCCCCCTGTCGTTCGCCGGCGTCGCGCTCGTCGTCGCGTGGCCGACGATCGTGGACCGGATTCGGACGGGCGACGCGGACGAGTCGGAAGGCGAGTCGGTCGCGGACCTGATCGCCGAGGCCGAGCCCAACGCGGACGGTCCGGAATCCGAGCGGTCGGAGTGAAGACGTCGGGGACGGGGTGAGGGCGCCGGCGACGGAGTAAAGACGCCGCCGAGGGGTCGGTCTTGTGAGTGGAGCGCGGTGGCGACCACGGAGAAACGCCGAGGCAGTGGCAAAGAACCGCAATAATCGGCACGGGGAGAACCGAGTCGGGTTCGGAGCCGGGACGGCGACCGGGTCGGGCCCGTCACCCGCCGTCGCGGCTCAGAACTTCTCGAGGTAGCGGTCGAGCTCCCAGTCGGAGACGTCGACGCGGTAGTCGTCGTACTCGGCGGTCTTCGCCTCGACGAACTTCTCGGCGACGTGGTCGCCCAGCGCCTCCTTCACGAGCTCGTCCTCCTCGAGCGCGTCGATGGCCTCGCCGAGGTTCGACGGCAGCGTGGTGATGCCGTACTCCTCGCGCTTGGCCTCGTCGAACTCGTAGATGTTCTCGCGGACCGGGTCGTCGCACTCGAGCCCCTGCTCGATGCCGTCGAGGCCGGCGTGGATGAGCACGGCGAACGCGAGGTACGGGTTACACGAGGGGTCGGGGAAGCGCGCCTCGATGCGCGAGGCCGCCGGCACGCGTGCGGCCGGCTTGCGGATGAGCGCCGAGCGGTTCCGGTCGGACCACGCGACGTAGACGGGCGCCTCGTAGCCGGGCACCAGCCGCTTGTAGGAGTTCACCGTCGGGTTCGTCACCGCCGCGAGCGCCTCGGCGTGTTCGAGGATCCCCGCGGTGAACTGCTTGGCCTCCTCGCTGAGGTCGAACTCGTCGTCGTCGTCGTGGAACGCGTTCTCGCCGTCCTCGGTGAACAGCGAGATGTGCGTGTGCATGCCCGAGCCGTTGATCCGCGGGATCGGCTTGGGCATGAACGTCGCGTGGAGGTCGTGCTGGGCGGCGATGGCGCGCACGACGGTGCGGAAGGTGCCGACGTTGTCGGCGGTCGTGAGGGCGTCGTCGTACTCGAAGTTGATCTCGTGTTGGCCCTCGGCGACCTCGTGGTGGGACGCCTCGATCTCGAAGCCCATGTCCTCCAGGCCGTAGATGATGTCGCGGCGCACGTCGCTGGCGAGGTCCTTCGGCGCGAGGTCGAAGTAGCCGCCGGCGTCGTTCGTCTTCGTCGTCGCGCGGCCGTCCTCGTCCTCCTCGAACAGGAAGAACTCCGGCTCGGGCGCGGCGTTGACCTCGTACCCCATCTCGGCGGCGCGATCCAGCGCGTCCTTGAGGATGCCGCGGGGGTCGCCCTCGAACGGCTCGCCCGTCGAGGTGTTGATCACGTCGCAGATGAGGCGCGCCGCGCCGCCGTCCTCGCCCTCGCGGGTCCGCCACGGGAGCACCGAGAACGTCTCGGGGTCCGGTTTGAGACGCATGTCCGACTCCTGGATGCGTACGAAGCCGTCGATCGAGGACCCGTCGAAGTAGATGCCCTCGGTGAACGCCTTCTCCGCCTGCGTCGCGGGGACGGAGACGTTCTTCACCGTCCCCAGGATGTCCGTGAACTGAAGGCGGAGGAAGTCGATGCCCTTCTCGTCGATCTCGTCGATGACGTCCTGCTCGACGGCGCTGAGCCCGCCGTCCGGCTTGGTGTTACCGTCCGTCATGTTGTGACGTTTGACTCCATACACTCCCGGTATATAGGAGTTGACGGTCAGTGCAATTTCCCCTTCCGCTCTCTCGTAGTGGACATCCGTCAAATTCTAATGGGGGGAACCCGTGGTCGAGTGTAATGACGTACGAAAACCTCGATGCCAAGCTCGTCAACGCGCTGTTAGGGAACGGTCGTGCCAGCCTCCGCTCGCTGGGCGAGGACCTCGACGTGTCGGTGACGACCGTCTCGAACCACCTCCGCGATCTCGAAGACGAGGGCGTGATCGAGGGGTACACCCCGCGGGTGAACTACGATCGGCTCGGCTACGACGTGACGGCGATCGTCCAGCTGAAGGTGGAGGGGAGCGCGCTGCCCGACATCGTCGACCGCCTCCGCGAGCAAAAGCAGATGGTCTCCGTCTACGAGGTCACCGGCGACTACGACGTCATCGCGATCGGGAAGTTCCGTGACACCGACGAGATGAACGAGGGGATCAAGGGGTTGCTCGCCGACCAGGACATCCGCGAGACGAACACCTCGGTCGTGCTCAACACCGTCGTGGAGAACGCGCAGTTCGACCTCGACGTCCAGGAGTGAACCGTCGCTCGCGGCGCTCGACGCGTCCGAGCGTGTGAGAAGCGGTAGCGAGCCGACCGACCGCCGAGTTTACACCATGAACTCGGTCACGTTGTCCATGTCCGTCCGACAGAACGGGCAGCGGTACCGGGTCGAGAATCCGCCGGACTGGGCCGTCGTCTTCGCCTCGAGTTCGTGCATTCCGATCTGACGGCCGCAGTCGGGACAGTTCACCTTTGGCACGTCCGAGTGACACGGTCACATACGCATAAATCCCGGTACCGTACCGCAGAGAGAAATCTATTAGTACATGCACTTCCGTGAAGGTTGTCGGCTCGATGCCGCACGGCGCCGAGGGCGCTACCGTGCCGGTCGTGTGAGACAGATCCCCACACGAGCGGTCCAGACGGCTCCTGATCGGACCCCATGACTTCGGGTGGAGCGGCGGGGCGGTCCACGTTCGTTATCGCGGTCGGTTGGGGCGTTCCTCGTGCTCTCTGGGCGGCGCGCCCGCGAGCGCGCCGTCTTTCTGCCGAGGCGCGTTTCGTGGGCGGCGCGGCACAAGGACCGCGCCGCCGTTCTACCGAGGCGTTCGGTCGCTCGCTACGCTCGCTCCCTCACGCCTCGCCGTCCTCGAACGTAAACGTCCCGTCCCGCTGAACGACCTCGCCGTCCAGCTCGATCACGGAGTCCTCGCTCATGTCGACGATCATGTCCACGTGCTCGGCGGACTCGTTGACCTCGTTGCCCTCGCCGACGGTGTCGGGGTACGCCGACCCGACGGCCATGTGGACGGTGTCGCCCATCTTCTCGTCGAACAGCATGTTGTACGTGAAGCGGTCGATGGCGCGGTTCATCCCGATGCCGAGTTCCCCGAGGTAGCGCGCGTTCTCGTCGGTGTTGAACACGCCCTCCAGCACCTCCTCGTTGCGCTCGGCGGAGAATTCTTCGACGCGGCCGTCCTCGAAGGTGAGCCGCACGCCCTCGATCTCGCGACCCTGGCGGTACAGCGGCAGGTCGAAGTACACCTCGCCCTCGACGCTGTCCTTGACCGGCGCGGTGAACACCTCGCCGCCCGGGAGGTTCGCCTTCCCGTCGTCGTTGAGCGCGGTGTTGCCCGCCACCGACATCGTGAGGTCGGTCTCCTCGCCGGACTTGATCCGGACCTCCTCGGCGTCGTCGATCAACTCGACCATCTGCCGTTGGAACTCCGCCTGCGCCTCCCAGTCGAGACTGACGGCGTCGTACACGAAGTTCTCGTACTCCTCGGTGCTCATGCCCGCGAGCTGGGCGTGCCCGCTCGTCGGGAACTGCGTGAGACACCACGTCTTCGAGAGGCGCTCCCTCTGGACCGGCCGGCGCGCGCGGTTGTACTCGGCGGTCGTCTCGGGGTCCACGTCGGCCTTCTCGGAGACGTTGCCGCCGCTGCGGGCGATGACGAACGCGTCGGCCTCCTCGTAGAGGGCCAGCTCGTGCTCGGGCAGCTCGAAGTCGTCCTCGCGGGCGCGGAGGTACGCGCGGGCGGCGCGCTGGGAGTTGTTCAGGTAGACGGGGTTCGCGCCGATGTCGCCGGCGTACTCGTGGAGGGCGACCGCCAGGTCCTCCGCCTCGGCGGGGAGCTGGATGACGAGATCGTCGCCCGCCTCCAGTTCGATGGAGTGGTCGACGATAGTCTCGGCGTGCTCGCGGATTCGCGGGTCCATGTACGGCGCTTGCCGGCCGCCCGAGTAGGGGTTTCGGTCCCGGCGCGACGCCGACGGCCCGCCCCGGTCGGCTTACCCGTCGCGTCGGACCGACTCACCCGTCGGGTTCGACCCGTTCCAACACGACGCCGTCGGCGAACGCCCCGCGTTCGGCCGCCTTCTCGCGGCGGAGTCGCTCGATCCGGTCGCGGTCGCGACGCCCGACCAGCGCGTCCAGCACCGCCGACAGGTCCGCGAGTTCGGCGTCGACGGACTCCTCGGGGTCCTCGGCCGCCTCGCGTGCTTCGGTCGCCTCCTCGACGAGCTTGTCGAGGAGGTAGCGGTCCAGTTCCGCCCCGTCGACCGTCCGCGTGACGGGCCGCTCGCCGTCCGCGCGGATCACGTCGGGGATGTCGTCGCGGACGAGCTTGTCGTACTCGACCGTGCTCGCGTCGTCGTTCACGGGCACACGAACGGCGAGAACGGGTGAAAGTCGGTTCGGTCGCGGGGCCGGGGTCGCCGGGGAGCCGGAGCGCTACGGCCCGCCGTAGCCCTGCTCGGTCGCCCACTCGCGAAGCTCGGCGTACACGTCCTCGCGGTCGTCGCGGTCGCCCGAGGCCAGCACGCGATACCGCTCGCGCTCGCGGTCCTCGACGACGGCGACCGACTTCGCCTCGGTCGTGATCAGCATCGCCGGCACCACCTCGGTCCCGGAGCGTTGCGCGATCACCTCGTGGTGGGCCTCGACGATCCGGTCGGACTCCGTCAGCCCGCGGACCTGCGCGGCGCCCATCGGGTACGGGAGCGAGTTGATCAGCGACATCGGGGACGAGGGGTCACGCCTCCAGCTTCTGCCGGAGGATCTCCGCGGCCGAGTCGAGCGCGTCGTCGAGCGCGTCCACGTCGGGACCGCCGCCCTGCGCGAAGTCCGGCGGGCCGCCCCCGCCGCCGCCGACGCGGCCGGCGAGCTCGCCGACGACCTCGCCGGCGTTGACGCCGACGCCGTCGGGAACGCCGACGACGAACGTCGCGGCGCCGCCGGCGCCGGAGCCGAGCACGGCGATCCGGCCGTCCTCGACGTGGGCGTTGGCGGTGGCGCGAAGCTCGTCGGTGTCGGCGTCCATCCGCTGGACGACCGCGACGGCGTCGCCGACCTCGACCTCCTCGCCGCCCGCGGCGGCGCGAAGCTCCGCCAGCTCCTCCTTCAGGCGGTCGATCGTCTTGCCGCGCTGCTTCCACTCGGTGAAGAACCGCTCGGCGGTCTCGGGAACCTCCTGCGGGTCGACCGAGAGCACGTCGGCGGCGTCGTACAGCGCGTCCTCGGTGCGGTGGGTCGCGTCGAGGGCGGCCTCGCCGGCGGCGAACACGAGGCGCTCGACGCCGTCCTGCACGGGCTCGGTCTTCAGCAGCTTGATCGCGCCGATGTCGCCCGTCCGGGCGACGTGGGTGCCGCCGCAGGCCTGCACGTCGTCGCCGACGCGGATGAGCCGGATCTGTTCGCCCGGCGGGATCCCGCCCTGATACAGGTCGAAGCCGTGCTCGGACTCCGCCTCGTGGCGGTCGGGCCACTCCTGCTTGACGGGGACGTTCCGGCGCACCAGGTCGTTCGCGACCTCCTCGATCGCCTTCACCTGATCGCGCGTGACGCGGTCGTAGTGGGTCACGTCGAGCCGCGAGGACTGGAGCCCCTTCTGGGCGCCCGCCTGGCGGAGGTGCTCGCCGAGCACCTGCCGGGCGGCGTAGCCGACGATGTGGGTCGCGGTGTGGTGGCGCATCAGCCGGCGGCGACGCTCGCCGTCGACCTGGCCGGTGACGAACTCGCCCTTGCCGGGGTCCTCGTCGGTGCGGTGGAGCACCACGTCGCCGCGGATCTGTACGTCCTCCACCTCGACGGTGGCGTCGTCGGTCGAGAGCGTCCCGCGGTCGGCGGGCTGGCCGCCGCCCTCGGGGTAGAACATCGTCTGGTCCAGCACCACGTCGTAGCCGTCCTCGCGCTCGAACACGTCGAGGACGACGGCCTCGAACTCCGTGCGCTCCTGGTCGTCGTAATAGAGCCGTTCGGTCGCCGGCAGGTCCGCGAGGCGATCGTCGGCGTCGTCCTCGCGGTCGAACGCCTGCGCGGAGTCGTGGCGGGAGGCGACGAGCCCGTAGAAGTCGTCGGGCACCTCGACGGTCGCGCCGCGCTCGGCGGCGATCTCCTCGACCATGTCCGGCTGGATCCCGTGGGAGTCGTACAGCTCGATCAGTTCCTCGACGGGGATCGGCTCGCCGGTGCCGGCGTACTCGTCGGCCAGCGTCTCCACCTTGCGGCCCCCGCGTTCGAGCGTCTCGCGGTACTTCTCGACCTCGGTGCGCACCATGTCGCGGATCGTGCCGCGGTTCTCGTAGCCGAGGCGGTCGGCCTGCATGTCGACCAGCTCGTCGAGCGGCGCGTCGACGCCGACCTCGTCGACGAGGCGCTTCGTCCGGCGCAGGACCATCCGCGCGAGATAGCCCGTCCCGACGTTCGAGGGGACGATCTCGTCGCCGAACATGTACGCGAGCGTCCGGCAGTGGTCGGCGATGGCGTAGATGTTCTCCAGCGGCTCCAGCAGGGCGGTCAGCTCGTCGGTGTCGACGCCGAGCTTGTCGGCGATGTTGTCGCGGGCGGCCTCGATGTCCTCGGCCTCGTCGATGTCGAGGTGGCCCGCCAGCGTGGAGGCGCGGCGAACCAGCTCCTCCTCCTCGTCGCTCAGGTCGATCCCGGCGTTGTCCTTCAGGAACTCGATGGCGTCGGGGTAGATGGCCTCGTAGACGGTCGGGGTGCCCTGGCTCATCCAGGTCCACCGCTCCAGCCCGTACCCGGTGTCCACGATGTACGTGTCCATCTCGGAGTACGTGTTGCCGTCCTTCAGCTCGTACTCGCCCTCGGGGTCCTGCTCCAGCGACATGAAGACGAGCGTCGCCAGCTCGGCGCCCTTGTAGATGACCTCGATGGCGGGGCCGGCGTTGCCGCCGCCGACCCACGGATCTTCGATGTAGGTGATCTCCGACAGGTCCGCCCCCATCTTCTCGAACAGGCCGTCACACAGGCGGACGGTCTCGTCCTTCCAATAGACCTCCCCGGAATAGGCGTATTTGTCGCCGACTTCCTCCTTCGCGTTGAACGCGTGGTGGGCCATCATCTCGAAGGCCATCGTGTGGCGGCCGGTCTTGCCCACGTTGTCGATGTCCTGCATCCGGATGCACGGCTGACTGACGGTGAGGGGATTCGCCGGCGGCGGGGTCTGTCCGGAGGTGACCAGCGGCTGGAAGTCGTAGATGGACGCCTGCGTGAGCAGCACGTCGTCGCGCCAGCGGTTCGCCGCGACCGGGTACGGCTCGATCCGCTCGTGGTCGTGGGCCTCGAAGTACGAGAGGAACGCCTCGCGCATCTCCTCGAGGGTGTACGCCTCGTCGAAGCCGGGATCGCCGATGAACGAGTAGTCCTCGCAGGGCGGCTCGCCGCACAGCTCCCGCTCGTCGTCGCGGGTCCAGAAGTGGTCCCCGCAGGAGGAACACTCCCGTCGGGAGAACCCCTCCTCCTCGAAGTAGTCGAGGCGGTACTCCGCGGTAAGGTCGCTCATTACCAGGTTGTGCCCCGTCGCCGCGCAAAAGGGTTCCGGGCCGCGTTCGCCGTCGGTCCGATCCCCGTTACTGTTAAATGAAGAACCGACAACATCGGGTAACTATGCCGGGATCCGTCGCGGAGTCGTCGATCGCCGTCCTCGTCGTGACGGCGGCCGACGCGACGGTTCCCGACGGGTTCGTCGACGCACTCGCGGACGCCGTCGACGGCGAGGTCGAAATCGTCGAGACGGACGCGCTCGCGGAGCGACTCCGCGGGGGTCGGTGTCCGAAGGCGATCGTGTTCGTCGGCGATCCGTCGCTCTCGGAGGGTGTTCGGGACGCGCTGTCGACGACGGCCGCGGCCGTCGTCGTGTACGCCGAACGCGAACCGGACGCGGAGTCGACCCACGTCGACGGCTACGTCGAACGCGCCGCCGACATCGACCGCCTCCTCACGGAGATCGGCCGCGCACGCGAGGGCGAGACGCGCAGACAGCTGCGTGCGGCGCGGCGACGGATGACGGAGCTGCACGCCGGAACCGCCGACATCGCCGCCGCCGAGCGCGTCGAGGAACTGTTCGAGCGGACCATTTCGGTCGCGAACCGAGTCCTCTCGTTCGATCACTGTGCGATCGCGGTCCACGACGAGGGCGAGATGGACATCGTGGCGCGCTCCGAGAACGCCGACTGGCTCCCCGAGCGCGTCGGCGTCGACGAGTCGATCGGCGGGAGGGCCTACCGCCGGGGCGAGACGGTCCACGTCGATCAGGTTTCCACCGAGCAGACGCACGACCCTGACGCGGCCGGATCGTGCATCTCCGTCCCGTTCGGCGGGGACGCGGTGTTTCAGGCGATCGCCCTGGAGGAGTACGCCTTCGACGACACCGACCGCGAACTGGCCGAACTGCTCGCGGTCCACGTCGGGCAGGCGTACGAGCGCCTGCGGACACAGGCGGACCTGACGCGCCGCGAGCGGGTGATGACGGAGCTGCACGAGGCGGCCCCCCGGATCGTCGACGCGGAAACGGAGGATGAGCTGTACGATCTGACCGTCGAGATCGCACGGCGCGTGCTTCAGTTCGACCACTCGTGCGTGTACGTCGTCGACGACGACGGGTTCCGAATGCGTGCGACGACGGACCCGTCGCTGCCGGCGACGTTCGACCGCGGGTTCGGCGCGCTGGAGCACAGCTACGCCGAGGGCGAGTCGCTCGTCGTCGACGACACCGTCGAACACGAGATCGCGACCTCACGCGACGGGGAGCCCCGATCGGTCATCTCCGTCCCGTTCGCCGACGGCGCGGTCTTTCAGGCGGTCGCCGACGAGACGGGGTCCTTCGACGAGCGGGACCTGGAGTTCGCGGAACTGCTCGTCTCGTATGCGACGGTGACCCACGAGCGGATCCGTTCGGAGGCGGCGCTGCGGGACGCACGGGAGACGACCGAGCGGCTCCACGTCGCCGCGACCGAACTGTCCGCGGCCGAGTCCGAGGACGCCCTGATCCGGCGGGCGATCGAGGCCGCGAGCGACGTCCTCTCGTTCGACAAGTCGACGCTGTCGCTGCGTCGTGGGGACACGCTCGTGCCGGTGGGCGCCGACGGGACCCGGCCGGACGGTGCGCGTCCGATGGACCTCGACGAGGGCGTCGCCGGGAGGACGTATCGATCCGGCGAGTCCGTTCTCATCCACGACGTGGACGACCACGGCGACGCCGAGCCGGTCAGGCGGGAGTACCGATCGGCGATCTCGATCCCCGTCGGCGATCTCGGGGTGTTCCAGGCGGTCGCCACCGAGCCGAGCGCGTTCGACCGCGACGACCTGAGCCACGCGGAACTGCTGATGGCGCACGTCGCCGTCTCGCTCGCTCGGACCCGCACGCAGGCGGACCTGCGCGCCGAGCGCGACCGGCTGTCGGCGCTGTTCGAAAACGTCCCGGACGCGGCGCTGTCGTTCGAGTTGGTCGACGGCGAGCCGATCGTCAAGGCGGTCAACAGCGCCTTCGAGGACACGTTCGGGTTCGGCGAGGAGATCGTCGGCGAACCGATCGACGACCACATCGTCCCCGAGGAAGCCGAGTCCGAGGCCGGAACGTTCAACGAGCGCCTCGCGAACGGCGAGAGCATCCGCGACGAGGTCCGTCGCATGACGGCCGACGGCATGCGCGACTTCCTGCTGTACGTCGTTCCGCTCGAACTCGACGCCGAGAACGTCGGCGGCTACGCCATCTACTCGGACATCTCCGAGCGAAAGGAGCGCGAGCGGGCGCTCCGTCGGCAGAACGAGCGGCTCGACGAGTTCGCGAGCGTCGTCTCACACGACCTCCGTAACCCGCTGTCGGTGGCGGAGGGATACCTCGAACTCGCCCGGGAGACCGGCGACGTGGAGCATCTCGCCACCGTCTCCGACGCCGTCGAGCGCATGCGCGCGCTGGTCGACGACCTGCTTCGGCTCGCGCGCGAAGGACGCGTCGTCGGCGACACGGAGCCGGTCGACGTGGCGGTCGCCGCCCGGGCGGCGTGGGGGAGCGTCGACACCGGCGACGCGACGCTCGAAGTCGAAGACGGGCTCGTCGTGGAGGCCGACGAGGACCGCCTGCGCGAGCTGTTCGAGAACCTGTTCCGCAACAGCATCGAGCACGGCGGGAGCGCGCCGACCGTCCGCGTGGAGGCGACGCCGACCGGCTTCGCGGTCGCCGACGACGGGCCGGGGATCCCGGCGGACCGTCGCGAGGAGGTGTTCGAGGTGGGCGTCTCCACGGTCGAGGACGGCACCGGCTTCGGGCTCGCGATCGTCCGCCGCATCGCCGAGGCGCACGGCTGGTCCGTGACCGCTACTGCCGGCGAGGACGGCGGCGCGCGCTTCGAGTTCGACGAGGTCGAGTGAACGAAGTGAACGAGGCCCCGGACGGCCGCAGGGCGGTCACGGCCACTCCGCCCGCCGCCTCAGTTCAGTACGAGGAATCGATAGTTCAGCATCGCGGCGAAACAGACCCACGCGAGATACGGGACGAGCAGCGCCGCCGCCCGGCGGTCGACGCGGGCGAACGCGGCGATCGTGCCCGCGAGCAGGACCGCGAGCGCGACGACGATCGCCAGCGCCGCCGCGATCTCCTGGAGCGCGAAGAACGTCGGCGTCCACGCGACGTTGAGGCCGAACTGGAGAACGAACGCCCCGAACGCGAGGCTCCGCGCGCACGAGCAGCCACAGCGCCGCGCCCGACAGGGTGAACAGCGCCGTCCAGACGCCGCCGAACAGCCACCCCGGCGGATAGATCTCGGGCTTCGTCAGCGCCGCGAACCACGCGGAGTCGGGGCCGCCCAGGAAGGCCGGGACCGCGCCGACGACGTTGACCGCGAGGACCAGCGCGGCGAGGCCGACGAGCCCGTCGAGTCGGTCGTCGAGCCCCGAGATCGGGCCGGCGCGGTCGATCGCGGACGCGGAGTCGGTCATCCCGAGCCGATACGCGCCCGGACGGGATAAATCGGGTCGCCGGTTCCGGGAGCCGACTCAGGCCTCTGCGACGACCGACTCGATGCTGTCGAGCGCCTCTTCCACGTCGTCGCCGTCGACGTCGAGGTGGGTACACAGCCGGCAGGTGTACTCGCCGAAGGCGCTGAAGGAGACGCCGGCGTCCTTGCAGGCGGTCGACAGCTCCTCGCCGGTCAGGCCGGCGCCCTCGCTGTCGACCATCACGATGTTGGTGTCCGGCTCCGGCGCCGACAGGCCGTCGATCCCGTTCAGTCCCTCGGCGAGGCGGGCGGCGTTGGCGTGGTCCTCGGCGAGCCGGTCCACGTTCTCCAGCGCGAGCAGGCCCGGCGCGGCGATCATCCCGGCCTGCCGCATCGCGCCGCCGAACAGCTTCCGGGTGCGGCGGGCGCGCTGAATGAACTCGGCGTCGCCGGCGAGCACCGACCCGACCGGGGCGCCCAGCCCCTTCGAGAGACAGAACATCACCGAGTCGACGTGCTCGGTCATCGCCGCTGGCTCGGTGTCGAGCGCGACGCAGGCGTTCAGGAAGCGCGCGCCGTCGAGGTGGACCGAAACGCCGAGGTCGTGGGCGGCCGCGGCCGCCTCGTCGACGTGCGCCTTCGGGACGGCGACGCCGCCGCGGGAGTTGTGCGTGTTTTCGAGGCACAGCAGCCCCGTGCCGGGGCGGTGGAGGTCCTCCGCGACGTACCCCTCGCGAACCTGTTCGGGCGTCGGGACGCAGCGGTCGCCGCAGTCGAGGATGCGCGGCTGGACCCCCGAGAGCTGCGGGATGCCGCCAAGCTCCCACTTGTAGACGTGCGCCTGCTCGTCGCACAGCAGCTCCTGCCCGCGGTCGGTGTGCGTGCGGACGGCGATCTGGTTGCCCATCGTCCCGGAGGGGACGTACAGGGCGGCCTCGAAGCCGGCGAGGTCGGCCGCGCGCGCCTCCAACTCGTTGACCGTCGGGTCGTCGGCGTACACGTCGTCGCCGACGGCGGCGTCGCGCGCGGCCTCGCGCATCTCGTCGCCGGGGCGGGTCACCGTGTCCGAACGGAAGTCGATCATACCTGAGGGTCCGCGCGACGGCGGAAATATCGAGCGGTCCGACCGTCGATCCGAGGCGAGGTGAGACTGGACCGTTGGGGTGGCACGACCGCGATTCCCGCGGCGCCGACTGCGATTACCGCAGCGACGACCGCGACTCCCATGGGGACGACCGCGAACGCCCCCGCCGGATCGCGGCCTGCACCTCGCCGCGCTCCTCGCCTCGGTCGCTCCGCTCCCTCGGCTGTGGTGCTCGCGTCGGTTCGGCTCGCGATCCGGCGGGGGCGTTCAGTCCCACCCGAGGCCCGGACGGGCGTCGTCGCGGCCGGGACTACCCGTGTATCGCGGCGGGTAGTCGGGGATCGTCGCGTTCGCGTAAACCGGTCGTCGCGTCCGCGGGAACCCGGTCGTGGTGACGACGGAGGGCGAAGCCACGTCCGAGGGATTCACGGCGCGGCATCGCGAACGTCCACCCAGTGCCGTACGCATCGAACGGGGACGTGGGTCTGTACTACGAGGTCGACGGCGAGGGCGACGACGACCGCGACGTGGACGCCGTCGCGTTCTGCGGCGAGATCGGCTACGGCCCCTGGCAGTGGGGGTGGCAACACGCCGCGATCGCCGGGCCGTACCGCGCCGTGGTGCCGGCGACCCGCGGCACCGGCGACTCGGACGCCCCGCCGGGCCCGTACACGGTCGGCCAACTCGCCGCGGATCTGGACGCCGTGCTCGCGGACGCCGGAGTCCGCGCGGCCCACGTCGTCGGCGTCGGCCTCGGCGGGATGGTCGCGCTGCACGCCGCGTTACACTCGGGGCGCGTGCGCAAGCTCGCGCTCGTCGGGACGCCCGCCTACGGCGACGGGATGAACCCCGATCCCTTGTGGGGCGACCCGGGCGACCCCGCGGCGCTGGAGTCGTCGCTCCGGGCGGCCGTCACCGACGAGTTCCTCGACGCGGTGCCCGACGCGGTCGCCCGGATCGTCGAGTGGCGGGCGGCGGAGGACGCCGGCCGCGACGCGTGGGACGCCGCGCGGGCCGCCGTCCGCGGGTTCGACCTGTCCGACCGGCTGTACGAGGTGTCGAACGAGGCGCTCGTGCTCCACGGGAGCGAGGACGCGGTGTGCCCGCCGACGAAGGGCGAGGAGCTGGCCGAGGGGCTGCCCCGCGGGGAGTTCGTCGAGATCGACGGCGCCGGCCACCTCGCCACCGTGGAGGCGAGCCGCGAGGTGAACGACCGGGTCCTCGGCTTTCTCGACGCGGAGGCGTGAGCAGAGGGGCCGCACGGCTCGGGGGACCCCACCGCGGCGTCGGCGACGCCGGCGGAACTCGGCGGTGGCGCAAACCCTTTGCCCGAGAACGACCCAGAACCGCCAATGACACGTCTCCGGCTCGCGCTGCTCAACGCGGCCCACGACGGCGCGAACACCGCCCGGAACTTCCGGCGGGAGCTCGACGCCGACCTCGCGGAGTTCGACGCGAACGCACGCCAGCTCCCGGACCACTTCGACTTCGACGGCGTGGTCGTCACCGGCTCGCGCTCGTCGGTCTACTGGGACGAGGAGTGGATCCCGCCGCTGATCGAGTGGACCGCCGAGGCCGCCGAGCGCGGCCTACCGATCCTCGGCGTCTGTTACGGGCATCAGGTGCTCGCGGAGGCGCTGGGGGGTCGCGTCGGCGGCATGGACGACTTCGAGATCGGGTACAACGAGATCACCCACCGCGGCGACGACGAGCTGTTCGCGGGCATCGACGAGGAGTTCACCGTCTTCACGACCCACGGCGACGCGGTCGTCGAGCTCCCGCCGGGCGCCGAGCTGCTCGCGGAAAACCAGTTCGGCGTGCACGCGTTCCGCAAGGGGAGCTGCTGGGGCGTGCAGTTCCACCCCGAGTACGACGTCGAGACCGCCGAGACCGTCACCGAGGGGAAGCGCGACCGCATCGGCGACGAGCGGGTCGACGAGGTGCTCGCGGAGATCACCCCCGAGCGGTACGACGCCGCCTGCGAGGCGAAGGCGCTGTTCGACAACTTCGCCGCCCACTGCCGCCGCGTGCGCGACGCGGACTCGAACGCCGAGATCGAGACGTAAGCCCGGTTCGATCGTTCCTCCGGACGCACCTCTCCCGTCGTCGTCCGCCCTGTCGAAACCCCTATGGCCCGCACCGCCGCATCGGCGGACATGGCAGTTGTCGACACGCTGATCGACGCCGTCGCGGCGAACCCCGGGTTGACGATCATCCTCGTGGTGTTGCTCGCGCTGGTGTTCGGCGCGTACCTGTTCATCCGGCGGATCGTCGTCAGCGCCGCCGAGGGCTACGATCAGGGGCGGCGGTGACCGGCGGCTACGGACGCGGTCGCGGCCGACGGCGCGGTCGGGCCGGACCGTGGCTCCGACATCGCGGACGGGACCGACCCCGGACCCAACAAGGACTTATCCGCGGGGCCTGACGCCCGGGTATGGTCGCAGCCGGCACCCTCGCTACGCTTCTGGTCGCCGCGCTCGCGTCGCTGTTCATGGCGTGGGCCATCGGCGCCGGCTCGTCCGGGTCGACGCCGTTCGCCCCCGCCGTCGGCGCCAACGCCATCTCGGTGATGCGCGCCGGCCTGATCGTCGGCGTGCTCGGCTTCCTCGGCGCGGTGCTGCAGGGCGCCAACGTCACGGAGGCCGTCGGGAACGATCTCATCGTCGGCGCCCCGATCACCGCGACGGCCGCCATCGTCGGGCTGATCACCGCCGCCGTGCTCGTCGCGATCGGCGTGTTCGCCGGCTACCCCATCGCCACCGCGTTCACCGTCACCGGCGCGGTCGTCGGCGTCGGCCTCGCGCTCGGGGGCGACCCGGCGTGGGGGAAGTATCGCGAGATCGTGGCGCTGTGGGTCGCGACCCCGTTCGTCGGCGGCTCCATCGCGTACGGTACGGCGCGGCTCCTCCGGGCCGAGCGCGTCCCCGAGCGGGTCGCCGTGCCGACGCTCGCGGGGCTCGTCGCCGCCCTCGTCGCCAACATCGGCTTCACCGTGCTCGGCCCGCCGGGCGTGCAGCGCTCGATGGCGGGCGCCGTCGCCGCCGCGCTGCCCGCCGTCGGGGTCGCGGGCGTCGATCTCGGCTGGGTCGCCGTCACGGTCGCGTTCGCGGTCATCGTCGCGCTCGCGCTGTTTCGCGACATGACGCTCGACGAGGCGCGCGGGCAACGTCGCTTCCTCCTCGTGCTCGGTGGACTCGTCGCCTTCTCCGCCGGCGGATCGCAGGTCGGGCTCGCGATCGGCCCGCTCGTTCCGCTCCTCGGAGGGGAGGGGGCGGACGTGCAGATCCCCCTCATCGCCGTGCTCGTCGGCGGGGGGCTCGGCCTGCTCGCCGGCTCGTGGACGGGCGCCCCGCGGATGATCAAGGCGCTCGCGCAGGACTACTCCTCGCTTGGGCCGCGCCGCTCGATCGCCGCGCTCATCCCCAGCTTCGCCATCGCCCAGACCGCCGTCGCGTTCGGCATCCCCGTCTCGTTCAACGAGATCATCGTGAGCGCGATCATCGGATCGGGGTACGCTGCGGGGGGTGCGGGGGTGAGCACGCGGAAGATGGCCTACACCGTGCTCGCGTGGATCGGGTCGCTGGCGCTGGCGCTCGGGCTGGGGTACGGGGCGTTCGTCGCGGTGGATGCAGTGGTGTGAGTAGTACGACCGAGGCACAGCGGAGCGAACGGCCCCGCCGATTCCGAAGTCGGGCTGCGGTCGCTACTCAGCAGCGGACGGGAGGACATTACAAGCGAGAGTCAGCGGCTCTCAGGCGACGCAGATCGATTCGGTGTGCCACCTCCGGTCAGTTCTCGATTTCCGCTTCGTCGCCCTCCTCGTCGTCGACCGCGTAGTACTCCTCGGTGACGGTGACGCGGGCGCGCATGATCCGCGTGTTGTCGACCTCCTCGATGCGGATCTTCACGCCCTCGTATTCGATCTCCTCGCCCTCCTCGACGAGGCGGCCGGCGCGGTTGAACACGAAGCCGGCGAGCGTCTCGAACTCCTGACCCTCGGGGAGGTCGATCTCTAAGACCTCGTTCACCTCGTCGATGTTGACCTCGCCGCGCACGAGGACGGTGTTGTCGTCGACGAACTCGAAGGGGACCTCCTCGTCGCCCTCGAGGATCTCGCCGACGATCTCCTCGACCATGTCCTCCAGGGTGAGGATCCCCTCGGTGGTGCCGAACTCGTCGATGACGACGACCATCTGCATCCGGGTGTCCTGCATCTCCTCGAGCAGCTCGTCGGCGTTCTTCGACTCGGGGACGTGCAGCGTCGGCTGGACGACGCCCGCGAGGTCGGTCTCGCCCTCGCCGTAGTAGCGCGCGCGGACCAGATCGCGGATGTTCACGACGCCGATGATGTTGTCGAGGTTCCCCTCGTAGACGGGGACGCGCTCGTGGTCGGCCTGCACGCACGTCTCGATGGCCTCGTCGATGGAGGCGTCCTTCGGCACCGCGTTCACGTCGAGCCGGGGGGTCATCACCTCCTTGGCGATCGTCTGGTTGAACCGGAAGATGCGGTCGAGCATCTCCCGCTCCTCCTCCTCGATGACCCCCTCGCGCTCCCCGGTCTGGATCATGTTCTGGATCTCGTCGCGGGTGACGTAGGAGGTCTCGATGGCCGAGCGACCGCCGGTGACCTTGTTGATAACGCGGGTGAGGTAGTCGAAGACGACGATGAGCGGGAAGAGGACGTACTCGGAGAGCTTCAGCGGACGGGCGACCCGAAGCGCCCACGACTCGGTGTTCTCGACGGCGTAGCTCTTGGGCGCCGACTCACCGAACAGGAGCACGAGCGCGGTGATACCGAACGTCGCCGCGATGACGGCCTCCCCCTGGCTCATGTAGATGGCGAACAGCCCCGTCGCGATGGAGGACATCGCGATGTTGACGATGTTGTTCCCGACGAGGATCGTCACCAGCAGCCGGTGCGGGTCGTTCTTCAGCTCCTTGACCGTCTCGGCACCGAGGCGACCGTCCTCGACGAGCTGCTCGACCCGGTGGCCCGCCAGCGAGAACATGGCGATCTCCGAGGAGGAGAAGAACGCGGAGAGCATGATGAGCACGACGATCGCGACGGCCCCGCCGACGGTGATCGTGGTGTCGTTGATCGGCACGACGTTCGCGAGCCCGCCGAACTGCGCGGGTGTACCTACTGGAGCGTGTACCGGCGACAAACCCATGTGATACGGGGATTTGATTGCCCCCCGGATTAAGCGTTGTCCTCGGACGGCCTGGGGCATCGTCCGCTCTCCCCACGCCGCCGTCGCCGGTGCCGTCGCCGCCGCGGCAGCCAACGGACGGCGGGAGGCGGCCGCCGCACGGACGCGCCGAGTTCCGCGGGCGAAGGGATTACCAGATCCGGCGTCGTAGCCCCGGCCATGACAACGTCCGACATCACGCTGTATCGGCTCCAGGCGTGTCCCTACTGCGAGCGCGTCGTTCGCACGCTCAAGCAGTACGGCCTGGAGTACGAGTCGCGGTTCGTCGAGCCGATGCACTCCGACCGGAACGCGGTCGCCCGGCTTACCGGCAAGCGGTCGGTGCCCGCTATCCGGGACCAGAACACCGGCGTGACGATGTCGGAATCGGGCAATATCGTGGAGTACCTCGACAACACCTACGGCGACGGCGCCGCGGGGGGTGCCTGAATGGTCGACTTCGACGTCGTCGAGCTTCCGGAAGCGGACCACGTCGCCGTCGGCGAGGAGGCGCCCGACTTCACCCGGCCGCTCGTCGGCGACGAGTACTGGACGGACACCGCGCTGTCGGCCCTCGACGGGCCGGTCGCGCTCGTGTTCTTCCCGATGGACGGCGCGTTCCCCGCGACGTACGTCTGGAACGAGATCCGCGACCGCGGGTGGGGCCACGGCGACACCGACGACGTGACCGTGGCCGGCGTCTCCATCTCCACCCCGTACGAACACAAGACGTTCATCGACGAACGCGGGATGGACTACGAGCTGTTCTCGGACCCCTCGGCCGAGGTCGGCGAGCGCTACGGCGCCGTCCAGGACCTCGACGGGATGGCGGGGATCCGCGAGCACCGCCCCGCCGTGTTCCTCCTGGACGAGGACCACGTCGTCGAGTACGCGTGGGTCGCCGCCGAGTGGCCCGACTTCCCCGACTACGACGAGGTCGAAACGCACCTCGAACGCCTGTAAGCAGCGCCCATGAACGCCGACGGATCGAACCACGAGCCGGACAACGAACCGACCGACGCGACCGACCCGAGTGACTCGACCGACGCGATCGATTCGACCGACTCGACTGACGCAACCGACTCGAGCGACGTGACCGACGCCGACATCGAGCACGCGGCCGAAGCGATCCGCGCCGGCCAGGCGGTCGTCTACCCGACCGAGACGGTGTACGGCCTCGGCGCCGACGCGACCGACCCGGCCGCCGTCGAGCGCGTGTACGAGCTGAAGGACCGCCCGCGGGACAAGCCGTTGTCGGTCGCGTTCGGGAGCGTCGAGGCGGCGCTGTCGCTGGTGCCCGCGAGCGACCGCGCCGCCCGCTTCGCCCGGGCGTTCCTCCCGGGACCGGTGACCGTCGTCGTCGACCGCGGCGACGCGCTCCCGGGCGAACTCACCGACGGCGAACCCCGCGTCGGGATCCGGGTACCGGATCACGGGACGGCGCGGTCGCTCGCCGACGCCGCCGGGCCGATCACGGCGACGAGCGCGAACCGCTCGGGCGCCGGGAGCGTCCGCCGGGTCGAGGGCCTGGACTCGCGAGTCCGCGACGGCGCCGCCGCGGTCCTCGACGGCGGCGAGACGCCCGGCGGCGAGAGCACCGTCGTCGACCCCGACCGCGGTGTCATCCACCGAGCCGGCCCGCTGGCCGACGAGATCCGCGAGTGGCTGGCGAGCGAGCCCTGAGCGCGAGGCGGAGACGACTTACAGCCCGATCAGGCTCCGCAGGCTCCGCGTTTTCACCCCGCAGTTCGCCCGGTGACGGCACTCCCGACACTTCTCGCTGCCCGACAGCCGCGCCGGCGGGCCGTCCAACTCGCGCACCGACCGGAGCACCCGGCGGTAGGTACCCGATCGTCGGACCGACAGGGAGACCTCACGGACGACGCCGTGGGCGGGGTATTCCACGAGTGCGCGCCGGATCCGTCTCCCCTCCTGCCACGAGAGCGCGTGCATCGCGGCGACCGCCCGGACCGACTGCGGCTCCCACACGCCCCGATCGGGCGGGTCGCCGGGTGAGACGATCACTGGAACGGGCGGATCGCCGCTCGGTTTTCCGCCCTCGTCGCGCGGCGCGTCCGCGCCGGTGGCGCCGAGCACCTTGTGCGCGACGCCGCGGGCGTCCTTCCCGTCCAGGAGTACCCGGGTGTTCGTCGGCGCCGACAGCGCCGTCCAGTCCGACCGCTCGGCCAGTCGGTCGAGCGCCGCGCGGTACTCGCCGGGTGGCCGATCGATCGGCTCGGCGGCGAGTGCAGCGTCGTCCAGTTCGCGCAACTCGGGGTACCGAAAGGCGAGGTCGATCCGGGCGGTCGCCGCCGGCGGGGGATCGCGGTCGTCCTCGCGGCGGTCGTAGTACAGTTGGCGTGGGCAGTACGTCGCCGTCGCGAGGTCCGTGAAGGTCGGTTTCTCCCGGGGCACGTGGGTGGTGGTGCCGGGTTCGTATTTGAACGTTCGCCGCGTCGCGGTCGCGGTGCCGGGCGGACGCGGTGCGGTCGCGGAGGCGGGGGTGGTGCGGTCGCGGAGTCACCAGTGGTTGTACCGCGAGCGAGCCGGCCTTCGGCCGGCGAGCGAGCGGCTCTTTTGTCATGAACGGGTTTTGGCCGCCGGGTTCCCCGCAGCGAGCGGCTCCGCCGCTCGCGAGGAAACCCGGCGGTGAAAAGCGGTTCGTCAGAAGGAAACGTTCGTCTCGATGTCCTCGGCGGCCTCCCGGAGCCCGTCCTCGCGGGCGTCCTCGGTGTGGCCCCCCTTGAGGTCCTGTTCCGCGAGCAGCTCGGCGAACTCGTCGCGGAAGCGGTCGTTCGCCCGCGTCGACCGGGCGTCGGCGGCGACGACCTCGGAGTAGCGGGCGACCGTTTCCTCCTCGGCGTCCAACTCGGCCGCCCGCTCGTCGAGCGGGACGTCGTCGACATACAGCGATCGGAGGCGCGACAGATCGAACGGCGCCTCGCGGTCCGACTCCCGCACGAGATGGAGGTCCATCCGCGCCGTGAACACCGCGTCCGGGGGGACGCCCAGCGCGTCGGCGATCGCGTCGTCGTCGGTCCCGTCGAAGTACAGCCGAACGAGGCGGACGAGGTCCTCGTCGGCGAGGTCCGAGGCGAACTCGTAGCGCTCGCGCATCCGCCCGACGAGTTCCGCGAGGCGCCCCTCCACGTCCGGATCGGACGCCAGCGAGCCGTGCCCCTCCTCTTGTCGTTCCGTTACCGTGTCACCCCCCGTCGTGTCGAGGAAGATGTCGCGGAGTTCCTCGGTTTTCTCGTCCATAGAATGGAAACTAGGCCGGCGCCGGCAAAAAACGTGTTGGGGCCGAGGGAACCGTTCACGGCGTCGACCGAACGCGGCGAACCGCCCGCAGGCGGCGGTGCCGCGGCGATCGTTCACGCACGATGGTGTGAGAAGATTTAATCGGAGGCGGAGACGCGATAGGCACATGCAAGCCGACGTGACGCGCGAGACCTTCTGGACGATCGGTCCCGTCGGGAAGGCCGCGTTCTACTACCTCGCGGCGGTCGCGATCGCGGTGTTCCTCTACGGGACGTACGCGCGGTTCGCGCGCTACGCCGCCGGCGAGGACGACTGGTTCGACCGCCTCGACGACCTGCCGGGGCGGGTGCTGCGGGCGGCGCGGATCGTGGCGTCGAACCGGGGACAGTTCGACCGCGACCTGTACGCGGGCGTGATGCACGCGTTCATCCTCTGGGGCTTTCTCACCCTCCTCATCGGGACGACCATCCTCGGCATCGATCTGGACTTCTGGCGTCCCGTCACCGGCGAGTCGTTCTTCGTCGGCGACTTCTACCTCTCGTACTCGTTCGTCATGGACGCGATGGGGCTGCTGTTCGTCGTCGGGGTGGGGATGGCCATCTACCGGCGCTACACCGAGCGCGAGGGTCGTCTGTGGGGTAAGCACACCTCCCTGGAGGACGACGCGTTCGTCTGGACGCTGCTGGCGCTCGGCGTCGGCGGCTACGTGCTGGAGGCGTTCCGCATCATCGGCTCGGCCGAGTTCGTCGCCTACGAGCAGGTATCGTTCGTCGGCTTCTTCCTCGCCGGCCTGTTCGCGGAGGCGGGCGTCACCGTCGGGATGGCCGAGACGCTGTACCACTGGACGTGGTGGAGCCACGCCCTGCTGGCGTTCGCGTTCATCGCGCTGATCCCGTACGCCAAGCCGTTCCACATGATCTCCTCGTTCGCGAACGTCGTCACCCGTGACGAGAAGGCGGGCGTGCGCCTGCCCGGGGTTCCGGAGGACGCCGGTCCCGACGAGATCGGCTACGGCTCCATCGAGGACTTCTCCTGGCGCCACATCCTCGATCAGGACGCCTGCACCAAGTGCGGCCGCTGTTCCTCGGTGTGTCCGGCCAACGCCTCCGGCCGGAACCTCGACCCCCGCGACGTGATCCTCGACCTCAAGAGCTACCGCGAGTCGCTGGACGCCGGCGAGACCGAGGAGGTCGAGATCGTCGCGGACGGCGGCGACTCGATCATCGCCGCCGAGTCGATGGAGTCGTGCATGTCCTGCATGGCCTGCATGGACGCCTGTCCCGTCGACATCGAGCACGTCTCCGAGTTCACCCAGATGAACCGACGGCTCACCGAGACGGGCCAGATGGACGAGATGGTGCAGGACGCGATGATGAACGTGTTCCAGAACGGCAACACGTTCGGCGACCCCGCCCGCAAGCGCCCCGAGTGGACCGAGGACCTGGACTTCGAGGTACCCGACGCCCGCGAGGAGGACGTGGAGTTCCTCTGGTACGTCGGCGAGTATCCGAGCTACGACGAGCGCAACCGGCGCGTCGCCCGGTCGCTTGCGACGCTGTTCGAGCGCGCGAACGTCTCCTACGGCATCCTCTACGAGGACGAGCAGCACGACGGCAACGACGTGCGCCGCGTCGGCGAGGAGGGACTGTTCGAGATGCTCGTCGAGGATAACGTCGAGGCGTTCGAGTCGGCGACCTTCGAGAAGGTGGTCACGACCGACCCGCACTCGATGAACACCTTCCGCAACGAGTACCCCGAGGTGTCGGAGTTCGACGACCCCGTCTTCCACTACACCGAGGTCGTCGAGAACCTCGTCCGGCAGGGTCGCCTCGGGCTGGACGGCACGGAACTCGACTACACCGCGACGTACCACGACCCGTGTCACCTCGGCCGGATGAACGACGTGTACGAGGCGCCCCGGGACCTCATCCGCGCCACGGGCGTGGACCTCTACGAGATGCCGCGCAACCGCTCTGACTCGTTCTGCTGTGGGGGCGGCGGCGGCGGCCTCTGGATGGACCACGAGGAAGAGTCCAAGCCCAGCGAGGAGCGTCTGCGCGAGGCGCTGGAGGACACCGACGCCGGGGGCGAGGTCGAGAAGTTCGTCGTCGCCTGTCCGATGTGCGGGACGATGTACGAGGACGGCCGCAAGACGGGGAACTTCGAGGACGACATCGAGATCGTCGACATCGCCGAGTTGCTGTGTGAGGCGCTGGCGGCGAAAGAGGGCGTCGCCGTCGAGGCTCCCGCCGACGCGGACGCCGACGGGGACGCGTCGCCGACGACGGCCGACTGACGGAAGAGAGCCCGAACTACTCCACGATCTCCAACTTGCGGAAAAGAATCAAGTTCGTGGAACTCATAGCCGATCCATGCGCGTCGACGCCGCCGACGGACGGATCTATCTCCCGAAATCGCTACGTGAGGAGTTCGGCGACCGGTTCGAGTTGGTCGAGCGCGAGGATCGGTTGCTGTTGATCCCTGTCGCGGACGACCCCCTCGCCGCGCTCCGGGAGGAGTTCCGAGACGTGGAGGGGTCCGCCGACGAACTCGCTGCGGCGGCCGAGGAAGAAGCGATCGAGGAGGCCCGTCGGTGAGGTACGCCGAGACCGACTTCTTGCTCGCGCTGATCAAAGAGGACGACTGGCTGTCGGCGCCCGCCGAGGAGTACTACCGGAAACACGGCGAGGAACTTTGGACGTCGCCACACACGCTGGTGGAGCTGATGCTCGTTGCGTACCGGGAGGAGCGGAACGTCGAACGCGTCGTCGCGAACGCCGCCGCGCTCGTCGACGTCCGCGGGGAGACCGACCCGGTTCTGGCCGCGGCCAACGTCGTCGAGGAGGACGGGTTGACTCCGTTCGACGCACTTCACCTCGTTGCCGCGGACGGCGATCCCATCGTCTCCTCCGACGGGAGCTACGACGACGTAACCGACCGGGTCGCGTTGGAGGACCTCACGGAGTAGGGTAGGGAGGGTGTGTCCGTCATCTCCCTACGACCGCGAGGCGTCCACGTCGATCGCGTCGACCGGACAGATGTCGACACAGAGCATACAGTCGATGCACTGGTCCTCGCGGGTCGGCTCGACCTTCTTTTCGCTTTCGGGGTGGTCGGGCGTGTCGACCCAGTCGAACACGTCGACCGGACAGTTCTCCAGGCACGCCCCGTCGGCGATGCAGATGTCGTAGTCGACGGCGACGTGGGCGCCGTGGATGCCGAGCTTCTCCGGCGGGTCGACGGGCCCCCACACGTCGAGGCCGTTCTCCTCGCCGACGTGCTCGCGGTTCTCGTCGAAGTTCGGATCGATTCCCATTGCCGACGCTTACCGCGACACGTACAAAAACGCCGGCATCCGTGGGATGCGGAAGCGTCGCCGGCGCGGTCGCGGCGGGTTACGGCGGTCGCGGCAGTTACCGGCGGTCGCGGTCGCGACAGGTGAGGCAGGCACGGTCGCCACGGGCGACACGGTTACGGTCGACGTGAACGACCCCTCTGCGTGAACCGCGTCAACGCCGACGATCTCGACTGGGAGGAGACCGACCGCGGCGAGGGGGTGGGGTGGCGCCGCAAGCGACTCGCCGCCGGCGGCGGCGGCGACGACCTCGGGTGCAGCCTCTATGAACTCCCGGCGGGCAAGCGCGCGTGGCCGTTCCACTACCACGCGGGCAACGCCGAGGCGCTGTACGTCCTGTCGGGCGAGGGGACGTTGCGCCACGCGGACGGGACGACCCCGCTCCGATCCGGCGATTACGTCGCGCTCCCGTCCGGCGAGGACGGCGCACACCGGGTGATCAACGACTCCGACGGGGCGCTGCGGTACCTGATGGTCTCGACGATGCGCGACCCGGAGGTGCTCGTGTACCCCGACTCCGACAAGGTGGGCGCGATGGCCGGTGCGGCGCCCGGAGGCGAGGGGGAGCGCGACGTGGACGCGTACTTCCGCCGCGGCGACGCGGTCGACTACTGGGACGGCGAGGAGGGGTAGCGGGACGGGATCGAGTCGCCCGAAACCACATATCGGCCGAGCCCGTAGATCGACGTATGTCCGTCCCCCGCCTCGTGTACGACGACGACTGCGGCTTCTGCACGTTCGTCGTCTCGCACGCGCTGGAGCTGGGCGAGTTCGAGGCCGTCGGCTTCTCCGAGCTGGCCGACGACGAGCTGCGCGCGCGACTGCCCGACGACTACGAGGAGTGCATGCACCTCGTCACCGACGCCGCGGTGTACTCCTGCGGCGAGGCGCTCGAAGCCGTCGCCAAGCGCACCGGCGCCGCGGGCTGGTGGCTCACCGCGGCCGCGAAGGGACTGCCGAAGTACCCGCAGGCCCGCGAGAAACTCTACCGGTGGGCGGCCGACCGCCGGGACCTGTGGGGGAAGCTCGCGCGGCGCGACTCGCCGTCGAACGGCAACGCCTCGTCGTAGTCGCCGTCGCGTCCGGCGTCTCAGGCGTCCGGGATCTCGGGGGCGTCGGTCCGCCGTAGCGCCGCCCGCCCGGGGGCCAGGTCCCGCGGCGGCGCGCCCGGGAGGTACGCCTCCAGCGCCCCGCGGATCACGTCCACCTCCGCGGGATCGAAGCGCTCGCGGCCGTCCTCGATCGCCGCCAACGCGTCGAGCTCCGGGAACCCCTCCGTCGCGTCCCCGGCCTCGACCGCCGTTCGAACCCCGTCGAGGAGCGCGGCGTGGACCACCCACGCCTCCTCACGGGAGAACGCGAGCGTCCGCCATCCGCCCTCGACCGGTTTTGCCATCTCGGTTGGCGCCTCAGAGTCCACCTACTTAGCTATGATCATGGTTCTCACACGGATCGCACGGCGGGTACGGGGCAGATTCCCGTCGACGGCCCCGCGCCGTCGCGACCCCGTCTGTGTCGATCGCCCGACGTGACTGGTAAGCCGGTGACTACCGACGCGTGACGCAGGCAGATCGGTCACGAGAAGGACGGGATCCCGGTCGCTGACCGGGCTGTCGACGCGACTCGCGCCGCTATCGCCTCACGAGAAGGCCGACAGCCCGGTCAGATCCTCCCCGAGGATGAGCGAGTGGATGTCGTGGGTGCCCTCGTAGGTGTACACCGTCTCCAGGTTGCTCATGTGACGCATCGGCGAGTAGTCGGTCGTGATCCCGTTGCCGCCGAGCATCTCGCGGGCGACGCGCGCCTGATCGCGGGCCATCCGGACGTTGTTGCGCTTGGCCATCGACACCTGCTGGGGGCGCAGGTTGCCGCGCTCCTTCAGATCCGCGAGCCGGTACGCGAGCAGCTGCGCGAGGGTGATCTGCGTCGCCATCTCCGCGAGCTTCTCCTGTTGGATCTGGAAGCGGGCGATGGGGCCGCCGAACTGGTCGCGCTCGGTCTGGTACTCGCGGGCCGTCTCGAAGCAGTCGCGGGCGGCGCCGACGGCGCCCCAGGCGATGCCGTACCGGGCCTGCGTGAGACACGACAGCGGCCCCTTCATCCCCGTCACGTCGGGGAGAACGTTCTCCTCGGGGACGCGCACGTCGTCGAGGACGATCCCGCCCGTGACCGACGCGCGCATCGAGAGCTTCTCCTCGATCTTCGGCGTCTCGACGCCCTCGCGGTCGGTCTCGACGAGGAACCCCCGCACGGGCGATCCGTCGTCGTCGGTCAATTTCGCCCACACGACCGCCACGTCCGCGATGGGCGAGTTGGTGATCCACGTCTTCTCGCCGTTGAGGACGAACCCGTCGGCGTCGCGCTCGGCGCGCGTCTCCATCCCCGAGGGGTTCGAGCCGTGCTCGGGCTCCGTCAGGCCGAAACAGCCGACGGCCTCGCCCCGCCCGAGCGCGGGGAGCCACTCCTCCTTCTGGGCGTCGCTGCCGAACGCGTGGATCGGGTACATCACGAGCGCGCCCTGGACGCTCGCCATCGAGCGCAGTCCGGAGTCGCACGCCTCCAGTTCCTGCATCAGCAGGCCGTACGCGCGCTCGGAGACGTTCGGGGAGCCGTACCCCTCCAGGTTCGGCGCGTAGAAGCCGAGATCGCCCATATCGGGGATGAGGTCCGTGGGGAAGGTCCCCGCCTCGTAGTGGTCGGCGATGTCGGGGGCGACCTCCTCGGCGACGAACTCCCGGGCCGTATCGCGGATCAGCTTCTCCTCGGCCGAGAGATCCGCCTCCAGACCGACGTAATCGAGCATACGAGGACTCGGTGACACGTCGACAAAGGGATGTCGGGATCTGCCGGATCCTTCGTGAGGAACGCGGTCGGTCGACCGGGGTCATCGGGTGGGACCGGCGTCGCGAACCCACTCCCGTGCCGCGTCGCACGGAAGGCTTACCAACTCCACCGCGAAAGAGGAACGACGAATGGCCGACATGCCCTCCTCCATCCCGGGGATCGGCGGGCCGTGGTCCCGTGGCGACGACGGGGACCGCGACCCGCGCGTCATCGGCGTCGACGGCGACGACGCAGACGCCGTCCTCGCGGCGCTGTCCTCGGACACCGCGCGCGCGATCCTCTCCGCCCTCCACGACAGCCCCGGCCCCGCCAGCGACGTGGCCGACCGCGTCGACACGTCGCTGCAGAACACGCAGTACCACCTGAAGCGCCTGCGCGAGGCGGGCGTCGTCGAGGTGGTCGACACCGTCTACTCCCAGAAGGGTCGCGAGATGGACGTGTACGCCCCCGCCGACGGGCCGCTCGTGCTCGTCGCCGGCCCCGAGTCCGAGGCCTCGGGGATCCGCGCGACGCTCAGCCGACTGCTCGGCGGGATCGGCGCCGTCGGCCTCGGCGCCGTCGTCGTCGAGACCGCTCTCGGGGGCCCGTTCGCGCCCACCATTGGGTTCGGCTCGGCGGGCGGGGCCGACGGCGGCGCGGCCGGCGACGGCGCCGACGTGAGCGTCGAGTCGACGAACGCGACCGCCACGGAGGCCCCCGCGGACGACGCCGCGACGGCGACGGCGACGCCGACGGAAACCGCCGGCGACGGCGGGATGGGGATCCAGGAGGCGACCGAGACCGCGGCGGAGACGGCGACGCCCGCGCCGACCTCGACGCCCGCGGCGACGCCCACCCCCGACCCGACCGCGACCGAACTGGCCCGCGACACGACGTACGCCGTCGCCGCCGACGCCGGGCCGACGCTGGTCGACCTGCTCGCCGCCTCGCCGGGGTTCCTGTTCCTGTGTGGCGGCCTGCTCGCGCTCGCGGTCGTCGCGCTGGTCGCCCGGCGCCGCGGCGGGGCGTGAGCCGGCGGTGCGGTCGTCAGCCGGCGCGACCCACCGACTCGACCTGACCCGACCCGACCCGATCTGATGTCGCCGATCGCGTCGCCGTCGCGGTGACTAAAAACGGTGTTTGACCATAGAGAAAGTACTTGACACGAGCGCCGTTACGTGTTGGTACCGGTTCCCGGTGGCGCGCCGGCCCTCCGTTCGCGGTTCCCGCATCGGCCCTCCGACCGCCGCGCCCGAGTCACACACCTGCCACCGTCTCCCCGACATCCGCCGACCGGGTGCGCGGACGGCCGGCGACCCGGGAACCCGGTCCCCGTTGACGCGACCCGCGCGTTCGCACACGGCGAGACGATCGGCACACGCGCCGTCAGTCACACGCGTACGTCCCCCACCGAGCGGTCTCACGGCCTCCGTACGGGCACGGAGAACCGCTCGAACACCTCGCCGTCGGGCGTCACGAGTTCCCCCGAGAGCCCGTCGTCGGTCCGCGTCACCTCGGCGTGTGCCGGCCGGTTCCCCCGAGGTTGTGCGTAACTGCCCGGATTGAGCAGCGGCACCGCCCCCGAATCGTCGAACTCGGGGCGGTGGCTGTGGCCGAAGACGACGAGGTCGGCGTCGCGCTCGTGCCCGAACATGACGAGCCCGGTGGCGCCGCTTCTGCTGCGGTGACGCACCGCGATCGCCGCGCCCTCGTAGCCGACGACGCGCTCGCGCGGGAGTCGGTCGCGCAGCGCCGCGTCGTCGTTGTTGCCGGTGACGCCGTACACCGTCGCCGCCTCGCGCTGCAGGTCGTCGAGCACCGGCTCCCGGTAGAAGTCGCCGGCGTGGATCACGGCGTCGGCCTCCCTGACCGCATCGAGGGTCCGTCCGCGGAGGCGGTGGTCGTCCGTCGCGTGGGTGTCGGAGATGACGACGAGCATACCGACGGGAGGGGACGGGCGGTCCTAACGGTTCGGGAGGTCGGCGTCCGCGGCTCCCCGGGGTTGATTACGGTCGGCGGCGACGTGCCGACAATGGCTGGAGGAAGCAGGTCCGTCGTTATCGCCGCGCTGATCGCCAACGGCTCCATCGCGGTCATGAAGTTCTTCGGCTTCCTGCTCACCGGGTCGCCGTCGATGCTCTCGGAGACGTACCACTCCATCTCCGACACCGGGAACCAGGTGTTCCTCCTGATCGGGATCCGCTACTCGAGCAGGGAGGCGAACCGGTCGCACCCGTTCGGCTACGGCAAGGCGCAGTTCTTCTACGCCTTTCTCGTCTCCGTGCTCCTGTTCGGCATCGCCGGCTGGGAGTCGCTAAAACACGGGTACGAGGCGCTGATGCACACCGGACATGGCGGCGAGCGGGCCGACGTGATCCTCGCGGGGATCAACTTCACCGAGCTGGTGCCGGTCGACCCGTTCTGGATCAATGTCGTCGTCCTCCTGGGCGCCATCGTGTTCGAGGTCTACGCGCTCGCGAAGGCGAACGCGGAGCTCCAGCGGCAGATCGAGACGTACGGCTGGTCGGGGGTCCGCGAGGCGTTCTCGAAGACCAGCGACGTGACGACGCTCACCGCCTTCACCGAGGACGCCATCGCGCTTGCGGGCGCCGCCGTCGCGCTCGTCGGCATCACGCTGGCGCGGTACCTCGACATGCCGGTGTTCGACGCGATCGCCTCGCTCGTCATCGGCGGGCTGTTGATGGGCTTCGCCGTCGCGCTCGCCTGGGAGAACAAGCGGCTGATCCTCGGAGAGTCGCTTCCCGCGGACGTGGAGGAGACGCTCCGGTCGGCGATCGCCGACCACGAGGGCGTCGTCCACGTCGACGGCTTCCGGACGGTGTTCGTCGGCCCCGGGGAGGCGCTGGTCACCGCGGACGTGAGCTTCGACGGCGACGCGGCGGCCCGCGGCGTCGACGAGGACATCACCCAGATCGAGGCAACGCTTCGGGATCTCGACGACCGTGTCCGGATCGTCTACATCGAGCCGGAAGTGTGAGTTGCACGGCGGAGGCTTGAGGCGCCCGGAGGAGAGGACGCGGTCCCGGTCGCCTACTCGTTCGCCAGCGCCAGCGACGCCAACAGCGCCTCCAGCTGTACCTGCTCGTTGGCGCCCTCGGTGATCCGGAAGTCGGCGTCGCCGATGCGCTCCATCAGCCGCACCGCCTCGCGATCGGAGAGGTCGAACTCCCAGACCGAGCGGTGGAGCTGGTCGATGATGTCGCCGCCGGCCATCCCCGTCTCGGTGAGCAGCGTGTCGAGCGTCGCCCGCGACTTCGAGAAGTCGCCGGCGAGCGCGTCCTCGACCATCGCCTCGATCTCCTCGGGGCGCGCCGTCGCGGTGATCTCGTAGACGGTCTCCTCGTCGACGACCTCCCCGGTCGTCGCGGCCGCCTGCAGGGAGTTGATAGCGCGGCGCATGTCGCCGTCGGCGGCATACACCAGCGCGTCGAGCCCCTCGTCGGTGATCTCGATGTCCTGGTCGGCGGCGATGTCGCGCACCTGCGCCGCCACCGCCTCGTCCGACAGCGGCGAGAAGCGGAAGACGGCACACCGCGACTGGATCGGGTCGATGATCTTCGAGGAGTAGTTACACGAGAGGATGAAGCGCGTGTTGTCGGAGAACTGCTCCATCGTCCGCCGGAGCGCCGACTGCGCGTCGTCGGTGAGTGAGTCGGCCTCGTCGAGGAAGATGACCCGGTAGTCGTACCCGCCGAACGACGAGCGCGCGAAGTTCTTGATCCGGTCGCGCACCACGTCGATCCCGCGCTGGTCGGAGGCGTTGAGCTCCAGGAAGTTCGTCCGCCAGTCGTCGCCGTAGATCGTCTTGGCGATGGCGACCGCCGAGGTCGTCTTCCCGACGCCGGCCGGGCCCGCAAAGAGGAGGTGCGGCAGGTCGTCCTGCTCGATGTAGCTTTGCAGCCGGGAGACGATCTGCTCGTGTCCGTACACGTCCTCCAGCGTCTCCGGGCGGTACTTCTCGATCCAGACCTCCCGCCCGGGCGCGGGGCCGGCGTCGTCCCCGTCGCCGGCCTCGGTCGCCTCCGCGTCGTCGGCCTCGCTCATGGACGGTGGTCGGCGGCCCGGGGGGATAAACGCCCCGAGATACCGCCCCCGGCACCCTGGACCGGCGCACGCCCGTCCCCCGTCGCCCGCGGTCGGGGGCGCCCGAGGGCACGCGACGACAACGCTGAAAGCCGCGCGGCGGCGACTGCGGACATGGACGTGACCTGCGAGGTCGTCGGCGAGGGGACCGAAACGCTCGCGCTCGACGACGACGCGACCTACGCCGACGTGTGCCGGGCGGTCGGCTACTCCCCTCACGAGGTGACCGTGCTCGTGGACGGAAGCCCGGTCCCGGAGGACGCCCCCGTCGAGGCGAGCGATCTGAAGGTGCTCCGGCTCATCAAGGGCGGATGACCGGCGACGACGCCGACAGCACCGTCGATAGTACCGCCGACGGCTCCGCCGACAACGCCGGCGACAGCGCCGCTGCCGCGTCGATCCGGCCCGCCCGCGGCGACGACGCCGACGCGGTCCGCCGACTCCTCGACGCCGCGATGCTCTCGGTTCCGGACGACCTCGCCGACCGCGTCGCCGCCGGCGACGCGCTGGTCGCCGTCGACGCCGACACCGCAGGCGAGACCGACGACCCTGCCGTGATCGGGGCGCTCGTGCTCGCCGACAGTCACATCGACGCGATCGCGGTACGAAAGCGCCGGCGGGCCGACGGCGTCGGCACCGCCCTCGTCGCGGCGGCCGCCGAGCGAACCGACGGGTCGCTGACGGCGACGTTCCGGCCGGGGGTGCGGCCGTTCTACGAGTCGCTGGGGTTCGAGATCGAGGCGCGCGAGGGGCGCTTGTTCGGAACGTTCGCGGACGCCGAGGACGACGCGGCCGACACCGACGCGTCGGAGTGATCGTCCGCGATCAGACTACGTCCGACAGCGGCGCGGCCGCGAACGGGGTCAACATCTCCTCGGGCGTCAGCCCGCCGTGCCAGCCGACGTAGCCGAGCTTCCCCGGCTCGTCACCCCGCCAGGCGGCCTTCCGTCGGTGGACGAACACGACGTCGCCGCAGCGGCGACGCAGGCGGTCGGAGACCTCCCGGTTTCCGAACAGTCCGCGGTCGAGGGCCTCCTCGCGGGTGAACGCCCGCCCGTCGAACGTCCGATCGAGGTAGTCGATCACCTCCTCGGTCGTCCCCGGCCGGAGGTGGAGGTGGACGTTGCGCGCGCCGCCGACCGGCGGGAGCGGGTCGCCGGCGCCGGCGTCGTCGTCGCCGTCGTCGTCGCCGTCCCAGCTGTCTCCCCCGTCGCCTCGCGCCAGCGGATACTCGGTCGGGGCGCCGGTCTCATAGCGACGCATGCGTTCCGTGAGGAAGTCGTGCTCCCAGAGGTCGACGTTGGTCTCGGGGTCGGTGTCGACGTGGCCGTGGTCGGCGGTGAGCACGAGCAGCGTCGACTCGGCGACCTCCTCGGGAACGCCCGACAGCGCCGTTTCGACGGCCTCCGAGACGGCTGCGAGCGTCTCGCGGTAGCGGTCGGAGTCGGTGCCGGCCTCGTGGGCCGCGCCGTCCACGTCCGAGAGGTACGCGTAGCAGTAGGTGTCCGGATCCGACTCGGAGAGCGCCTCGGTCAATAGCGATCGGAAGCCGTCGAGATCCTCGTAGCCGTGGGAGTCGGCGCCGGCGAGCGCGTGCGCCGAGTACGCGCCCGTCGCGGCCTTCGTGGGCTGGACGGTCACGGAGTCGACGCCCGCGGCCGCCAGGGTCTCGTAGATCGACCCGCCCGCGAAGAGGTCGCCGGCGTCGACGCCGGACGCCTCGTCGGCCGGCTCGCCGGATTTGGTCGTGAACGGGAGCGTCTGGACGACGCGGTCGGCGTCCTGGTGGTACACGTCCCAGCCGATCACGCCGTGCTCGGCGGGCGTGCGGCCGGTGTGGGCGGTCGTGATCGCCGCCGCGGTCTCGGAGGGGTAGACGGACGTGAGCGGCGTCACCCGGGCGGTCTCCGCGAGGTCGGCGAGCCACCCCGGCGCACGGTCAGCGGCGACCTCGCAATGCCACTGCTCGTAGCCGAAGCCGTCGACGAGCACGTGACAGACGCGGTCGTAGTCGGCGTCGTCGCCGGGGGCGGTGCCGGCGAGGCCGGGCACGTCGGCGACGGCGCCGTCCGGGAGCGGGTCGCCGGGGAGGTCGACGCCGAGCACCCCGCCGAGGGTCGCGGGGACGCCGGCGAAGCAGTACCGGCCGTAGTCGGGGAACAGGTAGCCGTCGCGCTCGCGGTCGTCGCGGATGCGGGCGGCGACCTCGTCGTCGAACATACCGGCCGTAGCGACGACCCCGCCGTCAAACCCGGGGATCCGGGGATCGGCCGCGGAACCGAGGAGGGGACGGCTCAATCGGTCGACGGGCCCACCGCCTCAGACCAGCGGCTCGACCAGCTCGTGGCCGTCGGCGAGGATCGCTTTCGTGTTCTTCTCGGAGCCGGATTCGGCGTACACGCGCATCTTCGGCTCGGTGCCCGAGGGGCGCACGAGCAGCCACGAGCCGTCGGCCAGGAGGAGCTTGAACCCGTCCACCGTCACCACGTCCGCGACCGCCTCGCCGGCGACCTCGTCGGGGATGTGGTCGGCGAGGTCGTCGATGACGCGGGCCTTCTCGCTGTCGGGGCAGTCGACGCTCACCTTGTCGGCGACGATGCGGCCGTGCTCGGCCTCCAGTCGGTCGACGCGGTCGTCGTACGACTCCTCGCTCTCGGCGGCGGCCGCGAGCAGCGCCATCAACACGCCGTCCTTCTCGCGGACGTGTCCGCGCACGGAGAAGCCGCCGGACTCCTCGCCGCCGATCAACGCGTCGTGCTCGCCCATCGCCTGTGCGACCCACTTGAAGCCGACCGCGGTCTCGAACACCTCCTCGCCGTGCGCCTCGGCGATCCGGTCGATGAGGAAGGTGGTCGAGACCGTCCGGATCGCGGGCCCGGAGTCGCCCTCCAGGAGGCGGTCGTACGTCGCCGCGAAGAAGAGGTTCTCGTCGAGGTGGCCGCGCTCGGGCGTGACGATCGCCAGCCGGTCGGCGTCGCCGTCGTTGGCGATCCCCAGGTCCGCGTCGCCCTCGACGACGCGCTCGGCGAGCGCCGTCAGGTTCTCGGCCGAGGGCTCCGGCGACCCGCCGCCGAACTCGGGGTCGCGCTCGCACCGGAGGCGCTCGACCTGGGCGCCGGCGGACTCCAGCAGGGCGTCGGTAACGCCGCGGCCGCTGCCGTGCATCGCGTCGTACGCGACCGTCAGCCCCGACAGATCGAGCGCCCCACCGTCGGCGACGAGGTCGTGGGCGTGTTCGGCGTGGGGGGTCCGGAGGTCGACGCGGCGGACCTCGCCCTCGTCGGCGGTGCCGGCGGCGTCGAGGGTCGGCTCGCGGAGGTTCGCCTCGATGCGCTCGGTGACCTCCGGGAGGGCGGGGGCGCCGTCGTCGGGGATGAACTTCACGCCGTTGTACTCGGGCGGGTTGTGCGAGGCCGTGACCATCATCGCGCCCGCGGCGTCGCGCTCGACGATACCGTACGCCACGAGCGGGGTGGGGCAGTCGCGCTCTGGGAGCAGCACGTCGAAGCCGTTGCCAGCGAGCACCGCCGCGAGCGACTCGGCGAAGCCCTCGGAGGTGGGCCGGGCGTCGTAGCCGACGATCACCGGGCGCTCGGAGCCGTCGGGCTCCGACTCGGCGAGGGTGTCGGCGACGGCCTGGCCGACGATCCGGACGCGGCGGTCGGTGAACGTGTCGAGGGTGGCGCGCCACCCGTCGGTTCCGAAGGAGATCCGGTCCATGCCCGAGGCGTCGGCACGCGGCGGCAAAAACCCGGGTGCCCGCGGCCGGACCGGACGAGCGCCGCATCCGGCGCCGGCCGCCGTCAGATCCCGACGGGCTTTTGCGCGCCCCCGGGAACTCTCTGGCATGTCGGAGACGCCGACCGTCGTCGCCGTGAACGGCTCGCGGCGCGACGGAAGCTACGGCCGGGCGACGCTGCGGTACGCCCTCGACGCCGCCGTCGAGGCCGGCGCCGAGCCGGACTTCATCGATCTGGGTGATCCCGAACTCGACGTGCCGCTGTATCACCCGGACATCGACGCCGCCGACGCCGGCGACGTGCCGGACCTGCTCGCGCGCATGCGCCGCGCCGACGGCGTGCTCCTGTGCACGCCGGTGTACCACGACTCGTACTCGTCGGCGTTCCGGAGCTTCCACGACTGGTGCAGCTTCGACGAGTACGAGGACACCGTCGTCGGGCTGTTCGCCGTCGCCGGCGGCGGCTCCTACGGCGGGACGCTCGAACACATGCGCGCGACGATCCGCGGCGTCCACGGCTGGGTCGCCCCGCTTCAGGTCGGGATCCGCAACGCGCGCAATCGCTTCGAGCCGTGGGACGAGGGCGACCGGCCGCCCGAGGGCGCGATCGGCGCGGACGCGCGCTACGAGTTCGTCGACGACGCGTTGCGCGAGCGCACGATGAAACTCGGCCGTCGGATCGCCCACTACGCCGGCCACAAGGACGAGTTCCTTGACGTTCCGGAGTAACTGGTCGGACGGGCGACCCCTCAACCGATCGACCGCTCCTACCCGATCAGCCGCTCCTTCTCCCGTCGCGACCGCTGTTTGATCGCGTACTCCCGGCTCATCGCCGCCGACTTCGAGTCGAACGCCTCGACGTGGACCAACTCGACGGGCGCCCGTCCGCGGGTGTACTTCGCGCCGTCGCCGGCGTCGTGCTCGGCGACGCGGCGGACCACGTCGGTCGTGTAGCCCGTGTATAACGACCCGTCGGCACACTCCAGCACGTACACGTAGTGATCGGCCGCCGGGACGGCGACGCCGTCGACCCGTTCGGGCTCGTCGCCGCCGGCGGCGTCGGTCGAGTCGCTGTCGCTCACGTGGGCGGTGTTCGACGCGCGGACGATAAACTGACGCGGTGCGGCACGGAGCCGCCGGCCCCGAGTCCCGCGGGGGAACGGGGGACGGATGGGTGGTGGCCGTCGCGGCGCGGTGAGGTGGTCGCAGAGCGGTTCAGTCGTCTGCGCGGGTCCGATCCCGTGCCGCTTCGGCGATGCCCGCGTTCGCAGAGCAGGACGGGCACGCGTTCAGGTTCCCGCGTTCGTCGCTGAACACGCGGGCGAAGCGGTCGGATACGTGCGACCCGCAGTGGTCGCAGCGTGGCATGTGGTCGACCGGCATCCACCGCTGCCGGTAACACGCGTAGGGGTGCATGACACATATACTCTTTCACGGCGCACGGGCCGTGCAGCGGCGGAAAACGGCGTCGAACCGGTCGGTCAGTCGTCCCCTTCATCGCGGGAGCCGTCGACGCCGATCGCGATCAGTCCGGCCTGCGTCCCGGCGACGAAGCCGGCGTCGACGTTCACCACCGAGAGGACGGTACACGACTGGAGCAGGCCGAGCAGCGCCGCCTTCCCGTCGCCGCCGACGCCGTACCCAGTCGACGTGGGGAGGCCGATCACGGGCGCGCCGACCAGGCCGGCGACGACGGGCGGCAGGGCGGCCTCCCGCCCCGCGACCGCGACGACGACGTCCGCCCCGCGAAGGGCGTCCAGCTCGTCGAGCACGCGCGTGAGGTTGGCGACGCCCACGTCCTCGATCGTCTCGACGCGCGGGCCGGCCTCGCCGGCGACGACGGCCGCCTCCCGGGCCGCGGGCGCGTCAGCGGTGCCGCCGGAGACGACGACCACGTCGGCGTCGACGGCCGGCGGCTCGTAGTTGTCGGCGTGGACGACGACGGTTCTCGCGCGCGCGTCGCGCTCGACGGTCGCCTCGGGATGCTCCTGGTCCATGTAGGCCCGCACCTGCTCGGCCGTCTCGTCATCGGCGCGCGTGACGAGCGCCCGCCCGGTCGAGTCGACGGCGGCGTCGGCCATCGCCGCCACCTCCGCGGGCGTCTTCCCCTCCGCGAGGATCCCCTCGGGGATCCCGCGGCGATGCTCCCGGGCGGCGTCGAACCGTCCGGCCTCCGTGGTCGCGTAGCCGCGCAACCGCGCCTCCGCCTGTGCGGGCGTCAGGTCGCCGGCGGCGACCGCCTCCAGCGTTTCGCGCATGGACGACCCTCGGGGGCGGACCGACTCGAAGCCTCCGACCGGGAACGGTATATAAACCCGAAGTCGGAAACACCCGTGAACGGCCGCGAGGGGCCCCGCCTCGCGGGATAACTTGGGAAATCTTATAAGGAGGCGTCGGGAAAACCAGATTGCATGGCAGACCTCATCGTCAAGGCAGCCGTCAAGGAGTACCTCGAGGAGAAGAACGTCGCGTCCGATTTCTACGACGCACTCGACGGGGAAGTCGAGGAGCTGCTCGAGGACGCCGCCCGCCGCGCCGAGGAGAACGATCGGAAGACGGTCCAGCCGCGCGACCTGTAAACTCGGCCACCTTCCTCCACTTCTTTCACCGACCGCGTAGCCGCGGCGCCGCCGATCGCCCGTGCTCGACGAGCTGGACGCCGGCGCTGAGGCCTACGGCTCCGTCCGCCGCACGTCGCCGTCGTCGTCGCCGACGAACACCGCGTCGGCCATCCCGACGAACAGGCCGTGCTCGACGACGCCAGCAACGCCCGACAGTTCCCGCGCCAGCGACGCCGGCTCCGAGACGGTGCCGAAGTCGCAATCGAGCACGAGGTTCCCGTTGTCGGTGATCACGGGCCCGTCCTTGCGCTCGGCGTCCCGAAGCGTCGGGTCGCCGCCGGCGTCGCGCACCGCACGCTCGACGCGGGCGAGCGCGTCGGGGAGCACCTCGACGGGGACCGGGTGTTCGAGCCGATCCGCGAGCTTCGAGTCGTCGGCGACGACGAGGAACTCGTCGGCCGCCGACGCGACCACCTTCTCGCGGGCGTGTGCGGCGCCGCCGCCCTTCACGAGCGCGTTCTCGTCGAGGGCGACCTGGTCGGCGCCGTCGATCGCGAGGTCGACGCGGGCCACGTCCGACAGCGACAACAGGGGGATCCCGACCTCCCTCGCGAGCGCCCGCGACTGGTAGGAGGTGGCGACGCCCTCGATGTCGAGCCCCTCGGCGACGCGCTCGCCGAGGTCGCGGATCGCGTGCGCCGCCGTCGAGCCGGTGCCGAGCCCGACCACGTCGCCGTCGGTCGCCTCGGCGGCGGCCGCCTCGCCGGCCGCCCGCTTCGCCGCCTCCGTCCCCGCGGTGTTCTTCATGCTCGGGTGCTCCGTCGGGGGGCGCAAAACGCTTGCCCGTCGAGGCGGCCGAAGGTACTTACGCCAGAGCGACACAGACCCCGCCGTGTCCCTGGCTACCCTCTCTCCCCGTGTCCTCCGTCTCGTCGCCATCGCCCTCGTGGCGTCGGCGCTCGTCGCCGCAGCAGTCCCGGCCGACGGCGCCGCCCGTGCGCCGCCGGAGCCCGCCTGCGGCGTCTGCGTCGACGGCGCGCTCGCCGACGCCGCCGACCGCCACGGCGTCGCCGTCGCGGTCGAACGCGCCACCCTCGACGTGCGCGTGTCCGACGACGGATCGACCCGCTGGACCGCCCGCCTCGACCTGTCCGACGGGGCCGAGGCGCTCCGGAACGACTCGCTGCGGGCCGCGATCGTCGCCGACGCGACGGCCTCGGACGGCGGCGACCGGACGAGTCGGATGGACGGCGACACGCTGGTCGTCGAGCACAGCCGCGGCGACGCCGCCGAGCGCGAGGCCGGCGCGGTCCTGTTCACCGCCTTCGACGCCCGCGACCCCGTGCTGCCGTTCGTCATGGGCGGCGAGGGGACCGTCTATCCCGGCGCGGACGCGCTCGTCGTCCACGCGCCGGAGGGCCACGTCGTCGCCGGCGGCGTCGGCGACGGGACGGTCGAGGGACGGACCGTCGTCTGGCGCGGCGCAGAGGGCGGGGACGACGGGATCGACCGCGACGCGGTGCCGACGTTCCTCCCCGAGGGCGCGGCGGCGCCGGGCGTCCGGGGCGTCCTCGCCAGGCTGCTCGCGGGGTACTGAGGCCGTCCCACCGTGGCGCCCTCGGGAGGTCTTCGGAACCGATCCGACGGCGCCGAACCGGCAGCGCCGGCGACCGGGACGAAGACGGTATTAGCCGCCGCGACCACGGTCTGGGTATGCACGTCGAGTTCGACCGTGACACCTGCGTCGGGATGTACCAGTGCGTGGCCGAGTGGGACGCCTTCGAGAAGGACATGGACGCCGGGAAGGCGACGCTCGTCGGCGGCGAGGAGACCGACGAGGACACCTTCTCGCTGGAGGTGCCCGACGGCGACGAGCTGGACGCGAAGTTCGCCGCCCGCACCTGCCCGGTCGACGCCATCCGCCTGTACGACGACGACGGCGAACAGCTGATCTGAGCGGGCGGGCGCCCGACAGGCGCCCGAGAGGCGTCCGGCGAGCGTCGAACCGGGACCGTCGAGGAGGGTCACAATGAAGCGGTCGTCCGCGCCCGAGCGAGCGGGAACGCGAGAAACGGTTATCACGGATCCTCGTGTTGGGCCGACCGATGCCAGCATCCGAGCGCTGTCACATCACGGAGTGGGCCGCGCTCCTCGACGAGTCCGTCCCAGAGACGGCCTGCGACGAACGCCGGTTCGAGTTCCGGCCGCGCGAGGAGCGCTGAACCGGTCGTTCGAGCCGTGAGGCGTCCGGATTCACTTTCGCCACGGTTCGCGAAGGTTTACCCCGTGTGAGGCGAAAGATCCGACGATGGCCGAGGCCGCCGCGGAGGACGAGTACGTCGAGCACCCGCTGCTCGTTCCGGAGTTCATCGAGAACCGTCGCTACCAGACGGACCTGGCGGTGACCGCCCGTGAGGGACACACGCTCGTGTGCCTCCCGACCGGCCTCGGGAAGACGACCGTCTCGCTGCTTGTGACCGCCCACCGGCTGTACGAGACCGGCGGGAAGGCGCTGTTTCTCGCGCCGACGAAGCCGCTGGTCCAGCAGCACGCCGACTTCTACCGCGAGGCGCTGGACATCGCCGACGAGGAGATCGTCGTGTTCACCGGGGAGGTGCGCCCCGACGACCGCGCCGAGCTGTGGGAGAGCGCGAGCATCGTCATCGCGACGCCGCAGGTCGTCGAGAACGACCTCGTCGGCAACCGGGTCTCGCTGGCGGACGTGACACACCTGACGTTCGACGAGTGCCACCGCGCCAGCGGCGACTACGCGTACGTCTACATCGCCGAGCGTTACCACGCCGACGCCGAAAACCCGCTCGTCACCGGGATGTCGGCCTCGCCGGGGGGCGACCGCGAGGAGATCACGGCCGTCTGTGAGAACCTCGGCATCGACCAGGTGGAGGTGATGACCGAGGACGACGCCGACGTGGGCGAGTACACCCACGACACCGACGTGCAGTGGGAGCGGATCGACCTCCCCGAGCCGATCATCGAGATCCGCGACGCGCTCAACGAGGTGATCACGGACCGGCTGGAGAGCCTGAAGCAACTGGGCGTCACGAACACGACTCAACCGGACGTCTCCCAGAAGGACCTCAACAAGATGCGCGGGGAGCTCCAGCGCATGATGGACGGGGGAGACTCGGACGCCTACACCGGGATGTCCGTGCACGCGGAGGTGATGAAGCTCCGACGCGCCGTCGAGCTCGTCGAGACGCAAAGCGTCGAGGCGCTGCGGCGGTACTTCGAGCGCCAGCGCAACGCGGCCCGCTCGTCGGGCGCCTCGAAGGCGAGCCAGCGGCTCGTCTCCGAGCCCAAGGTGCGCGAGGCGATCCGCAAGGCCGAGAACTTCGACGACCTCCACCCGAAGTTCCGGCGCACCAGAGTTCTGCTCGCGCAGACGCTCGGCATCGGCGGCGGCGAGCGCGTCATCGTGTTCACGGAGTCCCGGGACACCGCCGAGGCGCTGACAGAGTTCCTCTCGGCCTCCTTCGACACCCGACGGTTCGTCGGCCAGGGCGACAAGGAGGGCTCCGACGGCATGACCCAGAAGCAACAGCAGGAGACGCTGGACGCCTTCCGCGCCGGCGAGTTCGAGGTACTCGTCTCCACCAGCGTCGCCGAGGAGGGGCTGGACGTGCCGGAGGTCGATCTGGTGCTGTTCTTCGAGCCGGTGCCGACCGCCATTCGCTCCATCCAGCGCAAGGGGCGGACCGGCCGGCAGGCCGAGGGGGAGGTGGTCGTCCTCCTCGCCAACGACACGCGCGACGAGGCGTTCTTCTGGATCTCGCGGCGGCGCGAGAAGGAGATGGAAAACGAGCTGCGCGAGCTGAAGGGGGTCGCCGACGAGTTGACCGACGAACTCGACGACGGCCAGACGGGACTGACCGAGTTCGACGGCGAGGCCGACGACGAACGCGAGAACAGCGAGGGCGACGACGCGGCAGTCGCCGACGCCTCGGCCGAGTCCCCGCCCGACTCGACGGCGGCGTCGACCGCCGACGGGTCACAGCCCGGGCTGACCGACTTCGACCCCGAGTCGACGGGCGACGACGAGACGACGAAGGACGGCAGCGAAACGGCTGACGACGGCGGTGTGAGTGGCGACACGACCGTCGACGGCGGCGACGGCGACGCTGACGACGAGACCGACGCCGGCAGTGACGCGGACGACGGCGTCGTCGCCACCGCCGGGAGCGACGAGGGAACCGAGATCGTCATCGACCAGCGCGAGCTGGAGTCGACCATCGCGCGCGACCTCTCGACGCGCGAGGGGATCACCACCCGGCTGGAGACGCTGGCGGTCGGCGACTACGTCCTCTCGGACCGCGTCGCCGTCGAGCGCAAGTCGGTCGCGGACTTCCTCGACACGCTCGTGGGCGGCGACCGCTCGATGTTCGAGCAGGTGAAGGACACCGCCCGCGCGTACGCCCGGCCCGTCGTGATCATCGAGGGCGAGGACCTGTACGGCGAGCGCAACGTCCACCCGAACGCGGTCCGCGGGGCGCTGTCGTCGCTGGCGATCGACTTCGACGCGAGCGTCCTCCGCACCGAGGACGAGGCCGACACCGCCGACCTGCTGGAGACGATCGCCCGGCGCGAGCAGGAGACGAACGACCGCGAGGTGTCCGCACACGGCGAGAAGGGGGCGAAGACGCTCGCCGAGCAACAGGAGTACGTCGTCTCGTCGATCGCGGACATCGGTCCAGTCACCTCGCGGGCGCTGCTGGAGCACTTCGGCACCGTCGAGGGGGTGATGACCGCCCGCGAGGAGGACCTGCTGGAGGTCTCGGGCGTCGGGCAGGTGACGGCCGAACGCATTCGCGAGGTCGTCGGAAGCGACTACCCGGAGTAGCCGCGAAACACCCGTTCTCCGCCGTGTACGGTTCGGTTCTCAGCGACGCAGCGCCGAGAGCGCCTCGGCAGCCTCCCGAGCCGCCGCGAGGTGGTCGGCGGCGACACGGGGGTCGGACGCCTCGGCTGCTGCCTCGGCGTGGCGCCGCAGCGTGCTCGCGAGTGCGTCGCGGCCGGCCGCGAGGTCGTCGCCGGCGGCTCCCGCGTTCGCGTCGCCGGCGGGCCGTGTCGATGCCGGGGAGGTATCACGTCCGGCCGCCACGTCGACGCTCGCGTCCACGTGGCCCGTTGTCTCCGGTGTTGCCGTCCCGGCCGCCTCCGCGGCGTCAACCCCGGCCCCGTCCACGTCCGCGGACGCGGACGCGCCCCCCGGTGAGGACGCCGCCGGCTCCGTCGGGCTCGGGGACGGGCTCTCGTTCGGCGTCGCGCCGGGCGCCGCGTCCTCGTTCGCCACAGCGGCGTTCGTCGAGTCCGGATTCGCCGCGTCCGGGTCCACCGCGTCCGGGTCCGCCGCGTCCGCGTTCGCCGGCTCGTCCGGCGCCGCCCCGTTCGAGCCCTCCACGTCGCACTCGGGGCAGAACTCCTGCCCGTTCTGTCGGAAGATCGGCGAGCCGCAGGCGTCGCAGTGGTCGTTCGTCATCGTCGCGCCCTTGAGCAGGAGTTCGCTCATCCGGCGCGTGGACTCGCGCTTCTCCTCGTCGCGGGCGAACTTCTCGCGGAGCTTCTCGCGTTCGGCCTCCTTGTCGAACTCCGGGTCGTCGCCGTCGGGCGCCTCGTCGGACGCGTGTTCGCTCATGCTCGGGGAATGGTCGTCGCGAGCGAAAAAGTCAGCGGCGTCGAGGGGAGCTCACAGCGAGCGAAGCGACGGAAGCGCAGCGCCGAGCACCGCCCCGTACAGCACGTGGGCCGCGAGACTGAGGGTGTCGAGGTTCGGGAGCGGCGGGGTCGCGGGCGAGCCGACCGCCGCGAGCCACGCCGGCATCACGAGGGCCGCGAGGACCGCCCAGAGCGCGACGCCGTAGCCGACCCCGAGCAGCGTCGAGCGTGTCGGGTCGACGACGCCGAGGGCGTTCGCGAGCGCGACGAACCCCACGCCGAGGACCGCGCCGTGGCTCACGTGGACGATCCAGCCGGCGAGCCCGCCGGAGAGTCCGTACAGCGAGGGGATCGCGACCTCCAGCGCCGCCGGCGCGAACAGCGAGAACGCCGCGCCCATCGCGATCCCGGCGAGCGCGCCCGCCGCGACGCCGCCGCGCCAGCCGGTCCCGACCGTCTCGATCTCCGGTTCCGCCGTCGTCGCCGTTCGTGTCTGTGTCGCCATAGCGTCACGTATGGACGCGTGCTCCGGGGATAGCCGTACGTACACGATGCGGCCCCGACAGGTCGGGCACCCTCCCCGGCGACCCGGAGCACCGTCGTCGCCCGGTCCGTCGGCCGACTCGGCCGGCGTCCACGCGACCGCCACGGCACCCGTAACTTCAAAGCTCAAGAGGCGAAAGTACGATCGTGTCGACGACGGACGGTCACCTGCGCTTCTTCCCGTACGACGAGCCGTACCCGAACCAGGAGGAGGCGATGGACCGGATCGCCAACTCGCTGGAGCGCGGGCAGGACGTGCTGTTCGAGGGCGCGCCGGGGACCGGCAAGACGCTCTCGGCGCTGGTGCCCGCGCTGGAGCACGCCCGCGAGCACGACCGCACCGTCGTCATCACGACGAACGTCCACCAGCAGATGCGCCAGTTCGTCGAGGACGCCCGCGCCATCCACGAGACCGAGCGTATCCGCGCGACCGTGTTCAAGGGGAAGTCGTCGATGTGCCACATCGACGTGGACTACCAGGAGTGTCAGACGCTGCGCGACACCACGCGCTCGCTCGTCGAGGACCGGTCCGACAAGGAGCAGCTGGAACAACGGCTCGATGACCTCACCGACGAGATGCGCGAGGGCGCCGACAGTGCGGGCGGCGGCTCCGGCGGCGACCCCGGGAGCGCCGCCGAAGCCAGACAGGCCGTACAGGAGGAGCTGGATCGTCTCGACGAGGAGATCGACGACGAGGCCGCCAACACCTGCGACTACTACCTCCAGAACCTCACCGGCGACACCGGCGAGTTCTTCTCGTGGCTGTTCGACGACGTGCGCACCCCCGACGAGGTGTACGAGTACGCCGGCAGCCGGGGCTTCTGCGGCTACGAGCTGCTGAAGGAGGGGATGGAGGATGTCGAACTCGTCGTCTGCAACTACCACCACCTGCTCGACCCGCAGATACGCGAGCAGTTCTTCCGGTGGCTCGATCGCGACCCGCAGGACGTGATCACCGTCTTCGACGAGGCGCACAACGTCGAGGACGCCGCCCGCGACCACGCCTCGAAGACGCTCACCGAGAACACCCTGGAGTCGGCGCTCAACGAGCTGGAGGAGACCGACGACTCCCGCGCCGAACCCGCCGAGAACGTCCTCCGGGCGTTCACCGAGGCGCTGCGGGACACATACGACGACAAGCTCGGCTTCGGCGCCCGCGAGCAGATCGGCGAGAACTGGGACGACGTGAGCATCGCCAACGACGACCGCCGCGACGACCTGACGCTCGCGTTCCTCGACCGCTACGAGGGACAGGGGATCCGCGCGGAGTGCGACCTCGCGCTCCAGCTCGGCAAGCGCCTCGACGAGGAGTACGAGGAGGCGTACCGCGACGGCGAGACGACGACCCGGCGGGAGTGTCAGACCCTGCAAGCGGCCGCGTTCGTCTCGGCGTGGATGGACGACGGCGGCGAGCTCGGCCAGCACCCGGTCGTCTCCGTCCGGCGCGACGCCGGTACCGACGAGGTGTACGGCCGCGCGGAGCTGTACACCTGCATCCCGCGGGAGGTGACCGCGGAGCTGTTCGACGAGGTGTACGCGAGCGTCCTCATGTCCGCCACCCTCCGCCCGTTCGACGTGACAGAGGACGTGCTCGGGCTGTCGGACCCGGCGACGCTCGCGTACGGGATGGAGTACCCCGAGGAGAACCGCCGAACCTTCTCGGTCGCCACGCCGGCGCTGTTCGCCTCCGAGCGCGACGACCCCGCGACACAGGAGACGATCGCCGCGACGCTGTCGGATGTCGTGCGGTTCACGCCCGGCAACAGCCTCCTGTTTTTCCCGTCCTACGCGGAGGCCGAGCGCTACCACGAACTGCTCTCGGGCGACCCGAACCTGGGTACCCTCCTGCTCGACGGTTCCGAGCCCGACACGGAGCAACTCCGTCGCCGCCTCGTCGACAGCGGTGACGCGACGCTGTTCACGTCGCTGTGGGGCACCCTCGCCGAGGGCGTGAGCTTCGACGGCGACGACGCCCGGACGGTCGCGGTCGTGGGCGTGCCGTACCCGCACCTCTCCGAGCGAATGGAGGCGGTACAGGAGGCCTACGACCGCGCGTTCGCCGAGCGCTCGCGGGACGCCGGCTGGGAGTACGCCGTCGAGATCCCGACCGTCCGCAAGACCCGGCAGGCGCTCGGCCGCGTGATCCGCTCGCCCGAGGACTTCGCCGTTCGCGCGCTGCTGGACAAGCGCTACACCTCCGCGGACATGGGCAAGTACTCCGTGCGGGGCGCGTTCCCCGTGGAGGAGCGCGAGGAGCTGATCGACATCGGCCCCGGGAAACTGAAGTTCGCGATGTTGAACTTCTTCACCGACCACGCGGCCTACGACGGGGAGCCGCCGGAGCCGTAGCGAGGTGAGAGTGCAGTACGGAGGCGACTACTCCAACAGCTCCACGAGCAGTCCCTTCTGCGCGTGCATCCGGTTTTCCGCCTGAACCACGACCGCTTTTCACGGGGTCCTCCTCGCTCGTGGTTCGAGACGGCAAAGCCGTCTCGTCATCACGAAAGGCGCTTCGCGCCTTTAGAACGACTTCGCTTGCTCGTCGAACCCCGCCAAACCCCGTCGATGCTGTCAGAGCGCAACGCGCTCTGACTGCCAACCAGACGCCAAAGGCGTCTGGTGATGACAAAAACGCTCGCTTCGCTCGCGTCGGCTACTCCAGCAGCTCCACGAGCAGCCCCTTCTGCGCGTGCATCCGGTTTTCCGCCTGCTCCCACACGAGCGAGCGGTCCGACTCCAGCACGGCGTCGGTCACCTCCTCGCCGCGGTGGGCGGGCAGACAGTGCATGAACGCGGCGTCCGTGTCGGCGAGCAGGTCCTCGTTGACCTGGTAGCCGTCGAAGGCCGGGAGCTTCTCCTCGCGTTCCGCCTCCTCGCCCATGCTCACCCACACGTCGGTGTAGACGACGTCCGCGTCGGCGACCGCCTCCTCGGGGGAGTCGACGGCGGTCGGCTCGGTCCCGAGATCGGCGCAGCGGTCGTACACGTCGTCGCCGAGGCCGTAGCCGTCGGGCGTCGCGACCGCCAGATCGAGCCCCGCGAGCGCGGCGCCGACGGCGAACGAGCGGCCGACGTTGTTGCCGTCGCCGACCCACGCCGCCGACACCTCCGAGAGGTCGCCGACCTCCTCGCGGATCGTGAGGAGATCCGCGAGCGTCTGGCACGGGTGGGCGTCGTCGGTGAGGCCGTTGATCACCGGAACGCCGGCGTACTCCGCGAGGGTCTCGGCGTTCTCGTGGGCGAACGTCCGCACCATGATCGCGTCGGCGTAGCCGCCGAGCGCGCGGGCGGTGTCCTTCAGCGGCTCGCCGTGGCCCAACTGGATCGCGTCGGGCCCGAGGAACATCGCGTGACCGCCCAGCTGAGTCATCCCCGTCTCGAAGCTCGCGCGCGTCCGGGTCGAGGGCTTCTCGAACAGCATCGCCAGCGTCGTCCGCGGGAGCTGCGTGAGGTCCTTCCCGGCCTTCAGGTCGGAAGCGCGCGCGAGGACCTGCGCCAGTTGGTCGGTCGTCAGGTCGTCGATGTCGAGGAAGTCGCTCGGGAACTCGTCGGTCTCGTCCGGCATCGTCGATGTCGTGTGGGTGCTCATCGTGATCGTGGGTCGTGGGATGTGTCGCGTGTGGTGTGGTGAGTCGGTGGTCGTGTGTAGTGCGCAGAACGGGGCGGGCGACGGTCGGAGCCGCCGGGGCCGCCGTAGATCAGCCGTCGGTTCGGCCTCGCAATCGTCGCGAGGCGTCGGTCAACACGTCGACCGAGCGGTCGAACTCCCGCAGGGGGAGCCGTTCGTCGGGCGCGTGATCCAGCGCGGAGTCGCCGGGGCCGTACGTCGCCATCGGCACGTCCCAGGCGCCGGCGAACAGGTTCACGTCGGCGGTGCCGGTCTTGCGGAGCAGACGCGGGTCGCCCCCCGCCTTCCGGATCCCGCCCCGCAGCGCCGTCGCCACGGGGTCGCGCGGGCTCCCCATCACCGGCGGGATCGGCTCGTTCCAGTGGACCGTCCCGACGTCGAGTTCGGCGTCGGCGCGCTCGCGAACGTCCTCGGGGTCGAGCGACGGCGGCACGCGGAACTGCACGTCCATCGTCGCCTCCATCGAGAGGCCGTCCTCCGAGAGGCCGCCGTCGACGGCGACGGGTTTGGTCGTCACCTGCTCGAAGACGGCGCCGTAGTCGTAGTAGTCGAACGCGCCCTCGACGCGCTGCCACCAGTGGATCGCGTGCTCGACGGCGTTGGGGTCCGGCCGGGAGGTGTGTCCCGACTCGCTGGTCGCGACGTAGGTGCCGGAGATCAGCCCGCGGTAGCCGAGCGTCACGGCGTCCCAGCCGGACGGCTCGCCGTTGATCACGGCCTCCGGCGCGTCGCGGGTCTCGACGAGGTGGCGCGCGCCCCGGGAGTCGGTCTCCTCGCCGGTGACGCCGACGAACGAGACGCCGGTCTCGACGGCCGCGACGGCCATCGCCGCCAGCGGCCCCGTGGCGTCGACGCTGCCGCGGCCCCACAGCACGGGGCCCTCGACGCCCAGTTCCTCGTCGCCGTCGGCGACGTCGACCGGCACCTCGCCGGGCACCGTGTCGACGTGGGAGGTGAGCAGCAGGGAGTCGTCGGCCGGCGCGCGGACGTTGCCCACCTCGTCGACGAACGCCTCGCGGCCGTGCGCCTCGAGGAACTCGACGAGCACCGCCGCCGCGTCGGCCTCCTCGCCGGAGACGGACGGCGTCGACACGAGGTCGTACAGCAACTGGCGACCCTCCGTGTCGAGCGCGTCGTCCGGGTCGACGGGGTTGGGAACGGCCAGCATCTACAGCACCTCCGTCAGCGCGTCGACGACCTCGCGGGCGTGGCCCTCGTTGATCACGAGCGGCGGCAGCAGGCGCACGACCGAGCGACCGGCCGGTAGCGCGAGGATCTGGTGTTCCATGGCGAGGTCGCGGAGGTAGCGGTTCGCCCCCCGCTTCACCTCGACGCCGATCATCAGCCCCTCGCCGCGCACGTCGCGGACGGGGAGGTCGTGTTCCTCGACGGCCTCCGCCAGTTGGGTCGTGAGGTACTCGCCCACTTTCGCCGCGTTGCCGGGCACGTCGTTGGCGACGAGCTCCTCCAGCGTCGCGTTGGCCGCGGCGGCGACGACCGGGTTGCCCGAGAACGTCGACCCGTGGCTGGCGGCGCCGTCGGCGATCCAGTCGGCACACAGCGTCGCGCCCAGCGGGAGGCCGGAGGCGACGCCCTTCGCCGTCGTCAGGATATCGGGCTGGACGCCCGCGCCCTCGCAGGCCCACAGGTCGCCGGTGCGGCCCATCCCGGTCTGGATCTCGTCGAACACGAGCGCCGCGCCCGCGTCCGCCGTCAGATCGCGAGCCGACTGCAGGTACCCGTCGCCGGCGGGGTTGATCCCGCCCTCGCCCTGCACGGGTTCGAGGAAGACGGCTGCGGTCTCGTCGCCGACCGCCTCCGCGAGCGCCTCCTCGTCGCCGTAATCGACGAACTCGACGCCGCCGGCGACGGGCTCGAAGGGGGCGCGGTACTTCTTCTTCCACGTCATCGCCAGCGCGCCCAGCGTGCGGCCGTGGAAGCCGCGCTTCGTGGCGACGACCTTCTCGCGACCCGTCGCCGAGCGCGCGAACTTCATCGCCGCCTCGTTGGCCTCCGTGCCGGAGTTACAGAGCCACACCTTCGAGAGGTCGCCGGGGGCGACCGCGCCGAGGCGTTCGTACAGTTCCGTGCGAGCGCTGTTCGGGTACGACGCCTGCACGTACAGCAACTCGGCCGCCTGTTCTTGCACCGCGTCGACCACGGCCGGCGGGCAGTGCCCGAGCGGGGTGCAGGCGTAGCTCGCGCCGAAATCGAGGTACTCGGTGCCGTCGCTGGCGGTGAGGTGGACGCCCTCTCCGGACTCCAGTTGGATCGGCTTCTCGGAGAAGACGAACCCCTCGCCCGCGTCGCTGGGGTCCTCGAAGGCGCTCATCCGTCCACCTCCGCGTCGGCGGCGTCGCCTCCGGCGTGGGCTTCGCCGCCGTCGATCAGGGCCGAGCGCTCGATACGCGTCCCGGCGCCGTCGAGCGCGGCGACGATGGGGTCGCGGACGTTCGCGTCGGCGACGGTCACCGCCGTCGCGCCGGATTCGAGCGCCTCGGTCGCCGCCATCACCTTCCGGGTCATGAACCCCTCGGCGGCGTCGGTGAGCGCGTCGTACTCGTCGCCCGTGGCGACCGACTCGATGAGCGTGTCGGGGTCGTCCGGGTCGGCGTACACGCCGGCCACGTCCGTGAGGACCACCAGCTCCGCGCCGAGCGCGCCCGCGACGGCCGCGGCCGCGCGGTCGGCGTCGGTGTTCACCGGGGTGCCCTCGCTCTCGGACTCCATGCCGAACATCGGCGGCGACACGACGGGCGTGTAGCCGTCAGCGAGCAGGGTCGACAGGAGACCCTCGTTGACCTGCTTGGGCGTGCCGGAGTGGTCGCCGCGCTTGATCTTCTTCTTGCCGTCCTCGACGACGCGGACGGCCGATTTCCGGGGGCCGGTCAGGAGGCCGCCGTCGACGCCCGAGAGGCCGACGGCGTCGACGCCGGCGTTCTTCATCGCGGTGACGAGGTCGGTGTTCACCTGCCCCGCCATCGCCATCGTGAACGCCTCCATCGTCTCGGCGTCGGTGAAGCGGCCGGTGACACCCGAGGGCGTCTCGACGTACTCCGACTCGATGCCGAGGCGGTCCAGCAGGTCGTCGACGGCGGTCGAGCCGCCGTGGACGACGACCACGTCGCGGCCGTTCGCGACGAGGTGAGCCACGTCGCCGACGGCGCCCGCGGGGTCGACGGCGCGCGCGCCGCCGAGCTTCACGACGACGGGCGGGCCGTCGCCGCCGTCGGGCAGGACCTCGCCGTCCGCGACCGCGGCGGCGCCGGGCCAGCTCACGGCGATCCCACGGGGTGGAGCCCCTGGAAGTCGAGGCCGGCCGTCTCCTCCAGCCCGAGCGCGACGTTGGCGGCGTGGACCGCCTGCCCCGCCGCGCCCTTCATCACGTTGTCGATGGCCGAGAAGGCGACCACGCGGCCGTTCTCGGGGTCGAGCTCGAAGCCGACCTCGGCGTAGTTCGTCCCGGCCACGGCCTTCGGCTCGGGGTAGCGGTACACGCCGCCGCCGCCGGCGACGAGGCGGACGAACGGCTCGTCGTCGTACGCCTCGCGGTAGGCGCCCCACAGGTCGCCCGTGGTGACGCGCTCGCTCGGGAAGGCGTGGCACGTCGCCGCCGCCCCGCGGGTCATGTCGACCGCGTGGACGGTGAACGACAGCGAGAGGCCGAGTTCCTGCTGGATCTCCGCCTCGTGGCGGTGGCCCGTCGGCGCGTACGGGCGCACGACGCCCGAGCGCTCCGGGTGGCTGGAGGCGGCGCCGCCGCCGGCGCCGCCCTCCGAGGAGCCGACCTTCAGGTCCGCGACGACGCGGTCGTCGGGCGTGATTACACCGGAATCGACCAGCGGCTTCAGCGCCAGCATCGTCGCCGTCGCGTTGCAGCCGCCGGAGGCGATGAGGTCCGCGCCCTCCAGCTTCTCGCGGCCCAACTCGGGGAGCGCGTACGTGGCGTCCGCGAGGTGTTCGGGCGCGACGTGGCCGTCGTACCACTCGTCGTAGTCGGCCGCCTCGTTCAGCCGGAAGTCCGCCGAGAGGTCAACCACGGTGCCCGCGGCGTCGCGGAAGGCGTCGATGTGCTCCATCGAGACGCCGTGCGGGGTGGAGGCGAACAGCACGTCCACCGACTCCAGATCCTCCGGCGAGGAGAAGCGCAGGTCGACCCCGCGCAGGTTCGGGTGGGCGTAGCCGAGCGTCTTGTTCTCGTACTCGCGGCTCGTCGCCTGCGCGAGTTCGAAGTCGGGATGGCCCGTCAGCAGGCGACACAGTTCCCCGCCCGCGAAGCCGGAGGCGCCGACGACGGAGGCGGTGAGTTGCTCGGTACCGCCGTCGGCGACGGCGACTCGCGGGTCGCTCCGCTCCCCGCTCGTTGTCGAGGACTCGCTGCGCTCGTCCTCGCTCATGCCGTCGCCACCGCCTCCTCGGCCACTTCCGCCTTCAGTTCGAGCCAGTCGACGACCGCCGCGGGCACGTCGACCGCGCTCGCCTCGTTCAGCGCCTTGAACTCGACGGTGTGGTTCACCTCGTGAACCGTGTACTCGCCGTCCTTCGTCTCCATCAGGTCGACGCCGAGCAGGCCGCCGCCGACCGCGTCGCTCGCGGTCGCAACGAGTTCTTTCGCCTCGTCGTCGAGGTCGAAGGTGGCCGTCTCGCCGCCCTTCGCGGCGTTGGTGAGCCAGTGGTCGGAGGAGCGCGTCATGGCGGCGACGGGTTCTCCGTCGCAGGCCAGCACGCGGATGTCGCGGCCGGGCTTGTCGACGTACTCCTGCACGTAGAACACCTTGTGCTCGTAGTGCCCGAGGGTCGCCTTGTGCTCCAGGATCGCCTCGGCGGCGGTCTCGGAGTCGATCTTCGCCATCAGCCTGCCCCACGAGCCGACGACCGGCTTGACCACGCAGGGGTAGCCGAAGTCCTCGATGGCCTCCATCGCGGCCTCCTTCGTGAACGCGACCTCCGTCGCCGGCGTCGGCACGCCCGCCGCCTCCAGCGCGAGGCTGTTCTTCACCTTGTCCGCACAGACCGCGGCGGTCTCGGGACTGTTGATCACCGGCACGCCGTACGCCGACAGGAACCGCGTCGCGTACAGCGACCGGGAGGTGGCGAGACAGCGGTCGATCACCAGATCGCAGTCGGTCACGTCGGCGCTCGTCGAAGCGAGGCCGAACCGCTGCTTGCGCACGTCGATCTTCGCGACCTCGTGGCCGCGCTCGCGAAGCTCCGACAGGAGGAGCTTCTCGTCCTTTCGGATCCGGGAGTAGAGCAGGCCGATCTTCATCTTACTCCCCCCAGTCCTCTTCGAGCTCCGGGGCTCGATCGAGGACCGGCGGGGAGACGTCGACGACCTCCAGTTCGGCGCCGCACGTTTCACAGTCGACGATCTCTCCGATCTCCAGGTCGTCGTGCAGGGCCACCGTGCCCCCGCACTCGACGCATTCGGCTTCGGTCATGGTGTACTCACCAGTACCTCGCTATCGGACTTTAATCCGTCGATTCTGTCAGCGAAAATTAATGGCGGAGTCGTCGCTACGCGGCGTGAGCGGACGGGTCGGCGCGGATCTCGAATCCGGTGTTCGAAATCTGAGTAGTGTAGGCCCCGAGGGGGGCCGGCGGGGCCACCGCCGCCGGCGGGCGCGGGACGGCGGCCGGGACCGGACGCGGCGACGGTCGCGGTCGGACGCCCCCTCGCGGTCGTCGTCGCGGCCGTCGCGGAAGTCGCGGACGGCGGCCGCCCGATGGGGCCGTCGCTCGCGGTCGAGCGAGCGGTCGGGGACGTCGCAGGCGGGTCATGGTCGTGGTGTCGGTGTGGGTCGCGGTGTCGCGCTCAGGCGTACTCGTCGACGGCCTCGGACAAGTCCGTTTCGGCGGCCGCCAGCGCGTCGCGGCGGACCGCGAGTTCGGCCTCGTGGTCGTCGACCGTCTCGGTCATGCGCGCGAGGGAGTCGGCGACGGCGTCGGGCGCCGGGCCGCCGCGGGAGTCGCGTGCGGCGACGCTCCCGGCGGGGTCGAGCGCGGTCGACAGGTCCTCGCGGCTCACGTACGCGTAGAGGGACTCCCCAAGTACCTCTTGTGCGGCCGTGTCAAGATTTGCGGCGAGGGTCTCCGGATCCGCGTCGTCGGGGGCGGTCGCGGCGGCCTCGGCCACGACCTCGTGGGCCGTGCGGAACGGGATCCCCGCCGACGCCAGCGCGTCGGCGACGCCCGTGGCCGTCGAGAAGCCCGCGCCCGCGTCCGCGGCGCACGCCTCCGGGTCCCAGTCGCCGGTCGCGACCGCGCCGGCGACGACCTCGGTCGCCTCGGTCGCGTCGTCGACGGCGTCCCAGGCGTGGGGCGTCGCGCGCTGGAGGTCGCGGTTGTACGCGCGCGGCAGTCCCTTCAGCGTGGTGAGCAGCCCGGTCAGGTCGCCCGACACGTCGCCCGCGACCGCGCGGGCAAGTTCGAGCGTGTCGGGGTTCACCTTCTGGGGCATGATCGACGAGGTGGACGCGTAGTCGTCCGAGGGCACGAAGTAGCCGTCCTTCGCGTGCTCGATGAGGTCCGCGGCGAGCCCCGACAGCGTCGCCGTCAGGTTCGCGAGCGCGGCGGTCCCCTCGACGAGGAAGTCGCGCGCGGAGGCGGCGTCCGTCGAGTTCTCGACGACGCCGTCGAAGCCGAGCAGGTCGGCCGTGCGCTCGCGGTCGATGTCGAAGGTGGTGCCGCCGAAGGCCGCCCCGCCCAGCGGCGACTCGTTCGTCCGGTCGAACGCCGCGAGCAGCCGGGCGGTGTCGCGCGCGACCGCGCCCGCGTACGACGACAGGAAGTGCCCGACTGTGACGGGCTGGGCGTACTGCCGGTGGGTGAACCCCGGCATGACGGTGTCGGCGTAGTCGGCCGCGGTATCGAGGAGGGCCTCCCGGAGCGCGAGCGTCGCCTCGGCGGCGTCGAGCAGGTCCGCGCGGTAGCGGTAGCGGATGCAGGCGGCGACCTCGTCGTTGCGCGAGCGGGCGGTGTGCATCTTCCCGCCCACGTCGCCGACGCGGTCGACGACGGCCGACTCGATCGCCTCGTGGACATCCTCGCCGTCCGGGAGCGCGCCGTGTCCGGCCGACTCGACGGCGTCGAGCCCCGAGAGGATCTCGGCGGCCTCGTCGTCGGCAACGATCCCCTGCTCGGCGAGCATCACCGTGTGGGCGCGGTCGACGGCGAGGTCGGCGGCGAAGATGCGCTCGTCGGCCGCGAGGCTCGACATGAAGCCGCGGGCCGGGCCGCCCGCGAAGCGGTCGCGGCGGACGACCGTCTCGGTGTCCGCGTCCGTATCATCCACGTCGCCGCCGGCGCCACCGTCGTCGGTCATCTACTCGTCGTCCTCGTTTCCACCGTCGGCCGCCAGCGTCTCGCCGTCCTCGCCGGCCTTCACGTCCTTCAGCACGCGGTTCGCGAGGCGCTCCTGGAAGCCGTGGTACTTGGCGACGCCCGTGGCGTCGGCCTGCTCGATGCCGTCGACGGTCTCGGTGTTGAACGAGGCGGCCGACTCGGAGTAGACGCCGTACTCGGAGTCGCGGGCGACGGGGCGGCACTGCCCGCCCTGCAGCTTGACCGTGACCGTGCCGGTGACCTTCTCCTGACCGGCGTCGAGGTACCCCTCGAGGGAGTTGACGAGCGGGGAGTTCACGAGGCCCTTGTACCCCTGCTGGGCCCACTGCTCGTCGACCTGCCCCTTGAAGTCGCGCTCGCTCTTCGTGAACACGAGCTGTTCGAGCGCCTCGTGGGCGGTGAGGAGGACGGTCGCCGCGGGGTGCTCGTAGTTCTCGCGCACCTTCAGCCCGAGCATGCGGTCCTCCATCATATCGGTGCGGCCGACACCGTACTGGCCCGCGATCTCGTTCAGGTCCTCGATGAGCGCGACCGGGTCCAGCGCCTCGCCGTCGAGGGTGACGGGGTAGCCCATCTCGAAGCCGATCTCGACGAGCTCCTCGCCGTCGACCTCGCCGGGCGTCGTCGTCCAGTCGTAGATGTCCTCCGGCGGGACGTAGGTGGGGTCCTCGAGGTCGTCGCCCTCGACCGAGCGCGACCAGAGGTTCGTGTCGATCGACCACGCGCCCTCGTTGCCGCCCTCGACGGGCAGGTCCTTCTCGTCGGCGTACTCGATCTCCCACTCGCGCGTGAGGCCGAGTTCGCGCACCGGCGCGATGACCTCCTTGTCGGAGGCGCGCCAGACGGTCTCGAAGCGGAGCTGGTCGTTGCCCTTCCCCGTGCAGCCGTGGGCGAGGGCGTCGCAGTCGTGCTCCTCGGCGACCCCCAGGATCGCCTCCGCGATCACGGGGCGCGCGAGCGCCGTCCCGAGCGGGTACCCCTGATACGTCGCGTTCGCGCGCACGGAGTCGAAACACAGCTCCGCGAACTCCGCCTTCGCGTCGACGACGTAGTGCTCCAGGTCGAGCGCCTCGGCGGTCTCCTCGGCCTCGTCGAACTCCTCTGCGGGCTGGCCCACGTCGACGGTGACGCCGACGACCTCGTCGTAGCCGTACTCCTCCTCGAGGAGCGGGACGCACACCGTGGTGTCGAGTCCGCCGCTGAATGCGAGTGCAACGCGTTTTGTCATACTCAACGCTCGAACGTCGACACCCATAAATTCGGCGTTTGCAAGTTATGAAAATTAATCGCGGACTGCACGCTACCCGGAGGAAGGCGAGCGGATCGGGACGAGGGGTGAGGGGTGAGGTGGGGCCTACCGGCCCGGTCGTCGCGGCGCGGAGACTCGGCTCCGGGCCGCGGCACCGCGGACGCGTCGCTCGAAGGAGGCGCGAACGTGAGCGACGGCGTCCGCTGTCATGGTCGATGGTTGTCCCTCGATCGATAAAAACGGTACCGGTCCGGCGAAGGTTGCGACGCGGCCGACGGCGGAGCGACCGTGGGACGGTGCACCGTCCCGCCGTGTTGGCGAAGCGAACCCGTTTTCCCCGGTCGCGCCGGAGTTTCGGGTATGACAACCGGGACGCTGCGGCTCGCAACCCGCGGCTCCGACCTCGCGCACCGACAGGCGGCGGGCGTCCGAGACGAGATCTCGACGCGCCGCCGCGACGTGGAGCTGGTGGAGGTGGAGACCCGCGGCGACCGACTCGACGAGGACCTCATCACCGAACTCGGCCGCACCGGCGCGTTCGTGCGCGCGCTCGACGAGCGCGTGATCGCGGGCGAGGTCGACGCCGCGGTCCACTCGCTGAAGGACATGCCCACCGACATGCCCGACGACCTCGTCGTCGCGGCCGTCGGCGAGCGCGCCCCCGCCGGCGACGCGCTCGTCACCCGCGACGGCGGCGACCTCGCGGACCTCCCGCGCGGCTCGGTCGTCGGCACCTCCTCGCTGCGACGCAAGGCGCAGGTGCTCGCCGAGCGCCCGGACCTGGAGGTCCGTCCCCTCCGCGGCAACGTCGACACGCGGATCCGGAAGCTCATCGCGCCCGAGTTGCAGGCCGAACACGAGCGCCGCGTCGAGGCCGACGCCGACCACAAGGGCGATCCCGAGGCTCGCGAGGACGACCGCGAGTACGAGCGAACAGTCGAGGAGTGGTTCGACGACCTCACCGAGTTCCAGCGCGGCGCGCTCGAACACGAACTCGACCACGAGTACGACGCGATCGTCCTCGCGGAGGCGGGCCTCCGGCGCTCGGACCTGTTCTACCGCGACGAGTACGAGGTCGAGCGCCTCGACCGCGCCGACCACGTCCCCGCCCCCGGCCAGGGCGCCGTCGCAGTCACCGCGAGCGACCCGGACGTGATCGAGACGATCCGGTCGGCGATGGACCACGAGCCGACCCGCGTCGCCACCGGCGTCGAGCGCACCGTGCTCGCCGAGCTGGGCGGCGGCTGTATCGCGCCGATCGGCGTCAACGCGCTCGTGCAGGGCGAACACGTCAGCGCCCGCGTCCGGGTGCTGTCGGCCGACGGCGACACCGAGGTGAAGGCGAACCGCGACCTCCCGCTGCGCTCGTATCGCGAGGCCGCCGCCGACTTCGCCGACTCGCTGCGTGAGCAGGGCGCCGCCGACCTCATCGAGGCCGCGAAGCGCGCTGCCGATACCGATACCGCCAAACGCGCCGAGGAGGGTGACGAGTAGATGAGCGACGAGCGCGACGCGGCCGGCGAACGCGGCGGCGACGGGATCGACCGCGACGGCGGCTTCGTCTCGTTGGTCGGCTCCGGCCCCGGCGATCCCGAACTCCTCACCGTGAAGGCCCGCAGACTCCTGGACGAGGCCGACGTGGTGCTGCACGACAAGCTGCCCGGCCCCGAGATCCTCGGCTCGATCCCCGAGGAGAAACGCGAGGACGTGGGCAAGCGCGCCGGCGGCGAGCGCACCAGCCAGGAGTACACGAACGACCGGCTGGTCGAACTCGCCGAGGCGGGCGAGCACGTCGTGCGCCTGAAGGGCGGCGACCCGTTCGTCTTCGGCCGCGGCGGCGAGGAGGCCGAACACCTCGCCGAGCACGGCGTCCCCTTCGAGGTCGTCCCCGGCGTCACCTCGCCCATCGCCGCCCCGGGCGTCGCCGGCATCCCGGTGACCCACCGCGATCACGCCTCCTCCGTCTCGTTCGTCACGGGCCACGAGGACCCGACGAAGGACGAATCGGCCGTGGACTGGGACGCGCTGGCGGCGACCGGCGGCACCATCGTCGTGCTGATGGGCGTCGGGAAGCTCCCGCTGTATACCGGCGAACTGCTCGACGCCGGGATGGACCCCGGGACGCCCGTCGCGCTCGTCGAGCGCGGCACCTGGCCGGACATGCGCGTCGCCACGGGCACGCTCGCGGACATCGTCGACGTGCGCGACGACGCCGGGATCGAGCCGCCCGCGATCACCGTGATCGGCGAGGTCGCCGGCGCGCGCGATCGGGTGGTCGAGTTCCTGCGCGGCCGCGGCGACGCGGGTGCGGCCGCGACCGCGGGCGTCGACAGTGGCGACGAACGCGCCGGCGGCGCGGACGGAGCCGCCGCCGACACCGGGGGTGAGGACGCATGAGCGACGGAACCGACGGAGACGACGGAGGCGACACCGACAACGGCGCCGACGAGGGCGCCGACCGTCCGCGCGTCGCGGTGTTCCGCCCCGACGACGAACGCACGACCGAGGCGGTCGAGACGCTCGACGCGCTCGGCGTCGACGCGCTCGCGGACCCGATGCTGGCGGTCCGACCGACCGGCGCGGTGCCGGAGGGCCCCGACTGGATCGTGTTCACCTCGAAGACGGGCGTCGAGTTGGTCGACGAGGCGGGGTGGTCGCCCGCCGTCGCCGCCGGCGACGACACCGATCGCGGCGGCGACGCCGGCAGCGACGGCTCGGACGATGATCCCCTGCGCCGTGGAGACGGTCCCGCGATCGCGTGCATCGGCCCGGCGACGGCCGACGCCGCACGCGAGGCCGGGTGGCCGATCGAGCTGATCCCCGAGGAGTACTCCTCGACCGGCATCGTCGCGGCGTTCGACGCCCTCGGCGTCGAGGGCGTCCGCATCGAGGTCGCCCGGTCGGACCACGGGAGCCAGGTGCTGCTCGACGGGCTCCGCGACGCCGGCGCGACCGTCCGCGAGACGGTCCTGTACGAGCTCGTCCGACCGGAGGGCAGCGGCGAGTCCGCGGCGGCGGCGGCCGCCGGCGACCTCGACGGGGCGTGTTTCACCTCCTCGCTCACGGTCGAGCACTTCCTCGACGCCGCCGACGAGCGCGGCGTCCGCGAGGAGGCGCTTGTGGGCCTGGAGGACGCCGTCGTGGGCTGCATCGGCCATCCGACGCGCGAGACTGCCGAGTCACACGGCGTCGCCGTCGACGTGGTGCCCGCGGAGGCGACGTTCGAGGCGCTCGCCGAATCCGTCGCCGCCGAGTTGGACGAGTTCGGGTTGGACGACTGATCGGCGCTCGTCGCCGACCTGATCGGATCGATCCGACGAACCGCCGTTTTTCACACCGATCCGGGGAGCGCGCGCGAGTGATATCGCCCGTGTCCGGGGGATCCTCGCCTCATATCTCTATGAGTTGTCACTATATCCGTCAACTCCGAGTGCAACAATTGCCACACATGCGACGATGTTACATCCTTATATGACCTATATTCACCTGAAGATCAGACGCCCGTGTGAATACGACACTCAAAATCTGTGTTTTTCAACTCCAACCTTTATGTGTATCCGGATCAGGCTGTCTGACGTCGAGATGTACCAGAACGACACGGAATTCACGGCACTGCTGAACAGTTGTGGACCAAATGAGGTGGCACAGTGACGCTCTTGCAGGTCGACCCCGCGGTCCTGGCGGAGGGGGTCAACATGATGTGGGTGCTGGTGGTCACCTTCCTCATCTTCTTCATGCACGCCGGCTTCGCGATGCTGGAGGCCGGGCAGGTACGGTCGAAGAACGTCGCCAACCAGCTGACGAAGAACCTCCTGACGTGGAGCGTCGGCGTCGTCGCGTTCTTCCTCGTCGGCGCCGGGGTCTCCGCGCTCGTCGGCGGGATCACCGCCGGCGGGAGCTACTCCATCGCCGAGGCGTTCGGCGTATTGACGACCAGCAACCCCGCCGACTGGGTCAGCTGGCTCTTCGGCGCCGTCTTCGCGATGACGGCGGCGACCATCGTCTCCGGCGCCGTCGCCGGCCGCATGAAGCTGCGCGCGTACGTCAGCTACACCGTCCTGCTGGCGGCGGTCATCTACCCCGTCGTCACGGGGCTGACGTGGGGCGGCGGCCTGCTCGCCTCGCTCGGCTTCGCTGACTTCGCGGGCGGAATGATCGTCCACGGCATGGGCGGCATCGCCGGCCTGACGGCGGCGTACGTCGTCGGCCCGCGCCTGGGTCGCTACAACGAGGACGGCTCGGTGAACGTCATTCCCGGCCACTCGATGACGTTCGCGGTGCTCGGAACGCTCGTGCTCGCGTTCGGCTGGTACGGGTTCAACGTCGGCACGGCAGCCTCGGTGTTCGCCGTCGAGAACGGCGAACTCACGCTCGGGGCGTTCTCCTACGTGGGTCGCGTCGCGCTGACGACGACGCTCGGCATGGCCGCCGGCGCCATCGGCGCGAGCGCGCTCTCGCTGTTCAAGACCGGAAAGGTCGACACGCTGTACGTCGCGAACGGGCTTCTGGCGGGGCTCGTCGGCGTCACCTCGAACACCAACGCGATCACGTGGGTCGGCGGGATCGTCATCGGCCTGCTCGCGGGCGCCCAGCTGCCCATCGTCTTCGAGTTCGTCGAGAAGCGCCTGAAGATCGACGACGTGTGTGCGGTGTTCCCCGTCCACGGGAGCGCCGGCGTGCTCGGCGCGGTGCTGCTGCCGTTCTTCGCGGTCGACGGCTTCACCGTCGGCGCGCTCGTCTCGCAGGTCGTCGGCGTCGTCGTCATCGCCGCCTGGACCATCGCGGCGACGGCCATCGTCTTCGGCGTCATCAAGGCGCTGGGCGAGATCCGCGTCACCCGCGACCACGAGCTCGAGGGGCTCGACTCCTCCGAGCACGGCGTCGACACGTACCCCGAGTTCGGCCGTCCCGACACGGCCGCCGACGGCGGCTTCGTGGAGGACGAGAGCGGTATCATTCGCGCGGACGGCGGCGAGGCGAACGACGGCGGCATCAAGATGGTGACCGCCTTCATCCGCCCGGACAAGCTCTCGGCGGTCAAGACCGGTCTCGCGGAGATCGGCGCGCCGTCGCTGACGGTGACGAACGTCTCCGGTCGCGGCAGCCAGCCCGCGAAGAAGGGCCAGTGGCGCGGCGAGGAGTACACGGTCGACCTCCACCAGAAGGTGAAGATCGAGTGCGTCGTCGCCGACATCCCGGCCGAGGACGTGGCCGAGGCGATCAGCGAGGCCGCACAGACCGGCGAGAAGGGCGACGGGAAGGTGTTCGTCCTGCCCGTCGAGAACGCCTACCAGATCCGGACGGGCGAGGTGGGCCGCGAGGCGGTGTAAGCGCGGCCGACCCGGTCGGCCACGAGCCGACCGATCCTCTTCGACTCGACTGAACGGTCCGCTGCCGACGCCCGTCGGCAGCCGAACCGCCGGACGCCCGCTTCGCATGCGGCGCGGACGCGGCCGCCGGGGGCACGCGACGGAGGACCCCACTGGTACTGGTGCTCACCTCCTCGCGCCCGCCACCGTGCCACGTTCCGTGTCACCGCCCCCGCGGCCGCCGCAGCTGTCTGCCGGGTGATGCGTCCGGCTACGCCCGCGACGGGCCGCCACCCCGTCGCGGGTCGTCACCCGACTTCTGTCCCGAACACGACGCCGATAGCGGCGGCGACGACCGCGACCCAGTAACTACTTTCGGGGTCACACTCCAAGGGCGGCGTATGAACCACGACCGCTCGCGGGAGCTGTACGACCGCGCGCTCTCGGTGCTCGCCGGCGGGGTGAACTCCTCGGTCCGCGCGACGCGACCGTACCCGTTCGTGATCGAGCGCGGCGACGGCGCCCACGTGATCGACGCCGACGGCAACCGCTACCTCGACTACGTGATGGGGTACGGCCCGCTGCTGTACGGCCACGACGCCCCCGATCAGGTGCAGTCGGCGATCCAGCGCCACGCCAGCCAGGGACCGATGTACGGCGGGCCGACCGAGATCGAGGTCGACCACGCTGAGTTCGTCGCCAGGCACGTCCCCAGCGTCGAGATGCTGCGGTTCGTCAACTCCGGCACGGAGGCGACCGTCTCGGCGGTCCGCCTCGCCCGCGCGTACACCGGCCGTGACAAGATCGTGATCATGCAGGGCGGCTACCACGGCGCCCAGGAGTCCACCCTCGTCGAGGCCGGCGACGACCCCTATCACACGCACCCCTCCTCGCCGGGGATCCCCGAGGAGTTCGCCGAGCACACCATCGCCGTCCCGTTCAACGACGAGGCGGCGATCCGGGAGGTCTTCGAGGAGCGGGGCGACGAGATCGCGGCCGTGCTGACCGAGCCGATCCTCGCGAACTACGGCATCGTGATGCCCGTCGACGGCTACCACGAAGCCCTCCGGGATCTCTGTGACGACCACGGCTCGCTGTTGATCTTCGACGAGGTGATCACCGGCTTCCGCGTCGGCGGCCTCCAGTGTGCACAGGGGAAGTTCGGCGTCACGCCCGACCTCACCACGTTCGGAAAGATCATCGGCGGCGGTTTCCCGGTCGGCGCCATCGGCGGCCCCGCGGAGATAATCGAGCACTTCACGCCCAGCGGGGAGGTGTTCCAGTCGGGCACCTTCTCGGGCCACCCCGTCACGATGGCCGCCGGCCACGAATACCTCCGCTACGCCGCCGAACACGACGTGTACGACCACGTGAACGCTCTCGGGGATCGCCTCCGGTCCGGGATCCAGGACATCTGCGAGGACCAGGCGCCCGAGTACACCGTCGTCGGAACCGACTCGATGTTCAAGACGGTGTTCACCCGCGAGGCGCCCGAGACGTTCGAGGGACACTGCGAGGGCGGGTGTCGCCAGCGCGAGTCGTGTCCCAGATACGAGACCTGTCCGAAGACCGGCGCCGACACCGCGGCGGCGGCGACCGAGCGGTGGGAGCGCGTGTTCTGGCAGGAGATGAAAGAGCGGGGGATCTGGCTCACCGCCAACCAGTTCGAGTCGCAGTTCGTCTCCTACGTCCACACCGACGCGGACATCGAGGAGACGCTGGAGGCGTACAAGGAGGCGCTATAGATAGTTCTATCCGAGGAGCTTCTCGCGGAGCGTGCCGACGAGCCGGGTGACGTACCCACGCTGGGAGCGGCGATCGGGCAGTTCGTCCCACAGCGCGAACGCCGACACCACGTCGGCCTCCTGGCTCGCGACCGCGGCCTCGCGCTCGGGCGCGACAACGCCGAGGTTGATCTCGTAGTGGCCGAAGTAGCCGTACTTCAGGAGCTCCCGCTCGCGGAAGTCGACGACGAACTCCCGGACGTCCTCGGGGATCTCCGGGACGACGAGGACGAACGAGAGGTCGGTCCCGTAGTGCTCCTCGTCGCCCTCGACGCGCTCGTCGGCGAGCGCGTGGCCCAGATCGACGATCCGCTCCAACTCCCCGACGGTCACCGACGACTGCCGGCGCGCGAACAGGTACTCGTCGCTGTGGTGGTCGCCGTACCCCAGCGCCGGGTGGAATAACTGCTTCTGTGACTCGATGCGCATCAGCCCGTAGAGGTCGAAGCGCTCCCCGCGAACGCGGTAGTCGCGTTCGAGGTCGTAGTTGAACATGAGCCGGTCGCTCACGCGGTCGAGGTACTCGTCGTCCCAGACGGGCACGTCCTCGTAGGCGGCGCCGTCGAGGATCCGTCCGTGCTCGTCGGTCCGCGGCTCCTCTCCGTCGACGAGGACGTCGTCGTCGGCCGTCCCCGGGTCGACGCCGCCGCCGGAGCCGTCGGCCTCGACTCGCGTCTCCGGGTCGTCCTCGGCCATGGTTACGCCTCCGGCTCGTACGGGTGAACGTCGTCGACGGCGGGCGCGCCCACCGCCAGCAGCGTCACCGAGTCGTCGGCGCCCTCGGGGTTGTGTGCGCGCTGGGGGCTGTCCGGCTCGACGGCGAACAGCGAGCCCTCGGGCACCTCGTAGGTCGTCTCCGGGGTTTCGACGTGGAGCGTCCCCTCGATCACGTAGAACAGCTCCTCCTGATCGTCGTGGTAGTGGTACGCGAGCGGGACGTCCTCGCCGGGGGCCGCGCGAAACCAGTTGGCGGCCATTCGCTCGAACCCCGCCGCCTCGCTCACGCGACGAAGCTCGCAGGGGCGGTCCGGAACGGCCGTCAGTTCGTCCGGATCGATGACGTGGTAACCCATACCTCGCGGGAGGCTCACGGGGATGAAAAGCCCGTCGTCCGACGGCGACGCCGCCGGAGACCCTCGGGGCCGAGGATTTATGACCGCCGTCCCCCATATTGATATCCAATACCATGGGATTCGGCGATCGCGAAACGTGCGGCCGGTGTTCGATGACGACCGTCGTGGACGCGACCGAGGACGGCGAGGGCGCCGCCGACCGCGACCCGTTCGGCGACGACCGGATCGAACTCGACGACGCGGAGCTTCGGCGGACCTCGCCGACCGCGTGGCTCAGCGGCGTCGTCTCGGCGCTCGACGACATCGGGAACCGTCTCACGTACGGCCGGCGCTGAGCCGACCCGATCGCCCGCGAGCCCGGGGCGGGCGTGCCGCAGGAGGGACCCTTATACCGCTCCGGGGCGTACGCGGCTGCTAATCGCATGGAAGAGAGCATCTCCGGCTTCAAGCTGCGCGGGGAATGGGGGGACGCCGTCGAGCACGGCGAACGCATCACCCGCGCGCTTCAGGACGCCGGTGCTTCCGAGGAGTATCCCGAGGCGTTCGAGGCGTGGGACGAGTGGCGACCGAAAGCCCACGAGCGCCTCGGCGAGGACGTGAACGAGAAGACCGCCGAACAGGCGAGCGTCGCCGAGGGGAAAGGCGAGCAGGAGGGGAAAAGTCCCGAGGACGACCTCCAGACCGCCGGCGAGAAGCTCTCGGAGTCGTACGAGCACGTCGAGAACGGCGACAACGACGGCGCGCTCGACTCGTGGAGGGACTCCATCGACCACGTCGCGCGCGCGGCCGACTCGGCCGGGCGCAAGGCGGTTCGGAAGCTGGAGAACACGGTGTACCAGCGCGTGATGACACAGATCGCGCCGTACTACTTCGACAACGAGCTCGTCTCCGCGAACATCCAGAAGTCCACCCGCGGCGAGGGTGGCCCGGAGTTCGTCTTCGAGGTGAACGTCAACGACGACCGGCTGAAGTCCGCGGTGTCCGAGCGCCTCTCGTCGTACGAGGACGAGGTCGACCGCTGGCACGTCGACACCCCGAAGACCGTCGAGGCGTCCGAGGCAGCCGAGGGCGCGGAGGCGCCCGTCGAGACGGTCGAGGACGGAAACGACGGGGAGTCGAACCCGACGACGAACTGAGGCCGCTCCGTCGGCCGCTCCCTTCGTCGTCGGTCCGATCCGCCGGTGTCGACGCAGCGACGCGCCTACTCCACCGGCTCCTTCAGCTCCACCCGATAGCCGAACGGGTCGCGGACGTACACCGCGCCCGCCTCGCCCGTCGCCCCCAGCGGACTGTCGAGTTCCCGTTCGACCGCCACCCCCGCGTCCGCGAGGGTTTCCGTCACCGACTCGATGTCCTCGTCGACGACGAGCGCGACGTGGTCGTAGTTCGTCGCCCCGGGGGCGTCGAATTCGTCGGTCGGCCACAGGTGGATCACGTGTTCGGGCGCGAGTCGCACGTCGAAGAAGGGCTTCTCGCCGGCCTCGAAGCGATCGACGCCCTCCAGTTCGAAGCCGAGCGCGTCGGCGTAGAAGGCGCGGGCGTCGGCCAGGCCGTCGGCGGGGATCCGGAGGGTGACGTGATCGATGGTGCGGACGTGCACGTCCGGGCGTCGCGGCCGGGAGACAAGAAACATTACGCCGCATCGCGCATCCCTGCCCATGACACCGCTCGAAGTCGACGCCGGCGAGCTCACCGCCGAGGAGATCCTCGACGCGCTCCGGGAGGGCCGGCCGGTCGTCGTCACCGCCGATCTGTTCGGGAGCGAGCAGACGCTCACCCTCCGGCACGACGGCGAGACGTTCTACTGCGACACGCCGACGCGGCTGCACAAACACGACGACGAGGCGGGCATGCTCACCTGTATCGAGAAGATGGGCTACGCGAAACAGGACGACGAGGCCTGAGCCGGACGACAGCCGGCGGCCGGCGGCCGCGGGGGCGACTGCCGGGCGCCGCGGGACCGCGACGGGCTCCGCGGAACCGTCGCGCCGCCGCCGCGACCGCCGGGGTTTATTCGCGACGCGGCCGTCGGATCACTCGACATGAGCGACGCGCCGGACATGGAGGACCTCATCGACACGAACGATCCTAGCTTCGGACACGTGATGGCGTGCGTGTTCGGGATCCAGGAGCACGAGAGCCGGACGTACCTCCGCCTGCTCGACAACCCCGGGAGCACCGTCGAGGAGCTCGCCGGCGTGCTGGAGCGCGACCGCTCGAACGTGAACCGCTCGCTCACGACGCTGCTGGAGAAGGGCCTCGCCGAGCGCGAGCGACGCCTGCTCGACCCCGGCGGCTACGTGTACCAGTACACCGCGACGCCGCTGCCGGAGGCGAAGGAGCTGCTCCACGAGGCGCTCGACGAGTGGGCCGAGACCGTCCACGAGGTCATCGAGACGTTCGACGAACAGCGCGGCGTCGACGACGAGTAGGCGGCCGGGTTCGGCCGAGGCGACGCCACGGAACCGAGGCGGGCGTGTCGCACGCGCGGTCTCGTTGCGCTCACGGGTCGCTGCGTTCCCCGATCGCATCGAGGGCTCACTTCTGTTCGCCCTCGTTTCCCTCACGTAATGGGCGGCTCGGCACGGAGACCTCGCCGCTCACGAGACTGGCGGTCTCGTGAGCGCACAAATCGCTCCGCGATTTGTGAACGCCGTTTGCATCGAGGTCTCGCTTCGGTCGACCTCGCCCCGCTCACGGCTCCCTTCAGTCGCCGTTCGCGTTTTTCGAGGCGTTCGCTCGCGCCGCTCGCTCACGCCTCGCTTACCACGTCTGTACACGCCCCTCCCGCACGTCCTCGGCACACCCATCACAGTCCGGGTGACCGGCCTCGAAACACGCCGGCTCGCCGTCGGCGTTCACCGCGACCCGACGCTTCTCGGCGTACCGGCGACAGACGATCCGCGCGCGGTCCTCGTCGTCGGTCGGGAGGTCGAACTCGTCGGCGTGGTTCTCCCCCCACTCGCGCCCCTCGTGGTAGGCACGCTTGCTGCGCGCGTACTCGCGGCCGGCCTTGCGCGCCTGCTGGCGCAGCACCCGCCGGAGCCTGTCGCCCAGTCCCATGGATCATCCTCCGGCCGCCCAGACTATCAGTCCGTTGCCGGCGAGCGCGCCGATCGTGACCTGAACGACATCGACACGCCGCGCGCGGTCGCGGACCGCCGCGCAGCCGCTCGTCCGACGGTCGCCCGCAGTCGAGCGCTTTCACTTTCACCGCGGCGACGGAATACTAAATAGGATCCCGAACCAACCGTCGTACGCCTCCCACCGAACACATACCCGGAGGCAGGAGAACCATGGCAGACCTGCAAACCCACGCGGAAGAGATACACGAGCAGTTTTCAGACCACTTGGACCTCACTACCGAGGAGATCGAGGAGCGCCTCGCCTCGCTGGTGAACGAGTACAGCGTCCCCGTCGACGAGGCGCGCCGCAGCGTCGTCAACTCCTACCTCGACGAGGCGGGGCTGGAGCGCGACGAGATCGGCTCCGGCGGCGCCGAACAGGCGCTCGTCGGCGACATCGACGAGGACGAGCAGTGGGTCGACCTTCGCGTGACGGTGGCCGACCTGTGGGACCCCAACCACGATTCCATCGCGCAGGTGGGCCTGCTCGGCGACGAGTCGGGCACGATCAAGTTCGTCTCGTTCTCGACGAGCGAACTGGAGGAACTGGAGGAGGGCAAGAGCTACGCCCTCTCGAACGTCGTCACCGACGAGTACCAGGGCAACTACTCGGTGAAGCTCAACCGGACGACGACGATCACCGAACTCGACGAGGAGATCGAGGTCGGCGACGACAGCGACGAGGTCGAGGGCGCCCTCGTCGACATCCAGTCCGGCTCCGGGCTCATCAAGCGCTGTCCCGAGGACGACTGCACGCGCGTGCTCCAGAACGGCCGCTGCAGCGAGCACGGCCAGGTCGACGGCGAGTTCGACCTCCGGATCAAGGCCGTCCTCGACGACGGCGACGCCGTCCAGGAGGTCATCTTCAACGAGGAGGCCACCGCCGAGCTGACCGGCATCGGCCTCGAGGAGGCCAAGGAGATGGCCCAGGACGCCCTCGACACGACCGTCGTGGGCGAGGAGATGGCCGACCGCATCGTCGGGCGATACTACCGCGTTCGCGGCCCCACGCTGGGCCGGTACGTGCTCGCCGACGACTTCGAGGAACTGTCCGGCGCCGACGAGACGGTCGACGCCGAATCGCTGCTGATCCGCGCGAGGTCCCTGTAATGAGCCAGTCCGTTCCCACCCGAGAGGTCGCACGCCGCGTGTTCGCGAGCGAGTACAACGACGCCAGCTACACCTTCAAGGAGTCCGACGACGAGCGGGCGCCGCTGTACCTCCTGCTCCCGACGGGCGAGCGCGCCAACCGCGTGTTCATCGTCGGCACCCTCACCGAGAAGGAGGACGTCGGCGAGGACAGCGAGTACTGGCGCGGGCGCATCGTCGACCCGACGGGGACGTTCTTCACCTACGCCGGGCAGTACCAGCCCGAGGCCGCGAGCGCGCTCCGCGAGCTGGAGCCGCCCGCGTACGTCGCCGTCGTCGGCAAGCCGCGCACCTACGAGACCGACGACGGCAGCGTGAACGTCTCCGTGCGCCCCGAGTCCATCACGACCGTCGACGCCGCCACGCGCGACCGCTGGGTCGCCGAGACCGCGGCGCGCACGCTGGACCGCATCGAGGCGTTCGACGACGAGGGCAACGAGTACGCGCGGATGGCCCGCGAGCAGTACGACCTCCCCGTCGAGGAGTACCGCGACGCCGCCGTCGCCGCGCTGCAGTCGCTCGACGACGCCGACGAGCTCGAAGGCGAAGCCCCCGCGTAAGTCGGCCGTCGACACCGATTTTGCCGTTCAATCGCCCCGCTCGCCGTGCGAACGTCTGACGAACGGTTAAGTGACAGCGCGAGCGAGTACCCGGCAATGGGGAGCAAGAACAAGACGGTCTCGTTCCGCGTCAACGAGGACGCGTTCGAGGCGCTGCGCGAGATCGCCGACGAGCGCGACCTGTCGCTGTCGGCGGTGTTCCGCGACTACGTGGACACCCTCGTCGCCCATGACGGGCAGGTGGAGGTCGTCCCCGAGAACCGCGTCGAGGAGGCAGACGCCGACGGGGAGTCGTTCCCGCCGACGGTGGAGGTGCCCAAGAGCTTCGTGCGCGAACACGAGCGGTTGGAGCTGGAGGCCGAACACCTCCGCGAACAGCTGGACGAGTACAAGGCGTTCGTCACGTACCTGCAGGACAAGTTGGCTGAGGCCGACGACGGCGAGGAGGTGGTGTTCCTGGAGGAACTCGACGGGGACCGCGAACGCGACGACGACGAGCCGTACCAGCTCGGGTGAGTCGCGCCGGCCGCTCTCGGCGGCCCCTCCGCGCGCGAGCGTCGCAGCGGCCACAGTCTGCGCCGGCTACCCGTCCCCGTCCGACACCGTCACCGTGCCGTCGCCGCCGACGGTCACGCGGTAGCCGTTGAAGCGGAACGCCACGGTCAGGTCCGGCGAGCCGTGATCGACGATCCGATCGATCGCCTCGGGGTCGACGACGTCGTAGAGCCGTGCGTCGATATCGGCCGGGTCCGTCCCCTCCGCGGCGGCGATCGACTCGACGACGCGACCGCTCGCCCCCCGATCGCACCGCGACGGCCCGTCGCCGCGCCCGCTCCCCCCGGTGTCGCTGTCGCCCATGGCATCGAGTACGCATTCCTCCGAAATAAAATGCAGCTATAGGCCCAATAAATCAATCAGACGATCGACACGGATGGAAGCCGCTGTCGGGTGGTTCTACCGGGCCAGCGCGTCCCGTGCCTTCCGCGCCCGTTCTCTCGCCTCCTCGTCGCCCTCGACGGCCGCGAGCGACTCCGTCGCCTCCAGCGTGCGCACGGCGTCGTCGAGGAAGGAGAGCACGTCGCCGGGGTAGGCGTACAGCATGTAGTCGTCGCCCATCACGTCGACGATGGCGTCGGGGCCGAGCCCCTGTGCGCGCAGCTCCAGGAGATAGCGGACGAACTTCCGCTCGGGGTGTCCACAGTACGGGGCGTCGTCGCAGCCGCAGTCGAGGAAGTCCTCGGCGAACTCCAGCACCCGGTCGCGGGTCGTCTCGTCGAGTTCGGAGAGCCCCTCTCCCGAGAACACCAGATCCAGCGTCGCCCCGGCGAACGCGCTCTTGGGGATGTTGGCGTCGAGCTGGGAGGCGATCTGCCGGTGGTTCTTCAGGTAGATCTTGTCCGTGATAGCCACTGCTACCCGAACGTAGTCGAGCGGGCGAGAAAAGCGCGACGGTCACTCGCCGCGGGAGCGGTCGCGTTTCCCGCATTCCCCCCTGCTCCGTGTCGCCGCGGGCGTCGGGCGCGGTCCCCCCGTGTACGGCGACCCCGTGCGTGTGCATCGCATGCAGGCGCACCCGCGGAGTCGTAACGTATTTGAGTCATACCCGGCTACCTACGGGTGCGTGTCCGGGTTGGGGTAGTGGACTATCCTTCAGCCTTGTGGAGGCTGAGACGCGGGTTCAATTCTCGCACCTGGACTCCTCTGGCTGCGAACGAACGTGAGCAGCCGATGGTCCGCGAACGGCCGAGGGTCAATTCTCGCACCCGGTCCGGTTTCGACACTCGACAGCGGCCGCGACGTGTCGGATCGGTATTCTTTGGTGAACTCGGCTCGTGGTGCGCGTGATGACCTCCCCCGGTGCGACGGAGCCGCTGCGGGTCCTCCACGCCGAGGACGACGACGCCCTCGCCGACGTCGTCGCGCTCGCGCTCGAACGCGAGGCGTGGGTCGATTCGGTCGTCCGGGTCCCCGACGCGGAGGCGGCGCTGGCGGCGCTCGATCGCGAGCCGTACGACTGTCTGCTCAGCGACCTGGAGATGCCGGGGCTGTCCGGACTGGAGCTGTACGAACGGGTCCGCGAGACGCACCCGTCGCTTCCGTTCGTCCTGTTCACGGGGCGCCCGCGGGCCGTGCGGCGGGGCGACGCGCCGCCGACGTACGAGAAGGGCGGCGCGGACGCGCTCGGGTCGCTTTCGCGCGGGCTGTACCGGCTGTGCGTCGCCCGCGGTGCCGCGCTCGCGGCGCCGACGCCCGGGGATCCCTCCGCGCCCGCCCGCCCGGACGCGATGTTCTATCGGTGCCGGCGGGCCCCGGGATGGCCCGCCGAGGTCGTCGGTCCGGGCGTGACCGTGTTGCTGGGCTACGAGCCCGAGGCCTTCGAGCGGGGGGAGCTGACGTACGCCGAGGACGTGGTTCACCCCGAGGACCGCCAGTGGACCCACGACGCGATGGAGGCGTCGCTGTCGGCAGGCGACCCGTTCGAGTTCACCTACCGCGCTCGCCGGGCCGACGGCGACGTCATCCGGGTGTGGGAGCGCGGCCGGGGCGTTCCCGGCGGCGACGCGGCCGACGGGGACGCGTTCGTCGAGGGGTTCGTGCTGCCGCTCGGCGGCGACGAGTGACCACTCGGCAGACGGCGGACGCGGTCGGCGTCGGTGCGACGGTGTCGGCGGGTCGGTGCCTGTGTCCCGATGCCGCCGTCAGAGCCCCTGTCCTCCGACATCCGGAAGCGGTCCCGTCTCTCGGCCGATGCCGAGCGACTCCCGGCCCCCCCGCTGGATGATGTTGAACGCGGTCATGAGGTCGGTCCGCGAGATGAGCCCCACGAGCTCGCCGTCGGCGTCGACGACCGCGAGGCGGCCGACGCCGCGCTGTTGCATGGTCTCCAGTGCGGTCAGGGCGTCGGCCCCAGGGGTGACGCTGGCGATGTCGGTCTCCATCACGTCCTCGACGGTGTAGGCGTCGCGCTCCACCTCGCGAACACCCTGGGCGTCCTCCAGGGTGACCATCCCGACGAGGTTCGCGTCCTTCAGAACCGGGTAGCCGGTGTGGCGCTCGCGGAACATGCGCTCCATCAGTTCGGCGACGCTCGTCCGGGGCTCGACGGTGTGGAGCTCCTCGCGCGGCGTCATGATGTCGTCGACGGCGACGCCCTCGAAGGCGGCGCGCATCGTCGTCTGCTGGGCCTCGCTGGAGGCGGCGATGTAGATGAAGAAGGCGAGCCCGACGGTGAGCCAGTTGCCGCCGAACAGCCCGACCAGCCCCAGCAGGAACGCGAACACCTTCCCGACCTCTGCGGCGATCTGGGTCGCCCGCGCGTGCGGACGGTTCCGAGCGAGGAGGGCGCGCAGCACGCGACCGCCGTCCATCGGGAAGCCGGGGAGCATGTTGAACGCGGCGAGCACGAGGTTCATCAGCGCGAGGTAGCCGACGACGAACGCGACCGTCGGGGGGAGCGCGACGCCGACGAGCGCGGCGTAGGCGGCGAGTCCCAGCACGACCGACACCACCGGACCCATGATCGAGATGGTGAACTCCTGTTTCCAGTCCTCGGGCATCTCCTCGAACTGGGCGACGCCGCCGAACAGCCACAGCGTGATGGCCTTGATCTCGTAGCCGTAGTGCATCGCGGTCAACGAGTGGCCGAACTCGTGGAGGAGAACGGAGACGAACAGCCCGACGGCGGCGGCGGTGCCGAGCACCCACGGGAGCGCGCCGGCGGTGAGCGCCTCCGCCGGGATGGCGACGCCGAACGTGTCGGCGACGATGCCGGAGAACTCCCCCACCTGACTCCCGATGAGATACGCGAACAGCGGGAGGATCAGGAGGAACGTCCAGTTCAGCTGGATCGGGATACCGGCGACCCGCCCGACACGGATTCCTCGCATGTCTCGGAGTTGTCCCTCATCGCGTATAAACCCGGTCGCCGAGATTTATCTCCTATCGCGCGAAAGCGACGGTCATGGCCGAGACCGACGCGACGACGGACGGGCCGGCGACCGACGGATCGACGACGGAGCCGGTGGTACAGCGGGGCGGCGAGCTCGCGATGAGCGAGGTCGACGCCGGCGGGGGGATGTCGAAGGGCGTGCTCATCGACGACGCCGACGGTGCGCCCCACTTCGCGATGCGACGGTTCGAACTCGCGGCCGGCGCTCACGTCCCGAACCACACCAACGAGGTCGAACACGAGCAGTACGTGCTCGCGGGCGAATACACGGTGGGGCTCGACGGCGAGGAGCACACCGTGAGCGCGGGCGACGCGCTGCTCATCCCCGCGGGCGTGCCACACTGGTACCGCAACGACGGCGACGAGGCGGCGGCGTTCATCTGCGTGGTCCCCCACGGCGACGACACGATACGTGTACTGGACGAGGAGTAGCGTTTCCTGGGTGCCGGCGGCGTCTGCGGTGGCGCGCGCCGCCGCGGCTCCGTCCGCGGCGGACGCGCGCGAGGGATGAGGGAGTCCGTGAGCGAAGCGAACGGACGACCGAATCGGCTGGGGTGGACGTGGTGGCGGTGCGGTGCTGTCGGGTGGGACTGAAAGGGGCTCCCAGTCTCGTGAGCCGAGACACCGCAAGCACCGCAGGCGAGCGGAACGAAGTGACGCGAGCCGAGGAGCGCGGCGTGTGTCGCAGGCCACGAGACTGGGAGGGGCTTTCGCGGTCGTCCAGTTCCTCGCAACAATAACGACGAGAACAGCAACGACCACAACGACGACAGCACCAGCCGAACCGATCCCGATGCAGATCACGTCACACACTCACACACTGAAGCCGAATCCCTGAAATACCGCATCCGCCTACCACGACCCAAGCGATCACCGTGTCCGAGCAACTCCCGCAGGTCGAGACCCTGTTCCTCCATGAACGCAGCGACGACGACGAGTTCACCGTCGTCGTCGAGCGCGACGGCTCCCGGGTCCTCCACGGCGTCCTCGAACTCAAGGAGGCCGACGCCGGCCCGCGGCCGCGTCGCTTCCGCGTCAAGCGCAAGGGCGGCGAGGAGCCGCGCCAGCCCGACCAGTTCGTCGAGCTCGCGCGCAACGCACGACGCATCCGCATCTCCGAGCAGACCGAAGCACGCGCCCGCGACCGGCTCGTCGAGATGCTCGACGCCTACCAGCTCGACGCCAAGCAGGTGCGAACCTGTCGCTACTGCGCCAACGCGGGGCGCTACTCGCCGGTCACCGCCGACACCGCGGTGAAGGCCGACCGCGACTGGATCTGCCCTGACTGCGCGAAGCGCGAGCTCGAACGCGAGCTCTCCTACAAGGGGCAGTTCACCGGCAACGCCCAGGAGCGTCTGGAGGACCTCCTGTTCGAGGTGCAGGATCTGGAACGCATCACGAACCTCCTGCAGGGGAACCTCGACCCCGACCTCACGAAGTTCGACACCATCTCCGCGACGACCGACGAGATCGACCCCGTCACCACCGACTCCCTCTCGTTGCACCCCGCGCTGCAGGAGCGCGTCGAGGGCCGGTTCGACGAGCTGCTGCCGGTGCAGAGCCTCTCGGTCGAGAACGGGCTGTTCGACGGCGACGACCAGCTCGTCGTGAGCGCGACGGCGACGGGGAAGACGCTCATCGGGGAGCTGGCGGGCGTGAACAACGCGCTCAACGGGAAGGGGAAGATGCTGTTTCTCGTCCCGCTGGTCGCGCTCGCCAACCAGAAACACGAGGACTTCGAGGACCGCTACGGCGACGTGCTCGACGTGACGATCCGCGTCGGCGCCTCCCGGATCAACGACGACGGCAACCGTTTCGACCCGAACGCGGACGTGATCGTCGGCACCTACGAGGGGATCGACCACGCGCTCCGGACGGGCAAGGACATGGGCGACATCGGTACGGTCGTCATCGACGAGGTCCACACCCTGAAGGAGGAGGGACGCGGCCACCGCCTCGACGGGATGATCTCCCGGCTCAAGCACTACTCCGAGCACCGCGGCTCCTCGGCGCAGTGGGTGTACCTCTCGGCGACCGTCGGCAACCCCGAGTTCCTCGGAAAGCGCCTCGGCGCGAGGCTCATCGAGTTCGAGGAACGTCCGGTTCCCATCGAGCGCCACGTCACCTTCGCGAGCGAACGCGAGAAGGTCGACATCGAGAAGAAGCTCGTCAAACGCGAGTTCGACACGAAGTCCTCGAAGGGGTACCGCGGCCAGACGATCATCTTCACCAACTCCCGCAGACGCTGTCACGAGATCTCCCGGAAGCTGGAGTACGACTCCGCGCCGTATCACGCCGGGCTCGACTACAAGCGCCGCAAGACCGTCGAGCGCAAGTTCGGCGATCAGGAGCTTGCGGCCGTCGTCACCACCGCCGCGCTCGCGGCCGGCGTCGACTTCCCCGCCTCGCAGGTGATCTTCGACACCCTCGCGATGGGGATCGAGTGGCTCTCCGTCCAGGAGTTCGAGCAGATGCTCGGCCGCGCGGGCCGGCCCGATTACCACGACGAGGGGAAGGTGTACGTGCTCGTCGAACCCGACGCGAGCTACCACTCCTCGATGGAGGGCACGGAGGACGAGACCGCGTTCAAGCTCCTGAAGGGTGAGATGGAGGACGTGACGACGGTGTACGACACCGGCTCCGCCGCCGAGGAGACGCTCGCGAACGTCGTCGTCGCGGGCAAGCGCGCCAAGCGGCTCAACGACCGCATGATCGGCGAGGTGCCGACGACCCACGCGATCGGCAAGCTGCTGGAGTGGGAGTTCATCGACGGCTTCGACCCGACGCCGCTGGGTCGCGCCGTCGCCGAGCACTTCCTCGCGCCCGACGACGCGTTCCGAATCCTCGACGGGATCCGGAAGGACCACCACCCGTACGGGATCATCGCGGACATGGAGCTGGCGGAGGAGGAACTGTAGCGAGCGCGGCCGCGTTCGGACGCGCCGGAGACCGTACCAAGGTTGATTGCCGTCGCGTCCGTCCTCCCAGCATGGACGACACATCCGCTCGCCGACAACTCGTTAGCGAGGTCCGATCCCAGCTCGACGGGTGGACGGACCGCGCCCGCGTCGAGGCGTACGCCGAGCTGTTCGAGGGCGACGACCCGATCCTCTCCGAGGAGGAGCTCCGACTGCTCCACGCGGTCGACTCGCGTCTGGAACTGCACGGCGGCGACGGCGTCTGGGGGACCGACCAGTACGGCATCCACGCGGCCGACGGCGGGCGGTCGACCGACGCGCTCAGCGTCGTCTGCGTGTATCACCCGCAGGTGACGAGCGACTCGGTCCTCCGCGGGCTCGACGACCTCGACGACGAGACCGAAGAACGGATCAACGCGGCGCTGTGGACGTACGCCGAGCGCGTCACGGAGCACATCGAGGACGCGCTCGACGAGTATCTCGACCGGGACTGACCCTCGATCGCGGAGGCGGACACGGGCGCGGCGTCGGACTTCGTCACACGGGACGAGACGCCCCCATCAGACGCCGAGCCACTCGTCGTTTCGAACCTCGTACCCGTTCGCCCGGCAGTACTCGGCCGCTCGTCGCCTGACCGACCGGGAGCCGGGAAGCTCGCCGTTCTCGCGGATCCGTTCGACCATCCAGTCGGCGACGACCGGGATCCCCTCGTTCTCGTCGATCGGGTCGATGTTCACGAGCTCCCGAAACGTTCGTTCGTAGCCGTCGCGCTGTGTGTCGGTGAGCTCGGCGTCCGCAAGCCCCTCAGTGGCCTCGACGATCCGCTTCATCGCCGCGGCGACCGTCGGCCGCTGTATCCGGACTCGGACGGCCGCGGGGGAGTCGAACGTCTCCTCGTCGGTGTCGGGGAGGAGCGCCTCGACGGCGTACGTCCCGGCGTCGGTCGGGACCTCGCGCTCGCCGATCGCGTCGACGACCGCGGCGCCGGTCGCGGGGAACGCCACCGACGCGAGATCCCGTTCGATATCCGCGAGGACGTCCGCGTCGACCGGCGGCTCCGCCTCGTCGTACCGCTCCCGCTCCGTGGCGATGTCGCGCTCCTGCCGGCGCTTCGCGGCGTCGTGTGCCTGCTTGTCGCGTCCGCGTTTGTCGTCTGCCATCCCTCCGTGTTGGCTCTCGTTCCGGATAACCCCGAGTCAGATTGTCGGACCGTGCGAAATTCGTTCGGGGGCGGTACGACGCGGACCGCCGACGCGGACGGTGCCCCTCGCCCCGTCGCCCTGTCGCCCGGTCGCTCCGGTCCCGCACCCTTTTTGCCCGCAGCCGGTGTCGAATCCGTCGTGCTCGCGCCCGAGATCCTGTTCGTCTTCGCGGTGATCCTCGCGGCGCTCGTGCTGTTCGTCACCGAACCCGTGCCGGTCGACATCACCGCGATCGGCATTCTCGTCGCGCTGTTGCTCTCGGGTCCGGCATCGCTCGCGCTCGCGAACGTCGGGCTGCTCGCCGAGCCGTTCGAACTCGTCTCCGTCGAGGAGGGCCTGTCGGGCTTCGCGAACCCGGCGACGCTGACGGTGCTCGCGATGTTCGTCCTCTCGGAGGGGGTGCGGATGACCGGCATCGTCCAGCGGCTCGGCGCGTTCATCGCCCGACTCACCAAAGGCGACGAGACGAAGCAGTTGGGCGCGACGATCGGCGTCGTCGGCCCGATCTCCGGGCTGATCAACAACACCGCCGCCGTCGCGATCCTCCTCCCGATGGTGATCGACCTGGCCGAGCGCGGGAAGACCTCGCCGTCGAAGCTGCTGCTCCCGTTGAGCTACGCGTCGATGTTCGGCGGGACCCTGACGCTCATCGGCACCTCCACGAACATCCTCGCGTCGGACCTGTACGCGACGCTCGCGCCGGCCGACGTGGCACGGCAGTTCCGGATGTTCGAGTTCCTCCCGCTGGGCGCGGTGCTGCTGGTCGTCGGCTCGATCTACCTGCTCACCGTCGGTCGGTGGCTCACGCCCGCCCGGATCGCGCCGCGCGCGGACCTCACCGAGGAGTTCCAGATGGCCGACTACCTCACCGAGGTCGTCGTCCGCGAGGACTCCCCGCTGGTGGGCCAGCGCGTCGAGACGGCGCTCTCGGAGACGGAGTTCGACGTCGACCTCGTCCAGCTCGTCCGCGGCAACCGGACGTTCCTCGAACCGTTCGGGCAAAAGGAGATCCGCGCGGGCGACGTGTTCGCCGTGCGAACCGACCGGGCGACGCTGGTCGACCTGCTCGACGTGGAGGGCCTCGATCTCATCCCCGAGGTGGTCGACGAGGCGGAGCTGGAGGCCGCCGAGGAGGCACAGAACCTCGTCGAGGTCGTCGTCGCGCCCGGGTCGTCGCTGGTGGGCGAGTCGCTCGCCTCCGCCAGCTTCCGGCAACGCTACGACGCGACCGTGCTGGCGCTGCGGCGCGGCGGCGAGCTGGTTCGACAGCGCATGGATCACATTCCCCTGCGCGTCGGCGACACACTCCTCGTGCAGGCGAGCGAGCCCTCGATCGAACGGCTCGACGCCAACCGGAACTTTATCCTCGCGCGCGAGATCGAGACGCACGACTACCGCCGGTCGAGGACGGTCGTCGCCGCCGGGATCGTCGCGCTCGTGATCGGGCTCGCGGCCGCGAACGTGCTGCCGATCGTCGTCTCGGCGCTCGCGGGGGCGCTCGCGATGGTCCTCACGGGCTGTCTGAAGCCCGGCGAGGTGTACGAGGCCGTCGAGTGGGACGTGGTCTTCCTGCTCGCGGGCGTCATCCCGCTGGGGATCGCGATGCAGACCTCCGGGACCGCGGGGCTGCTGGCGGACGCGATCGTCGCGAGCGCGGACGTGCTCCCGCCGCTGGTGCTGTTGGGTTCGTTCTACGTGGTGACGGCGCTGCTCACGAACGTCATCTCGAACAACGCCAGCGTCGTGCTCATGATCCCCGTCGCCCTGCAGGTCGCGGCGACCCTCGGCGCGAACCCGCTCGCGTTCGCCATGGCGGTGACGTTCGCCGCGTCGACGGCGTTCATGACGCCCGTCGGCTACCAGACGAACCTGTTCGTGTACGGTCCCGGCGGGTACCGCTTCACCGACTACGTGCGCGTTGGCGCGCCGTTGCAGGCGCTGTTCGCGGTGGTGACGACGCTGGGGATCCCGGTCGTGTTCGGACTGGGGCTGTGAGTCCGTCTCGGCGACGAAGCGAACGGAACGGTTTAGTTCGGCCGGGGGCGATGGCGAGGTACGGGACCGTGGGGTAGTGGTATCCTCTGGCGTTTGGGACGCTTGGACCCGAGTTCGACTCTCGGCGGTCCCATCCGAGTTCTTCTCGCGGCGAGCGTTCAAACACGATAGCGGACCAACGAGCGTATGCGTTCGCTAGACGAGATGCCGAGCCATCGGAAGGGGAACTACACGGAGTCCGTCGTCATCGCGGAGCTACAGCGACGTGGCATCGCCGTATCGAGACCGATCGGTGACAACGAACGATACGACATCGTGATCGAATCCGCGGAGGGGTTCCGATCCGTACAGATCAAAACCGGTCCGGTGTTGAACGGCTGCGTGTACGTTCGTGGGAAGTCACAGCACACGAACTCCACCGGACACGTGTACAAGAGCTACGGCGGTGAGGTCGATTTGTTCATCGTGTACTGCCACGATCTGGAGACGATGTATCTCGTTCCGGGCGACCGTGTCGGGACCGCGATGCACCTCCGAGTTGAGGAGCCAAAGCAGCGTGACTCGTCGATAAACTGGGCCGAGGAGTACGAGTTCGACGAGCGCTGGCCCGACGACATCGCGAACTGACCGCTCCTGCCGGACCACTTCCACCGAGAGGCGACAGTTCTTACCCGATGAGGTGGCTACCTCTGTGCAATGAGTCAGGTCTCCGAGGGGCAGGACGTCGACGCGTTCCTCAGTTTCTACCGGACCTATTACAGCGACGACATCGCCCGCCTCGCCCAGAACTACCCGAAGGAACAGCGGTCGCTGTACGTCGAGTACGACGACCTGTACACGTTCGACCCCGACCTCGCCGAGCGCTACCTCAACCGCCCGGGAGAGATGCAGGAGATCGCCGAGGAGGCGCTGCGCACGTACGACCTCCCGGTCGACATCTCGTTGGGACAAGCCCACGTCCGCATGCGCGGGCTCCCGCGCGAGAACACGATCGACATCCGCGCCATCCGGGTCAGCAACGACCACATCGGATCGATGGTCGCGGTGCAGGGGATCGTCCGCAAGGCGACGGACGTGCGCCCAAAGATCACCGAGGCGGCCTTCGAGTGCCAGCGCTGCGGGACGATGACGTACATCCCGCAGAACGACTCCGGCTTCCAGGAGCCCCACGAGTGCCAGGGCTGCGAGCGCCAGGGCCCCTTCCGCGTCAACAACAACGAGTCGAAGTTCATCGACTCCCAGCAGCTCCGCGTTCAGGAGTCGCCCGAGGGCCTCCGCGGCGGCGAGACGCCCCAGAGCATCGACGTGAACCTCGAGGACGACGTGTGCGGGCAGGTGACCCCCGGCGACCACGTCACCGTGGTCGGCCGCCTGGAGATGGAGCAGGTGACCTCCGGCCAGGAGAAGACGACCGTCTTCGACCCGTACATGGAGGGGGTCTCGCTCGTCATCGAGGACGAGGAGTTCGAGGACATGGATATCACCGACGAGGACAAACAGGAGATCCTCGAACTCTCGAACCACGACGACATCTACGAGGAGATGGTCGCCTCGGTCGCGCCGTCGATCTACGGCTACGACCAGGAGAAGCTCTCGATGATCCTCCAGCTGTTCTCGGGGGTCACGAAGCACCTTCCGGACGGGTCGCGGATCCGTGGCGACCTGCATATGCTTCTGATAGGAGACCCGGGTACGGGGAAGTGCGTCGACGGGGATACCCGAGTGACGCTCGCGGACGGTCGTGACATTCCGATCCGGGAGCTCGTCGAGTCGAACCTCGACGAACCGAAGCCGGTCGACGACGGTGTGTGGGACGAGGCGGGATTCGAGGTCCCGTCGCTTGGGTCGAACGGGGAGATCGAGTCGCGGCGGGCGACGAAGGTGTGGAAGCGGGAGGCGCCCGACGAGATGCTCCGGATCCTGACGAGCAGCGGTCGGGAGCTGGAGGTGACGCCGTCGCACCCGCTGTTCGTTCGCGCGGGTGAGGGACACCACGCAGTTCGTGCGGACGAACTCTCCGAAGGGGCGACGATCGCTGCCGTATCGGAACCGCGAACCGACGGCGGAACGGCTACTGTCCGCCCGTCGGAGCCTGAATTCCGTCAGACATCGATGACCCGTACGTGGGAACGGATCGTGACCATCGAACACGTTCAACCCGATGACGACTGGGTGTACGACCTCGAAGTAGCGGGGACTCACAGCTACATCTCGAACGGGATCGTCTCGCACAACTCCCAGATGCTGTCGTACGTTCAGAATATCGCTCCGCGGTCGGTCTACACGTCAGGGAAGGGCAGCTCAGCGGCAGGGCTTACTGCCGCAGCTGTTCGCGACGACTTCGGCGACGGCCAGCAGTGGACGCTGGAGGCCGGAGCACTCGTACTCGCCGACAAGGGGATCGCCGCCGTCGACGAGCTGGATAAGATGGATTCGAACGACAGGTCGGCAATGCACGAAGCGCTCGAACAGCAGTCGTATCACCCGGAATCCGAGGTGTTCCTCGCGGATGGCCGACGCGTTCGGATCGGCGAGTTCGTGGACGAGCGAATGGCTGCACGCTCGGACGACGTGGTAGAGGGTGTCGACTGTGAGATCCTCCCGATCGAGGACGCCGGCGTTCACTCCGTCGACTTCGAGACGAACGAGACGACGAAGCTCCCGATCGATCGGGTGAGCAGACACGAGGCGCCCGAGGAGTTCGTTCGTGTGACGTTCTCGAACGGCCGCGACGTGCTCGTGACCCCGGAGCATCCGATGTTCGTCGATGACGGCGGTGTGACCGGAACGATCGAAGCGGAGAACATCGACGAGGGGGCGTTCGTGCCGGCACCCCGGAAACTCCCCAACTCCGCGAGCCCGGTCAGTCTGACGGACGAACCCCACGTCGGGAAAGAACGCGATGTTACCCTCCCGGACGAACTGAGCGGTGACCTCGCCGAGATCCTCGGCTTCCTCACGGCCGAGGGCCACTCGTACGCGGGATCGGCACACGAGATCGGGTTCTCGAACCAGGACGAACGGCTTCTCGCGCGGATGGACGAGTTGATGTCCCGCGTGTTCGGGTTTATGAGTACCGACACGACGAACGCTGCGGGAACAGTAACTCAGCGATGGGTGTCGACCAAGCTCTACCGTTGGTTCGAGGAGAACTTCCCCGAATTCATGCACACCGCTCGCGAGAAACGGGTTCCCGCCCGGGTCCTCGGTGCGTCCGAGGAACAGATCAGACGGTTCCTCGTCGGAGCGTTCGCGGGCGACGGCGGCGTCGAGAGCGAGGCGATGTCCTTTTCTACGGCCTCGGAGGGATTGGCGCGCGACTACGCCGACGCGCTCGCGAAGCTCGGGATCGCCTCCCGGATCCACCACGACACCGCGGAGGACGCCTGGAAGACGTACGTGATGGGTGATTCGACCGACCGATTCGTCGACGCTGTCGTCGACCCGGCAGACGAGCGTCACGAACAGGCGGAGGAGTTCGTCGACCGAAGCGAACGGACTCCGCGTCATCACGACGTACTGCCGACGAGCGCTGCCCGAGAGATCCGGGAACTGCGAACGCTTACCGGACTCGGGAAGACGGGGCGGTTCCGCGAGAACCTGGACGAAGGGTACGGGGTTCGCGTCGAAACCGTCACCGGGGAGGTTGAGACGCTTCACGAACGGATCGGGACCGTCCGCGACGCGATCGACCGTGCGGACGATCTGGGATCGATCCGGTCGGCGGTCGGTTGGTCGGGACGGCAACTCGCGGAACAGCTGAACGGCGTCACAACGAGCCGAATCCACTACGCCGAGAAAGGCGGATACGACTCCGAGACGCGTGAGAACCTGACCGAACGCGCAACGACGGCGGTTCGCGAGGCCATGGACGAGGCAGAACGCCGGACTGAGGCGCTTGCCGACCGATGTGACCTACGGTACTACCGTGTAACCGACGTCGAGACCGTCGCGAACGACGGCGAATACGAAACCGACTGGGTGTACGACATCACCGTCGAGCCGACGAACACGTTCGTCAGTTCGGGGGTAGCGCTCCACAACTCGATCTCGATCTCCAAGGCCGGGATCAACGCGACGCTGAAGTCCCGTTGTTCGCTCCTCGGCGCGGCCAACCCGAAGTACGGCCGCTTCGACCAGTACGAGCCCATCGGCGAGCAGATCGACCTCGAACCGGCGCTCATCTCGCGGTTCGACCTCATCTTCACCGTCACGGACAGCCCCGACCCGGACCACGACGCGAAGCTCGCGGACCACATCCTGACGACGAACTACGCGGGCGAGTTGAACACCCAGCGCACGGAGATGGCGGCCTCGAACTTCACCCAGGAGGAGGTCGACGAGGTGACCCAGGAGGTGGCGCCGGTCATCGACGCCGAGCTCCTGCGCAAGTACATCGCGTACGCCAAGCGCAACTGCTACCCCACGATGACCGACGAGGCGAAGGCGGCGATCCGCGAGTTCTACGTCGACCTCCGGGCGAAGGGGGCCGACGAGGACGCCCCCGTGCCCGTCACCGCCCGGAAGCTGGAGGCGCTCGTCCGGCTCTCGGAGGCCAGTGCGCGGGTCCGCCTGTCGGACACCGTCGAGGAGGAGGACGCGACGCGGGTGATCGAGATCGTCCGCTCGTGTCTCCAGGACATCGGCGTCGACCCCGAGACCGGACAGTTCGACGCCGACGTGGTCGAGACCGGGACCAGCAAGAGCCAGCGCGACCGGATCAAGAACATCAAGGAGCTGATCGGCACCATCGCCGAGGAGTACGAGGACGAGCCCGGCGCGCCCGTCGACACGATCCTGGAGCGGGCCGACGAGGTCGGGATGGACGCCGGCAAGGCCGAGAAGGAACTGGAGAAGCTCCGGACGCGCGGGGAAATTTACGAGCCGCAGTCCGGCTACGTGCGGACGACGTAACCGCCGATGGATAGAATCTCCGCGCTCCGGAACGTCGAGGACGCCATCCGCGCGTTCGAGGACGGCGAGGCCGACCTCGCCGACACCGAGCGTCGCGTCGCCACCGTGCTGCGGACGTACGCCACCGAGTTCGAAGTGGATGACCGCCGGGCGTATCGCGCCGTCGACGGCCCCGGCGAGGGGCGCGTCGTCGTCGCCGGCGACCCCGCGGAGGCCCGCGAGCGGATCGCCTCGCTCGCCGCCGTCGACGACGGGATGGATCCCGAGGACGTGACGGTCGAACCGCTGTAGGGCACGGCGGTCTCGACTTCGATACGCGATTCAGTACGTTTATATTGGAAACCGAACCTGTGAGCGTATGCTACTCGTCGTGACGTACTCGCGCGGGGCGCGGACGACGCTTCGCAACGTCTGTCGCAGCCACGACGACACCGTCGTCCGTCGGTTCGGTCGGGCGGCGCTGTTCGCCGAGACGGAGTTGGGCGCCTTCCTCGCGTGTCGCCTCCGTGCGAAACACGGGACCGACGTGCAAGTCGAGCAGACGGAGCCGTTCAACGAGTTCGCGGCGGTGCGACCGGCGGTCCGGGAAGCGGCCGTCGCCTACGAGGACCGAGACGCGCCGAGCACGCCGTACACGAAGTTCGCCGTCGGCGCCGACCACCCCGATCCGGCGGCGATGCGCGACGCCGAGCTGTGACCCGGCGGTTCGCCGATCGTGTCGCTCCGGCGGAGTCGGGGGAGCTCCGACGCGCCGCGGCCGCGGGAACCGTCGACGGCGCGTGCGCCGCGCTCGAACTCGATCCGGATGACCCGCTGGCGACGCTGACGGATCGGCCGCCGTCGCTGTGGCGCGCGCTCGCCGCCGCCGCCCGCGAGCGCGGTCTTGAGCACCCCGCCGACGACGAGCGTCGTCGGCTCCGAACCGCCCTCGACGAATCGGCCGAGGAGATAGGGGCCGCCGACGGCGACGACGCCGCGGACGCCGCGAGCGACGCGTTGGCCGCCGCACGGCGTCGAGCGGCGGCCGCCGGCACCGACGTGGATCGGCTTCGTGAGCGGGCGGCCACGCTCCGCGGGCGGCTCGCGGAGGCGCGCGAACGGACGACCCACGACGCGAGCGACGATGCGGACACGAGCGCCACCGCGGACGCGGACGCGACGACGGTCGACTCGCTGCGGGCGGAGTTCGAGGCGGCGACGCGGGCGCTGAGCGAGGCCGAGACCGAGCGCGTCGCCGCCGACCAGGCGCTTGCCCGCGCCGCCGAGCGTTCGCGGTCGGTTCGCGACGCCCGCGAGCGACGCCTCCGGTTGCGCGACGCGCTCGCCAACCGCCGGCGGGAGGCGCGACGCGACCTCGCCCGCGAGGTGTATCCGGCCTTCGCGAACGCGGTCGCGGCGTTTCACTCCGAAGTCGATCCAGTCGACGGCAGGGCCGCGGACGCCGAGGTCGGCGACGACCCCGGCGACTTCGACGGCGACGCGGTCGTCGCCCACGCGGCCGCGATCCGCATCGCCGAGCGTTCCGACCCGGTCGTCGTGGGAGTCGACCGCTTCGTCGACGCGACCGCGGCACGCGACTGGCTGTGCACGCCGGTCGTCCTCGTCGGAGCCGAGTGAGAGCCACGACCCACGCCCACGGTGTCCGCGGTGACGCCGGGTCGCGTGCGGACGTTTATCGCCGATACCGGGACCAGCACGCCCATGCCGGTCACGCTCGACTCGACGGTCACGACCGCCGGCGGCGTCGCGCTCGTCGCCGTCCGTGTCCGCAACACGGAGCCGGTCGCCTGCCGCGTTCGCATCGAGAACCGCCTTCACGGCCCGGTGCTCCCGCCGCGGCGACACGGCACGCCCGAACCGGGCTGGTCGGACGACGGATACGACGGGGTCGTCGCCGCCGACTCCGAGCTCGCGCTCGGGTACGCCTGTCGGGTCGCCGTCGACGAACGCGGTCGGTCCGACGAACACCCATCGAGCGACGACGCGCCCGTCGAGCTCGTCGCCGTCGGGGACCCGTCGGCCGCGGAGGCCGACCCGATGGACACCGTTATCGGCGACTTGGGGGACCACAGACCGCCACCAGACGCGGTTTCGGTCGCCGCCGGCGACGAGGCTTCCGCCGCCCCCGCCGCGACCCCTGACCGCCCGAGCGACCCATCCGGAACGGCGGCCACTCCCGACCGATGCGGGGAGTCGAAGTCGCCGCCGGAGGCGACGGCGGCGCCGACGGACGTTCCCCCGGCGGTCGCGCGATATCTCGACACCGTCGAGGGTCGGATCTCGCGGGCGGAAACGTTCGCGGACGGGTCGGTCGCGGACGCGACGGAACTGCTCGAGGCGGACATCGATCCCGACGGTCTGGCCGAACTCGTCGCGCTGGACGCGACCGCGTTGGAGGGGCTCGCCGCCCGCGCCGACTCGCTGGCGACCCGGGCGGTGACCGTCGACGTGCCGACCGACGCGCTGGAGCGCCTCGCGTGATCGTCGCCGTCGCCGGCGGGAAGGGCGGTGTCGGAAAGTCGACGCTGGCGTACAACCTGGCGGGCGCGCTTGACGGGCTCGTCGTCGACGCCGACCTCACGATGGCGGACCTGCCGGGCGGTCGCGAGCGCGGGCCGGATCTCCACGACGTGCTCGCGGACCGGGCGACGCCCGCGGAGGCCGTTCGGCCGGGGGCGGTGGACGTGCTCCCGTGCGGTCGGACGCTCGCGGGGGCGCGACTGGCGGACGTGCGCCGACTCCGGGAGGCGGTCGCCGTCGGCGGCTACGAGTACGTCGTGGTGGACTCGCCGGCCGGCCTGCGGGTCGACGCGGGCGCGCCGTTGGCCGTCGCCGACGCCTGTCTCCTCGTCGCGTCGCCGACGCGGTGGGCGCTGGCGGACGCGATCGCGGCCCGCGAGCTTGCCCGCGAACTCGACTGCGGGCTCGCGGCCGTCGCGCTCAACCGCACCGTCGAGGACCCGCCCACGGAGGCGGTCGGACGCGCGCTCGGGGCGCCCGCCACCGCGGTGCCTGCGGACCCGCGGCTCGCGCGTTCGCTCGCGACCGAGACGCCGGTGGTGGAAACGGACGCCGAGTCGGCGGCCGCGCGGGCGGTCGATGAACTCGCCGCGGCCGTTCGGCGGTGTGCGGTCGCGTAAGGAGAGAATCGGCTCAAGTCGTCTCCGGCGGTTTTATTCCATCTCCGTCACCCGGTCCCCGTCACTCCTCACGTAGCTCGATGTACGACGAGCGGAGCGTAACGGGAGTCACGTCCGCAACGTCGGCCGCGGCCGCCTGCGTGCAGTCGGCGTCCGCGTCGCGCGCGGCGGCGTACAGACACGCCGCGGCGACGCCGCAGGGGTTCCGTCCGTTCGTGAGCCCCTCGTCGCGGGCGACATCGAGGTACTCGCGGGCGGCGCGTTCGACCGCGGCATCGAGCCCGAGTTCCGTGGCGAACCGGGGAAGATACTCGACGGGATCGATGGGTCCGACGGGGAGGCCGAGCTCGCGGTTCATCGCGTCGAAGGCGGCGCGGAGCTCGTCGGCGTCGGCCTTCGCCTCGGCGACGAGCTCGCCGCGGGTGCGCGAGACGCCGGCGACCCGGCAGGCGACGTACACCGCCGCGGCGGCGAACCCCTCCAGCGAGCGTCCGCGAAGCAGGTCGGCGTCCTGGGCCGACTCGAACAGCGAACACGCCTGATCGCGCAGCGACTCGGGAAGCCCGGCCGCCGAAACGATCCGCCGGATCTCGGTGAACCCGTACACCTTGTTTCGGTCTCGCTTCGAGGAGATCCGCGCCCGCGTGTGCTGTCTGCGCATCCGGGCCCACTGCCGGCGCTTGCGCCCCTTCACGCGCGTGTGTCCGATCTCCGTCGAGAGGCCGCGGTCGTGGCGCGAGCGCGTGAGCGGTGCCCCGGTCCGCCTCGGATCGCAGTCGTCGTCCGCGAAGCTGCGCCACTCGGGGCCGCGGTCGATGCGGTCCGCCGAGACGACGAGCCCGCACTCGCTACACACCGCCTCGTCGCCGTCCGCGTGCACTCGACCCTCGCATTCCGGACACGCCGTCGTGCTCGTTGCCATACTCGAACGTCGGTCCCGAACCCATACTTATGTGTGGGGGGATCCGCCGCTCCCGACCCGCTCGAGCGCGCTCGAACGTACCGATAACCGGTACGTTACTCACAACAGTCACGTTATCGTATCGACTCTGACGATCGAATTTATATCGGATGGCGACCGAGCGTGACCATGGCGCTCCCCGACATCGCCGCCGGGATCGAGGTGACCGCACGTCAGGAGACGCGCGGCGTCGCCTCGGTCGACGACACCGGCGGCGACCTCGCCTCCCGGCTCGCCCCCCACGCCGACGCGCTGGCGTGTACGCCCGAGGCGGCCGCGGTGGTGCTCGATCACCACGCCCGCGGCCACAGCGTGGGCGCGAGCGCACGCGAGGCCGGCGTCGCCGCCGTGACGGCCGCGAAGGTCCTCCACCGCTGCGGCGTGCAGGGCGTCTCCCCGCTGGCGCCGACCGCCCGACGCGTGGTTCGCGACTGGCTCGCCGGCGAGATCCCGCGTGCGGACGCGCTCGAACTCAGCGGCGGCGAAGAGGCGGCGTTCGCGCTCGCGAGCTACGTCGAGTCACACGAGCCGGTGCCGGAGCTGGCCGACGTCGCCCGCGGCGCGTTGGCCGACGGCGGGAACGCGAGCGTGGAGAAGCGCGACGCCCTCGGGGAGACGATGAGTTCCGTCTCGGACCTGCGCTGACTCCGTTCAGCGCATCGGTTCGGGACGGAACTCACGGACTGCCGCCGTCGACCTGCGCTGACTCCGTTCAGCGCGTCGGTTCGGGACTGTGTCGACTACGGCGTCGATCTCGCCCGGCGCCGCCCGTTTCTCACTATTCGCTGCGCACGCGGTCGACACCCGCGCCGAGCCGCCCGATCACCCCGCGGTCCTCGAACTCGACCCCCAGTTCCGTCTCGAACAGCGTTTCCGTCGCGGCGACGACGCCGGCGGCGAACGCGTCCGTGCCGAGACACGCCGGCGCGGCGGCGAACTCGCTCGGCCCGCGAGGGATCGTCGCGTCCGCGTCGGCCTCGGCGCTTCCGGACTCGTCGCTTGACCCGGCGGACCCGGGAGCGGCGACGGCGACGCTCGCGGGGTCGCCGTCGGGCGCGTCGATGTCGCGGAGCAGGTCCCGCTGTCGTCGCCGGCCGTCGGCGCCGTGGTCGGTGTCGGGGGCGACGATCGCGACGCGGTCGACGGCGTGGACCGCGGCGATCGCCGGGTTGGCGGCGACCGGCGGAACGTCGACGATCACGTGGTCGGCGCGGGCGACGGCCTCCGCTGCTCGGTCGGCGAGTACCTGCGCGGCGTCGTCGTCGGTCGCGCGGGCGAGGCGCTCGAAGGGCGCGTGTGCCGGCGCGAGTTCGATGCGGCCGTCAACGGCCGCATCGAGGTCGTACAGCCCGTCGGCGAGCGGTCGGTCGGGATCGAGACACAGCGCCGTCACGTCGGGATCGATGCGGCCCGAAACGAACTCGCCGAGCCCCTGCGTCGCGTAGGCGGCGTCGAGAACGACGACCTCGCGGCCGTCACGCGCGAGCGCGGCGGCACACTCGACGGCCGTTCGGGTCGTGCCCGCGCCGCCGACGGCGCCGACGAACGCGAGCGATCGGATGCTGGCCATGCGGCTCCTGTGCCCGCATCCGCTATATAGTTACGTGTCTCTGGTCGCGGAACAAGATCGGGAACGGGACGGCGCTCGGCGACCGCGAGGGGGACGGTGACTACGCTCCGATCGCGTCGGCGATCTCGTCCAACTCGTCGTCGTCCAGGTCCGGCCGCTCGCCGGCGGCGACGTGGATGGGTCCGCCGCCGTCGCCGTCGAAGCGCGGGATGACGTGGACATGCGCGTGGGGGACCTCCTGGCCGGCGTCGGGGCCGTCGTTGACGCCGATCGTGTGGGCGTCGGCGTCGATCGCGTCCTCGATCCTGGGTGCGAGGTCGTGTACGAGGTCGAAGACGGCGCGCGACTCCTCACGAGAGAGGTCGGCGACGCGCCGGTGGTGCGCCTTGGGGATCACGAGGGTGTGGCCGCGGGCCATCGGGTTCGCGTCGAGGAACGCGAGCGCGTCGTCGGTCTCGGCGACCACGCGGGCGGGGATGTCGCCCGCGACGATCGAACAGAAGATGCAGTCGTCGCTCATGGACGATCGGTGTGTCGGCATCACGCTTCAAGATAGGGGCCGCTTGCCCCGACGACCGCGCCCGACACCCGGGAGACGAGAGCGCCGTCGGACACGGCGTTCGTCGACGGACGCCGGCGCACGGGGCAGATCGTGCCCCTACGTCGAGATGAACTCGGCGATGGACTCGGCCACGGCCACGATGTCGGGCCTGTTGGGTTCCAACTCGAACTCGGTCGAGTTGATCTCGACCACCGTCCCGCCGACGACGAGGGACAGACTGTACCGGAACCGGTCCTCGGTCTTCGTCCGAATGATCCCGTACGTCGTGGTGTTCCAGACGCCGTTGTGCCCGACGGCGTCGATCGAACCGAACGGAACCGACCACGAGTACCCCTCCTCGGAGACGATGTCGATACGGGACCCCGAGATCACGCACATCCCGTTTTGCGAGTATCGGTGCGTCACCACGTCCGTCTTGAACGACGTCCGGGTTCCGTCGTGTGCTTCGTACGGGATCCCCGCGCCGGCTCCGCCGACCACGAACTCGACCTCGGAGACGGCGAACAGCTCCTCGACCTCGTCGGTGTCGTAGCGGTCGGAGACGTCGAAGAATCCCTCGGTGTTCCCGTTGAGTCGGTTGACGATGTAGGGGTCGGCGGCGGGCATGAGCGAAGTGCTCTGAAGCCCTAGTTATCTGTTGCTATCCCATTCGTTCGTGATCGAGGGGGCGACCATCGTTGACCTCCCCGACCCGCCCGTTACGGCAGGTGCACCGCGATCCGCTCCCGGTACTCCTCGGCGCTCAGCCCCAAGCGCGAGAGCCACACCTCCCGGTAGCTCGGATGGAGGATCGGCAGACACGTCACGCCGAGCGTCGGGCACTCGATCGGCTCGCACACCGAGTCGAGGAAGCCGTCCAGCTCGATCCCCTCGAACGCGAGCAGCGTCGCCGTCGCGTGTTTCCCCGTCGTGACGACGACTGCCGGGTCGACGATCCCCAACTCGGTTTCGAGGTGGCCGCGGCAGTTCGACAGCTCCGCGTCGGTCGGGTCGCGGTTGTCCTCGGGGTGGCACTTCGCCGCGTTCGTGAAGAAGCAGTCGTCGCCGTAGCCGAGTTCGCGCATGAGCCGACGCACGCGACGGCCGGAGTGGCGGGACGTGTACGCGCAACCGGTGTGGTTGCCGCCCTTCCACGTGTCCGCGTCGGGGTCGCCGGCTCCGGGTGCCTCGCCGACGACGAGAACGCTCGCGTCCCGGGGACCGGTGCCCCACGAGATGCGGGTTCGCGACTCGACCAGCGCCGGACACCGCGAGCAGTCCGGCTCGATCACGAGCCGATCGTCGGGATCCGGGTGCCGGATCGGGTCCTCGGTGTCGGTCACGGTGTCGAGTTCGGGGCCGCGGCGATTGGCGGTTTCGCTCCGACCGCGATCAGGGCTCCCCGAGCACCTGATGGCGCCGATAGAGGTAGGCCGCGCCAGCGGCGATGTTGAGGAACCAGATCGCCGAGAGGATCACCCAGACCGCGACGTTCGGGTCCCATTCGGAGTTCGCGCGGACGTACTGGCTGTCGAAGTACACCGACAGCGGCAGCCCCGCCCACCCGATCAGGACGAGTATCCCGCCGCCGGCGCCCAGATCGCCACCCAGGGCCGACGCGAGCACGAGCAGCACCCAGATGCCGGTTCCCGCGGCGACGCCGTACCACCAGGTGTCGGACACCGAGGTTTCGTACTGCGCGGGGTCGTGGACGCCGCCCCGACCGCCGCCGCTACTGGCGGGGCTGTAGTTGTCGTTTCGGACCCCGCAGTTGGGGCACAGCTCCGACGCCTGCTTGATCGCCGCCCCACAGGAGCGACAGAACACCTCGTCGGCCGCCTTCCGTTTGGTCATGGCTGTGATCCGCGATCGGCGGTCCCGGGGCTTGGATGGATGGCGTGCATCGAAAAATGGCGGGTATCGCTACGTCAGGCGTACTGCTGCTGGAACTCGTCCTCGGACTTCGTGAGGTAGATGATCCCCTCGATGAGCCCGACGAGGAGCGGGATGAACGTCCACGAGAAGACGAGGTAGATGATCCCGCGACCGGTGTTCCCGAGGTAGAAGTGGTGGGCGCCGAGCCCGCCCAGGAAAATGGCGAGGAGGGCGGCGCTCGTCTTGTCCTTCGAGCCCGAGGAGGACCCGCCCGACTGGCGCACGCCACATTCGGTGCAGATCTCCGCTTCCTTCTTGATCACTTCGCCGCAACTGCTGCAGAACTGCTCGTCGGCGCCGGGAGTTGCATTGCTCATCTTCGTGTCAAACCTTTCATCAACTACAATAAGTATACTGGTTGAATATCGATCACGATAGACGAAATATACTGCACGTACCCGATCGCCGGACGGACCCGACTTTCCACCGAGTCAGCGGGCGCTGTCGACCGGTGCGACAGTTGCGGTGAACCGGCCGTCGGGATCCGTATCAGCGTCCGGACAGGACTGCGCTACTCCGTCAGCGGCAGCGCGACGCCGAACACGAACACCGAGAGGAACGCGCCGACGACGGCGAACAGTTCGAGGTCGACCAGCAGCGCGTGCTCCCACGGCGGGAGGGCCGTCCCCGTGACCGCGGCGCCGACCTCGACGGCGACCGCGAGCAGGAACACGGCGACACAGCCGAGCAGCGCGCGCCTGGTGAGCGTCGGGTAATCGAGGTTCCCGTACCTGCCTGACATACGAGCGACTTTCCGATCCGGTCGATTAGCGCTTTCGGTCCGACCGAAAGGGTTTCCCTCGCCGACGGCGGCCCTGGGGGTATGTCGGGACTGTTCGACGCCGCGTGGGTCGCGGCGGAGTATCTCTTCGTACTGCTCGCGTCGGTCGTGCTCACCGGGATCGGGATCCACTTCGAGCGGGCGGCGGCCGCGACGATGGCGACCGCGCCCGAGGTCGCGGCGGTCGACGCCGTGATCGGGGCGCTCGCGCTGTTCTGGGGCGTCTACCTCGTCGGCTACAGGCAGGCGCTCCCCCGGATGCGGCACGTCCTCGCCTCCCGGTGAGCGGGCGGCGACGGCGCGTCTGTCGAGCGGTTACAGCGCGTCGGCCACGAGCGGCGCCACCGACACGTCGCTTTCGGCGCGTTCGAGGGTGTCGCTCGCGATCACCCGCGTCACGCCGGCGGCGGCGAGCTTCGTGCGGGCGTTGCTCGCGAGCATCCCGTGGACGCACGCCGTGTACACGTCGCCGCAGTCGCGGTCGCGAAGGGCGGCGACCGCCTCGCTCATCGTCGACCCGGTCGCGATGATGTCGTCGACGACGACCACGTCGCGGTCGGCCACGTCCGCGTCGCTGGGGCTGACGGTCACCTCGCCGGTGTCGTAGTCGCGAACCTTCTCGAAGAAGTCGGTCTCGCCGCCGCCGTAGGCGTCGCACACGGCGACCGCGAGCCCCTCGGCGGAGGCGTCGGGGCCGAGAAACAGTGGCTCCGAGAGGTCGGCGGGCAGCGGCTCCGCGAGCAGCGGCGCCGCCTCCAGCACCTCGACGGGCACGTCGAAGTAGTCGGCCACGTCGGCCTCGTGGGGCGTCACGAGGAGCACGCGGTCGGTGCCGGTCGAGACGGCGCGGGCGACCGCCCGCGCGGAGACGGGCTCGCCGTGCTCGAACGCCCGGTCCTGGCGGGCGTAGCCCATGTACGGGATGACGGTCGTGACGGTTTCGGCGCCGGCCTCGCGGACCGCGTCCTGGAGCTGGAGCAGCTCGACGAGCGCGTCGTTGGAGTCGGTCGCGGCGACGACGACGGCCTCCTCGCCCGCGAACTCGGGCACGGCGGCGCACTCCTCGCCGTCCGGGAACCAGCGGTACTCCGGCGTGGCGAGCGGGCGGCCGGTGTGCTCGGCGAGGGCGGCCGCGAGCGCCTGCGACGCGGACCCGGGTACGATCATACACGTCGTTCCCGCCGCCGGATACAAACGCGTTCCTACTCGGGCGACGCGTGCGGCGGCATCACAGCCCGCGGCGACCCGATCGAGGACGGGACGGCGGCGCCACTACTCGGCCGTCGTCGTCACTACTCGCCCTGCGGCGCCGCTACTCGCCCGGCACCGCGACCGCCCGCACGTCGGGCAGCCCGAGCGTCCGGCCGCGCCATCCCCCGTCGGCGTACACCCGGGCCTCGCCGCCGTCGGTGACCGCGACGAGGTGTCGGCCCGCGAACGCGGCGTCGACGACGCCCGACTCGTCGTGGCGGACCCACTCGGTCGCGGTCGCGTCGGGGCGCTCGAACACCGCCGCGTCGGTGGCGGCGACCGCGCGTTCGCCGTCCGCGTCGGCGACGACACAGCGGAACGCTCCGCCCTCCGTGAGGGTTCCGGGGTCACCGCCGTCGCCGCCGGCGTCGAGGTCGCGCATCCAGCCGTTGCCGAGGGTGTACAGCGCGTCGCCGGTCACCGCCAGCGGGACCCCGCGGTCGCTCACGTCCCTGGCGTCGTCGAGGCCGGCGTACTCCAGTTCGCCGTCGGTCAGGCGGTGGACGCCGTCGCCGGCGGCGACGAGTCGGCCGTCCAGCCGGCGGGGGTCGTCGACGGCGCCGACGGCGGTCCACGCGCTGTCGTGCTCGTCGTTGTCGCCGTCGGCAGCGTCGCCGCCGAGCAGCGAGACGGTGCCGTCGGGCGCCGCCGCGAGCACGCCGTCGCCGGCGACGCTCACCGCGACCGCGGGGCCGTGTCCCGTCGGCTCGAAGTCGCCGACGAGCACGTCCTCCGCGGTGGCGACGGCGACGGCGTCGCCGCGGGCGGCCACGTCCCGGGCGTCACAGCGGTGTTCGAACCCGAACTCGCCCACGAGGTCGCCCGACAGCGAGACGCCCACGACGCCCATCGAGGAGGCCGCGAGCGCCCGCACCACGTCGTCGCGCTTCGTGAACACGCGCTTCTCGGCGATGGTCGGCATACGCGGGGGTGCGGCGGCCGGGCGAATAAGCCCCGCGGAGCGCTCGTCGAGGGCGTCCCGTCCGCGACGAGGCCGTTCGCGTCGCTCGGGAAGGGAGATAGGGATAAGGCTGTAGAGAAAAGATACCGCTAGCCATGGTAGCAGATGACACTGAACCGAACCGGCGCGACGTACTGAGGCTGTCCGGGGCCGCGGGGCTCGCGGGACTGGCCGGGCTCGCCGGCTGTAGCACGACCGACGACCCGGCGACCGACACCGCGACCGAGGAACCGAACGGCGGCGGTGGCGGCGACGGCGACGACGAGGAGACCACCGCCGACGACGGCGGGGACGGAGACGACGGCGGGGACACCGGGCCGTACACCATCGGCATGGTCGACTCGCTCACCGGATCGCTGTCGGCGTTCGGCCAGCGCAACCAGCGCGGGAAGGACCTCGCGCTCGCCGACGTGAACGAGGTCGGCATCGGCGGACGCGACCTGGAGATCATCGTCGAGGACTCCGAGAGCCAGTCGCAGGCCGGCGTCTCGGCGGCCCAGAAGCTCGTCAACCAGGACGGCGTCCCGTTCGTCATCGGCGCCGTCGGCTCGGGCGTCTCGCTGGCGATCTACGAGTCGGTGATCCAGGGGACCGACGTGGTGCAGTTGAGCCAGAACTCCACCAGCCCGGACCTGACGGACTTCCCCGGACTGCTCCGGATGTCGCCGACGGGGAGCACCCAGTCGACGGCGCTGGCGAACATCATCGGCGAGGACGGCTACGACTCGGTCGCGCTCGCGTGGGTGAACAACGACTACGGGCAGGGGCTCGCCGAGACGTTCCGCGAGGAGTGGGACGGCGAGATCGCCTACGACCAGCCCCACGACCAGGGGCAGTCGTCGTACTCCTCGACGGTGTCCGGGATGGCGAACTCCGGCGCGGATGCGTGGCTGTTCATCACCTACCAGCCGGAGTTCACCTCGATGGCCCAGGAGGCGTACTCCAACGGCTACGAGGCACAGTTCTACGGCGCCGACTCCGTCCAGGGGTCGGACGTGCTCGACAACACGCCCGAGGGGAGCCTCGACGGCATGACGATCGTCGTCCCCTCCGCGGCGGTCGATCAGGACAACTACCAGGCGTTCGCCTCGGAGTTCGAGTCCGAGTACGGCGAGTCGCCGACCTCGTGGTCGGCGTTCGCCTACGACTGCGTGGTCACGGCGGCGCTGTCGATCGCGACCGCCGACGAGTTCACCGGCGCGGCCCTCCAGGAGACCGTCCGCGACGTGACCCGGCCGGAGGGCGAGGAGGTGTTCACGTTCGCGGAGGCGATGGAGGTGCTCGGCGAGGACGGCTCGCCCGACGACATCGACTACCAGGGCGTCTCCGGCCCGATCGACTTCGACGAGAACGGCGATCCGGTCGGGTTCCTGCAGATCCTCACCGTGGAGGACCACGAGTACGTCTCCTCGGGCACGATCGAGGGCTAACCCTCGATGTCGGTTCTCGAATATCTGGCGAACGGGCTCGTGTTCAGCAGCATCATCGTGTTGTCCAGCATCGGGCTCTCGCTGGTGTACTCGATCGCGAACTTCGCCAACTTCGCCCACGGCGACACGATGACCGTCGGCGCCTACACCGCGCTGGTGACGTTCGGCTTCGTGGGCTCGCTCGGGGCGGAGGTGCTCGGGCTGCCGCTGGGCTTCTTCCTCGCGCTGGTCGTCGGCGTCGCGGTCGCCGCGGCGGTCGCGGTGCTCACCCACAAGATCGTCTACGAACCGCTCGATGTCGGCTCGATCGGCCTGCTCATCACGTCTATCGGGGTCGCGTTCGTGTATCGCGCGATCGTCCAGCTCGGGTTCGGCACCGGGTTCCTCGAGTTCCAGATCCCGCTGTTGCGACCGATCGACGCGCTGCTCCCGTTCGGGATCCGCATGACGCTGCACGACGTGGCGATCGTCGCCAGCGCCGTCGTGCTGGTGGCCGGCCTGCACGCCCTGCTCCAGTACACTGACCTCGGCCGGAAGATGCGCGCGACGGCGGACAACCCCTCGCTCGCGCGGGTCTCGGGGATCCGGACCGACCGGATCGAGATCTGGACGTGGGTCATCGGCGCGGGCCTCGCGGGCGCCGGCGGCGTCTTCCTCGGCCTCTACAGCAACATCTCGCCGCGGATGGGGTTCAACATCCTCCTGGTCGTGTTCGCGGCCGTCATCCTCGGCGGGATCGGATCCGTGTACGGGGCGATGGCCGGCGGCTTCCTCATCGGGATGATCAACCAGCTGACGCCGATCCTCCCGCGACTCGGGCAGGAGATCCCGTTCCTTCCCGAGCGCTTCGGCATCCCCATCGGCATCGAGTACGCGAACGCCATCGCGTTCCTGATCATGGTCGCCGTGCTGCTCGTGCGACCGTCCGGCATCGCCGGGGAGGAGGCGGTGTGAACGTCGTCGACGGGGTCCGCGGGTGGTTCGGGGAGCTCACCCGCGCGGAACGGGGCGTGACCGGCTTCGTGGTCGTGCTGGCGGCGCTGCTACTGGTCGGCCTCGTCACTGGCGGGCTGGCGCCGACGTACTTCCTGTACCTCGTCGGCCTCGTCGGGATGTACGTCCTGCTGTCGTTCGGGCTGAACGTGCAGTGGGGCTACACCGGGCTGATCAACTTCTCGGTCGCGGCGTTCTTCGGGATCGGCGCCTACGGGACGGCGCTGCTCACCGCCGGCAACTCGCCGGTCGGGGCCGACGGATGGCGACTCAGCCTCGCCGGCGTGGAGCTGGTGTGGGTCTCGGGAGCGCGGCTCTACGGCCTCCTCCCGCTCACCGTCCTCGGCCTGCTGCTCGCGGTGGCGCTCGCGGCCGCGGTCGCCGTCGCCATCGGCATCCCGACGCTGCGGCTGCGCGCCGACTACCTCGCGATCGCGTCGCTCGGGCTCGCGGAGGTCGTCCGCCTGCTGTTCCTCAACCAGCGCGGCGTGACGAACGGGAGCGCCGGCCTCCGCGGGCTCCCCGGTTTCTTCGACGGCTGGCCGGTGTTGGGCACGCTCCCGCAGACGCTGCCCGGGGTCCGCGTTCACGAGCTGGCGGTCGGGCTCCCGGGGGTGTTCACGACGCGACTCCTCGGGTTCACGCTCGGGGCGCCGTTCTGGCAGGCGCTGTTGAACGTCGCGCTCGTGCTCGCGATGGTCACCGCGGTGTACGCGGTGTTGCGCCGCGTCCACCGTTCGCCGTGGGGGCGCGTGCTCGCGACGATCCGCTCGGACGAGGATCTGGCGGAGGCGCTGGGGAAGGACACCTACGCGTTCAAGATGCAGTCGTTCGTGCTCGGGAGCGTGATCATGGCGCTGGCGGGCGTGTTCTACGCGCACCTGAACCTCTTCGTCAGCCCGGGCGACCTGGCGCCGATCAACACGTTCTACGTGTGGATCGCGGTGATCCTCGGCGGGAGCGGGTCGAACCGCGGGGCGATCTTCGGCGGCTTCGTCGTCATCGCCATCCGCGAGGGGACCCGCTTCCTCGGGGAGGTGCTGCCGGCGTCGTTCCCGGTCGACCTGCCGCTCGTGACGAGCACGTACGCGACGGTCGTGAACAACTTCGCGTCGACGCGGCTGCTCGCGGTCGGCGTGCTCATCATCCTCGTGATGCGGTTCCGCCCGCAGGGCGTGCTTCCGCCGCAGCGAGAGCTCATCTGGCCGTCGTCGGTCGCCGCCTCGGCGGGGCCGGGCGAGACGAACCCCCGCGAGACGATCGAGGAGGACGCCGCCGCGGGCGCACACGGGACGGACGCCGGTCCCGACGGGGAGCCGGACGAGCCCGCGGTCCGAAACGGGGGTGAGACCGATGAGTGAGAGCGAGGGGAGGCCGGCGCTGTACGATGGCCCGAACCTCGACAAGGAGGACGCCGTGTTGCGCGTCGACGGCCTCCACAAGGCGTTCGGCGGCCTCGTCGCCGTCGACGACGCCTCCTTCGCCGTCGAGCGGGGGAGCATTACGGGGCTCATCGGCCCCAACGGCGCCGGGAAGTCGACGATCTTCAACCTCGTGTCGGGCTTCTACGAGCCCGACGCGGGCACCGTCACGGTCAACGGGACCGACGTGACGGGCGCCGAACCCCACGAGGTCGCCGACGAGGGGCTCATCCGGACGTTCCAGACGCCCCGCAAGCTGGAGGGGATGACCGTCCGCGAGGCGATGCTCGTGGGGCCACAGCGCCAGCCCGGCGAGTCGTTCGTGAAGCTGTTCACCAGCCCCGACGAGGTCGAGGCCGCGGAGACGCGCAACATCGAGGACGCCCAGCGGATGCTGGAGCAGTTCGAGATCGACCACCTCGCCACCCAGCCGGCGACCGACCTCTCGGGCGGCCAGCTGAAGCTGGTCGAGCTCGCGCGGGCGATGCTCGCCGAGCCCGAGGTGCTCCTGCTGGACGAGCCGGTCGCGGGGGTCAACCCGACGCTCGCGAACGCGCTCCGCGAGCACATCGCCCGCCTCAACGAGGAGGGCGTCACGCTGTGCATCATCGAACACGACATGGAGTTCATCATGAACCTCGCCGACCCGATCGTCGTCCTGGACCGGGGCAGCGTCCTCGTGGAGGGGACGCCCGAGGAAGTCAGAACCGACCAGCGCGTCGTCGACGCCTACCTCGGAGGGCCGGGCGAATGAGCGACCGAGGGCACCAGTCGGCAGCAGACGCCGGAGACTCCGGGGACGCCGGAGACGCCGCCGCCAACGACGCTGCCGCCAACGACGCCGCCGCCGAGGACGGGGCCCGCGAGGACACCGCCGCCGAGGAGCCCGTCCTCTCGGTGGAGCACGTCGACAGCGGCTACGGCGACGTGCAGGTGCTCGACGACCTCTCGCTGTCGCTGTCGGACGGCGAGATCGCGTGTCTCATCGGCCCGAACGGCGCCGGGAAGTCGACGGTGCTGAAGACGGTGTTCGGGCTGTTGACGCCGTGGTCGGGGCACGTCCGCTACCGCGGCGACGACATCGGCGGGCTGGCCCCCGAGGAGGTCGTCCGCGAGGGGATCGGCTACGTGCCCCAGACCGAGAACGTGTTCGGGAGCCTCACGATCGAGGAGAACCTCCGCATGGGCGGGGTCGCCCGCGACGACGACCTCGGACCGGTGATCGACGAGCTGTACGACCGGTTCCCGATCCTCACCGAGAAGCGCGAGGCGAAGGCTCGGACGCTCTCGGGCGGCCAGCGGCAGGTGCTCGCGTTCGCCCGCGCGCTCGTGATGGAGCCGGACGTCCTGCTCATCGACGAGCCCTCGGCCGGGCTGGCGCCCAACACGGCCGACGAGGTGTTCGACGACGTGCTGGCGGTCAACGACCTCGGAACGGCGATCCTGATGGTCGAGCAGAACGCCCGCAAGGGGCTGTCCATCTCCGACTCGGGGTACGTGCTCGACCAGGGAACCGTCGCGTATGCCGACGAGGCGGACGCGCTGCTCGACAACCCCGAGGTGTCGCGGCTGTACCTCGGCGGGTAGTCGTCGCCACGTCGGCGTCGCCCGCCGTCGGGGGCGCCGCGTCGTCGGATCGCCGCGCCGTTCGGAGACGCGAGGCATCGAAACCCTTAGTGTACGAACCCGCCAAGCCGGGCGCATGAAGAAGCTCATCGTCCACGGCGACCCCGGACTGCGCAAGGACGGGATCATCGACTACGACGGCGAGGAGATGCGCGTCTTCTCCATTCAGCGGCAGGGCGACTACCACGGTCCCGACGAGCCGCAGTTGTGGTGCACCATCGGCAGCGACGACGAGCGCGAGGACTTCGAGCGGCGGACGTACGTCCCCCACTGGCTGGAGGTCGACACGATCGACGCCGAGGCCCTGGATGTCGTGAAGTCCGGCGGCGACCTCAACGTCTGAGCGCCCGACGACTTCGCCCCCGGTTTTCTCGCCGTCAGTTATCCTCGTCCCGCAGCGCCGGCGCCGGCGGGAGCTCCGACTCCGTCACCCGGAACACCATCACCGACGCCGTCGACGCCTCCTCGACGGTCTCGACCCCGTCGATTGAGGCGAAGTCGATCATGCCGCGGCCGTCGTAGCGCTCGCGCTCGGCGGGGCCGACCCAGACGTAGCGCACGTCGTACGCGCGGAAGACCTCGACGGCGGCCGCCCGCGAGGTGTACGCGTCGTCGACCTGCCGAACCCGCGAGAAGTACGCCTCGGGACCGCGATAGCCGACCTCGTGGTGCCAGCCGGCGACGGTCGGCAGGCCGGTGAGGCTCGCAGCGGGGTTCGCGTTCCAGGTGTACATCCCCGGCGAGTGGCCGTAGCGGCTGTCAGCGCCGGGGTACACGCCGGTCGCGGGCGCCGAGAGGATCACGGGTTGGCCCTCGCGGGCGTCCAGCCAGTCGATGGGGCGCTCCTCGCTGGGGTGGAACGCGCCGACGAAGTGGGTGCCGTCGAGCGTCGGCTCGTCGGGATACCCCTCGTTCACGTGCGCCGGGACGGCGAAGGCGGCGTACATCCCCGTCGACACGAGCAAGGCGGCGACGAACACCGCCGCCGCCACGTCGCGCGTGCCGGAACTCGGCCACGGCACCGGGGCGTCCGGGCGCGGCACGGCCTTCAGGAACCCCGCGAGGACGACGCCCGCGGCGGCGGCCCACAGCGGCCACACCTGCGCGTACGTCTTGAACACGGTGTTCATCCGGCCGGGGCCTGCCTGCTCCTTCAGGAAGACGAGTTCCACGATCAGCGCCAGCCCCGCCCCGCCGACGATCAACACCGTCTCGAAGCCCGCGCGGTCGGTCCGCAGCGCGACCCACCCCGCGATCAGCAGGACGCCGAAGAGGCCGAGCGCGGGCAGCCCGACGGCCACGCCGGCGACCGCCAGCGCGACGCCGCCGGCGATCACCGTGACGGGACGCTCCCGGCCGACCGCCCCGAGCAGGCCCGCGAGAAACGTCACGAGGAAGGCGCCGTGAACGACGAGCAGCTCGCCCAGCGACGAGCGCATCTCGACGGGGAGCACCGCGAGTTCGCGCTCGCTGCCGCCGCCGGCGACGGCGACGAGCAGGAACGGGGCGGCGACGGCGACCGCGAGCGCCCCGGCGGCGGCGACGACCGCGGCCGCGACGACGGGGCGGCCGAGTTCCTCGGGGAGACGGCTGTCGCCGGCGCCCTCGCCGAGGCGCGCGTCGAGGGGACGCCGAATCGCCGCGGGCAACAGCGTCCGCGGCGCCGCCGACGCGGTCGCGACCGCCAACCACGTGAGCCCGAACACGCTCGGGAAGCTCCAGGTGTCGAGCACGACCTGAAAGCCGCCCACGAGCGGGACGGCGCCGAACAGCAGGAGTCGCCGGCGACGGGGTTCCGATTCGGGCGTGCGATACAGCGCGAACGCGAGCGCCGCCCCCAGCAGCAGGAACGGCGTCATCGTCATGTGGGCGTGGAGGTCGCCGTTGAGCCACGCGAACAGCGGGAACTCGTTGATCGTGCCGGGGATGACCCGGCTGGCGGTCCAGTAGGAGAAGTCGCGGGCGACGACCTCCCCGGCGTCGAACCCGAGGGATCCGGCGACGGACTCTCGGATGCCGGGCGGGAGCGCCCGGAGGAACACCCAGCCCGCCGTGTGGAGGTTCCCCGCGACGCCGACGAGGAACGCCCCGAGCAGGCCCGCGGTCCGGCGCGACCGGCCGCGGCTCGCGGCGACCGACCCCGCGAGATCGTAGACGGCGGCGACGAGCATCCCGAAGAAGCCCGCGAGCGCGAGGTTGTAGCCGAACCGCGCCGGCGTCGCCGCCAGCGTCGTGAACAGCGCCGCGAGGAGGTGGCCGCCGTAGTAGTACCGGACGGGCTCGCCGGCGAACCACATGTCCTCCGGCGGGAGCGCGCCCGCCCGCAGCAGCGACTTGAGGATGCCGTAATCCAGGAACTTCTCGCCGGCGATCGGGTCGACGGCGGGGTCGAACGCGCGGATCAGCACGACGAACAGGAACGCGACCGCGAACACCGCGGCCGTCTCGGCGACGACGGTTCGGTCGGGCAGCCGGCCGACCGCGTCGTCGTCGAACGCGACGGCTCCGTCGCGGAGCGCGTCGCGGTCGAGCAGCGCGACCGCCGCGAGCGCGAGCAGGACCAGCAGGCCGACGCCGAGCGCGATCGGTCCGAACGCGACGCGGCCGACCCAGAAGGCGACGAGCCCGAGCGTCAGCGCCGAGACGGGGAGGGCGAACCCCGCGCCCCGCGTCGCCGACCGCGGGAACAGCCGGGCCGAAAGCGGGAGGCCGACGGCGCCGAGCGCGAGGAGGACCACGAGCCAGCGGACGACGAGACCGTACTCCATCGGTTTTCACGGGTCGCCGGCGGGGTAAGTTCCTTTCCCTCCGTCGCGGTGCCGTCGCGCGTGTGCCGGGACAATGCGTCGGTTTCACACCGTTTTTATCCCGCGACGGGGAAGCCAGCGGTATGCAGCCGACCGTCGGCGTCGTCGTCCCCGCCTACCACCCGGACCCCGGTCGGCTCCGGACCTACCTCCGCGCGATCCGCGAGACGATCAACCCCGACGAGCTCCGCGTCGAACTCGACCTTCCCGACGCTGCCGGCGGTGCGAGCGGCGACTCCGATGCCGCCGCCGACGCCGCCTCCGATTCGGCAGTGCCCTTCGACCTCCCGGACGACGTGGACTGCCGCGTCGTCCGTCGCCGTCGCGGGAAGGGGGCGGCCGTCACCGCCGGCTTCGAGGCGCTCTCGACGGACGTGTACGCCTTCGCCGACGCCGACGGCGCGACGCCGGCGCCGTCGCTGGCGGACGTGATCGCCACCGTCCGCGGCGGCGACGCGGACCTCGCGGCGGGGTCGCGGCGCCACCCGGACGCCGACGTGCGCTCCCATCAGACGTTCGCCCGGCGGTTCCTCGGCGACGGGTTCGCGTGGATCGCCCGCCGCCTGCTCGACGCGGAGCTGTACGACTACCAGTGCGGCGCGAAGGCGATCACGGCGACGGCGTGGGAGCGCGCCCGCGACCACCTCTACGAACCGGGGTTCGCGTGGGACATCGAGCTCGTCGCCGTCGCGGCGGCGCTTGACTACCGGATCGTGGAGGTGCCGGTCACGTGGGAGGACCAGCCGGGCTCGACCGTCTCGCCCGTGGGCGACACGCTCGACATGGGGCGCGGGCTGTTGGTGGCACGCCACCGCGCGCGTCTCATCCGGAACGACCGGCTCCACCGCCTGATCGATCGCGAGGAGGGCGTCGCGCTGATCGACCGACCCGACGACCGCGGCGCCGTGAGCGACGGGGGCGCCGCGCCGGGGCGACCCGACGACCGCAAGGGCGAGGGCGCCGGCGACTCCGCCGGCGACGACACTGCCGGCGAGGGGACCGAGTCGCGATGAACGAGGAGGGCGCGCTCGCGGCGCTGGCCTCGGGGACCCGGATCGGCCAGTTCGTCTCAGTCGGCGTCGTCGGCTTCGCGTTCGACATCACCACCTCGACGGCGCTGCGCGAACTCGGCGTCTTCCCCGAACTCGCCGCCTTCATCGGGATCGAGGTGGCGGTGGTCGTGATGTTCCTGCTCAACGACCGCGTGACGTTCGCCGACGAGGGACTCGGCGGGCTCGCCCCGACGCTCCGGCGACTGGCGAAGTCGAACGTCGTCCGCGCCGGGGGCATCGCGGTCCAACTGCTCGTGTTCACGGCGCTGTTCCGCGTGGTCGCGCTCCCGCTGTCGGTCGCCGGGATCGACCTCTGGTTCGTGGTCTCCCGGGCCGGCGGCATCGGCGTCGGGATGGTCGTCAACTACGTCGCCGAGAGCGTGTTCACCTGGCGCGTGCTGGAGTGACCGACGGCGCCGCCGCGTCGGGACGCGGCGACGGATCGTGGTGGAAACTCCCACACGGCGGCGGGATGTGAAACACAACCCTTACAAGTGCAGGTCGAATTGTATCCTGTAGCGGGATGGGATAGCCAGGAGATTCCGCCGGGCTCATAACCCGGAGATCGGTAGTTCAAATCTACCTCCCGCTAGTTTTCGTTCGTTGACAACACGAATATGTGTTGAGCAATGAGCCGCTGTATTGGGTCTTTGTCCGTTTCTCTTCGTGGTCACTACCTACCGACTCGGCGTTCACTTTCACTGTGGTTAGAGGGTGTCATAGAAGAGTTCTCACACCGTGATGATCGTACTTCCTGGATTGTCTCCGCGTTCGTAGTTGGTGATAGCGACGACGAGGCGAAGGCACAGGGCAAGAAACACCTGCGCCCGTGCGTGGACGCGGCCTCGGGCGTGCGTTCGCCCGAGGCCGCAGTCCTTCACTGAGTCGTTGGTTCGTTCGACTCCAGTACGGCGGTTGTACGTCTCATCCAACGTGGACTGCTTCAGCTGAACGTCCTCGCTGTGTTGTTCGATCCGGTCTTCGACCCTGTATTCGATGTCTTTTGGGTCGTCGGTGTTTCGTGCGTTGTACGGAGCGACTGGCACGACCCCTGCGGCCAGCAGGTGGTCGTGCCAGTCGAGCGTGTCGTAGGCGCTGTCACCGACCATCCAGATCGGCTTGGCGACGGCGAGCGCGTCACGTGTGACGCGTATCGCCGTCTCCTCTGGTGCTTGCTTACTCTCTGTGAACTCGGCTGCGATCGGGATCTTTTGCCCGGTCGAGACGATCGTGCAACCGTAGCCGTAGTAGTACTCGTCGTCGGTTGGATCGTAGCACTTCGATGCATCTTGATCGGCGGGCATCGTCCTCACGTCAGTTGAATCGATACAGTAGGTCAAATCGAGCAGGCCGCGGCGGGCGGCCTGCTCGACGAGGTGGTCGAACACCTCCTCACCGACGTGTTCGAGGTCGGTGAGAAAGCGATCGACCGTGTCTCTCGACGGCGGTCGATCGAAGCCACAGCTCAGCCAGACGACTGTGTTTCGAAGCTCTCGTTCAACGGGACGAATGCCGTAGATGTCCTTGTAGTAGCAGTGGAGAAAGCCACGCATCATCTCTGGTGGTTCGTGGTCTCGTGTTCGCCCCGTCTTCGCCGGGGCGAACACATCGAATTCTTCGAGAAACTCGAAGGAAAGGTGCTCAAACAACGCTAGCGTCTCGGTCTCCACGACATTGAAGAACGAGTCTACCGAAGGATCATCTTGCAGGGTCGCTGAACTCATTCCACCTCAGCGTTCACCCTGCTCTTTGGTGTGTTACTCGTTCTATGACACCCTCTGTGGTTAGACTAAATACATACACACCGCCGACCTACTGGGTATCGCGGTGATGGAATCACAGGCACTCGTCAAAACGCTGGACTTCCAGCTCGATATCGAGAGCGACAACGAGGGTCTGTTACACGATGCTACTCACGAGTCGCGAACAGCGTACAACGAGACTATTCGACTCGCAAAAGCCGGTATCGATCGGAGAGAGATCCCGGATCGGGTTGCCGATGGTGTCGATCTTGTAAAGAACACTACACAGCGTATCGTCGCAAAAGCGCTCACCGCGATGGATAGCTTCCACGAGCACGACGACATCGGTCTCCCGAGCCACACCAAATCTGGTCCATATCCGCTCCGTGCCAACTACGGCGAGGGATACACTCTCTCAACGACTGGCACAGGAGACGTTGCATTTCGGATCAGCGCGAAACCGTACAAACACGTCATCGGTTTCCTCGACGGTAGCGAGGTGCACCTCGATATACTGAAAACCGCACTCTCAGACGACTGTTGGAGCATCGGGACAGCGGAAGCGATGTTCCACGACGGTACCCCGGAACTACACGTTACCGTCACCAACACGGAACAGCAAGTTCGGGACAAGCAGAGCTCACGAACCGTCGTTGGAGTCGACGTGAACGAAGACAATGTCGCTCTCACGGCTGTCTCGAAAAACGGTGTTGATGACACGGTGATCATCGACTTCCCCGAGATCAAATTCGAGCGTCACCGCTACTTCACCATGCGCAAGCGAATCCAGAAAGCGGGGAAGTGGAGTATGCACGACACATTGACGGGACGTGAGGAACGGTTCGTCCGGGACCGACTCCACAAGATCAGCCGATCTGTCGTCGAGTGGGCCACCCGATTGGAAAATCCGTGCATCGTCTTTGAAGACCTCAAAGAGATGCCCGACCGGATCGATTACGGAGCGCGCATGAATCGTCGCCTGCATCGACTACCGTTCCGTGCGTTGCAGTCCTTCATGTCGTACAAGGCGGCGTTCAAAAATATACCGACAGTCTGGATCGATCCGGCGTACACGAGTCAGCGGTGTGCATTGTGTGGTCACATCGAACGTACGAACCGTAACAGGAAGCGGTTCAAGTGTCGCTCGTGTGGACGACAGGATCACGCCGATCGGAATGCAAGCGTCAATATCGCGTTGAAAGAAGTCAAACAAGGCCAATCTTGGAATGTGCCCGCTCTCAACAGCCTTCCACAGGTTCGGAAGGTGCGACGGCCGGCATCGGGGGCCGTGGACGCCCCGTCCGTGACCCACCCTCTCGCCCGAGGTCATCAGACCGACGGTAGCGTGGGAGTTTCAGACTAATCCACGGGAAGCTTCGGGCGTCAGCCCGGGGCAGTTCACCTCCCGCTATGTTCGACCGACCGCTATCTCGAGTCCCGAGGAACCCAGACGGCTCCGGGATACATCGGTCGATCGCACCGACGGAAACCTGACTGACACGATTTCCGACCAACCGACGTTGTTTTCACACACCTGCCGCAACCCGGTGCCATGACTGGGGGTGACGAGGTCGTCTCGTTCGACGTCGACGCCGCGACGGCTGCGATTCGGAACGCGCTCGGCGACGGCTCCGACCTCCACGTCGTCGCGGCGTTCACACCGGACGCGTACGAGATCGCCTACTGCGACGAGTTCACGCGGTCGTTCTACGCCGACGACGAGGAGATGGCGGGGCACTTCGACCGGATCCACCGCTACGCGGGGATCGACTTCTCGGAGATCGGGCTGTTCGTCGACGAACTGTTCCCCGTCGCCGGCGGCGTCGAGTACGTCGCGACCGGGATGGATCACCTCACGGTCGTCCGCGTGTACACCGACAGCGAGGGCCTGCTGCTCACGCTCGATCCCGACGCCGACGTGACGGCGGCCGTCGAGGCGGTCCGCGACGCGATCGGTCCGGATCTGGGCGCCACGGGCGACGCGCTCTCGTCGTCGGACGGCTGAGGAGGTCGTTCGCCCGCTCCGGGCGACGGATCAGTTCCCGGTGAAGTCGATCCGGCTGTCGCCGCCGTCGCCCCCGTCGACGCCGCTGGGCCCGAGGTGCTCGAGGGCGTACTCCTCGTCATTGAGGTACATACCGCCGTCGGCGACGGTCACGTCCACCGACTCCATCACCGAGCCCTCGCAGGGGCCGAAGTCGCAGACGCCGGTGTCGAGCTGGAACGTGGCACCGTGTTTCCGACACCACACCTCGCCGTTCGTGACGCGGGCGCCGTCGCCCTTGTCGAGGCGCACGTCCGTCCAGTGCTGGCAGTAATTGCGATACGCGACGACCGTCCCGTCCGACAGGCGGGTGCAGAACGCCTCCGCGAGTTCCCCGTCGGCGTCGCGGACGGTGAACAACAACGTCTCGCCCTCGTGCACGTCGCCGGCGTCGGCGACGCGCGCGTCCTCGTCCATGCCCGCCGGGAGGACGGGCGGACTTGTATGCCTCCCTATTCCGGCGCGTGGTCCGCGTCGCCGCCGCCGCTGTCGCCGTCGATGTCGCCGCCGCCGTGGCCGCCGATGTCGGCTCCGTCAACACCGGGGTCGTCCTCCGGGTCGTCCCCGTAACACTCCGCCTCCACGCGTTCGTCGTACAGTCTCGACAGCAGCGTCGTCACCGGTCCTCCGAGGGACGAGGTCACTCGTGCCTCCGAATCTACCGATTCGGAGACGCCGCCGATATCCACGCCGTCGTACGTTCCGACCGGGCGGATCTCGCGGATCGAGGAGGCGATGAACGCCTCGTCGGCGCCGCGAACGTCGTCGGGTGTGTACGCGCCCTCCTCGATCGGGAACCCTTCCTCGCGGGCGATGTCGAGTACCTCCGCGCGGGTGACGCCGGGGAGCACCGGCCCGTCCAGCGAGGGAGTGCGGATCGCGTCGTCGGCGACGAAGAAGAGGTTCGCCGTCGCACATTCGGCGACGCGACCGTCGTCGTCGAGCATGACGGCCTCGTCGGCGCCGGTGACGCGCGTCTCGACGCGGGCGAGGACGTTGTTGAGGTAGTTGTGCGTCTTCGCCTCGCTGGGGATCGCCCGGTCGGACACCCGTCTGGTCTTCACCGTCTGGAGCGTCGCCGGACCGTCCCAGACGGACTCGCCGCCTGCGTCGGGGCTGCCGCCCCGCGGAAGCGGCTTCACCAGGACGACGACCGTGGGATCCGTCCGGTCGGCCGCGGGCGGCGCGAACCCCGCGGCCTCCCCGCGCGTCACCGACAGACGAACGTACGCGTCCGCGAGGTCGTTCGCGCGGAGGGTGTCCCGAACGCGGGCCTCCAGATCCAGCGCCGACAGCCCCATCTCGTCGGCCGGCATCCCCAGCGCGTCGAGGCTGTCGAACAGGCGCTCGACGTGGGCGTCCCACCGCCAGAGCGTCCCGCCGTACGCCCGGACCGTCTCGAAGGCCGCGTCGCCGTACTGGAACCCGCGGTCCGTCACCGACACCGACGCCTCGTTCGCGGGCACGAGGTCGCCGGCGACGTGGTAGACGAGGTCGTCGTGGTCGTCGCGGTCGTTGTCGCCGCCGTTGCCGCCGGCCGCCGCGTCGGCATCGCGGTCGCCCGCGTCCGCGCCGGTCGGCGCCGGTCCGTCGTCGCTCATTCGATCCCACCTCGGTCGCAGATCCCGAGGAAGTTGCGGATCATCGCCTTCCCGTCGGGCGTGAGGATGCTCTCGGGGTGGAACTGCACGCCGACGTGGGGCCGGTCCGCGTGGCGCACGCCCATCACCACCTCGCGCTCGTCGTCCGTCCAGGCGGTCTCGACCAGCTCCGGCGGGATCGCGTCGTGTTCGACGCACAGCGAGTGGTACCTGCCGACCGCGACGCGGTCGGGGAGGTCGCCGAACACGCCGCGGCCGTCGTGGCGCACGTCCGAGGGCTTCCCGTGGACGACCTCGGGGGCGAGCGTGACCGCGGCGCCGTTGGCGGCACACAGCGCCTGGTGGCCCAGACAGACGCCCAGCGTCGGGTACGCGAGCTCACGGAACACCGGGATCGAGACGCCGGCCTCCTCGGGGGTTCCGGGGCCTGGGGAGACGACGATCCCGTCCGGGTCGAGGGCGCGAATGTCGCCGACGCCGACGCGGTCGTTGCGCCGGACGAGCACCTCGTCGGCCAGCTCGCCGACGTACTGGACGAGGTTGTACGCGAACGAGTCGTAGTTGTCGACGACGAGGACGCGGGTCATTCGTCCACCCCCGTGCCCGGTTCGTCCGCGCTGCGCCCTCCCTCGCTCGCCCCGTCACTCTCTCCCTCGACCGTCATGTCCGCATCGAGCGCGTCGTCCACGGACCTGACGAGCGCGCGGGCCTTCGCCAGCGTTTCCTCGTACTCGGCCTCGGGGTCGGAATCGTGGACGATGCCCGCGCCCACCCGGAGGTGATACCGGTCGGCAGTGCGCACGAGCGTCCGGATGACGATGTTGGCGACGAGGCGGCCGTCGAAGCCGGCGGCGAACATCGCCCCCGTGTACGGTCCCCGGCGGGTGCCCTCCAGCGCGTCGATGATCGCCATCGTCTTCGGCTTCGGCGCGCCGGTGATGGTGCCGCCGGGGAACACCGCCGCGAGCGTGTCCGCCAGCGAGCGGTCGGCGCGCTCTGTCCCCTCGACCAGCGAGACGAGGTGCATCACCTCCGAGTAGCGGTCGACCCGGCGGTACTCCGGCACCGAGACGCTGCCGTACTCGCTGACCTTCCCGAGGTCGTTGCGCTCGAGGTCGACCAGCATCGCGTGTTCCGCGCGCTCCTTCTCGTCGCCCGCGAGTTCGGCCTCCAGCGCGTCGTCGGCCTCCGGGTCGTCGCCGCGGGGCCGGGTGCCGGCGATGGGCTCCGTTTCGAGTCGAGCCCCCCCGGCGCCCCCGTCGTCACTGCTGTCTCCGACAGGGTCGTCGTCGGCCGGCTCCCGGCGGAGGAGGAGTTCGGGGCTGGCGCTCACGAGGTCGACGCCGGGGAACTCCACCAATCCGGAGTAGGGGGCTGGGTTGCGCGCCCGCAGCGCCGCGTAGGCGGTGACGGGGTGCACCGCCGCCGGCGCCGCCAGGCGCTGGCTCACGTTCGCCTGGAAGGTGTCGCCCGCGCGGATCGACTCCCTGACCCGGCGGACGCAGTCGGCGTACGCCGCGCGGCCGCAGTCGCTCTCGAAGGTCGCCGACGCCGATGCCCGCGCGGCGTCGTCGCCGTCGGGCGGCCCGGACTCGTCGCCGTCGGGGGCCGCGGCACCGTCGTCGTCGGTGGCGGGCGCGGAGCCGACCTCTGGGTCGCCGTCGCGTATCCGGCCGATCAGGTCGCCGCCGGCGGCGACGCCGGCGTCGTAGGCTGCGTCGGCGTCCGCGTGCTCCGCGAGTCGGGGACAGGACGTGACCCGGAGTGTCGTCTCCCCGTCCCCCCGCGGCTCCTCCCACGACGCGAGGGTCCCGTACACGGCCGCCTGGAGGCGGGGCAGGCCGCGGTCGTCGACCGCGCCGTCCTCGGGGAACGACTCCAACTCGCGGGCGACGTCGTACGAGAGCCAGCCGAAGGCGCCACACGGGTACGGCACCTCGCAGTCGCCGCGGACGAGCCTCCCGGCGTCGAGCAGCCCCGAGAGCGCCGACAGCGTCGGCGACGGGGCGGCGTAGTCGCCGTGGCCCGGGTGGTCGGGGTCGCGGACGACCGCCTCGGGACCGACCGTCAGCGTCTCCGCGGGGTCGACGCCGAAGTGTCCCCAACCGGATTGGCCGCCCGTCGTCTCGTAGAATATCCCGGGCCGGCCGCCGCGTCGCGCGCGGCGGTAGGCGTCGAAGGGGTCCGCGACCGCGACCCGGCACTCGACGGGGATCCGGGCGTCGGCGGGGGCGTCGGCCGCGAGCCGTCGGAACCGCTCGCGGTCCGTGACCGTCTCCATGGGTGACCGTGTCGCGGCAGCGAAAAAGCGGGTTCGGTTCGGCCCGGCACGATCGCCGGGGTTCGCGCGGGTCGCTACGCCTCGAACTCGGCCGCGCGGTCGATCCAGCGCCCGACGCGCTTCTCGGAAACGCTGGTCCGGTCCGCGACCGCCTCGGCGTCGGCGGCCGCCAGGTCCGCCACCGTCTCGATCCCGATCTCTTCGAGGCGTTCAGCGTACGCGGGACCGATCCCCTTGACCTGGTCGACCGGAACGTCGGCGGTATCGGCGGCGGCTCCGTCGTCCTCGTCGCCGGCGTCGGTCGCTTCGTCGTCGGCGTCGGGCTCGATATCGTCCACGTCGGTCGTAACGTCCTCGGATTCGGGGCCGGCGGCCTCGGCGGGCTCGGCCTTCGCGGCCGCCTCGTCCGTGGCCTCCGCCTCGTCGACCAGCGAGTCCGTGGAGGCGGCGGCGTCGGTGTCCGTGGCGACGGGTTCGTCGTCGTCCTCGCCCGTCTCGTCCGCCTCCGCGACGTCGTCGTCATCCTCGTCGACTTCCTCGCCGGCGTCTCCGTCGACTTCCTCGTCGACCGACTCCGTGGCGGGGCTCGCGGCGGCCTCCGCGGGTTCGGCGGCGCCCTCGTCGTCGGCGTCGACGGTCGACCCGGTCGAGGCGGCGGCGTCCGCGTCCTCGTCGACTTCGCTGCCGTCGACGCCCCCAGCGTCGTCGTCCTCGTCGGTCCCTTTGACGGCGTCCTCGCTCGTCGTCTCCGGCTCGTCGCGCTCGCGTTCCACCGTCACCGACGTCTCGGTCGCCCGACCGCCCGACTGATCGCCTCCGATGCCAAGCAGTCGCTTGATCTGCTGAAGGAGTCCCATTTGGCGGACCCACGCCGTCCCTTTTTAAAAATCCAGCGCCGATCGCCGGGAAAACACCGGGCAGGAGCGGTGACGACGCGGTGTCACCGCAGTTCCGCACGCAGCGCCTCGTTCATCACGTCCACCGGCGCCTCCTCGCCGGTCCAGCGCTCGAACGCCTCGACCCCCTGGTACAGCAGCATCCACGCGCCGTCGACCGTCGTCGCGCCGGCGTCGGCCGCCTCCCGCAACAGGCGCGTCTCCAGGGGGGCGTACACCGCATCGAGCACGGCCAGCCCGTCGTGCAAGTACGTGGCGGGAACGGGGGTCACGTCGGACTCCATCCCGACGGTCGTCGCGTTCACCAGCAGGTCCGCGTCCGGAACGCGCTCGGCCAGCGAGTCGAGCCCGCCCGCGGAGACGGCCGTCGGCGTGTCCGGGTCGTCCGCAAGCGCCGAACGAACCTCCGCCGCGAGCGACTCCGCGCGTTCGGCGGTGCGGTTCGCGATGTGGAGCGACGCTGCTCCCTCGGCGAGCGCGAACGCGGCCGCCCGTCCGGCGCCGCCGGCCCCGACGACGACGGCGGCGGCGCCGTCGCGCTCGACGCCGTGGTGGTCGAACGCCCGGCGGACGCCGGCCACGTCGGTGTTGTACCCACGCGGCGGGTCGCTCCGGAAGTCGACCGTGTTCACCGCGCCGACCTCGGCCGCGAGGTCGTCCGGCTCGACCGCCTCCAGCACGTCCCGCTTGAACGGCACCGTCACGTTCAGTCCCGCGACATCGAGCGTCGCCGCCGCGTCGACGGCGGCGGCGCCGTCGTCGGCGTCCGGCTCGAAGGTGACGTAGCGGGCGTCCATCCCGAGCGCGTCGTACGCCGCCTCGTGCATCGGCGGCGACAGCGAGTGCCCGACCGGGTTCCCGATGAGTCCGTACACGTCCATACCGACCCCTCCCGGAGCGGCCGGAAAAGCGTCCCGACGGCGAGGCGACGGGACGACGGGGCAACGCGGGAGCGTCACCGAGCCGTGTCCGGGACTCAGTTGTGATACGCGGGCCCCCTGTGTTCAAGTGAGGAACGTCGAACTGCCAGCACGATGGTGTTACAGCTCGCTGACGTACTCTTGACCGAACACGGTCTCTTTCTGCTCTTGGGGGTGGTGCTGTTGTATCTGGGCGCGGAGGTGCTCGTGAAGGGGGCGGCCGGGCTCGCGCTCGGCGTCGGTCTCCACGCTGCACTCGTCGGGGTGACGGTGGTGGCGTTCGCCACCACGGCGCCGGAGCTGTTCATCGGCGTCATCTCCGGGATCGAGGGGGACGCACAGCTCGGGCTCGGCGCGATCCTCGGGTCGAACATCGCCAACATCGGGCTCGTGCTCGGCGTCTCGGCGCTGATCCGGCCGCTGTCGGTGTCGCGTGAGGTCGTCCGCAAGCACGTCCCGTTCATGGCGCTGGCGGCGGTGCTCGTGGTCCTCTTCGGGCTGGACGGCACGATCGGCCGCGTCGAGGGCGGCGTGTTCCTCCTCGTGCTCGCGGCGTTCACGGTCGTGCTCTACCGCGGGGCGGTCGCCGAGGACGCCGGCGTCGACGAGTCCGGCGCGGTCGCCGACGGCGGGGCCGTCGTCGAGGAGATGCCCGACGTCGACCCCGGCGGGCTCTCGTTCCGCCACGTCGCCTACCTGGTGGTCGGGCTCGCGCTGCTGTTCTTCGGCTCCCGGTGGCTCATCGACAGCGGCCGGTCGATGCTGTACCAGTTCGGGTTCACCCAGCGACTCATCGGGCTGACGGTGCTGGCGTTCGGGACCTCGCTGCCGGAGTTCGCCGCGAGCGTCGTCGCCGCCGTCCGCGGCGAGGCCGACTTCTCGGTCGGCAACGTCGTCGGATCGAACATCTACAACGTCCTCGCCGTGCTGGGGCTGCTCGCGGTCATCGTCCCGGTGTTCGTCTCCTCGGGCGTCTCCTCGTTCGACTTCCCGGCGCTTATCGCCTTCACCGTCGCCGCGGTCGTCGTGATGCTGCGCGGCGGCGAGGTCGGTCGCCTCGACGGCGCCGTCTTGCTCGGCGGGTATCTCGTGTTCTTCTACCTGCTGATACCCTGACGGTGTCGCCTTCGGCGGGGCAGCCGTCGCCGGCGACGCGGGATCGACACCCGCGCCGGCACCTGCACCGACGACGCCGGATCGGTACCCCCGCCGGCGACACGGGATCGGCACCCCGCCGGCGACACGGGATCGGCACCCCGCCGGCGACGATTCCTCTCGTCGCGATCGTCGCGAAACGCAAGAGTAAGGGGTAGCCCCCGGCTCCGTGGCAGTAATGAGTTCACGCCTTCGGAGCCCGCTCATCGCGCTGTTCGGTGGGCTGGCGTTGACCCTCCCGTGGATCGTCTCGTGGGCGACCGGGCGAGCCGCGGCGTTCTCGACGATCGGAACGGTCGCCGTGAGCGGCGTCGCGGTGCTGGGCGCGTCGTTCCTGCTCGCGTGGGGCGCGGAGACCGCCGAGAAGGACGTGCCGCGCGCGTTCGCGATCGCCGTGCTCGCGGTGCTGGCGGTCGCGCCCGAGTACGCCGTCGACGCGCTGTACGCCTGGCAGGCGGGCCAGGGCGACGTGCAGGCGGCGAACCTCGCGGTCGCGAACATGACCGGCGCGAACCGGATCCTCATCGGCATCGGCTGGTCCGGCATCGCGCTGTTCTCCATCTATCAGGCGTACACCCGCGGCGACGATCCCAACGTCGTCACGACCGACCGGGCGTTCGGCGACTACGTCTCGCTCGACCGCGACATCGCCCTCGAGATCGCGTTCCTGTTCGCCGCGACCGTCTACGCGTTCACCGTGCCGCTGGGCGGCGGCATCGGCGGGATCGACACGCTGGTGCTCGTCGGGCTGTACGCCGCGTACATCCTCGTCGTCATCCGCGGCGACGTGGAGGAGATCGAAGACCAGGTCGGCGTCCCCGCGTACCTCCAGTCGAAACCGTTCCCCGTCCGCGCGACCGCCGTCCTCGGGCTGTTCGGCTACTCCGGGCTGCTGATCTTCACCGCCGTCGAGCCGTTCGCCCACGGGCTGGAGGGGCTCGGCCTCCAGTACGGGATCCCCGAGTTCTTCATGATCCAGTGGATCGCGCCGTTGGCCTCCGAGAGCCCGGAGCTCATCGTCACCGCGTACCTCGTCAACAAGGCGCGCGCGACGGCGGCGTTCAACGCGCTCATCTCCTCGAAGTTGAACCAGTGGACGCTGCTCATCGGGACGCTCGCGGTCGTCTACAGCATCTCGCTGGGTCAGTACGGCGTGCTCATGTTCGACGGAAAGCAGGCCGCCGAGATCTGGATCACCGCCGCACAGAGCTTCTTCGCGCTCGCCATCCTGATCAACTTCCGGATCTCGGTGGGCGAGGCGCTGGTGTTGCTCGTGTTGTTCCTCTCGCAGGTGCTGATCGAGTTCTACTTCATCCGGACGATGACCGAGGCGGCGGCGGAGGCCAACTCGATCCTCCTCCTGCAGGCGTACACCGTCCTCTACATCGTGCTCACGGTCGGACTCCTCGCGACCCGCCGCGACGAGATCCGCGACGTCGCGTCGCTCACGGGAACGACCATCCGCGACGCGGTCGGCCGGGACGCCGAACAGCCGGCCGACTAACCGCCGTCGGGAACTGATCACCCACGCTCCAGTTCCCGTCGGAAACCGACGCGTATTCGGCCGCCGGGCCGCTACCCCCGAGCAGTGATCGGCATCGTCGTCTCCCGCGCGGACCGCGCCTCGACTCACATCGCCGAGCGACTGCTCGCGCGCGCCGAGTGGACCGAACGGACGGACCCGGCCCGCGACGACGCCGACGGCGGCGGGACGTACCACACGCTCGACGCCGACGCAGTCGCCGCCGACGCGGTCGGCCGACGCGACGAACACTCTGCCGGCGACGTGCCCACACGGTTCGAACTCCGAAGCTTCGACGACCTCCACATCCGTCTCGACGACCCGACGCCCGCCTTCTCCGAACCTCCGGACTATCTGGTGTTCGTCTCCCGGCACTCCGGCGACACCGGGCCGCTGCTCACGTGCCACTTCACGGGCAACTTCGGGGACGCGGAGTACGGCGGCGAGCCCGGATCGTTCGCGCCCGCCTGCCCGGGCGTCCAGCGCGCGCTCGTCGACGGCTTCGACGAGCACGCCCCCGAGGGGTACGGCGTCGCCATCGAGGGGACCCACCACGGCCCCACCGACCTCGCGACGCCCGCGGTGTTCGCGGAACTCGGCAGCGACGACGAGCAGTGGGACGACCCGGACGGCGCCGACGCCGTCGCCCGGGCGGTGCTGGAGCTGCCGGCCCGCGAGGCGAGCGTCGCCGTCGGCGACCCCGACCGCCCGCGCCACGTCGTCGGCTTCGGGGGCGGCCACTACGCCCCGAAGTTCGAGCGCGTGATCCGCGGGACGACGTGGGGCGTGGGACACATCGCCTCCGACTGGCAGTTGGAGGAGTTGGGTCATCCCGAGGAACACGGCGACGTGCTCGATGCGGCGATCCGCGCCAGCGACGCCGCGTTCGCGCTCGTCGAGGGCGACCGCCCCGTGCTCCGGGGGGCGCTCGCCGACCGGGACGTGCGGGTCGTGAGCGAGACGTGGCTCCGCGCGGTCGACGACCGCCCGCTCGACCTCGTCGCGTCGCTGGAGGCCGACCTCCGCCCGGTCGACGACGGGCTCCGGTTCGGCGACCGCGTCGGCGACATCGAAGCTGAGGGCGCCGACTTCGCCGAACACGCCGACGCTTACCGCGTCGTCGATCTCCCCGCCGACCTGCTCGCGGAGGCGCAGGGGATCGACGCCGACGCGGCCCGCGCCGCCGTCGAGCGCCACGCCGTCGCCTTCGAGACCGAGCAGGCAGGGACGCGCGCGGCCGGCTGGGTCGCGCTCCCCGTCGACCCCGAACCCGGCCACGTTGACCCCGCGGACGCTGTAGACGCCGTTGACGACGCGGACGCCGACGACGGCGCCGCCGATCTCGCCGCCGACCCGTACGACGCGCTCGTCGACGACCTCGCAGCCGTGCTCGCCGAGAAGTACGACGAGGTCACGCGCGAGGACGGCGACGTCGTCGCCCGCGTCGAGTCGTTCGACCCCGGGCGGGCGGCGACGCTCGGGATCCCCGAGGGGCCCAAGTTCGGCGCGCTCTCGGCCGGCGAGCCGGTCGAGGTCGACGGCGAGACGATCCGTCCGGAGACGGTCGCTCGCGAGCGCGAGGAAGTGTTTTCTGTCTGACTGAAGGGTGCCCAGAGACCGGTCGGACGGTGATCGGCCGGTCTTCGGAGGGGCCGATGTCGGCGCAGTCTCCGCCTTCCGGGCGCACGTCGACAGACGGGAGGGCGTCTGACGGAGGCAAGACGCGAGGGGGAAGGATAATAACTCTCCGTCGGCAACGGCTGCCCATACCTATGGACTCCATCGTTGAGGACGCGATCAACGAGGCCGAGGAGGCCGGGGAAGCGGGGGAGAACGGTGCCTCCGCGGACCCGGCGTCCGGCGAGGCCGGCGCCGACGCCGCGGCGGACTCGTCCGGATCGGGGGACGACGCTCCGCGCACGGGGAAGATGACCGACGAGGAGCTTCAGGACGTCCTGAAGGACCTCCAGACGAACATCACCGTCGTCGGCTGCGGCGGCGCCGGCGGCAACACGGTGAACCGGATGGCCGAGGAGGGGATCCACGGCGCGGATCTGGTCGCGGCCAACACCGACGTGCAACACCTCGTCAACATCGAGGCCGACACGAAGATCCTGATGGGCCAGGAGAAGACCCAGGGCCGCGGCGCCGGATCGCTCCCGCAGGTCGGCGAGGAGGCGGCCATCGAGTCGCAGTCGGAGATCGCCGAGTCGCTCGAGGGCTCTGACATGGTGTTCGTCACCGCCGGGCTGGGCGGCGGCACCGGCACCGGCTCGGCGCCCGTCGTCGCGAAGGCCGCCCGCGAGATCGGCGCGCTCACCATCGCCATCGTCACGACGCCGTTCACGGCCGAGGGCGAGGTGCGACGGACGAACGCCGAGGCGGGGCTCGAACGCCTCCGCGACGTGGCCGACACCGTGATCGTCGTCCCCAACGACCGCCTGCTCGACGCCGTCGGGAAGCTCCCCGTCCGGCAGGCGTTCAAGATCTCCGACGAGGTGCTGATGCGCAGCGTCAAGGGCATCACCGAGCTCATCACCAAGCCCGGCCTCGTCAACCTCGACTTCGCCGACGTCCGCACCGTGATGGAGAAAGGCGGCGTCGCGATGATCGGCTTGGGCGAGTCCGACTCCGACACGAAGGCCCAGGAGTCGGTCCAGTCGGCGCTCCGCTCGCCGCTGCTCGACGTGGACATCTCCGGCGCCAACTCGGCGCTGGTGAACGTCACCGGCGGCTCGGACATGTCCATCGAGGAGGCCGAGGGCGTCGTGGAGGAGATCTACGACCGGATCGACCCCGACGCGCGGATCATCTGGGGTACCTCGATCGACGAGGAGCTCGACGGTCAGATGCGCACGATGATCGTCGTTACCGGCGTCGACTCCCCGCAGATCTACGGCCGCAACGAGGCCGCGCAGGTCGCCGCCGGCGACAACCTCGAGGACATCGACTACGTCGAATAATCCGATCGTTCGTCGCCGACGCCGGAGTCCCGCGGCGGCGACTCCCCGCCCTCGGCGCCCTCCGCGATCCGTTTTCCCGCATATCACGCGGCCCGCGCAGCCCGGTCTCCACGGCCCGCGCAGCCCATTCACCGCGGCCCGCGCAGGCACTCAACCACAGCGCGCGCAGCCTATCCTCCCCGGCGCGTGCGTCGCCGTGACGGCCGGTTCGGGGGCAGAGCAACAGATATAGAAGGTGCGGCGAAGTACGCCCGATAACCATGGATGTCAAGTACGACCTGACAAGCTACGTCAGGGTGCTCAAGCTGGCGAGCACGCCCTCCTGGGAGGAGTTCTCCCAGATCTCCAAGATCGCCGGTGCAGGCATCTTCCTCGTCGGGTTCCTCGGATTCGTCATCTTCGCGGTCATGTCGGTCCTCACCGGGGGGATCTGACGGTGCCGATCTACTCGGTGAAGACGACGGCCAGCCAGGAGCGCACCGTCGCGGACATGATCGCGAGCAAGGAGATGGCCGAGATCCACGCCGTCCTCGCGCCCGATCAGCTCACGAGCTACGTGATGGTCGAGGCCGACAACGACGCGATCATCCGGCGCGTGCTGGAGGAGGTGCCCCACGCACGCGGGCTCGTCGAGGGCCCCGGCGGCGAGGCGGGCCAGTCGTCGATGTCGGAGGTCGAGCACTTCCTCTCGCCCACCCCCGACGTGGAGGGGATCGCCGAGGGCGACATCGTCGAGCTCATCGCCGGCCCGTTCAAGGGCGAGAAGGCGCAGGTGCAACGCATCGACGAGGGCAAGGACCAGGTGACCGTCGAGCTGTACGAGGCGACCGTCCCGATCCCCGTGACGGTCCGCGGCGACCAGATCCGGGTGCTGGATAGCGACGAGCGATAGCTCGTCGTACCATGCGAACGGGCCTCCGGCCCGTGAGCAGCCTCCGACGAACGGTAGGACCTCGACTCACGCGACCGATAGTTCAACCCCGCGAACCGCGCCGTCCGACTTCTCCGCGCCGCTCTCAGTCGTCCGAAGCCATATCTTCCGGTTCGACCGCTACGGCTTCCGGGTCGATCTCGATCCCGTGTTCCGGCGCGACGCTCACACCGCGCCGTCGACGCGCTCGACGATCCGGTCCAGGTCCGCGATATCCTCGATGTCGGCTTTGATCCGCTCGCGCTCGCGGACGTCGTCGGAGTCGGCGTCGTACGCGCGGACGAACTCGGCGCGTGTGTGCTCGTCGAAGGCGTGCCGGATGGCGAAGTACCCGTCCGGGACGACGGCGCCACACACCTGACACTCGTGTCGGTCGTGTGCGGTCGTCTGGTGGACGACGGCGTCCTCGACCGCGTCGAACGCCGCGTCGCACCCCTCGAGGCCACAGGCCCACCGGGACATACCAGGATGCAGACGACAGGCTCGCTTAAACGTTCCCGTGGGATCCCGTCCCCGTCCCCGTCCCCGTTCCCGTCTCCGTTCCCGTCCCCGTTCGCGGTGGTCGGCCCCCACGCCCGCGCTCTATCCCAAAGCGGAATCACTAACCTCGGTCCGACGTACCTCCGCGTGTGACCGGAGGACGGACGCGGGTCGACCCCCACGTGAAGGTGCTCGACGAGCGCGTCGTCGAGCGGGCGCGGGAGTCGGGCGTCGACACGCTCGTGTACGCGCCGCACTTCACGCGCCTGCCCGAGATCCGCGAGCGCGCCGAGCGCTTCTCGACGGACGACCTCACCGTGGTGCCGGCGCGGGAGGTGTTCACCGGCGACTGGGGGAACCGCCGTCACCTCCTCGCGATCGGCCTCTCCGATCCGGTCCCCGATTTCATCTCCTTCGAGGCGGCGCTCGCGGAGTTCGAGCGGCAGGGCGCGGCGGTGCTCGTCCCACACCCGGAGTTCATGAACGTGAGCCTCACCCGCGCCGAGGTCGGCGCCTACCGCGACCGGATCGACGGCGTCGAGACGTACAACGCGAAGCTGTTCGGGGGACAAAACGACCGCGGCCGTCGGATCGCCGAGGCGTTCGACCTGCCGACGTTCGGCTCCTCGTACGCGCACGTCCACGGGACGGTCGGCGCCGCCTGGACCGAGTTCGATGGCGACGTTCGCGGGGAGGACGCGCTCGTGTCGGCACTGAAGGACGGCGTCCCCCGCTCGGTGGTCAAACGGAGCGATCCGGCGACGAGACTCCGCCGGCTGGTGGAGTTCGCCCATCTCGGGTACGAGAACTCGTGGGGGAAGCTCGACCGTCTGCTCCTCTCGGGCATGGAGGCGACGCACCCGCGACACATCGCCTACGACGGGCGGTTCGACGACGTTTCCGTGTACTGATCGGCGGTCGCGGCGCGCTCGACCCCGGTCCGGAGTCCGTCGCCGGCGTGCGCCTCACACAGGCAGCCCGGCGAGGGCGGTCGCGACCGCCTCCCGCGGCGTCCCCGTGTTCAGGTCGACGAGGAAGTACTGGACCGCGGCGAGCGCGGCGAGTTCGAGGAGCGTGATGACGACGGTGAGCGTGTCGGCCCACTTGCTGGAGGTGGGGACCCCGACCGGAAGCCCGTACTCGGTACTCGAGAGCGGGTAAAACAGGGCGATGCCGCGCTTGCTCCCGACCACGTCGAGGAGGTAGTGCGTGGCGACGCCGATCCAGACGAACTGGAGGTTCCCGAAGTAGATCGGATACGCGAGGATCACGCCGAGGACGAGGAGGTTGTGGAGCGTCTTGCGGTGCTTGCCGAAGGCGGTGTCCACGTCGGGAAACAGCGCGCCGAGCACGAGCGGGACGAACAGCTCGGCGATGGTGCGGAACGTCTCCAGATCGCCCGACGGCTGCAAGACATAGCCCAAGCCGATCGCGAGGAGGATCGCGTTCAGCACGTGGCCCTTCTTGTTCACGTCTCCCCGTGCCGCCGCGAGCGACCAAACCGTTTCGGCTCCCGGCTCGCTCCGATCGGGTCGCGGTCGCGCGGTACTGGCGGGTTCCCGGCTACTTCGACTCGGTTACCCGCTACTCCGACTCGCGTTCTTCCACGGCCGCCAGCAGGTCCGAAAGCGCCCGTCGCGCGATCCGCGCTTTGATCTCCGTCCGGGTTCCGTCGAACTCGTAGCGCTCGACGGTCGCGCCGCTCTCGCCGGTTCCCCACGCGCCGGCGTACGCGACGCCGACGAAGACCGTCCCGACCGGCTTCTCGTCGCTGCCGCCCTCCGGGCCGGCAATGCCGGTCGTCGAGACGCCCCAGTCGACGCCCGCGGTGTCGCGGACGCCCCGGGCCATCGCGCGGGCGACGGGCTCGGAGACGGCCCCCTCCGCGTCGAGGTGCTCCCGCGGCACCGCCAGCTCCTCCAGCTTCGCGTCGTAGCTGTAGGTAACGACCGAGCGGTCGAAGTAGTCGCTGGAGCCGGGCACGTCCGTCAGCAGCGACCCGATCAGGCCGCCGGTGCACGACTCGGCGGTCGCGACGGTCCCGTCCGCGTCCCGGAGCGCGTCGCCGACGCGCTCCTCGATCCGGGGACCGGGTTCGGGCTCGCGTGTCTCGGATTCACGCATACCGGACGGTCTCTCGGCGGCGGCTTAAGACCGCGGTCGGCGGCTTAAGACCGCGGGAGTGAAGGAGCGACGGCTCGCAGTACCGCCGACAAGCCGTGCACTACGAGCGCCCGCAGTTCTTTCACGTGATGCAGTACGCCGCGTCCGCCGACCGCGACGTGGTGGACATGGTGTCGGGCAACCCCGACTGGGAGCCGCCCGCCGCGCTGCGCGACGGGCTCCGCGAGTACGCGGACGCCGACCCCGACGAGTTCCAGTACCCGCCCAGCGAGGGGCTTCGCGACCTCCGCGAGGAGATCGCCGCCCGCCGGAACGTCGACCCCGACCGGATCGTCGTCACCAACGGCACCGGCGAGGCGAACTACCTCGCGATGGCCGCGGCGCTCGATCGCGACGCCGGCTCGGAAGTCCTCCTGACCGACCCGGTCTACCCGTACTACCCGGGAAAGACCGAGCTGCTCGACGCGGACGCGACGCTCGTCCCCGCGGAACGGGACGGCTCGCTCGACCCCGAGCGGTTCCGCGAGGCCGCAAGCGAGGAGACGAGCCTGATCCTGGTGAACACGCCGAACAACCCCACCGGCGCGGTGTACTCCCGGGAGACGATGCGGGACCTCGCGGACCTCGCCGAGGAGGTGGACGCGACGCTCGTCGCCGACGAGGTGTACGACCACTTCGACTTCACGGGCGCGTTCGAGTCGGCGCTGACGCTCGACAGCGATCGCGTGATCGTGACGACCGGCTACTCGAAGTCGATGGCGATCACCGGCTTCCGCGTCGGCTACGCGGTGTTCCCGAAACACCTCGTCGACGCCGCCAAGACCCGGCACATGCTCGTCAACGTCACGACCTCGCGTCCCCCGCAGGCCGCGGTGCTGCGGGCGCTGCGCGAGACTGACGCCGAGTACTACGCCGACGTTCGCGCGATGCTGCGCGAGCGCGCCGCGACGTTCACCGACGCGCTCGACGCCGCAGGCGCCGAGTACACCTCCCCCGACGGCGCCTTCTACGTCCTCGCGCGCTTCGAGGACGTCCCAGGCACGATGGAGAACGCGAAGCGCCTGATCGACGAGGGCGGCGTCGCGGGGATGCCGGGCGAGACCTTCGGCTCGGCGCGCGACGAGTGGCTCCGGTTCGCCCTGGTGACGCCGCACGTCGAGGAGGCGGCCGCACGGCTCACCGACTACTTCGGCTGACCGCCGTCGACGGACGGCTGTCGCTTCCGTTGCTCGGCCCCGGGCGCTCCGGCGGTACGCGAGGGGCGACGCGGACTGTGGGTCGGCGCCGACGACCCCGAACGTCCGAGACGGGGTGGTGCCGTCATCGTCTTTCAACCGTCGCGCGTTCCGACGGCCGCGTGTTCGGTCGTCCCGAATGTTCGGTCGTTCCACGACCAACGGATAGACAAGTTCCCGTCTCCTCCACCCCGGCAATGAGCGACATCGACGTGGAGCCGGTCGACGAGATCGACGACCCCGAAGATCCGGACGATCCCACGAGCGCAGACGAGGCTGACGCCGGCGCCGGCGGCGACGACGCGGCGCCGTCGCGGATGGGCGCTGAGATCGACGTGCGCGGTGCGGCCGGACTCGATAGCCCGGACGCCCCGGAGTACGTCCTCTACGGCGGAAAGGGAGGCGTCGGCAAGACGACGTGCGCGGCGGCGACCGCCCTCGCAAGCGCCCACGACGGCGTCGCGACGCTCGTCGTCTCGACGGACCCGGCCCACTCGCTGTCGGACACGCTCGACACCGACATCCCCGCCCACCCGTCGCGTATTCGCGAGGACGTGCCGCTGTACGCCGCGGAGATCGACCCCGACGCCGCGATGGAGGAGGGGATGTTCGGCGCGGGGATGGCGACCGGCGGCGAGGGGGACGGCTCCGGGGCTGCGGCCGGCGGCGACGCGCGCGGGACCGCCGGCGAGAGCCCCCTCGGCGGCCTCGGCGGGATGGGCGAGGCGATGGCCGACTCGCCGATGGGCGGAATGTTCGGCGGAACGATGCCCGGCGCCGACGAGGCGGCAGCGATGCGCCAACTGCTCGAACACCTCGACGACCCGCGCTTCGACCGCGTCGTCGTCGACACCGCGCCGACGGGGCACACGCTCCGCCTGCTCCAACTGCCCGAGATGCTCGACTCGATGGTCGGGCGAATGATGAAGCTCAAACAGCAGTTCTCCGGGATGATGGAGGGGATGAAGGGGATGTTCGGAATGGGCGACGGCGCCGCCGGGGAGCCGGACCTCGACGAGCTGAAGGAGCGTATCACCCGCCTGCGCGAGACGTTACAGGACCCCACAAAGACGGACTTTCGCGTCGTGATGGTGCCAGAGGAGATGAGCGTCGTCGAGTCCGAGCGGCTCGTCAAGCGACTGGACGAGTTCTCCATCCCGGTGAACACGCTCGTTGTCAACCGCGTGATGGAGGACCCGCGCGAGGTCGCGTCGTTCGGCGACGCCGTCGACCCCTCGTGGATCGTCACCCCGAACCTGGAGGACTGTGAGTTCTGCCAGCGTCGCTGGGAGGTGCAGCAGAACAGCCTCGCGAAGGCGACCGACCTCTACCGCGGCCGCGACGTGAAGCGCGTCCCCCTGCTGGCCGACGAAGTGCGCGGGGAGGACGCCCTGCGCGTCGTCGCCGCCTGCCTGGCCTGACCGCCTGTCCGGCCTGAGCGGGACGGTTACGCCGGGTCGTCGTCGCCGGCGAGTTCCCGGGCGATCTCCAGCGCCGCGGCGACGTGTTCATCGGCGGTCTCGTCCTCGGTGTCGCCGGCCTCGCGGAGCAGCCTGACGACGTGGCCCGCGCGCTCGCGAACGGTCTCCGGCTCGGCGGGTCGCTCCGCGAGGTCGCGCGCGACGGCCTCGGCCTCCCCGAGGTGGGCGCTCGCGGCCCGCGCGACCGGCCGCTCGGCGGTCGCGGCGAGGTGCTCGTGGAGGGCGTCGAGCCGGTCGTCCGTCTCTCCGTCGTCGGTGTCGCTCACGGGCTCACGACAGCTTCGACGCGAACGACCACAGCGAGTCGGCGATCCGGGTCGGGACGAGCCGGCCGACCTCCGCGACCGTCGCGAGCGGGCCGACGGGGTAGCGAGCGGGCGGCTTCGTCGAGCTCGCGGCGTCGACGACGTCCTCGGCGACGCGCTCGGGCTCGACTGCCCCGAACCCGCCGCCGCCGATGGCGTCGTAGTCCTCGACGAGATCGTAGAAGGACTCGTAGGCGCCCGAGCGGTCGAGGCCGTCGATCTCGGACTCGACGCGCTCCTCGAACCCGGTCTCGACGGGCCCGGGCTCGATCAGCGAGACGGTGATCCCGTACTCGCGGACCTCGTTGCGGAGGGCGTCGCTCATCGCCTCCAGCGCGTGCTTCGAGCCGCAGTAGACGCCGCCGCCGGGGAACGAGACCCGGCCGGCCGCCGAGGAGACGTTCACGATGGCGCCGTCCTCGCGGCGGCGCATCGCGGGCAGCACCTCGCGGATCAGCCGGTGGGGGCCGTACACGTTCACCTCGAACTGGTCGCGGACGGTGTCGGTCGGCACGTCCTCGATCGGTCCGAACTGGCCGTAGCCGGCGTTGTTTACGAGCGCGTCGATGCGCCCCTCCTCGTCGAGGATCCGGTCGACGACGCGCTCGATGTCCTCCCCGTCGGTCACGTCGAGCGTCGCGATCCTGCAGTCGTCGTGGTCGCCGAGCGTCTGGATGTCGGCCGGGTTTCGCGCGGTCGCGTACACCGTCCACTCCTCCTCGAGGAACGCCTCGGCGCTCGCCCGCCCGATGCCGGACGAGCACCCCGTGATGAGCACGGTCCTGGTCATGTCAGCGCCCTCGGGGGCCCCGAAGTTAACTCCCGCCGTCTCGTCGCCGGATCGTATCGGCCGACCGCGTCGCCGGCGACGCACCCCCCGCTCCGCACGGTCACTCGCCGTCGGCGACCTCGCGCTTCGCCTCGTCGGCGTACGCGTCCGCCAGCCTCGTGGGCTCGGGCAGCTTGTAGCCGTCACACAGCGCCGCGACGAGATCGACCGCGGTCCCGGCGCTCACGCGGTGGCCGGGACTCACGTACAGCGGGTTGATCACCGGGGAGGAGTCGTACTGCCGGGACTGGTAGGCGTGGCCGATCGTCGTCCCCGCCGGCGCGTCGACCGAGTCGTCGGCGCGGACCGGCGTCCGCCAGCCCGCGGGCCGGCCGTCGACCGGGTCGTCGGGCGTCCCGCACAGGAGGCTCTTGGCGACGCCGACGGCCGGCGCGTCGAACAGGACGCCGACGTGGGTGGCGATGCCGGCCTGCCGGAAGTGGACGCGGCCGCTCCCGTCGAGGACGTACAGGTCCGGGTCGGACTCCATGGTCGCCAGCGCATCGACGATCGGACCGCCCTCCCGGAACGCCAGCAACCCGGGGATGTAGGGGATCGACAGCTCTGTCACCGCGTACGTGCGTTCGATCACCTCGTCGCCGCGGAGCACGACGACGGCCGAGACGGCGCGGTCGTCGAGGAACGCCTGGTCGACGCCGGCGACGAGGGGCGGGTCACCGGCCGGGTCGCCGTCGCGCTGGTCGCGCTCGGCCGGAGGAGCCTCGGCGTCGCCGTCGGTCGCGTCGCCGCCGAAGTCGTCGAGGTCGACGGTGTCGTCGCGGTCGCCGCAGACATCGACGCTCGCGGGGTCGAACGGGAGGCCGTCGACGAACTCGGCGGCGTCGGCGATGTCGCGCTGGAGCGCCTCCATCGCCTCGCGGTCGAGTTCCGGGTCCGGGAGGAACTCCGGACGGACGGGCTCGGGCATCGGGTCAGAACCGCCGCCGGCCGCCGCCGAGTCCGCCGCCGCCGCTGCCGATCTGGTTCGGGACGCCGTGTCGGCCGTCGGCGACGGTCGCGTAAATGACTCCGAGCACGAGCCCCGAGAGGTGAGCTGCGTGGGCGATGCCGACGATGTCGCCCCCAGCGAGTACACCGAACACCGATAGCCCGGCGTACAGGAGCGTGATCGTCCGGATCTTCAGCGGGATCGGCGGGATGAGCAGCATCACCTTCAGGTTCGGGTTTACGACCGAGAGGAATCCCATGACGGCCATGATCGCGCCCGAGGCGCCGTACACTCCGGCCTCCAGGGGACCGCCAAGGAGAAGTCCGGTGCCGATCTGTGCGAGCCCCGCGACGATCCCGGTGACGAGGAACATGACCGTGAATCGCTTCGATCCGAGGTATCGCTCCACGAGCGGGCCGAAAAAGTACAGCGCGATGGAGTTGCCCGCGATATGGAAGAAACCAAACGGGGAGTGAGCGAACACCGAGGTCACCACCGTCCAGAGATACCCGTCGACCAGATTCTGTCCGCTGAGAACGAACAGGTCGTCGAACAGCACTTCGCCGGCGGTGAACAGTACGGCGAACTCCGCGGCGAACGTGACCCACATCGCCGCGAGGAACACGTACGTCATGTTCCCGCGGAACGCGCCCATGATTCCCCCGGTGCTCGTCTCGCGATCGATCCTGGACTTCACCCGGGACCCGACGCCGCCGGAGTCGCCCTCCTCGACGCCGTCGTCGAAGCCGGAGTCGAAGACGCCGCCGGGATCGTTCCACTCCCCGAGCCCCGCGCAGTCGTGGTTCTCCGGAAGCCGGTGCTCCGAGCAGAAGGTCTGTCCGCAGCGTCTGCACTGGTACGGGAGGTTCTCGTACTCGCCGCACTCCGCGCACTTCGCCATTACCCGCCCTAGCCCCGGGCGGGGTATATGTCTGCCCCCTTCCGTGTCCGAACGCACACACGCGCCGACGACCGACGGGCCGATACCGACGGGTGGCCCGTCGATCTACCGGCGAACGGCCTATCGATCCGGTCCGGTCGGGAGTCGGATCAGGCGTCGTCGCCGGCGCGGTCGTGGTCGTCGTCGGCGGCAGCGACACCGTCCCCGTCGGCGTCGTCCGCGTCGCTGTCGGCGGTCGAACTGTCGTCGTCGCGGGCGGCGTTCGTCGGGACGACGGTCACGTGGTCGATGCCGACGGTGGGCTGTTTCGCGGCCATGTTCGGGTATTCCTTGCCGGTTGTGCCACAAAAGATTACCCATGCTCATAACGTATGCGCTCGGGCGGGGCCATGCTCACGGCTAATCCGGGGGTCGAGCGCGGCGAAAAACGGGGCGGTTCGCCGCCTACGCGAACTGCTCGTCGTAGAGGTCCTGGGCGTGCTCGATCGCGTCCATCGCGGCCTGCTTGTCCTCCCAGCCCAGCGTCTCGACCTCCTTGCCCTCCTCGAGGTTCTTGTAGGTCTCGAAGAACTCGTCGATCTCGTCGAGCTGCTGTTGCGGGATGTCCTCCAGGTCCTCGATGTGGTCGTACCGCGGGTCCTCGCTCGGGACGGCGATGACCTTGTCGTCCTGCTCGCCGTCGTCGTCCATCTTCATGAGCGCGACCGGACGCGCCTCGATGACGCAGCCGGGGAACGTCCGGTCCTCGACGAGCACCAGCACGTCGAAGGGGTCCTCGTCGTCGTAGTACGACTGCGGGATGAAGCCGTAGTCCGAGGGGTAGTGAACGTTCGAGTGGAGGACGCGGTCGAGCATCACGCCGGGGATGTCCTTGTCGTACTCGTACTTGTTCCGCTCTCCCTTCAGACACTCCACGACGGCGTAGATCTCCTCGGGCGCGTTCGGCCCCGTCTCGAGATCTTCCCAGAGGTTCGTCATGCGCCTGGCGGTTCCGCCAACGCGAGCAAAGACCTTTCGGCATGCGGTGAAATCAGCGAACGAAGCGTTGCCGCCGGCGACCGCGGGGACGGACCGTCGCGGTCCGATCGACGGCGATACTCCTCGGGGATGACGTGGGCCCGACCACCCGAATATAGACGGCCGAGGCCTTATCCCTTTCACGCATCTCTTTGGAAAACGAGCAGTCGACAATCCGGGGGGATGGGAGATCGCGAATCGTTCGAATAGTCGTTTCTGAGGGGCTCTACCCGCCGAATCGTTCTTTCTGGTTGGTAACAATTAAATACTCCCGTGACCTCTCACCGGCTGACCATGTCAGAGGCACAATCGAAAACCGAAGTGGTCGACATCGCGCGCGATCTCACCGCGTTCCAGCAGAACATCCTCGTCATCCTCTCGGAGGAGGCGATGTACGGGCTCGCGATCAAGCGAGAGCTCGAGAGCTACTACGACGCCGAGGTCAACCACGGGCGACTCTACCCCAACCTCGACGACCTCGTCGAGCTCGACCTGGTGGAGAAGAGCGAACTCGACAAGCGGACGAACCAGTACGAGCTGACCGAGACCGGCCGCAAGGCCGTGCTCGACCGCCTGGACTGGGTCGTCGGCAAGTATGTCACCGACGAGTCGCGCGCGGGCGACATCCGTGCGCTCGTCGACGACACGCTCGACGCGTAACCGCACAACCGCACAGAACCGCCCGCGGGGCGTCGCCGCCGGACGAGTTCACAGGGGAGTCCGCTCGTCCGCGGCCTCGAAGACGTACCGCACCGACGCCCGCACGGCGTCGCGCTGTTCTTCCGACGGCCACGCGTTGCGTGGGAAGTACTCGTCGAGGAACTCCTGCACCTCGTCGGCGTCGGCCGAGTCCATCGGCCGCGCGTAGTGATTCCCCATGAAGTCGGCGAACGCGCGGGCGTTCGCGGCGTGGGTCTCGTCGTGTTCCTCGGCGACCCGCTCCACGAGCGCCGCGTTGTACTCCTCGATCTCGCTCCAATCGTCCGGGTCGCCCGGCCCCGAGAGCGACACCTCGACGGCGCGGTCGGTGTCCTCGATGCGGTCGATCTGCACCGTTCCGTCCTCCATCCACTCGTCCGGATAGCACACGAGCGTGTCGTCGTCCTCGCGAACGCGGGCGGTGAAGCCGTGCTTGGCGAGCCGGTCGGCCCGGTCCTCGCGGTAGGCCTCGGCTTCCGCCTCGTCGACGACCTCGCGGGCCAGTCGGGTGAGTCGCTCGGCGGCGTCGACGGTCGGCTTCGGGAGTTCCTCGTCCCAGCCGTCGACGCCCGGGTCGGCCTCGTCGGTGTCGGCCTCCCCCTGGTTCTCGTCGGTCGATGCCGCTCGCGTCGCGTCGGTGGTGTCCTCTGTGGGTTCCATCTCAGCCCTCGAACGCCTCGTTCGCCAACTCGTCGGCGCGTTCGTTTATCTCCCTCGGGACGTGCTCGATGCTCCAGCGGTCGAACCGATCCAACAGCTCCAGCGCGCGAACGCGCTTCTCGCGGAGTCCGGGGTCGTTCACGTTCCACTCGCCGCGGATCTGCTTGACGATCAACTGGGAGTCGCCGCGGACGTCCGCCTCGTCGAGCCCGTAGTCGACGGCCGCCTCCAGCGCCCGGATCAGCGCCTCGTACTCGGCCTTGTTGTTGGTCGTGTCCGCGATCCGTTCGCCCCCCTCGGCGACGATGCCGTCGCCGGTGACGATCGCCCAGCCGATCGCCGCCGGCCCGGGATTCCCGCGCGAGGCGCCGTCGAAGTAGACGTGGCCGCGCCCGCCGCCCTCGCGGATCAGCGCCGCGAGGCGCTGCGGGTCGCCCCCTTGGACGACGACCTTGTCGTCGTACGCCACCGCGACGGCGCCGTCGCGCTCGGCGCGCCAGCGTTCGTGGTCGGTGTTGCCCGCGCTCACCTCGACACCCGCGTTCGTCACCCGCTCGCGGGCCGCCTCGGGGTCGCAGTCGATGACCGGCATGTCAGTCGATGGCCGCCGACGCGGAGAAAGCGTTGCCATCGGGACCAACCCTTAACTGTCTCCACGGCGACACCTTGTAAACACGATGACAGGGCCCACCCGGCAGCGTGACGAGCGCGAGCGACGGCAGTGGACCGGGGACGACCGAGGCGACGGATCGGCGACGAAGACGGCGGAAGCGGACGAGGAAACGGAGGAGGACATCGACCCGGAGGAGTTCGATGAGGAGGACCTCGTGCGCACGGCCGACGGCGAGTTGATGCACGAACCCACGGGACTGATCGTCGAGGAGGATCACGTGGACCGCGGGCCGGAGTGGCGGGCGTTCAACCACTCCGAACGCCAGGAGAAGTCGCGGGTTGGCGCGCCCGTGACGGAGACGATGCACGACAAGGGGCTGACGACGACTATCGACTGGAAGGACAAGGACGCCTACGGTCGCTCGTTGAGCTCCGAGAAGCGGTCGCAGATGCACCGCCTGCGTAAGTGGCAGGAGCGCATCCGCACCAAGGACGCCGGCGAGCGCAACCTCCAGTTCGCGCTCTCGGAGATCGACCGCATGGCGAGCGCGCTGGGCGTTCCGCGGTCGGTACGGGAGGTCGCCTCCGTCATCTATCGACGGGCGCTCAAGGAGGACCTCATCCGCGGCCGCTCCATCGAGGGCGTCGCTACGGCGACGCTGTACGCCGCCTGTCGCAAGGAGGGCATCCCCCGTTCCCTGGAGGAGATATCGGAGGTCTCGCGGGTCGAGCGCAAGGAGATCGGCCGGACCTACCGCTACGTCTCCCAGGAGCTCGGGCTGGAGATGAAGCCGGTCGACCCCAAGCAGTACGTTCCCCGCTTCAGTTCCGAACTCGACCTCAGCGAGGAGGTCAAATCGAAGGCCAACGAGATCATCGAGACGACCGCCGAGCAGGGACTGCTCTCGGGGAAGTCGCCGACGGGATTCGCCGCCGCCGCCATCTACGCGGCCTCCCTGCTGTGTAACGAGAAGAAAACCCAGCGCGAGGTCGCCGACGTAGCACAGGTCACCGAAGTCACCATCCGCAACCGCTACCAGGAACAGATCGAGGCGATGGGGATCCACGGATAGGCGAGGACGGACTCGAAAGCGACGTTCTCCCGCGTTCGCCTCCGCGACGCCGCGAACGTTTTTGTCGGATACCGGGACCACGCTCGCCGTGTCCTGACAGTCGTCGCGCGACGGTCAGCGGGTGTGAGGCCGCTCAGGCCTCGGCGCGGACGGCGCGAGCCGTGTGCGCGTGCGGTCAGCCGTCGCGTGTCGCGTCCCTGCCGGCCCCGCGCGGGCCGTCCCGGCGACGCACCGACCGCCTGTCAGCCATCTCCTGAGCGTCGCGACCGCCGACATCGACGAACGCGCGGGGAACGTTCTTGTCCGCGGAGCGGCTACGTCGAACCGACCGTGAAGCTGGACGACTACGTCGAGTTCGAGGCGAACGAGCGGGCCGAGCGCCGACGGCTCGCACAGGAGAAGTCCTACGAGCTGATGGACCACCTCGAGTCGTTCCAGCACCGCTTCGACGAGGCCACCGACGGCGACTCGGTGTTCGGGTCCGTCTCGCCGTCGATCTTCGTCGGCTCCTCGAACTACCCGAACCTCTCGACGGGCCTGCTGTCGCCGGTCGGCCACGAGGACGACGCAGCGACCTACGAGACGAGCGGCGCGTGGTACGAGGAGGACGTCTCCATCTCGGACGTGTTCGAGCGGCGCACCTCGCTGCTCAACTCGAACAAGGGGGTCGACGCGCGCGAGGCCGCGAGCGTCCACGACGCCTGGGACGGCTTCCTCGGCGTCCAGCGCGAGGTCGCCATCGCCGACCGCCCGGTCGACGTGGAGGTGTTCCTCGACGACGGCCCGGCCATCGACTACGACGTGTCGCCCGACGACATCGCGACGCCGACGGGACCGCGCGCCCGCGCCGCCGACGCGGACCTGACGGAGAACCCGCACGTCCCGCGGCCGGTGAAGAAGACGCTGGAGGACGACGACTGGCGCGCGGAGGGGGCGATGAACTACCTCTATCGCCGCGGGTTCGACGTGTACGACATCAACACCGTCCTCTCGGCGGGCGCGCTCGGCCGCGACGACCAGCGACGGCTGGTGCCGACGCGGTGGTCCATCACCGCCGTCGACGACACGATCGGGAAGTACCTCCGGGGGACGATCCGCGACCGCCGGAGCGTCGACACCGTCCAGGTGTGGCGCAACGAGTACCTCGGCAACGCCTTCTGGGTGATCCTCGCGCCCGGCGACTGGGAGTTCGAGTTGGTCGAGATGAAGTCGCCGGGGAGCATCTGGCACCCCGACCCCGAGGGAGACACGTACCTCTCGTCGGCCCACGAGAACCGCGAGGGACGGACGCAGTACGTCGACGAGACGGCGGGCGCGTACTACGCCTCCCGGTTCGGCGTGCTCGAACACCTCTCCGAGCGCGGCCGACAGGCGAAAGTACTCGTCCTCAGACACGTCTCCGACGACTACTGGGGGCCGGTCGGCGTCTGGCAGGTGCGCGAGAGCGTCCGCAACGCCTTCGAGGGCGAACACGGCGAGGCCGAGACGTTCGAGGAGGCCGTCCGCGGCGTGAGCGAGCAGCTGCCGGTGTCGCTCGCGCGGCTCCGGGGGAAGTCGACGATGGTCGCGGGGTTACAGTCGAGCCTCGCGGACTGGACGACGTAGCCCGAGCCCGTCTGCTCGCTCCCGTCGGTCGGGTTTCGGGAGCCGTGCTGTCTCCGTACAGCCCCGCCGTCAGAGTTACTCGATCGGGCACCGACACCCCGGTATGGCCCTCCCGATCGGACAGATCCCCGGCGGTCCGGAACTGCTGATCGTCCTCCTCGTGCTCCTGCTCCTGTTCGGCGGATCTGCGCTGGCGGCGATCGTGATCTTCGGGGGAGTGAAGCTCCTCGGCGGCGACGGTGACGACGACCGGATCGCGTCGCTCGAACGCGAACTGGCGGAGACTCGCACGGAACTACGTGCGCTCCGCGAGGAGACGGGGGCGGCCGAGAGGGAGACCGCCGACGCCGCCGGCGACACCGCGGGCGATGCAGACGACGGCGACGCTGCGGACGACGCCGCCGGCGACACCGCGGGCGATGCCGGTCGTGACACCGCGGGCGGCGCCGACCGCGATACCGCAGGCGACGCCGACGGCGACACCGCGGACACTCCCGTCGACGGCGACGATCCCGACTACGAGGAGTCGAGGTCGGCGTAGGCGGCGTCGACCATCTCGCCGGTCTCCTCGATGATACGGTCCATCTCCTCGGCGTCGGTGTCGAGTCCGAGTAGCCGCGCGATCCGCATGATCGAGACGTGGTACACGGCCTGGACGCCCGGTTCCTCCTCCCAGATCACGACGTTGCAGGCGAACAACCCGCCGATGCGGCCGTCGGTCGCGTCGAGCGCGCGGTCGGCCATCCGCGGGTTACACGCGCCGAGCACGTAGTACGGGTCGCGGCCGGCCTCGACCTTCTCGTTGAGCAGCTCCGACGGCGAGAACTCGACCGGGACGCCGAAGCCGTGGGCGGTGAACGTCTCGCGGACGTGTTCGACCGCGTCCGCGTGATCCATCTCCAGGGTCGCGCGCTTCTCGCCGTAGTCGTCGCCGCGGATCGCTTCGGGATCGATGGGGAGCTGCATGGCTCGCGGTTCGACGGGCGGCGTCGAAAAGCTGGCGCCGATGCACGCCTCGCGCCCGGCCGCCGTGTGCGGGTTCGCTCCGGCTACTCCGCCGTCTTGACGGGGCCGCGGCCGATCACGTCCTCGACGGCGTCGACGAACGTCTGGCGGCGGTCGAAGTAGGTGATCTCGACCTCGCTCAGCACGTCTTCGAGGTCGCGGGGGCCGTCCGGTGTCCGGACGGTGGCGTCGCCCTCCTTGTCGAGCACCTTCGATTTCTCCTGGGGCCACGTGAGCCGGGAGGCGACACGCGCCAGCGGCGCCCCCTCGATCGTCGGACCCTCGCCGAGCTCGACGGCGGGCTCCTCCTCCTCGGGTTCGTCGTCGTCAGCCATGTCCCCGAGTTCGCCCACGGTCCGCCTAATCCTTTCGGAGCGCCGCTACGGGTCGGCTTCCCCGTCGCGGCGGGCGAGCACGGATCCCTCCCTGCCGATCGCGGCGGAACCGGCGGACCGTGGGGACGTGCGTCATGCCGACGTCTGACGTATCGTTTTAAGTGATGATGGTATAACACCGGTGTATGAGCAGCCTCGCCGAGGTGTACGAAGGCCAAGTCGGCGAGTACGCCAGCCTTCGGCGACTGTACCTGGGCGTCGGGTCGTTCTCGCTGGGTGCACTCCTCGTCGTCGCGGGCATCGTCATCGCGGCGACGGATCTGACGACGGCCATGCTCGGCTGGAACCTCGGCCAGGCGCGCGAGACCGCCGGGATCCTCGCCGGGCTCGGCATCCCCGCGACGTTCCTCGGCGTGCTGGCGGTGATGCCGACGAGCCGCCGAACGCAGGCGGCCGCGGTCGTCGGCGCGGGCGTCGCGGTCCTCGGCGTGGCGCTGTTCGCCCACGCGTACCCGTGTCACTGGTCGGGCGCGCGCTGTGCCGGACAGTACGCCGATCTCACCCTCCCGACGACGGGCGTGTACTTCCTCGGGGCGTTCACGACGTTCTGGTGTCTGTTCACCGGCGTCGCGAACTTCAAGGCGCGCAACAGCCCCGGCGGAACGGTGAGCCTGGAGATCACTCGCGAGGGGGAGACGAAGGTGATCGAGGTACCGAAATCGACCGCGGAGGAGATCCGCGGCGCCAAGGGGTCCACCGGAAGCGTCGGGGGCGTCGGCCTGCTGGGCACCACCCCGGACGGGAGCGTTGAGACGCAGACGAACCGCCCCGAGTCCGGCCGGAACCGGGAACGGAAGCCCCAGTCCGCGTCGACCGCCGGCGGTTCCGGCGCCGGACCCGTCGGGGGCGCCGGTCCGGGCGGCGACCCGACCGCGGGCGCGGCGAGCGACGGCGGGGCGTCGTCGTCCGACATCACTCCGCTCGCGGAACGGCAACAGCCCGAGTCGTCGCCGGGGATCGACCGAATCGGTCCGTCGGCCGAGGGCCCCGCAGTCGAGTCGTCGGCGGCGTCGGAGCGAGGAACGGCCCGATCCCAGTCGCCCGGCGACTCCTACTGCGGTTCCTGCGGGCACTTCCAGTACGTCCGTACCGACCAGGGCATGCAGCCCTACTGTGGCCTCCACGACGACCTGATGGAGGACATGGAGGCGTGCGACGACTGGAGCCCGCGCTGAACACCCGCTCGTACCTCGGGCACAGCAGTCGACGTTCGGTACTCTCGCCGGCTCCCCGTCCGTGAGTCACAGCGACGCGAGCGTCTCCGCCACGTCGTCCCAGTGGCTCCCCGTCCAGAAGTGCTGGTCGCAGACGAGACACCGCCAGATCGGTCCCTCGTCGGGCGCGTACTCGGGTCGTTCTTCGTTTTCGTCCTCGTCCACATCGACGCGCTCGACGGGGCCGTTGCACGCGCCACAGCGCGACGGCTGCGCTTCGATCTCCAGCGCAACGCCCGCCTCGTGCAGCTCGCGGAGCTGGTCGGTCGTCTCGCGCTCGGTCAGGAGAACCGCGCCAGGGGTCGACGCCGCGAGGCTCCGGTCGCGGGTGATCAGCCTCCGGCCCTCGGCGGCCGCAAGCGACCGGATCGCGGTGTCGTCCTCGACCCCCCGATCCGGCGCGTAGGCGGCGTCGTAGCCGCACATTCGGAGGTAGCTCGCGAGGTTTCCGAGCATGGCGTCCAACAGGAGGGCGTCGCGGTCGGGCGCGATCGCGCTCGGGTGGGTCGCGTCGCCGTGGGTGTCCTCGCCCCCGTGCCCGCCCATCCCGCCGTCCTCGTTCATCCGTCGAGGAACGCGCGCAGCCCGTCGGCGTCGCGCGCGTTCAACACGTCCGTCGCCTCCGCCCAGCCGCGACGTGCGGTGTGGACACCGTAGCGGACGTTGCCGAACTCTGCCGGGGAGTGGGCGTCCGTGTCGATCGCGACCGTCGCGCCTGCCTCGACGGCCGCCCGGACCGCGTCGCCGTGGAGGTCGAGGCGCGCGGGGTTCGCGTTCACCTCCAGCGCGGTGTCGGCGTCGGCGGCCGCCTCCGCGAGCCGCTCGAAGTCGATCTCCAGCCCGGGGCGCTGGTTGATCAGCCGGCCGGTGGGATGCCCGAGGATGTCGACGTGTGGATGCTTGACGGCGCGGATCAGCCGGTCGGTCGCGTCCCCCTGATCGAGCGCGGCGTGGGGGGAGGCGACGACGATGTCGAGGTCCGCGAGCAGGTCGTCGCTCGTGGTCACGTCGCCGTCGGCGTCGACGTTCGCCTCGACGCCGTGGAACACCTCGATATCGACGTCCTCGCGGACCGCCGCGACCGCCTCGGCCTGTTCGCGCACCTCCTCGTCCGTCAGCCCGGTGTCGCCGAAGACGCCCGGTCCCTCGGCGTGGTCGGTGACGCAGTGGTAGTCGTAGCCGTAGTCGGCCGCCGCCTGCACCATCTCGGCGACCGTGCTCGCGCCGTCGGACCACTCGGTGTGGGTGTGGAGGTCGCCGCGGATCTCCCCCTCCGTGAGGAGGTCCGGGAGGTCGCCCTCGACGGCCGCCTCGATCTCGCCGGTGTCCTCGCGCAACTCCGGCGGGATGACGGGCAGGTCGAGCGCGCCGTACATCTCCGACTCCGCCGCGCCGCCGAGACGTTCGCCGACGCGCTGTCCTGCGTCCGGGTCGTCCACGTCGCTCACATCGTCGGACGCGTCCGCGTCCGACTGGCCGTCCGAGCGTAGCTCGGAGACATCGAAGACGCCGTACTCGTTGAGCTTCAGTCCGCGATCGATCGCGAGGTTCCGGAGGGTGACGTTGTGGGCTTTCGAGCCGGTGAAGTACTGGAGCGCCGACCCGAACTCCTCGGGGACGACGACGCGGAGGTCGACACGGATCCCGTCGACGCTGACGCTCGCCTTCTGCTCGCCCGCCTCGATGACCTCGTCGGCGTCGGGCCAGTCGGTGAACAGGTCGACGACCGCCTCGCCGTCCTCGCTGCCGACGAGCACGTCCACGTCGCCGATGGTGTCCTTCCAGCGTCGGATGGAGCCGGCCACGTCGAGGCGTTCGACGGCCGCCTCGCCGTCTAGGTGGCCCATCACCTCCTCCGCGAGCGGGCGCGCGTCGCCGAGGCGCTGGCGCTGGCCCGCCTCCCTCGCGAACGCGACGTTGTCGAGGATGTTCTGCTCGGTCTTCGCGCCGAAGCCCTTGATCTCCTGGATCTTCCCCGCCTCGGCGGCCGCCTCCAGCTCGTCGAGCGTCGTGATCTCGAGCTCCTCGTACAGCGTGCCGACGGTCTTCGGGCCGACGCCCTCCACCCGCGTCAGGGCGGCCATGTCGACGGGGAGGTCCTCGCGCAGTTCCTCCAGTTCCGCGATCTCGCCGGTCTCCAGGTACTCAACGATCTTCGCGGCGATCGCGTCGCCGACGCGGTCGATCTCGGCGACGGCGTCCTCGCCGCCCTCGCTCGCGAGGTCCTCGATCGCGCGCGGGTGGTCGCGGACGTTGTCGGCGGCGCGGCGATAGGCGTTCGGCTTGTACTCGACGCCCTGCGCCTCCAGCAGGTCCGCGAACTCCTCCAACAGGCCGGCGACCTCGGCGTTGCGCATGCTACGTGCCCATCCGGGTGGATGTGACTTAGAACGACGGGCCGGGATCGGCTTCGATGTCGGCGGTCCCGGTGCGGTCACCCAGCCCCCGCACCGGCGGTTGTCGTCCCAACTGTCGGACCATACACCCCCCGTGATCCCCTCCAGGAGCTCGATCGTTGATGTGGCGAAGTCGTGATATTTGACGGTAGAGGGCGTAGAGGGAGGAATCTACGCTGATATTTTCACCGATCGGGTTAAATCGGCCTTGTCATTGATCCGGATATGGTACTCGACCTGGGTGCACTGGACGCGAAGGAACTGGTACTCGTCGCCGTGGCGATCGCGGGGCTTGTTCCCGTGCTCACGCAGCGTACTGACGGTTCGCGGCTGTTCACCGTCGGCTACGTGTTGCTGTGCTTCGGCGCGGTGGCGACGAACGCCGAACACCTCCTGCTGGGGGAGGTGCTCGGACTGCTCGAACACGTCGTCGGCATCGGGGCCGCGGGCGTCGTGTTCCTCGTCGCCGCGCGCAGTCGCCGTCGGCGGATCGTTGACGGCGAGGAGATCGGTTCGAACGACCTCGATTCGGACGCGGTCGACGGCGGGCAGCCGCCGATCGACGCGGTCGGGGCCGACGGCGGGGAGGCGGCCTGATGGTCGAACTCACCGCGGTGTTCGACCTCGCCGGCTTCCTCGGCTTCCTCGGTGCCGCGCTCTATGCCGCACTCAACTACCGGGACGCCGAGGTGGAGTCGGGGTTCTGGGCGAACTACTTTCTCGCGAGCGTCCTGGGCGGCGCGTGGACGGGCGTGGTGCTCGCGGAACACGCCGGCGTGCAGTGGGCTGTCCTCGACACGCTGAGCGTCTCGCTGCTCACGGCGACGGTGGCGGCGTACGCCGTCGGCACCTCCGGCACGCTGTCGGTCGTCGAGGAGTCGAAGACGTCGATGCTGCTGGCCGAGCGGGAGGCCGAGAGCGCTCGGGAGGCGCGCGCGGAGGCGGAAGCCGCGAGCGAGGAGTCAGAGCGCGCCCGGATGGAGGTGCGCGAGCTCCACGACTCGCTGACCGACCGCGCGGAGGCGTTCGGGTCGTCGATGCGTCGGGCGGCCGAGGGCGATCTGACCGTCCGGCTCGACGACGGGGGCCACGACGACGCGCTCGCGGTCGTGGCCCGGTCGTTCAACGAGATGATCGACGACCTCGAGAAACTCGTCGCCGAGGCCGGCGAGACGGCCGGATCCGTCGCCGTGAGCGCGGAGGACGTCGCCACGGGCGCCGAACAGATCCGGTCGGCCAGCGAGCGCGTCAGCGAGGACGTCGAGTCAGTGTCCGAGTCGACAGTCGACCAGGGCGACCTCCTCCGTGAGGCGGCCGACGAGATGAGCCAACTGTCGGCGACCGTCGAGGAGGTGGCGTCCTCGGCAGACGACGTGGCTATCCTGTCGCGACGGGCGGCCGAACGCGGCGAAGCCGGCAGCGAGTTCGCGAGCGACGCGCTCTCGGAGATGGACGCCGTCGAGGAGCGGACGACCCGCGCGGTGGAGCAGGTGGAGCGCCTCGAGCGCGAAGTGGCCGAGGTGGGAGAGATCGTCGAGACGATCTCGGGGATCGCCGACGAGACGAACCTGCTCGCGCTCAACGCCTCCATCGAGGCCGCCCGCGCCGGCGAGGAGGGCGAGGGGTTCGCGGTCGTCGCCAGCGAGGTGAAGACGCTCGCCGAGGAGGCGTCCGTCGCCGCTGGCGACATCGAGCGGTTGGTGGACGACATTCGCTCGGCGACCGATGACACGGCCGAGAACATGCGCGCCACCGGCGAGCAGGTGCGGAAGGGGCGCGAGACCGTCGATGACGCGCTCCTCGCGCTGGAGGACGTGAGCGACGAGATCGAGTCGGCGGACGACGGCGTCCAGGAGATCAACCGTGCGACCGACTCACAGGCCGCCTCCACCGAGGAGGTCGTGGCGATCGTCGAGGAGGCCGCGGCCGCCGGCGAGCGCAGCGCCGCGACGGTCGACGGCGTCGCCACCGCCGCAGAGGAGGCCGCCACTTCGACCACGCAGATATCAGAGCGTGCCGAGGGACTGTCGGCCCTCTCCGACCGACTCACCGCCCGGCTCGAACAGTTCGAGACGGGGACCGCGGCGGCTCCGGCGGCAGCCGGGACGCCCGCCGACAGTTCCGTTACCGCCGCCGACGGCGGCAGGACTCCGGAGCGGAACGACTGACACACCGCCCGCACGAGGCGACCGCGGGGCCGCGCATCGTCCACGGGATCGACGGCGGGAGTCGCCGGGGATCCGTCGGACGGGTCCCCGCTCGTCGACGCGCGGCGCGGTCGGTCAATACCCGCCGCGCTTGCTCCCGCTGGCGTCCTCACGCCCCAGCGCCTTCTTGAGGAAACTCATCCAGCGCTTCTTGTCCATCGCCTCCTGGCGTCGCGCCTCGCTTTCCACGTCCGCGGGCCGGAGGTTGTCGAGGGCCTCGAGCGCGCGGTCGATGCCGATGATCGACGCCGCCAGCTCCTCGCCCGTCTCGAAGTCGACGCGGTTCTCCTCGATCTCCTCCAGCCGTTCCAGCCGCTCGCGCCGGAGGTTGCGCTTCGCCCGCTCGACGCGCTCGCGTTCGCCCTCGGGGATCGTCTCGCGGCGCTTGATCTCGAAGACGAACGTCCGGAGGTCGAACTCCTCGCCCTGCACCTCGATGCGGTCGGGGATGTCAGCGCCGATGGTCGCGCTCTCCTTGGTCACGCGTTCGAGGAGCTGTTTGCGCTGGTACTCCTGCACGGTCTGTCGTCGGCGGTTGGGCCGCCAGCGTGTTTCGTGTTTCGCTCGGACGACCCGGATCGGGGCGGGTCGGGACGAACGGTACCAGGTCGAGACGGATCGGTGCCGGGTCGGGGCGGATCGCGAGGATCCCCGCCACCCGAATCGTTAATGGTCCTTCCGGCAGTTGTTGCGTCCATGTACGACGACGACGACCTCGCGGAGATACGCGATTCCCGCGAGGAGTGGGAGGAGGAGACCCGTGACCCCGTTCTGGACGCACACGGCGAGCGCAAGGACCGATTCGCGACGGTCTCGAACCTGGAGATCCAGGACCTCTACGGCCCGAACGACGTAGCCGACATCGACTACGAGGAGGACATCGGATTCCCAGGCGAGGAGCCGTACACTCGCGGCCCATACCCGACGATGTACCGCGGCCGGACGTGGACGATGCGCCAGTTCGCGGGCTTCGGCACCGCCGAGGAGACGAACGAGCGCTTCCACTACCTCATCGAGAACGGCCAGACGGGCCTCTCGACGGCGTTCGACATGCCCAGCCTGATGGGGAAGGACTCCGACGACCCGCTCTCTGACGGCGAGGTCGGCAAGGAGGGCGTCGCCGTCGACACCCTGCGCGACATGGAGATCCTCTTCGACGGCATCGACATCGGCGAGGTGTCGACCTCCTTCACGATCAACCCCAGCGCGCCGGTGGTCTTCGCGATGTACGTCGCGCTCGCCGACCGGAAGGGCGTCCCGCGCGAGGAGCTTCGGGGCACCTTCCAGAACGACATGCTCAAGGAGTTCATCGCCCAGAAGGAGTGGGTGATCCCCCCCGAGCCCTCTCTCGACCTCGTCACCGACACCGTCGAGTTCGCGATCGACGAGACGCCCGGGATCTACCCCATCTCTGTCTCGGGGTACCACATCCGCGAGGCCGGGTCGACGGCGGTCCAGGAGCTGGCGTTCACGCTCGCCGACGGCTTCGCGTACGTCGAGGACGCCGCCGAGCGCGGGCTGGATGTCGACGACGTGGCCCCGCAGCTGTCCTTCTTCTTCAACTCGCACAACTCCATCTTCGAGGAAGTGGCGAAGTTCAGGGCGGGACGACGCATCTACAGCCGGATCATGGACGAGTGGTACGACGCCGAGGACGAGGCGTCCAAGCGCCTGAAGTTCCACACGCAGACCGCGGGCCAGTCGCTCACCGCCCAGCAGCCCCTCAACAACATCGTCCGCGTCACCATTCAGGCGCTTGCGGGCGTGCTCGGCGGGACGCAGTCGCTGCACACCAACTCCTTCGACGAGGCGCTGGCGCTGCCCTCCGAGCAGGCCGTCCGCGTCGCCCTCCGGACCCAGCAAATCATCGCCGAGGAGTCGGGTGCGGCCGACTCGGCGGACCCGCTCGCGGGCTCGTTCATGGTCGAGAGCCTCACCGACGAGGTCGAGGAGAAGACGATGGCGTACCTCGAGGAGCTGCGGGAGATGGGCGACGGCTCCGTTCGCGACGGCGTCCTCGAGGGGATCGAGCAGGGGTACTTCCACCGCGAGATCCAGGAGGCCAGCTACGAGTACCAGGAGCGCGTCGACGACGGCGAGGAGGTCGTCGTCGGCGTCAACAAGTACACCGTCGAGGACGACCCCGAGCCCGACCTGCTCCACGTCGACGAGGAGGTCCAGGACCGACAGCTGGAGCGGCTCGCCGAGGTGAAGGCCGAGCGCGACGACGACGCCGTCGAAGAGGCGCTCGCGGCGCTGGATGCGGCCATCGAGAACGACGAGAACGTGATGCCGTACGTCGTCGACGCGGTGAAGACGTACGCGACGATGGGCGAGATCATGGACGTGTTCGAGAAACACCACGGCGCCTACCGCGAGACGATCGGGCTCGCGTCGTAGACGGGGGCCGGCCCGACCGAGCGCGCCACCCCTGGGCGCGTTGACATATGACTGTCACCGGTTTTTCGGCGTCGAAACCGCGCGACGACACGTGGATGTTGACGGAGTGAGGCAGTTTTATCACGGTCGATTCCGACGTATCGCGTGACTATGTCAGACGATGACGTGGAACTGGAGGCCCGGCTCGAGGAGCAGGAGGTGTTCGAGCCGTCCGAGGAGTTCGTCGAGCAGGCGAACGTCTCGGACGCCGCCATCTACGACGAGTTCGAGGAGAACTGGCCGGAGTGTTGGGAGCAGGCCGCGGACCTCCTCGACTGGGAGGAATCGTACGACCAGGTGCTCGACGACTCGAACCCGCCGTTCTACGAGTGGTTCACCGACGGCAGCCTGAACGCCTCGACGAACTGTCTCGACCGGCACCTCGACGAGCGCGGCGACGAGGCCGCCATCGAGTGGGTCGGCGAGCCGGTCGACGAGGACAACGTCACGCTCACGTACAACGACCTCCACGAGAAGGTGAACGAGGCGGCCGCGGCGCTGCGGGACCTGGGCGTCGGCGAGGACGACGTCGTGACGATGTACATGCCGATGATCCCGGAGCTGCCGATCGCCATGCTGGCGTGCGCCCGCATCGGCGCGCCGCACTCGGTCGTGTTCGCGGGCTTCTCGGCGGACGCGCTGGCGACCCGGATGAACGCCGCAGACTCCGAGTACCTCGTCACCTGCGACGGCTACTACCGCCGCGGCGACCCGCTCGACCACCTCGACAAGGCCAACGAGGGCCTGTCCGGCGTCGAGCACGACACCGACACGGTCGTCGTCGACCGGCTCGGTCCCAACGGCGACGACTTCGGCCACGACCTCGCCGCGAACCAGCACGACTGGGGCGAGCTGATGGCCGCCAACGAGGGCGCCGAGGTGGAGCCGGTCGACCGCGACGCCGAGGACATGCTGTTCCTCATGTACACCTCCGGCACCACCGGGCAGCCGAAGGGTGTGAAACACACCACCGGCGGCTACCTCGCGTGGACCGCGTGGACCTCCCAGGCGGTGCTCGACATCAAGCCCGAGGACACGTACTTCTGCTCGGCCGACATCGGCTGGATCACGGGCCACTCGTACATCGTGTACGGGCCGCTCGCGCTCGGGACGACGACGATGATGTACGAGGGGACGCCCGACCATCCCGACCGCGACCGCCTGTGGGAGATCATCGAGGACTACGGGGCGAACCAGCTGTACACCGCGCCCACCGCCATCCGCGCGTTCATGAAGTGGGGTCCCGAGTACCCCGAGCGCCACGACCTCTCCAGCCTCCGGCTGCTTGGGACGGTCGGCGAGCCGATCAACCCACGCGCGTGGAAGTGGTACTACAAGCACATCGGGAACGAGGAGTGCCCCGTCGTCGACACGTGGTGGCAGACCGAGACCGGCGGCATGATGGTGACGACGCTGCCGGGCGTGAAGGACATGAAGCCCGGCTCCGCGGGGCCGCCGCTGCCGGGGCTCGACGTGCAGATCGTCGACACCAACGGCGAGGAGATCGATCCCGGCCGCGCGGGCTATCTCACGGTGAACAAGCCGTGGCCCGGGATGCTCCGCACGCTGTACCGTAACGACGAGCGCTTCATCGAGGAGTACTGGGCCGAGTACTCCGACACCGACTCCTCCGACTCCGAGGACTGGGTGTACTTCCCCGAGGACGGCGCGAAGATCGACGACGACGGCTACATCACCGTGCTCGGGCGCGTCGACGACGTGATCAACGTCTCCGGCCACCGGCTCGGGACGATGGAGATCGAGTCGGCCATCGTCGGCGTCGAGGGCGTCGCCGAGGCGGCCGTCGTCGGCGGCGACCACGAGGTGAAAGGCGAGGCCGTCTACGCGTACGTCATCACCGAGGAGGGGCAGGCCGAGACCGAGGAGTTCCGCGCGGAGATCGTCGAGGCCGTCGAGGACGCGATCGGGCCGATCGCCCGCCCCGAACAGGTGATCTTCACGCCCGAGCTCCCGAAGACCCGTTCCGGCAAGATCATGCGCCGGCTGCTGGAGGATATCGCCAACGAGGACGAGCTCGGCGACACCTCCACGCTGCGCAACCCCGACATCGTCGAGGACATCCGTCAGGTCGTTCAGGGAGACTGAGCGCGTCGGACTCACGGCCGTACCGTCGTACTGCCACACCGGCGACCCGATCCACGATTTTTCCGCTCCTCGCCCGCCAGCCACGCCGCCACGCGCCGCCCGGCTCGGCGGTACCGGCCCTCGTCGCCGTCGAACGCTGCGAACCGACGATGCGACCGTCCGGAGACGTGAACTCCCCCCGTGTCGCCCGTTACCGCCCCCGCAACGATTATCACGAACGTGCCTGAAGTTCCGCTGGCTATGGAAAAACCGCTGTTAGTGACCGACTTCCTCGACCGCGCCCGCCGCAACTACGGGAGCCACGAGGCGGTCCTCGGGGTGGACGGCGACCGCTTCACGTACGACGAGTTGGGCGAGCGCGCCGACGGGTTCGCGGCGGCGCTTCAGGCGCGCGGCATCGAGAAGGGCGACCGCGTCGCGGTCCTGGACCCGAACACGCACTACCACCTGGCGGCCGCCTATGGGAGCTTCCAGGTCGGCGCGGTCCACACGCCACTGAACTACCGGCTCGTCGAGTCGGACTTCGAGTACATCCTGAACGACGCCGGCGTCGACGCGATCTACGCCGACCACGCGTACGCCGACAAGATCGAGGCGATCCGCGACGACATCCCCACCGAGACGTTCATCACGAACGACGCCGACGCCGTCGAGGGCGACTGGGAGGCGTTCGACGAGCTGATCGCCGAGTCGACCGACTACGACCGGCCGGAGATGAGCGAGGACGAGGTGATCACGATCAACTACACCTCCGGGACCACCGGCGACCCGAAGGGCGTCTGCCGGACCCACCGGACGGAGACGGTCCACGCCTACCAGATCGCGATCCACCAGGAGATCCGCGACGACGACACGTACCTGTGGACGCTCCCGATGTTCCACGTGAACGGCTGGGGGCACATCTACGCGGTCACCGGGATGGGCGCCCGGCACGTCTGCACCCGCGGCGTCGACGAGGAGTACGTCTTCGACAAGCTGCGCACCGAGGACGTGTCGTACTTCTGTGCGGCGCCGACGGTGCTGAAGATGCTCGGCGACCACATCGACGAGCACGGCGGCGAGCCCGACGCCGGGCAGGACGTGCGCGTCGCCACCGCGGGCGCCGCCCCGCCCGAGGCGGTCATCCGGACCGTCGAGAACGAGTTCGGGTGGTACCTCAAGCACGTGTACGGCGCGACCGAGACGGGGCCGCTCATCACCTCCAGCGACGCCCGGCGCTACTTCGACGACGACTCCGACGACCGTTTCGCGGTGAAGAAGACCCAGGGGATCGGCTACCTCGGCACGGAGATCCGCGTCGTCGACGAGGACGGCAACGACGTGCCGCAGGATAGCGAGACCATCGGCGAGGTCGTCGTCCGCGGCAACTCGGTGATGGACCGCTACTGGAACAAGCCCGAGGCGACCGAGGAGGCGTTCTCCGAGCGTCTCGAAGGGTACTACCACATGGGCGACCTCGCGGTCGTCGACGACAACGGGATGATCTCGATCCAGGACCGCAAGAAGGACATCATCATCTCCGGCGGGGAGAACATCTCCTCGATCGAGGTCGAGGACACCCTCTTCAGCCACGATCAGGTCGACGACGTGGCGGTCATCCCCTCGCCGCACGACGACTGGGGCGAGACGCCGAAGGCGTTCGTGGTCCCGACCGGCGGCGACCCGAGCGACCCCGGCGTCACCGCCGACGAGCTCATCCAGTACGCCCGCGACAACATGGCCCACTACAAGGCGCCCACGAGGATCGAGTTCGTGAAGCAGCTCCCCAAGACCTCCACGGGGAAGGTCCAGAAGTACGAACTCCGCCAGGAGGAGTGGGAGGAGGAAGAGCGGATGGTCGGGGAGGGATAGTCCGTCCCCGCACGCCTGTCGCCCGCCCGCCGGCAGCCCACCTGCCGCCTGCGGGCCGCTATCCCCCGCCTGCCGCCTGCCGCCTGCCGGCCGCCGCATCGATCCTCGACCGACGACACGCCGTCACCCGTTTTTCGACGCCGACGCTCAGTACCCGAGCGCCGACAGCGTCGCTGTCAGCCGAACGGGTTCGTGAAGCCGTCGTCGCGGCCGTCGCGACCCCCGTGACCGCCCTCGCCGCCGTCGGCGAACGCGTCCGTTCCGTCGTCGCCGTCGCCGAAGCGGAAGCCGCCGGCGTTCGTCGTCACCGTCATCCCGAGCATGTCGGGGCGCTTGCGCAGCGCGGCGGCGACCTCGCGGTAGGCGTCGGCGGCGTCGCTGTGCGGGCGGTAGGAGACGGCCGGCTGGCCGGCGTCCTGTGCCTTCGGGATCGACTCGTCGTGGGGGACGTGCCCGAGGAGTTCGGTGTCGAGGAAGCTCGCGATCCGGTCGGCGGGTGGCGAGCGACCCGTCCCGGACTTCGTGAGCACGACGCCGCCGACGGGGGCGTCGGCGCGCTCGGCGACGGTGATCGTCTTGTCCGCGTCGCGGATGGACGCGACCCGCGGCGTCGACACGAGCACCGAGGCGTCAGCGCCCGACATGGGCACGACCGTCTCGCTGCTGACGCCGGCGGCGGTGTCGACGAGCACGGCGTCGTAGCGGGCCTTCAGCGCGTCCATCGCGGCCGGGAAGCGGTCGAGATCGGAGTCGACGAAGCCGTCGAGGGTGACGCCGCTGGGCACCACGTCGAACCCGCCCGGCGCGGGGTAGGTGGCGTCGGTGACGCCGGCGCCGCCCGCGAGCACGTCGTGGAGGGTCCGGCCGCCGTTGACGCGGATGTCGAGGAAGTCGACGGCGTTCGCCATCGCCAGGTCCGCCTCGACGACCGCGACGGCGCGCCCGTCCTCCGCGAGCGCGGCCGCGAGGTTGAGGCTCGTCGTCGTCTTGCCGACGCCCCCCTTCGCGCCGACGACGGCGAGCACGCGTCCGTCCATGCCCGGGGTTCGTCGTGCTCCCGACTTAACTGCCGCCCCCGAAGTATCGCGCGTGAGACTTCCGGGGCCGGGTCCGGCCCCGTCGCGGTCGGCCGCCGCGCGCGACCGCGGGGCGGGCTTCGGGTTCACCGAGCCGACCTACGGGTCCGCCGAGTCGGTCTAGAGGTACGCCGCGTCCCACCGGCTCGCCTTCCGTTTGTTCCCGCACTCGCTACACTCGACGCGGTCCATGGTGTCGACGTTCACCGCGAAGCCGCCGCAGTTGCCGCAGACGTACCCCTCCCGCTCGGTGCGCTCGCGGTCGGCGTACGTCGCGTAGAAGGGAGCCTTCGACGCGCGCTCGGCCTCGTCGTAGGCGACGTACACCTGATCGCCGTCGTCGGTCACGCGCGCCTCCGTGAGCACCTGCTCGCCGTCGCCGCTGGGGAAGCGCGCGAACACGCGCTCGCGGAACTGCTGGTCCCCGATCTCGACGGTTCGATCGCCGATCTCGGCGAACCCCTCGCGCTCGTAGAACTCGCCGCCCGCCTCGTTGGCCGCGAGCACGCGTCCCTCGAGGCGCTCGGCGCCCAACTCCAGCAGCTCCGTCTCCGCCCGGCGCAGCAGGTCGTCGCCGACCCCCTTCCCGCGGTGATCCGGGTGTACGTGGAGCCAGTCCAGCTCCCCGACCGGCTCGCGGCGCTCGACGAGCTGACTCTGGACGAACCCCACGATATCGCCGTCCTCGACGGCGACGACGAACACCGCGTCCTCGTCGGCGAGCGCGTCGGTGACCGTCTCGGCGTCGTACCACGACTCGACGGCGTCGTCGATGAGGTCCGCCGAGAGCGCGTGGCCGTAGGAGGCCGACAGCGATGCGCGCGCGGTCTCGCTGATGTCGTCAACGTCCTCGGTCGTCGCGTCCCTGAGGTCCATGTGGGTCGGTAGCACGGTCAGTCACTTAATCACGCGGGCACTTACCCCGGCGCCGATCCGGTACGACCCGCTTACCACCCGCCGTGGACGAAGGTCCGGCGCGGCGGTGCGGCTCCCCGTCGTCACCGTCACGAACCGCCGCCTCCCGTGGTACTATCACGCACGATGCGTATCGGTGAGGTATGCCCGAGACGCTCTGTTTCGACATGTACGGGACGCTGTGTGACACGAGCAGCGTGACGAGCACGCTCGCCGACGAACTCGGTGCGCCCGACGCGCTCGTGTCGGAGTTGGACGCCACATGGCGAGCGAAGCAGCTCCAGTACTCCTACCAGTCGGCCCTGATGGAGGAGTACCGGCCGTTCTGGGACGTGACCGCCGACGCGCTCGCGTACGCGCTGAACCAGTGGGGCGTCGAGGCCGACGACCCGACCCGCGAGCGGATCCTCGCCGCCTACGAGCACCTCGACCCGTATCCGGACGCGATCGAGACGCTGACCCGGCTCTCGGAGGCGGGCCACACGGTGACGGTGCTGTCGAACGGCAACCCCGAGATGCTGGAGACGCTCGCCGACAACGCGGGGCTCGCGCCGCACCTCGACGACGTGATCAGCGCCGACGAGGTGTCGACGTTCAAGCCGAACCCCGCGGTGTACGAGAACGCGGCCGACCGCACCGACACGCCGATCGACGGCTGTCGGCTCGTCTCCGGCAACGCCTGGGACGTCGCGGGCGCGGGGAGCGCGGGGATGGCGACCGCGTGGGTGAACCGGGCGAGCGACCCGTTCGAGGAGATCGGCGTCGGCCCCTCCCTCGAGGTGCGTTCCCTCTCGGAGGTCGCGGACGAACTCGCCTGACCGCCACGCTCGGGGAAACCCGTGTCGCCGTCGGGACGAAGTTTATTGCTTGATCGACCGACTGAAACGGCCTACGAGTGATAACCATTATCATGGGGGATCTCGGCTTTCCATATTACCAATATTAACACGATTTAAGGGGATATGGGCGGAACGTTCATTAAGGTTGCTTCCCGCGGTTGGGTCATGGCACGGGATACCACCGCACTCAGCAGACGTGATGTGCTCAAGGCGTCCGGCGCAGCCGGCGCCGCAGGATTGACAGGACTGGCCGGTTGTGCCGGCATCGGCGGCGGCGGCAGCTCGGAGTACCCGGCGCTCGGGAACTATCCGGTCGAGGGCGACGAGGTCGTCTTCGGGTTCAACGTCCCCCAGTCGGGGTCGTACTCCCAGGAGGGCGCCGACGAACTCCGCGGATACAACCTCGCGAAGGAACACTTGAACAACGGCGGCGGCTGGGTCGACGACTGGGACGGCCTCACCGGGGACGGCGTCCTCGGGAAGACCGTCGCGTCCGTGGAAGGTGACACGGCGACCGACCCCGACACGGCGCGCCAGTCAGCGACGCGGATGATCAACCGCGACAACGCGATCATGATCACCGGCGGGTCGTCCTCCGGTGTCGCCATCGCGGTTCAGGAGCTGTGTCAGGAGGAGAAGGTCCAGTTCCAGTGTTGTATCACCCACTCCAACGACACCACCGGGGGCTCGTGTGTCCGCTACTCCTTCCGGGAGATGTTCAACGCGTACATGACCGGGCAGGCGCTCGCGCCCGTCCTGGCCGAGGAGTACGGGGAGGGCCTGAACTTCTACCAGCTGTACGCCGACTACTCGTGGGGGCAGACCCAGCAGGCGTCGATGGAGCAGTTCTTCACCGAGGTCGGCAACTGGAGCCAGATCGAGTCGGTGCCGACGCCGCTCGGTACCTCCGACTACTCGTCGTACCTCTCGGACGTGCCGCGCGACGAGACGGACGTGCTCGTGCTCAACCACTACGGGCTGGACGCGGCGAACTCCCTCCCGCAGGCGATCGAGGCCGGCCTCGATCAGGACATGGAGATCGTCGTCCCGCTGTACAACCGGCTGATGGCCGAGGCCGCCAGCGACTCCATCGGCGGCATCTTCGGCACGGCCGACTGGAACTGGCAGCTGGAGGACGACGCCTCCCAGTCGTTCGTCGAGTTCTACCGCGAGGAGCACAACCGCGCGCCCAGCTACGGGGCCCGCATCGCGTACACGCAGACACTGCAGTACGCCGCGGCCGTCGAGCGGGCCGAGACGTTCTACGCGCCGGAGGTCATCCGCGAGCTGGAGGGCCACGAGTACAGCGGCGCGGGTCTCGGCAACGAGACCATGCGTGGCTGCGACCACCAGGCGCAGCGCGACGTCCTCGTCATGCAGGGCGCCGACCCCTCCGAACAGACGGAGGACCTGCTGCTCAACATCGTCAGCCAGACCCCGCGGGACGACCTGGGGTACGCGTGCGACGCCGGCCCGGCCGCCGAGTGTGAGCTGGGCGACTACGGCGACGAGTGACCGACGGCTAGGTCCTCCAACTCCGTACCGGCACGTTCTTATCGACTCACCTGAACCACGTCAACGAATGTCAACACCGACAACTACTACCAAGCGGACCACACCGCACCTACACGAACGATAATGTTGCTCCTACAGTCCGAGATCGCATCGATACTCCTCAACGGCCTCCAGCAGGGCGCGATCTACGCGCTGTTGGGTATCGGCCTCACTATCATCCTGGGGACGATGGAGTTCCTGAACCTCGCGCACGGGGCGCTCTATCTCGTCGGCGCGTACACGGGACTGATCGTCTTTCAGGAAACCGCCCTCTCGAACGGGCTGTTGTACAGTTCCGGGATAACGACCCTCGGCTTCGAGGGAGGGTTTCTCGCCGCGCTGATCGTCGTCCCGATCGTCGGGTTCGGCATCGGGCTCCTCATGGAGCGGTTCGTCGCCGAGCCGTTCTACGACCGGCCCGAGACGGACCAACTGCTCGTGACGTTCGGCCTCGCGCTGATCGTCGAGGAGACCGTCAAGAACGTCATCGGCGGAAACACGTTCCAGTCGATCGCCCCCTCGACGATCTTCGGCGTCAACGTCTCCCAGCCGATCAGCCTGCCGCTCGTCGGCCTGTTCCCGTCGTGGCGGCTGCTGATCATCGCTATCGCGTTCGTCGTCATCGGTCTGACGTACCTCGCGATCGAGCGGACCGACTTCGGGCTGGTCGTCCAGGCGGGCACCCACGACTCCGAGATGGTCCGGATCTTGGGCATCCCGATCAACCGCTCGTACAGTCTGGTGTTCGCGGTCGGGGCTGCGCTCGCGGCCTTCGCGGGCCTCATCGGCGCGTCGATCCAGACGGTCAGCCCCCAGATCGGCACTGAACGAGCCCTGATACCAGCGTTCCTCACCATCGTCGTCGGCGGCGCCGGCTCCGTTCGCGGGGCCATCGCCGGCGGCTTGGTGCTGGGCGTCATCATCTCGGCGATGACCCAGACGTACAGCCAGTGGGCGCAGATCGTTCTCTACCTGTTCGTCGCGCTCATGCTCATCGTCAAGCCCGAGGGCCTGTTCGGCTCCGCGGAGGTGGGCGAATGAGCGGCGACCGCTCGGGCGACACGAACGAGGCGGTCCCCGACGGCGGCACCGTGACCGAGGAGGCCGCCGGCGGCTCCGGCGGCTCCGCGCTGGCGGGGCTGCGCGAGCGCGACGACTTCGTCGTCATCGCGACGGCGGCGGCGCTGGTCGTGTTCCCGTTCCTGCTGATCGACGTCCTCGGGGTGGTCGGGGAGGTGATCGGCATCTCCATCGGCGGCTACACCGGTCTGCCGTCGTTGGTGCTCATCTACGGCATCATCGTCATCGGCTTCAACCTCCTGCTCGGCTACACCGGCCTACTGTCGTTCGGACACGCCGCCTTCTTCGGCTCTGCGGCGTACTCCGCGGCGCTGTTCAGTCAGGTCGTCCCGAGCCCGATCCTCATGGTGATCGCCGGCACGATCGTCGCGACGCTTCTCGCGTGGCCGATCGGGTTCGTCTCGATCCGCCGGTCGGGCGTGTACTTCGCGGTCCTGACCCTGACGTTCGGGCAGGCGCTGTACTTCTGGGCGCTCGGCCCGGGAGCGTGGCTCACCGGCGGCGACAACGGCTTCTCGGGGATCGAGGCACACGGGCTGTTCGTCGGGGTGATCCCGCTGGACGCCCAGCTGATCCCCGTGTTCGACTCGTACACGGTGATGTACGCGTTCACGTCGGTCGTGATGCTCGCCGCCCTCTGGGTCGGCAACCGGATCATCAACTCGCCGTACGGTCTCATCTTCGAGGCGCTCGGCGAGAACGAGGAGCGTGTCGAGTTCGTCGGGCTCAACGTGTTCCGCTACAAGCTGATGGCGTTCATCATCTCCGCCGTGTTCGCCGGCGTGGGCGGCGCGATGTTCGTCATTCACGAGCAGTACATCCACCCGACGACGGGGCTGTACTGGATCCAGTCGGGCGACTTCGTCATCATGACGGTCCTCGGCGGCACCGGCAGCCTCATCGGGCCGGTGTTCGGCGCGCTCGTGTTCGAGTACGTCGCGAACGTCATCTCCGGCGTCAGTCTGCCGATGATCGGCTCCATCGGCTCGCTGTGGCGGTTCGTGCTCGGTGCGGTGTTCGTGTTCATCGTGTGGGTGTTCCCGCGCGGCATCTACGGCGCGTTCGCGGACCTCGCGGCGATGGTGAACGGCCGGGGCGGCGGCGACGGCGACAAGCCGGCCGCGGCCGACGGGGGTGAGCGCGAATGAGCCTCCTGCACACGGACGGCCTGACGAAGGAGTTCGGCGGGCTGGTCGCCGTCGACGACGTGACCTTCGAGGTCGAGTCCGGCGAGACGCGGGCGGTTATCGGCCCGAACGGGGCCGGCAAGTCGACGCTCATCAACTGCATCACCGGCGCGCTCGAGCCGACCGCCGGCACCGTCGAGTTCGACGGACAGGACATCACGAACCTGGAGCCGCACGAGACTGTGCAGGCGGGGATCTCGAAGTCGTTCCAGACGGCGTCGATCTTCCCGGAGATGACCGTCCGGCAGAACGTCGAGATCGCTGCACTGGCGGCCGAACACGGCTCGTTCCAGGTCAACTTCCTCAAGCGACTCGCCGGGTTCGACGCGGTGCACGACACGGCCGACCGGATGCTCGAGGCGGTCGATCTGCTCGGGGACGCCGACGTGGAGGCGGCGAGCCTCCCGTACGGCGACAAGCGCCGCCTGGAGATCGCGATCGCGTTGGCCTCCGAGCCGGACCTGCTGTTGATGGACGAACCGACCGCCGGCATGTCGCCGGACGAGACGGCCGAAACCGTGGACCTCGTGGAGGAACTCCAGGAGGACCTCGGGCTCACGATACTCATCGTGGAACACGACATGGAGATCATCTTCCGAATCGCCGACCGGATCCTCGTGTTGAACCGCGGGCAGGTCATCGCAGACGGCACGCCCGAGGAGGTCCAACAGAGCGAACAGGTGCAGGAGGCGTACCTCGGGGGGGTGGAGCTGTGAGCTCCGACGCCCCCGACTCCGCCGCGGACACGACCGACGAGGAAGCGGCCGAGGAGGCCGCCGCCGAGAAGGCCGACTCTCACGCCGCGCGGGCGACCGCCGCGGCCGCCGAGGGCGACCACCTCCTCTCGGTCGAGGACGCCGACGCCTACTACGGGCAGAGTCACATCCTCCGCGACCTCTCGATACACGTCGAGGAGGGCGAGGTGTGTGCGCTGCTGGGACGCAACGGCGCGGGCAAGACGACGACGTTGCGGTCGATCGCGGGCGCTCGCCCGCCGGACGTCCGCGACGGCGTGATCCGGTTCAAGGGGTCCGACATCACCGACTACTCGACGGAGGACGTCTCCTCGCTGGGTATCTCGCTGGTGCCGGAGGAACGTCGCGTGTTCCCCAACCTCTCGGTGGAGGAGAACCTCCACCTGTCGGACGTCGCGCGCAACTGGTCGAACACGTTCGGGCGCGAGGTGTCGATGGAGCACGCGGGGATGTCCGACGAGGAGGTGTACGAGGTGTTCCCGCGGCTCGAGGAGCGTCGCTCACAGAAGGCGGGGACGCTCTCGGGCGGCGAACAGCAGATGCTGGCGATCGCCCGGTCGCTGAAGCAGGACACGGACCTGCTGATGCTCGACGAGCCCTACGAGGGGCTCGCCCCGCAGATCATCGAGACGGTCGAGGCGGCGATCGAGCAGATCGCCGACGCCGGGACGACGATCCTGCTCGTCGAGCAGAACGCCGTCGCCGCGATGAACATCGCCGACCGCGCGTACGTGATCGACCAGGGCGAGGTCGTCTTCGCCGGCGACTCCGAGGAGCTCCGGGCCGACGAGCAAACTCGCGAGAAGTACCTGGGTGTCTGAGATGGCGGCCGATCCCACCCCCGGAAACGCGTCCGACCCCCCGGACCCGGAGGCCATGCTCGACCGGCTGATCGAGGTCGGCGCGATCCGCGAGGACGAGGACGGCACGCTCCGGATCTCCGCGGCGCTGGACGACATCATCGACCTGTACGAGCAGAGCTACGGCGACCTCCCCGACCAGGAGTTCACCGAGGCCGTCGCCGACGCGTTCGGCCTCGACTACTCGGAGGCCGTCCGCCGCATCGACGAGGAGGGCGTCACCCGCGAGGAGTTCGTCGCGTACCTCTCGCTTCGCTCGCACTTCGAGGACGAGGACGAGCCGGTGCCGGACCCGCTCGAACGGGCGACGATGGCGTCCATCGTCGTCGACGTGGCGCCGGCGACGCCCGTCCCGCAGGGGATGCGCGAACTCGCGGACGACGAGGTCGAGGCGTTCCTCGACGCCAACGAGCGCGCGGTCGTGTTCGTCTGGCGGCTCCGGTGTGACCCCTGCGAGTCGATGAAGGACGAACTCGCGGAGACGCTCGATCTCCTCCCCGACGACGTGGCGTTCGCCGGCGTCGACGGCGAGGCCACGCCGACCGTTCGCGAGCAGTTCGACGTCGACGTGGCGCCGGCGGTGGTGTGCGTCGCCGACGGCCGGCAGGCGGGGGTCGAGACCGGGTACCAGTCGCCGTCGGCCGTCGCCGAACTGGTGGCCGACGCCTTCGGCGACGACTAACCGGTCGACCGGTTCCCGACGCCTTCACTCGCGTCGCTTTCGCTTACTCTTCTGACGCGCTTTCTCGCGTCGCTTCCGCTCGACTCTCTCACCCGCGTCGACCCACCTCCGGAGCCGTCCCGCCGAACTCGGCCGCTCGGGGGTATGTTTCGTCCCGCGTACTCCGCGTACTCTGTGCCTTACTAAGCAGAACCGGCGTGATATGCCGCTATGTCTCAGATCAGCGATGCGGTCACGTATCCGACCGAACACGACGACTGGGTGAAGACGGTCCTCATCGGCGGGGTCCTCTCGGCGTTCGGGTTCCTGTTGCTCCCCCTGCTCCCGGTGTACGGCTACGTCGTTCGCGTCATCCGGCACTCGCTGGAGGGCGACCCGCGTCCGCCGACGTTCGGCGACTGGGAGGAACTCGTCGTCGACGGCGCGAAGGCGTTCCTCGTCGGGGCGGCCTACATGCTCGTCCCCGCGATCGTGGGTGCGGTGACCGTCGGCGGGTCGATCGTCGCCATCGCGACCGGGACGCGGGGCGGCGCCGCCACGGGCATCGCCGGCCTCGTCGTCGGCGGGCTGCTCACCGCCGTCCTCTCGATCGTCTTCGGCTACGTGGCCGTGGCCGCGGTCGTCGCCTTCGCCGACGAACGGCGCCTCGGCGCGGCGTTCGACCTGGGTATCCTCAAGCCGGTCCTCCTCAGCGGGGCGTACGCGACCGCGTGGGCGTTCTCGCTCGTCGTCTTCCTCGCGGCGAGCGTGCTCGTCGGCGTGTTGAACGGCATCCCCGTCCTCGGGGCGGTCATCGGGGCGTTCGTCTTCTTCTACGCCCAGGTCGTCGCCGCGCGCCTGTGGGCCGACGGGTACGGCGACGCCCGCACGGAGGCCGAGGAAACGAGCCGACCCGAAGTCGGGGGATCGACGGCCTGAGGTCGAGGCCGACGGGTCGTGCCGGTCACTCGGATGCCCGCCCGTCGTGTCGCTCCCGCCCCTCGTTCCGCCCGCGATCGTCGTCCGCGTCGGCCGGTCGGTCGCGGTCGGTCGCGTCGTTCGGGGGGCCGGCGTCCTCACGGGCGGGGCGGTCGCGGCCCGACTCGATCCGTTCGGCGGCGGCGACGCTGCCGGCCGCCAGCGCGATCCCCGCGACCACGTCGGTCGCCCAGTGGATGCCGAGATACATCGTCGAGACGACGATCGACGTCGCGAGCACGAGCGCGACCGGGGTCCACCGCCGCCACGAGCGCTCCCGCCAGGTCACGAGTGCGACCGTCGCCGCCAGCGACGTGTGGAGCGACGGGAAGACGTTGGTGTTCTCGTTCACCTGGCTTGTGAGCAGCTGGGACCGCGGCCAGCTCTCGAACAACAGCGAGTCGACCAGTTCGGGCATGAGGTTCCGGGGGCCGTACGCGACGAACAGGACGTAACAGACCAGGCCGATCCCGTAGTTGAGCCCGTAGGCTATCAGCAGCCTCCGCAGCCCGTCGCCCTCGCCCCGCAGCGCGTACGCGATCGGCGGGAACGTGAGGAGGTACACGTACCCGAACACGTAGACGAACGCGAAGTACGCCGTCAGGGTCGGGGTCGCGTACGACTGGACGGTCGCCACGAACGTGCCCTCCAGCGCGTAGATCGCGCCGGTGACGTTCGCCCCGACCACCCACGACAGCTCGACGCCGATCCGCCGGACGACGCCGTTGAGGGCCAACACCGACAGCAGCACGATCAGCGGACCCCTCGCGTCGAGCACCGTCGACCGGACCGTTCGTGAGGCCCCCACGAGCCGGTCGCGGCCGACGAACACCAGGACCGACGCGAGGTGAAGCCCGCCGACGACCGCGACGACCTCGAGGACGACATCGAGCAGACTCATCGTGGTCAGTCCGTCCGGACGAGGCGCCCGTCGTCGTAGCTGTACCCCGCCGTCTCGAACGCCTCCATCGCGCTCGCGGGATCGACCTCGCCGTCGCTGCCTAAGAACGGCGTCACCGGGTCGACGCCGTCCCACTCGAGCTCCTCGGGCACCCAGTCGGTGCCCGCGAGCGGGGTCACCGACGCCCGCGCGTAACCGTCGAACACGTCGTCGACGAGCGTCGGGCGGTCGATCAGCCGCGCGAGCGTGTGGCGGAACTGCGGGTTGGACAGCGGCGCCCCGAGGGCGTTGTAGCCGACGACGTACGGCGGCGTCCGGCCGTCGACGATCAGGTCGGTGTCGTCCGAGCGTCCGATCTGCGGCACCGTCCCGGCGCCGACGGGCGTGCCGGTCACGTCGGCGTCGCCGTCGGTGACAACGCCGACGGCGCTCACGCCGGATCCGACGACCCGGAGAGCGAACCGGTCGAAGGCGGGCGGGCCGTCGACACCCTCCGGGAGCGTCTCGGGTGCCGCGTCGACGAGGAAGTGGTCGTCGAACCGTTCGAGCGTGAGCGACTCGCGCGGGGTGTTCCCGACGAACCGGAGCGGGCCGCTCCCCACCGGCGGGATGTTGTTCGTCACCAGCGCGTCGGTCACCGATCCGATCTCGATCCCCGCCAACGCGGCCGTGTCGGTCCGCTCGCTCCAGACGTGCTCCGGGAGGACAGGGACCGTGAGCGCGCGCACGGCGATCCCGGGGGTACACTCGACGAACCGGACCTCGACGTGCCGGTCGTCGACCGCGCGAGCCTCCTCGACGAGGCTGATCCGGCCCTGGAACCGCGGCGACGGGACCTCCTCGTCGTCCGGGAGCCCGTCGTCGCCGTCGCCGCCCGATCCGTCTCCGCCGTCGCCGCCCGACCCGTCGCCGCTCGCGTCCTCGTCGCCGTCGGAGCCGAGCGAGGTGTCCGAGAGGAGATCGTAGGTGAACGCCACGTCCTCGGCCGTGATCGGCTCCCCGTCGTGCCACGTCTCGCCCGCACGCAGCCGCACCCGCGCGACCGGCGCCTCCCCGTCGGCGTCGACCTCCCACGACTCGGCGAGCCAGGGCTCGACGGTCCCGTCCTCGGAGACGTAGCCCATGGAGTCGTACAGGAGGCCGGTCAACACGCCGTTGCGCCGGAACTCGACGGCGAGCGGGTTGAGGTTCGACGTGCCGCGTCGGTCGGTCACGGCCACCCGCAGCGTCGACGCCGACCGGTCGCCGTCCGCCGGGGTCGACTCCGTGGCGGTCGTCCGCGGGCCGTCCTCTGATCCGTCCCGGCCCGTCCGTTCGAGCGAGAGATAGCCGTTCGGCGACCGAAGGTCCGCACCCCGCCAGCCGTCGAACCCGTCGGTGCGCGCGGCGCGGATGTCGTCGGGGAACGCGACGACGGTGAACGGCTGGGTTCGCGCGATCGCATGCTGCAGCCGTGCGATCGCCTCCTCGCGCTCGCGGCCGGTCGTCCGGCGCTGTGTCTCCAGGAGCTCGTTGGCGTCGAGGTCGCTGTACCCGAACGGGTTCTGCCAGCCGGGCGTCTCGACGAACCGGGAGTGCAACAGCGAGTAGAGGCTGTCCGGTCGCTCGAACCGCGTCGGCGTCTGCGCGACGAACAGGTCGAACTCCCGGTTCAACAGGACCTGTCTGAACAGCTCCTGTTCGGACACCGGCGTGACCTGTGCGTCGATCCCGGCCGCGCGGTACCACTCGACGACCTGTCGTCCCACGCGGAGGGCGTACGGGTCCTCGTCGGCCGGGGCGGCCTTGATGTCGAGCGTCACCTGGCTCCGCGGCTCCCACCCCGACATCGTGCGGATCCGTCCGACGCAGCCGCTCGCGGCGACGGCCGCGCCGCTCGCGAGTGTCGCGAGCGCACGCCGGCGCGAGGGTCCGGACGACGGACGGGGGTCCATTTCCTGCGTACTTTGGGCACCTGGTTGAATATGCCTTTGGAGTTTCCCGGTTCGAGGAACGGGCGGACGCCCGACCCCTCGGGGGAAGTCGCCCTGCGCCATGGTGGATCTTTTGTGCGGGCGAGGCGGAGCGTGGGACATGCCCCCGGGACCGTCGACGCCGTCACCCCGCCTCCTCCTCGTCGCGGTCGTCCTCGTCGCCTCCGCCACGCTCGCCGTTGGCTACGTCGAGGCCCAGCGCGCGAGCGAGGACGTCACCGGCGACCCGGCCGTCGAGCAGGCGTTGCGCACCGGAGATGACGCCGCGGTCGTCGGGGAACGCGACGACATCACCGTCGTCGCGACCGACTCGAACGCGTTCGTCGCCGACGAGAACGACGGTCCGCGCGCGCGGGCCGAACTGGTCGCGTTCGCCCCCGACGGGAGCATCTACTACAACCAGAACGAGCACACCCGATACTGGGACGTCGACCCCGTCGAGGGAACCGACGCGACCGTCGAGTTCGTGTACGCCGACCACCTCGACGCCGACGAGTGCGGCGGGAGCGTCTGCACGCGCAACGGCGTCGAGCGCGTCAACCTCACCACCGGCGAGTCGACGGACGTGTTCAGCCGGATCACGCCCGGGAAACACTCCACCCGCTGGCACGACGCCGACCGGATCGACGACGAACGCCTGCTCGTGGCCGACATCCACCGCGACCGCGCGTTCGTCGTGAACACGACGACCGGGCTGACCGAGTGGGAGTGGGACGCCCAGTCCGACTTCGATCCCACCGCAAGCGGCGGGCCGTTCCCCGAGGACTGGACTCACATCAACGACGTGGAGTACGTCGAGATCGACGGTCGCGAGACGGTCATGGTGAGCGTCCGCAACCACGACCAGGTCGTGTTCGTCGACATGGAACGGGGCCTGCGAGAGGACTGGACGCTCGGCAGCGACGGCGACCACGACACCCTCTACGAGCAGCACAACCCCGACTATATCCCGCCAGAGGAGGGCGGCCCCGCTCTCCTCGTGGCCGACTCCGAGAACGGCCGCGTGGTCGAGTACCAGCGCGAGGACGGCGAGTGGGAGCGCTCGTGGACCTGGAGCGACGACCGCGTGCAGTGGCCCCGCGACGCCGACCGCCTGCCGAACGGCCACACGCTGATAACCGACTCCAACGGCGACCGCGTCGTCGAGGTCGACGCCGACGGGGAGGTCGTCTGGTCGGCCGACATCGGCTTCCCCTACGAGTCCGAGCGCCTCGGCACCGGCGACGAGAGCGCGGGCGGGGAGTCGGCCGCGTCGCTGGGGCTAGAGTCGCGGACGTTCGACCCCGCGGAGGGCTCCGCACTCGACCGGGTCGCCGCCGCGGCACCGCCGACGATCGTCAACGCCATCGCGTACGTCCGTCCGCGCTGGGTCGGGCTCACAGAGGGCGCGGCGGTCCTCGCGCTGCTCGTGTCGCTTCCCGCGCTCGCGTGGACCGAGTACAGACGCCGCGGCGTCTCCGCGTCGCTGCGGTGGCCCGTCCGGTTCGAGCGAAAATGACGGGGGAACGCGACCTCGACGACGCGCTCGACGCGCTCCCGGTCGACGCCCGCGACCGGCCGTGGCTGGCGCTGTCGCTGGTGCCCGCCTGCGTCGCCGTCGCGGTCTACCTCGCGACGAATCCGTCCCCCGCCTACGGCGCCGGCCTCTACGCCCAGATCGCCGCCGAGATCGCGGCCAACGGCTACCTGCCGCCGGCGACGATCCCCGGCTACACCGCCGATGGCGTCCCGTTCGCGTACCCGCCGCTGCAGTTCTACGCCTACGCGGTCCTGCTGGATCTCGGCGCCGACCCGGTCGCGGTCGCCCGTTTCCTCCCCAGCGTCGCGGTCGTGGCCGTCGCCGTCCCCGTCTACCTGCTCGGGCGCGACATCGCCGGGTCGCGGGCGGGCGGCGCCGCGGCGGCGACGCTCGTCGCCGTGAACCCGCAGATCCTGGAGTGGCACGTCTCCGCCGGCGGCGTCGTCCGCGCGTTCGCGTTCCTGTACGCGATGTCGTCGATCTACGCCGGCTACCGCGCGTACATCACGGGATCGCGACGGGGGCTCGTCGCCGGCGCGGTCCTGTTCGGGCTGACCGCGCTGTCGCACCCGACGTACGCGCTGTTCGTCGTCGCGAGCTACGTCGTCCTGTGGGCGACGCTCGACCGGTCGCCGGCGGGACTGCTCCGCGGGCTGGCCGTCGGGCTCGGCGGCACCGCGGTCGCCTCGCCGTGGCTGGCGTGGGCGGTCGCCACCCACGGCCCCGGCGTGTTCGGCGCCGCCGCGGGCACCCACGGGGGCGTCGGCGGCGGCGCGGCCCTGTTGGCCGGCGAGCTGTCGCCGTTCACGCTGGTGCCCCTCGCGGCGGCCGCGTACCTCCTCGCGCGCGGCGACCGGCTGCTCCCGGCGTGGGTCGTCGTCGCCGAGCTGTTGTTCAAACAGCCGCGCTTCGCCTACACGGTCGGCGCGGTCGCGCTCGCGACCGTCGCCGTCGACCTCGCCGGCCGGGTGCCCGACGAGGGGATCGCGGGCGCGACCGACCGCCTCACACACCTCGATCCGTCGTCCCCGGTGCCGTCCGCGTCCGGCCGGCCGGACGCCCGCGCCGTGCTCGCGGCGCTCGCGATCCTCGTCGCGACGGCGGTCGGCGGTGCCGCCCTCGGCTACGAGATGACGCTCGCGAGCGACCCCTCCACCCCGGAGTTCGTCGACGGCGACGACCGCGAGGCGATGGCGTGGATCGCCGGCGAGACGCCCCCCGACGCGACGTTCGTCGTCGTCGGCGACGCCGCCGAGTGGCTCCCCGCGCTGACGGGCCGGACGCTGCTCGTCGGGCCGTGGGGGGTGGAGTGGCGCGAGCCCGGCGAGTACGAGCGACAGTTCGAGGCGTTCGAGACTTTGTCGGCGTGTCACAGCGCGGAGTGCGTCGAGTCGGCCGCCGCGACCGTCGGCGCCGACCCGGGGTACGTCTACCTCCCGAAGGGGCGATACACCGTCCGCGGGGAGTCGAGGGTCACCTTCGGCACGCTGAACCGCTCGTTCGCGCACGCCGACGGCTGGACGCACGTCTACGAGAACGACGGCGTCGTCGTCTACCGCTCGACGGGGACGACGGAGGAGTGAGGCTCGCGGCGGCTACCCGGCCCCGTCGGCGGTCCGGTCGGCTCCGCCGCTCACACGTAGCCCGAGAGCGGTCCCGCGAGCGCGAGCAGCCACGCGAGCGCGCCCGCCCCGGCGATCCGTCGGTCGCCGCGGGCGATGCCGAGCGCGAACAGCCCGAGCGCACAACACAGCGCGAACCGGTGCAGCGCCAGCCGGACCGGCACCTCCCGGACGCCGACGCCGAGGAGATCGAGGACGACGCCGGTCCCGAGCCCGCCGCCCGCGACCGCCGCCGTCCGTTCGGGCGGGCGGTCGCTCGCGAGCCACACCACGAGCGCCGGCGGCCCGAAGGCGATCACCGGGTACAGCCCGGCGGCGAAGATCCGCGGGTCGGCCGCGGGGACGGCGCTCTCGACGGCCAACCCTAGCGACCGGACGCCGAGCAACACGCCCGCGAGCGCGACCGGGAGGGCGACGTCGGCGGGCGACCAGCGGCCGCCGAGCCAGTCGCGCCTGTGGCCGACGGCGACGGCGCCGACGAGCGCGAGCGGGGCGGCGAACTCGATGGTCGTCGTCCACCCGTCGCTTCCGCCGCCGTGGTAGCCGTGGTACTCGCGGGCGACGCGGTCGACGAACGGCTCGTCGCGGAGGTCGCGCTCGATGAACTGGGCCCCGGGTCGGATCCCGGTCACGGTGTGACGCAGCCGGAACCAGTCCCAGTACTCGGCGTGCGCCTGGATCGCGTTCCAGTCGCTCCCTGGAGCCGGATACACCCGGATATGGATCCGGCGGCCGAGGTACGCGCCGGTCCCGAGTTGGTACTCCGCGCGGACCCACGTCCCCGCGGCGTTCCGGTCGGGCGCGACGTACGTGTACCGCGCGGCGCCGCGCGCCGGTCGCCACGGCGAGGCGCCGATCCCGACGGCGTCGTCGTCCCCTACCGCCCCGGCGTCGTCGCCCCCTACCGCCCCGGCGTCGTCGCCCTCGACCTCGGTCCAGTTCCCGTCCGAGCGGTCGACGAGCGCCGTCCTGAGCTCCTCGGGATCGGCCCGGACGACGACGTTGATCGCGAGCGTCCGGCCCTCGATCGACCGCGTGCGGCTGGTGTACGGCCAGAGGTGGCTCCCGGTCTCCTCGGGAGAATACAGGCGCTCGGGAGCCGGGTTCTCGCCCGTCCCGGGCGTCGACGGGTCGACCGCGACGCTGGCCAACAGCGCGAGCAGGACGACGCCGACGAGCGCGATCAGCCTGATCCGCATCCCACGGCAGTCGCTACCGTGTGCAGGAGTATACGTGTACGGGCCGGCAGCGACCCTCGCCGACCGCGATCGGTCTCGGAGGTCGCCCCGCGACCGTTCGAAAAAGTCGATCCGCGACGGAACCGGGGATCGGCCCTCGGCCGTGCAGCGACGTTACTCGTCGTCGACGACGCCGGTGACCATCACCGGGCGGCCGCCGTTGAGAATGACCGTCTGGGTCACCGAGCCGAACAGCGCCTTCCCCGCCGGCGAGCGCTTGCGGCCGCCGACGACGATGAGGTCCGCGTCCGCCTCCTCGCCGACCTCGATGATCGCGTCGGCGGGGTCGCCGCTGGACTCGGTCACGTCGACCGTGATGCCGGCCTCCTCCAGCAGTTCCTGGGCCTCGCGGACCGACGCGACCTGCGTCGCGGAGGCGCCGCTGGGGTTGTCCTGGAAGACGTGCACGATGGTGACCTCGGTGTCGCTCCCGTCGCCCGGGAGGTTCACGATCTCCTTGGCGGCGGCGCGCGCGTGTTCCTCGTCCTCGTCGACGCCGAGTACTACGTGGTACATACGGCGAACCACTCCCGCACGGGGATTAGTCCTTTCGCCGCCGGCGACGCTGCGCCCCCCGAAACTCGCTGTCGCCCGGGTGCCCCCCGACTCATTCGTCGATCGCGTTCGGGTCGTCGATCCGCCGTGAGACGTACACCACCAGCGCGAGCGGGATCCCCAGCACCGTCGCGATCGTGACCGCGCCGTAGACCCCGAACCCCAGCGGGGTCGCCGGCAGCGGGATCACCGCATACAGCGCGGGCGCGCTCAGGTCGTCGACGAACGTGGCGACGAGCACCCCGGCGGTCCCGCCGACGGCCGTGAGGAGCAGGTACAGCGCGATGACCACGCGTCGGCCGCCGAACCGCCTGTCCCCGCTCCGGTCGCTCCCGTCCGCGTCGGCTCGCGACGCGCTCACTGTAACACGAGGATCAGGCCGGTCGCGAACATGAGCAGGGCGATGCCGCCGAGCACGAGTCCGAGGAGGTCCTTGTCGCTCATACCCCCGCTCGGGGCCGCGCGAACAAAAGCCCGGCCGTCCGCGACGGCACGGCCGCGCGGCTCGTCGTGAACGGAACCGCGAAGAATTCCGAAAACCCCGAAAACCCCAAAAACCGCAGAACTGACGCGTTACTCGGCCGTGTCGTCGTTGCCGTCGATCTCCTGACCGCCGTCCGTCTCGACTTCCTCCCCACCGTCAGTGGCGGCGATCGAGGTCTCGCGCTTGGCCTCGAACCAGTCCCACTCGGCGGTGTTCAGGTTCGTCTCCTCGAGGCGCCACGGGTCGCCCGACTGGACGTGCGGCCCCTCCATCCACGAGACGACGATGTTGTACACCCAGATGATGCCGCCCACGAACAACAGGAACGCCCCGAGCGAGGCGATCTGGTGCAGCGTCGCGAACTGCGGGAGGTACGTCGCGTACCGGCGCGGCATGCCGCCGTAGCCGAGCAGCACCATCGCGAAGAACGTGATGTTGGTGCCGATCATCCACAGCCAGAAGTGCGCCTTCGCGAGGCGGCGCTGGTACCACCGGCCGGTGACGAGCGGGAACCAGTAGTAGATGCCCGCCATCCCGGCGAAGGTGATGGCACCCATCACGATGTAGTGGAAGTGCCCGACGACGTAGTAGGTGTCGTGGAGCACGAGGTCGACGGGGATGGAGGCGAGGAACACGCCGGTGACGCCGCCGATGATGAAGTTGCTCACGAAGCCGATACAGAACAGCATCGGCGTCGTGAGCCGGAGCTTCCCGTTCCACATCGTCGTGATCCAGTTGAACGTCTTCACCGCGGATGGTATCGCGATAGCCAACGAGACTGCCATGAACGAGGCGCGCAGGCGGGGGTCGATGCCGGTCGCGAACATGTGGTGGGCCCACACGCCGAAGGAGAGCACGCCGATCGCGAGCGTGGAGTAGACGACGAACTTGAAGCCGAACAGCTTCCGGCCGGAGAACCGCGGGAGCACGTAGCTGACGATGCCCATCGGCGGAAGCACGAGGATGTAGACTTCGGGGTGGCCGAAGAACCAGAACAGGTGTTGCCAGAGGATGGGGCCGCCGCCGTCGACGGCGAAGAACGTCGTCGCGAAGTTGCGGTCGAGCAGCAGCATGACCAGCGCCGAACCCAGCAGCGGGAACGCGAACAGGATGAGCCCCGACTGGGTGAGGATGGTCCACGAGAAGATGTCGAGGTTGGCCCAGGTGACCTCCTCGGCGCGCTCGGTGAAGATGGTCGCGATGAAGTTGATCGCCCCCATCGTCGCCGAGACGCCGGTGAGGTGCAGGCCGAGCAGCATCAGGTCGACCCCGACGTTCATCTGGTTGCCGTTGCCGACGCCCGCCGACAGCGGCGTGTACATCGTCCAGGCGGTCTGGGCGGGGATGACGTCCGGGATGGGGAAGAAGCCCGCCCAGATGAGCAGCGCGCCCGGCGGCAGCAGCCAGAACGCGATGGCGTTGATGCGCGGGAACGCCATGTCGTCGGCGCCGATGACCAGCGGGATGAGGTAGTTCGAGAACGCCGCGATGATCGGCGTCCCGAACAGGAACAGCATCGTGATCCCGTGGCTGGTGAGCAGGGAGTTGTAGAACGTCGCCGAGCCGAGCACCGCCGTGTCCGGGGTGGTGAGCTCCGCGCGCATCAGCATCACCATCAGCCCGCCGACGACGAACGCGACCGTCGCGTACGCGCCGTACAGTAGCCCGATGTCCTTGTGATCGACCGTCGTGAACCAGCGGATGAGTCCGGCGGGCTTCTCGGCGTGCCCGTGTCCGGTCTCACCGACAGCGCCGCCGCCGGCGCCCAGGGGCGAGTACGACCGCCAGTCCTCGACCCGCGCGAGGAAGGCCGCCACGCCCAGGAGGAACGCCCCCATGAGCACCGTCAGCAGTAGTTGGCCGGTAGTCTCCATGGGCACGCCTCAGCGGCGAATACACAAGAAAGATTCGGGTCGCGCCCGGCCGCGGGCCGTCGGTTCTGGGGTCGTTCGGAGGTCGGAACCGCCGATCCTACTCGTCGCCGTCAGCGTCGCCGTCGGCCTCGTCGTCCGGCTCGGCCTCGCCGGTCGCCTCGGCCTCGATCTCTGCCTCCACCTCGTGTTTGGTCTTGGCGTCCTCCATCGTCGCCTGGCCCTGGAAGAACACCTCCGAGCGCTTCTCGTCGCCCGCGATCGCCTTCCCCGAGACGTACGTCAGGATGGCGAGCGCGACGAACGGGAACGCCAGCAGCCCCATCTGGAGCACGCGGCCGTAGAAATCCAGTCCGCCGAACGGGTCGATGAGGACGAACGCAGCGACGAAAAACAGGATGATGCCCAGCGGGATGACGTTGACCGTCAGATCCAGCAGGGTGTCCCTGTCGAAGATCTCTGCCATGCGCGGAACGTACACCGTCGCGACCTAATACCTTGCCCATTTCGGCGGTCGGGGGTCGCCGGTCGTCGTCGCCCGAGCGTTCACTAGACGCCATTACGACGCGCGAACGGCATCGGGACCCGAACTCGTTCGCCCACGAGCCCGGGCGTGTTCAGATACCGATGTCGGCGTCGCGCGCGAACAGGTCGCCGCCGACTCCGGCGACGAGCATCAACACGCCGGTGCCGATCATCGAGTACGCGCGGATCAGCAGGTCCGAGGCGGTCGCGCCGTCGGCGTACCACAGCGCCAGCCCCCCGGCGACGACGGGCACCGACAGCACGGCGAGTCCCCGCCACGTCGAGGACACGTACTCGTTCTCGCGGAGGATCCCGGCGATCGACCCGCAAAACAGGAACAGCCCACCCACGGCCAGCGGGACCAGCCCGAACAGGATCCCGATCTCGGCGATCGGGAGCCCGAGCGCGACGAACAGCGGCCACGGGCTGACCATCCGGTACTCCTCGCTCACCCCCGGATTCTCGTCCATGCCCCCATCGAGGGGCCTGCTCGTCCAAAGCCTGTCGGTCGCGCTCGGCGGCGACGCGCCCCGCTCAGGGGATCGTGACGCCGTGGCGGGCGAGGAACTCCGACACGGCCTTGATCTCGACGGGACTGCCGATGATCCGGCACTGTTCGCCCGTCGTGAACACCGAGACGGTGAACTCCGACTCGAGCGTCGACCGGATCCCGTCCAGCTCCCGCTTCGGGAGAACGATCTGCGTGCTGTCTCGGAGGCGGGAGGGATCCGGCATGCCGTCCTTGAAACCGCATGAGCCACGCCGAGGTATAGTGGTATCGAAGTCCGAAGCACGGGAGCGACAGGCACGCACGGACGGATACAGTCGACCGGGGCAATGGGATACCGCTGCTCGACGGCCACGCGGACCCCGCGATGCCGTGACTCCGCCGGAACGTCCACGGGAGATGGCCCGTCCCGTCGAAGGGAAGCGTTTAGGCGCGCGGACGGCCCACCGGCTAGTGATGGGACTCGAGGACGAGATCGAGGAACTCCGCGAGGAGATCGCCGAAACCCCGTACAACAAGTCCACGGAGGCCCACATCGGTCGGCTGAAGGCGAAACTCGCCGAGAAGAAGGAGAAGCTGGAGAACCAGTCCTCCGCCGGCGGCGGCCAGGGGTACGCCGTCGAGAAGACCGGCGACGCGACGGTCGCGCTCGTCGGCTTCCCCTCGGTCGGCAAGTCCACGCTGATCAACGCGCTCACCAACGCCGACAGCGAGATCGGCGAGTACGAGTTCACCACGCTGAACGTCAACCCGGGAATGCTGAAGTACCGCGGCGCGAACATCCAGATCCTCGACGTGCCGGGGCTGATCGAGGGCGCCGCCGGCGGCCGCGGCGGCGGCAAGGAGGTGCTGTCGGTCGTGCGGACCGCGGACCTCGTGGTGTTCATGCTCTCGGTGTTCGAGATCGACCAGTACGAGCGCCTCCGTCACGAACTGTACGAGAACAAGGTCCGCCTCGACACCGAGCCGCCGAACATCTCCGTTCGCAAGACCCACAAGGACGGCATCCAGGTGACGATGCGCGACGACGTCTCCCTCGACGAGGAGACGGTGAAGGACGTCCTCCGCGCGCACGGCTTCGTCAACGCCGACGTGACCATCCCGCACGACCTCACGATCGACGAGCTCATCGACGGCGTGATGGACAACCGCGAGTACCTCCCCTCCATCGTCGCCGTGAACAAGGCGGACCTCATCGACGAGGACTACCTCCCCACGGTCAACGAGGACCTCCGCGAGCACGGCATCGATCCCGACGACGCGATCTTCATCTCCGCCGAGGAGGAGAAGGGGCTCGACGTCCTGAAGGAGCGTATCTTCGACGCGCTCGGGCTCATCCGGATCTACATGGACAAGCCGGGCCGCGGCGTCGACTACGACGAGCCGCTCGTGCTCCGCGAGGGCGACACCGTCGGCGACGCCTGCGCGAAGCTCGGCGGCAGCTTCGACGAGCGCTTCAAGTTCGCGCGCGTCTCGGGCCCCTCCGCGAAACACGACGAACAGCAGGTCGGCCAGGGGCACGAACTCGCCGACGAGGACGTGCTCCGGATCGTCGCCAGGAAGTAGCGTGGTCGGCGTGTGGGCGCGCCTCCCGCGGGCGACTCCCCGGCGGGTGCTGGCCGCCGTCCTGCTGTGCGGGCTCGTTCCGTGGTCGGTGCAGCTGTTCTCCGCGAGCACCATCCCGTTCCTCCGGTTCGTCTGGGGCGGGCTCTCGTTCACGCCCGTGATCTACGCGCGAACGCTCCCCGAGTACCTCGCGCTGTCGGGGTCGCCGCTGCTGGTCCCGTGGGTCGTCGCCGCCGCGTGTTGGCTCCTCGCGGTCGCCTCCGCGTCGCTGGCGCTCGTCGACCGCGAGGACCCGCGGGTCACCGCCGGGCTGCTCGTACTCGCGGGCGCGGTGAACGCCTCCGTCGCCCTCCGGTTCGGGATACAGCCGTCGCGGACCGGCTACCCCGTCGGGACGCTCGCGCTGTGGGCGGTCGCGGCGTGGCGCTACCGCGCGTGGACGCGGCAGTAACGTGCCGTCCGCTCAGCTCTCGCCGCGGCTCACGAGATGCTCACTTCGAACGGTGTGACGTGCGTGAGCAGGAAGTCCGTCTCGGCGAGTGCCCGCCGCGCCGGATCGTCGAGGTCGGAGATGTCCGCCTCGACGGGGTCGAGATTCGACGCCCAGTCCCCGAGCAGGTCGTCGACGACGCGAGCGGCCGCCGAGGGGAGCGGGTCGAGGTGCAGGGTCGGCGCGTCGGTCGCGGATCCGTCGGCCGCCGCCTCCTCGGTCGGTGTCACGGTCCCGACGTACCACACCGTCGTCGAGAAGAACGCGGCGTCGGTCTGTTGGCGCTCGCGACCGCGGTACACCGTGCCGTCGTAGCGGACGTAGCCGCCGACGAACTCTGTGCGCGCCCACGTCCCCAGCGGTGTGTGCGGCTCGACGGTCGCCCGGCCGCCCTCGATGGCCTCGACCGCCAGCGACCGGCGCTCGTCCGAGAGGTCGTCCACCGCGACGATGTCGGCGTCCGCCGGCGGGTCCTCCACCGCCGTCGCGCCGAGGAGCCATTCGTACAGGAGCCCGCCGTCGATGTCGAGCGCGTATGCGCCGTCGTCGACCTCGTCGCCGACGAGTCGAACCGTCCGCTCGCCCGGCAAGAACGGCGGCTTTCCGGTCAACACGGTCGCGCCCGTCGCTCGAACCGGCCCGTCGGTCGCGGCGCCGCGTTCGAGGAACTCCGCGAGCGGACGCGGATGGACGCTGACGGGGCTGTCGGTCGGAAGGTCGTCGGCGTTGGCGAGGCGGAGGGTGTCACCGTCGGGGGCGCCGCCCTCCGGGTCGGCGTTCGGGTCCGATTCTGTCGCGTCGGCCGCGTCGGTCGCCGAACCCCCCGGCGAGTCGGTCGGAGCGTCCCCGAGACAGCCCGCGGCGGCGGCCGCACCGAGGGTCGCGAGGAGGGATCTGCGTCGCGTGGAGACCATATCACGGGTTTCTCGGATCCGGTGGAATGTGCTTTGTGGGCACGCCGGGTGCGACCGGCTCACGGCCCCGACGGGTCGTCGTCGCCCGCGACGCGCCGAACGTTCTCGTGGTACCGATCCTGGCGCCACACGTCCCAGATCAGGTCGGTGAGGACGTGGACGTACAGCACCACTGCCGTCGCCAGCGCGGCCGCGGTCGCGGTCACGCCGAGGCCGGCGACCGCGAGCGCGTTGCCGACGGCCCACGCCGCGGCCACGGCGACCGGGGCGAGCACCGCGTGACTGAGGAGCCGGTGTAACGGCCACAGGTCGCCCGGGTCGAACAGCTCCGACTGGTCGAGAAGGGCGGCGCGGGGATCCGTGATGGCTCGGCGCGCGTTCGCCCAGTCGCCGCGGACGAGCCGCGCCATCGCGAAGTGATCGAGGTCGATCGCGACGCCGACGGCGGTGAGCAGCGCCCACGCGCCGGCCGCGGCCGCAGGTGTCGCGCCCAGCGGTAGCCAGAGGACCAGTCCGGCCGCGACGACCGCGGAGATCGCCGCGTGGTGTCGGGAGTACACGGTCGATGGGGACGCATCGGGACCACAAAACAACCGGGTTCCGCCGGTCCGGGTATCCGGGGCCGGCTACGTCTCGCCGTTCGGGAGGGAGGACAGGTCGTAGAGGTAGGCGTCGCTCGCGTCGTCGAACACGGGCGCGCCGACGAGCGCGGCGTCGCCGGCGAGGGCCACGTCGGCCCCGAACTCGGCGTCCGGGTCGACGTCGGCGGCGAGGCGGACGGGGTCGGACCAGTCGTCGCCACGGACGGCGTACGCCCGGCCCCCCTCGACGGCGTCGGGCGCTGCCACGACGGCGGTTCCGTCCGCCGTCGCGACCACGTCCCCGAACCCGCCCTCGGCGTCGCCGCCCGGCGCGGGAAGTCTGGTTTGTTGTGTCCACTCGCGTCCCTCCCGCTCGTAGACGACCGCGCTCCCGTCGCCGTCGCCGGGGGCGCCGACGACGGCCCGATCCCCGTCGAGGGCGACCGACTGACCGACGTGTTCTCCCCCGTCGAACTCCGCGGGCGACAGCGCCGCACGCCGGTTCCACTCGCCGTCCGTGAACTCGTACGCGTAGACCGCCCCGGTCGTCCGGTCGTCATCGGGGTCCGCGTACGGGGCGCCGACGAGGAGAACGTCGCCGTCGACGGCGACGGCGGTCCCGAACAGGTCGGACGCGTCGGTCCCGAGCGACGCCTCGCGACGCCACTCCCCGTCGGCGATCGCGAACACCTCGACGCCGCCGGTCCACGGCACCATCGTGGTGGGCCTGTGCACGTCGCCGACGACGATCCGCGAGCCGTCGAACGCGACCGACCGACCGAACTCGTCGGTGTCGTCGTCGCCGGCGGACCCGAACCGTCGCTGCTGAACCCACTCGCCGTCGTTGCGCTCGAAGAGGTACACCGCCCCGCCGTTCGGGTCCGGCCCCGCGGACGGCCCGCCGATCACCGCCCTCGTGTCGACCATCGCGGCGGAGACGCCGTGGCCGCCGAACCCCTCGTCGTCCGTCCCCGCGGGCGACAGCAACGTCGGTTCCTCCCACCCGTCGGCCGCGTCGAACGCGTAGGCGCCGTGCCCCTCGGCGACGACGATCGCCGCCGCCTCCGAGAGCGCGACGGCGCGGCCGAACCCGTCGACGCCCGCCCCGAGCTCGCGTTCGGAGGCCACGCCGGCGGTCGGCGTCGCTGGCGTGTTCGGCGTCGACGTCGCCGTCGCGCTCCGCGGTTCGGGGGTCCGCGTCGCGGTCAGCGTCGCGGTCGGTGTCGCCGTCGCGGTCGGCGTCGCGTCGGTAGCCGTTGGCTCCGCCGACCGTCCGTCCGTCGGTTCCGCGGGATCGCCGTCGTCGGTCAACCCGGCGCACCCGGCGAGTGCGCCGACGGTCGACACGGCGACAGCTCGGAGGAGGACTCGTCTGGGGACCATCTCGTTCGCGGCTGTCCGTCCACAACTATGACCTTTGGGGGCAGACGATCGCCACACATCCGAAAATCGATCCCGATATTCAGCGCCGAAGCGTTATGGCCGCGGCCCCGGCTTCCTCGGATCGATGGACTCCGACGCGCTCGTGTGTTTCCAACAGACTCGTCGCGGCACCGGCGAGCGATGGTACAAGGTGTACCGCGTCGGCGTCGACTCCCACGACGGCTTCGCCGACCGCATGGGGGAGTACGTCCGCCGGACGCACTTCGACGGCCCGGTCACGGCGCCCCACTGGTTCGACACCGCCGACGGTCCCACGATGAAGTGCCGGCTCGCGGAGCTGGGAGAGAAGCTCGTTCCGTTCTCGACGACCGACGTGTTCGTCGTCACGCACAGGGGGGTCCGCCCGCTGCTCGCCGTGCCGATGGCGATCGAGATCGTGCCGGTGCTCGCCGAGGGGATCCGTACCCGCGAGTACGACGCGAGCGATTGCGACACGGGTGGCGACGCCGACGATAGCACCGCCGCCGGCGACGGGCCGACGCTGGCTCCGGGGCCGGACGCGACGCCGACGCGCGTCGTCGACGCCGACGCGTTCGACCCGCCGCTGTCGGGGAAGGCGGCATCCGGCGGCCGGATCGAGTGGTTCCACCTGTTCGCGCTGCGGGCCGCCTACCGGCTGGCGGTCGGTCCGCGAACCGGCGTCGTGGAGATGGACGGCGACCACCCGACGATGCGCGTCCGCGACGGCGACGGGGTGTTGTGTCTGGATCTGCTCGACACCGGCGCGCTGAAGCGTATCGACCGCGATCTGCTGTTTCTCGACTACGCGCCCGACGAGGACGAGGACCGGTCGCTGGACGAGGCGCTCACGCTCGCGTTGCGCGACACGGCGCGACTGCGGTGGCGGTACGCGAGCCACCTCTGGCACGTACGCCACGGCGAGACGGACCGACGGTTCGCCTCTATCGCGCGCAACAAGACCGAGCCGACCTACGCCGACGAGCGGGCGGCGACCCGCGGGGAGTTCCTCGAGGCGCTGTGTGCGGAGTACGGCTCGTCGCTGACGCCGTTTTCGGGCGGCGTCGCGGGCGCCGCGCTCCGGTGGGAGACGGGCACGCGGGCGGACACCTTCTCGCTGAACGAGGAGCCGTCGTTCACCCACGACTCGGCCGCCGAGGTCATGGGCCGGGTCGACCCGAGCTACGTCCCGGAGAAACGGAAGAAGCGGTTCTGACCGAACGGACGGGGACTCGATTCTCGCCCCGCTTCCGATCCGCGCACCGCTTTCGCTTCCCCGTTCGGTACGCTTTTCGACGGCGCGGCCGGTGTTTCGAACATGGCGTACACGCTCGACCACGTGATGATGCGGATCGAGGACGAGGAGGAGTCGCTCGACTGGTACACCGAGCATCTCGACTACGAGATCAAGGGTGAGATGGAGGGCGGCGACTTCACGAACTACTACCTCGGGCCCGAGGACGTGCACGACGAGGGCGCGCTCCTGGAGCTCACCTACAACCACGGCGACCACACCTACGAGCTGGGCGACGCGTGGGGCCACATCGCCGTCCGCGTCGAGGACGTCGAGGAGGCGTACTACGAGCTGATGGACGAGGGCGTCGAGGACTACCGCCCGCCCGAGGAGAACCCCGGCTACGCGTTCGTCAAGGACCCCGACGGCCACGAGATCGAGATCGTCGAGCGCGACCACGGCGCCCGCTGGTCGATCGACCACACGATGATCCGCGTCGAGGACGCCACCGAGGCGCTCGGCTACTGGACCAGGACGTTCGAATACGAACACACCGGCCGCTGGGAGGCCGACTCCTTCGCGAACTACTTCATGAAGCCCGAGGGGGCGGCCGAGGAGGCGATGGCGATGGAGCTCACGTACAACTACGACGGCCGCGAGTACACGATGGGCGACGCGTGGGGTCACGTGTGCGTGCGCGCGGACGACCTCGAAGACGACTGGGAGACCCTGATGACGCGGGAGTCGGCCGACTACCGCGACCCCGAGTCGTGCGACTACACCTACGCGTTCACGACGGACCCCGACGGCCACGAGATCGAGCTGCTGGAGCGGTAACGAGTTCGACCATCGGTGATTCCGGGAGTACGAACGCGGACGATTCAGCCGCTACGGTTCCGCCGACTCGTCCGTCCCGTTCGACTCCGTTGACCCGTCGGTTCCTTTCGACTTCTCTGCGGGATTCTCGCCCGATCGGACGACCTCCACGTCGTCGCCGAGACGGATATCCCGGTCTCGCACGCCGACCGTGAGCGAGCCGGCGCCGCTATTCGTGGGAGGCGGCGCCGATCGAAACTGACCGCAACGGTCGCCCGTGTCGCCGCCGGCACCGTTTCAGTCCGTTACATGTCTCGTGGCTGCCGGAAACGGACCGGGACCGTCGCTCGGTATTAAGCGTGGATCTATCCTGTCGGTATCCGGGATGGGACTGCTACCGGACCTGGGGAGAGACCGGATCGATCACTACGAGTGCAGGCACTGTGGGTTGAACGTCGACGAGCGGGCCAGCGCGTGCCCGGTCTGCGGTCGCCCGATCGCACACTACGCGATCGAGAGGACATCGTGAGAACGCGATCCACTCGGGACGTTCACGGCCGCTGTCGCGAAAGGCTTCCCTACCGTTCGTTCTCGTGCCACTAAGCACCGTATAACTATCCGCCCGTCGCCTCTCCGCTCCGAGGAATGGAGCGAGCCCCCGCCGAGTCGCATCTTCACGTTCTCAGTAGAGCTACAGGGGCGCTCTCGACGGTATGACCCGGACACGAGTTGTCCCGGTGCTGATCGCCGTGGTGGCGATCGCCGCGCTGGGCGTCACGGCGACCTCCCTGGAGAGCACGCTGACGACGGATCCCGACGAGGAGATCAACCCGGATTGGGATCGCCTGCCGATCGGCGAGGGCGACGCGGCCAGCATCAAACAGGAGATAGCCGACGGCGACGGGGAGCGCGAAGCTGACCGAGCGGCGGCGGACGCAGACGGTGAGGGGGCTGAAGACATGGGAGAGGGGGACGATACGATCGAGGAGTCGAGCGCAGGTGATGGACCGGCGGAGTCGTCGAACGCCGCGGCCGACCAGTCGAACGCCGAACCCGACGACGGCGACGCGGGACTCGATTCGGCGACGGCTCCCGTGGCCGGCGAGGTGTCGCTCCTCGACCGCCTGCTGGCCCTACTCGCGACAGTACTGCGACTCCTCTGGCCACTCGTCGCGCTGCTCGCGGTCGGAGCGATCTGCTATCGCTACCGCGGGAAGCTTCTCGGACTCTTCGGCGGCGGATCGGGGGCGGGGTCGACGAGCGAGTCCGCTTCCGAGGTCGAGGCGTGGCCCGGGGCCACCCCGTCGAACGTCGTCGATCGGGCGTGGGTAACGTTGGTGCAGCGGGTGAACCCCGACCGGCCGGAAACGATCACGACCGCCGAGTGCGCGAGGCTCGCTCGCGAGCGAAACCTGGACACCGGCGCCGTCGAGTCGATCGCGACGGCGTTCGAACGCGTCCACTACGGCGGCGCCTCCGTCGCCGAGGAGGAAGATCGCGCCAGAGAGGGGCTCCGGCGACTCGCCGGGTCGGACGGCGCGGACGGTGAGAACGGATGACCGACCGCGGGGTCGACGACGGGACCGAACGCGCCGACGGGCGTCGGTGGCGAGTCCTCGCCGTACGCCTGATCCGTGGCGTGCTCCTCCTGGCGGGACTCGCGGTGTCGGGTGTCGGCGTCGCCGTCGTGTTCGATCCCGAGGCGGAACGACTGATCCCGGTCGAGGCGGCGATCACGACGCTCGGAAGCGACTACGTGGTCGTCGCGGTCGTCGGGCTGCTGGCAGTCGGACTCTCGGTGCTCGTCGTCGCCGCTCGCGCCGTTCGGGGCGTCGACGAGGCGGATCCACCCCTTGTCGAGGCGGTGCAGTCGGCCACCTACCCCGGCGAGCGACTGGATCGGTCCACCGGGGGGTCCGAGCACCGCCGAGCCGGGGATCCCCCGAGCGACGACCGCCGCGAGCGACTCAGCGAAGCTGCGGTTCGCGCGACGATGCGTGCGGACGGCTGCTCGCGGAGCGTCGCCGAACGACGGGTCGCCGAGGGGAGTTGGACGACCGATCCCGTTGCGGTCCGCTCGCTGTCCGACGCTCGCGACGGCGGTGGATGGGGATGGAGGGGCCGCAACGGGAGTCTGGACGCGCAGGCGGTCCGGCGAACCGTCGACGCGATCGTCCGGTTGACCGACGAGAGGGGCACAGACCGCGAAGACGAGCGTGATTCTGGGGTGAGTGAGTAGCCCCGTGACCGGGCCCTTCGGGACGTTCAGCCGACCGTTCGCCTCTTCCCGTTCCGCTCCGAGCATCGACGCCGAGCGGACGAACGGGGCCGAGGACGGAGCCGGCGAGAACGGACAAGTCGCGAACGGCCGGACCGCGGGTGGGCAAGCCGCGGGCAGGCAGATCTCGGACGGCCGAGCAACGGAGGAGCGGACGCCGACGGTTCGGTCGACCGGTCGGTGGCGTGGCATCGTGGCCGTCGCGCTGCTCGCGGTGGCCGTCGGCGTCCTGGCGAAGCGACCCTCGCTCCTGCTGGTCGGGGCTGTCGGCGTCGCCTTCGCCGCCTACCCGCTCGTCACGGCGCCCCCCGATCCCGACCTCTCGGTGAGCCGTGTCGTCGACCCCGAGTCGCCGGCGGACGGAGACGCCGTCCACGTGCGGACGACGGTTCGCAACGAGGGGGACGGGACGCTGTTCGATCTCCGCGTCGTCGACGGGACGCCGGCGATGCTCTCAGTTTGCGGGGGATCCCCCCGCTGTGCGACGATGCTCCGGCCGGGCGAGGAGGTGACCGTCGAGTACCGGGTGCGCGCCCGGCCGGGTCGCCACCGGTTCCAGCCGACGACGCTGCTGTGTCGCGACGCCGGCGGATCGGTCGAAGTCGAGACCGCAGTCGCCGCCGAGACGACGATCGAGTGTTCGGCCCGGGTCCCCACGGCCCCGTTGCGCGCCCGGAGCCGCCCGCGGAGCGGTCCGCTCGTCACCGACGAGGCGGGCGAGGGGATCGAGTTCCACTCCGTCACGGAGTACGAACGGGGTGACCCCGCGAGACGCATCGACTGGCGGCGGTTCGCGCGGACGGGCGAGCTCACGTCGGTGGCGTTCCGAACCGAGCGGCTCGCGGACGTGGTGATCTGCGTGGACGCACGACCCGAAGCCTACCGCGCGAGCGACTCGTCCGAACCCCACGCGGTCGCACACGCCGTGGACGCCGCCGGACGCCTCGGCGACGTGCTCTTGGACGCGAATCACCGGGTGGGCCTGGCGGCGTTTGGCCGGGCGAGTTGTCTGCTCGCTCCCGGGAACGGCGTCGATCACGCCGACCGGTTCCGTCGATACCTGGCGTCGGATCCGGCGTTCTCACTGACCCCACCGCCGTCGGTCCGCGCGAGGCGAACGCAGCCCGGCACGGACGCCGGCGACCCGCGGGCGACCGACGGCGTCATCCTGGACCGCCAGCTCTCCGAACTTCGCGCACACGTCGGGACGAACACTCAGGTGATCCTGTTGACCCCGCTGTGTGACGACGAGGCCCATCGAATCGCCCAGCGCATCGAGAGCGACGGCCCCGCGGTGACCGTCGTCAGCCCCGATGTCACGACCGGACGAACCCCCGGCGGCCGGCTCGCCCGGCTGGAGCGCGATCACCGCCTGACGACGCTCCGGAACGCCGGCATCCCCGCCGTCGACTGGGACCCGGACGAGCCGCTGGGGGCGGCGCTGGCGACCGTCGAACGGGGGATCCGGTGACGGCCGCCACGTCGCCAGCGGACCGATTCCTCCGGCATCCGACCGTCGTGAGCGGCGTCATCGCCGTCGCCGTCGGCGCCGTCGCGGTGGGATTGATCGCCGAGACGGCGCTCCAGCGGCGGATCCTGCTGGCGGCGCTCGTCGGCGTGGCCTCCTTCGGCCTCGGCGGCCGGCTGTGGCACCGGGGCCGCGGTGTCGCCGGCGTCGGCTTGGCGGCGTGCGGGTGCCTGGTCGTCGTCGCCGCGGCGGGCTACGCCGTCACGGAACCCCCACGGATCACTCAACGGCTCGAACTGCTGCCCGGGATACTGGGGCTGTGGGTGCTCGCCGCGGCGCTCGTGCCGATGCGGTTCCGCCGGAGTCGGCTCCTTGTCGATGTCGGGTCCGGACTGTTGTTCGTCGCGGTGCTCACGAGCGGCGTCGTCCGCGGGGCGTCCACGACGGCGCTCGTGGTCGCGGCGGGGGCGACGATCCTCGCGTGGGACGCCGCCGAGAACGCCGTGTCGCTCGGGGGGCAGATCGGTTCCCACCCTGAGACGGCCACCGTCCGGGCGGAACTCGCACACGTGCTGCTCAGCGGCGGGCTCGCCGTCGCCGCCGTCGTGGCCGTCCTCGGGGTGACCCGTCTCGGCGTCGACAGCCTCCCGCTCGCGGCCCTCGTCGCACTGCTCGTCGCCGCCGTCGCGTTGCTGCTGGCCTCCCACCGGTGACCGTCGTCTCCGGTTTCGCGTCGGTGGATACGGCCCCGTGGACGGGGCGCCGTTCCGGAAGCGAACGACCGTCGTTCGGCCAGGCGGTGGGTCTCGATTCAGCCGTCCAGCTGCGGGACGGGCACGTCCGAGAGGATCTCCGAGACGATGTTCGTCGTCTCGACGCCGTCGACGCGAGCGTCGGGGGTGACGACGAGCCGGTGGGAGAGGACCGGCCGCGCCATCGTCTTGACGTCGTCGGGCGTCGCGTAGTCTCGTCCTTCGAGGGCGGCGTGGGCGCGGATCGTCTCGAAGAACTTCTGGACGCCCCGCGGCGAGACGCCCGTCCGGATGCGTTCGTGTTCCCGGGTCGCGCGGGCGATGTCGACGAGGTACTCGCGGACGGCCTGCTCCACGCGGACCGTCTCGGGCGCCTCCCGCAGTCGGTCGAGCCGTTCCGGGGTGCAGACCCGTTCGACCGACGCCGACTTCGACCGCCGCGACGCCCGGCGGTCGATCAGTTCGAGTTCGCCCGACCGGTCGGGGTACCCCAGGGTGGTCTTGACCATGAACCGGTCCTTCTGGGCGACCGGGAGTTCGAACGTGCCGTCCATCTCGACGGGGTTCTGCGTCGCGATGACGACGAACGGGTCGGGGAGCGCGTACGCGTCGCCGTCGACGGTGACCTGTCCCTCCTCCATCGCCTCCAGCAGCGCCGCCTGCGTCTTCGGCGGGGCGCGGTTGATCTCGTCACCCAGCATGACGTTCGCGAAGACGGGCCCGGGGCGGAACTCGAACTCCCGCGTCGCCTCGTCGAAGACGTTCGAGCCGACGACGTCCGAGGGAAGGAGGTCGGGCGTGAACTGCACGCGCGAGAACGACACGCCGAGCGCGTCCGCGAACGACCGCGCGGTGAGCGTCTTTCCCGTCCCCGGGACGTCCTCGAGCAGGACGTGCCCGTCCGCGAGGATCCCGACGAGGATGGTCCGCAGCGTCGACCGCTCGGTGACGACGGCGCCGGCGATCTGATCGAGGAGTTCCTCACACTGTCGCCGTACGGCCTCCGGTTCCATGGCCTGTGGTGGGCCATCGACGGGATTGTTATCCCCTCGATACGCGAAATAGGGAGACCCGATCCAGAGTGCGACGTGCCGGGGAACGCGGTCGAGTGTTCAGTTCCGGATGATTTATTCGAGACACGTGAGCGGATCTACACATGAACGAGAAGCGTCTCGTCGTCGCGCTGTTCGGGCTCGCGGTCGCGGTCGTCATCGGAGCGCTCGCGTACCGCTTCATCGCGGCGTTCACCGTCTCGGTGTTCCTCTACTACTCGACGAGACGGTATCACCGCTTCCTGGCGCGGTTCCGGCTCCCGCCCCGCGTCCGGGCCGGGATCGTGCTCGCGTCGCTGGCGATCCCGTTGATCCTGCTCATCAGCTACGCGGGGGTCCTGCTGGTCGTCGAGGCGAGACAGTTCGTCGCCGACACCGCGCTGGTGAGCGCGGCGGCCTCGAACATCGCGTGGTTCGCCGCGATCGAGCGCATCCCCGAGTTCACCGTCCAGGGGATCTACGAGGCGTACCGGTCTGGCGATCTGGAGCCGTTCGTCGAGTTCGCGACCGACAACGCCACCTTCCTCACCCAGGTCGTCTCGGAGTTCGTGCTCAACCTGTTCGTCGTCACCATCGTCACCTACTACCTGCTCGTCGACGGCGACCGCATCAGCGACTGGCTGCTCCGGTTCGACGACGACGCGATCGTCCGCGAGTACCTGGAGGCCGTGGACCGCGAGCTGGAGGCGGTGTTGTTCGGCAACCTCCTGAACGTGGTCGCCATCTCGCTCATCGCGATCGCGACGTTCAGCGCGTACAACGCCCTCGTCCCGGTGGGCGTCCGCGTGCCGTACCCGGCGCTTGCTGGCGCGCTCACGGGGATCGCGAGCCTCGTCCCCATCGTCGGCATGAAGATCGTCTACCTCCCGGTGACGGCGGCGATGGCGGTCCCGCCGCTGCTCGACGGGTCGTTCTCGGAGCTGGGGTACGTGTTCGCCTTCCTCGTCGTCGCGGTGGTCGTCGTCGACACGATCCCGGACCTCGTGCTCCGGCCGCTGTTGAGCGGCGACGAGACCCACGTCGGCCTGCTGATGCTCGCGTACACCCTCGGCCCGGTGGTACTCGGCTTCTACGGGCTGTTCTTCGCGCCGATCGTGCTCGTGATCGGGCTGACGTTCGCGAACACCGCCCTCCCGCGGCTGCTCGGCGCCGACGACGCCCAGACGACGCTGACCGATTCCGACGCCGAGGACGGGGGCGACCCCGAGGACGACGACCGCGGGCGCGACGACGATTCGAGCCCGGGTATCGACGGGGACGCCGGCGCGGGTGTCGACGAGGGTGCCGACGCGGGCGTCGACCCCGATCCGACCGGGTGAGTTCCACCGGCCGTCATCGGGGCGGGGGAGCCGGAAGCTGTCGAAGAACAAGACACTTGTCGCGCTCGCGTGCACGTCCGTCCGATGGTCTCCTCCGAACTCACTCGACGACGAACCCTCCTCGGCGCCGCCGGGGCGCTCGCCGCGCTCGCGGGCTGTAGCGGGAGCGGCAGCGCCGGCGACGACGTGACGCCGACCGAGCCGGCACGCGACCCGTTCGACCCCGACTCGGTGCCGGCGCATCGGCGCCTCCGCGGGGCGACCGACGGGCCGCTGGTGTGGATCCCCGACGAGACGCGGACCCGGACGGACGGCGAGCCTCGGCGCCGACTACCGACGTTCGTCACGTCCCGCGAGGAGGTCGACCGGCTGCGGTTCGCCGACGTGGACGGCGTCGAGGCCGCGCGGTCGTTCCTCGCGGAGACGACGTTCGACACGGAAACGATCTACCTCGAAGAGTTCTCCGTCCGTCGCTGCTACGAGCTTCAGCTGTGCGACGTGTCGTGGTCGGAGACCGACATCGACACGCAGTTCGGCCGGGTGCTCCGCGACGCGGACGTGGCGTGCGAGCCAGACGCCCGCGACGCGACGGCGTGGCTCGTCCGGCTCCCCGAGGCGCTCGACCCCGACCGGATCACGAGCTACGGCTCGGGCGTGAGCGGGAGCTCGTGTGGCGAGCGGAGGCGCCGGCCCGAGCGCGGGCAACCGATCACCGCCGACGCGGTCCCGGCGTCGAACGCGACCGCGGAGGGCGACGATGCGTGAGTCGCCCGGGCGGACGCGCCGCGCGGTCCTCGCGGGCGCGGGAGCCGCGGTCACGGCGTCGCTCGCGGGCTGTTCGGGGCTCCCGTTCGGCGAGTCACGGACGACGGTCACGGGCGAGCAGGTCTCCGCGATCCTCGCCGAGGAGCCGCCGTCGATCCCCGACCGACTCCCGGTCGCGTTCGCGGCGTCGTACCTCGACGGGACCGAATCCGACCTGGAGTCGGCGCTTGCGTCGGTTCCGGCGCCGTTCGACGCCGCCGCGGTCCCCAACGGCGCGATGCGCGACCACCTCAACCGGAGCGCGGCGGCCGCACGCGAGGCGCTCGCGGGCGCCGACGAGGAACCGACGCCCACGGAACGCGCCGGGAGCCTCCGGCACGCCCGCCGGGAGATCGGATACGTCGCCGGCGGCTGGGCGGCGATCGACGGCGACCGAACGATCCCCGACGTGCGGGACGACGGGGAAGCGCTTCGCGAGGAGCTGGGCGCGTTCCGGGACCGGTGGGCGCACCTCGGCGCGGACGCGATCGAGGCGGCCGTCGTCAACGACGCGATCGCGGGGCTCGTCCGGTCGTGTATCGGCGACCTGAACCGCGTGCTGACGACCGAGGAGCGCGACACGACGACCGCGCTCGACGTGGCCGAGGCGGACGAGCACCTGGCGTCCGCCCGCGGGGAACTCCGTGACGCGGCTCACCTCCTCGACCGCCTCCGCGGAGGCGACGGGGTACGGGACCGTCGGGACGCGCTCGCAAGCGCGGCCGACGCGCTCGTCGACCACGTGGGCGAGCGCCGCATCGACGCCGGGCTCGACGAGGGGCCCTTCACTGCGGAGGCCGACCGGGAGGCGCCGCCCGCCGAGCGGGCGCTGCGCGACCTTCGGGATGACGTTCGCCGCGGCGATCTCGGGGAGACGCTGGAATCCGGAGCGTTCCCACAGACGATCGTCGGGGCACACGGAACGCTCGCGCAGATCGGCGCCGTCGAGACGCTCCGGTCGCGGGTCGATTCGGGGGAGGCGATCGACCCCGCGTCGGCGGCGGACGTCGACACGATGCGTACCCGTGCCAGGGAGGCGGTCGTGACGGTTCACGAGGAAGGGGAGTACCCGCGGCTCGACCGGCTGCAGACCCACCGGCTCGCGGCCGTGCTGCGGTACGTCGACGAGCGGCTGGCGCGCGTCGACGCCGACGACGAGGTCGCGCTCTCGCGGCTGGACTGGGAGCTGCGCGACCTCGTCCGGGCCGAGGCGGTCGCGCGGTCGGTCGGCGACGCCAGCGTCGCGGTGGCACGGGCGCTCGGCGAGGCCGACTAGCGCGGGAACGTCGCCCCGTCGGTCGGCCGTCGGCGCGAGGTATTACGACTCGCGTTCGGTGTCCTGTGTGACGATCAGGTCGAACGGGGTGTCGGCGGGTTCGTCGTCGGGCGTGAGATATCTGCGGCGAACCCCCTCCCCGTCGAGGGACCGATCTGTGGCGCCTGTCTCGTCCCCGCGACGGTCAGCAGGTGGCGGAGTTCAGGACGGCACGGCTTGTACCGATCCCGGGCCGTAGCCGGTGAATAGTTATTTGCTATCACAACTCAATGGTTGTTTTCGTGTCAGAATCTCCACCGAACGTCCGTCCGCCGACTACCGAAGAGATCCGAGAACTCGCCGAACAGCATCACATGTCGCTGTCGGACGACGAGGTCGCCGACTTCGCGGCGATCATCGAGGGGATGTTGGACGGGTACGAGCGGATCGACGAACTGTCGGCGCCGACGCCGGAGGTGAAGTACCACACCCGCGATCCGGGCTACGAGCCCGACGCCGAGGAAGACCCGCTCAACGCGTTCGTCCGGAAGTGTGAGGTACAGGGCGCGGACGGGGGACCACTCGCCGGCTACGAGGTCGGGCTCAAAGACTCCGTGTCGCTCGCGGGCGTCGAGATGACGCTCGGCTCGAAACTGTTCGAGGGGTACGTGCCGTCCACGGACGCGACGATCGTCACACGACTGCTCGATGCCGGCGCGACGATCACGGGGAAGCTCAACATGGAGGACATGGCGCTGTCCGGGAGCGGCGAGCTCTCGGCGACCGGTCCCGTGCTCAATCCCCGCGATGACGACTACATCGCAGGCGGATCCTCCAGCGGGAGTGCGGCCGCGGTCGCGACGGGGGACGTCGACGTCGCCATCGGCGGCGACCAGGGCGGGTCGATCCGGATCCCTGCTTCGTGGAGCGGGATCGTCGGCCACAAACCCACACACAGCCTCGTTCCCTACACCGGCGTCGCCGGACTCGGTCGCTCGTTCGACCACGTCGGCCCGATGTGCTCGACGGTCGAGGACTGTGCGCTCATGCTCGACGTGCTCGCGGGCGCCGACGGGCTCGATCCGCGACAGGGTGCCGTCCCCACCCAGCACTACAGCGAGGCGCTCGGGGTAACTCCGAGCGAGATCACCGTCGGGGTGCTACAGGAGGGCTTCGGCCACGAGCAGAGCGAACCGGGCGTCGACGAGACGGTCCGTACCGCGCTCGATGCGTTCGAAGCGGCCGGCGCGGAGGTGGTCGACGTCTCGGTGCCGATGCATCTCGACGGCCTGCCGATCTGGAACGCGATCGGCCTCGAAGAGATCACTGCGACGGTCAACGCCGAGTGTGTCGGCCACTACGGGAAGGGCTTCTACGACACGCAGTTCGCGGACGCGTTCGGTCGTGCTCGCCGATCTCAGGCGGACGATTACCTCACGACGATGAAGCTCACGCTGATCGCCGGACAGTACCTGTCAAACGAGTACCGGGGGCACTACCACGCCAAGGGACAGAACCTCGCTCGCAAGCTCACCGACGCCTACGACCAGGCGCTCGAGGACGTCGACGTGCTCGCGATGCCGACGACACCGCAGACTGCTCACGAGGTCGATCGCGACATCTCGCGGGTCGAAGCGATCGACCGAGCGCTCGACATGCTCTCGAACACGGCGCCGTTCGACAACACCGGCCACCCGGCGATCAGTGTGCCCGCAGGGCAGTCGGATGGCCTTCCGGTCGGCGTGATGTTCGTCGGCGACAGCTTCGACGACGCGACCGCGCTGGCGAGTGCGCACGCCTTCGAGCAGCACGTCGAGGTAACGTTGTAGCGGTCGCACTTCGCCACCGGCGCGAGAGACGGCGATCGGCTGATCCGGAGGGCGATCGCGAGGCCGGACGACTTCTACTGATCGAAGAGATCGTCGAGGTTGGCCGCAAGCGAGCAGCAAGGTGAACTCGAAGTATTTCTATTCCGTTGAAAGTGGGTCCTCTCCCACGGCAATCGGATATATTCGTCTTTACCTGGCTACAAAGAATTAACCCTGTCCGATCGATGTACTGGGTACCCCTATCAGATGACGCTCTCGCGTATTCCTCGCAACCGGCACAGGAACTGCGTCGAGATCCGGACGAATCGCGGTGAAACCACGTCGCAGTACGACTTCGATAGCTCATGACAGACCCAACTCTCAGAACCCGTGCATTGCTCTTGGCCGCGGTGGTGGTGTTCAGCGTCTTCGCTGGCACTGCCGCCGCGGGAACTGCAGCCGGGGCTCCCACCGCTTCAGCGGGAACCCTCAGTGACGTACCTCCCGTCCGAGACCCCGGATCGACGGGCGCGTCCGTTCAGGTGAGTACGCACACCGACAGCCCGCATCGGCCCACAACGCTCGTCCAAAGCGACGGCGACAGCGAGGTCAACCTCTCGGAGGGTTCCATCGAGGTTCCACGAGGCGGGATCGCGACGTTCACCGTGCGGCTGAACGACTCCGGTAGCTCCGCGACGGTCGTCATCGGCAACGAGAGCGAGGACGGCTATCAGGCCAACGTCTCGGTCACCGACGCCAACGACGACGGGGAAGTTACCTTCGCGTTCAACACCTACACGGCGGGCAACACCTCGGCCGGTACCGTCGTCCGGTTGGTCGGCGACAGCGAATCCGACCGGATCACGTTCGACAGCACTGAGAGCCAGACCGGGTTGAATTCCCTCCTCGACACCGGCGACTACCTCGTCGCGGTCGGGACGAACGACGACCCCGCCGCCGTTCTCGAAACGCCGGACTTCGTCGGGGCGCTGTTCGTCGCTGAGCGTTCGGACCCGTCACAAACGCTCTGGCGGACGACGCAGGACACGCTCTCGGACGTTCGGGAGGCTAGCGACAACGAGACCCGCTCTGCGGTGACGAGCGTCGGCGACGCCATCGTGAACGAACGACTGACGCGGACCGACACGCTGGCGTTCACACCCAACGATTCGAACAGCGACGTGCTCGTCACCGAGCTCTCCGTGCCAGGGCTGTCCGGAATGCTCGGCACAGTCAGCGGCGGTGAGGTCACGGACGAGTTCACTGCAGCCATCCGGTCGAACAACTCCTCCGATGCCCCGTTTCGTGTCGTCCTTGCGGAGCAGAATCCGGGGCTGAACCGGGAGCCCGTTACGCTCGACCTCGGCGAGACGCTCTCTGCAGGGACGGGGATCGACGACGCGCTCACGGTCGTCTACGCCGGCGGGGACACGTTCTACGTGTTCGTGGACTACGACGCCGTGGCCGCCAGCACGGTCGACGGAACGGATTCCGCCTTCGAGGACGGCGACGAGATCGCCGTCAACGGTACCTTGCAGGACGCGCGCCTGCTCGACATCGATCCGAACGAGACGGATGCCTCGGAGGGTGCATCCCGGTATCCGACCGCTTCGGCGACCTTCACGCTCGAAGCGGCCGACGGTGAGTTCGATGTCAACGAGGACGACCTCGTGACGACGACGGCCGGCGAGAACGCGACGATCACCGGAACGACGAACGTCGCGCCGGGGACGGAGTTGACGGTCGTCATTCGCTCGGGCGAAGAAGTTCAAGCGGCGTTCCTCGAGAGCCAGACAGTCACCGTCGGTAGTGACGGGACGTTCACGGCATCGTTCAATTTGAGCGCGCAAGCTCCCGGAGATACGTTCGAAGCGGAGGTCACGCAGGGACCCTTCACGACGGCGTCCGAGGGGGTGATCGTCGAGGAGAACGCGACGGAGGCATCGTAACAGCAATCAACCTGATTACGTGAGGACCTACTCACAGGCTCTCGTTGACGTGGCGCGATCGAGATGCTGAAACTGCGCACTACTTAGAGAATGTCTCGCACTCGCGTACGTGGATTTGTTCGCTTGGAGGCATCTTCGAGAGGCGAACCGTTCTCGACGGACGTGAGCGATACTTGGCTCGATACGATCCGCCTTCGTCCGGGACGCGCGCGAGCCGAACCCGACCCAAATCCTCCGCGGCGCCGTGGCACCTCCGCCCACGATCCTCCACAAAGTACTTATTCGCGGTTCGGGCGAGAACCCCCGACACGCCCGAATTCTGGTGTGTGAAGCGTTGACGCGCCCCCGGATTTACCACAAGACATTTATAAGGTCCGATGTTGGTAACGACCGTACCCCTACCCATGGTGACAGCAGATAGTATCCCTCGCCGAGTCCGCTTCGCGGGCGTTCTGGAGCAGGCGTGGGCGAACGGTGTTGTCGCCGCTTGCAGTGCGACTACAGCAAACCATGACAGAAACTAACAACAAGATCCGCGCGCTGTTCCTGACAGCGCTGATGGTGTTCAGCGTCTTCGCTGGCACTGTCGCGTTTACAGGGACGGCTGCTGCGGCTAATGCTACACTCTCGGGCGTTGATTCGAGTGTGCAAGCAGGCAACGACATTACGTTCGATGCTTCAGCCGCGAATGCGGACAACATTACGGTATGGATCGATGAAAATGAGGACAATGCCCTGAACTCGTCGGAGGTCAACGACACGTTCACTGGGGCATCCGTAACTGACGGCACCCTGACTGTTCCGTCGGACCTTCCTGAGGGAGACTACGTTCTCGCCGCGGCTGAGAACACTAGCTCCCCCACCACGGCCGACGATACATTCACGTTCACGGTAGACAACTCGGGGCCGTCGGTCAACAGCGTTGTCCACTACGACAATGACACGTCCTCCGGCGAGGACGGCGAGCTTGAGATCGCGTTCAGCGAGAATATCAGCTCGGGCACCATCACGCTCTACGATGAGGATGGTTCCGTCGTTGACACCCCCTACTCCGTCAGCGGCAACATGAACAACGGCCAGTTCCTCGTCGATGTTGCTGGCGATGTCAACCCGCGTGTTGATGTCGTCAACATCGACGTTGAGGACTCCGCCGGTAACGCGATCTCTGACAACTTCAGTGTCACGTTCGCGTCCACGACGATCAAGAACGTCACCAACAACGACGCGACCGCGTTCGAGGGTTCGACCGTCGCTGTCGTCGACAGCACCGGTCTCGACAGCTCCGTTGAAGTCACGGGTCCCAACGACTTCTTCTTCAGCGGAACGACCGGCACCAACAGCCAGGTCTACACCTTCGACACGGGCGACCGTGACCTGGGTGACTACAACGTTACCTTCTCGTCCGGCCCTGACCAGATCCTGACGCTGCGGAACCTCGGTCTGGACGCCTCGGTTGACGAGGAGAACATCACGGTCGAGGAGGCCCTGACGGGCGAGATCAGCGCCAACAACGGCAACCGCGACGTTGACGTTGATGTCCTCGACTCCGACGACGATGTCGTCGCCGAGGACACCGTCACGCTCGACGGCTCCGGTAACGGCGCCTTCGACGCCGGTACGCTCGAAGACACGGGCGATTACACGGTCGAGGTCACGGACGTTGCGACTGGCGTCACCGTGACGGCCGGTAACGTCACCGTCAACGAGGCTGAGGAAGGCGAGGCCGCGCTCAGCGAGGGCACGGTCACTGTCACGCAGGGTGACAACGCCCAGTTCACCGTCGAGTTCTCCGGTGGCGCCACCGAGGGCACGGTCCTCATCGGCGACATCGAAGAGGACGGATACCAGGCCAACGTCACCGTCACTGAGGACAGTGACGACGACCAGGTCACCTTCACGTTCAACACCTACACTGCCGGCGGTGCCGGGACGACCGTGTCCCTTGCTGGCGACAGCGTGGGCACTGACGACGAGGTTACCCTGACCAACGACGGTGACGCAGACTACGAGCAGCTCTCGGATATCCTCGACACTGGCGACTACATCGTCAGTACGAGCACGGGCGACGCGGTCGCGACGGCCGACAGCCCCGACGAGGTCGGTACGCTCATCATCGAGCAGCGTGAGGCGCCGAGCCAGCAGCTCTGGCGCACGAGCGACACCACGCTCGAAGCTGTCGCTGATGCAATCGACGACGAGGACGAGGACGAGGTTGCGGCCATCACCTCGGCCGTCGAGAACGACCAGGTCACGCAGACTGACACGGTCGCCATCGACCCCGACGGCTCGATGGACGACATCTTGGTCCACCAGGTCACTGCGCCCGGTCTCGAGGGTCTCCTCGACGATGTGAGCGCGGACGGCGACTCCACGACGGAGGCGCTGTACCAGGCTACGCAGGAGACCAACGACTACGGCCAGCCCGCGGTTGAGATCCTCTTCGAGGAGACCAACCCCGGCTCGAACGCCGAAGCGACCTCGCTCAACGTGAGCACGCTCACCGCGAGCGAGGCCACCAGCGCACTGACGGTCGTGTACGACGACAGCTCGTCGAACTACTACGTCTTCGTTGACACGGCCGCCCTCGAGGATGCTGGCTTCGAGGACGGTGACAACGTTGAGACCGACATCAACGTCCAGAGCGACCGCCTGCTCGACATCGACGATGATGTCGACGCAGAGGGAGCTGAAGACGAGTACCAGACCGCTGCGGCCAACTTCAGCGTCGAAGAGGCCGACGGTAGCTTCGACGTGAACGAGGACGACGAGGTTGAGGCAGTTGCCGGCAACGCGTCCATCACGGGTACGACGAACGTCGCGCCCGGGACGGAGTTCACGGTGCGTGTCCAGTCGACCGAGGAGACGCAGCCGCGCTTCATCGAGACGCAGACCGTGACCGTCCAGGCGGACGGCACGTTCGAGGCGACCTTCAACCTGAACGACAACGCTGCCGGTGACACCTTCACCGCTAGCGTCCGTCAGGCTGGCTTCTCCGCGTCGGCTGACGGTGTCCTCGTCGAGAGCGTCTCGACGCCGACGGCCACGCCGGACGACGGCACGCCGACGGACACCGCGACACCGGACGACGGTACGCCGACGGCCACCGCGACGCCTGACGAGGGCACGCCGACGGCCACCGCGACGCCTGACGAGGGCACGCCGACGGCGACCCAGACGTCCACGTCGACGCCCGGCTTCGGTGCCGTGCTGGCAGTCATCGCCCTCATCGGCGCTGCGCTGCTGGCGGTCCGCCGCGACAACTAACTAACCACGACTGACCGGGCGTAACCCGGTCACCTTCCGCTTCACGCGGACCCTTTCTTTCGACGCGCTCATGTCGGCCAGCGGCGGCGCCGTCGATCGGACCGACACCGACACAGATGAGCGACCGGCTTCCATGTGCCGCAACATGTATGAGACGGTGACCCGTATCGCTACTCATGGCGACCGACGGCTCCCCGGAAGAAACGACCGTCAGCGATACGGGAATGGTAACCATCCCGGCATCACTTCGGCGACGGCTCGACATCGAGGCGGGGGATAAACTCCGGTGGAACGTCGACGAGGAGGGGCAGCTCTCGATCGAGGTCGTTCGACAACGCTACGGCGCGTTTGAGGACGACGACCGGAAGGCCGACATGGGCGGTGACAGTCTGGAAACGCACGACGCCTCCGGATACGAGGTGGACTCCGCGTTCGCGGAGGACGCCTGATGCCCCACGCAGTCGTCGATTCCAACGTTCTCATCGACTACAAGGACACGAGTGCGGACGACCGCCACGAGCGTGCCGAAGCGATCGTCCTCGGTATCGATCGAGGCGAACTCCCGACTACTCGGGTGACGAACTACGTCCTGTTGGAGTCGCTGAACTGGATTCACGAACGGCGACGACACGATATCGCGGTCGACCTCCGGAACCGACTCTCCGCTTCGGCGGGATTCGAATTGGTTCATTCCGCACAGGCGGATTTCCACCGGGCAGTCGAGTTGTTCGAGACATACGACGGGATCGCGTTCGGTGATGCGACGCTCGTCGCGTACATGGAGCGGGTGGACATCGACTACCTGTATTCGTTCGACGATGACTTCGACGCGATCGAGTGGATCACTCGACTGGACACACCGAACGACCCACGCCAGTAGCTGCGCCTCGGCACCCACGACACACGAGACGACAAGGGCTTTACCCGACAGCGCCGATCCACGAACGAATGGCGAGCATCTACACCGACCTGCTGGGGTGGGTGGTGATCGCGACGTTCCTCGCGGGCGCGGGCGTCGAGTACGTCCGACGCAACCGCGTCGGCGACGACGCGGGCGCGCTGGCGACCCTCCGACGCCGCCTCGACGCCTCCGAGACCCCGCCCGAGCGCACGCTCGCGACCGCGGGGTGGGTGCTGTTCGCCGCCTTCTGGCTCGCGCTGTTCCCGCACTTCGCGTTCACGCAGAAGAGCTACGTCGAGGGGGTGCTCTCGCTGCTCGCGGTCCCCGCGTGTCTGTACGCCGGGTGGCTGCTGTGGAACGGCCGCGACTCGCTGCTGGTGCTCTCGCGGGCGGTAGCCGCGATGGGAGTCGTCTACTTCCCGTTCGAGTCGATCGAGGTGCTCAAGCGGACGCTGATCCTCGTCGTCACCGGACAGACCGGCTGGGCGATGGCGCAGTTCGGCTACGAGCCCGCGCTGGTCGAGGGGCCGATCCTGGGGTATCAGAATGCGTATCGGTTCGTCACGGCCGACGGACACGGCCTCCTGTTCGAGGTCGTCCTCGCGTGCACCGGGCTGGGGAGCATGGCGATCTTCGCGGGGCTCATCGCCGCGGTGCGTGCCCCCCTCGGCCGGAAGCTGCGCGCGCTGGCCGTCTCCATCCCGATCATCTGGCTGCTCAACATCGCCCGGACCACGTTCATCGGGATCACCTTCGGCAACCAGTATCTCCAGCTGTTCGTCGACGAGGTGCTGTTCCTGTTCGGCTCCTCGGACCCGTACATGGTGTCGTTTTTCCTCTCAGACCGGGTGATATCGCAGGTGCTCGCCGTCGTCGCGCTCGTCGGGATCACCTACCTCGTCGTTCGCGAACTCCCCGAACTCGTCACCGTGATCGAGGACGTGCTGTACATGATCACGAAGGAGGAGTACGACCTGCTGGAGTCGCTGGACCTGCCGCGAGAGCCAGTTCGGGCGGATGGCGGTCGAGACGTTGACGATCGGTAGCGCCCGTTCTTCCGGTGGAAACGTTTACCGCGTAGAGCCCTCTACTGGGAGGTATGTCCACGTCTGTAAAGGTCGATGACGAGACGAAATCACGGCTCGAACGCCTCCAAGCGGAAGTTCGCCTGCAGACCGGACGGAACGTGACGCAGCAAGAACTGCTCGCACGACTCGTCGACGGCGCCGTCGAATCCAAGGCGGAGCTCATCGAGTCGTTCCGTCCCGAGCACGTTCCGTTGTCCGACGACGACCGAGCGGCCTTCCACGACGGAATGATCGCTTCGGGTGTGACAACGACCGAGGAGGACATCGACGAGGTACTGTACGAGTGAGCGTGTTCGTCGATACCGGTGTGCTGTACGCCCACCACGACGTGGACGCCGAGCGGCACGACCGCGCGGTCGAGTTGATTGATGCGGTCCTCGATGGCACCTACGGAACGGCGTACACGAGTGACTACGTGCTCGACGAGACTGTAACGTTGACCAGGCGGCGTACCGGATCCACGGAGGCGGCTGTGACCGTCGGCCGTCGTGTTCTCGGTGAGGACCCGTTCCCGGAGGTGTTCGAACTCATCACGCTCGAGAGGGACGCGCTCGCCGACGGGTGGGCGACCTTCAGGGAGTTTTCTGACCACGACCTCAGCTTCACCGACGCCGTCTCGCTCTCGCAGTGTGACTCGCACGGAATCGACTCGATCATGAGCTTCGATTCCGATTTCGACGGATTGATCGACCGAACCCATCTCCCTCCGTAGCCTCGATCGGTTACTCGACCGCCGGCAACACGTCCCGCGGACACCCGGCCAACGCCGCGAGCGCCTCCGCCTCCAGGTGGTGCAACTCCCCCGGGATCACGAGCATGTGCAGCGGGTCGCCGAAGTCGCGCTCGCCGAGCGCCGCCAGCGTGTCGGCGGCGACGACCGGCTCGGGACTGCCCGCCCGTGCGACTGCCACCCCGACGGCGTCCTCGTTCCAGTCGCGTGCCAGCGCCGCGGCGGCGTGGTCGGCGGTCATGTACTCGTCGGGTTCGCCCTCGGCGGGTCCGGCGGGAGACGACCCCGCGACCTTGATGTCGAGATACGCTAGCGTGTGGAGCCCGCGCTCGCGGTTCGCCTCGATCCCGTCGATGACGCTTTGGGGGGTCCCCTCGGCCCCGTGGGCGTATTCGAACGGGAGCGTCACGGCCTTGCCGAAGCGGTAGTTCTGTAGCCCCGTCAGCGAGGAGGCGGCCGACTGGGCGGTGATGCCGTGGATCACCCGGGTGTCGATGCCGCGCTCGGCCGCCCGGACCCGGAGGTCGACGTGCGTCGTCGAGATCATCGTGTCGCCGGCGGTGAGAAACGCCACGTCCCCCTCGGCAGCGGCGTCGAGGATCGGGGTCGGGTCCTGCTCGACGCCGGCGCGGTCGCGGACCTCGATGTCGACGCCGTGGTGATCCGCCAGCGCCTCGACGGTGGTACCCGCGAGGCGACTGGTGTAGAACTCCGCGAACACGCGGTCGGCCGCCCGCAGCGCCTCGCGTCCCTCGACGGTGACCGAGCGCTCGTCCCAGAGGCCGAGGCCGATGAAGGTGAGCATATCGGGAGCACGCCCGCCCGTCGCTTCCCGGTTTCGCTCCGGCGCTTCAGTCACGAGTGGATCCTCGCGCACGGCCGGTCGACGCCGACGGGACGTCGCCGCCGGACTCGGTACCGGTTCGAAATGGACTCCCTACCGGCCCAACGAGCGACGAGCCCGCGGAGTCGACGTCCACACCCCCGCGCGGTCGGCGAGATCGGCGCCCGCCACCTGCGAGGAGTAACCCTGGCTTGCCGACGTCGTCCTCGTACGGCGAGGTGGCTAACAAAGCGGTCGGCGACGTTCGTATAGGGAGTCATGTTCATCGACACTGGCGGTGCGGTCGTCGCCCAGATCGGGGTTCCCGAGTTCCTGCAGACGGCAGTCGCACAGACGCTCGCGTTCGTACCGCGGTTGATCGGCGCGGTCGTTATCCTCCTCATCGGCTGGCTGGTCGGAACCGGCGCCGCGCGGGTGATCCGTGTGCTCGCCGACCGCGTCGAGGTCGATCGTGCGGTGCTGGCGACGCCGTTGGGGACGATCCTCGGCGGAACCGAGTCGGCCGTCTCGAAGGCGTTCGGGACGCTCGGCAAGTGGTTCGTGTACGCGTTGGCCGTGCTTGCGGCCGCGAACGTGCTCGCGATCCCGCTGTTGTCCGAGTGGATCCAGACGGCGGTGTCGTACCTCCCGGCGTTCGTCGGCGGCCTGCTCGTGATCGTCCTCGGGTTCGTCGTCGCGGACTTCATCGGCGACGCGATCACCCGCACCGAGGCGGCGACCGAGAACGAGTACACCTCGTGGTTCGCCACGGGCACCCGGCTGTTCCTGTACTTCACCGCCGTCGTGATCGGGCTGTCGACGATGGGCGTCGACACCAGCATCCTCACGGTGTTCGCCCAGGCGATCGCGTGGGGGCTCGCCGCGGCCATCGCCATCGGCGTCGGCGTCGCCGTCGGCTGGGGCGGCCACACCTACGTGCAGGAGAACATCGGTCGGTGGGCCGGCCAGGTGTCCTCGGCGACGCCCCGGCCCCGGAACAAGCGCCGGGAGGGCGAGGGCGCGCCCGCGACCGACGACGACTGATCGAGCGCGAGCGTCACGACTCGTGGGAACAGTCGACGCGACGAGAAAGCCGGTGGAGGGGATCGTGAGCTACGCCCGGACTCGCTTCGCTCGCCCGGTCTAGTTCAAATCCCTCCACGGGTGGCTTCCGCTGCCCACGTTCGTTCGCAGCAAGGAAGCCGGTGGAGGGATTTGAACCCTCGGCCTATTCCTTACGAAGGAATCGCTCTGCCAGCTGAGCTACACCGGCGCGTGCGATCAGTCGTACTGCCATGACGGGAATAAGGGTTGCGAATGTGCGTCGGCGTGACCCGGACTCGCACGTTTTCCTCAGGAGTGGGTTCGAACGATCCCGAGGTCCCCGACTGTGGCGATAGTTGTAGACTCGATCGGGACGCGTTCATCACATCCCGATCGGGAGACGCCGCCCTTGTCCTACTTGACCTTCGACAGCACGAACGACGGGCTGCTGGAGAACGTCGTCGCCGGACTCTGAATCCACCAGTGCGAGCCGAGAGACAGTCTTTTGTGTGATACCATTGTATCACAGAACATGAGCACCGACACGAACGCCGGTGACGACCGGATGGAGAAGATCAACGTCCGCGTCCCGGAGAGCCTGCTGCAGCGTATCGACGAGGAATGGGAACGCCGCGGGTACTCCAGCAAGTCCGAGGCCATCCGTGACGCGCTGCGCGACTGGGTGAACCCACCGGCGACGCTGTCCGAAGAGACGCTCGCCGACCTGGAGGAGAGTCGCGAACAGGTGGAACGGGGCGAGACGGTGTCGGCAGAGGAGGCCCGCGAGCGGCTGGGGCTGGATGACTGATGTCGAGTACACCGAACAGGCCCTCGACCACTTGGACGGCCTCGACCCGCAGGTCGCCGACCGTGTGATGAACAAAGTGGGCGAGGCGACCGAGTGGACCGAGCACCGCCTGGAGTCGCTTTCCGGATATCCCTACTACAAGCTCCGGGCGGGAGACTACCGGGCTATCATCACCTGGGATCGCGGCGCCGATCTCCTCCGCGTGGAGGCCGTCGGGCACCGGCGAAACATCTATGACCGACACCTCCCGCCGTGAGTGCCTGTTTTCCAGTTCGGGGTGTTTCCCGATCGGGAGACACGCGGCTGCACTTGTCGAGGAACTCCGATAGCAGGCAATCTACCCGGTTTCGACCTCCCTACTTCCTCAGGCTCGCCTGATCCGCACGTCCAGACAGACGTTCAGTTCGTGCGGCGCGTACGACCGTACTTCCCGCTTCGTTACCACTTCAACCTCGTAGCCCGCGGGCTCGGCGACCTCCCGGATCGCGCGCTCGCCCGGCCCGAACGGGTCGTCCTCGTGGGCCATGTCGTACAGGTGGAGCACGCAGTCGTCGCCCGCGAGCCGGACCGCGGTGTCGAGGAACTCGTCGGCGCTGTGCGGGAGGTTCATCACGACCCGGTCGGCCCAGCCGTCGTAGTCTGCGGTCGTCTCGCGAACGTCGCCCTCCAGCGCCGTGACCCGGTCGGCGACGCCGTTGCGCTCGGCGTTCTCGCGCAGGTAGCGGATCGCCGCGGGGTTCACGTCGCACGCGAGCACGTCGGCGCCGCGGGCGGCCATCGGAACCGCGAACGGGCCGACCCCCGCGAACATGTCGACGACGCGCTCGCCGGCCTCGACCTGCTCGACGACGCGGTGGCGTTCGGTGGCGAGGCGCGGCGAGAAGTACACCTCGGCGACGTCGAGGGCGAACTCGTGGCCGTACTCGCGGTGGACCGTCTCGGTGCCCTCGCCGTGGAGGAGGTCCCACTCGCGGACGCGGTACTCGCCGGCGACCTTCGAGGCGCGGTTCACCACCGTCTCGCAGGGCACGTCCGACTCGACGATCGCGTCGGCGATCTCACGTGCGCGCTCGGGGTCGTCCTCGTCGAGGATGACGATGTCGCCGAGGCGCTCGTAGGAGGGCTCGAACCCGAGGACCTCCGCGGGCGGCGTCGGGCCGTCGCGCTCTGTGGTCTCGCGGTCGACGACCTCGTACCCCGCCTCGCGAGCGGCGGCGGCGTCGACGACGGGGACGAAGATCTCGCCGTCCTCGACGGCGATCTCGCGGTCGCCGTCGAGCAGGTCGCGCTCGGCGAGCGCCGCCCTCGTCGCCTCGCCCTCGCGGACGGGGGCGCGGACGCACGGCGTGGTCATACCCGGGCTGGGCCGGCCGCGCGAAAAGGGCTACCGGTCCGGGTCGACCGCCGGGCCCCCGGACGCGTCCCCGACCGCCCCGGCGTCGGGGGACACCGCGTCGCCGAACAGCGTCTCGAGGTCCAACTCGGCGACGAGGCCGGCGGCCGCTTCGTAGGGGTCGCGCGCGTCGTCCGCCCCCGCGGGGCGCGTCAGGCCCGCGTGCGCGAAGACGGCGTCGACGAACGCCTCCCGGACGGGGTCGGCGGAGAACACGTCGTGGAGATACGTCCCGGCCACGTCGCCGACGGCGGCGCTCCCCGGCTCCAGCGGCGTCGCGACGGCGTCCGAGTCGACCGGCTCCGTCCGCCCCATGTGGATCTCGTACCCCGACACCGTCCCGCGGGCGCCCGCGAGCGGACCGGCACCGTCGACCCGGACGGTCGTCTCCCGGACGCGCTTGTCCGTCGAGAAGCGCGTCTCGACCGGGAGCAGCCCGACGCCGTCGACCTCGTCGTCGTCGCCGGTCCCCTCGATCGCGGCGTTCGTGACGCGCTCGCCGAGCATCTGGTAGCCGCCGCAGACGCCGAGGACGGCCCCGTCGAACGCCCGGAGGCGGTCGCCGAAGCCCGCCGCACGCAGCGCCAGCAGGTCGTCGACCGTGTTCTTGGTTCCGGGAAGCACCACCGCGTCGGCGTCCCCGAGGTCGGCCTCGAGGGGGACGTACGCGACCCGGACGCCGGGCGTGCGCGCCAGCGGCTCCAGGTCCGAGAAGTTGGAGACGCGCGGGAACCGCGGTACCGCGACGGTCACCGCGGCCGCGTCGGCGACGCCGTCGTCGTCGCCGACGACCGCCCGCTCGCCGTCGGCGGGCAGCGACACGCTGTCCTCCTCTGGGAGCCCGGGATCGTCGTACGGGAGCACCCCGAGCACCGGGATCCCGGTACGCGATTCGAGCTCGTCGAGCCCGGGCTCGAGGATCGCGGGGTCGCCGCGGAACTTCGTGATCACGGTCCCGACGACGCGCTCGCGGAGGTCCGCGGGCATGAGCTCCAGCGTCCCGTAGAGGCTGGCGAACACGCCGCCACGTTCGATGTCGCCCAACAGGAGGATCGACGCGTCGGCGAACCGGGCGGTCTCGACGTTCGCGAGGTCGCGGTCGTGGAGGTTGATCTCCGCGATGGAGCCGGCGCCCTCGGCGACGATCACGTCGTGGGCGGCCGCGAGTCGCCCGTGGGCCTCGCGGGCGGCCGTCCGTGCCCGATCCCAGTGCTCGTCGTAGTACGTGCCGGCCGCGAAGTGGCCGACCGCCTCGCCGTCGATCACGAGCTGGCTCTCGCCCTCGCCGCGGGGCTTGAGGAGGACGGGGTTCGCGTCCGTCGTCGGCGTGACCCCGGCCGCGCGCGACTGCACGTACTGGGAGACGCCGATCTCGCCCCACTCGCCGCCGGGCGTGCGCGCCGCGCGGGCGTTGTTGCTCATGTTCTGGGCCTTGAACGGCGCGACCGAGACGCCCGCGTCGGCGAGGCGGCGACACAGCCCCGCGACGACCGTGCTCTTACCGACGTGGCTCGCGGTGCCGGCGACGAGGAGCGTGACGGCGTCGCCGCCGGCCCGGCCGCCCGCGGCCACCTCGTCGTCGCCGTCCGCGCTCGCGCGCTCGCTCCCGTCCATCAGTACTCGGTACCCTTGCGGGCGCGGTGGCCGTCGTCGAACGGGTGGTTCACCTTGCGGACGTTGGTGATCAGGTCGGACGCCTCGCGCAGGTACTCGGGCTCCTCGTGGCCGCCCGTGAGCACGAGTTCGAGGGCGTCGGGCTTCGACTCGATCAACGCGAGTAGGTCGTCGGGATCCACCAGCTCGCGGTTGGTGGCGTACACCATCTCGTCGAGCACGAGCATGTGCGCGCCGTCCTCTGGGTCGCCGTCGAGGGGGAGCGGCGCGGTCAGGTCGACCTCGTTCCACCCCTCGACCAGATCTCTCGCGCGCTCGAACCCCGCGGCCGCGCGGGCGGCGTGGTCGTCCTCGTCGGAGCCGTCGGCCATCCCGTGCCAGCCGTAGTGGCCGGAATTCTCGTAGCTGATCCCCGGCAGCGCCGCGATGGCGTTGTACTCGCCGCGGACGTCCTCGACGCTGTCGGCGCCCCCCTTCATGAACTGGAGGAGGTGCACGCGGTAGCCGTGGCCCGCCGCACGGAACGCCATGCCGAGCGCGGCCGTCGTCTTCCCCTTCCCGTCGCCCCACCATGTCTGCACCAGCCCGAACTCTTCGGGCGCGGCGGGCTCGATGTCGCGGGCGGCCGGGGTGACGCCCTTCCCCGGCGTCCGGGCGCGGGGGTTCTCGTCGTCCCGGGCGTCGTTGTCGTCGGTGCGGTTCCCGTCGTCGTCTGCGGCGTTCTGGTCGGTCATGGGTGGCTCGTACGCTGTGGGTCGACAAACAGTTCCGGGTCGGTTCGGCCGGCTCGCCGGCGACTCACGGTCGCGTCACCTCCGTCTCGCGGTCGGTGACGACGCCGTATTTCGCGTCGTCGACGGAGTCGGGCAGCGGCACGTCGCCGGCGGCGTACCGCGAGTCGAGGCTCGCACGGACGGCGTCGCGGACGCACGCCCGCGCGGCACTCCCGACGGGCGTCGCGCTCCCCGAGAACGCCGCGGGCTCGCCGCCACGGGCGCTGCCGGCGACGACCGCGTCGGTCGTCGTCCCCGGGAACCCCGTCGCCGACAGCAGCGTCGCCGCCTTCGCCTCGGCGGCGACGGCGACGAGGTTCGCCAGCGCGCCGTCGTCGAGTCGTCGGGTCGTCGCGACGAGGACGTTCACCGTGCCGCGGCCCGGGCGGTCGGCGGCGTCGACGGGGTTCGACTCGTCCGCTCGCGCCGGGGCGCCGTCGTCTCCGTCGCCGCCCGCGACCGCGGCGGCGTTCATCGGCAGCGCCGCGGGGTTCGACACCCCCGCGGTCGCGACCGCGACGACCGGGCCGGCGCGCGCGACCCGCACGTGGCGCATGTCGACGCCCGTCAGGAGCGCCGGGCCCGCGGACCCGCCCTCCGTGTCCGCGAACCCGGCGTCGTCGAGCCGCCCCGCGACGTACGCGTCGAGGTCGGTTCGCTCCCACCCCTTTGGGACGGAGACGTTGTACGCCGCCGGCGCCTCGGCGAAGCCGCCGCCCCAGCCGGTCGAGAGCCAGCGCGTGTCGGGTCGCCGGAGGCGCAGAACCGCCTCGGACACGGCGGTCTCAAAGCGCACGCAGTACCTCCAGCAGGCGGTCGTTCTCCGCGGGCGTCCGGACCGCCACTCGGACGTGCGAGTCGAGTCCGCGGAACGTCGTCGCGTCGCGGACCGCGATCCCCGCGTCGGCGGCGCCGTCGACGACCGCGTCGACCCCACGATCGACCACGTTGAGCAGGAGGAACGGCGACTCGGAGGGATGCACGTCGTACCCCGCGTCGGAAAGTACCTCGCGCATGCGCTCGCGTTCGCTCGCGACCCGGTCGCGCGTCTCGGCGACGAACCCGCTCTGGCGCATGCAGTGGGCACCGACCGCGAGCGCGGGTGCCCCGAGGTTCCAGGTGCGGCGGGCGTTCGCGAGCGCCTCGCGCCACTCGTCGATCGCGACGGCGAAGCCCGCGCGGATGCCGGGCAGGCCGAACAGCTTCGTCAGCGAGCGGGCGACGATCACGCCCGGTTCGCCCGCCAGCGACGAGCGGCCGGTGAACTCGAGGAAGGCCTCGTCGACCAACAGCGGCGTCCCCGCCGCCCGGCAGTCGGCCGCGAACGCCCGGAGGTCCCCGTCGTCGTAGGCGTTCCCGGTCGGGTTGTTCGGGTTGCAGACGACCGCGAGCGCGTGGCCCGCAGGATCGGTCTCCAGGATCTCCGCCTGCGGGACGAACGCGGGCTCGCCGCCCTGGAGGCGAATCTCGCGGGCGTACTCCCCGAAACTCGGATACGGAACGGCGACCGAGTCGCCAGGATCCACGGCGAGGTCGATCGCCAGCCGGATCGCGGCGAGGCCGCCCGGCGTCGGAATCACTTCCTGGGGGTCACAGCCACCGTACTCGGCGGCCGCGCGGCGGTACGCCGCCGGCGGCTCCGCGGGGTACGTCCGCGCAGCCTCGAAGGCGTCACGGTAGGCCGCCTCCGTCCCCTCGGGGACGTGCGAGTTCGTGTTCGCGCTGAAGTCCAGCACGTCCGGGTCGTCGCTGCTGCCGTGGGGCGTGCGCGGGGTGTCGCGCGCGGTATCAAAGTTCATGGGTGGTCTCCGTGGTCGGCCGCGGACGCCTCGTCGCGGGCGCGCCGCCGCAACAGCGCCTCGGCGACGCGCAGGTCGCGCGGCCGGTTCACGTTCACCGCGAGTCCTTCGTCGGCGACGACGAGGGCGTTCTCGTCGCCGTACTCCCCGTCGTCGACGCCGACGACGTTCAGCCCGGTCGGCGCCACCTCGCGGCCGTCGCGCCTCGTCGTCGTCTCCTCGTCGACGCTGACGCCCAAGTCGCGTTTCGCCTCGACGGGGACGTACACCGACAGCGACGCGTCGCCGGCGGCGTCGATCGCGCGGTCGACGACCCCGGCCGACAGCAACGGGAGGTCCGCGGCGACCGTGAGCACCGGGCGTTCGACCCGCTCCAGCGCGTAGCCGAGGTCGGCGACGTAGCCGTCGCCGGGGGCGTCGACGACCGAAACGCCGGCCGTCGCGGCGTCGTCGCCGTCGTCGCTGTCGTCGTCGCAGTCGCCGTCACCGCCGACGCGGGCGTCGCTCTCGCGGTCGCGGAGGGACGCCGCCGTCTCGGGCGCGTTCGGAGAGACGACCGCGTGGATGCGGTCGACGCGACCCGCCGAGAGCGCCGCGAGCACCCGGTCGATCATGGGTTCGCCGCCGACCTCAACCAGCGGCTTCTCCGTGTCGGCGCCGACCGCCCCGAGGCGGGTGCCCCGGCCGCCGCACATCACGAGAGCGTCCACGCGATCACCCCCACATGGACCCCGACGACGCGGGCGATCTCGCTCGTCGCGCCGAGCACGTCGCCGCTGACGCCGCCGAGGCGGCTCCGCGCCCACCACAGCGCCGCGGCGGTGACGACGCCGGCGGCGGCGAGGACTGCGACCCCCGGCAGGAGCGCGGGCCAGTCGACGAGCGCGACGGGCGCGGCGACGACACCGACCCCGATCAGCGATCGCGGGCCGGACTCGGCGGTCAGCGCGGACCCGAGCCCCTCGTGGGCGGCGTCGCCGAGACACACCGCCGTCGCCGTCGCCGCCTTCGCGGCCACCTCGGCGCCCACCACGAGGCCGACGGCGGCGACGGGGGCGAACCGCACGAGATCGGCCAACAGCAGGGCCGCCGCGGCGAGCCCGAGGACGAGCAGCCCCAGCGCCAGCGCGCCGCCGACGCCGAGGGAGCTGTCCTTCAGCACCTCGCGGCGGCGGTCGGCGTCGCCGTGGACGACCGCGGCGTCGCCCAGGTCCGCGACGCCGTCGAGGTGGGTGATCCCGGTGACTGCGTACAGCCACGCGACGAACGCCACCGCGACCGTCTCCGTCGGGATGGCTGCGCCCCGGGCGGGCGCGACGGCGATCGCCGCCAACGGAAGCGCCAGCAGCGCGCCGATGGGGTAGCCGGCGCCCGGGATCGCCGCCGGCGTCCGGCGGAACGCCTCCCACGAGGCGTCGCTGTGACCGACGGGAACCCGTGAGAGGAAGCCGAGCGCGCCACGAAGGGCCGCGAGCGCGTTCACAGCCACGCCGCCACCCCCGCGAGCAGGAACGCCAGCGCTCCCGCGACGGCGACCGATCTGACGCCGGTGCGCGCCTCGGCCGGCGAGGGAAGCGCCGCCTCGGGGTTCAGCGTGTACGCGTCGCGCTTCTCCAGCCGGACGCCGAGGGCGGCGGCCGCGGTCGCCATCGGCCACCCGGAGTTGGGCGAGGCGGGGACTCGCGCCCACCGTCGGGCGTCGACCAGCGACCGCGGCGACCCGGCTGCGACGGCGAGCAACACGGCCGACACGCGGGCGGGCACCCACATAACCGCGTCGTCGAGGCGCGCGCTCGCGGTCCCGACCGGCCTGTCGGGGTAGCCGAGCATGGAATCGAGCGTGTTCACGCCCTTCACCCACGCCGCGGCGGCGACGCCGACGGGGACCGAGACCTGCGCGCCGAGCGCGAACGCCAGCAGGGGCGCCACGAGGCCGTCGGCGAGGTTCTCGGCGGCGCTCTCGACGGCGGCGCTGCGGATCCCCGCGGCCGACAGCAACGAGGTGTCCCGCCCCACGAGCGCGATCGCAGACTCCCGGGCGGCGTCGGCGTCGCGGTCGGCGGCCTCGGTCACGTCCCGGGCGACCGAGACGAGCATCCTCAGGCTCGTGAGCGAGAACAGCGCGAAGCCGGCCACGACCGCGGTCGCGACGGCGGCGACGCGCTCGTCGCCCGCGAGAGCTCCGCTGCCCGCGACGACGCCCCACGCGGCGGCCGCGAACGCCAACGGGAGGGCGACCGCGGCGGCGACGCCGACGGCCCGGGGCCGGGTCCACTCGCGGTCGACCGCGCCGACGACGCGCCCGAACAGCGCGATCGGATGCACGCGCCCCGGGGGCTCCGAGAACCCCGCGTCGAGGGCCGCGGCCGTCCCGACGGCCGCGAGCGCGGTCAGTCCCATCGCCGTGCGACGACCGACGGCAGTTCCCGAAGCGACACCTCGTCCACGGCGACGAACCGCGCTCCCGCGTCGACGGCCCCACCGTCGGTCGCCGGGCCGTCACCGACGTGGACCAGCCGGTCGACCGAGACGCCGAGCCCGTCGGCGACCGTCTCGAACGCCCGCGCGTCGGGCTTGCGCCGTCCGCAGGCGACGCTGGAGACGACGGCGTCGAACGCGGCCTCGTCGACGGCCGACCGTTCCAGCGTCCGCGCGACGAGCCCGGCAACGCTGCAGTTCGAGAGGACGCCGACGGGGTGCTCCTCGCTCAGCGCGGCGACCGCCTCGGCGGCGCCGGGGCGCGTCTCGACCGGGCGGTCGAACGCCGCGCGGACCGCGACGGCGGCGTCGTCGACGAAGGCGCGCGGCTCGCGCCCGGGATCGCGGCTCGCCAGCGCCGCCGCGACGTGGTGATGGAGCGGGCGCTCGACGCCCGCCTCGTACTCCAGGTGCACCTCGCGATACGCGTCGGCCCAGTCGCCGGGGACGGGGACGCCTCGCTCGCGCAGCTCGGCGGCGACGGCGGCGGCCGGATCGTCGGGTGGCTCCACGTTGACGAGCGTGCCGAACAGGTCGAACGAGACGGCGGCGACGCCGTCGCCGGGTTCCCGGTCCGTCCCGTCGCCGCGTTTCCGGTCCGCTCCGTCGTCGACGGCGCCGCCGGCCCCCATACTCAGATCGCCTCCAGGAACGCGTCGAACGCGCCGCTCTCGGGGTGAACGTGCGCGTAGGTCCCGAGCGTGCGGTGCTCGGTCAGCCCGTCCATCCCGTCGGCGATGCCGTCGCCGCGCACCACCTCGAAGGCGAACCGGGCGTCGTCGGCGACCTCGGCCGAGGAGTAGTGGAACTCGTGGCCGCGCAGCGTCCCGCCCTCGCGGGCGGTGAGCGTGTCGCCGCGGGCGCGAAGCTCGACGTGGTCGAGCGCCTGATATCGGTCGTGCATCCGCACGTCCGCCGGGAGCACGCCCGCCATCTCGTGGGTGTCGCCGTCGGCGGTCGTCAGCGTCTCCGAGAGCGCCATCAGTCCGCCGCACTCGCCGAGGACGGGCAGCCCGTCGGCCGCCCGTTCCGCGAGGTCGTCAAGGGCGTCGCTGTCGGCCAGCGCGGGCGCGTGGAGTTCGGGGTAGCCGCCGGGGAGGTACACCGCGTCGCAGTCGGGGAGGGCGTCGCCGCGCGTCGGCGCGAACGTGACGACCTCGGCGCGCTCACGCAGCCGCTCCAGCGTGGCGGGGTAACGGAACGCGAACGGGGCGTCGTCGGCGACGGCGACGCGCTTCTCGGTCGGGGGTCGGGACTCACGCTCGGACGGCCGCGGCGGCTCGCGCGCCAAGTCCGCCAGCGCCTCGCCGTCGAGGTGGTCGGCGGCCGCATCGAGCGCCTCGCCAGGGAGCGGCGACTCCTCGCCCATGTGGAGCCCGAGGTGGCGGTCCGGGATCTCCAGTTCGGAGTTCGGCGGGATCCGCCCGAGGTAGGCGATCCCCTCGGGAAGCGCCTCGCGGATGCCCCGCTCGTGGCGGCCGCCGTGGGCGCGCTGGGCGATCACGCCCGCAACCTGGATGTCGCGACCGGCGTGGGCGGCGTACTCGCGAAAGCCCAGCGCCGTCGCGGCGACGCTCTCCATCCCCGCGCTCGCGTCGACGACGAGCACGACCGGCAGATCGAGGAGATCGGCGACCATCGCGGTGCTCGACCCGTCGCCGTCGTACAGGCCCATCACGCCCTCGACCACGCACAGGTCGCCCTCGCCGCGATGGTAGTTCCGCCGAAGCCCAGCCTCCCCTTGCATCCAGGCGTCGAGCGTCCGCGAGGGCGTGCCGGCGACGGCCTCGTGGTGGCTCGGGTCGATGAAGTCCGGGCCGGCCTTCGCCGGCTGGACCGCGTAGCCGGCGTCGTCGAGCGCCCGGATCGTCGCGAGCGTCGCGACGGTCTTGCCGACGCCGGAGGCGGTGCCGCCGAGGACGACCCCCCTCATCGCTCGGGCTCCGGCACCTCGGACGCCGCCGTCGCCGCGTCCGACGCTTCCTCGTCCGACGCTTCCTCACCCGGTTCGCGGCCGGCGAGCAGGCGGTCGTACACGTCGACGATCCGGTCGCGGAGGTCGGCCATCGACGCCGCGGTCGACTCGTCGACGAGACTGAGCGCGCCGCCCATCCCGACGCCCTCCTTGGCCTCGCCGGCGACGTACGCGTCCATCGCGGGGTGTTCGACCGCGTCGAATCCGGGGTCCGTGACGGCCAACTCCACGTCGAGCGACCGCGCGAGGTCGGCGATCCCCGCGGAGTCGTCGTCGGCGACGAACGACGTGGTTGCGAGCGTCAGCGGGGCGTCGACGCCGGCGTGGCGCACCAGCGCCGCCGCGGCCGCGAGCTGCGTCCCGCCCGCCAGCGTCACCGCGGTACCGGACTCGACGGCGCCGACGGTCAGGCCGGCGACGGCCGCGAGCACGGGGTCGCCGACGGCCGCGACCGCCCGCAGGGGGTCGCCCGCGGCGTCGCCGGGGGCGAGCCCGCTCTCGTCGAGTCCCTCGGCGACGACCCGCCGCTTCAGGTCGAGGGGGTTCTCCGGCAGCGACGACGACACAGACGGCTCCTCCCCGAGCGCCCGGAGGACGCCGAGGGCGGTCGTCGTCCCGCCGGGGATCGTCTCGCCGATCACGAGGTGGTCGTCCGGGAGCGCGGCCCCGAGTTCGCGCGCTCGTTCGTACGTCTCCTCGGCCCCGGGAACCGCCGTGGGCTCGCGCACGTCGGCGCCGGGCCCGTTCCCCACGTCGATCGCGGGCGACCCGGTCCGGCCCGCGATCCCGGCGTCGACGCAAACCACGTCGAACCCGAGCAGTTCCCGCGCGGCGCGCGTCGCCACCGCGGGGGTCGGACAGCCGCTCGGACTCACGGGGATGACCGGCGCGAGCGTCGGTTCGCCGTGGGTCACGATGTCCAGGTCCGCGCCGGGGGTGTGACGCATCAGCTCCGGGTCGGCGCCGGCGGCGCTGATCCCCGGAACCTCCGCGGTCTCGGTCGTTCCGGCGACGAGGAAGACTCTCACGTGCGCCCCTCCGGTGACGCTGGCGAGACCGATCCGTGCTCGATCGTCGGCGAGTGCTGCATGCCCGTACGAGACACGGCGCCCGGCATAACAATTGTGAGTGCGCTAGGACAAGTTCGCTTGACCGGGTCGCTACGGGTCCTCCTCGCGCAGCGCCGTCACCATCGGCGAGCCGACCGCGGGGTCGTCGTTGACGGCCGCGCGGACGCCGAACGCCTCCGCGAGCGCGTCGTCGGAGAGCACCTCGCGTGGGGTTCCGGATGCCCGGACCTGGCCGCCCGCGAGCAACACGAGCCGGTCGCACACCCGCGCCGCGAGGTTCAGGTCGTGGATCGCCGCGAGCGCGGCCTTGCCGTCGTCGACGGCCTCCCGGACGAGTTCGAGCGTCCGGATCTGGTGGTTGATGTCGAGGCTGGCGGTCGGCTCGTCCAGCAGGAGGCCGGGCGTCTCGGCGGCCAGCGCCCGGGCGAACAGCACGCGCTGGCGCTCGCCGCCCGACAGCGTCGTCACCGACCGGTCGGCGAACTCCGCCACCTCCGCACGCTCCATCGCCCGGCGGACCGCCTCACGGTCGGCCTCGGTGGTCGTGCCGAACCGGGAGACGTAGGCGGTGCGCCCCATCTCGACGACCGACTCGACGGGGAACTCGAACGCCGTGTTCGTCTCCTGCGGGACCGTGGCGACGCGACGGGCGACCTCCCGTTGGGACAGCTCCCGGCGGTCGGTGCCGGCCAACTCGACGGCGCCGCCGTCGATCCCGAGCGTCCCGTTGCACGCGGCGATGAGCGTCGTCTTGCCGGCGCCGTTGGGGCCGACGAGACCGACGAGTTCGCCGCGGTCGACCGAGAGGGAGACCCCGTCGAGCACGCGTTCGCCCCCGCGGGAGACGACGAGGTCGCGGACGGCGATCATCGGGGGCTCGTCGGCCGAAGCCTCGCTCCCCGCGGCGACGGCGTCGCCGTCGCGGCTCGCGTCGCCGTCGCGTGGGTCGTCGCCGGCGTCGTCGCGCTCGCTCACAGGTCGTACACCTCACGGGTGCGAAGCAGGTACAGGAAGAACGGCGCGCCGGCGGCGGCCGTCACGATGCCGACGGGGAGCTCGGCGACGCCCGAGCGCGCGAACGTGTCGGCGGCGACGAGGAAGCTCCCGCCCGCGAGCGCGCTCGTCGGCAGCAGCACCCGGTGGTCCGGCCCGACGACCAGCCGGACGCCGTGGGGGACGATGAGGCCGACGAAGCCGATGACGCCGGAGACGGCGACGGCGGCGCCGGTCAACACCGACGAGACGGCCAGCAGGACGCGCTTGCTCCGCTCGGCGTCGACGCCGAGGGCGACGGCGTCGGTCTCCCCGAGCAGGAGGACGTTCAGGTCGCGGGCGTACGCGAACAACACGAGCGTCAGGAGGGGAACGACCACGGCCGCGGCGGTCACCTCCGCCCAGTTCGCGCCGCTGAGGTGGCCCATCAGCCAGTAGGTCACCTGCCGGATCGACTCCCCCGAGTGGAGGAGGAGGTACGAGACGACGGCCCCGAGGAACGTCTGGACGGCGACGCCCGCGAGCAGCAGCGTCGCCACGGGCGTCCGGCCGTCGCGGCTCGCGATGAGGTAGACGCCGAACCCGGCCGCCAGCGCGCCGCAGAAGGCGGCGATCTGGAGGCCGGCGCCGTCGGCGAGCAGCGGCCGGAGCGGGCCGAGCAGCGCGAGCAGCGACGCGGGGGCGACGATCCACGAGACCGCGCCGACGGCCGCGCCCGAGGAGACGCCGATGATCCCCGGGTCGGCCATCGGGTTGCGGAAGAAGCCCTGCATCACCGTGCCGGCGGACGCGAGGCCGACGCCGACGAACGCCGCCAGCAGGATCCGCGGGAGGCGAACCCGCATCACGATCGCCTCGTGCGTCTCCGAGACCGGGAACGCGAACGGGTGGGCGAACTCGACGCGGAGGGGGAGGCCGGCGGTCAGCGGACCGCCACCTCCGGCGGCGGTCGTGGCCCACTCGACGCCCACCGGCACCGCGACGGCGTTTACGACGACGGCCACGACCGTCCCGGCGGGGACCGACACCGGGCCGATGCCCGCGCTCACCGTCACGACCGCGACGAGGAGCGCGAACAGGAGGGTCGAGTAGCCGGCGGCGCGGCGCAGGACGGGTGTCACGATCTAAAGGCTGCTTTCATTAGGCAAATATTTATTGTCTTGTCCGCTGGCTCCAGACGTGACACGACGGACACGGACGCTGCTGATCGCGACGCTGTTGGTCGTCGCCGCGGCGGTTCCGGCGGTCGGAGCCGCTGCGGCGGGACCGGCCACGGGAACCGCACCGAACGACGCGCCCGGCGCGGCCGGGCACCAGCCGGCCGCCCTCGGCGCCGGCGCCGGCGACGCGCCGATCGCCCAGACGGGGACGACCTGCGAGTTCCCGATCACCGAGACGGACGCGACGGGGACCGACGTGACGCTGGAGGAGCGCCCCGAGCGGATCACGACGCTGAACCCCAGCGCCGCACAGACGATGTGGGAGATCGGCGGGGAGGACCAGGTCGTCGGCGTGAGCCAGTTCGCGCTGTACCTCGACGGCGCCGACTCCCGAACGAACGTCTCGGCCGCCGGCTTCGGCGTGAGCGTCGAGAAGGTCGTCGGCACGAACCCCGACCTCGTGCTCGCGCCGAACGCGAGCTCGACCGAGACGGTGCAGGCGCTGCGCGATGCGGGGCTGACGGTGTTCCACTTCGGGGAATCGACGACGATCGCCGACGTGCGCGAGAAGACGACGCTCACCGGCCGCCTCACCGGCAACTGTGAGGGCGCCGCAGAGGCGAACGCGTGGATGGACGCGAACGTCGAGGCGGCGACCGAGGCGACCGCAGACGCCGAGGACGTGCGCGTGCTGTACCCGCTCGGGGGCGGCTACATCGCCGGCAGCGAGACGTTCATCTCCGCGATGATCGACACCGCCGGCGGGGCGAACGTCGCCGCCGAGCGCGACCTGTCGGGCTACCCGCAGATCAACGACGAGGTCGTCCTCGAACTCGCGCCCGACTACCTCGTCGTCACGGGCTACTCGTCGTACCTCATCGGTCAGGAGCCGTACGCGAGCACGCCGGCCGTCGAGAACAACAACACCGTCTCGGTGGACCGCAACTGGATGAACCAGCCCGCCCCGCGCTCGGTCGTCATGGGCGTGCGGACGCTGACCGAGGGGTTCCACCCCGAGGCGGCCGCCGAGGCCGACTTCCAGTCGCGCGAGGAGGCCGTCGCCGCGATGGAGACCGAGACGGCGACAGCCACCGAGAGTCAGCCGATCACCGACACGGCGACCGAGACGACGGCCGAGGCGCGCACGACCAGCGCCGGGGCGACCGCGACCTCCGGCCCAGGGTTCGGCGTCGCGCTCGCGGTGCTCGCGGTGCTGGGCTCCGCGTTGCTCGCGCGCCGGGAACGGTAACGTAACCGCGCCACGAGTTTTATCTTCCCCTGCCGGGACCGCTTCCCCATGAGCGCGAGCCCCGCCGAGCGCCTCCGCGAGAACGCGACGGGCGTCGTCAGCACGCTCGTCACCGGGATCTGGCTGGCGGCCATGTTCACCGGGCAGGACTGGTGGCTCGCGGCGCTGCTGTTCGGCTACATCGTCCTCGTCCCGTTAACGGCGATCCTGTTCGGCGACGAGGACGACATCGAGGAGTGGTGGGACGAGGAGGTGAAGGGGATAGAGGGGATCGACGAGTCGAACGGAGCGGCGAACGCTCGCCCCGAGGAGCCGCCGGCGGACCCGGACACGCGCGACGCGCTCGACACCCTCCGCGACCGCTACGCCCGCGGGGAGCTCACGGACGAGCAGTTCGAGCGCAAGCTCGATCGCCTGCTGGAGACGGAGTCGCTGGAGGACGTGGAGGACCGGAGGCGACGCGAGCGCGGTGGCGGCGACGGCACCCGGGAGGAACGCGAACGCGGCGGAGAACGCGACGCCGATCGCGACCTCGAACGCGAGCGGTAGTCGGCCGCCCGTCGCACCCCACCCGTCGCCCCCCGCCCGGCGCATCTCGCCCGCCGATAGCACCCTTTTTCCGCGCGGGCGCCGCCCCTCCGGTATGGTCGAGAACGTCCTCTACCCCGCGTACTTCGACGCGGCGCTGACCCGCGCCGAGGGGCGCCGCGTCCCCGAGGACCTCGCGGTGTCGGAGCCGACGGTCGACGAGATCGCGCAGGCCGTCCAGCAGGTCGGCTACGACGCCAAGATCGAACGCGACGTGACGTACAGCCGGGAGTACGAGCCCCGCGGACGCGTGAGCGTCACGGGCACCGACGAGACCGCGAAGAACGACCTCGTGCAGGCGGTGGGCGCCTACCTCGGCGTCATCCGCGGGGACTGACGCGGCGCCGTGGTGGTCCGATGAAGCGCGTCGGCGAGGTGGTCAGAACGGCCCAGGGGCTCGCGGTCGTGCGCGTCCCCGAGGGCGCCGAGCCGGCGCGCGTCGGCAGCGAGGTCGTCGACGAGTCGCTGTCGACGGTCGGGCGCGTCGTCGACGTGTTCGGCCCGGTCGAGCGCCCCTACGTCGCCGTGTCGCCGACGGATCGGTCGCGACTGACGGGGCTGCTCGGCGCGAAGCTGTACGCGCGGTGAGCCTGACAGCGATACGACCTGCCGCCTTTACTGGTCCGCGTCGATCGTTCACTCTAATGTTGTGATCTGACACAACATACTTGGTGTTGGGGTGTATGACATCGAATGTGAATGGCACCCGCGGACGAGGTCGTCGTACTCGAGGACGAGACGTACTACCCGACCAGGGACACGCTCGTCAGGATACGGATCCTGTCGGTGCCGGAGTCCGAGAAGTTCCCGGACGGCGTGAAGTATCGACTTCACCACGGAACGACCGGGGGCGAGACGATCGTTCGATACGACAACGCTCACGGGATTCACGAACGCCACACTGCGGACGGATTGGACGACGGATACGAATTCCCCGGATACGAGGCGGTACTCGATCGCTTCTACCGGGAGGTTCCTGTCGATCCGTAGCGTATCGCCACGACGACACCGTGGGTGCCACACGACGGTGACCACCATGACCCGAACCACGCTCATCGTGACGGTCGGATCGCTTGCCGATGTCGAGGCCCGAAGCCGCGACGCGATGGAGCGCGCGCTCTCCGGGGACGAACCGAGCGCGGACGCGCCGCGTCGGATCACCTTCGAGACCGCCGACGAGCTCGCTCGCGTGTTCAGTCCTCGTGCGATCGAACTCCTCAGAACGATCGCGAGTGAGGAGCCCGGGAGCATGCGCGAGGCCGCACGACTCGTCGGCCGCGACATCAAGGACGTATCGCGCAATCTCGACCGCCTGGCCGAGTACGACGTGATCGAGTTCGTCGAGGAGGGGCGGTCGAAGCGACCGGTCGTTCCGTACGACGACATTCGGATCGACCTCGGACTTCGCGACCACGACGGCAGCACGAGCGAGCCGGCGGGTGCCTGACACGGCCCCCATCCCAGTCCACGCCCCCGCGCCCGTCCCGTCAGGCTTTACCTGCGGCGTCGCAAATCCCGGTTCAACGATGGCACGAGCAGCCGAACGGGCCGAGTTGGTGCCCGTCATCGGGCTGGAGGTCCACGTCCAGCTCGAGACGGACACCAAGATCTTCTGCGGGTGTTCCACCGAGCCCGCCGAGGAGGAGGAGCCCAACACGCGCGTCTGTCCCACCTGCCTCGGGCTCCCCGGAGCCCTCCCGGTGCTCAACGAGGCGGCCGTCGAGGCCGCCGTCAAGGTCGGGAAGGCGCTCGACGCCGACATCCCCGAGGAGACCCGGTTCCACCGAAAGAACTACTACTACCCCGACCTGCCCAAGAACTTCCAGATCACCCAGTACGACGCGCCGCTGTGTGCCGACGGCGAGCTGGAGTTCTCCCACGAGGGCGACCGTCGGACGGTGAACGTCCGCCGCGCCCACCTGGAGGAGGACCCCGGCAGCCTGCGCCACGTCCGCGAGGGCCCCGCCGACCTGGACGTTCGGACCACCTCTGTCGACCGGGCGGACTACTCGCTGGTCGACTACAACCGGGCGGGCACGCCGCTGATGGAGGTCGTCACCGAACCCGACTTCCGCCACCCGAAGGAGGTCCGCGCGTTCCTCGAGAAGCTGGAGGAGGTGCTGGAGTACCTCGGCGTGTTCGACGCCGGCCGCGACGGCAGCCTCCGCATCGACGCGAACCTCTCGATGGTCGAGGCGAGCGAGGTCGACGACGACGGCACCATCGACGAGGACGTCTTGGAGTCGGCCAACCGGACGGAGGTCAAGAACATCTCCAGCCACAAGGGCGCCGAACAGGCGCTCGCGTACGAGCGCAACCGCCAGGAGAACCAACTCAAGCGCGGAAAAGCCGTCGCACAGGAGACGCGCCACTTCAACGAGACCCACGGCAACACCGTCTCGATGCGCTCGAAGGAGGAGGAGAAGGACTACCGCTACTTCGGCGAGGCCGACCTGCCCGCGCTGCAGGTGTCCGACTGGAAGGAGCGCATCGCCATCCCGGAGCTGCCGGACGCCCGCCGCGAACGGTTCCGCGAGGAGTACGGCCTCGACGCGGAGGCCGCCTCGAAGCTCACCTCCCGGAAGGCGGTCGCGGACTTCTACGAGGCGGTCGCCGAGGAGTTCGACCCGGACCTCGCTGCGGCGTGGGTCGCGGACACCCTCCTCGGGGAACTCAACTACCGCGACATGGCCGTCGAGGACGTTACCGACCGCCTCGACGAGTTCACCCGGCTGATCGAACTCGTGGCGACCGGCGAGGTCACCACGAAGAACGCCGAGGAGGTCGTCCTCCGCGCGATGCTCGACGAGGGGCTCGGCCCGGACGAGGTCATCGAGCGCGAGGGCCTCGGCACCGCCGACGACGACGAGGTCGCGACCGCGGTCGAGGAGGCCATCGAAGAGAACCCCGACGCCGTCGACGACTACCACTCGGGCGAGGGCGGCGCGATCAACTTCCTCGTCGGGCAGGTGATGCAGAAGACGGGCGGCTCGGCGGCGCCCGACGACGTGAACACGATGCTGCGCGAGCGGCTGGACGGGTAGGCGTCGCCCCCGCGACGCGGTCGACGCTGCAGGGCGCGTTCTCGCGGTCCTCCCACACGGCCCCACACTCAAGCCGCCGGCCGGCGACGATCGATCCATGTCCGAGCGCACGGTCTTCTCGCTGGAGGAACGGCTCGACCGACCGACCGCCGCGGCGCTGCTACGTGGGCTGGCCGCGGATCTGGCCGCCGGCGACCGGCTCCGACTCGGGGAGGGCGACGACGCCGCGAGCGTCGCGCTCGCCGAGTCGCTCGACGTGGAGGTGGAACTCGAGGTTGACGAGGACGACGGCGAGGCGGAACTCGAACTCGAGCTGGAGTGGACCGGAGGGGACGTACGGACCGGCGCCGACGCCGCCCCGGCGACCGAACCGGCCGCGGAGGCCACCGACGGCGACGCCGAGGCGGGTTCGGCTGCGACTCCCGACGACGCCGGATCGGAATCGGTCGACGGCGCCTCGGAGGTCGACGACATCGTCGCGTCCGAGGACCTGGCCGACCTCCCGTCGGAGGCGGTTCCGGCGCCGGAGGCCCCGACCCCGGTTTCGCTCGCCCGATTCGAGTTGTACCGCGACCGCGCCGACGAGTGGCGCTGGCGGCTCGTCCACCGCAACGGCAACATCGTCGCCACGAGCGGCGAGGGGTACAGCTCCGACCGCGCCGCCCGCCGCGGGATGCAGAGCGTGATGCGGAACGCGCCCGACGCGCTCGTCCTTCGCGAGGAGTAGCCCCCGACTACATCCCTCCGTCGCCGGCGTCGCGAGTCGTCATGACGATCCCGCTGAACAGCATCAACGTCGCGAGCGCGACCATGCCGAGGTCCCAGCCCATTCCGGCAGTCGCGGTCGAGCCCATCCCGCCCGTGGAGCCCATTCCGGCTCCCATGCCGCCGGTCATCCCCGTTCGGCCCGTCATCCCGGTCGCTCCGAGCGCTTGCAACAGCAGCATCACGAGCGAGTAGGCGATCATCAGCGGCCCGCTCGCGCTCCCGATCCGGTCGGCCGCCGGCGTCACCAGTGCCACGCCGTGAACCACGACGACGACACCGATCGCGAGCATCAGCCACCCCGCGATCCCGAGGCCGGTCGTTCCCATCGTTCCGCCGACGGTCGCGGACACCAGCGAGTACACCCCGGAAGTGATCGCGATCGCCGCGCCGTACAGCCGCGTCGTCGATCCGTTCATGCCCGCCGGTTCGGGTGCCACCCGCTTGGATACACCGGCGGCGACGCGACCTCGGATCAGTCGTCGGTCGTGGGGTCGCCCTCGCCGTCGTCGCCGAGCGCCGCGGGCGTCGACTCCGCGTCGCGGTCGGGATCCGTCGCCGCGTCGCGGTCGGTGTCGGTCGTCGCGGTCCCGTCGGGACCCGGCCCCGCCTCGTGCTCGACGACGCCCTCGGTCCACGTCCCGCGGAGGAACCACAGCGCACCGACCGCCAGCGACCCGACCGCGCCGAACGTCCACGCCCACCAGAGGCCGTCGGGGCCGAGGCCCAGGCCCGAAACGGGGCCGATCCCCGGGACGACGACGGTGAACGAGTACGCCAGCACGACCGCCGCGGGGATGCGCAGCCCCCACCGCGAGAGCAGCGACAGCCCCATCGCGGTCCGGGTGTCGCCGGCGCCGCGGAACGCCCCCTGCAACACCATCAGCCCGCCGAAGGCGGCCCACGCGGGCGCCGTGATCCGGAGGAACGAGACGCCCTCCTCGACGACGGCGGCGTCGTTGATGAACACCCGGATCGCCATCGCGGGGAAGAACCAGACGACCGCGCCCGCGAGCGCGAGGACCGCCATCGTGCCGCCGGTGCCGGTCCACGCCACCCTGCTCGCTCGGTCGGGCGTGTCGGCGCCGAGGTTCTGCCCGACGCCCGTCGCCGTCGCCTGTCCGACCGCGCCGGCGACGGTCCAGGAGACGGACATCAGGCGGACGCCGACGCCGTAGGCGGCCGTGGCGGCGGGGCCGAACCGCGCGACCAGCGCGGCCATCGCGACCGCGGCGAACGAGCGCGCCCAGCCGTCGAGCGTGCCGGGATAGCCCACGTCGACCAGTTGGCGGAGCACCGCGGGGTTCGGGCGGAGGTCGCCGACGTGCAGTTGGATGCCCCAGTCGCCCTTCACGAGCACGTAGATCCCGGCGGCGGCGGCGAGCGCGCGGGAGATGAACGTCGCGACGGCGGCCCCGCGGGTCCCCATCGCGGGGATCGGTCCCCACCCGAGGATGAACACGGGGTCGATGACGATGTTGACCCCGGCGGAGGCGGCGACGAGCCACATCGCGGTCTTGGTGTCGCCGGCGCCCTGCAGGGAGGCGCGAAAGGCGAAGAAGAGGAACGTGAGCGGCAGCGTGAGGAAGATCACCTCGATGTACGCCAGCGCCTCCGTGAACACGACGCCCTCGGCGCCGATCCAGTGCAGGAGCGGTCGGCGCGCGAGCAGGCCCGCGGCCGCGAGGACGACCGAGACGCCGATCGCCAGGAGCGTCGTCTGTCCGACGACCTCGTCGGCCTTCCGGTCCTCGGCGGCGCCGACGTGCTGGGAGACCAAGGCGATCGTCGCCGCCGTGAGCCCCATCGCGGTCGAGACGAACATCCACGAGAGGGGGAACATGAGCGACACCGCGGCGACGGCCTCGGGGCTCACGCGGCCGACCCAGAACACGTCCGCGAGGTTGTAGAGGGTCTGGAGGAGGTTCCCGAGGACGAGCGGCCACGCGAGGCTGAACAGCCGCGGGGCCACCGTTCCCTCGGTCATGTCCACGCGCGCGTCGGTGTTCGCCATGGAGGGGTCTACCGTCCGCGCGTTGCGTCGCGGCCTAAGGATTGTGGAGGCGGTCGGCGCGGCCGGGAACGGCCGTCCGCTCGCGGTTCCGGCTCCGACTCGCGCTCACTCGCCTTGGTCGCCGCGATCGGCGGCGACGCCGTCGGGGTCGCGTTCGATCACGGCTCCTGCGGTCCGGCCGCGGGCGACCAACCGACCGCGCAGGCGCGCTGCGACGGTCACGGCGACGTAGCCCGCGATGGCGACGAGCACGATCGTGCCGCCGGCGGCCACGTCGTACCAGTAGGACAGCGAGACGCCCGCCACCGTGGCGACCAGGCCGGCGGCGACGCTCGCGGCGATCGCCCGCCTGAATCCGGTCACGGGCGCGGCCGTCGCGACGGGGATCACGAGCATCGCGGCGACGAGGATCACGCCCATGATCTGCATCGCGGCGACCACGACGACCGCGGTCAACACCGCGAGCAGGCGGTTGTACCGCGTCACGTCGATGCCGGCCGCGCGGGCGCCCACCTCGTCGAAGGTGACGTACACGAGCGGCCGGTACGCCGCCCCGACCGCCAGCCCGACGACGGCGGTCATCGCGAGCAAGATCCCGGCGTTCGCGCGCGAGACGGTCGCGAGCGACCCGAACAGGTAGGCGTTGATCCCGACGGCGATGCCGCCGTCGGCGGCGGTGATGAGGACGCTCCCGACGGCGAAGGAGCCGGTGAGCACGATCGCCAGCGACGTGTCGCGGTAGGCGCCCGCGTAGTCGACGAGCGCCTGCACCACCAGCGCGGCGAGGGCGGAGACGACCAGCGCCGTCAGCAGCGGCGGCACCGTGACCGCGAGGACGGCGTTGGCGAACAGGCCGGCGGCGACGCCGGCGAAGGCGGCGTGCGCGAGCGTGTCGCCGATCATCGCCATCTCCCGGTGGACGAGGAAGCTCCCGACGAGCGGGCCGACCACGGCGACGCAGACGGCCGCAAGGTACGCCCGCTGCATGAACGGCGAGGCGAGCACGTCGACCCCCGTCGCGCCCGCGAGCAGGTCCAGCAACCCGCCCCACAGGTCGTCGAGGACCGCGGAGAGCGCGCGCTCGCCGACCCCCGCGAGGAGCACGACGGCGCCGGGGGCGTCGGTGGCCCCGGTCGGAACGAGCGCGTCGGTCGGAACTGTCGCATCGGTCGCGCCGATCATGAGTGGTCGTGGGTGAGGACGCGCTGTGCGCTCCCGTAGGCGTCCGCGAGCGCGTCCGTATCGGCGAACGCCTCGGGGTCGCCGTGGAAGAACAGTTCCCGGTTCAGGCAGGCGATCTCCGTCGCGCGCTCGGTGACGACCCCGACATCGTGTTCGATGAGCACGACGGTCATCCCCTCGTCGTTCAGGTCGCCCAGGAGGTCGTAGAACGCCTCCCGGGACTCGGCGTCGACGCCGACGGTCGGCTCGTCGAGCGCGAGGAGGTCCGCTTCGGCCGCGAGCACGCGGGCGATGAACGCCCGCTGGCGCTGCCCGCCCGACAGCCGGCCCACGCGCCGGTCGGCGAGATCGGCGATCCCGACCCGGTCCAGCGCCGCCTCGACTGCCCGGCGGTCGTCGTCGTCGAACCGGCGGAACAGCCGTCCGGGATACCGCCCCATCCGGACGACCTCCCGGACGGTGACGGGCATCTCGTCGCTGGCCTCGCCCACGTCCTGCGGGACGTAGCCGACGCGCCGCCCGCCCTCGAGTCGGTGGGCCGGCTCGCCGAACGTCGAGACGGACCCCCTGTTGGGCCGATGGAGCCCGATCATCAGCTCGAGCAGGGTCGTCTTCCCCGACCCGTTGGGGCCGATCAGTCCGAGGAACGCCCCCGAGTCCACGACGAGCGAGACGCCCTCGACGACGGGCCGGTCGCCGTAGGCGAACGTCACATCACGGAGCTCGACGATCGGGGTGGCGTCGGAGTCCGCCGGACTCCCGTCGTCGTCGGTCGGACCGGCCTCGGCGCTCATTCGGTCAACACCCGTTCGAGCGTCGGGAGGTTCACCTCCTCCATCACCTCGACGTACCCCCAGTCCTCGGCGGCCCACTCGTCGGTGAGTCCCGGCATCGCCGTCAGCGGAAGGACCTCCTCGGCGTCGGTCTCCGCGACCAACTGTTCGGCCGCCCGCTGCGATTCCAGGGGGTCAGCACTGACGTACCGCAGCCCGTGTTCGTCGATCACGTCGCCGGCGCGCTCGATGTCGCGCGTCGTGGGCTGATCGTCGGGCGCGAGGCCGGTCAGCGTCCGGAACGACAGCCCGTAGCGCTCGGCGGCGTACGCGAACGAGTCGTGGCCCGCGACGAGCACCGTGTCCCTCGCTGCGTCGGCGACCAGCGATTCGATCCGTTCGTCGAGCGTCTCCAACTCCTCGCGGAACGCCGCGGCGTTGTCCGCGTGGGCGTCGGCAGCGTCGGGGTCGACCGCCGACAGCGCCTCCCGGACCGTCTCGGCGGCATCGCGCACCCGGAGCGGGTCCATCCAGAAGTGGGGGTCCGTTCCCCCGTGGTCGTGGCCGCCCTCCTCGCCGTCGTGGTCTTCCTCGTGGTCGTCGTGACTCTCCTCGGTGTGGTCGTTCTCGTGGTGGCTCTCCGCTGTGTGGCTCTCCTCGTGATCGTCGTGGCCATCCTCGGTGTGGTCGTCGCCGTGATGTTCGCCGGCGGCGATGAGGTCCACGTCGGCGCTGGCGTCGACGGTTTCCACCCCGCTCCCGTCGGCGTCGAGGTCCGCGAGCACGTCGTCGACCCACGGCTGGAACCCCTCCATGCCGTGGACGAGCAGGTCGGCGTCGCGGATCTCCTCGCGAACGCGCGGGCCGGGCTCCCAGCCGTGGCCGTGCTGGCCGACGGGCACGAGCAGGTCCGTCGCGGTCGCGTCGCCTGCGACCCGCGCCGCGATGTCGCCGAAGACGAAGAACGACCCCTGGGCCGTCGGGCCCGAGTCCGACGTTCCACCGCCGGCTCGACCGCCGAGGCATCCCGCGACCGAACCGACTCCGACCGTCCCGGCCGCGGACGCGATCAGGCGGCGTCGAGTGATATCCATCCTGGTTGTTAACTGAACAACCTAGAATAATAACTTTGCCATTGGAGTAGGGGAGAAGTTAACAACACAACCCGGCACAAGGGACCTCCCGGCACGCCGCGCCGCCGCCCGAACACCGAAGCCCTCGCAGTCCTCCGACGTACCCATGACCGACGCTTCCGCGCCCGCGAGCGCCGCCAGCCCGGTGGTCGCCGACCGCCTCGACGACTACCGGGCGTCGCTGTTCGACCTCCTGCGCCTGCGCACCGTCAGCGCGACGGGCGAGGGGATGGACGCGGGCGCCGACGCCGTCCGCGACCTGCTGGCCGACCACGGGTTCGACGCCCGTCGCATCGAAACGGAGCGCTACCCCCTCGTCTACGGCGAGCGCATCGCCAACGACCCCGACGCGCCGACGGTCGTCTTCTACGGCCACTACGACGTACAGCCGGCCGAGCACCCCGAGCAGTGGGAGTCGCCGCCGTTCGAGCCGACGGTGCGCGACGGGAGCGTCTACTGCCGCGGCGCCGGCGACAACAAGGGCCAGTTCGCCGCCCACGCGTTCGCGCTCGACGCGCTCGCCCGCGCCGACGCGGTGCCCGAGGCGACGGTGAAGCTCCTGATCGAGGGCGGCGAGGAGAGCGGGAGTCGGGGATTGAAGGCGTACCTCGATGGGGACGGTACGGTTCGCGATCCCGGCGTCGACGCCGACGCCCCCGCGGCGGCCGCCGTCCGCGACGCCGACCTCGTGTACGTCGCCGACGGCCCGCAGCACCGCTCGGGCCGCCCGACGCTCATCTACGGCAACCGGGGGATCGTCACGTTCCAACTGGACCTCGAAACCGCGAACGCGGACCTCCACTCGGGCAACTTCGGCGGTCCCGTCCCGAACGCCGCGACCGAACTCGCGGAGGTCGTCGCGTCGTTCACGGAGTACGGCGAGGGGACGGACCCCGATCACGGCTACCCAAGTGGCGGCGACCGCGTCGCGGTCGACGGCTTCCACGACGGGATCGCGGTGACGGAGGCCGACCGCGACCTCGTGTCGGCGCTCCCCGACGACGCCGACGCGGTGCGCGAGGACCTCGACCTCACCCACTTCACGACCGACCGCGACTACTACGAGCGCCTGCTGCTGGAGCCGACGATCACGGTCAACGGCCTCGACGCGGGGTATCAGGGCGAGGGAAGCAAGACCGTGATACCCCGCGAGGCGACGGCGAAACTCGACTCGCGACTGGTGCCCGGACAGGACCCCGACACGGTCTTCGAGCGTATCGAGGAGCACGTCGCCGACGTGCATCCGGACGTGGCGGTGCGCAAGGGGACCGGTTTCCCGCCGATGAAGACGCCCGTGGACACCCCCGCGGCGTCGCCCGTGCTGGAGGCGCTGTCGGCCGTGTGGGGGGCCGAGCCGGTGGAGCTGCCGGTGTTGGGCGGGTCGCTGCCGGCGGCGTTCTTCCGCCGCGTCGACGCGCTCGCGGACGTGCCCGTGCTGGTGGTGCCGTACGCGAACCCCGATCAGGGGAACCACTCGCCCAACGAGCATCTGGACCTGGACTGCTTCGAGAACGGGATCCGGACGACCGCGGCGTTCCTGGAGCGGGTCGCCGACGCGGACCTGTAGTCGGCACCCACCAGCTCTCCTGCCGTCGGGCCGTCTCCCTCGCCGGCTGCCGAACGCTTTAGCCGCGAGGCGCACGCCGTGTGCGTATGCCCGACACAGCCGGCGCCTACTACGGCGTCGCCCGATTCCTCGCCGTCGAACACGTCGACTCCCCGGCGTTCACGCCGGCGGGCCGCCTCCTGTTCCTCGCGTACACCTCCGGCACGCCGCAGGTGTGGACCGTCGACGAGCCGGGCGCGTGGCCGACGCGGCTCACCCCCCACGAGGAGCGCGCCTCGGCGCTTTCGGCCTCGCCCGCCGACGAGTCGTTCGTGTACGCGATGGACCGCGGGAGCGACGAGCGCGATCAACTCCTGCACTACGACCTCGCGACGGGCGTCGAGCGCGCGCTCACGGACGACCCCGAGTCGAAGCACGCGTGGGGCGCGTGGGGCCCCGACGGCGACTGCGTCGCCTACACGGCCAACCGCGAGGCGGACGGCCGCTTCGACGTGTACGTACAGGAAGTGGGCGGCGTCGACGGCGACGGCACGGTCACCTCCGCCGGCGACCCCGAGCGCGTGTACGAGGGGCCGGGCGGCTGGCTGAACGTCGCCGCGTTCGGTCCCGAGGGCCGTCGGATCGTGCTCACGAAGGCGCACTCCAGCTCCGACGAGGACCTCACGCTGCTCGATCTGGAGTCGGGGGAGACGACCAACCTCTCCGACGACTCCGAGGCGACGTACTCGCACGTTCACTTCGACGGCGACGGCGGGCTGCTCTGCGTGACGAACCGCGACAGCGACACGGCCTACGTGGCTCGGCTCTCGCTGTCCGACGGGTCGGTGACGCCCGTCGCGGGCCACGACGTGACGGCCGACGCGACCGGCGAGCCCGGAACCGACGAGTGGGACGTGGACGGGCTCGCGTTCGACCGCGACACCGGCCGGATCGCGTACACCGTCAACGAGGGCGGCTACTCGTCGCTTTCCACGGGAACGCTCGCGGGCGACCGCGAGGACCCGCGCTTCGATCCGACCCCGACACCGGACGTGGACGGGATCGCCGCGGACCTCGTCTTCGGCCCGGAGGCCGGGCGCCTCGCGTACACGCACACGTCGCCGACAACGCCGTACGGGGTTCGGACCTGCGGGTTCGCGGACCGCGACGGCGACGGGGTCGACGCGACGGGCACCGCGACCGACTGGACGCCCGTCGGCCGCAACGGCCTCCCCGACTCGGCGTTCCACGCCCCGGAGACGGTCCGCTACGAGACGTTCGACGGGCGAGCGATCCCGGCGTACTGGACGCTCCCGCCGGGCGTCGACGCCGACGACCCCGACGAGCGGGTGCCCGCGATCGTCGACATCCACGGCGGGCCCGAGCACCAGCGCCGGCCGTGGTTCTACCCGACGAAGCAGTACTTCCTGAACCGCGGATACGCGGTGCTGGAGCCGAACGTCCGCGGGTCGTCGGGCTACGGGACGGCGTATTCGCACCTCGACGACGTGGAGAAGCGCATGGACTCGGTTGCCGACATCGCCGCGGGCGTGGAGTGGCTGGCCGAGCAGCCGTCGGTCGACGACGACCGGATCGTCGCCTACGGCCGCTCCTACGGCGGCTTCATGGTCCTCGCGGCGATCACGGAGTACCCGGATCTGTGGGCCGCCGCCGTCGACTTCGTCGGCATCGCCGACTTCACCACCTTCCTCGAGAACACCGGCGAGTGGCGCCGCAGTCACCGCGAGGCCGAGTACGGGAGCCTGGACGACGACTACGAGTTCCTGAAGTCGATCTCGCCGCTGACGAGCATCGAGGAGGTCCGGTGTCCGCTGTTCGTCCAACACGGCGCGAACGACCCGCGGGTACCGGTCGGGGAGGCCGAGCAGGTCGCGGAGGCGGTACGCGAGCAAGGGGTGCCCGTCGAGACGCTGATCTTCGAGGACGAGGGCCACCACACGACGAGCCGGGAGAACCTGATCGCGGAGTTCGAGGCGATCGCGGACTTCCTCGACGAGCACGTCTGAGCGTTTCCGGGGGTCGGCCGGCCGCGGGGTCGGTCACGTTCGGTACGTCGCCGGAGAATGAGACCTCCGGAGTCGGTGTGTCATCCGGTGAATCAGGTTCGGTTGACAGTGTCGCGGTTTCTCGATCGATCGGCTCGGATCGCTCTCGACCGACCTCGACAGCGACGGCCCCTTTCAGTCCCACCCACAGCACCGCACAGTGGCCTCCCCCTCCCCAACCGACTCGCTCGGCTTCGCCTCGCTCGCCCCTCGCGCGCCCTCGCTCGCGCACGAGGCGCGAGCGCCGCACGCCACCGCGACGCCGTATCTACCACCGCACGCTCACCACCCGTTCTCGATGTCCTCGTTCAGCGCCTCCAGGATCCGCTCGGTCGTGTTCGCCACCACCTGCTCCATGAACCCCGGGTCCGAGTTCGTCGGGTCGCCGAGCCCGCCCAACTCGGTCACGTCCGAGAAGTACGTCCACGAGCGCGTCTCCGGGAGGTCGTCGGCCTCCTGTGGTTCCTTCCGGTCGGACTTCACGAGGTCCTCGCGCACCAGTTCGACGAAGCTCGTCTCGTGGTCGCCGGCGTGGCCCCATCCCTCGCCGAAGTGGTCCTCCAACTCGTCGCGCCCGAAGTCCGTCCAGTGGACGAAGTGGGCGCCGATGTCGTGGTCGCGGTTCAGCCGGTCGGTGGCGAGCGCGAGCGCCTCCTTGTTGCCGCCGTGGCAGTTGAGAAAGAGCACGCGCTCGGCGCCGTGGTCCGCGAGCGAGGCGCCGATGTCGATGAGGGCCTGCTTGTAGGTGTCCTGCGAGAGCGTGATCGTCCCGGGGAACGGCATGTGGTGCTCGCTGTACCCGTACGGGAGCGTCGGCGCGCGCAACAAGTCGAGGTCGTGGTCGGACGCGGCGTCGACGAGCTCCGCCGAGAGGTGCCCGGCGCGGAGGCTGTCGGTGGAGAGCGGCAGGTGGACGGAGTGCTGCTCGGTGCTGCCGGTGGGGACGACGACCGCGTCGGCGCCGAGGAAGGCGTCGCCCGCGTCCTCCCAAGTCATCGTCGCCAGATCGTGTTCGGTCTCGGGTTCGGGCATACGTCCGTGCCGGTCGCCCCGGGGCATACCCCTTCGGGAAGCGGCACGCCGGGGCCGCGCCGGCACACGGGGGGTTCGGCGGCCCCCGACGGGCCACGCGGCTTGAAGTCGCGCCGGCCCGACCCCGGACCATGAACGACGAGGGACGCGCCGCGGCGGCCGACCTGATCCGGCGAACGATGCGGCGCGACCGGCTCCCCGGCGTCAGCGTCGCCGTCGTCGACCGCGACGGCGTCCGCTACGCCGAGGGGTTCGGCGCCCGCGACCTGGCGGGGAACCGCCCGGCGACGCCGGAGACGCTGTACGGCGTCGGATCCGTCACCAAGTCGGTGACGGCGCTGGCGATCGCGCAACTGGCCGAGGCGGGGATGCTCGACTTCGACGACCCGGTCTCGGACCACCTCGACGTGGACCTCGGCGACGACCCCGACGACCCGATCCGGCTGCGGCACCTCCTGTCGCACGCCTCCGGGGTCCCGTCGCTGGCGACGAGCGAGGCGCTCATCGGCCGCCGGCTCCGCCGCGACACCGACACCCTCCCGCTGTCGACGGAGGCGGACTTCCGGGCGCACGTCGAGGGCGCCGTCGGCGGCGACGGTCGCGGCGGAGACGGTCGCGGCAGCGACACCGGCGGCGACGACACCGACGGCGCGGGTTCGGTCGGCGGCGGTTCAGTCGGCGGCGACGCGGCCGGCGGCCCGACGACCGCGGGCACCGAACACGTCGGCGCGCCCGGCGAGCGGTTCGCCTACAGCAACGAGGGGTACGTTCTCCTGGGCGACGTGATTGAGGCGTGTACCGGCCGCCCGTACGATCGCTACGTCGCCGAGCACGCCCTCGACCCGCTCGGGCTCGACCGCGCCACCTTCGACGACACGGCGTTCGCGATGGACGACGACCACGCCACCATGTACCTGCGCGAGGACCGGGGGTCCGGTCCCGCCGCCGCCCACGCCCGCGGCGGGCCCGCGGGCGACGCCGGAGGACGGGACGACCTCGTGGCGGCGTCGGTTCCCGTCCGCGAGCTGTCGCGGCCGGCGGGCGGGCTGTTCGCCTCGGTCGAAGGGCTCGGGCGGTACGCCCGGCTGCTGTTGAATGACGGGAGCCTCGACGGCCGGGAGGTCGTCTCGCCCGAGTCGGTCGCGGCGCTCACCGAGGGGCGCGTCGACACGCCCGGCGGCCCGTACGGCTTCGGGTGGCGGACCCGCGAGTCGTGCGGCCGGGAGCTCGTCGGCCACTCCGGGTCCATCGCCGTCTCGACGGCGTACGTCGGATTCAGCCCCGAGGCGGGGATCGGCGTCGCCGTCGCCGCGAACGCCGCGCCGGGCTACCCGCTGGTCCGGCTCGGGGAAGGGGTGTTCGCGTGCGCGCTCGGGGAGGAGCCGTCGGAGGCGGTCCCGTTCTTCGAGCGCCGCCGGCGCTTCGACCGGCTGGCCGGCGAGTACGCCTCGTATCGTGGTGTGAAGCGTGCGATCGTCACCCGCGACGGCGGCGGCCTGCGGCTCGAATTGGCCGGCCCGCTCGGCGGCGAGTCGCTGCCGTTGACCGAAGCCGCCGGCGACGACCCGCACGCGTTCACGACGTCCAACGAGGCGGGCGAGCGGGTGCCCGTGGAGTTCCGCGTCGGCGACGAGGACGGCGGCGGGGACGACAGAGCCGGAGGCGACGCCGGCGCAGCATCGGACGGCGGTCGGGGCGTCGACCTGTTGTACGACCGCTGGCACCTCCACAAGGTCGCGGACGACCCCGAGGCGTCGCTGTAGCCGCGTTTCGTCCCGCGGCGCGATCGGCGGACGACCCGGGACGGACCGTGTGACGGCCACCCGCGAAAGGGTTACAAAGGGATTCGGCATACTCTCCGGCAACTGATGGAACTGATCGTCACCGAGAAGGACAACGCCGCGCGGCGCCTCTCGGAGATCCTCTCGAACGGGGACTTCGACACGGAGCGGCGGGCCGGCGTCAACGTCTACCGCTGGGGCGGCACCCGCTGCATCGGGCTGTCGGGCCACGTCGTCGCGGTGGACTTCCCCCCGGAGTACGACGACTGGCGGGACGTGGAGCCGGTCGAACTCATCGACGCGCCCGTCCGCAAGCGCCCGACCCAGGAGGGGATCGTTCGCGCGCTGCGGCTGCTCTCGCGGGACGCCGACCGCGTCGTCATCGCGACCGACTACGATCGCGAGGGGGAGCTGATCGGCAAGGAGGCCTACGAGCTGATCCGCGAGGTGAACGAGGACGTGCCCGTCGACCGGGTGCGCTTCTCCTCGATCACGGAAAACGAGGTGCGCGGTGCGTTCGAGGACCGCGACGAGATCGACTTCGACCTGGCCGCGGCGGGGGAGGCGCGCCAGATCATCGACCTGATCTGGGGGGCGTCGCTGACGCGGTTCCTCTCGCTGTCGGCCCGCCAACTCGGCAACGACTTCATCTCCGTCGGGCGGGTGCAGGGGCCGACGCTGAAGCTCATCGTCGACCGCGAGCGCGAGATCGAGGCGTTCGACCCCGAGGACTACTGGGAGCTGTTCGCCGACCTCCTGAAGCGCGAGGGCGCGGAATCGGACCCCGACCAGGACGCCTTCGACGCGCAGTACTTCTACGAGGACGACGACGGCACCGAGGCCGAGCGCGTCTGGGACGAGGCGACCGCCGACGCCGTCTACGGCCGCCTGCGGGAGGCCGAAACGGCGACCGTCTCCTCGGTGCGTCGCCGCCGCCGGACCGACGAGCCACCCGCGCCGTTCAACACGACGCAGTTCATCCGCGCGGCCTCCTCGATCGGCTACTCCGCCCAGCGGGCGATGAGCATCGCCGAGGACCTGTACACGGCCGGGTTCATCACCTACCCGCGGACGGACAACACCGTCTACCCCGACGACCTCGACGAGCGCGAGCTGCTGGACGACCTGTCGATGGGCCGCGAGTTCGGCGACGACGCCGAGTCGCTGCTGGAGTTGGACGACATCGAGCCGACCGAGGGCGACGAGGAGACGACCGACCACCCGCCGATCCACCCGACGGGCGAGCTGCCGGCGGCCTCGGAGCTCTCCGACGACGAGTGGGAGGTGTACGAGCTGGTCGTGCGCCGGTTCCTCGCGACCTGCGCCCCCGACGCCGAGTGGGAGCACCTCCGCGTCGTCACCGAGGTCGACGAGGGCGACGACGGCGTGGGTATCGACGAGGGCGCGCTCAGGCTCAAGTCCAACGGCAAGCGCCTCACCGAGGAGGGGTACCACGCGGTGTACCCGTACTTCTCGACCAACGAGAGCTACGTCCCCGACGTGACCGAGGGCGAGGCGCTGGAGATCGTGGAGACGGCGCTGGAGGCCAAGCAGACCCAGCCGCCGCGGCGGTACGGCCAGTCGCGGCTCATCGAGACGATGGAGGACATGGGGATCGGGACGAAGGCGACGCGCCACGACGTGATCCAGAAGCTGTACGACCGGGGATACATCGAGAGCGACCCGCCGCGTCCGACCGGGCTCGCGAAGGCGGTCGTCGAGGCCAGCGAGGAGTTCGCCGACCGGATCGTGAGCGACGAGATGACCGCCCAACTGGAGGCGGACATGCAGGCCATCGCCGCCGGCGACAAGGAGTTCGACGAGGTCGCCGACGAGTCCCGGGAGATGCTCTCGCGGGTGTTCGAGGAGCTCGCGGAGTCGCGCGAGGAGGTCGGCGACCACCTCCAGAAGTCGCTGAAGGCGGACAAACAGCTCGGGCCGTGTCCCGAGTGCGGCGACACGCTACTCGTGCGCAAATCGCGCGCCGGCTCGTATTTCGTCGGCTGCGACGGCTACCCCGAGTGCGAGTACACGCTCCCGCTGCCGTCGACGGGCAAGCCGCTCATCCTCGATGAGGTGTGCGACGACCACGGGCTGAACCACGTGAAGATGCTCGCCGGGCGCAAGACGTTCGTCCACGGCTGCCCGCAGTGTCAGGCCGACGAGGCCGACGAGGAGGAGGACGAGGTCATCGGTCAGTGCCCCGACTGTGGCGAGGAACACGGCGGCGACCTCGCCATCAAACGCCTCCGGTCGGGCTCACGGCTGGTCGGCTGTACCCGGTACCCCGACTGCGACTACTCGCTGCCGCTGCCGCGCCGCGGGGAGATCGAGGTGACCGACGAGACCTGCGAGGAGCACGACCTCCCGCACCTCGTCGTCCACTCGGGCGACGAGCCCTGGGAGCTTGGCTGCCCGATCTGCAACTACCGGGAGTACCAGTCGCGCCAGGCGGGCTCGGAGCTGGAGACGATCGACGGGATCGGCGAGAAGACCGCCGAGAAGCTGAAGGACGCCGGCGTGAACGACGTCTCCTCGCTCAAGGAGATGGAACCGGACGCGCTCGCCGAGCAGGTCGACGGGGTCGGCCCGGACACCGTGCGCGACTGGCAGGCGAAAGCCGATTAACTCCGATATCCGTTCCACGGCCCTCCCCGTCGAAGACGCTATGGGGATCTGCGACGACGTCGGAGCGGTGAACACTGACCGCAACCCCGACGACGCGACGTTCGTCGACGATCTGCCGGCGAACGCCCGCGAGGAACTCGTTCGGTACGTCGCTCGAACGAACCGCGAGCGGAACCGAGCGATCTACGACGCGTTGGCCGACGAGTAGCCGGCGCCCTCGCGACCTCCCCGCAGGCACCCGTTTTCTGCGGTTGGTCGTCGGTCGTTTCGCTTCCCTCGTCTCAACGGGATTACCCGCGCCCGCATCCTGGCTTCACCCCGACCAGTCAGTACCTTTATTTATAACTGAACGAGTGTTCAGCCGTGGCCCTTCAGACAGCCCTCCGGCGGACGCCCTCGACGTTGGCGTCCAACCCCGTCCTGTTCGTGCCAGTGCTCGCGTTGACCCTCGTGCAGGTGCCGCAGTTGCTCCTGCAGTCGAGCGCGCCGCTGATCGCGAGCCTCGTCTCGCTCGCGGCCTCGGCGCTGTACCTCGTCGCGGTGCCGTTCTTCCAGGCTGGGATCATCGGCATGGCCGACGAGGCGCTCGACGGGCGCACGTCGCTGTCGACGTTCGTCGCGAACGGGAAGGAACACTTCGTCTCCGTGTTCGTGGTGTACCTGATCCTGCTGGTGGTGAACGTCGCGCTCGGGATGATCGCGTTCGTCGCCGGCATCGTCGGCGTCGTGAGTCTCCTCGGCTCGATGCCCACGGGCACGCCCGACCCCGGCGGGGTGAACGTCGCGCTGTTGGCCGCCGTCGCCGTCGTGGTGCTCGCGGTGGTGCTCGCGTACCTCGTCGTCGCGTTCCTGATCCAGTTCTACGGGCAGGCGATCGTGATCGACGGCTACGACGCGATCGAGTCGATCACACACAGCGCCGGCGTCGTCCGCCGCAACGTCGTGAGCGTGCTCGGCTACTCCGTCCTCGTCGGCGTGCTCGCGGGCGGCTTCGGGCTGGTTATCGGCCTCGGGTCCGCGCTGGCGGCGCCGCAGTTCGGCGCGGGCGCGCCCGTCGACCCGTTCGTCGTCTCCATGCCGTCGCTGGGGGCGGTCGCGATCTCCGCGGTGACGGTCGTGCTCGGGACGCTGTTCGGCGGCTTCTTCGGGACGCTGTCGGTGGCGTACTACCGGGAGTTGACGGGGTAAGTGCGGCCGACGGTCGTTACTCGCTGATACCGCTGAGTCCCGACAGCGGGGTCGCGCCGGCGACGATGGCGCCGGTCGCGAGGATCGCGGCCGACAGCACGATGAAGTCGCCGCTGGGTGAGTAGCCCGCGAGGCCGGCGCCGACCTGCACGATGAACACCGTGATGAAGAAGCTCAGGATGGCGAACACCAGCAGGACGAGCGATGCGATGACACTACTGACTAAGGCGCCGAAGGAATCCAAGAATCCCACGTTCCGTAACGAGGATTGCGGGACGGTTACCAGTTGGGTATTACTTGCGTCATGCGACCTTCACCGCCGGACGTTCGCCAGCGGCTGGATCGGCCTCTCCGACGACCGGCACGCGCTCGTGAGGGAACACCCCGACCACCTCGGTTACGACGGATTCGAGCCGCTGGCCGACGATCAGTTCCGGGCCCCCTCCGGGCCGGAGTACCGCCCGGCTCGTCTCTACATCCGCGAGCACCGTGGGCTGAACGACGTTTCGACGGCCTGACCGGCCACGTCTCCAACCACATCGCTCGCATCCGCGCCCTTTTTAGCACTCTGCACACCATCCCCACCAACATGAGCGCCCCCTGGGAGGAGTGGGATCACGTCCTGAAGATCGACCCGGACAAGGAACTGTACGGCGACGAGACGTTCGCGGACGCCTGCGAGACCGGCACGGACGCCATCGAGATCGGCGGCACGCTGGACGTGACCTCCGAGAAGGCGACCCGCGTCATCGAGGCGTGCAAGGAACACAACGTCCCGCTGTACCAGGAGCCGTCGAACCCGGCGGTCGTCGTCGACGACGACGCGCTCGACGGCTACCTCATCCCGACCGTCTTCAACGCCGACGACCCGTTCTGGATCACCGGCGCCCACAAGGAGTGGGTGCGCATCGCCGACGACCTCGACTGGGACCGCACCCACACCGAGGCGTACATCGTGCTCAACCCCGACGCCTCCGCCGCCGAGCTCACCGGCGCCGACTGCGACCTCACCCCCGAGGAGGTCGGCGCGTACGCCCGCGTCGCCGAGAAGATGTTCGGCCAGGACATCGTCTACGTCGAGTACTCGGGCACCCTGGGCGACCGCGAGACCGTGAAGGCCGCCCACGACGCGCTCGACGACTCGACCCTCTTCTACGGCGGCGGCATCCACGACTACGACGACGCCCACGCGATGGGGAAAGTGGCCGACACCGTCGTCGTCGGCGACCTGCTCCACGACGAGGGCGCCGACGCCGTCCGCGAGACCGTCGAGGGCGTCACGGACGCCCACGCCGAGCTCGCCGACGCCTGAGTCGCGCCCGCGCTCGCGCCCGCTCCCCGCCTCCCCTCTGCGCTCACGCTCCGGTTCCCTCGTCGCCCCCGACGCTCACGTCTCGCGGTCACCGTCGCCGCCGACCCGCGGGAACCGCAGCGTGACGACGCTCCCGCCGCCCTCCCGGTCGTCGACGGACGTGGCGCCGTCGACGGCGTCGACGATCCAGTGGACCACCCACAGGCCCATGCCGGAACTGGACTCCAGCGCGTCCTCGCCGCCCTCCTCGAGCACGGTCCGCTCGCGCTCGGGGAACCCCGGGCCGTCGTCGGCGACCGACACCTCGACGACTCCGCCGCCCTCGTCGCCAGCGTGCGCGCCACCGGCACTGCCGGGGCCGCCGGCACCGCCGGCAGTTCCGACATCGGCGCGCTCGGCCGCGAGCGTACCGTCGGGGTGGACCCGCACGACGACCTCGACGGTCGGGTCCGTCGCGTCGTTGTGCTCGACGGCGTTCTCGACGACGTTGTGGATCGCCGACTCCAGCAGGTCGTGCCCCGGCACGATCGCCCGCCCGGGATCGGCGTCGGTCCGGAACGACACCGTCGCCTCCGGGTAGTCGCGACCGATCGCGGCGACGACGCGCTCGGCGACGAGCGCGAGGTCGGTCGTCTCCTCGACGTGCTCGTCGCCCAGCACCGCGTCCTCCGCGAGGCGGGCGTGGTCGCTCAGGCGTTCGATCCGCTCTGCGCGCGCCTCGATCCCGTCAAGGTACTCGACGATGTCGGCGCCGCCCTCGCGGCGCGCGCGGTCGAGGTAGCCCGCGATCACCGTGAGGTCGTTGCGCACGTCGTGGCGAAGCACCCGGTTGAGCACCGTGAGCACCTCGACGAGCTGCTCGTAGCGGGCGGTCGCCTCCTCGGCCTCGGCGGTGCGCATCCGGACGCGCACGTCGCCGATGCCGACGGCGGCGCCGAAGACGACGCCCCCGCAGGCCCAGCCGCCGGCGGCGGCCGGCGAGAACGAGTCGAGCGCCCCGACGGCGGCGCTGTACGCCTGCATCACCACCGCGCCCACGACGAGCGGGATCACGCCGACGACGAGCCAGCCGGCCAGGCGGGTGTGGTGCTCGCGCGGCAGGTCGACCCGGGCGACCCACGCGAGCACCGTCCCGTAGGCCCACACCGCACACAGCGGTCCGACGAGCCCCAACACGATCGACCCCGGGCTCCGGCCGGCCGAGGTGAACGCCAGCGCGGCGGTGCCGACGACCAGCGCGCCGGTGAACGCGCCGCTCGCGGCCAGCGCCCCCGAGAACCACGCCGGCCCACCGGTGTCGTCGCCGGCGTCGCCCGCGGCTGCCCCGTCGCCGGCGACGCCGGCACTCCCGCCGTCGGTCGCGACGCTGTTCGCGCCGCTGCGGTTCCCCCCGGGTCGGCCCGCGTCCGTCACTGCGGGTCGATTCGAGTCCGGAGGCATAAGCGTACCTTCCCGGGTATCACCGCGCGGAACCGGGCCGCCTCCCGCTGCCGACCGAACCTCCCGTGGTAAGCCTTCACGAGGCGTGACAACGGGGATCGACCGAGTTTAAAGCCTCGCGCCGGAACCGGGCTGTATGCACGGTCGAACCTACACGGCTGACGCGACCCCGGGCGAGGCGGTCACCGTCGCCGGCTGGGTCCACGAGACCCGCGACCTCGGCGGCATCGCCTTCCTGATCCTCCGCGACAAGACGGGGAAGATCCAGGTCAAGCTCGAGAAGGACGAGATGGACGAGGCGATGGTCGACACCGGCCTCGACGCCCACCGCGAGTCCGTCCTCAAGGTCGAGGGCGACGTGAAGGAGGAGCCCCGCGCGCCCACCGGCGTCGAGGTCGTCCCGACGGACATCGAGGTCGTCGCGCCCGCCGACCCCGAGCTCCCGCTCGACCCCTCCGGCAAGGTCGACGCCGAGCTTCCGACCCGGCTGGACAACCGCACGCTCGACCTCCGCAAGCCCGAGGTGCAGGCGGTCTTCGAGATCCGCGCGGAGCTGCTGGGCGCCGTCCGCGACGCCTTCCGGAGCCACGACGCCACCGAGATCAACACCCCGAAGATCGTCGCCACCGGCACCGAGGGCGGCACGGAGCTGTTCCCCATCTCCTACTTCGGCGAGGAGGCGTTCATGAACCAGAGCCCGCAGCTGTTCAAGCAGCTCATGGCCGGCTCCAACCTCGAACGCGTCTTCGAGATCGGCCCGATCTTCCGCGCCGAGGAGCACAACACGCCCCGCCACCTCAACGAGGCTCACTCCATCGACTTCGAGGGCGCCTTCTGTGACCACACCGAGGCGATGGACGTGGCCGAGGCGGTCACGAAGGCCGGCTACGAGGCCGTCGCCGAAAACTGCGCCGACGAGCTGGAGACGCTCGGCATCGCCGACGAGTTCGCGGTCCCCTCGGGCGAGTTCCCGCGCCTGAGCTACCAGGAGGCACTCGACCGCGTCAACGCGACGGGCGAGCTCGACGAGCACCTCGCGTGGGGCGACGACCTCTCGACGGAGGCCGAGCACGTGCTCGGCGAGGCGGTCGGCGAGCACTACTTCATCACCGACTGGCCCTCGGAGGTCAAGCCGTTCTACATCAAGGACCACGACGACGAGCCCGAGAAGTCGACCGGCTTCGACATGATGCACCCGCGCATGGAACTCGTCTCGGGCGGCCAGCGCGAGCACCGCCACGAGCAGCTCATCGCCGGCTTCGAGCAACAGGGCCTCGACCCCGAGGAGTTCGAGTACTATACGAAGATGTTCAAGTACGGCATGCCGCCCCACGCCGGCTGGGGGATGGGCGCCGAACGCCTCCTCATGACGATGCTCGATCTGGACAACATCCGCGAGGCCGTGCTGTTCCCGCGAGACCGCCAGCGGCTCAGCCCGTAGGCGAAGCCGCTATCGCGGGCGAGTGGGAGCAGGGAACCGCTCGCTGTGACCGTGTTCCCGCGCGACCGCCAGCGTCTCAGCCCGTGATCGATTTCCAGGCCCCGGCGTGACGGGCGGGACGGCTGTCAGCCGCTGACCGCGATCTGACGTTACCGAGGGGTGCCGCCCCCGTCTCGGACGATGGCGGGATCACGCGGACCACGGTCCTCCGACACGACCGGCGCCACTCAATCGGCGGTTTGAGCATTCAGTACCTCAATAGTGCCGCCCCCGCATGGATAACCCGTGATGCGACTACGACCCTCCCGCCGGCGACCTCGTCGCCGGCAGCCCTCCAAGCGTAGCGGTCTCCCAGCAACACCGTCCGACAGGTGGTGTCCGTGACTCGGATCGTTGGCACCAAGGTCCTTGCGGCGGCGCTCGTGTTCGTGCTCGTCGTCTCGGCCGTCCCGTCGACCGTCGGCGCGGTCGCGACGACGGGGGCGCCCACCCACGCGACGGAGCGGACGGACGAGGCCACCGCCACGATCGACACCGACGGGGACGAACTTCGGCTTCAGGCCGGACCGGGACAGGCCGTCTCCGGACGCACGTCGCTCCCCGCGGGAACGGAGGTGAGCGTCCGGCTCCACTCGACCGGCGACACCCAGCCGGCGTTCATCAGATCGGCCGACGCGGTCGTCGCGCCGGACGGCTCGTTCCGTGCGGTGTTCGACCTCTCGTCGGTCGAAGCGGGGGCGAGCGTCGAGGCGTCCGTCGTCCACAACGGAACGGTGCTGGCACGCACGCCCGGGCGGATACTCCAGTGCGAGTCGGCCTGTGCGGCCGTCATCCCGGAGACGCCGAACGCGACGGTGAACAGCCCGTCGCCGGACGGGACGATCGAGGCGGGTCCGGGGCGGACCGTCAACGGGACCGCGAACCTCCCGCCGGGGACCACCCTTACCGTACGGATGGAGGGGACGGGGTCGACCTCGTTCCTCCATCAGGGATCGGCGGTCGTCGACGACACGGGCGCGTTCCGGGCCGGATTCGACCTCACGCGGATCCCGGCGCCGGCAGCCGGACGGATCACCGTCCGACACAACGGCACGGTCATCGCGTCGCGGTCGGTCGAGGTAACGACGTGCGAGGACGACTGCGAGCCGCCGGAGCCGCCCGAGGCGGGTTCGGACTCCTCGACGATGCACCAGCGCAACCAGACGCTGTACGACGACCTCGCTACCGTCACGGTGGACCAGGGGTCGGTCGCCCGGATCGAGTTGACGCTCGAACCTCGCACGTCGACGCTCACGATCGGCGGGCCGAACCTCAGTTACGCGCTCAACCTCTCGGTGATCGACGGGAACGACGACGACCGCGTCGTCGTGCTGTTCGAAACCGCCGCGATCGGTCAGGGTGACGCGGCGGTCTCCGTCGCGGACGAGCGCGACGAGGTCTCGGTCATCGACGAACGGGTGGACGGCAACCGATCGGTACTCGACGAGGGCGTCTATCCGCTCGTCCAGTCCGTCGGGGGGCTCTCGACGGAGCGCGACGACAACGCGACGACGTTCCTCGTCGAACGGGGCCGGCTGGCGGTGACGGACACGCCGATCGACGGGGACGGGAACGGATCGGTGGTCGAATCGCCCGGCATCGAGACCGAGAACGCGAGCGACCGGGACGCAGAACCCGAAACGATCCGGGGGACGATCGGGGAGCCGACCCGGATGACGGTCCGGACCGACGAGGCGAAGGCGATGATCGTCCGCATCGGGCCGTACAACGGCGCGTACACGCTCACTGCCGTCGTCCGCGACGGCGACGGCGACGAGCGTGTCGGCCTCGCGTTCGATACGAGTGTCGCCGCCGGAGTCCGCGACGGCGACCCGCTCGTCGCCACATCGAGCGAGGACTCCGTCGTCGTCACCTACGAGAACGGAACGCTCGCGGCGGACACGTATCGGATCGTCCTCTCGCGTACCGACGGGCTTCCGGAGGACCGCGACTGGGAGACGGCTACCGACGAGACGGGCCGGATCGTCGAGTCGACGAGGTTCGTCGTCGCCGAGGGCGTGCAGAGCCCGACCCAACGCGACGATCGAGCGTCCCCCCGCGGGGGGATTCCGATCGTCCCGATCGGCGCACTCGCGGTGGCCGGGCTCTTCGCGACCGTGGGGATCGGGCTGGTCACCGGGGCGATTAAACGCTGACACGAGGAACCGTGGCAGTGATCGGGACGTGCGACCGCCCAGACGGCGACGTCGACAGGGAGGCTTCCGCACGACACGACAGGGGTGCGAACATGCAGGGACACGGAGCATCGAACGATGTGGCGTGACGGTCGCGACGGTCCCCGGGCGACCCTCGCCGGGATCCGAGGACGGATCCGTGTGGACCGGGAGCGGCTGCGACTGATCGCTGCGACGGTCCTCGCGATGTTGCTCGTCCTCGGGGCCCTCCTCGGATCGATCGCGTGGGGACTCGGCGCTGACCGTCCGGCACCGAGCGAGGCTAGCCGGTCGGAACCGACCGCCGTCGACGAGCTACACGAACGCGGAGTCACGGGGTCGAACGTCACGGTCGGGGTCGTCTCCGCGACGGGAGTCGACCCGTCCGCGGCCGGCGTCGACGACCGGGTCGTCGCGGCCCGCGCGTTCGGGACCGATGGCGTGGTACCCGCCTCGGAGTCGGCCCGTCACGGGACGGCGACGGCCGCGACGGTCGCCGATGTCGCGCCCGACGCCGAGTTCTACCTCGCGTCGTTCGACGCCGCGACGGACTTCACGGCGGCGCTGCGGTGGATGCGGCGGTCGAACGTCGACGTGATCGTCGCCCCCGTCTCGTTGTACGCCCGGACCGACGGTGACGCCGACGTGAACCGGGCCATCGAACGGACGGTCGCCGCCGGTTCGATCGTCGTCGTCCCGGCCGGAAACGTCGGACTGAGCCACTGGCGGGGCGAGTTCGCGCCGAACCGGACGGGAACGCATCGGTTCGCCGGCGGTCCTCGAACCTACCTCCGGGGCGAGGACTCGCGGGTGTCCGTGTGGCTGTCGTGGAACCGATCGGTGGCGCCGACGCGAGCCGAGCAGACGGGCGAGGACGAATCGCCGTCTCCCCCGTTCAGCGTCGAGTTGTATCGCGAAACCGAGCGAGGAAGCAGACTCGTCGGTCGGTCGGTCCCGTATCACCCCTCGGACGGCCGAACGGTGCGGCTGTCCCGTCGCGTCGATCCCACGGGGACGTACTTCGTCACGATACGCGGCCCCCGTGATCCGGATCCGGTCGCGCTTCGGCTACTCTCGCCCACGCACACGCTTCAGTACCGCGACCGCGCCGGCAGTCTCGTGGCTCCGGGCGACGCACAGCGGGCGATCACCGTCGGCGCGTGGGACCCCCGACGGGAACGGGTACATCGATACAGCGGCGCCGGATCGACCGCCGACGGGCGTACCGGTGTCGATGTCGTCGCGCCGTCGCCCCTGGAGGCCCCACCCGTCGCGGCGGAGTTCGACGGAACGTCCGCGGCGTCGGCGTACGTCGCGGGCGTCGCCGCGCTCGTTCGGTCGGCGAACCCGGACCTGGCCCCTCGACAGGTCAACGCGGTGCTCGCGGCGACGGCGGGCGACGTCGGCCCCGCCGGGCGGGATCCCGTCAGCGGATACGGGGTGGTCGCGCCGAACGCCGCCGTCGGCCGCGCCCGCAACCTCTCCACGTGACGCCCCACCGATCAAATCGCCGTTTGAACGATACGTGCGTATTTGGTTCTCGAATCGCAACTATCGAACACAGCAATGGCGAGTCCGATCGAACGTCTTCGCGGACGTACCGCCCGCCCCGCCACGGAGTCGCGCGTCATCGATCTGGCCGGGGAGGAGTCGGAGGACGTCCTCGACGCGCTGGCTACCGGGACCCGCCGGCAGCTGTACCTGTCGCTGTTCGACTCGACGGCGACGACGAGCGAACTCGCCGAACGCGTCGACACGTCGGTACAGAACGTCCACCATCACGTCTCGGTGCTCCGTGATGTCGGCCTCGTCAGGCCGGTCGACACGGTCTACTCGGAGAAGGGGAACGAGATGACGGTGTACGGCCCGGCCTCGGACCCGTTGGTGCTCGTCGGCGGCCATCGACACATGGACTCGGACGACGTCTCCCTCGCCGATCTCGTTGCCGGAGTCGGACTGCTCGCGCTCGCGAGCGTGGTCGTGCAGTGGGCGGCCGAACGGCTGTGGACGCAGGTGTCCACGGTACCCGGCGCGGTCGGCACGGCCAGCTACGCCGATGGCGGGTCCTCGCTCGTTGCCACGATCGCGTGGTTCGTCTTCGAGGTCGTCGAACCCGGGGTGCTGTTTTTCGTTGCGGGGCTCCTCGTCGCCGTTCTCGTCTCGCTCGCGTCCGGCGGGGATCGGACTCGTTGATCCCCTCATCGCCGCCGCGACTCACCTGACCCGCTCGTTCTCGCCGTCGTCGCCGCGCCGCCACCGCGCCACCTCCGCGCCGCAGTCCGCACAGACGGTGACGAGCTGCGCCTCGTCGTCGGGCGCGCGTTCGATCGACACCGGGACCTCGTCGCCACAGGCTGGACAGTCGTCGCGCTTCAGCTGCTCGCCGTACGCCAGTGGCGCGCCAAGCGCGAGCGCCGTCACCCGATCCTCGCCGAAGTTCCACCCGCGCTGGAACTGCCCCGGGGGGATCCGGATCGCCTCCATCGGCCCGACCTCGACCTCGCGGCGCTCGGCCGGCGCGCCGGGTTCGGCCGAGCCGACGGGGTCGTCCGGGTCCTCGGGCTCGGGGCCGACGACCCACGTCGCGGTTCCCGAGAGCACGACGAACACCTCCTCCTGCACCTCGTGGGTGTGGTAGGCGAACGCGAACGAGTCGCCGGGCGCGAGCTCGTAGTAGTTGATCGCGAGGTCCTCACAGCCGAGCGCGTCGGTGAGGTGGCGCATCACCGCCGCCGGCTGCAGCGAGTTGTCGAGGTCGTCGAGGACGACGTGGTCCATACCGGAGGGGACGAGCGTCGCGACAAAAGGTCGCGGGTCCGCGCCGCCGGAGCGACAAAAATCTGCTGGCAACCGTCTTACACGTCTGGCGCGTCACGTCTCTACCTATGGAAGACAGCGACGCCGAACTCCACGAGGCGGTGCTCGCGGAGGCCGGCAACCGCGGGCCGACGATGCGAGTTCGCGACCTGGTCTCGATCGTCGAGCGCTCCCACCGCGACGGCGCCGGCGTGGCGACGGACCTGGTCGAACGGTACGTCGAGGCGGTGGGTGAGGACGGCCCCGTCGAGGCCGATCGCCTGCGTTCGGGCCTCTCGGAGCGTCGCACGAGTGCGGAGTCGTGGGTCGGTCCGGACGCGGTGTACGAGGTGGGCGAGGACCGCGTGAGCGCGTTCCCGAACCTGTGGCACGACAGGCTCGGGCCGGACGCCGATCTGCGGGGGTTCGTCGAGACGATCCGCGCGGACGTGGACGACACGAACGAGGCGTTCGACGTCGGCGGCGCCGGCCGCGGCGTCCCGCGGAGCGTCCTCGTCGAGGCGGCCGCCGTGATCGCCGGCGTCGACCCCGAGGAGACGGCGGCGGCGCTGGACGGCTTCCGGCGCGAGGGCGTCTTCAGGGTCGACGCGGACCAACACCCCCACGCTCGGGTGCAGTTCACCGACAAAGCGCGGCCCGAGTCGCTCTCCCCGGAGTAGTCGGCCGGGCGAGGTCCCGGGCCCGCCCGGAACCGAAACCCATACTCGCGCCCCGGCGCTCGGGCGCGTATGGACGAGGCGACCGCGTTCGCGCCGGGACACGTCACCGCCTTCTTCGCGCCGTACCCCGACCGCGACCCGGTTCGGGCCGGCTCCCGCGGCGCCGGCCTCGCGCTCTCGGACGGCGTCGAGGTGACCGTCCGACCCGCCGACGGGACCGGGGAGGGGTCGGACCCCGCCGGCGACGCCGGCCTCGCGTCGCTCGAACTCGACGGCGTGCCCGCCGGGATGGAGCCGGTGGAGCGGGTGCTCGCGGAGTTGAACGTCGCCGCCGAGGTCGAGGTGTTCAGCGACGTGCCGGTCGGCGCGGGCTTCGGCGTCTCCGGCGCCGCGGCGCTGGCGACCGCCCTCGCGGCGAACGCCGCCTTCGAGCTGGACCGCTCGGAGAACGACCTCGTGCGCGTCGCCCACGCCGCGGAGGCCGCCGCCGGAACCGGCCTCGGCGACGTGGTCGGGCAGTTCCGCGGCGGGCTCCCGGTTCGGCTGGAGCCGGGCGCCCCCGGCTACGGCCGCATGGACGGCGTGCCCGCGCGCCCCCGGGTCGAGTACGTCTCCTTCGGCGAACTCTCCACCGAGCGCGTGCTCGGCGGCGACCTCGACCCCGTCCGCGAGGCGGGCGAGGCGGCGCTGACGCGGCTGATGCGCGCCCCCGACGAGGCGGAGCTGCTCGCGGCCGGCCGGGAGTTCGCTGTCGAGGCCGGCCTGCAGGTTCCGGAGGTCGCGGAGGCGGTCGAGGCCGTCGAGGCGGAGGGCGGCCTCGCGTCGATGGCGATGCTCGGGCGCACGGTGTACGCGCTCGGAACCGGACTCTCCGACGCCGGCTACGACCCCGCGGCGTGTTCGATCCACCCGACGGGCGCGACGCTGCGCCCCGAGGAGTAGCCCCGGCCCGTTCCGAGACGGAGTCCCGGCCTCGCCGCCGAGGGGAAGTCCCCGGTCCGCCCCGAGTAAACGCGCTTTTCGTCCCCCGCCGACGAGTCGGGGGTATGACCGACGACGCCGGCGTCGACGGCGACGCCGAGACGGACGCGGACGACGAGCGCGGCGGCGACCCCGAGGTCCCCGCGGACCCCGAGCACGAGTCGGAGATCCCCGAGGACCACCCACGGTACGAGTCGCTGCTCACCCGCCACCGAATCGAACGCGGCGTGGACATCGGGATCACCTCGAAGCAGGGGCTCATCGCCGAGGGGCGCGGCGAGGCGTTCGACTACCTGCTGGGCGAGGAGACGCTCCCGAGCGCGGACGCCGCCGCCCGCGCGGCCGCCGCACACCTCCTGCTGGCCGAGCACCCCGTGCTCTCGGTGAACGGCAACGTCGCGGCGCTGGTGCCCGGCGAGATCGTCGACCTCGCCGAGGCGAGCGGCGCCGACATCGAGGTGAACCTGTTCAACCGAACCGACGAGCGCATGGCGGCCATCGCCGACCACCTCCGCGAGCACGGCGCGAGCGAGGTGAAGGGCCTCGCCGCCGACGGCCGGATCCCCGGCCTCAGTCACGAGCGCGCGAAGGTCGACGTGGACGGCATCGGCGACGCCGACGTGGTCGTCGTCCCGCTGGAGGACGGCGACCGCGCGGAGGCGCTGGGGGCGATGGGGAAAACCGAGATCGTGATCGACCTGAACCCGATGAGCCGGTCGGCGCAGGTCGCGGCCGTCCCGATCGTCGACAACATCATCCGCGCCGTCCCCAACATCACCCGCCACGCCGCGGAGCTGGCCGACGCGAGCGACGAGGAGCTGCGCGAGATCGTCGAGAACTTCGACCGCGAGGCCGCCCTCGACGAAGCTGAGCGCGCCATCCGCGAGGGCGACCTGGACTGAGCCGACGGCACGACGATTCCCGACACCCGAACGCAGTACGAGCGAGTGTCCGGGAGCGACGACACCCGGACGACCGGCGGATGGGACTGAAAGGGGCCGCGTCGCTCGGCGAACCCCGAACCCGTAAGCACGCGAGGGAGCGAGTGGAGCGAGCGACCGAGCGCGCGCAACGCGGTTCGCGGGAGTCGAGCGACGCGGGGGCTTTCGCGGTCGTCGGAACTCTCACGTCGCGGTCGGCGAACGCCACTCAGAGACCGAAATAGCTACCACGGAGTCGCGACTCCCACATCGATCAATGACCGACATCCGCGGCGTCGCCCTCGGCGCGTTCCGTCGCCCGGACACGGACGAGTACCTCGTCCAGCGGCTTCCCGGCACGCGCGACGGTCATCACTTCCACCGCTTCATCGGGGGCGGGATCGAGCCCGGCGAATCGAGCGACGCGGCCCTCGTTCGCGAGTTCCGCGAGGAACTCGGCGTCGCCGTCGAGGCCGGCCCCGCCGTCTGCACCGTCGAGAACCTGTTCGAGTACGACGGCGTCTCCCACCACGAGTTCGCCGTCGTCCGCGAGGCGCGGTTCGCCGACGCGGCGCTGTACGACCGCGAGCGGTTCCACGGGAGCGACGACGGCGGCATCGAGTACGAGGCGTACTGGCGCTCGCTCGCGGATCTCCGGGCCGCGGACGCTCCGTTCTTCCCCGTCGGCGTCGCGAACGCGCTCGCGAGCGACGAACACGTCCACGTCGTCAGCCCGCACGAGGCCGACGCCGCGGCCGTCGCCGACGGGGTCGCCGGCGCCGACGCCGCCATCGACGCCGATTCCGACGCACACGCTGACGCCGACACCGGCGAGTGATCAGTCGAACCCGGACACCAGCGTCACGAGCCACTGCATCGGGTCGCCCCGTTCGCGCACCTCAACCGACTCCACCCACTTGACCCACTGGAACCCCCGACGCCCGGGCGCGACGAGGCGCGCGGGGGCGCCGTGGCCGTGCGAGAGCGGCCGGTCGCGGACGTGCGTCGCCAGCAGCGCGTCCGCGGCCTCCTCGACCGGGAGCGACCAGCGGTAGCCCGTCACCGAGGTGAACCGGACGTACCGCGCCCCGTCCTCGACGCCCGCGGCGTCGAGCAGGTCGCCGACGCGGACGCCGCCCCACCGCTGGTGCGTGTACCACCCGGAGGTGCAGTCGAGCGTCGCCTCCAGTTCCGCGTCCGGTCCCGCCGGGGCGCCCCCGCCGTCCATGCCGCCCCCGAGGTCGTCGTAGCCGAGGTCCAGCTCCTCCCCGACCAGGCCGCGCACCGAGAGCGTCCACGAATCGGGGTCGACCGGGTCGGGGTCGTCCGCGACCCACGAGGTGACCGGGAAGCCGCCGCCCTCGGTCTCGGTGTCGTAGAGGTCGCCGGTCGGCTTCGAGCCGGTGAACCGTCGGCTCGCGCCGCCGAGCGCGCGATCGGCCGCCTCGCTCGCGCGCCACGCGACGGTGCCGGCGAGCAGGAGCGCGCCGACCTTGAGGGTCGCGCGACGGTCGGGATCCACGTCGCGCGGGGAGTGATAGCGCCCGCGGAGGTGATACAGAACGAGCGGCACCAGCAGGAGGCCGAGGCCGACGTGGAGGTTGAGGGTCGTCCACGCCAGGATCGGTACGTTGCCGCCGAGCACCCAGAAGGCGCCCGTCGCCAGCGCCGCGAGCGTGACGGCGGCCTGGAGGACGGATAGCGGCGTGAAGCGGTCCCACGAGGCCGTCGACGTGACGCGCCGGCGGACCCGCCACAGCTTGAACCCGACGAGCGCCGCGAGCGTCAGGCCGACCGTCGAGTGGAGCCAGAACACCCACGCGCCGCTGGGCGTGCCCCGGGTGAACGAGTACAGCCCCGAGGCGACCTCGAACGCGACGCAGGCGGCGATGGCCCAGTCGACAACGCGGGCCGGCGGCTCGACGCGGCGGAGGGCGCGAGCGACGGCGCCGCGGAGGCGGCTCATAGCCGATCGGAGGGGCCGGATCGACATAGGTTCGTGGCCGCCCGTCGCCCGGGACGGCCCGACCGTCACCCGCAACGCCCGTGGCCGTCGCCCGCGACGGCAACGCCCAAGGGCCGCTCGGCCGTCCCCCCGCGCATGCCAGTCGCACTCGTCACCGGCTCCTCCCGCGGGATCGGCGTCGCCGTCGCGGAGCGGTTCGCCGCCGACGGCTACGACGTGGCTGTCAACTACCACACCTCCGAGGCCGCCGCCGAGGAGACGGCCGAGGCCGTCCGCGAACGCGGGCAGGAGGCCACGGTCGTGGGGGCCGACGTGTCCGATCCGGACGCCGCGGCGCGTCTCGTCGACGCCGCGGTCGACGACCTTGGGGGACTCGACCACGTGGTCAACAACGCCGGGATCGACCAGCACGTCTACACCGAGGACCTGGACCCCGAGGACTTCGACCGCGTGATGGACACGAACGTCAACTCGGTGTTCACCGTCACCAAGGCGGCCCTGCCGCACCTCCGCGACAGCGATGCCGACCCGACGCCGTCTGTGACGAACGTCTCCTCCATCCTCGCGTACACCGGCGCGCCCATCGAGGTGCACTACGCCGGCTCAAAGGGGGCGCTGCTGTCGGTGACGAAGAGCCACGCGCGCGACTTCGCCCCGGACATCCGAGTGAACGCGGTCGCGCCCGGCCATGTCGAGACGGACATGACCAGCGACCGGAGCGCCGAGGAGAAGCGGGAGGAACTGGCGGAGATCCCGATGGGGTACTACGGCCAGCCGGCGGACATCGCCGAGGCGGTCGCGTACCTCCGGGACGCGCGGTTCGTCACCGGCGAGACGCTGAACGTGAACGGCGGCGAGCTGATGCGGTAGACGGCGCCCGAGAAATCGGAGGGAGTTCCCTCCCTCTAGTGTGATCGTACACTAAAATTTTAAATCCGAAACCGACATACCGTTACGCATGGGCGACACCGAGGCCGAGAGCACCGTGTCCGGGAACCAAGCGAACATCCCGGCACGGATCCGGCGGGAACTCGACATCGACGACGGGGACCATCTCCGCTGGGAGGTCCGTGACGACGGGACGCTCCGCGTCGAAGTCGTCCAGCAGCGAGCGGGGACGTTCGCCGACTTCGACGGGTACGGGGGGACGGCGGACACCGACGCCGCAGTCGAGCACGACGGGTGGGGAGTCGAATAGTGCCGCGCGCGCTCGTCGATACGTCCGTCCTGTTCGCGGCGGCCTACCGTCGAGACGCCGCACATGAGAATGGAACCTCCGTTCTCCGGGGGATCGACTCCGGGGACCTCCCGGGGGGAGTCGTATTGGAGTACGTCCTCGCCGAGACGCTCAACGGTCTCACGACCCACGCGGGACATGACGCGGCGGTCGACTTCCTCGATCGGATCGAGGAGAACGCGAACTTCCACATCGAGTCGGTCACGGACGCTGTGCGCGCCTCGGCGAAGTCGGTCTTCCGACGCCATCCGCAGCTCTCGTTCGTCGACGCGGCGATCATCGCACACATGCGCACGGCCGGTCTCGGCTATCTGTACGCCTTCGACGACGATTTCGACGGGATCGACGACGTGCATCGGTTGTGTTCCGATACGAACCCGTATCGCCCGGACTGAGGACTGACCCGGGTTGTTGCTCCGCTACAGCGCCTCCTCGATCCGGTCCAGTCCCTCCTCCAGTCGCTCCATAGAGTTTGCGAAGGAGAGCCGGAGCTGCCCGCGCCCGGCCTCGCCGAAGCCGTCGCCGGGCGCGAGCACGACGCCGGCGTCCTCACAGAGACGCTTCGCCAGCGGGAGGCTCGCCTCGTCGGTGTCGGGGTTCAGGAACGCGTAGAAGGCGCCCTCCGGCTCCGGCGCGGTGACACCGGGCATGTCCGAGAGCCGGTCTGCGACGTAGTCGCGACGCTCGCGGAAGGCGTCGTACATCTCCTCGACGGGCTCCTGCGGGCCGGTGAGCGCGGCGATCGCGGCGTGTTGGGCGACGCTCCCGGTGCAGGCGGTCGTCGACTCCCGGATCTTCGTCGCCTCGTCGACGACCGCCGGGTCGCCTGCGAGCCAGCCGACGCGCCAGCCGGTCATCGCATACGTCTTCGAGCAGGAGCCGACCGTGAGCACGTGCTGGGGGTGCCCGGTCAGGGCGGCGACGCCCGTGGGTTCGCGGTCGTACGTGAGCTTCGCGTACACCTCGTCGGCGATGACGTAGGCGCCGTGGTCGGCGGCCGCGTCGACGACCGCGCGCACCTCGTCGGGGTCGGCGGTCCGGCCGGTGGGGTTCGAGGGTGAGCAGAGGATCACGAGCGAGGTGTCGTCGTTCATCTCAGCGATCAGGGTGTCGGCGTCCAGATCGTAGTCGGGCGCGGGCATCGGCACCTCGACGGGCGTCGCGTCGGCCAGTCTCGCCTGCGTCCAGTAGTTCGGCCACGACGGCGACGGCAGGAGCACCTCGCTGCCGGGTTCGACGGTCGAGAGCACCGCGAGGTGGAGCGCCTCCATCCCACCGGTGGTGACGACGACCTCGTCGGCCGCGTGCCGAACGTCGTACTCGCGCGCGAGGGTGTCGGAGACGGCCTCCCGTAACTTGGGGAGGCCCGCGTTGGAGGTGTAGTGGGTGTGTCCGCCGCGGGCGGCCGCGACCGCGGCGTCGACGACGTGCTCGGGCGTGTCGAAGTCGGGCTCGCCGACCTCGAGGCGGACGAGGTCGCGGCCCTCCCGCTCCAACTCCTGGGCGAGGTCGAACATCACGCGGATCCGCGAGCGGTCGCACGCGCGGACGCGGGCGGTCGGTTCGTGCATGCCCGGTGGTTCTCCTCGGGGGAGTTGAAGTTACGCGTGGCTGCAGTCCGTGCACGAACCGCGGTCGCGCGAAAAAACGAGATCGGCGGCCGGTCGACCCGGCTTACAGCTCGACTGCTTCCTTGTTCCCGAGCGACTCGGGGACCGTGAAGCGGATGCTCGTCGTCGCGCCGGCCATCGTGTTGACCTTGATCGTCACTTCGCTGCCCTCGCCGAGTTCACCGTTGATGACGCTGGTGTCGAACACGAGGTTCAGGCGGTCGTCGGCGTCGTTGAGGACGTTGTTCGAGTCGTCGGAGTCCTTCACCGTCTGGTAGGAGAACTCGTTGCTCTGGAGGCCCCCGGCGAGGCTCTCGTACTCGGCGGAGGTGTTCGCGATCAACTGATCCGTTCCGCTGGGGCCGATCCAGGTGACCGTGGCGTTGTGGATGTCGATCTCGCCGGCGCCGGGCGCCTGCGTCACGGTCACGTTCACGATGTCGACGGCGTCGCCGGCGTCGTTCACGCTCCCGACGGTCGAGACCTCCTGGAGGCGATCGCTGACCTGCTTGCTCGACTGCTGTCCCGTTTCCTGTGACTTGCTCTGGAGGAAGCCGGCGGTGTTGATGAGGACGCCGGCGGCGATCGCCGCCACCAGCACCATCGCGATGAACACGATGAGCGTCCCGATCCCTACCTGCCCGCGCGCTTCCTCGTCCGTGATGAATTCGAACATTGCGTGTGGTTCTCCGCTCCCTGATCGGAGCTATCGAACCCTCCCGCGGACTGGTACTTGAGTTACGCCCTCGAAAACTCAGTAGTGATATCGGGGTGCCCTCCGGCGGTCGAGCCGGCCGCCAGCTTCGCGGGTAGTGGGCCGGCGCATGGCCGTCAGTGACGGTGCGGAGCGGTGCGGATGCGTCGCCCGACGGACCGCTTCGCCGTGCCCGTACCGGGCGGGGGATTTATTGTCGGATGTCATTCGTGTGGCTGTATGCCGAACTGCACTCACTGCGGGACGGACATGGGAACTGTCGAGACGGCGACACACTGTACGGACTGCGGGACGGGGCCGCTGTGCTCCGACTGTTGGGGCGTGTCAGTCGAGCGACCGTCGGGGACGTTCTGCCCGAACTGCTTGGAGTAGTCGCCCGCGGGCGGGCGGAAGTGGACTCACTCCGCGGTCACGTCGGCCGCCAGCTCGGCGGGCGGACCGCCGTCGAGGCGGTCGCGGTCGTGGGACTCGGCGAAGTCGATGTCGGGTCCGGTCGGCACGATCCGCTTGGGATTGAGGCTCTCGTGGGACTTGTAGTAGTGGCGGGTGATGTGGTCGACGTTGACCGTCCGCTCGATTCCCGGCGTCTGATAGATGTCCTTCGTGTACTCCCAGAGGGTGTCGTACTCGTGGATCCCGCGGCGGTTACACCGGAAGTGGGTGTGATAGACGTGGTCGAACCGGATCAGCGTCGCGAACATCGCCACGTCCGCCTCGGTGAGCCGGTCGCCGGCGAGATAGCGCCGGTCGGCGAGCAGGTCGTCGTACTCGTCGAGGGCGGCGAACAGCTCGTCGACGGCCTCGTCGTACGCCGCCTGCGTGCTCGCGAACCCCGCGCGGTAGACGCCGTTGTTGATCCGCGGGTAGATGTCGTCGATCAGGTCGTCCACCGCCTCGCGGGAGCCCTCGGGGTAGAGGTCGACGCCGTTGCCGAGATCGTCGAAGGCGGTGTCGAGCATCCGCATGATCTCCTCGCTCTCGTTGTTGACGACGGTCTCGCGCTGCTTGTCCCAGAGGACGGGGACCGTCACGCGGCCGGTGTACTCGTCGTCCGCCCTCGTGTAGATCTCCCGGAGGTAGTCGGCGCCGTACAGCGGGTCCGGCTGCTCCTCGGAGAACTCCCACCCCTCGTCGTAGCGCTCTGGCTGCGTGAGCGACAGCGAGATGACGTCGTCGAGCCCCTTCAGCGCCCGCGTCATGGCGACGCGGTGGGCCCACGGGCAGGCTCGACAGATATACACGTGATAGCGGTCGGGCTCGGCGGGGAACTCGGGGTTGTCGACGGGGTCGGCGCCCGGCTCCGGCACCGAGCCGTCGATCCAGTCGCGGAAGCTGGTCTCGGTTCGCTCGAACTCGCCGGAGTCGCCCGTGTCGCGGCGGACGCCGGTGCGCCACTCGCCGTCGACGAGCATGTTGGTCGCGTCGCTCATTGGTCGTGATCCAACGTGGGCGCCCACACGCTAAAGCCGTGTGGCGACGGAAGCCGTCGGTTCACGCCCGCGTGCCGGGCCGGCCACGCGAATATATTCCCGCCACAAGGGAATAAATTATGTCGATGCGCGCTGATCGGGCCGGTATGGCTCGGACGTGCCAGAACTGCGGGGCAACGGTGACGGAGCGCTACGCTCGGGTGTTCGCGCCCGACGCGACGGCAGGACCGCGGGTGTGTCCGAACTGCGAGGACCTCGTGCGCGACGGCGCGAGCGTCCGCGAGGCCCGCGCGAACCGCGGGTAGCGGGTTCGGCCGTGGACCGCGTGTGGTGACCGCCTACTCGACGGTCCCCGCGCTCACCCGCGCGAACCCGCCGAGCAGCGTCCGGTACTCCACGTCCGCACACGCCTCCCGGAGCGCGCGGTGGGCCGCGGCGACGCGCTCGTCCTGGACGGTCGCCGGCGACAGCTCCAGCGACTTCGCCGTCCCCGGCGGCGACCCCGCGCGCACGAACAGGTCGAACGCCGGATTCAGCGCTCGCCACCCCGACCGCGTCGTCCGCGCCAGATCCAACAGCGCGATCCGGCCGCCCGGGCCGACGAGGTCGGCCCACTCGCGAACCGCCGCCGCAGGCTCCGGGAGCATCCCCACGACGAACGCGCCACAGCAGGCGTCGACGGCGTCGGGACGAAGCGGCGGGCGGGTCGCGTCGCCGCGGACGAAGTGACCGGCGGCGCCCGTCCCGCTTCCCCCGTCGCGGTCGCCCTCGTCGCGTTCTCGCTCGCGTTCCCGTCCGCGTTCGCGCGCGACGTGGAGCACGCCGGGCGCGAAGTCGACGCCGACGTACGTTCCGTCGGCGCCGAGGCGGTCCTCGACGTACGGCCGGTTCGCGCCGGTGCCGCAGCCGAACTCGACGACAGTCGCGTTCGTGGCGGGATCGAGCGCGTCCGCCAGCGCCCGCCGGAGCGTCGCCACGAAGGGGCCGCGTCTGGCGAGCGCGTCGTACGCGCGGGCGATCCGGGTGTAGAACTCCGGGGCCGACGGGTCCGGGCGGTCACGCGAGGGGACCACGGCTACAGGATGTCGCGAACCCTCCGGGAGACCGTCGGCGCGTCCGGGCCGACGACGTACAACACCGGCTCGACGCCGACGCCGCCGGTCTGGTAGACGGCGAACACGTCGCCGAGGGCGTCCGTTGCGCCGTCGCGGTCGTCGGTCGCGTCGCCGGCGGCGCCCTCGTCGCTGCCGGCGCCCGCCCCGTTGCCGAGACGGCCCGCCACGGCCGCGCGAACGGGGTCGTCCGGGGCGCCGGCGTCGGTCTCGCCGTGATCGTTCGGCTCGAACTCGACGGCCTCGACGCCGAGTTCGGACAGCATCTCCACGAGGTCGGGGTCATAGCGGACGTTCACGGCCGCGCGGGCGTCGACGCCCGCCGCCCGCGCCGACAGCAACACGCCGGCGACGTGTTCGCTGACGCCGAACTCGGGGTCGCTCGGCACGCGGGCGGTCCCCTTCACGTCGAAGATCCGCCCCGGGACGGCCGCCACGTCGTCGATGTCGACGGCGCCGGGCACGCACTCCACGAGGTTCGAGCCGACGTGGGGGATGAGCCCCGCGAACCCGGAGGTCGCGGTGAGCGTCCGGACGCCGCGGCGCAGCGAGGAGAGCGTCCGCTCGCGGTCGCGCAGGCCGCTGTCGGGGTCGTGGACCGCGAAGTCGTACTCCGCGCCCGCCAGCTCCGGCATCGCCGCCTCGTGGAGCTCCGCGAGCAGGTCGCCCGCCTCCAGTCGCCGGATCAGCACCTCGAGCTCCACGAGCGCGCCGACGCGACTCAGGTCCCCCGACGCGAGCCCCTCGGCGACGCGGTCGACGGCCTCGCGGACCCGCTCGTCGTCGGCGACGCGGTCGTTGGTCGCCACGTCGCCGTGGGCGTACTTCGACACCGCCGACTGGCTGATGCCGAGCGCGTCGGCGACCTCCCGCTGGGTCAGGTCGCGCTCGCGCAGCGACTCCGCAAGCAGCGCGCGGACGGTCGGCAGGAACTCGTCGACGACGACCTCCTCGATGAACCTCATCGTCCGGACTCCCCGTCCCCGCCGGACTCGTCGGCGTCCCCGGTCGCGAACTCGGGGTCGTTGCCGATGCGCGACGCCTGCGGGCCGGACTGGTCCTGGTACTTCGAGCCGCGTTCCTCGCCGTAGGGCCGGTCTGCGGGCGTCTTCAGCTCCGTGAACGTGAGCTGCGAGATGCGCATGCCCGGCGAGAGGGCGACGGGCGCGTTGCCCAGGTTCGACAGTTCGAGGGTGATCTGTCCGCGGTATCCCGGGTCGCAGAGTCCGGCGGTCGCGTGGACGACGATCGCCAGCCGGCCCAGCGAGGAGCGCCCCTCGACGTGCGCGACGATGTCGTCGGGGATGGCGACCGTCTCCTTGGTCGTGCCGAGCACGAAGTCGCCCGGGTGGAGGATGAAGTCGTCGCCCTCGGGGACGTGGGTCTCCTCGACGTACTCGTCGACCTCGCGGGCGTCGGTCGGGTGGATGCAGGGGATGTTCGTCCGGCGGAACTCCAGGAACTCCGAGCCGAGCCGGAGGTCGACGCTCGCGGGCTGGACCTGCGTGTCCACGTCGTCGAGCGGATCGATCGCGAGGTCGCCCTCCTCGAGCCGGGCGAGGATGTCGGTGTCCGAGAGTATCATTACCGGAGGCGCGGCCGCCGGCGGCCTAAAGCTTCTCTCATTGCGGGCCGGTTGCCGCCTCAAAACAGCTCGAACACCAGCCCGATCGCGGTGAGGACGCCGACGATCGTCGCGGCGGTCCCGACCGAGTGGTCGCGGGCGTCCGCCAGCCCGTACGTCCGGATCACGCCGGCCCAGACCGCGACGACGACGGCCGCGAGCAGGCCGACCAGTTCGACGCCGCCGATCGCCACCCGGAGGGCGTCGAGCGCACCCTCGGGGTTCTCCGGGAGCGCGACCGTTCGAAGGCGGGAGATCACCAGCACGCCGACGGCGAGCAGGCGGCCCAGGCTCGGTACCATCCCCCAGCCCGCGACCGCGAGCGTGTCGGCGAACGCGCCCTCGCCGTCGGCGAGCGCGCTCGCGGCGTGGAGGACGCCGCCCTGCACGAGCCAGACTACCGGGACGAGTACGACGGTCGCCGGCGGGAGCCACGACAGCTCCTCGGCGACGAGCGCGCCCAGGTTCCGCTCGACCTCCGTCGGCTCCCCGCAGCCGGTCGGCGTGTCGTCGAACATCGAGTCCTCGCAGAACGGCTCGCCGGGGTACGCCGGGTTGTCGACGGTGATCGGCACGTCGAGGGCGGCGGCGAACTCGCCGAGGAAGACGGCCAGCCCGCCGGCGGTGGCGAGGGTGACGACCGCGACCGCGGCGGCCGCGTGGGCGAACGGGGGCGAGCCGTCGTGGGCCTCGTAGTAGCGACTCGGTCGGAGGAGGGGCGTGCGGGGACGCGACATCGTCGGCTCCTCTCGGGCGGGCGACAAATGCGTTCCGTTCGCCCGTCGGGGACTCCGACAGCGCGGTGCTGGGGGCACGGCAGCGCGGTGCGACACCCTTTCGGTCGCGCTCCCCGCACGCGGGGTATGAGCATGAAGCAGGCCATCGTCGTCCGCACCGACCTCGGGATGGGGACGGGGAAGCTGGCCGCGCAGGTCGCCCACGCGTCGCTGTCGGCCTACGAGGACACCGGCAGGAAGGCCCGGAAGGCGTGGAAGGGCGAGGGACAGAAGAAGGTCGTCCTCAAGGCCGCCGGCGAGTCGCAGATCTTCGAGCTGGCCGACCGCGCCGAGCGCGAGGGGCTCCCGCACGCGGTCATCCGCGACGCCGGGCACACGCAGCTCGATCCCGGAACCGTCACCACGCTGGCGGTCGGCCCGGGCGAGGAGTCCATCGTCGACAAGGTGACCGGCGACCTCTCGCTGTACTGATGCGGGAGGCCCACCCCCGCGAGCGCGCCACCGGCGTCGACCACTACGTCAGCGACGCCGACGGGATCGGCGGCCGCCTCCGCGTCGCCCCCGAGGACTTCCGCGTCCGCGAGCGCGAGCGGATGGACCCGGAACCGCTCGACGCCCACGAGGGATCGTATCCGTTCCTCCTCCTGCGGGCGACCCTCCGCCGCTGGGACACCAACGACTTCGCGAGCGCGCTGTCGAACGCGATGGGCGCCAGCCGCGAGCGCGTCTCGTGGGCCGGCACGAAGGACAAACACGCCGTCACCACGCAGCTGTTCACGGTCCGCGACGCCGACCCCGAGGAGATCCCGGACCTCGACGGCGCCGACATCGAGGTGCTCGGGCGGGTCGGGCGCGACCTCACCTTCGGCGACCTCGCGGGCAACGAGTTCGCGATCCGGATCCGCGAGACCGAGGAGGATCCGGCCCCCATCACCCGCGACCTGCGGGCGTTCGCCGCCGGCGACAGCGACAGCGCTGCCGCCGGCGACAGCGACAGCACCGTTGCCGCCGCCGACACGGCGGTCGAGATCGCGGTGCCGAACTACTTCGGCCACCAGCGCTTCGGGAGCCGCCGGCCGATCACCCACGAGGTCGGCCTCGCGGCGATCCGCGGCGACTGGCGCGGCGCGGTGCTCGCCTACTGCGGCAACCCGTACGACACCGAGCCGGAGGACTCCCAGCGCGCCCGCGAGGTCGTCGAGGACCAGGCGGACGCCGACAGCCCGGACTGGAGCGCCGCGCTCGACGCGATGCCGGGGCGCCTGCGCTACGAGCGTTCGATGCTCCACCGGCTCGACGAGGGCGCCGACTGGCGCGAGGCGCTCGAGGCGGTCCCGTCGAACCTCCAGCGGCTGTTCGTCAACGCCGCGCAGTCGTACGTGTTCAACCGGATCCTCTCGGAGCGCCTGCGCCGCGGGCTGCCGTTCGAGCGTCCGGTCGCGGGCGACGTGGTCGCGTTCGTCGAGCGGGACACGCAGTTTCCGAAGCCGGACATGGACCGGCTCCAGCGGGCGACCGAGGGGCGCGTCGACACGCTCGCGCGCCACTGCGAGCGCGGGCGGGCGTTCGTCACCGCGCCGCTGGTGGGCACCGAGACGGCCCTCGCGGACGGCGAGCCCGGCGAGATCGAACGCGAGATCCTCCGCGACCTCGACGTGGGGCCGGGCGACTTCGAGCTGCCGGGGGAGTTCGCCTCCACGGGAACCCGTCGGGCGATCCTGCTCCCGACGGACCTGACGGTCTCCGAGGAGGATGGCGACCCGGTGTTCGAGTTCGCGCTGCCGTCCGGGTCGTACGCGACGGCGGTGCTTCGGGAGTACATGAAGTGCGATCCGGAGCGGCTCTAGAACTGCCGCGGCGGTGTGCGATTCCGAGCAGCTCTCGGGCAGCCGCGGCGGCGAGGACGCCCCGGTTCTCCCCCACCCGGACCTATTTCTCGCGGACCGGCGAACGACGCCCATGACGCGCCACCTCGACGCGGCGGAGGACCGACGATGAACGCGGCGGCGATCGACCACTTCGTGCTCACCGTCTCGGACGTGAGCGCGAGCTGTGACTTCTACGAGTCGCTGGGGGCGGAGGTCGTGACCTTCGGCGACGACCGGAAGGCGGTCCGCTTCGGCGACCAGAAGATCAACCTCCACCCGACCGACGGCGACGTGACGCCCGTGGCGGCCGAGCCGACCGTCGGCGCCGGCGACTTCTGTCTGCTGACGGAGACGCCGATCGAGACCGTCGAGGCCGAACTCCGCGAGCGCGGGATCGAGATCGTCGAGGGGCCGGTCGAGCGAACCGGCGCGGTGGCGCCGATCACGTCGGTGTACGTCCGCGACCCCGACGGCAACCTCGTCGAGATCGCGACGGCCTGACCGGCCGCGCGACGGGGCGAACGAACGGGCTTATCCTCGCGCCGTCCCTTCCGACGGTAATGAACTGCCGGCGGTGTGGCTCGTCCCTTCGCAAGCCGGGGGACTACTGTCTCGCCTGCGACACCGCCAACTGCGAGAGCGTCGTGATCGAGTTCGGGGCCGACCGCGCGACGCTCACGATGCTCGGGTTCGAACCCGAGCACCCGCCCGACGACTTCGACCCCGCGTCGCTGGTGCTCGGGGAGACGACGGTCACGACCGTCCCCGACGACGGCGAGCGCACCGCGAAGGTGCAGCTCAGGAACTTCGCCGGCCGCGTCGCCGACGAGGTACGGCGCAAGCGCCCCGAGACGGTGTACGCCGCCGGCGAGCGCGATCCGTTGCGGGAGGCCCGCGCGCAACTGCACTACGAGTTCTACCGCGTCCCCGACGACGACCCAGTCGGCGCCGTGCTCGCCCGCCGCGGCGAGCCGGCCCTGGAGGTGGTCGACGCGCCGGCGGAGGCGAAGATCGGCGGCTCGCACTCGACGCTCATCGGCGAGCGAACGGGAATGAAGGCGATCCTCGCGGCCGCCGAGCACCCGCACGTGAAGAAGGTGATCCCCGGCCCCATCGACGCCGGCGGCTCCGGGTCGCGCACGGGACTGCGCGCGAAGGTGACCCGCGCCGACGAGCACGGGAACGTCCGGCTGCTCCTGCGTGACGGGTCGAGCGTGCAGGAAAATCGCGTCGTCACGACCGCCGGCGACCGCGAGACGGGCGAGCGGGTGCGCGACGACCTGAACGAGGTGCTCCAGGAGTCGGGGTTCGGGGAGGACGGCGATCGGTAGCGCCCGGCGTCAGACCGTCCCGTGATCGCCGGCGAGCCCGTACTCGTCGGCTTCCGCGCGCGGGTCGGCGCGTTCGTACAGCGCGTGGAGCGTGAACGAGACGTTCCGCTTGCGGCAGCTGTCGCGGTAGGCCGCCAGCGCCTCGCGGTCGGGGAACTGCACGCGGAAGTCCCATCCCGTGTGGTCGCCGCTGGCGGACACCGGGCGGGCGCCGGTGTCGGCGAACACGTGGGAGGCGGTCCGCTGGGTCGTCTCGGGCGCGAGCGTCGCACGGTAGAACCGGAAGTCCGGTCCCTCGCCGAGCACGCGCACGTCCTCGACGGACTCGTCGTTGCCGAGGGCGTCCTCGAAGCGGGTCAGGTCGTCGCCGCGGGCGAAGAACTCGATGCGCGTTGTGTCACCCTCGATCGTCCGCTCGAGGTCGGCCGTCACCTCGGGCGCGGCCGCGAGGGCGTCGCGGAGGACTGGCGTCGACAGCGTGAATTCGGCGATGAGCATTCCGGCGGTCTCCTATCAGAGTACCGACTATCCACGGAGATAAAGCTGTGCCACGGTGTCCCCGACGAGGACTCCCGGGACGGGCCGCCTCGATCGTCTCCGATGACGGGCGGAATTCGCGGGGTTTTTGACGCCCAATGGCGAAGTCGCGTCCATATGGCTGAACAGCAGAAGGCGCGGAAGGTCGGCAGCGCCGGCCGCTTCGGCGCGCGATACGGGCGCGTCGCCCGAAAGCGCGTGTCGGACATCGAGGCAGAGATGGAGAACGCCACCGTCGACGGCGACTCGGTCAAGCGCATCGGCACCGGCGTGTGGGTCAACGAGGAGACCGGCGAGACGTTCACCGGCGGCGCCTACCGGCCGCAGACGCCGGGCGGTCGCTCGGTGCGGCGCAGCATCCGCGCCGCCCTCGAAGACGAGAGCGACGACGAGTAACCCCCCGATCCTCTCACACAGATGAGCTACAAGTGTTCCCGGTGCAAGCGCGACGTCGAGCTCGACGAGTACGGCGGCGTGCGTTGCCCGTACTGCGGACACCGCGTGCTCCTCAAGGAGCGCGCGCCCGACGTGAAGGAAGTCGACGTTTCCTGACCCGGGCGCCGTGCCCGCACCCGACGCGTACGACCACCGCGCGGTCCTTCGCTTTCCGTACCCCGACCAGCGGCGCGCCAGCGTCGTCCACGGGGCGATCGCCGTCGAAGTCGGCGACATCGACGACGAGCGGTCGACGGCCGCCGTCGACCGCGCGGGCGACACTGTCGAGGTAACCGTCCGCGCGCGCGACCTCGTCGCGCTCCGCGCGGGCGTCAACACATGGACCCGGCTCGTCGAGACGGCCGAGACGGTGGCGGCGACGGCGGAGCGGTAAGCGACCTCCCGAGGAGGGTCCCGCTCATTGACGGTGCACCGCCGCTGTTCGGGACGCTCACGGCCGTTCCGTTCGCCGTTCGCGCCGAGGGCTCACTTCGTTCGCCCTCGCATCCAATGACCGGGCTTTTCACCCCGAAGCCCAACTGCCCTGGTATGCAGGGTAATCTGCCGCCGGAAGCACAAGAGAAGATCGAGGAACTGCAGGACCTTCAAGAGCAGGCCCAGCAGCTCGCCGAACAGAAACAGTCCACGCAGACCTCGCTGACGGAGGCGCAGTCCGCGCTGGACGCGATGGAGGACATCGACGAGGACTCGACGATGTACCGCGAGGTCGGCGAGATCCTCGTCGAGACCGACTACGAGACCGCCTACGACGACCTCGAGGAGAAGGTCGACACCCTCGAGATGCGCGCCGAGCGCTTCGACTCCCAGGAGGAGAAGGTCCAGCAGCAGTTCGAGGAGCTTCAGGAGGAGCTCCAGCAGATGCTGCAGGGCGGCGCGGGCGGCGGCCCGGCGGGCATGGGTCCCGGCGGCGCCGGCGGCGCGTAAGCCGTGAGCGACGACCGCCCCGAGCCGACCGACGAGGAGGTCGTCGAGACCGCCTCCGAGGCGGCCGAAGGGGTCGTGCTCGCGCGGTATCGACAGTCCGATCTCCGTGACTTCGACGTTACCGTCTCCTTCGAGGACGGCGTCCTTGACGTGGACGTGTACGTCAATCCGCCGGCCGACGCCGAGGCGGACGCCGACGAGGTGGCCGAGGAGGCCGCCCGCGCGGCCCGCGACGCCGTCGACGAGCTGTTCGGGCTCGCGTAGGCCCCTCGATCCGTTCGTTCGACCGCCGCTCGCTCGTATTGACGTGTATCCGATACGAACGTTTATTCTCGATCGGGTGGTACGCTACCACATGGCAGCCAGACGAAGCGCCGGCACGACCGCACTCGACGTGTACCGCGACCGCCTCCGCGAGGCGCCAACCTGTCCGGAGTGCGGCTACACCGACGACGGCGGGGACTGGCAGACCGCCTACCGCGAGCAACAGCTCGTCTACCGGCACAGCTGTCCGCGCTGTGCGGCGATCGACACGCGCGTGCTCCGGTTCGACGGCGCGAAGTAGTCGGCGCCGACGGCTGGGGGTGGCCGTCGGGATCGGGATCGGAATCGGGTCCGGAATCGGGTCCGACCGTTCGGTCGGCCGTCGAGTCGGCCTTCGATCGGTTCGGGGCCGATTCGCGGCGATAGTAACGCTTACGCGCGGTTCCGTCCAAGGGCGCTCGTGACACCCGCAGGCGACTCGCCGTCACGCGGCGTCCTCCTGATCACGGTCGACTCGCTGCGCGCCGACGCGCTCGGGCCCCACACGCCGACGCTTCGCGAGCTCGCCCGCCGCGGGACGGCCTTCGAGACGGCCGTCGCGGGCGGCAACTGGACCCCCTTCTCGTTCCCGGACGTTCTGGGGGCACGCCCGGTGTTCGCCGACGCGTCGACGCCGGGGCCGGCAACCGACCCGACGCTCGCGGAGTCGCTGTCGGCCGCGGGCGTGCGCACCGCCGGCGTCAACGCGGGGAACGGCTTTCTGACGGAGTACTACGGCTACGACCGCGGCTTCGACGCCTTCGAGTCGTTCCTCGACGGCGCTCGTACCCCGGTCGGGCGCTTCCTCACGACCCATCCGACGGTCAACGGCTGGGTGCAGTACCTCGGCTGGCCCCTCGGCAACGCCGCCGCGAAGCTGCGCGGCCACGAGCGGCGCCACGCGGTCGACACCTCCCACCTCCACGCGCTCGAACGCCGGGCGTTCGACGCCGTCGACGACGCCGCGGCCGACGACGACCGTCCGTTCTTCCTGTGGCTCCACTACATGGACACCCACACGCCGTACGTCCCGGCGCCCCGGCACGTCCGCGCGGTCACCGACGGCGAGGTCGGGTCGTTTCAGGCGCTGCTGGGGCACCTTCGTGCCGGGCTCGGCAAGGAGGTCGACGAGGGGACGCTCCGGACCCTGCGGGCGCTGTACGACGCCGCGGCCCGGCAGGTCGACGAGTCCGTCGAGCGCGTGCTCGAGGAGCTGTCGGCGGCCGGCCTGCGCGACGAGACCACGGTGATCCTCGCGGGCGACCACGGCGAGGAGTTCCTCGACCACGGCCACCTCGCACACTACCCGAAGCTGTACGACGAACTTGTTCGCGTCCCGTTCGTCGTCGACCACCCCGACGCCCCCGCCCGCCGCGAGTCGGCGCCGGTGCCGCTTCGCGACGTCCCCCCGACCGTCTGTGACGCGCTCGGGGTCGAGCCGCCGGCCGCGTTCGCCGGCGAGAGCCTCCTGCCGACGATAACCGACGCCGTCCCGCCCGAACGCGAGCCGGTCACCTCCCTCGCGCTGCGCGGGGAGTCGGTGACGAGCCAGCCCATCCCGCGCCGGCTCGGCGACGGCACGCCGCTGGTCTCGGCCCGAACCCGGGAGTGGACGTACATCCGCGAGCCGGACGGCGAGGTCCGGGTGTTCGACCGCGAGCGCGACCCCGGGGAGCGCGAGCCCGTCGACCGCTCGACGGTCCCGCGCGAGACGATGCGCGACCTCGAACGCGCGGCCGAGGACCGACTGGCGCTCCTCCCCGACGGAAGCGCGGCCGACGGCGACGCGGGCGGCGACGGAAACGAGGTTCCCGAGGCGATCGAACGCCGCCTCGACGCGCTCGGCTACCGCTGAATCGCCGCCCCGGTGCCCTCGGCTCCCGATGACCGGTGACGGGTAGTTTTCACGCCCGTCGACCCGAACGTATTTGTACGAACCCGAGACAGCGTGCGTATGGTCGAGGCGTTCGCGGTGGCGAGCGGGAAGGGTGGCACCGGCAAGACCACCACCACGCTCGCGCTCGGCATGGCGCTCGCACACCGGTACGACGTGACCGTCGTCGACGCCGACACGGGCATGGCGAACCTCCTGTTTCACGCCGGGCTCGCGGACGCGCCCGTCACCCTTCAGGACCTGCTCGCGCCGGACGCGGGCGGTCCCGACGGCGCCGCCGTCGACGTGGCCGACGCGACGTACGAGCGCCACGGGATGCGGGTCGTCCCCTGCGGCACCAGCCTCGCGGCGTTCGAGCGCTCGGATCCCGCTCGACTCCGGGAGGTGGTCGCCGAACTCGCCGCCGACACGGACGTGCTCCTGTTGGACTCGCCGGCGACGCTCGCCTCGAAGTCGGCCGTCCTCCCTATCGTCCTCGCCGACCGCGTCGTCGTCGTCACCCAACCCACCATCCCCGCGCTCTCGGACGCGCTGAAGGTCCAGGAGTACGCCGCCTCCTACGGCACTGGGATCGCGGGCGTCCTGTTCAACAAGGTCCGCGGCGACCTCGGCTCCGTCGGCGACCAGGCCGAGCGCTACTTCGAGGGGCCGACGCTCGGCTCGGTCCCCGACAGCGACGCCGCCCGGGCGGCCCGCGACGCCGGCGAGCCCCTCCTCGCGCACGCGCCCGACAGCGACGCCGCGGCCACGTACCGCGCGGCCGCCGCCGGGATCGACCCCGAGCCGAAGGCCGCTGGCGACGTGGCCGACCGGTTCCGGAGCGCGGTCGTCCCCGAGCGGCCATGACCGGCGAGCCCGGTGCCCCCGCGGCCGCGCCGATACGCGAGCGGCTCCCCCGCGGCGACCTCGTGGGCGCCCGCGTCGCGGCCGACTTCGCAGCCCCGCTGGCGACGGCGCTCGACGACCGACTCACCGGCTACCTCCGGCTCGAACCCGGCGACGCGCTGCTGGGTGTCGGCGGGAGCGAGGCCGTGATCACGCTCGAATCCGGGGTCCCCGTCCTGGCGTACGACGCCGGCAACGCCGGCGACGACGCCGACGGTCCGGCGGCGCTGGCAGCGCTGGCAGGGACGACACCCGTGCGGGTGGAGCGCTACCGGCTCCCCGCCGAGGCGCTGGCGTCGCTGCACGACCCCCAGACCGACGGGAGCGACCCGTTCCGCGTCGCGCCCGGCGCGCCCGCCCGGGAGCTCGCGGGCGACGACGCGCTCGCCGAGCGAACCCGTGAGGCCGCGCCGGCCGAGCGCCGCGACGCGGCGGGCGACCACGACGCATTGGCGGCGTTTCTCGCCGACGAGGAGCGCGTCGAGGCGGTTCGTCGGGAGGCCCGAGCGGAGGCGCGGACCCGGGCGGAGGAGTGGGGGTTGGGCGACCAGCTCGCGGAGTAACCGGAACGCAGAGTAGCCGGATCGCGGAGTACCGAACCGCGGTACGACCGGCCCCCGGAGCACCCGTCCCACGGAGCAACCGACCGAGCTACGGTGGCCGAACCCCTGGATCCGGCAGTGACCCTCCCGTGAGCCTCCTGCGACTGTGTTCCGCTCGCGACGTGGCGGACTTCGCCGAGTGGTACCGCGCGGGCGCCGAGTACACCGACCGCGTCGCCGACGGCATGGGCTTCGACCGCGACGGCGCGGACAGGATCGGGGCCGATCCGGTCGCCGAGCCGGCGGAGACGGTCGCGGCGCTGCGCGAGGGGCGGACGGACCTGTCGCCGGCGGCGTCGCGGGTCGTCGCCGCGACGTACCTCGGCGACGCCGCCTTCGGCCGGCCGTTCCTGGCGTACACGCCGCGGTGGTACCGCCTCGCGCTGGCCGGCCCGGTCGCGCTGGCGGCGCGTCGTCTCCGGCGGGTGGCCGCACCGTTCCGCGAGGGCGTCGACACCGCCGTCGACTTCGACTTCGGCGACGGCGACCGGCGGGCCGACGCCTCGCGGACACGGGCGCGGGAACCGGAGTACACCCCGCCGTCCGGGCTCGCGGTCGGCGCCGACGCGGTCGCGTCGGTGCGCGATTCGGGCGGGTTCGAGGCGTTCGAGCGCTCGTTCGTGCTCGCGGACGCCGTGTTGCACACGGAGTGGTTCGCGCACGTCGCCGACGCCGCCGGGATCGCGGTGCCCGAGGGGCTGATCGAACGCACGGTCCGGGAGTCCGCTGCGTACTACACCGGTCGCCGTGAGAGTCTCTCCCCCGACGTGCGGCGGTTCCAGCGGCTGCTGTTCCTCGACGACGCGTGGGTCAGGGACGTCGACGCGAGCTACCGGCTGAACTCGGCGCTGTTCGGCGTGTGGGAGCGGATCCTTGGGGAGGAGCGGCGGCGACTCGAACGAGCGAGTCGACGCTAACGCCGATCGGAAGGCGGCCGGGAAGCGATTTCGAGGGAGGCGAGAGCGGAACGAGACGGGGGGAGGGCCGAACGGGGTTTGAGGGGTCGCGGTCGAACGCCCCGTCAGCGGGAGCGCGTGTCGCTCGCGTATCCGCGCCCGAGCGCCAGCGAGGCCGCGTGCGCGAGGATCAGGCCCGCGAGGAGGAGCGGTCGCGTCGAGGCGGCGCCCGAGACGAGCGCCGGGAGGTACGCCAGCGGGAGGAGGGCGGCCAGCCAGAAGGCGACCGTCTCGCCCATGCGGACGGCCCCGTCGAACGCCGCGCTCGCGGAGGCGGCCGTTCGGCGGGCGAGCTGTGGTGCCGACACGTCGTCGGCGTCGGGGACGGGAACGGAGGGTGTTCGGTCGGTCGTGGACATAGGTTGGGCGTACCCGGTACGTGGAACCGGGACCACGTATAGTCGCCAGACCGTTGGCGGCGCTTCGCTCGGTTCACGGGCCGTTCACGACCGTTCGCGCCGCGGTCGAGGGGCGAGACGGTCGATTCACGACTGTTTCTTAGACAGTTAGACTATTCACCGGCTTCTCTCAGGGCGTTATAGAGGGACTATCCGGGTCGCCGCCGTCCGGGTTCGAACCGCACGGTTCGTGCGGTCGAAGCGCACGCTTTGCGGCGATGTCCGCCGCGACGCGAGGGCTTTGGGCGGACGGAGTGTTTCGGTTCGTATGAACTTCCCCTCCGCGCGTCGCCCCCGCATCGATCGCGGGACGGCGCTGGTCGGACTCGCCGCGGTCACGCGAGTCACCGCGGGGGCCCTCCTCGGCACGTCGCTGGCGGTCCACGTCGGGCGAACCGGGTCGGCGCTCGAGGTGTCGCTGCTGGCGACAGCGTTCTCGCTCGGCATCATCCTGTTCGCGCCCGTCTGGGGCGCGTTCGCGGACGTGACCGGTCGCCGGAAGCTGATCCTCGTCGCTACCGGCCTCGGCGCGACGCTCGCGCTCACACCGCTGATCGCCGTCGACGCCGTCGCGGCCGCCGCCTCGGCTGTGCTCCCCGTCACTGTCGACCCAGTGTGGATTCAGGTGCTCGTGCGCGGGCTGTACGCGGTCTTCATCGCCGGCTTCGGGCCGCTGATGTTGACGGTCGCCTCCGAGCGCGGCGGTCCCGGCGGTCGCGGGAAGTCGGTCGGCTCCTACAACGCCTTCACCGCCGCGGGGTCGGGCGCCGGCCAGTTCACCTCGGGGCTGCTCCTCGGCGCGCTCGTCCCCGGCGACGTGTACGTCGTCGTCGCGGGCGTCTCGCTGCTGGCGACCGTCACCGTCGCGCTCGTCGACCCCGGCGACGCGGCGCCGGACCCCGACGCCGACTCGCTCCCGCGGGAGATCCGGTCGCGGCTGCTGCCCGGCGCCGGCGAACGCGGCCACCTCTCGACGAACGGGCTCGGGTGGCTCTACCTGGGGCTGTCAGCCCGACAGGCGACCGTCTCGGGCGTCGGCGCGCTCATGCCCGTGTACATCGTGGCGACCTTGGGGCTCCCGGAGGCGTGGATGGGCGCGGTGCTGGCGTTCAACCCCGTTTCACAGACCGCGTTGATGTACTACCTCGGCGGCGTCGTCGACGAGCGGGGGCGCAAGCCGATGATCACGCTCGGGATGGCCGGCTCGGCGGTCTTCGGCCTCGTCGCGGCGGCGGCGGTGTTCGCGCCCGGCGGGCTCGCGGCCGCCGGCGTCGTCGCGCTCGGCTACGTCACGCTCGCGGTCGCGTTCTCGGCGATGTGGACCGGGTCGGTCGCGTTCGTCGGCGACGTGGCGCCCGAGAACCGCGAGTCCGAGCTGATGGGATTGGCCTCGACCGCGCGGTCGGTCGGGGGCGTCGTCGGTCCCCTCGGCGTCGGCGCCGTCGCCACAGTCGCGGGCTACCCGACGGCGTTCGCGGCGGCGTCGGTGCTCGCGTTGGCGGCGGCCGCGGTCGTCTCGCTCCGCGTCGCCGAGAGCCGCCCGGCCGCCACCGGCGCCGGCGCGGGAACCGGCGTTCCCGCGGACGACTGACGGGACCGTCGTGGCGAACGATCGCCGCGCCGCCGACCCACTTTTGCCCTCCGGGGTCGACCGCCCGTCCATGCGAGACATCGACGGCGACGCGGTCGCGATCACGGGCGCGAGTTCGGGCATCGGCGCGGCGACGGCGCGGACGCTCGCGGCGGCGGGCGTCGACCTGGCGCTGGGCGCCAGACGCGAGGACCGGCTGGCCGACCTCGCGGCCGAACTGGAGACCGACCACGGCGTCCGCGTCGAGGCGACCGCCGTCGACGTGACCGAACGCGAGCGGGTGGAGGCGTTCGTCGAGGGCGCCGCGGAGGCACTCGACGGGCTCGACGGCGTGGTCGTCAACGCGGGCGTCGGCCTCGACGGCGACCTCGACTCGATGTCGATCGACGACTACCGGACGATGATGGGCGTCAACGTCGACGGCGCCTTTCACACGGCGCGGGCGGCGCTCCCGCACCTCCGCGAGTCCGACGGGACGCTCGTGTTCGTCGCCAGCTTCGCGGGCGAGTACCCCCGCCCCGGTAACCCGGTGTACGCCGCGAGCAAGTGGTGGGTCCGCGGGTTCGCCCACAGCCTGGAGGGCAGCGTCGGCCCCGACGGCGTCGCCGTCAGCGTCGTCAACCCCACCGAGGTGCGCACCGAGTTCGCCAGCGAACAGGGGGCATCCTTCGAGGACCAGTTCGACTCGGGGGACGTGACGGACCCGGGAGCTATCGCGGACGGGATCCGCTTTTGTCTCTCCCAGGAGGGCACCGACACGGTGAGCGAACTCGACCTGTACCGCCGGGACAAGTTCGCCGGGTGGTAGGCCGGTCGGCGCGGTCGCGCTGCCGCCGCTCACCCCGCCCCGAGACCGCCGCCGGATCTGATAGAAACAACCGTTAACTCCGACCGCGTTATTTGTTCACACGGGTGATCCCCGATGTGCCACTTCGAACCCTACAGAGCCGAAGGCGACTACGAGTTCCCGGAGGAACCGGAGGAGCGCGACGAGGAAGCCGAGTTCGAGGCGGCCGAGGACGTCCGCATCGTCGCCGACGGCGGCGACGAATAGCGTCCCCGGACCCCGGACCCGTCGCGGGCGACCGCGACCGGCTGGCGCGCACCGGCGACGGCGGACGGTTGCTCGCCGCGTTCGCCCACCCGCGATCGATTCTTTTCCACGTTCCGTGAGGTGCCGACCATGGGCACGACCGACGACCCCTACCGGCTGGTCGAGTGTTCCGACTGCGGCGCCCTCGCCGTCGGCGGGGACGAGGTCGGGTGTTGCGGGTCCGCGATGACCCCCGTCGGCCGGCCGGGCGACGACGCGACAGACGCCACGCCGTCGCCGGGTGCTCCCGACCGCGCGGACGACTTCGGGGATCCCCCGGAGCCGGACCTGGACGAACTCCTCCGGGTCGTGTTCGGCATGTCGCCGGCGGAGCTGGACGTGTGCCTGTGTGTCATGGAACACGGAACGCTCACCGTCGCGGAGCTGACCGACCGGGTCGGCTACGACCGCAGCGTCGTCGCGCGCCACCTCAACCACCTCGCGGACCTGGGCGTCGTCGAGAAGCGCCGGCAGATCCTCGACCGCGGCGGCGACGTGTACGTCTACACCCCCGAGTCCCCCGAGACCGTCCGTCGGCGGTTCCGCGAGCTGTTCCTCCGATGGGCCGCCGCCGGCGTCGACCGCATCGACGACCTGAGCCGCCGGAAGGTCGAGGGGATCGCCGAGGCTGGGTCGGCGACAGAGTGGACCGTGTTCAGGGAGTCGTAGCCCCGGCGGAGATCGGAACGGGACGCCCCGACCCGGAGAGGGTGTCCCTCCCCGGCTCGGTCAGGTCAGACCGCGTCCTCGATCGCGACGTAGACGCCGCCGAGGACGAGCCCGTAGACGACGTGCCACAGCAGCGACGGAGGCGCGAAGTTGGGAAGCGGCGGACTCGCCGGCGACCCGACGGCGCTCAGCCACAGCGGCATCACCAGCGCCGCGAGGACCGCCCAGGTGACGACGCCCCAGCCGACGCCGAGGCCGACGACCTTCGCGTCGGAGTCGACCCCGACCGCGCCGGCGATGCCGGCGAAGGCGACCCCGAGTACCGCGCCGTGAGAGACGTGGACGACCATCCCGACGCCCGGGGTCGGCGGCGGCGCGAGCCCGTACAGCGACGGGATCGCGACCGCGATCGTCGGCGGATTCATGGCGATCACCAGCACGCCCATCGCGATCCCGCCGGCGATCCCGGCGAGCGTTCCCGCGCGCCAGTTGCCCGGCGGCGATTCGGTACCGTGTGCGGACTCAGTCTGTGTCGACATGCGCGTCAGCGGTTCGGCGGACCGCCCCAAAACGCCTCGTCGGACGCCGTGTCGCGCGACACGACGGCGGTAGCGTTAAATACGAAAACGTGTGGAACGACAACAGGCCACGTGGTACAACGTTGCGTGGGTCGGTCGTTCCCGTGAGGGCGGCGCGAAGACGAACGATCCGAGGATCGGTAACGCGAGGGTCCGGGCGTCTGGGCGTCCCGGGCCCCGGACCGGCCTCAGAAGGTGGTGATCTCGTAGTCGTCGTCGACGAGGCTCCGGATGCTGGGGTGGCCGTCGTGCTCGTCCAGCGTCACGAGGCCGGCGTCCTGGACCGCGTCCTCGACGCCGAAGGCGCCCGAGCAGTAGTCACAGACGGAGGTGTCGTCGCGAACCGACCGATACAGTTCGTGGTAGTCGCTGGCCTCGTCCTCGAGCTCCGGGACCCACTGTGTCCCCGCGCCGTCGAAGATGAGCTCGAGTTCGTCCTCCTCGTTCTCCGCGAACTCCTTGGCCGCTTCCAGGCCGTTCGCGAGGCGACCGAGGTTCTCGTGACCGTCCGTTCCTGCCAGAATGATGATGGCTGCCTTCGTCATGGCGAATCAGCATACTGCAAGCCGACGGATAACTCGACCGTGGCCGTGCGGTGCCGACGCGCTCGGGCGATGTTTTTATAAAGGCGTTCGCGTCCGTCGGACCGAACGACCGTCGCCGCGGTGTCGGCTGACGATCGCGGCGGCGGAGGCAACCTTATTGTCACACGTTGTCAATGCTCTAGGCATGGGAGTCGAATGTGCGATCTGGCGGGCTTGCACCGGCGAGGAGGCGGTGGCACGCGCGAGCGACGCGTCGCCGCCGCGGTCGTTCCGCAACCGGCCGGTCTGTCGGGCGTGCCTCGACGCGCTCGAGGCGGACCCGACCGTGACCCTGGAGATCGCCGAACGGTTCTCCGCGCGCCCGGCCTGAGCGCTCGCGGCCGTCGCGGGGATCGCGGTCGACTCAGGCGTCCCCGTCGCCGCCGGCGTCCTCATCGGCCGCCTCGAGGAGCATCACCGCACAGCCCATCAGCGCGACGTTCTTCAGGAAGTTGATCTTGTTGCCCTGCCGTTCGCCGCCCTCCTGACGCCAGAAGTCGTGAATGACGGGCGTCGTGCTCGCGAAGAACACGATGAGCGCGCCCGCGGCGAGGCGGGGGAACCGCCACAGGAGGATGCCGACGTTCGCGACGAACAGCATCCCTGTGGCGAACGGGACCGCGACGTCCGGCATCGGGACGCCCTTCTCCTCGGCGATCCCCACGCGCTTGTCGTTGTTCCGGAAGCCGTCGATCGCCATGTACGCGAGGATCCCGCCGTACATGAGCCGTCCGAGCCGTGAGGGTGCGTCGCCGGCCATCGTCAGATCGCCTCGATCCGGCTCACGTTCGTCCCCACGCGCCCGACGGTGTGGTACTCCCCGTCGTCGCCGCGGCGGATGATCCGCCCCTCCACGTCGTCGCGGACGTCGGGCACGTCGAACAGCCCGGAGCCACAGAGCACGTCGCCGTCGTGGACGGTCCACGTCTCGATCACCTCGTGGGGCTCGCCGGGGTACGGCACGCGCTCGAAGTCGCGCCCGAAGTTGGTCGACTCGAACAGCGCCGTCTCGTGCTCGTCGTTCACCCACGCCGGCGGCGCCTCCTCGCCGCCGCAGAAGAACACCGTCCCGTCGTGGACGAACACCCGCCGGATGTACGAGAAGTCGTTGCCGCGGTCGACCCGGTTCCACGAGTCGCCGGCGTCGGTCGTCCGCCACAGCCCGCCCTCGCCGACCGCGTGACCGAGGCCGAGGTTCTCCAGGTCGTGGTCGAGATACCCCGTCGTCGCGAGCCACACGTCCTCGGAGACGGGGAGGACCTGGTGGACGTCGTCGACGATGGTGTCGCGGCGGTCGCGCCACGTCCGCCCGCCGTCGTCGCTCAGGTGGATCCCGCCGGCCTCGACGCCCGCGATGAGGTGGTCGGGACGACCCGGAACGACTTCGAGGGCCCGTAGGCGGGCGTAGTGAGGGTCGATCGGCGACTCCCAGTGACCGCGGGAGGGCAGGTCGCGAAAGCCCTTCAGTTCCGCCCACGTCTCGCCCTCGTCGACCGAGCGGAACACGTACGGGTCGTTGGTGCCCGCGTACCACGCGCCGTCGCGGGTCGCGAGGATCGACCACACCTCGCTTTGCCCGGCGTGCCAGAACCGGTCGCCCAGCGGGACGCCCAGATCGGTCCAGGTGTCGCCGCCGTCGGTCGAGCGGAACGCGCCCTCCGAGGAGGCGACGAACACGCCCTCGGTGTGGTCGAACGTGCGGACCGCGGTGACGACGCCACACTCCAGCACTCGCTCCGGATCGCCTCGCTCGAACGGGACGGCGTCGACGCGGTACAGCCCCTCGTCGGTCCCGATCAACAGTGACATATCGTGTGTCAACGCATCCCAGATAATAAATATTTACCAAGCTGTAAACCGCTAAGTGCCGCCGCGATCACGGTCATTGTAACGACGGTGGCGGCCGCACGCCGGACCGACTTCCCGCCGACCCAACGGGGACGACCGCCCACGACCGCCCACGACCACCCACACACACGACCCACCCATGACCGACACTTACCCCACCGCCCGCCCGACGGACGCGACGTATCTCGACGAGGACCTCGACCTCCCGACGGAACTGCTGAACACGCCGTGGATCGACGGCCACAACCACGCCCACACGCTGTCGTACGAGGACCGCGAGCGGTACGCCCTCTCGGGGTGTGCAGGGATGGTGATGGTCTCGTCGGGCTACCACTGGACCCCGTACAAGCCCGTCCGGGCGTCGGACATCCGCTACCTCTGGGACGACGCGATCAACCGCCGGGCAGCCATCGAGCGCAACCACTTCTTCGAGGCGAAGCTCGGGCTCGGGATCCACACCGGCGTCCGGATCGAGGACCCCGACGCGGTGCTGGAGGCGATGGACGAGTACTGCGAGCTGGACGAGGTCGCTGTCGTCGGCGAGACCGGCGTCACCCCGAGCCAGCACGTCGAGGCGTGGGACCTCGACGAGCAGCGCGCCGTCGTCGAGGCCCAGATGGGGATCGCCGCCGACCACGACCTCCCCGTGATCCTCCACACGCCGAACACGTCGCCGCCGGCGAAGCGGTCCTACCGCCCAGAACTCGCCACCCCGGGCTACGAGAAGAACCCCGGCCTCGGTACCGAGCCGGTGATCGACGGCGACAACCCGGCGCTGGAGGCGGTGAAGATCGACGTGGCGGCGGCCCACGACGCCGGGCTCCCCGAGGAGCGGGTGATCGCCTCCCACGCCGACGAGAACAACACGGCGTACCTGATGGAGGAGACCGACTGCTACCTCAGCTACACCATCGGCCACTCGTGGCTCGTCGGCGTCGACGCCGCGACCGTCGCGAACGCCATCGACGAGTACGGCCCCGAGCGGATCATGATCGACACCGACTGCGCGAACGTCCTCCGAACGGACCCGTACGCGATCAAGCGGGCGATACTCGAGCTGTACCGCTACGGCATCGACGCCGACGACATCCGCACGGTCGTGTGGGAGAACCCGAAGCGGGTGCTCGGGTTCGAGGAGTAGCTGGAACCGGTGGGAGTTCGCCGGTCGGTTCGGGGTGGCGCTGCTGCGGTCGGATCACGGTTCGGGGCGAGGGAGCGTTGCTGTCGTGGGTCCTCGTTACTATCGGGAATTGCGCAGCCGACCGGAAGATACAGCCGAACCACTTATCGCTACATACATTGAATCGATGAAGCATAACGTAAGTTAAAATTATTATTTTAATTAATTCCTGTATATTATAGATATGGAGCTGAAAGTTGAATCAAGTCGATCTCTGTGAGATCATAATTTCCTTCGGCAGCAGTGATGAACCTCCCCGTTCTTTCTATACTATCATACTCTCCCCAGAGATCTTCATTTTGAAGTAACGAAAAAGCGGTATCTGCCGTCACTTCATCCTCAAACGCCCATGCTCCGTATCTACTCTGTTCTTCGAAGTTAACGGATGAAGCTCCGATCTCAGGCTGATAATTCTGATCAATCGGCATATATGTATCGTCCTTCGTCATAGTCAAACTGTCGTGTACGTCCAGAACCTCGATAACCTCTCTCGTCTCCACACCTGGTGTCAATTCATTTTTTGTTTCCTGTTCTAGTACGTCGACGATCACATCATTCGCACGTTCAAGTGGAACGCTGTAGGCCCATCCAACAATGTGCCGGCCATTACCGACAGCATGTGGATATTTATCTGCTTTATGGGTATATAGTGTATAATCCCCAATTTCTCGGTTCGTTCGATACCCTTGGTCTAATAATTGCTGTACAATGTCATTTTCCGAAACAGTATTAGGCAGCTGATCTATCTTCACCGTGGGCGATCCCTTCCCGGGATTTTCTTCGATAAACGTTTCCGGCACGTTAAAATCATAAAATTCAAATTTGTCATACATCGAATCACCGGCGTTAGATTCTGACATAAATGTAGTATCATAATTTTCGTGAAAATCTGAAGGGCTATACGATAGAGCATTAAAAACCTCTCCAGGAGGTAAGAGCATCCATTCTTTGAAAAATTCGACAGTATCAACATGGTCAAACGCAGGAATCTCGTAGGATGGCGTTTCTGTTGTTTCTACGGGAGTAGAGGTATCTGCCTCTGTAGTTGTTGTTTCGGATCCCGACCTATCGAGGGCCCCCAAACAACCTGTCACACCGATAATTCCGGTTGTACCAACCCCGCGAAGCATCTGTCTTCTCGAAAAGGAGGCTGAATTTCGACCATCTGTCATGATAGAGTGAGCACATTCGATATGTAAGTAGGTTGTGGAGTTCGCAGCACTTTCCCATCGCCTGTTTCACCGACGAGAGGTCGAACGAATCCGATCGCAACGGAGCCAACGGACCGGACTACCGTCCCCGCCTACCGATACTCGCAGTCGTTGGTCAGCTCGCCCAGCCCCTCGACGCCGACGGTGACGGTGTCGCCCTCCGCCAGCAACACCGGCGGCTCGCGGTAGACGCCGACGCCCGGCGGCGTCCCGGTGAATATCAGGTCGCCCGGCGTCAGCGTGAACGCCTGACTACAGAAGGACACCAGTTCGTCGATCCCGAAGATGAGCTGGTCGGTCGAGGAGTCCTGCAGGCGCTCGCCGTTCACCTCGGCGTAGATGTCCAAGTCGTGCGGGTCGTCGATCTCGTCGGCCGTCACGAGTTCCGGGCCGACCGGGGCGAACCCGTCGAGGCTCTTCCCGCGGACCCACTGGCCGTCGCCGTGCTGGAGGTCGCGGGCGGACACGTCGTTGCCGACGAGGTAGCCGGCGACGTGGTCCATCGCGTCGTCCTCGTCAACGCGGCGGGCCTCCTCGCCGATCACGACGACGAGTTCCGCCTCGTAGTCGACCTTCTCCGTGTACTCGGGGTCCCAGCCGATCGTGTCGTCGGGCCCGGCGACGGTCGTCGGGAACTTCGAGAACAACACCGGCGTCTCGGGGATCTCGTTGCCGCCCTCCTCGGCGTGGTCGCGGTAGTTCAGCCCGACGCAGACCACCTTCCCGGGGTCGCTCACGGGCGCGTGTCTGTCCACCTCGGCGGCGTCGTACACGCCGGTGCCGGTCGCCTCGGCGTACTCGACGGCCAGCTCGGCCTTCCGGCGCCACTGCCAGTCCGCGAGCAGGTCGACGGTCGCGTCGGGGATCTCGACGCCCGCGGCCGCGCCGGCCTTGGGGAGTCGAACGATCGTGTCTTCTTCGAGCGCGACGCCGGTCCACGCGGCGTCGTCCTCGGATGTACTGTATTGTCCAAGTCGCATCGTGTGTGTCGTGAAAGCGGTAGTTGGGGAGGGTGATATCGTCGCGCGAGGCGGCTCAGAGATCGATCCCGGCGTCGTCGATGAGCCGGTGGCCCGACTCGACGAAGCGATCGAACTCGGAGCGGACGAGGTCGTTCGTCAGCTCGCCGTCCCGCTTGACGGGCTCGCCGTCGACGAGGACGGTGTCGATGTGGGAGGGGTCCGACTGGAAGACGATCGTCTGCACCGCCGAGTGCGACGGCGCGGTCATGAAGTCGCTCGCGTCGAGCACCACGACGTCCGCGCGCTTGCCGGGCGTGAGCGTCCCGATCTCGTCGTCAAGCCCGAGCGCCCGTGCGCCCTCGATGGTCGCCATCTCCAGGGTGTCGCGGGCGGTGAGTCCCAGTTCGGTGACCTCCTCGCCGGTCTCGAGGATCTCCTGGTTACGGAACATCCGCTGGACCTGCATCCCGACCCGCATCTGGGTGCCCATGTCGCCGCTGACGTTCGAGCAGACGTCGACGCCCCAGGCCGGGCGCCCGCCCGCCTCGAGCACCTTCCCGGTGACCGGGATGCCGTGGCCCATCTGCATCTCGACCTCCGGCGTCGCCGAGAAGGAGACGCCCTGCTCGACGGCGTGGTCGATGTCCTCCTGTGAGAAGTGGTTCCCGTGGGCGACGTTCACGTCGGGGCCGAGCAGGTCCTCGTAGGCGCCGAAGCCCTGGTACTCGGGGTTGTACTCCGAGGAGGTCCACTGCGCGGCGCCCATGTGGATGGTCGAGAGCGCGTCCAGCTCCCGCGCCAGCTCCAGGTCGGCGCAGGCGGTCTCGTCGGTACAGAAGTCCGGCCCCCGGAGCCCGATCGCCAGGCTGAGGAGGTCGTCGTCGCGGATCCGCTCGGCGTACAGCTCGCGGATGTTCTCCTCGGGGAGCCCCACGTCGCTGTCGTACCACCACGTCGGCGCGTCGTCGCCCGGCGGCCCGTACGTGTAGACCGCGCGCAGTCCGGCGTCCTGCAGCGCGTCGACGGCGCGCTCGCCGTGTTCGAGCGTGTTGGGGTACGACCAGTCGAGGGCCGTGGTCGTCCCCGTGTAGAGCTTCTCGAAGGCCCCGAAGAGCCCGCCGAGGTACATGTCCTCGGGTCCGTAGAGCCCGGTGATGTTGCCGAGCATGTGCTCGAAGTATTCGCCCATGAGCGACCAGTCCCCCGCGATCCCCCTGACCTGCGTCTGTGCGAGATGAATGTGCGAGTCGACGAGCCCGGGGAAGACGATCTTCCCCGACGCGTCGATCACCTCCGCGTTCGCGTCCGAGAGGTCCTCCCCGACCTCGACGATCTCGCCGTCCTCGATCAGCACGTCGCCGCCGGCGATCTCCCCGATATCGGGGTCCAGCGTGACGACCGTGCCATCCCTAATGATCGTTTGTCCCATGTGCATCGGCAACATGGGTGTACGGGTATGAAAGTATTACCATTTGGTAAACGGCGATCCGCCAGGATCGAGACAAAGTGCTATATGTGGCTCGGCGCAATCTCCCGGCAATGAGCAAGTCGGACGAGGGGTCCGTCCCGGCGGACACCCGCGAGGACATCATGGAGGCGACGTTCCGCGCCCTCAGCGAGCACGGCTACTCCGACCTCCGCATGCGCGACATCGGCGAGGAGATGGAGATGACGCGGCAGGTGATCCACTACCACTACGACGGGAAGCAGGACCTCATGTCGAGTTTCCTCGAGTACATCATCGACCAGTACGAGGGGAGCGTCGAGGTCGACGGCGACGCCCCGCCGCGCGAGGAGTTGGAGGCCCGCGTGCATCAGTGCCTGTTCGGCCCGGGGTTCGAGGAGTTCTCCCACTGGGACCGGATGAAGGTGTACCACGAGCTGTTCACCCACGCCCAGAACGACGAGGACCACCGCGCCATCTTCAACGAACACTACGACCGCATCCGCGGCAGCATCACCGAGGTCGTCGAGGACGGCATCGAGCGGGGGGTCTTCCGCGACACCGACCCCGAGCGGGCGGGCCAGCTGATCACCGACATCATCCACGCCGCCCGCGGCCGCAAGCTCTCGCTGGGCCACGACGACGCCCCCGAACGGGCGTGGCGCTCCATCGACGAGTTCGTCGTCGACTCGCTGCTCGCCGAGGACGCCGACGCCGAGAACTGAGACGCTCGCGACCCGTCCGCGGTCGGGGCCGCTGCGGTCGTCCTCGACCGAACTGAAGGCCCCCGCGCCGCCGGCGACATCGGCCGTCACTCGCCGTCGCTTCCCTGGCTCGCGTCGTCCGCGTCGCCGAAGACGCCCGCCGCCTCCAGCTCGTCGAGCTCCGCCTCGGAGTAGCCCAGCTCCGCGAACACCTCGCGGTTGTGTTCCCCCAGCAGCGGCGGCGCCCGGTCGAAGCCGCTCTCGCCGTTGGCGAACTTCAGCGGGTGCTCGATCACCGGGATCTCCCCCAGCTCGGGGTGTTCGATCTCGGAGACGGCGCCGCGGGCGTCGATCTGCGGGTTGTTCAGCGCCTCCTCGACCTCGTACACCGGACCTGCGGGGACGCCGCCCTCCTCGGCGATGATCTCGATCCACTCGTCGGTCGTCTTCTCCGTGAGCGTCGCCTCGATCTCGGCTTCGAGGGCGTCCTGGTGTTCGACCCGGTCGGCGTTCTGCGCGAATCGGTCGTCTTCCGGGAGGTCCGGGCGGTCGATCACCTCGCATAGCTCGTGCCACAGCTTCTCGTTGAGGATGCAGACGTTGATGTACCCGTCCTTCGTCTCGAACGTCTGGTACGGGGCGAGGACGGGGTCCTTCGTTCCCATGCGTGTGGGTTCCTCGTCGGCGAAGACCATGCCGGCCTGCTTCGTGAGCCACGGCAGCGTCGCCTCCAGCATTCCCAGATCGATGTACTCGCCCTCGCCGGTCCGCTCGCGGCGGTACAGCGACGCCATCGCGCCGAAGCCGGCCCACATCCCCGTGATGAGGTCGGTCATCGGGACGCCGACCTTCACGGGCTGGCGGCCCTCCTCGCCGGTGACGCTCATCAGGCCGCTCATCCCCTGGATGAGCAGGTCGTACCCCGAGCGCTTCGCCCACGGCCCGGTCTGTCCGAACGCGGAGATCGCGAGGTAGATGAGCTGGTCGTTGTACTCCGAGAGCGTGTCGTAGTCGATGTCGAGACGCTCGGCGGTGCCCGGGCGGTAGTTCTGGACGACGATGTCCGCGTGCTCGACCAGCTCGTAGAACGCCTCCTTCGCGCGGTCGTTCTTCAGGTCGAGTTCGAGGCTCTGCTTGCCGTAGTTGACCGTCCAGTAGTACGGCGACTCGCCCTGGATGAACGGCGGCCCCGAGTGACGGATCGCGTCGCCGTACCCCGGCTGTTCGACCTTGATCACCTCCGCCCCGAGGTTGGCGAGCATCGCCGAACTGAACCCGCCGGTCACGAACGTCGAGAGATCGAGGACCTTCACGCCCTCGAGCATCTTCCCCTGCGTCGATGGTGAATCGGTGTCGGTGTCGGACATTGTGGTGTTCCGTGCCGCGGGGTATCCCGCCGCGTCTTCGTCGCCTCCCGTTTTGCTTACCGCTCGGTAAAGGTTTCGGCGACGCCGGCGGGGTCCCTCGCTCTCGCTCACTGGTCCCACGTTCACTGTCCCACGCTACCGCTCCAAGTGCCACGCGGCCCCGAGCGCCTCGACGATCGGGTCGGGGTCGGACACATGGGCGACCGACAGCGACCGGTTCGCGTTCGCGTCGTCGTCGTTCACCTCCTCGGGGTCGGGCACCGTCAGCCCGACGTCGGGTCCGGCGTCGTCGTCGCCGCCGATATCGAGCGTCCGGGTGTCGAACACGCGGTCGACCGGGTCGCGGGCGACGCTCGCGTCGGTGACGGCGGTCCCCTCGATGCGCGCCTGCGGCTCGTCGAGCAGGCGGTCGTACACCACGAGCACGCCGTCGTAGGCGCGGTACTCGACGCTCCCGTAGGCGAGATAGCGCCCGAGCGCCCGGACGCCGACGAACGCCACAAGCGCGAGCGCGGGCCAGACCGCAAGCGACCACGCCCCCAGACCCACGAAGAGGATCACGATCCCCCACACTACGAGCACGGCGCTCGACAGCGAGTACGTCAGCCCCCGGACCGCGGCGTCGACGACGGCGACGCGGCGGGCCGGCCGGACCGTGACGACCGGGTCGCCGTCGGGCACCGCGACCGGCTCCGGATCGATCTCGGTCTCTGCGCTCCCGTAGAACCGGTAGAACCACCCGCGCCGGTCGGGGTCGCGCTCGATCTGCAGCGTCCGGAGATCGAACGCGAGCTTTCCGGCGACGACGAGCCCGAGCACGGCGTCGCCGGCGACGCCAGACCCCGCCAGCCCCCCGGCGACGAACACGAGCCCTCCGACGGCGAACAGGTGCATGAACGGGACCAACAGCACCGACCGCGGGGAGTGATCGCGGAACCCCCCGCCGCGGAAGTAGTCCGCCCACGTCTCGTATCCGCGGCCGGCGACCACGGCCAGCCCGCCGAGCAGCAGTTGCTCGGCCACGGCGTCGGTGATCGTCGGGTCCGGCAGCGCGAACACCGTGAACGCGACGACCGTCTCCAGGGGAGCGAGGAAACACGCGACCACGAGCAGCGTCGGGAGGTTCCGGAGGTACACCGGCGGGATCGGGTCGGGGAGGGTGATCTCCCCGCGCTTCGTCTGGAACGGCCCGAACAGCCGCGAGTCGTCGTCGATCGCGTTGTTCGGGCGCTTCGCGGCGAAGGGGACCTTCGGGACCGCCCACCAGACGCCGGCGATCACGTCGACGACGAACACCCCCAGCAGGACCGTCGTCGACCACCCGAACGCGAGGACGCCGACCGGGGCGACGAGGTTCGACGCGAGCACCGCGAGGGGACCGGACCGAAGCGCGGGCGGGGCGGGGAGGGCCGATCGCACACACGCCCGTCACCGCGGATCGGGAAACGCGCTATGGTTCGCCTCGACGCCGGGAGAAGGCGGAGACTGGCGGACGAGCGGGACGGGACGGGAAGAGCGAGCGGACGGGGGAGAGCGCCCCGGCGACGCTACTCCTTGGGGAGCCGTGCGACGAACTCGCCGGGGCCGCGCTGTTCGACCTCGTAGCCGTCGGCGTCGAAGTCGTCGACCTCGGCGTCGAACTCGTAGAACAGCGGCTGCGGGTCGTGGTCGTTGATCAGCTCCAGCGACTCGCCGGCGTCGAGCTCGGCGAACGCGTCGTGGATGGTCGGATGGCGCTTCGCCGGCGGGATGTCTCGGATGTCGATCGTTTCGGCAGGCATGCGATCGTCCCTGGGGCCGCAAGCGGGGTAGCCCTCGCCCCGAACGTCTTCGGACCCGCCCCGGGATCGGTCACGCGTGCTCGACGGCGACGTGCCACTCGTCCTCGCTCACGTGCGTGGTCCGGTGGGTGAACCCCCGCCGGTCGAGTTCCGCATACAGCGGCTCGGGCTCGAATCCGTTCACGATCACCAGCGTCTCGTCGCGTCCCAGGTCCGCCAGCGCGTCCACGATCGGGTCGAACGGCGGCTCGTCGATCTCACGGACGTCGAGGACGTGGGTGTCATCGTCGGACGCCCCGTGTGCGTCCTCCTCGGTCGGATCGGAGGCGTCTCGCGTGCGTGTCATACCCCCGACTTCGGTCGGGAGAACGGTGGGCGTTCGCCCGATGATGTTCGTATCGAGGCGGCCGGTCACTCGTGTCGTCGCTTCCGACGCTCCAGATACGCGAGTGCGCCGAGGACGTTCACGACCGGCATCGCCGCGGCGTGGACCCAGATCCCGTCGGGCGGGTCGGGGAGCCGGCGCATGTCGAGATATATCAGGAGCGGGATCGCCAACTCGACCGCGAGGAAGGCAAGGAGCGCCAACCTGAGCGGCCGCGACGCGGACGCGAGGAACGAGCCGTCGCCGAACAGGCCGGCGGCCACGAGCACGAACAGCGCCGCGACGCCTGCCAGTTCCGCCAGCGTCCACCCCCACAGCGCCCGTGCCGTCTCGTCGGAGACCATGGAACGACCTGTCGATCCACTCCACGGGGACAAATCCCTGCCGACGGTTCCGGGCGGGTACGCGAGTGGAACCCGGGACGGTCGGGACGGCGTTCTGCCCGGCGTCCGGTTTTCGCTCCCGCGGTCCGAGGATACCGTCTTTACCTCCCGCGACCCGAGGATCCCGTATGGACGACGTGGACGAAGCCGCGCTCGCGGAGCTCGCGTCGGCGCTGGCGGACGCGGAGACGGCGGTCGCGCTGACGGGCGCGGGGATCTCCGCGCCCTCGGGCGTGCCCACCTTCCGCGGCGAGGACGGCGTCTGGGGCGACGAGTTCGACCCCGAAGACTTCCGTATCGGTCGCCTTCGCCGTGATCCCGCGGGGTTCTGGCGGGACCGCGTCGACCTCCACGACCGGCTCTTCCCGGACGGTGTCGAGCCCAACTCGGCGCACGAGGCGCTGGCGTCGCTGGAGGCCGCCGGCCGGCTCGACGCGGTCGTCACGCAGAACACCGACGGGTTCCACGCGGCCGCCGGGTCGGAGACGGTCCTCGAACTCCACGGCAACGCCGCGCGGGTCGCCTGCGTCGACTGCGGGGCGACGCGGCCCGCCGAGCCCGTTCACGAGCGGGTCCGGACGGCGGTCGAGGCCGGCGACGACGAGGCCCTCCCGCCGACGTGCCCGGACTGCGGCGGCCCGCTGAAACCGGACGTGGTGCTGTTCGGCGAGTCGCTCCCCCGCAGCACGTTTCAGCGGGCACGGGCGTTCGCGGCCGACAGCGACGTCTTCCTCGCGATCGGGTCGTCCCTGGAGGTCGAGCCGGCCGCATCGCTCCCGAGGCGGGCCGCCGCGGGCGGGACGCTGGCGATCGTCAACCTCGCGTCGACGCGGGCCGACGGACGGGCGGACATCCGCTTGCGTGCCGACGTGACGGACGTGTTGCCCGCGCTCGCGGCGCGGCTGGACGCCGATTGAGAGCGAGGAGGCGATCGAGTGGGGCGCCAGTGACACGGTCGCCGTTCGGTCACCACGTCCCCAGGACGACCGTCAGTTCCGAAGATCCCTCGGGCTCGGTCACCCGCACGTCGAACCCGACCGCGAGGAGGGTCGCCTCGCCGGCGCGCTCCTGGACGACGACGCCGTCGATCGCCTCACAGTCGCCGAACGCGCGGTTGGGACCTCGCGGGCAGTTCGCACCCGTCCACGTCGACGCCGCGGTCGCGTTTCGCGTCACGTCCACGGCGACCGTCTCCGAGAGCCGGGCGGTCTCGATCCCGCGCACGTCGGTCGCGATCGCCGCGTCGAACGCCGCGACCGTCCGCTCGCGTTCGCTCCACGGGGTGCGGTCGACCGCGGTCGAGGCGTTGGTCGCCGCCCGATCGAGCGCGCGCAGCGCGTCCTCGCCCGGGGTGTCGCGTTCGGCGGTCGCGGCCACGTCGGGGTGAGCGCCCAGCGTGAGATACGCCAGCGCCATCGGCACCAGCGCCGCCGCTGCGACGGCCGCCGCCAGCAGCACCAACTGCGCGCGGTCGCGGTCCCCGTCGCCGCCGTTCATACGTACCACACCCACAGCACCACCTCCCCGCCGGCCGTCGTGATCGACGCGCGACCGGTCGCTACCCCGTTCGGGCGCTCGAAGCCCACCGCGCCGTGGGGCGTCTCCACGCGAAACAGGAGGTTGTCGCCGAGGATGCGACGCACCCGCTCGCGCAACGCCCCCCGCTCGCGCTCGAACGCCGCCGGCGACCGGCTCACCTCGTCGAGTCGCGTGCCGCCGGCGTGTCGTGGCGGCTCCTCCGCGAGCACGGTGCCGGCGTCGTCGGCGTACGCGTCGAGTTGCGCCTCCGCGGTCCCCGGCTCGGGCAGCGCCAGCCCGAACGAGGCCGCGACCGCCAGCAGGAACGCGACGCCGACGGCGGCCTCGAGGATCGGGAGCGAGAGCTGGGCGCGATCCGTCCCATCAGGCATCGACCGTCACCTCCAGCGTCGCCTTGCGGGTGCGCTCCGGGGTCGATATCACCCCGACGGTCCCGGTCGCGTTCGCGTCGAACGAGAGCGTGAGCGTCTCCGCCCGGCTGACCGGAACCGTCTCCGTGCCGCGGAGCCCGCCCGGACGGTGGAGGACGATCCGGCCGTTCGCGCGGACCGTTTCCACGTCCGCCTCGTCGAACGCGAGCCGGACGCGGTCGGTCCGGCGCGGGAGCGTCACTGCCCCCGCGGCGTCGACCTCGCGGGCGCGTTCCTCGGTCGCCGAGACGAGGACGATCCGACGGAAGGAGACGCCGTCGGTCGGATCGCCCCGCCGGACCACCGCCCGACCGTCGACCCGAACGACGAACGCGGCATCCGTCAGCGGCGGCGCGAGCGCGGCCAGTTCCTCGGGAGCGAGCGAATCGAGCGCGCTGGCGTTCAGGACGTTCTCCCGCCGCGTCGCTGGCGAGTCGGCGGCCGTCAAGCGTTCGGCCACCGCGACGGCCGCGCGGCGCTCGCCCGGCTGGCGGTCGGCGCCGGCGAGGGCTCCCTCGGCGAGCCCGAGCGTCACGCCGATCGTCGCCGTGAGGACGATCAACGCCGCGACGAGCGCCGCGAGGTTCGCCTGCCCGCGGCGGTGCGTTCGGTCGCCTCCCGTCCCCTTCTGCCGGGTCATCGACTCACCAACTCGATCGAAAGCCGTCCGTCCCCGCCGGCGACCGTGACCACCGTCTCCGCTCCGCTTCGCCACGCCCCGCTCACGGACGCGACGCGGTCCGGGAGCGCGAGCCGCAGCGATCCGCCGACCGACGGGTTCGGGTGGTCGAGCCGGACGGCCCCGTCGGCGGCGACGATCCGGTACCCCGTGCCGCGGATCGTCGCCGGGATGTCGACGCGGCGTTCGACCCGAACCGACGATGCGCGGGGCGGGACGGCGATTTCGATCTCCGTCGCGGCGCCGGCGAGCGCCCGGTCGGCCACGCGGTCGGCCGCGGCGTCGCGGTAATCCGGAACCGCACCGCCGAACAGCGCCGTCGACAGACCGCCGACGAACAGCACGACGAGCCCGATCTCCAGGGTCTTCGAGACGACCGGCGTCACCGCGCGTTCGCGACGGCCGTCGGACCGGGCGGACGCGTCGATCGGGCGGCGTCCGGTCATCGTCCCGCCTCCGCGTCGAGGCTGTGCACTACGAGGTACAGCTCACGGGAGCCGGGTAACCGCGCGACGACGCTGTCGACGCCGTCGCCGTCGAGGTCGCGAACGGTCGTGACTGCGCCGCGTTCCTCGAAGAACGACCGCCACGGGCGGGGCGTCGCGGTCTCGACGGCGATCCGCCACTCGCCGTCGCCGTAGGCGCTGCGGTCGTGGCGCACGCGCGTCGACAGGGGAACCCGCCCGCCGCCGGCGTACGAGAAGCGCGCGTCGCCGAGGTCGGCGACGCCGACGACCGTCGTTCCGGCCGAAGTCGCAAGCGGCGGGTCGGCGTCCATGACGGCGTTGCCCGGCGGCCCCCGGACGACCGCGCCGCCGACGAACGCGACGCGGTGGCCGTGGCTCGACCAGACGACGCCGCCGGCCTCCACGCGTCGGACCTCGCCGCTCTCGTTCAGGATCCGGACCGTCCGGTTCACGGTGTGCAGGCGGCCGTCGCTGTAGGAGACCGTGCCGCGGTGGTGACCGGTGACCTCGACGGGCGCGAGCGCGGCGTCCAGATCCGCCGACACCCGGCCGGCGTCGACGCCCGCGGTGTTCGACTCCACGACGGTTCCGACGGTCGCCGTGAGGCCGGCCATCGAGACCGCCGTGATGCCGAGCAGCAGCGCGATGCCGATGACGTGTGACTGGGCGCGGCGGTCGTGCTCGGCGTCGCGGCCGTCGCGTCCGTCGGCGCCGACGGACTCGTCGTCGCCGTCGCGGTTGCGAGGGATCACAGCAACCCCGCGACCGCGAAGACGGCGTAACACACGACCACGAGCGAACCGGAGTGGAGGAGCATCGCGTAGCCGCCGCGGCCGGCGGCGCCGGCGAACAGCCCCGAGGCGAACACCGTCGCCTGCGCGACGACGTAGAAGCGGCGGCGGTCGCGCTCGGGGTCGACGGCGGTCGGGTCCAGCGCGCCGCCGCCGGCCGACAGCGACGCGAGATCGGAGAACCCGTCGAGCACGGTGAGGTTCACCGCGACGACGATCCCAACGACCAGCAGCGCGGTCGTCCACCCGACGGCGACGTAGACGAACATGTTGGCCCGGAGCGCACGCTTCTCGTGATAGAGTCGGCCGACTTCGGCCTGAAGCGTCTCGAACACCGCGTCCGCGTCGCTGCCGGCGTCGAGCGCGCCGGAGACGAGCCCGATCGTCTGGGCCGCAAGGGGGGTGCCGACGCGCTCGGTGAAGCGTCGAAGCGCCCCGGTTTGGACGTCCTCTTCCCGGCCGCCGCCGATACCGAGCGCGAACGCCAGGTCCGACACGTCCGGGTTCAGCCGGCCGAGGTCGACGTTCCGAGCGGCGTGGTCGACCGCCGCGGCAAGCGGCTCGCCGAGGGCGACGCGACCGGCGACGGCGTGGACGAAGTCGCTGATCTCCCGGTCTTTCGCGTCGTCTATCCGGCCGCGGCGGAGCGCGATCCCGCCGACGGGGACCGCGTAGGTCGCGTAGCCGAGCAGCGCGGCGTTCACGGGGTCGACGCCGGTCGCGAGGAGGCCGCCGAACGAGACGACTCCCAGCGGCGCGAGCGCGACGGCCGCGCTCGCGGGGTTCGTCGGGACCGACCGCACCAACGCCGGCGGGTCGCGCGGGGGTGCGTAGCTCGCCCGTTGGTCGGTCGGTCGGAGGTCTGAGACGAACGCGGCCGCGGCGGCGCCGAAGACGACGACCGCGCCGGCGGCGCCGTACACTGCGATCGCCCGCGCGGTGGTCGTTCCGAGCGGGGTCGCGATCCCCGCGGAAAGCCCCGGTGTGAGCACGCTCATCACCGTGAGGACGATGACGAGCAGCGCCGGGAGGACGAGAAGCACCACGAACAGCTCCGCGACGAGTTCCATCACGTCGGCGTTGCGCTCGCGCGTCTGCTCGCTGCGATGGCCGAGCATCCGCGACTCCAGCGTGAGATACCCGGTCAGCGCGTCGTCGCCCTGGGCGGCGTGCTCGCGGAACTTCAACAGGAACGGCGCGAGCGCGTCACGCGAGGGCGTGTCGCGGGCGACGCGGCCGATCCCCTCGTTCAGGCTTCCGGTGAGGGAGGCGGTCGTGAGCGCCGCGCGGATCGAGACGGCGGTCTCGCCGTAGGCGTCGTTGTCCCCGACGCGCCGCAGCATCGCCCGCGGGCCGTCGCTCCCCGACGACAGCGCGGTGAGAAACCGCGCTGCCCCCGGGAGCGTCCGCTCGATCCCGTTTCGTCGCGCCCTCGTGCGCCACCGGAGTCGAGCGCCGGCCAGCTTGACCGTCGCGTGCTTGACGGCGGCCCCGGCGAGGCCGGCGACCGCGGCGGCGACGTACGGCGACGGTATCGCTCCGACCCCGATGCGACCCGGAATCGCCGCCGTGACGACTGCCGCGAACGGTGAGGGAGCGGCGGAGACGATCACGAACATCCAGCCGACCGTGAGCACGCACGCGACCCACGAGAGCCCGTACGCCCGCGCGACGTACACGTCGAAGCTCGTCGACATCGCCGCCCCGCGGTACCGCTTCCGGTCGGCCGCGTGACGGCGAGCGTCGGCGTGGCGCGAGAACAGCGTGTACAGCGCCCGATCGAGCATCGAGAGGTCGCCCTCGCCCCCGACACGGAGGCCGGAGGACCGCTCGGGTGCGCCCACTGACGCGCCGTCGGCAGTCGGATCGTTCATCGGCGATTCCCTCTCGTGCGTTCGCTCGCCGGCCCGAACGCCCCGCTCGACCGTTCGGGACCGCGACGACGGCCGCCGTCGGTCGCGGTGTCCTGGGCGCCGGCGGCGGGCGCGTCCTCGTCGTCGCGGGCGGCCGTCTCGCGACGGACGCGCTCGACGGTCGCCGCCTCGTCGGTGCGCAGGTCCGCGAGGAAGTCGAACGTCTCCTCGACGTCGGTCACGCCCTCGCGGACGAGATACCGGACGTAGCGGTGTTTCCGATGGAACTCCCGCTCGACGGCCTCGACGGTCCGGTCGGTCCGGTCGGCGATGCCGTGGAACACCCGATGGTCGAGGCGCCGCGTCGCGTCGCCGAGTTCCGGGTGGTCGTACGCGAACGAGAAGTCGCCGTCCGGGTCGCGGTCGAGGACGCGGTTCCAGCCGACCGCGGCGCCGTCCTTCTCGACGACGCCGTTCGCCCCCGCGCAGTCGTCGAATGCGCCGTCGACGCCGATCTCGATCGCCTCGCTGACGTAGCGATCGCCGTCGGCGTTGTGGGGGAACACGACGAGGTCGATCTCCCCGAGGAGGTACGGCGGAAGGCCCTGCTCGATGACCCGGTTGACGAGCGCGTCCACGTCGTCGGCGTGGGTCGTGCCGAGCACGCCGTGGCCGGTGTTGAGGCTCTCGGCGAACGTCTCGAACGACGCCGGCGTGTTCACCTCGGCGATGACCTCCACATCGGGGTTCAGGTAGTTCGTCTCGGTCATCAGGTCCGCCATCGTGACGCGTTTGAACTCGTTCTCGTGCTCGCGGGTCGTCAGCGAGATACCCGTCTCGTGGGGAAGCAGCACCTCGCGGCTCCCCTCGTCGATGGAGACGGGCCGCGCGTCGAACGGAATGAACGGGGTGTGCGCGTTCAGCAGCGTCGTCTTCCCGACGCCCGTCGCTCCGGAGAACAGAACGACGCCGCGGTGCTCGTACAGCATCCACAGGAGCGTGACCAGCTCCGTCGGGAGCGTCCCCGAGTTCAACAGATCGACCGGCGTGTGGGGATCGCTCGACTGCTTTCGAACCGACAGGTGCGGACCGCCGTCCGAGATGACCGGGAGCGCGACCGCACAGCGGATCGTGTCGGGGACGCCGTCGAGGTCGACGTTCACCTTCGCGCTGGGGTTGGAGGCGTTCAGCTCCGTCCCGTCGAGGGCGGCGAGTTGGGTGACGACGTTGACGAACTCGGTCTCCGAGTCGAAGCTGAGGTTCGTCGGCACGCGGCCGTCGGCGTCCAGCCCGACCCGCGGAACGACCTTCACGCGCTCGCCGACGCGGTTGGCCTCCACGTCCTCCAGGTGCGGATCCCGCAGCGGTACCGTGAGGACGCCCTGGCCGACGTAATCGCGCAGCACGTAGTACACGAGGTCCGCGAGCCGGTCGGGCGCGTATCGCGAGTCGACCGGCGGCACCGCCAGGTCGTACTCGGCGAGGGCCGACCGTACCCGGTAGCCGGTCGCATCGAGCCACGCGCGGGTGTCCCGGGCGGTGAGCCGGCGCGAGAGGAACCGGCGGGCTCGCTCGCGCACGAACGCCGCGCGGTCCTCGACGACCTCCGTCGCGGTCGTCTCCCAGACGCGTTCCTTGCACTCGGCGATCAGCTCCTCGTCGCCGGGGAGCAGCGGCGGCTCGCGGACGGCGTACTTCGTCGCGAAGCGGTCGTCGCCGAGCAGCCGGTCGCGGTACACCGCGACCTCGACGGCGAACCCCTCGAAACCGACCTCGTAGGTCCGGAGGCGCTCGCTGGCGACGCGACCGACGTACAACGCGTTCACGGGCACGTCGGTGACGGCCGGCGCGAAGTCGCTCGTGTGGACGACGACGCGGCCGTCCTCGCCGTTCACGTCGGCGACCTCGACGCGGTCGTCGAGCGCCATCGGCGTCACCCGCCCGAGCAGGCGAAACTCCCGGAGCGTGTGGTAGTCGACGCGCCGGCGCAGCGCGGGCGTCGCCTCGACGAGCCTGTCGAGCGCGCGCTCGTACTTCGGCTCGAAGCCGGCGTCGGCGCGTTCGACGGCGCCCGCGCGGGTGAGCGGCCGGCGGTGCTGGCCCGCGTCGAAGCGGTCGGCGACGGCGGCGACCGCCCGATCGCCGGCGGCGCCGAGGCTCGGCTCGCGCGTCTCGTAGCTGAACTCGCTGCCCGCGGCGCCGCGCCGCTCGCGGACGGTGGCGACGACGCCCGGATACGACTCGTACTGCGCCCGCACGTCCGGCGCATACCACGCGTCGGCAGATCCGGGCGGTTCGGGCGCCGGCACGGTCGGCCGATCGCCCGTCGGATCGGTCATTACGGCTTGTGATTCGATATGGTATTTAGTATTTTACATCGAAAATTAATGGGTGAGTGGAAGGAGATAACACGACTGCGACCCGGATCGCGCCCTGATAACGCTGGCTGCGGCCGGAACACCGAAGTTCCTACCTATCGACCCACCACCCGATGCCCTCCCTGTTGGAGCGACTGCTCGGAGCCGACACGCCCGACGAACAGGTCGACCTCGAATCGCGTCAGGGAACCGCCGACGAGGCGCTTCGCGACGCCGTCGACCGCGCCGGCCACCCGGTCGAGGACTGCGGCGTCACCGCCGTCGCGGTCGTCAACGAGGGACCGGACGGCGAGCCGGTCGTCGTCCCGGTCGCGCGGTTCTCGCTCGGCGAGGGCGTCGAGGAGCCGGACCGCGACCTCGTGTGGGACCTCGTCGGCGAGGCCGCCGCCGCGATGCGCGAGCCGTTCGAGGACGTGTTCGTCCGCCACTACGACGTGCAGTTCACGTTCGACGGGGACGAACTGTTCGAAGCCGAGACGTGTCGGCGAGTGTTGCTCACGACGGATCTCGTCGACCGCTTCGCGACCGACGCGGGGGTTGCGGTCGCGGACCTCCGCGCGGCCGTCGAGGCGGCCGACGACATCGACGACGAGGTCGCCCCGGTTGCGTGGGGCGAACCGGTCGATTACAGCCGGAGCGACGACGCCGCGGTCGTGGTCGGCGGGACGGCCGCCGCGGCGGCCGCGAGCGCGAGCGCAGCCAGCTGTGCGGGTGCCGGCGCGGCGGCGGGCGCCGGTGGCGGCGCCTGCTGACCGTCCCGGCGTCGGCGTCGACGTGCCGGTCGGCGTCGGGAGTCACCCGTCGGCGACCGCGTTCGCGACCTCGTCGGCGACCGTCGCGATCGCCTCGTGGGTTCGATCGACGCCCCGCATCGTCATGAAGCCGTGAACCATGTCCTCGTAGTTCAGGTAGCGCGTGGAGATGCCGTCGCGGACGAGTTGTTCGGCGTACGCCCGGCCGCCGTCGCGAAGGGGGTCGAACCCCGCGGTGACGACGGTCGCGGCGGCGACGCCCGAGAGGTCGCCCGCGTTCGTCGGGTCGGCGTACGGGTTGCGGCGGTGGATGTCGTTCCCGTAGTAGCAGTCGCCGAACCACTCGATGTCGGCCTCGTCGAGGACGATCCCCGCGTGGTCGCGCATCGAGGGCAGGTCCGGGTCGATCCCGACGCCGGGGTACAGGAGCGACTGGTGGGCGATCTCGGGGCCGTCACGCTCTGCGGCCATGAGGGCGACGACGGCCGCGAGGGTCCCGCCGGCGGAGTCGCCCGCGACCGCGACGGTTCCGGTCCCCCGGACCGCGTCCGGGTGCGCGGCGACCCACTCGACGGCGGCGTACGCGTCCTCGACGGCCGCCGGGAAGGGATGCTCCGGGGCGAGGCGGTAGTCGACGGCACAGACGGCACAGCCGCTCTCGGTCGTGAGATGGCGACACAGCCAGTCGTGCGTCCCGAGGCTCCCGAGAACGAACCCGCCGCCGTGGAAGAACACGACGGTCGGGTGCGGGCCCTCGCTGTCCGGGAGGTAGAGGCGGACGTCGAGGTCGCCGGCGGGGCCGGGAATCGACCGATCGACGACAGCGCCGACTTCCGGCGGGTTCCGGTTCTGTACCCACGTGACGGGTCGAGTGACGAGCCGGAGGAGCTTCAGCCCGTACCGACTGTGCGGGAGCGGGATCCGGCTCTGTCGCTCGACGGCCGCCCGGGCCTGCGGATCGATCTCGTCGGCGTGCACTGGGACAGCTTCGCACGGCGGATACTAAATCCTCGGTGGGAACCCGACCGCCAAGCCCCGACACCCCGACCACCTCAACCGGCTCGACCGGCCCGAGCGTCCCGACCGGCTCGATCGGCCTGACCGCCCCACCCCGCTGACCGTCTCGGCCGCCCCGTCCGTCCGGTGGCGACGTCCACGACGCCGGAGGTGCCGGTTCCCCGCCGGGCTAGACATATATTCGTGGAGCCCGTCCGTTGTTTCGACCATGAGACAACGACCCACACCCCGCGGTCGGGACCGCTAATCCGGACAGTGACCGGGAGCGAACGGACGCGGCGACAGTTGCTCGCGGCCCTTGGCGGCGCGGCGACCGTCGGGCTCGCCGGCTGCGGCGGCACGAGCGGCGGACCGAACGCCAGTGGCGACACGGCCGCGGCGCCGACGACCGGGACCACGGCGAATCCCCGAACGGAGACGGAGACGGCGACCCCCGAACCGGCGTACGAGGCGTGTATGGAGCCGGTGGGCTGTCTCTCGTTCGACGAGCCCCCGGAGACGTGGGCCGCCAACGCCGGCATCTACTGCGACATCGGCGTCGCGCTCGGGCTGGCCGACCGGCTCGCGGCGATCGGCTCGCCGCGGCGGTACTACACCGGGTACTACGAGGAGCTGCCGGGCGTCTCGTTCGACAAGAGCCAGTATCCGGTGCTGTCGCGGGGCACGCGGATGCCCAAGGAGTCGTTCTACGCCGCCGACGCGGACCTCCACGTCATCGACCCGGTGTGGATGGTGAACACCTTCGGATGGACGGAGGCCGACATCGAGGAGATCGCGACGAACGTCGGCCCGTTCTTCGGCAACTACATCCGCGAACAGCAGGACGCGTGGCACACGTACCGGTATCCGACGCTGTCGGAGGCGTTCGGCAACGTCGCGGCGCTGTTCGGCCGGCGCGACCGCTACGAGCGGATCGAGCAGGTACGCTCGGAGCTGGCCGAGACGATCCGCTCGCGGCTGCCCGAGGAGCGCACGGAGGTGTTGCTCCTGCGACCCCAAGGGATCCCGCCGAACTCCTTTTTCCCACAGTACATGGACGACTCCGTCTCGGATCTCCAGTGGCAGGTCGTCGAGGTCGAGGACGCCCTGACGGACAGCGGGATCCCCGAGTGGGGCGTCCGTATCGACTACGAGACGATCGCGCGGCTCGACCCCGAAGTGATCGTCATGGAGACCCAGTTCGCGGACGACTTCGTGCTCGACGACGAGTCGTTCCGGGAGTTCACGCTGGGGTTCATGCGCGACCACCCGGTCGCCCGCGACGTGACCGCCGTCGAGAACGGCCGTGTCCATGCCGGCGGCATCAACTACCAGGGCCCGATGGTCTCGCTGTTCCAGACCGAGCACGCCGCGCAGGTGGCCTATCCCGACGAGTTCGGCGACGAGGAGCTGTTCGACCGCGACCGCGTCGCGGGGATCGTCACGGGCGACGGATGAGCCGCGGCCGTCCGCGGACGCGAAGGCGAACGCGCTCGCGTGACGGACGACCCCCGCGACCGCCGGGGTGTCGCGATGGCCGGTGAGACCCGCGGGGAGACGGGGACGGCCGCCGACCGGCGGCTCGCGTGGGTGAACCGGCAGCTCGTCGGCGTCGCCGTCGGCAGCGTCGCCGTCGTCGTCGTCGCGGCGACGCTGCAACTGAGCTTCGGCGCGTATCCGGTTTCCCCGCTGGGCGCGTGGCGGGCGCTGGCTGACCCCGAGGTGCTGCTCAGCGCGGCAGCCTGGCGGGCGTTCCTGCTCGGGGGGAGGGTACCGGACTACGGGACGGCGACGCTCGTCGTGTGGACGATCCGGCTCCCGCGCGTGCTCGTGGCGCTGCTCGTGGGTGCGAACCTCGCCGTCTCGGGGGCCGTCCTCCAGGCGATCACCCGCAACGAGCTCGCGAGCCCGTTCGTCCTCGGCGTCTCCTCGGGTGCCGGCCTCGCGGTGTTGCTCACGGTCGTCGTGTTCACCGGGCTGCTCCCGCTGCTCCCGCTGTTCGCGGCCGTCGGTGGCGGGGTCGCGTTCCTGCTCGTGTACGCCATCGCGTGGCAGGGCGGCACCAACCCGGTGCGGCTGGTGCTCGCGGGCGTCATCGTCTCCAGCGTCTTCGGCTCGGTGCAGACGGGGCTGTTCCTGCTCATCGAGGACATCGGGCTCGTCCAGAGCGTCGTCGCGTGGACGACCGGCTCGCTCGTGGGAACAGACTGGGCACAGGTGCGAATGCTGCTCCCGTGGTCAGTCGCCGCGGTCGGGGCGTCGCTGCTGGGCGCCCGCGAGCTGAACGTCCTGACGCTTGGCGAGGAGACGGCCGCCTCGCTCGGGCTTTCGGTCGAGCGCGTTCGATTCCTTCTCTCGAGCGTCGCGGTGCTGGCGGCGGCAGCGAGCGTCGCCGCCGCGGGGATCGTCGGCTTCGTCGGCCTCGTCGTCCCGCACATCGTCCGCCGGAGCGTCGGCACCGACCACAAGCGCCTACTCGTCGGCTGCGTCTTCGCCGGCCCGGCGCTGCTGCTCGCCGCCGACGCCGGCGCCCGGCTCGCGCTCTCGCCCGCGCAGATCCCCGTCGGCATCGTCACCGGGCTCCTCGGTGGCCCGTACTTCCTGTATCTCATGCGCAAACACGGCGACTTCGGAGGGTTCCAATGACCGACACACGCGACACCGACCGACCCGCCGGCGACGACGTCCTCGCCGCCGAGGACCTCGTGTTGCGCTACCCCGAGTCGGACACTCCGGTGATCGACGGTGCGACCCACGCGTTCCCCGAAGGCCGGGTCACCGCGCTCGTCGGACCGAACGGGAGCGGCAAGAGCACGCTGCTGCGCGGGCTCGCCGGGCGGCTCGCGCCCCGGTCGGGGACCGTGACGCTCCGGGGTCGGCCGCTCGACGACTACGGGGACCGGGAGCGCGCCCGCGAACTCGCTCGGCTTCCACAGGAGCCGACCGCACCCGACGGAATAACCGTCGAGGAGTTAGCCTATCACGGCCGCTATCCCCACCGGGGGTTCCTCGACACGGTCGACGACGCGGACGTTACGGCGGTCGACCGCGCCCTGCGGCTCGTCGGCATCGACCGCCTGCGCGACCGGCCGCTGGCGGACCTCAGCGGCGGCCAGCGCCGGCTCGCGTGGGTCGCGATGGTGCTGGCACAGGACGCCGACGTGCTCCTCCTGGACGAGCCGACGACGTTCCTCGACCTGCGCCACCAACTCGCCGTGATGGACGTGGTGCGGACGCTGCGCGAGGACGACGAGACGACGGTCGTGCTCGTCCTTCACGACATCGAGCAGGCCGCCCGCTACGCGGACGAGATGGTCGTCCTCCGACAGGGGGACGTCCACGCGGCCGGCCCGCCAGCGTCGGTGCTGGAGCCGGATCTGCTCGCGGAGGTGTTCGGCATCGAGGCCGAGGTCGAACCCGGACGCTTCGGCCCGCGGATCACGCCGATCGGGCCGGCCGATTCGGTGACTGGGTCGCGATGACCTGCGCCCCCGGAGACGACGTTCGACGTCAGAACTCGTCGATCACCGGGATCCCCTCGGTCCCGAAGTCGGTCATCGCGGACAGCTTGTCGTTCACGTCGTCCAGCGTCACCGTCTCGCTGACGACGGCGCTGGGATCGAGGTTGTCGCGGGCGACCATCCGGAAGATCTCGTCGTAGCGCGTCGGCGGCAGCCCCAGCGAGCCGACGAACTCGATCTCCTGCATCACCATCGCGTCGGTGGGGAGGCCGACCATCCCCTCCTCCTCGGCGGTGGTGAGGCCGATCTGGACGTGCGTCCCCCGCGTGCCGAGGCTGCGCACCGAGTTGCGGCACGTCTCGGCGATGCCGAGCGCGTCGACGGAGACGTGACAGCCGCCGCCCGCGAGCGCCTGCACCGCCCCCGGCACGTCGTCGGTGTCGCCGGCGTTGACCGTCTCGGCGGCGCCCAGCTCCTCGGCCGTCGAGAGCTTCTGGTCGTCGAGGTCGACGGCGACGACGTTCGCGCCGAGGGCGTCGGCGACGTGGACCGCCGAGAGGCCGACCCCGCCGACGCCGTGGACGGCGACCCAGTCGCCCGCCTCGATGGGCGCCCGGTGGGCCAGCCCGTGGAAGGCCGTCATGAAGCGGCAGCCCAGCCCCGCCATGTCGACGGAGCCCACGCCGTCGGGGAGGTGGACGAGGTTGTGGTCGGCCGCGGGCACGTGGACCAGCTCGGCGAACGCGCCGGGAACCGGCTCGACGAACCCCAGCGGCATCGGGTTCTCGCAGGTGTTCCCGTGGCCGGTCCGGCACTGCATGCACGTGCCGTCGCCGAGGTTGAACGGCACCGCGACGTGGTCGCCCTCGGCGAAGGTCGTCACGTCCTCGCCGACGGCGGCGACGCGCCCCGCCGGCTCGTGGCCGAGGATCTGGCCCGGCTGGGGCTGGATGCCCAGCCAGTCCCAGTCGCCCTGCCAGCCGTGCCAGTCCGACCGACAGATCCCGCACGCCTCGACCTCGACGACCACGCCCTTCGGGTCGGGTTCCGGGTCGTCGACCTCGGTTACGTCGAGCGGTTCCCCGTGCTCCCGTAGGACTGCTGCTCGCATGACGGCTGATCGTTGGTAACAATTGACATAGTTGTTCCTGCCCGATCGGACCGATACTGACCTGGCTGCCGACAGCGACGCGGATCAGTCGACCCCCGCGATCTCGAACCGGGCGCCGCCGTCGTCGCTCTCGGTCACCGTCACGTCCCAGCCGTGGGCGTCGGCGATCTGCGTGACGATCGTGAGTCCGAACCCGGTCCCGTCATCCGCCGTCGAGTAGCCGTGATCGAGGACCCGCTCGCGGTCGGCCGGCGTGATCCCCGGGCCGTCGTCCGCGACGAAGAAGCCCGACCCGTCGGCCAACTCGCCGACCCGGATGGCGACGTCGTCGCCGCCGTGTTCGATCGCGTTGCGAAAGAGGTTCTCGAACAGCTGCTGGAGCCGGGTGCCGTCGGCGGTGATCCGGCGGTCGATCTCCACGGTCAGCGTCGCGTCCGCGGTCGCGACGAACGACCAGCAGTCGCTCGCCGCCTCGCCCACGTCGACGGCCTCCGTCTCGTCGATCGACTCGCCCTCCCGGGCCAACACCAGCAGGTCCTCGATCAGCGTCTCCATCCGGTCGAGGGCGTCCCGACACCGATCGTAGTGGTCGGGGTCTCCGGTCTCCTCCGCGAGATCCAGATACCCCTGGACGACGCTGAGCGGGTTCCGAAGGTCGTGTGAAACGACCTTTGCGAACTCCTCCAACTGGTCGCGCTGCCGTTGAATGCGTTCGGTCGCCTGCTTCTGAAACAGTTCGTAGCTCACCCACTCGGCCATCAACTCCACGAACGTCGACTCCGCGTCGCTGAAGGGGCGCTCGCGCGGCTCGGTATCGGCGAAACAGAACGTCCCGTAGATCTCGTCGTCGACGATCACCTTGGCCCCGATGTACGACTCCAGCCCGAACTGCTGGTAGGCGGAGTCTTCCTCCCAGCCCTCGACTTCGGCGTGTTGGACGGTGAGCGAGTCGTCGTGCGACAGCGTCCGTCGGCAGTACGTCTTGTCGAGTGGACACGACTCCCCCGGCTGTAACAGCGGGTGGTCGCCGACGGCGTTGACGATGACCTGCTCGTCGTCGGAGATCTCCGTGAGGAACCCGGCTTGAACCCCCAGATACGCCCGACCGAGTTCCAGCAGGTCGGACACCTTCGTGTCGAACGACCGCTCGTAGTCGGCGGTGATGCGGTACATCCGCCGGACCGCCCCCAGATCGGAGATGTCCTCTCGGTCGGATAGCTCGGTCATTGTGCGTGGCTACCGTCACGCGATGGATAACTGTTGGCGGTGGTCGCTCCAGTATCGTCGGCTGTGTTCGGATCTCGGGTGACGATCCGCAGATCGTCGACGGAAAGGCGAGCGGTCTCGTGTCTGTCCTCCTCTTCGCGACAGCTACCCGTCGACGGCTCCCCCGGTGGGTGTCCGGACGGGTCCGTCGCCGTGGAGCGCCAACCGCACGGCGACGGCGATGCCGACGAACAGGAACACGTCGCCCAGCGGCGCCAGTAGCGGACCCGAGGGCGCCCAGAGGTCGAGCGGGCGGGCCGAGGCAACGAACGCGGGCACGAGCACCGTCGCGGACTGCACGCCCACGATGACGGCGATCCCCTTGCCGAGATCGCGGGCGGCGACGCGCGGCCCGGCGACGAACAGCACCGCGAGGAGGAACGACGCCTCCGACAGCCACTCGACCGGGAACTGCGACGGCGGGATCCCCACGTTCCGGGCCCACGCCCCCGTGACCGTGACCGAAACCGATCCGCCGGCGCCCGCGCGTGTGGCCGCTCGGAGCAGGTCCCCGAGGCCGTTCGCCGCCACCAGACCGCCGGCACCGACGAGCGCCGCCAGCCCCGCCGCGACGAGGCCCCGCTTGACAGACAGCCCCGGGCCGAGGGATTTCTTCGGGAGGTTGGCGAACAGCGGGTGTCGGTCGGCGCCTTCGGCAGCCGCGGCGAGTCGTTCGTAGCCGCCGTGGTAGGCGAGCCACACGGCGACCGCGATCGCGAGGAGGCTCACGACCGTCGACAGCGGGACGACGAGCACGAGGGGGCCGACCGAGCCCGGGAACCCGGTCGCCAGCGTCGTCCCGACGGTGACCAGAAGGTCGACCCCGTAGACGAGGGCGGCCCCGCCGGCGACGACGCGGGGGGTCGGCCGAGCGACCACGCCGACGACGGCCAGCAGGAACGGGGCGAACGTCACGGTGGCTACGGCCGCCTGGATCAGGAGGGCGCCGAGGATCGCGACGGGGTCGCCGGCGGGGGTTCCGCTCCGCGAGGACAGCCGGAGCCACCCGAACGCGACGAACGCGAACGCGACCAGCGCTGCGGAACCGAGCGCGGCGGGAAGGGCGCTGCGAGCGTCGAGGTCGTCGTGGAGGGACATCGCTCACACGTCAGACAGAACCCGAATAAACCTTCTGTCGACTCGTCCGTGTCGTCGTCGCTGACGCCGCCGTCGACACCGCCGGTGACGCCGCCATCGTCACCACCGCCACCACCGCCACCACCGCCACCATCGCCGCCGCACCCCTTATCAGCCGTGCACGACTATTCCGGCCGATGGCACCGACGACAGGGGACGGACGCGACCACGATCCGGACGCGACGCCAGCGTTCTCCGTCGAGGGACTCTCCAAGCGCTTCGGCTCCGGGGAGGACGCCGTCCGCGCCGTCGACGACGTCTCTTTTTCGGTCGACCGGGGGTCGGTCGTCGGACTGCTCGGCCCCAACGGCGCCGGGAAGACGACGCTGATCAAGTCGGTCCTCGGGACCGTCATTCCCGACGAGGGCACCGTCCGCGTGCTCGGCCGCGACGCCGCCGACGGGCGACGGGCCGCCTACGCTGACGTGGACGCGATGCTGGAGGGTGCCCGGAACGACTACTGGCGTTTGACCGTCCGGGAGAACCTCCGCTACTTCGCGACCATCGGCGGCGTCGCCCCCGACTCGGTCGCCGGCAGGCACGAGCGACTGCTCGACCGGCTCGACCTGGCCGACAGGGCGGACACGCCGGTCCGGGAGCTGTCGCGGGGGATGAAACAGAAGGTGTCGCTGGCGAGCGTGCTCGCGGGCGGGGCGAAGCTGGTGTTCCTCGACGAGCCGACGCTCGGGCTCGACGTGGAGGGGTCGCGGACGCTGCGGCGGGAGATCCGCCGGCTCGCCGAGGAGGAGGACCTCACGGTCGTCGTGAGCAGCCACGACATGCGCGTCATCGAGGACGTCTGCGACCGCGTGGTCGTCATGTCCGAGGGGTCGATCGTCGCCGACGACGCCGTCGAGCGGCTGCTCGGCGCCGTCGACGACTACCGCGTGCGGGTCGCGAGCGACGACCTCTCGCCGGCGACGGTCGCCGACCTGCGCGACCGGTTCGCCGTCGCCGACGCGGACGCGAGCGCGGAGCCGCCCACCCTGGAGGTCAACACCGACGGCGACGCGGTGTACGACCTCTTCGACGCGCTGCGCGCGGCCGACGTGACGCTCGACCGCGTCGACACCGTCGAGCCCAGTCTGGAGGACGTGTTCGTCCGACTGACCGATGCGAAGCCCGACGATTCGAGCGAGGTCGAACCGAACGGCGACCGCCCGCGCGAGCGACGGCGGGCGGGCGTCGCCGGCGACGGCGGAGGTGCGCAGTGACGACCGCCGACGCCGCGGACGGATCCTCGAACGGGCCCTCGAACGAGACATCCGCGGGCGCCGCCGTCGCCAGGGACGGCGCCTCGACCGGCGACGACCCGCGGCCGGCGACGTACCTCGATCTCGCGCGGGCGGTCCTCTACCGGGAGTTCCTGATCTTCGTCCGCTATCCGGCGAACGCGATCGGCGGCATCGTCGTCTCGCTCGTGTTCTTCGGGCTGTTGTTCTTCGGCGGGCGGCTCCTGGCGGGGCAGGCGCTCGCCGACTCGCTCTCGGGGATCGTCGTCGGCTACTTCCTGTGGACGCTCGCGGTCGGCGCGTACTCCTCGGTGTCCAACGACATCGGCAGCGAGGTCCAGTGGGGGACCCTGGAGCGGCACGTCACGACGCCGTTCGGGTTCGCCCCCGTGGCCCTGCTCAAGGGCGTCGCGAAGGTGGTTCGGACGTTCCTCACCTCCGCGGTGATCCTCGCGGTGATGCTCGTCGTGACCGACACGACGCTGGCGCTCGCGCCGGTGACGGTCGTCGTCGTCGCGGGGCTGGCGATCGTCTCCGTGCTCGGGTTGGGGTTCGCCGCCGGCGGGGTGACCGTGTTGTACAAGCGGGTCGGCAACTGGCTGAACCTCCTCCAGTTCGGCTTCGTCGTGCTCGTCTCCGCGCCGGTGCTCGACCAGCCGTGGCTGCGGGCGCTGCCGTTGGCCCACGGGAGCGCGATGCTCCAGCGGGCGATGGTCGACGGCGTCCGCCTGTGGGAGTTCCCGCTCGCGGACCTGGCGCTGCTCGTCGCCGTCGCCGTCGGCTACCTCGCGGCCGGCTACGTCGTCTTCCATTACGCGACCCGGCGGGCGCGGCGGCTCGGCGTGCTCGGCGACTACTGACGGCCGCCCTCGGCGCAACCCCTAACACGGTCGGGCCGATACGGGAGACACTGTGACCTTCGACCCGACAAACCAGGGGATCGACGCCGAGGAGGCCCACGAGCGCGTGACCGACGCGATCGCCGACAACGAGGTGGTGCTGTTCATGAAGGGCGACGCGCGAATGCCACAGTGTGGCTACTCGAAGCGCGCGATCGGACTGATCGGCCAGTACCGCGACGACGTGGCGACGGTGAACACGCTCGAGAACCTCGACGCCTTCCGCGAGGCGTTGGAGGCCGAGAGCGGCTGGGAGACCATCCCGCAGACGTTCGTCGACGGCGAGTTCGTCGGCGGCAGCGACATCCTCGCGGAGCTGGAGGAGCGCGGCGAGCTCGCCGAGACGCTCGACGCCGACGGTGCGGCCGCGGGCGACGCCGACGCGGGCGTCGCCGACACCGCGGCCGACGTGTCCGACGGACCGGACGCGCCGTTCTAACTCGGGTACGTTCTGGACTCGGCGCTCTCTGTTTTCTCGCGAACTCGGCTTGTCCAGCGCGGACCTCCCACGCGCTTCCGTGAACTGCTCGTTTGCTACTCGCGTCGCGGTTCGCCCGCGAGTTCGACGGGCTGTCGAGGCCCGCATCACGTTTCGGCGGTCATTGACCGGTGCACGAAGTAGTACCAAAAATCTGGTTGGTATATTATATTATATGTATTCAAACATACTAATGGCGGTTCGATTCTCACAGCGGTCCGGCCGAGGTCGGAGCCCTGATCGACCGACTGCCGCCGCGAGATTCCGGGCGTGATCGATCGGGGTCACAGCGTATCGGGCGGTCGTGTTCCTCACGAAGTTCTGTAGACGCTGTGGCGCCTCTGGTGTACTGGTCGCTGCTGGCCGGAAATCCGGGAACGCGTTCGTTTCGGTTCGACAGTGGCACGCAGTCAGGATCGCCGGCTCCTGATCGCGGGGGAGGCACGCCACCGTGACCGAGACTGCGTTGCGAGCGGGCTGTGGGTCGGTCGTCTACTACGGTTCCGAACAGCGTTCCGTGAGCGCCTGCGAGAAATCATCATATTCCAATGTATTCTCTAAAATTGATGGTTCTGTCGAACCGAGCCGACTTCGAACGTCGCCGACTCGTCTCGTTTCCGACCTCCTCCACACCACCGGGTCGATCCGATCGATGTCGTGTGACAGTTCGTGGTCTCCAGTGCAGTCACCTACGTCACACAGCTTATAGCTGTTTGGGGAATTGCGTCCGATCCGATCGCGAATGGTCCTGGTGGCCCCCGACCTCGAGGACAGGTACCGCCGTCTCGGGACGTGGCCGGGACGACATCGACGGCTCCTTGCGGGTCGCGTCGCGCGAAGGTCAACTCATATATGCCTCTACTCCGTTGCAGCAACGCGTGCGCAGTAGTGACCTATCCTCTCGGGAGCCAGTTACCCCCGAGGGCGCCGGTTCGAGGGCTGACGGACGTGACCGACTCCGGTCCGTTCGGGAGGAACGACGGCATGACTGAGTCCGATCTGAGCGGCCATCAGAAGGAGCGGAAGATCGTTCGTGTCATGCGAACGTACGATCTGGACCACTTGGAGGTCCAGCTCGTCAACCGGTGGACCGGTACCGGCGAGGAGCAGTTCACGATCCGGGAACTCGCTCGGTGGTTCAACGTGCGGGTGGTCGAGCGTGCGATGGAGGACCACGATGTCAGCTTCGACGGGTTGGTCCCGGACCCGGAGACGGTGTACGACGCGATCGACGCCGACGACCCGGACGAACACCAGGAGCGCGTGCTCGAGGCGCTCAGGGACAGTGGCTTTCCCGTCGACGACCTCGCCGAGGACCTCCCCCACTGGCGGTCCGTCTACGCCTGGCTCACCGAGGACAAGGAGGTCGAGGGCGGGAACACGCGCGAGCCGCTGACTCCCCAGCGCGGGCAAGAACGGATCGACAAGCTCCTCTCTCGCGTCGAACGGGTGAGCGACTCGACGCTCTCCCAGCTCGCTCGGAACCGGGAGGGGGAGGTTCCGGACGCGGAGGTATCCGTTCGACTCCGTGTGAAGTGTTCCGAGTGCGAGCACACGTGCGTTCACCGCGAGTGGATCCAGGCCGGTGGCTGTCCCAACTGTACGGATCCGGCGTGAGACCCGTCGTTCGGACCCGCCGTGCCGATTCGTAACGGTTCGTCCCGCGACCCACGCGGTCGGACGGGTCCGACTCGCCAGCCCGGACGGGAGCGGCGCTACGGTCTCGGGTACTCGACCGTGTTGACCGTTCCCGTGACGGAGTCGAGGTGCCGGGAGTGGGCCGGAAGGAGGGCCGCGACGAGGTAGTCGGTCCGCTCCTCGACGTAGTCCAGGAGTCGGGCGATCCGGGCGGAGTCGATCATCTCCACGGAGTCCAGGACGACCACCGGCGAGATGTCGCCGATGTCGTGGACGAGATAGCCGGTGAGGGCCGTGACCATCCCGACGACCTCGCGCTCGGATTCCGAGAGGGTGTCGACGGTGTCGCGCACCGTCTTCCCCCGGTCCGTCTCCCGGCTGACCCGGAGTCGGAACTCCTCGTCCAGCCGCTCGAGCCGGATCCCGTCGACGTTCTCGTATTCGAGGAGGTCGAGGACCTCGTCGACTCGGTCGTTGAACCTCGCCTCCAGCTCACGCTCCCGGTTCTCGATCTGGTTCTTGACCTCGTCCAGCTCCGTCGTCACCTCGTCGAGGGCTTCCTCGACCTCCGCCTGCGCGTCCACCGTCTCGGCGTTCGTCTCGATCCTGTCGGTGACCGCGTCGAGTTCCTCCCGCTTGTCACCGAGCGCGGACCGGGTTTCCCGCAGGTCGGCTTTGGCGTCGGTCAGCTCCTCGACCTCGTCACCCCCGCGTTCGGCCATCTGCTCTTCGATCTCGGCCAACGCCTCCTTCTTCTCCTCGACGGTGGCCCTCGCTTCCTCGACCTCCTCGCGCTTGGATTCGAGCCGCCGCTGGTCGGTTTCGATCTCCGCCTCCAGCGTCTCCCTCCGTGCGCGCTTCGACTCGTACCTGCTGATCTGGTCGACGACGACGCTGCGTCGGGACTCCAGGCGCTCGATCTCCTCGTCCAGTTCGTCCCGCTTCCCTTCGAGCTGGGTTCTCAGCGAGGAGAGCTGGACCCTGAGCCGCTCCAACTGATCGAGCCCGACCGTGCTCCCGCAGACGCTGCACTGCGTCCGTTCGTCCGTCTCGTCGCCGACCAACGAGGACTCGATGTCGATCCCCTCCCCCGGGGAGGGACCGTTCGCGAGTGGCCCGTCCGGGATCTCGCCGGCGTCGAGACCGAGCGATCCGACGATCGCCTCACCGGCGAGGTCTCCCGAGCGGAGTTCGTCGTGGGCATCGATAACGGCGTCCAGTTTGTCGATGTTCGTCCTGACCCGCGACCGCCTGTTCCGGAGCTCGCGGAGTTCGCCGGCGAGGTCGTCCCGTTCGGCTCGCGTCTCCTCGATGTCGATGTCGGGGACGGCCAGGTCGTCCAGGGACGCCCGGGCGGCGGACAGGCTGTTCTCGATGGATCGGAGCGTTCGCTTGCGACTTCGAAGGGTGCTCTCGGCCTCCGTCAGCTCCTCCTCGAGCTCGGCCACGACGTCGGACTCCTCCCCGGGATCCGAAACCCGCTTCTCGAGCTCCTCGACCCGCTCCGCGAGCCGATCGCGTTCGGCGGTCAGCTCCTCGATCTCGGTCTCCAGTCGGTTCCGGTCCGCCTCCAGTCCGACGAGCGTCCGTTTGGCTTCCTCGATGGTGTCGAGTTCGTCCCGGAGGGCGTCGCGCCGCTCCCTGAGTTCGGCCTCACGCTCGGCGAGCGCGTCACGGTCGACCGGTTGCAACAGGAGATCGTAGAGGTCGCCGCCCCGCTCGACGGTCCGTCGGATCTCGTTGTCCTCCAGGAGGAACGCGAATAGTTCCGCGGACCGAACGCGCTCCGTGTCGCTGAGGACCCCCGATCCGCTCCACACGTCCCGGCTCCCCTCCCTGCTGACGGTCCGCGTGTACGTTTCCCCGTCCATCTCGATCGTGACCTGCCCCTCGGCCGCCCCTCGACGGACCGTTCCCACGGACGAGCCCATCCCGGAGATGAGCGCCCGCAGGAAGGAACTCCTGTTCGTCGCGTTCTCGCCGACCAGCGCGTTCACGCCGTTCGTCAGGTCGACGGTCGTCTCACGGATCCCGCCGACGTCCGTCACCTCGACGGTGATCTGATCCGGAACGACTTGCGTTGACATACGTGTCCGCAACCGAGGGATCGACATACGTGTTTCTCACACGAGCGTATGTCTGTGTTACTACCTCGTTCGTGAACACTCCCGAAACACGGTGGGGGATGGGCGACGGTCACTGGGAGGGCGGCGGATGCAACGGGCCGAGCCGATGGACGGAACGTGTTCGCTGAGATCTCGGGGGCGCTCAACTGAACGTCGGGAAGTCGTCCTCCGTCTCGCCCATGTTCACGTTGACCTCGATAATGTTGGCGGTGTTGACCACCTGTTCGACGATCTCGTCGTGGTACTCGGGGTTCTGCATTCGCTGGACCGGTCCCGAGACGCTCACCGAGCCGAGGACGCGACCGTGTCGGTTGCGGATCGGGGCGCCGATCGCCTGCAATCCCTTGATCTCCTCTTGGTCGTTGAGTGCGTATCCTCGCTCGCGCACGGTCTCCAACTCGTCGAACAGCTCCTCGGGGTCGGTGATCGTCTCGTCGGTCTTCCCCGGGAGCCCGTACTGGTCGACGATCCACTCCACGCGTTCCCGCGGGAGATGGGCGAGTATCGCCTTCCCCGTGGCCGAGAAGTGGAGGTAGTCGGCCCGCTGGAGTTTGTTCACCTGGTAGCTGGTACCCACCGCCTTCTCGCCGCTTACCTTGTAGAGGTTCACGCTCAACCCGTGCTGTTCGGTCGCCAGGTGGGCGAACTCCCCGGTCTCCTCGGCGAGGGTGTCCAGATGCGACTTGCCGATCCGATACAGCGTGTTCTGATTTCGCACGTACTCCCCGACGAGCAGGAACTGCAGCGACAGCCGGTACGTGTCGTCCTCCTTCACGACGAACTTCTCCTCCCGGAGCGTACACAGGTAGTTGTACGCGACGCTCTTGGAGATGTCCAGGTGGTCCGCGAGTTCGGTGACGCCGGCGCCGTCGAGTTCCTTGAGCGCCCGCACGATCCCGAACGCACGCGACACCGTCTCCAGGGTCCGCGGCGACCCGGACGACGTGTCCTTGTTCATGGGTACCGATCAGGTCCGGACCACATAGTCGTTTGTATTTCACAAACCATCGGCCCCGGACGGACAACAGGAGTACCTCGTATCGGATGCTTCGCTCCGTGGATCGCCAGTCCCTCGCCGTTCACTCGGCGTTCGCTCGACGCCCGGCTCGTCCGGTACGCCGTACACACGGACCTCAGTCCCGCTCGCTCGGCTCTCCGAGTCGGTTCGTACAGCGAGAACGCCAGCGATCGCGAGGAACGACGTTCGGGTTACTCGGTGGAGAGGGATGCAACCGCGTGGGCCATGACGCGAGTCACCGTCGCACAGTCCTCCCAGTCGGTCCACTCGCGCGGGTTGTGCGAGACGCCGTCGACGGACGGCGCGAACAGCAGCGCCGCGTCCGTGACGGTGCCGATGTGCATCGTGTCGTGGCCCGCCCCGGAGTGGAGATCCATCGTCTCGACGTTCGCGGCGTCGCCGGCCTCCCGGAGCGTTCGTCTGAGTCGAGGGCTCATCTCGACGGGTCTGCGGTCCCACGCGTGGTCGAAGGTCGTCGTGACCGGCCGTTCTCGTTTCAACCGGGACAGGCTCTCGCGGGCGGCGGCCGTGATCGACTCGATCGAGTCGTAGCTCACGTCACGGACGTCGATCGTCAGGTCGACCGACCCGGGGATGACGTTCGGCGCGTTGGGCGAGACGTCCAGCTTGCCGACGGTCGCGACCGCCGTGTCGCGGACGCCGGGACGCTCGTCCGTCGCCGCCTCGACATCCAGCACGAGTTCGCTGGCCGCCGCCAACGCGTCCGAGCGTTCCTCCATCGACGTCGACCCGGCGTGGTTCGCCTCGCCGACGATCTCGACGTGACACCGAGTGAGCCCGACGATACTCGAGACGATCCCGACGGGAACGCCCGCGTCGACGAGCCGTTCGGACTGCTCGATGTGGATCTCGATCCACGCGTCCCACTCGGTCGCGTCGACGCGCCCGTCGCTCCGAAAGCCGATGTCCGCGAGCGCGTCGCCGAGCGGGACCTCGTTCCCGTCGCGGATCGCGAGCGCCTCCTCGACGGTGAGTTCGCCGACGGCGACCCCCGACCCGATGAGCCCGCCGCCGAATCGCTGCCCCTCCTCCTCGGTGAACGAGACGACCTCGATCGGGCGATCCGGTTCGATACCCTCCTCCTGAAGCGTCCGAATCGCTTCGAGCGCGGCGTACACGCCGAGGGGGCCGTCGAAGATGCCCCCCTCGGGGACCGAATCGAGGTGGCTTCCCATCGCGACCGCGTCGGCGTCGGGGTCGGCGCTCTCCGGGCACCAGCGACCGACGACGTTCCCGACTCCGTCGATCCGGACGGTCAAGCCGGCATCCCGAAGGCGCTCGCACAGGAACTCGCGAGCACGACGGTCGGCCGTCGTTCCCGTGAGCACCGTCCGCCCGTTCCCCTCCTCCGACGGTACCGCCCCGAACTCGGCCGTCGCCTCGAGGTCGCTCCGCAGGCGCTTGCGATTGACTTCCATGAGGTACTCTCTGAGTCTCGGGGCCCGCTATATTACTCTACGGTACCCGTCGGGACGACTGCTCGCGCTTCGGTATCGTCCTCGCGTGCGCCTCGACGACCGGAGCCGCCGACGGTCGGTCGATATCCGCACACGCCAGGCGACGGACAGTCGGTCTTCGATCGCGTCTCCGCAGACACGTCGAACGGCCGATCGGACAGTGACCCAAATACTTATGTAGGGTGAATCGAACGTAGCAGATGTATGCAAGACGGTAGCAAGGGGTCAGATCCCTCGGATAGCCGCAGCACTAGGCGTCGTGCGTTCCTCAGCGCGGTCGGCGCGACGGGCGTGTCCGCGCTCGCCGGCTGCGCCGGAAGCGACTCGGGTTCAACCGACAGCGACAGTGACGGGGGCGGCGATGGTGGGTCCGACGGCGGCGGAGAGAGCACGCCGACGGCCGATCCCGGCGGCGCACAGGTCGGCGGCACGCTCCAGTGGGGCGGAGCCGTCCCCGTGCAGGGGCTCGACCCGCACATCGACACCTCGGCGGCGTCCAAGCGCGTCCTCGAGAACATCTACGAGGAGTTGGTGAAGCTCCAGGACGACTACTCGCTTGAACCGCACCTGGCGAAGTCTCTGGAGCAGACGGAGGACAACACGCTGCTGTCGATGGAACTGCGCGAGGGCGTCACCTTCCACGACGGCTCGGAGATGACCTCCGAGGACGTGCTGGCGACCTACGAGCGCGTCCAGAACGGCGACTTCCTTGCCACGGGCTTCTTCGAGAACGTCGAGGAGCTCCGGGCGCCCGACGACTATACCTTCGAGATCAAGCTGAACCGGCCGTTCGCGCCGTTCATCGCCAAGATGGCGACGGCCGAGCTCGCGATCATGCCGGCCGAGAACGCCGCGAAAGACCAGGTCGAGGAGCCGATCGGGACCGGTCCCTACCGGTTCGAGAGCCGGGAGGTCGAGACCTCGTTCACGATGAGTCGCTACGAGGACTACTGGGGCGCCAGCGACGAGGACGGCCCCTTCATCGACGAGATCGTCAAAAGCGAGATCCCCGACCCCAGCGTCCGCCTGCAGTCGTTCAACGCGGGCGAGTACGACTTCATCAACGGCATCGCGCCGCGGGACGCCGAGAGCGTCCGCAACAACTCCAACGTCCGCTTCGAGACGCAGTTCCCGAAGTCGCTCGTGTACCTCGGGCTGAACTGCGACCGCGAGCCCTTCGACAACAAGGACGCGCGGCTGGCGCTCGATTACGCCATCGACAAGGAGAAAGTCGCCGAGGCGGCCCTCTACGGCACCGGGCAGACGACCGCGTCGCCGGCGGCGCCCGGCAGCCCCTACGTCCACCCGGACCTCGGGCCGCGCGAGCGCGACCTCGACAAGGTCCAGGAGCACCTCGACGCCGCGGGCATGTCCGACGGCTACTCGGCCACGTTCAAGATCCCGCAGTCGTACCCGACGCAGGTGCAGGGCGCGGAGGTGATCGCCGCCGACGCCGCCGAGGCCGGCATCGACCTGGAGATCCAGCAGATCACGTGGAGCACGTGGCTCTCGGACGTCTACTCGAACCGCGACTTCCAGGCGACGACGAGTTCGTACCTCGCGCTGTGGTACCCGGACGTGTCGTTCTACAAGTTCCTCCACCCGAACGGGGCGTTCTTCTTCACCGGCTGGGAGAACGAGGAGTACAACTCCCTGGTCGAGGAGGCCCGCACGATCTACGACGAGGACGAGCGGGCGGACCTCTACCACGACGCGACCGAGATCCTGCAGGAGGAGCGCTCCGGGCACCTGTTGCTGTGGTGGCAGCCGAGCATCTACGCCGCCCAGCCCGAGTACAAGGGGCCGATGGGCGCGCCGGACGGGTCCACACTCCAGTTCCAGGACAACTGGCTCGACCGGTAACCCCTCTCATTCTTCTCATCGATGTACAACTACGTACTGCGCCGGATGGGATTCATGGCGGTGACGCTGTTTTTCGTCACGGTCATCGCGTTCGCCGTGACCAACATCCTGCCGGGAGACGTGGCCCTGCTCATCCTCGGGCCGAACGCGACGGAGGAATCGCTGGAGGCGCTCCGGACACAGATGGGACTCAACCGCCCGCTGTACGTCCGGTACCTCGACTGGGTCGTCGGACTGTTGCAGGGAGACATGGGGCAATCGCTCCGGTTCAGCGAGCCGGTCGCCGCGCTCGTCGCCGAGCGACTGCCGCGCTCGCTACTGTTGGCCGTGTCGGCCACGCTCGTCGCGGTCCTGCTGTCGATCCCGCTGGGCGTGTACGCCGCGGTGAACCAGAACGAGGCACCGGACATCTCGGCGTCGATGTTCGCGTTCGTCGGCATCTCGATGCCCATCTTCCTGTGGGGGCTGGTGTTCATCCTGCTGTTCGCGGTGGTGTTCAACTTCTTCCCGACCGGGGGGTACGTCCCGCCGAGCGAGGACCCGGTCGCGACGCTCTCACACCTCGTGTTGCCGGCCGGCGCGATGGGCTTCGCGCTCACCGCCTACATCATGCGCATGACTCGGTCGTCCATGATCGAGGTGCTCGGCGAGGAGTACATCAACCTCGCCCGGGCGAAGGGGATGAGCCAGCGCGTGATCGTGTTGCGACACGCGCTCAAGAACGCCGTCATCCCGGTGATCACGGTCATCGCGTTCCAGTTCAGCTACGCCTTCGGCGGGGTCGTCGTCCTCGAGGAGGTGTTCTTCTGGCCCGGCATCGGCCGGCTGACGCTGACCGCGATCCAGAGTCGCGACATCCCCCTGATCCAGGGGTGCATCATCGTCGTCGCACTGATATACATGTTCTCGAACTTCGCGGCCGACCTGCTGTACGCCTACTTCGACCCGCGTATCCGCTACGGGGGTGAGGAGTGATGGCGACCGAACAGAGCGACCGAGCGACCGGCCGGTTCGAACTCGACGACGCACAGCGCGAGCGGATCCGCCGGTTCGCCCGGAAGTTCCGAAACAACACGAAGGCGATGCTCGGGCTGACGATCGTCGTGTCGCTCGTGGTCGTCGCGATCTTCGCGCGACCGATCGCCGTCCAGGGGGTCACGATCCAGCCGTTCTCGCTGGCTCCGTACCCGGTCGCGGAGACGAACATCCCCGCCCGCACGCAGCCGCCGTCCCTGGCGCACCCGTTCGGGACCGACGACCTCGGCCGCGACATCTTCAGCCGCGTTGTCGTGGGGAGCCGGATCTCGCTGTACGTCGGCTTCGGCGCCATCTCGGTCGCGCTGGCCGTCGGCGCGGTCCTCGGCGTCATCGCCGGCTATGCCGGCGGACTGACCGACGAACTGGTGATGCGACTGATGGACGCCGCCATGGCGTTCCCGCCCGTGCTGCTCGCGCTCACGCTCCTCGTCGTGCTGGGGCCGGAGCTGAGCAACGTCATCATCGCGCTGGCGTTCGTGTACACGCCGTACATCGCCCGGGTCTCCCGGAGCGCGGCGCTGGCCGAACGCAGCGAGTCGTACGTGGAGGCGGCCGTCGCGAGGGGCGAGAGCAACTCGCGGATCGTCTTCAGCGAGGTGTTCCCCAACTGTACCGCCCCGATGCTGGTGCAGGGGTCGCTGAACGTCTCGTTCGCCATCCTGGCGGAAGCGAGCCTCTCGTTCCTCGGGCTCGGGGCACAGCCGCCCCGACCCTCGTGGGGACTCATGATCAACACGGGTCGCGGCTTCATGGAGACCGCGCCGTGGATGCTGCTGTTCCCGGCGCTGGCGATCGGTATCGCCGTCGTCGGGTTCAACATGCTCGGGGACGGGCTGCGCGACGTGCTCGACCCGAAGGTGGAGGCGATAGAATGAGCGCCGACACGCCGGACGCGACGGCGACCGACGCGACGGCGACTGACACGACGGCGACGGACGCGACGAGGGAACGCGACGCGACGGCCGCCGAGCGCGACGCCGACGCGCCGCTGCTCGACGTCCGCGACCTCCGGACGGTCTTCCGGACCGAGGACGGCGAGGTCGTCGCCACCGACGAGGTGTCGTTCACCCTCGACCACGGCGAGACGATGGGGCTCGTCGGCGAGTCGGGCGCGGGCAAGTCCGTGACCGCCCGCTCGCTCATGCGCCTCATCGACTCCCCCGGCGAGATCACCGGCGGCGAAGTGCTGTTCGACGGCGAGGACCTCCTCTCGTACTCCGAGCCGGAGATGCGCGACGTTCGGGGGAACCGGATCGCGATGATCCCGCAGGACCCGATGTCCTCGCTCAACCCCGTGATGACCGTCGGCGAGCAGATCGCCGAGACCATCCGCCGCCACCAGGGCGCCTCGAAGGACGAGGCGCACCGACGGGCGATCGAGGCGATGGACGACGTGGGGATCCCCGACGCCGCGGAGCGCGTCGACGACTACCCACACGAGTTCTCGGGCGGGATGCGCCAGCGCGTGCTGGTGGCGATCGGCTTCTCCTGTGAGCCCGACCTCATCATCGCCGACGAGCCGACGACGGCGCTCGACGTGACCACGCAGGCGAAGATCCTCGAACTCCTGAACGACATGCAGGAGCGCGAGGGGACGGCGGTGTTGATGATCACGCACAATCTCGGCGTCGTCGCACAGACCTGTGACCACGTCGGCGTGATGTACGCCGGGAACCTCGTCGAGACGGCGCCGCTCGAGGACCTGTTCGACCGCCCCCGCCACCCCTACACCAGGGCGCTCATCGACTCGATCCCGGAGGTCGACGCCTCCTACGACGAGTTACCGACGCTCGACGGGTCGATGCCCGACCTGGCGGACCTGCCCACGGGCTGTAACTTCGCGCCGCGGTGCCCCCACGCCACGGAGGACTGTCGCGCGGGCGGCGACCCGGCGCTCGACCGCGTTTCGGGGTCCTTCTCACAGGCGGCCTGCATTCACGCGGACGACTTGGACCTCTCGGAGAGCGCGGCGCCCGAAACCGAGGGCGGCCGCGACGAGGTCGACCGGAGCGGGGAGCCGCTGTTCGAGGTCAGCGGACTGAAGAAGCACTTCCCCGCCGGCGACGGCGCGTTCGGGAGCCTCTCGCTGACGCGCGGCGAGAGCGGGTTCCCGACGTTCGAGCGACGCTACGTGAAGGCGGTCGACGGGATCGACTTCGACGTCTACCCCGGCGAAACCGTCGGGCTCGTCGGCGAGTCCGGCTGCGGGAAGTCGACGGTCGCGCGCACCGCGCTTCGGCTCCTCGAACCCACGGCCGGCGAGGTGTACTTCGACGGGCAGCCGCTCCACGAGCTCGGCGACACCGAGGTCCGCAGCCTGCGCCGGGAGATGCAGATGATCTTCCAGGACCCCGGGAGCTCGCTGAACCCGCGAAAGACCGTCGGGCGGATCGTCGGCCGGGCGATGGAGAAACACGACATCGCTACCGGCGAGGAGAAGCGCCGCCGCGTCGGCGAACTGCTCGAACGGGTCGGCCTCTCCGCGGAGGCCGCCTCCAAGTACCCCCACGAGTTCTCCGGGGGCCAACAGCAGCGCGTCGCCATCGCGCACGCGCTGGCGGTCGAGCCGAAGCTCATCGTCTGTGACGAGCCGGTGTCGGCGCTCGACGTGAGCGTCCAGGCGCAGATCCTCAACCTCCTGAACGAGATCCAGGAGGAACGCGGGCTCGCGTACCTGTTCATCTCGCACAACATCGGCGTCGTCCGCCACAGCTGCGACCGCGTCGCGGTCATGTACCTCGGCGAGATCGCCGAGTTCGGAACCGTCGATCAGGTGTTCTCGGCGCCGTTCCACCCCTACACCGAGAGCCTCCTGTCGGCGGTCCCCGAGGCGGACCCGCGGCGCAGGCCCGACCGGATCCTGCTCGAGGGGAGCGTCCCCTCCCCGATCGATCCGCCGTCGGGCTGTCCGTTCCAGACGCGATGCCCGAAGAAGATCGGCGACGTCTGCGAGACGGACGTGCCGGACCTGGAGGACATGGGTGACGGACACCGCATCTCGTGTCACCTCTCGGTCGAGGAGATGAGCGAGCGCGACTCGTTCATCGGGACGCCATCGGTCGACGCGCCCGGCGCGGACTCGGACTGACCGTCCGGCCTCCGGACGGCGCTCCTCGTCGGCCTTCCTACGACGCTTCCTTCGGGACCAACGCCGCGCTCGACCGGTAGAGCGCGACGTCGACGAGTCCGAACAGCAGGCCAACGACCAGACCGACGACGGCCCCCGCGGCCGCGCCGATCGCGAGCAGGAAGACCGTCGCGGTGACGTCGACCATTCCGTGGACCACCACGTTCACGGCGGCGATGGCGAGCGCGATGCCCACCACGAACCCCATGCCGACGAGCGCGCCGCCGGCGGTCCCCCGGAGGATGAGCCGGCCGGTCCCTCCGGTCTCGCTGCGTCCGAGACCGCCCTTCGCGAACACCCACCGAGTCGACAGCCAGTTCAGCACCCAGAGGTAGCCGAACCCGGCCAGGCCGGGAACGGTTCCGAATCCCGGAAGGACGTCCGCGAGCGCCCCGGACAGGTGACCGAGGAGCACCAGCGGGAGGGCGAACGCCACGAGGTTGAACGTGGCGACGAGCCAGACCTCGGTGCCGTCGGCGGCGGCGTCCGGCCGGTCGACGTCGGTCGGCTCATCCATGGGCCAGCACCTCGGCGAGCACGACGACGGCCAGGAGCGAGACGGTGGTCGCCAGATAGCTCCCTTCGAGGATCGGTCCGAACTCGGGCTCCCGTCGGAGGTCGGTCCCCGCGGGCGCCCGCAGTACCAGACTCGTCCGGAGGAACGATCCGAGGACCACGCCGAGCACGACGAGCAGCTTCGTCGCCAGCAGCCCGCCCCACCGCGTCCCCGGGCCGGGCGCGCCGAGGGAACCGACGTTCCCGACGCCCGTCGCGAGCAGCAGCCCCAGGAGACCCCAGAAGGCGCACTCGACGTTGAGCAGTCTCGCTCGCGCCGGAGGAACGGCTGTTCGGAACGCGTACCAGGCGACCGCGCTCACGCCGACGAGCGCGACCATCGACAGGAGGTGAACCGTCCTGACAGCGAGGTGGAGGGCAGTGGACATCGGCGACTGATGGTCGCGGGAGTGACAAATAACCGTGGGTTCGGCCGCCCACCCCCGCGCGACTCGCCGTCGTCAGTACTTGATCCCGAACTCCAGTATCTCCTCGGGGTAGTCGCCCTTGAACGTCTCGTCGGTGCCGGCGCGGATCCGCTCGCGCGCCGAGCGCGCCTCGGTCAGCAGGTCGCGGAGATCGGCCACCGGAGTCTCTGAGTAGTCCACCCGGAGGTTGTGGTAGAACTCCGGCTCCGGCGCGGCGACGAGCAACGCCGCGCTCAATTCACCTCGCTCGTCGCCGCCGGCTGCCTCGCCCGCCTCGAGCGCCGAAACGAGTCGCTCGGCCACGTCGCCGTCGGCGGTCTCGTAGGCGGTCGCCGCCTCCTCCAGCACCTCCGGCCCGACGAGCATGTTTCCCGCGACGGTGAACTCGGAACCGACGCGGCTCCCGCACCACGGGACACAGGAGTCCCCGGTGAAGGCGAACTCGCTGTCCTCGCCGACGCCGTGGACCTGTCGGTAGGCGGCGTGTTCGTCCGCGTCGAGAAGCGCCTCTAGCGCCTCGTCCACCCGCTCGCCGTCATCGGCTCGGGCCACGCCGTCGCGGCCGTGTTCGGTTCTCGTGTACGACTGCGTGACGACCGCCGCGTGTTCGCTCACGTACGGACAGGTCGCGCCGACGGCGACCGTACCGGTCGTCACGGCCGCGCCGAACGCGTTCGCCTCCGGGTCACGGACGGCGATCGAAAACGTTCCGGGGTACTCGTGGCTGGTACTCATACTCGACCGTCGGGCGGCGCCCATATACGAATACCCTTCCCCGCCGGACGCCCGTCGGTCACGGACGGTCGTGACTCGCCTCGGGCGACCGAACTATCTGTTTCAAATACTATCTCGAAACATGATACCTTCGTTCCATCGTTAGCTCGGAGATCTGCGCTTGGCCGCACGGGTTCCCCGCCCTACTGTATGCGTTCGACGATGAAACGACCGATCACGGGAGTCGGCCCTTCGGACCATGAACTCGGCGTGTTTTCGACCCGCCCCCGAACTCATCGAGGATCGCGACAGCTCCGATATCCCCGGAACACGGGACGCGTTCCGGCGCGAACGGGACGTTGATCCCCGATTTCGTCCTCTCTGGCGTCGACGGCCTGCGGTCGGTCGAGTCCCTCTCACGGTGTGGAAGCGATCTCCAGTCCGAGCACACGGGAAGTCGAACCGCCGCCGGCAAAAATATAGATAAACAAATACTACTACTAATATACCAATATTCAAATGGTTTGTTATCGCCGTGTGGACGCGACGACCGGGCGGCTCATCGCGCCCACCAGGGATCGCCGACCTCGGTGATCCCCGACGGCGCCCGTGTACTGCAGACTGCGGCTCGCCCCCCGCCGTCGAACTGATTACAGAGATTGATTCTCTCGTGGTTGGCTATTTACGACGCGAGGAATCACCCGCCACATGGCTTCACTGATGACCGATCCGACACGACGGACGACGGGGCGACCGTGAGCGACGACGCGTCGGCCACGGTGTTGCTCGTCGACGACGAGGCGGCGTTGGTCTCGTTGTACGAGGCGTACCTCGGCGACCGGTACGAGGTCGAGACGGCGACCGACGGGGAGGAGGCGTTGTCCGTCGCCGACGACTCGGTGGACGTGGCGCTGCTCGACCGACGGATGCCCGGGATGAACGGCGAGGAGGTGCTCCGGGAGCTGCGCGCGGCGGAGATCGACTGTCGCGTCGCGATGCTCACGGCGGTCGAGCCGACGGTCGACATCGTCGACATGCCGTTCGACGACTACCGCGTCAAGCCGGTCGACGAGTCCGAGCTGATCGGGCTCGTCGACGTGTTGATCGAGCGGGCCTCGTACGACGAGCGCAGCCAGGAGTTCTTCGCGCTCGCGTCGAAGAAGGCGGCCCTGGAGATCGCCGGCGAGACCTCGACGGACGCGTACGCGACGCTGTGTGACGACATCGAGGCGGTCCGGTCGGAACTCGACGACCACCTCGACGCGGTCGGCGCGGAGGCGGCGTTCTCCGACGTCGCGTGAGCCGCGGGGAGAGTTCCACCGATCCGACGAACCTGTCGCGAATCCTTCTCTCGCCCTCCGGTCACGGCTGCGGTGATCCGGTCCGAATGTGTCGAGGACGCGCAACGACAGTCACCACGATCCGGGAACCGTCCACGGCAGCCAACTCGTTCGCTCCCGTCGGTCTTCACATGTACGACCGGATCCTCGTTCCCACGGACGGGAGCACGGCCGTCGAGGGCGCCATCGAGCGGGCCATCGACCTCGCCGAGACGTACGACGCGACGCTGCACGCGCTCGCGGTCGTCGAGCCCGTCTACACCGTCAACGAGGGACTCGGGTCGATCTACGAAACCCTCGAGGCCGGCGCCCGGGAGTCGACCGATGAGGTCGCCGAGCGCGCGGCGGCGGCGGACGTGACGGCGGTCACCGCGTTGCGGACCGGCGTCCCCCACCGCGAGATCCTCGACTACGTCGACGACGAGGAGATCGACCTCGTCGTCATGGGCACCCACGGCCGCACCGGGCTGGACCGATATCTCCTCGGCAGCGTCACCGAGAAGGTCGTCCGCCTCTCGGACGTGCCGGTGCTCACGGTCCGCCACCGCGAGGACGAGGGGTGACGACCCCCGACTCGGGTCCCTCCGGCGATCTCGCCCGAGCAATTATACCGACGTAGCCCCTGGTACGGAAGATGACAGCCCACGACGGAGTACGGGACGCGCTCTCGCGGGGCGCGTCCGGCGGTCGCGCCCGTAGTGCTCTCGCTACACCGCTCGCCACACCGGGGGCGTGGTAGCCCGTGGCGGGACGGACGGTGTACTTCACCGGTCCCCGGGAGGTGACGGTGCGGGAGACGGACGTGCCGGACCCGGGGTCGGGAGAGCTCGTCGTCGAGGCCACGGCGTCGGCGATCAGCCCCGGGACGGAGCTGTTGTTGTACCGCGGCGAGATGAACCCGGAGACGGCCGTCGACGAGACGCTCCCGTCGCTGTCGGGGTCGCTCTCGTACCCGTTCCCGTACGGCTACTCGACCGTCGGGACGGTGACCGGGGTCGGGCCCGGGGTCGACCCGGGGTGGCACGGCGAGACGGTGCTGGCCTTCCACCCGCACGCCAGCGAGTTCGTCGTCGATGTCGACGCGGTGAGCCGCGTTCCAGACGGGATCTCGCCCGAGCGGGCCGTGTTCCTCCCGAACGTCGAGACGGCGGTGACCCTGGCGCTCGACGGCGAGCCGGCGATCGGCGAGCGCGCGGTCGTGTTCGGGCAGGGCGTCATCGGGCTGCTCACCACGGCGCTGTTGTCGTCGTTCCCGCTCTCGGAGCTGGTGACCGTCGAGACGCTCGCGAGCCGACGCGAGCTCTCCGCGGCGATGGGTGCCGACCGGAGCGTCGACCCCGAGGTCGTCGACCCGGAGTCCCTGTTCGCCGGCGGTTCGGGAGGCGACCGGGCGGTCGACGGGTCCCCGGGTCAGGACCCGGACCCGGGGTCCACCCCCGCCCCCGCCTCCGCTCCCGCCTCGGCGTCGCCGTCGACGCCGGCGGGCGACCGCGACGAGTCGCGCTCGCCGGACCGGGCGGACCTGACGTACGAGCTGTCGGGCAACCCCGCGGCGCTCGACGACGCCGTCGACGCGACCGGGTACGACGGCCGCGTCGTCGTCGGGTCGTGGTACGGAACCAAGCCCGCCGAGCTGTCGCTGGACGGCCGGTTCCACCGCAGCCGGATCGACATCCGCGCCAGCCAGGTGAGCACGCTCGCGCCCGAGCGACGCGGCCGGTGGACCGTCGGGCGCCGCCTCGCGACCGCGTGGCGCCGGCTGCGCGACATCGACACCGACCGGCTCGTCACCCACCGGATCCCGGTCGCGGAGGCGCCCGACGCGTACGACCTTCTCGACCGCCGACCCGAGGAGGCGGTGCAGGTGCTCCTGACGTACTGACGCGGGCGCCCCGGTTCGTCGCCGACGTGGACGCCTCGGTCCGCCGTCGACCACGCGACCGGCGACGATCGACGGCCGACAGCCGACCGGCGGCCACGGCTCCGTCGAAATCCCTTAGCCCGGGGGCGCGCTAGCGGACCACATCGTGGACAGACGGACGTTGGTCACCGCGGCGTTGGCCCTCCTGGCGGTGCTCGCGCTTGGCGTCGCCGCCGCGACGCTCGACTCGGCGACGACGACCGCGAGCGACGGCTTCGGGGCGGGCTCCGCAACGGACGAGTCCGGCATCGGCGCCGAGGACGAGGGCGCCGCCGACCTCGGCGGCGACGGGCCGTCCGGGGAGGCGAGCCTCAGTGTGAGCATCTGCGTCGAGTTCCTCACCAGACCGGGCGTACAGATCGCCTTACTCGCGGGCGTCGGGCTGTTCCTCGCGGCGATGTACCGGACGAACCGCTCGTGGCTCCTCAGCGGCATGTTCGTCTCGGCGGCGCTGTTCCCGCTGGGCGTGCTGTACCTGGGGCTGATCTCCTGCGGGTCGGAGCCGACCGATATCGCCGTCGGCGCCGCCCAGTCGGCCGTCGAGAACGCCTCGCTACTCCCCTCCGGCGGCGGGTCCGCGGGCGCGAACGCCGCCGGCGAGGCGCTCTCGGCGCCGACGGCCATCGTCGGGCTGCTGTTGGTCGTCGCGATCCTCGGGAGCGTCCTCCTGCTGTTCGTCTCCACCGGCGACGACGACGACGAACTCGCCGACGAACCCCCGGAGCCGCCGGGCCCCGAGCGCCGGCGCGAGGTCGGCGCCCGCGCGGGCGAGGCGGCCGACCGATTGGAGTCCGACGCCGACCTGGAGAACGAGGTGTACCGCGCGTGGCGCGAGATGACGGGCGCGCTGGCGGTCGAGAACCCCCGGTCGACGACGCCCGCGGAGTTCGCGGCCGCGGCCGTCGACGCCGGGATGGCCCGCGAGGACGTGACCGCGCTCACGGACCTGTTCGAGGCCGTTCGCTACGGCGACGAACCGGCGACCCCCGAGCGCGAGCGCGAGGCCGTCGCCGCGTTGCGCCGGATCGAGGAGGCGTACGCCGACGGCGACCTCCCGGGCGACGACGCCGGCGGCGACACGAGTCCCGACGGCCGACACGGCGGGGGTGGCCGGCGGTGAGAGCCGTCGCCGCCCTCGGCGTCGCCGCGGTCGCGTTCGGCTTCGTGGTCGTCGTCCAGCGCGGGCTCGCGGGGCTGTTCGACCTGACGTACGTGTTCGTCACCGGCGCGGGCGTGCTCGCGCTCGTGCAGGGGATCCGGTACGCGAACGAGGCCCGCACGGTCGAGCACCGCGCCACCGAGACGGGCGATCCCGAGGACCGCTACGAGGTGCCCGTCCCCGGCGACGACGACGACGAACTGATCTCCCGTGGGGGGTTCTCCCGCGCCAGCATCAAGCGCCGCCGGGAGTTCCACCATCACCTCCGTGAGGTCGCCGAGGAGACGCTTCGCGCCCGCGGCGACTACGCGGACGGCGAGGTCGCCGACGCCGTCGACGACGGCACCTGGACGGACGACCCGGTCGCCGCGTGGTTCCTCGGAACGGACATCTCCCCGCCACCGAGAGCGCGCCTGCGGCGGCTGCTCGGCGCGGACGCGGAGTTCCGCTACGGCGTCGTCCACACCGTCGACGCGCTCTCGGCCGCCGGCGCCGAGGGCGGCGCCCTCGATACGCTCTCGGGGGTGGATCGGTGAGCGAACGCGTCTCTCGGGACCGGGGATCGGCCGACGGGTCCACCGGCGCGAACGGCCGCAACGCCGACCCGCTCGGCCGGATCCGCCCGCGCGGCGTCGTACCGACGGGGCGGTGGACGGGGATGGCCGCGCTGGCGCTCCTCCCCGTCGGGCTCGGCGTCCTGCTGCGACATCCGCCGCTCCTGTTGGTCGGCGCCCTTGGCGTCGCCTTCGCCGCGTACGCCCGCGGCGATTCCGCGCCGGACATCGACGTGACGATCGAGCGCGACCTCTCGGATCCGACCCCCGACCCGGGCGAGGAGGTGACCGTCACGCTGCGCGTCCGCAACGAGGGCGACGGCGTGCTCCCGGACCTCCGGCTGGTCGACGGCGTGCCGGCGGCGCTGGCGACGGACGCCCCCGCGCGGCTCGGTACCGCGCTGCGACCCGGGCGGACGGCGACGGTCAGCTACCGCGTGACGGCGATCCGGGGCGTCCACGAGTGGGACCCGGTCCACGTGCTCGCGCGCAATCCCAGCGGCTCGCGCGAGCGCGACGCCCGGCTGGACGCCGGGGGCGCGACGACGCTCCGGTGTACGCCGGAGCTGGAGGCGTCGGCGTCGCTGCCCCTCCGTGGGCTTACGACCGTCTACTCGGGGCGCGTGCCCACGGACGTGGGCGGGTCCGGGATCGAGTTCCACTCCACGCGGGAGTACCGCCACGGCGACCCCGCCAAGCGAGTGAACTGGGCCCGGTACGCCCGCAGCGGCGAGCTCTCGACGCTGGAGTTCCGCGAGGAGCGCGCGGCGACGGTCGTCGTCTGCATCGACGCCCGCGAGGAGGCGTACCTCGCGCCGGACGCGGAGTCGCCCAACGCCGTCGAGCGGAGCGTCGAGGCGGCCTCGCAGGCGGTGCCCGCGCTGCTGGACAGCGGCGACCGCGTCGGCGTCGCCGCGTTCGGCCCCGGCGACTGCCGGCTCGACCCCGGCGTCGGCGACGACCACGCCGCCCGCGCCCGCGAGCTGCTGGCGACCCACCCCGCGCTGGCGCCGACGCCGACCGACGAGCGCTTCCTCCCGACGACGTGGGTGCGTCGCTTCCGACGGTGGCTCCCCGCGGACGCGCAGGTGTTGTTCTGCACGCCCCTGCCCGACGACTACGCCGCGACGGTCGCCCGCCGGCTCGACGCCTACGGCCACGCGGTCACGGTGATCTCCCCGGACTCGACGGCCGACGACACGCCGGGCCACCGCCTCGCCGGCATCGAGCGGGCGAATCGGCTCTCGCGGCTCCGCTCGGCCGGCATCCGCGTGATCGACTGGGGAGAGGAGTCGCTGGCGACCGAGTTGGAGCGCGCGGCCGCGCGGTGGTCGCGATGACGGTCACGCGCAAGCCGCCCCGGCTGGGCGTCGCGCTCGCGGCGCTGGCGTCGGCCCTCGGCGCGGCGGCGCTCGGGCTCACGTCGCCCCCGGCTGGCGGTCTCGGCGCGGCCGGCGTCGCGCTCGTCGCCGTCGGCACGCTCGTCGGATCGCGGCGCGTGCTGGGTGCCGGCGCGGCGGCGCTCGCGACGGGCGTCCTGCTGGCCGGCGGGGTCTCGGGGGCCGGGCCGGGAACGCTGCTCGTCGGCGGCCTCGCGGCGGCGCTGTCATGGGATCTGGGCGAGCACGCGCTCGGGCTCGGGGAACAACTGGGTCGCGAGACGGACGTGACCAGAAACGTCGCGACCCACGCGGCCGGCTCGGTCGCCGTCGGCGCCGTCGCCGCCGCGGTGTCGTTCGGCGTCTACGTCGCCGCCGCGGGCGGACAGCCGGTCGTCGCGCTCGTGTTCCTGCTGGTCGGGGCGATCGCGTTGGTGAGCGCGGTTCGGTGAGAACCGACCGGTCCCCGACTACTCCGCGGGCTCCGTCCCGGTTTCGGCGTCGCGAACGGTCGGCACCTCGACGCGGTCGAGCACGGCTCGGAGCACGTCGGTCTTCGCCACGTCGTCGACCTTCGCGTCCGGCGTGAGCACCAGTCGGTGCGCGAGCACCGGCGTCGCGACGCGCTTCACGTCGTCGGGCGTGACGTACTCGCGGCCCGCGAGCGTCGCCGCCGCCCGAGCCGTCTCGAACAGCCGTTGGGTGCCCCGAGGGGACACCCCGACCTCGACGCGTCGGTCCCCCCGGGTGGCGCGCGTCACGGCGGCCATGTACTCCAGCAGGTCGTCGTGGACGCGGACGGACTCGGGGGCCTCGCGGGCCCCCAGCACCCGCCCTTCGTCGAGCACCGGATCGACGCTCGGGTCCTGTTCGCCGCGGCCGGCGCGGCGGCGCAGGAGCTCGATCTCCCCGTCGAGATCCGGGTAGCCCATCGACGTTTTCACCGTGAACCGGTCGAGTTGCGCCTCCGGCAGCGGGAAGTTCCCCGACTGCTCGACGGGGTTCTGGGTCGCGATGAGGAAGAACGGCTCCGGGAGCTCGTAGGTCGTGCCGTCGACGGTCACCTGCTCTTCCTCCATCGCCTCCAGCAGCGCCGCCTGCGTCTTCGGCGGCGCGCGGTTGATCTCGTCGGCGAGGACGACGTTCGCGAAGATCGGCCCCTCCGAGAACTCGAACTCCGCGGTGCCCTCGTCGTAGACGGTGGTGCCGGTCACGTCCGAGGGGAGGAGATCCGGGGTGAACTGCACGCGCGAGAACGACAGCCCCAGCGCCGTCGCCATCGACCGCGCGGTGAGCGTCTTGCCCGTGCCGGGCACGTCCTCGATGAGCACGTGCCCGCGGGAGAGCAGGCCCAGGAGGATGTCCTCGAAGAAGGCGTCGTCGGCGACGATCGCGGCGCGGAGGGTGTCGAGCACGTCCTCGCAGGCCGCGCTCGCGTCGGGAACGTCCATGTTCGGTTGGGGTGTTCGACCGGCAAGAAGCCTCGGGGTTCGGTGAGGCGTGGCACACGGTCGATCGAACCGAAACGGTTTACAGGCTGACCGCCCGACGTGAAGGTGAGCCGAGGTAGCCTAGCCTGGCCAAGGCGGCAGATTCGAAATCTGCTGTCCATTCGGACTCGGGAGTTCAAATCTCTCCCTCGGCGCTTCTACGAGACGCACCGTGACGAGCGACGAGCAATGCGTGGCCGAGCGGAGTGAGGCCACGACGCGAACGGCGAACGGAGTGAGCCGTGAGCGGAGCGAGTCGCGAGGAACCGCGCCGACGTGAACGGTTTTGCGGAGAGATTTGAGCAGGGAGTGAAGCGAGCGGACGCGAGCGGAACGACCGGGTTCAAATCTCTCCCTCGGCGCTTTTCGCGCGAACAAGACTGCGAGAGTCCTCCGTGGCTCTCGCACCCGTGAGCGCGAAACGACTTCCGGAGGGATTTGAACACGGAAGTCGCAGCGCCGAGCGAACGAAGTGAGCGACCGACCGTCTCGGCGAAGTTCAAACCTCGCTCCTGGTGGAATTCCGACGATACAGGCCGTGAGCGTAGCGACAACGCCGATCCGAGCCGATCCCGTCCGGAAGACGAAACTCACACTATACACTGTTATTCGCGATATAGAATCAATCTCGGTCGCCCTGAGTTGACCGTCGCCCCGGCGCCTGTCGAGTCCAAGCGTTCCGGCGGCACCACTGGGCGGCAGCTCTGCGAGAAAACGGGGGAAGCCGGTCGCGCCGATTCAGGCGTCCTCGACGGCCGCCAGCAACTCCCCGTAGTCGGGTTCGTTCGTGGGGTCGTCGGCGACCCAGTCGTAGGCGACCCGTCCGTCGTCGTCGAGAACGAACACGGCGCGGTTGGCGACGTCGTACAGCCCGAGATCTGGGATGTCCATCGAGAGGTCGTACGCCTCGATGGCGTCACCGGCCATGTCGCTGACGAGGTCGAACTCGAGATCGTACTCGTCGGCGAACGCGCCCTGTGAGAACGCCGAGTCGGCGCTCACGCCGAACAGCGTCGCGTCGGCGGCCGCGAGGTCGGCGTGGTGCTCCCGCAGGGCGACCATCTCGTTGGAGCACGGCGGCGTGAACGCGCCGGGGAAGAACGCGAGCACGACCGGCCCCTCGCCGAGGTGGTCGTCGAGGTCGAACGACTCGTGGTCGCTACCCTTGTACGTCGCGGTGAACGTCGGCGCGGCGTCTCCTTGCGACACCATGACGACGGATCGTATCACCGCGTGGATAGTAAATCCTCCTCGGTTGTGTACCGCACGACGCCGACGGGCGCGTCACTCCCCGCCGTCGGCGTACGCGTCGAGCCTTCCCGGGTCGCCGTCGTCGCCGCCGCGGAGGCGTCGCCGTCGCTTGTCGTAGGCCCCGTCGAGGTCGAGCAGTTGGCGCTGTCGGGAGACGAGGTACCCGTCGACCTCGCTGTTGTCGGCGGGGTGGGCGGCGTGGATCCACACCGGGCGGTCGGCGCCCGTCGAGAGCCCGTCGGCCCACGCCTCCGCGGCGCCGCGGTCGCCGAACTCCCGGCGGGTGCCGTCCCGCAGCACCGCGTGGCCGACCGCCGCGTTCGCCTTGCGCGCGGACGGCTTCACCTCGACCAGGTAGCTCACGCCCCCGCATAGTACGGCATCCGATAAATACGTCCGGAGTTCCGACGGCGTCGCGGCCGCGGTTTCCACATCCCCGGCGGTTCGCCCGACCGCGTCACAGCAAGTGCGAGAAGTTCCACAGCCCGATCAGCCCGAACCACGTCGCGCAGCCGAGATACACCGCCGCGCGGAGCCCGGGCACGTACCAGTCGGGGGTCTCGCCGCCGACGAGGCGGTCGATGAGGACGCCCGACTCGGCGAGGAGGCCGACGATCACCATCGTGATCACGGTGAGCAGCGCCATCCCCCCGACGGGACCGAGCCACGCCATCAGCGCCCGCGAGAGCGGCACCGACTCGCGCACGGAGTCCGAAAGGTGGAGCACCACCACCGTCGAGACGGCGTCCAGGCCCTTCCCGACGAGCAGCGCACCCGCCAGCGTCGCTCGGCGCATGACCGACGCTTGGGCGTGATCTGTCATAACGGTATACGGTATCCGCGTCGGCGACGTGGGGGGCCGGCTATTCGACGACCTCGACGATGTCCCCGGGCTCCACGTCCTCCGCGGCGCCGGCCGGCAGCTCGATGATCGTGTCCGCGGTGCCCCAGCCGAGCCCGACCCACGGCCGGAGGCGCTTCGCCTTCGTCACCTCGCCGTCGACGAGCCAGAGCGCGTCGATGGCGAACGGGACGAACAGCATGTGGAGGCTCCGCGAGTCGGCCTCCTCGAACGGGAACACGAGCGCGTAGTCGTCGGGAACCGACCGACGGAACATCAGCCCGCGCGCCTGCGACCCGAACGAATCGGCCACGTCGACGTCCGTCGCGAGGACGTGCTCGCGCGGCGCCGACGGCGCCTCGTTCTCCGGGTCGATGGCCGCGGACCGGTGGATCACTCGCACGGGGCGTGGTGGACGGGCCGGGGGTATGAACGTATCCGTTCGCGCGATCGCGCTCGCGACGCGCGCAACCTGCACGCCGCTCTCGTCGTGTCGTCGCCCTGTCGTGGATCGTGATCCATCCATATATCTACCGAGATCGAACGAATACATGCGATTTTCCCGAACAGCGATTACACACAAAAACCGTACGACGGCGAGACGAAACGGAACTCTACCGACGCCGAACGACCGCGGGGCTTATTATCGTGTGCATCGTTACCATGATCCATGCGTCCGGACCCATACCACACCGGGACGGTGCGCGTCTTCGAGTGCCGGACGTGCTCGGCGCGCATCGAGGCGGAGCACAGCCCGAGCGCCTGTCCAGAGTGCGGCGGCGACCTGCAGGACATCAGCGTCCCGCGGGAGTGATCCTGCGGGAGTGATCGTTTTTACCCGAGCGCGACGCGAGTTCCCGTATGGAGCGGACGCCAGACGGGACGCCGGTCGGCGTCGACGACCCCTACGAGTTCGCCGGCCGGTGTGACCACCTGACGGGCGACGGTCGCTGTCGCTTCGCGCTCGAACGCGCCGGCGACGACCGCGAGTTCGCGGCCGAGCGGCGCCGCGTCGACTATGCCTGCGTCGCCGCCGACGAGGACGCCGACTGGCGCGACTGCCCGCACTACCGGTCGACGACCGACGCGAAGGCGTGCGCGCGGTGTGGGCTGGAGGAGGTCCGGATCGCCCACGACGACCGCCGCCCACTCGTCGAGGAGCACCACCTCTCGTACGGGGCGGGCGCGGCGGAGGGAGGACGCGCGGATGGACCGGAGCGATCGCCGGACAGCGAGTCGAATCGGAGCCTGTCCCACGAGATCACGGTGGGGTTGTGCCGGTGGTGTCACACGAAGGTGCACAAGTCGTTCGCCCGCGTCGACGACGACGCGAGTCCCGACCCGGAGGCGGTCGCCGAACGCGAGAGCCGCCGCGGCGACGAACTCGGCGAACTGGGCTTCTCGTCCGCCAGCGAACGCTACGGCGACGACCGCCGGGGCGACGAGTGACGCGGACGCGACGACGAGCAGCGCAGGTCGCGACGGCGACGGCTGAGGTACGCATATCCGTGCATCGCTCGGTGAGAAGCGGGCCGCTTTTCACCACGTCCGCGCAATCCACCGTATGAGCGAGCCGCGCATCGTGGTCATCGACAACCACGGACAGTTCACACACCTCGAGGGCCGGGCGCTTCGCGACGTGGGCGTCGACACCGAGATCCTCGACAACGACACCGACCCCGACGACATCGGCGCCGACGGGATCGTCCTCTCGGGCGGCCCGAGCATCGACCGCGTCGGCCGCTGTTCCGACTACCTCGACCTGGGCGTGCCCGTGCTCGGCATCTGTCTGGGCCTGCAGTTCATCGCCGAGGAACTTGACGGCCGCGTCGAGCCCGGCGACTACGGCGGCTACGCCGACGTCGACGTACGGATCCGCGACGACGACGACCCGCTGGTCGGGTCGCTGGCGCCCGAGACGCGCACGTGGGCCAGCCACGCCGACGAGGTCGTCGAGGCGCCCGACGGGTTCGCCGTCACCGCCGACAGCGACGTGTGCGGCGTCGAGGCGATGTCCGACACCGACCGCGACCTGTACGGCGTCCAGTGGCACCCCGAGGTGAGCCACACCGAGCGGGGACAGGAGGTCTTCGAGAACTTCGCCGAGATCTGTCGGTAGTCGCCCTCGGTTTCTCCGATCGGCGGTTCCCTCTTGTGGTTTCGAGCTGGATCGGTTCCGCTCCGAGAAGTCACTGCTGTGAGCCTGTCCGAGCGATTCAGGTCGAACACGTACCCGCCGGCGTCCGGTCCTTCCGTTCGTCCCTCGGTAGCGGGACGCACGACGAGTACGCCTCATTTTTACGTCCCGCACGCGTTCGCCACCGTCAACGCGTATGACTGCGACCCAGAGCAACCTCGCCGGCCTCTCGCGGTTCATCTTCCGCGCGCCGTCGTGGTACACGTCGGTCGCGTTCGCCCTCCTGTTGGCGGCCGTCGCGGGCGTCGGCGCCTTCGAGCGCCCGGAGACGTCCGTCGTCTGGCGCGGCGTGCTGTTCGTCGGTCGCGACGCCTGGGAGGGCGTGTTCTTCATCGGCATCCCGACGGTCGTCGCCGGGCTCGGCACCGCGTGGGTCGACCGGCTCGTCGGCGGGAAGCTCACGCCGAACCGCTCGTCCCTGCTCGCGCTGGTGTGTGAGGTCGTCATCGTCGCCTTCCTCGCGGTGGGGGGGCTCGTGGCGTACCTGACCCCGCTGTCCCAGCGGTTCGTCTTCGACGTGCTCGTCGTCGCGTTGGCGTCGGTGTTCGCCATCCGCCTGCTCGTGATCATGGCGGTCTCGCGGTCGTCGCTCCCGGTCGCGGCGGTGCCCGCGAGCATCCAGACGCTGACCGCCGCGGTCCTGCTGTTCGTCTACAGCGGCACGCTCCGCCTCCTCGAGGTCGGCGGGCCGCTGCTCGACACGTTCCTCATGCCGTACCTCTCGCGGCCCCAGGAGGCGCCGCCGGCGCTGTCGGCGATCAGCCCGGACCACTTCCTCGTGCTCGGGCTCACCTGCGCGCTGTATGCGGGCGCGGTGTGGACCTTCCTCTACGTCGTCGACCGCCCATGGCGCAACACGCTCGGCGTCTCGGTGCTCGACTTCCTCCAGGGGTTCATCGGTCACGTCGCCGAGGGGTCCCGCGAGTTGGAGGACTTCTTCGAGCAGCTGGGCGAGGAGGCGGTCGTCCCCGTGACGGTCCTCTCGCTGCGGACGCCCGACGGCGAGGAGAAGGCCCGCTGGGTGCTCCCGATGATCCACCCCGGGCCGATGGGCGAGATCGGCGGCGGCAACCTCCCCGTCCGCATCGCCGCCGCGACCGACGGCGTCGCGTTCCCGCCGCACGCGACCGCCGGACACGACTTCAACCTCGTCACCGAACGCGAGGTCGACACCGTCGTCGAGGCGGCCGACCGCGCGTACGACCGGCTCACCTACTCCCCGGAGGCGACCGAGAGCGTCCGCGCGACCGCCGGCGAGGCGTCGATCCTGGGGCAGGGGTTCGACGACGACGCCCTGCTCGTGTCGACGTTCGCACCCGGCTTCGCCGACGACGTGGAGTACGCCGTCGGGCTGTCGACGGCCGCCGAGGCGCGCACCGAGGGGCTGGACGACGTGCTGCTCGTCGACGCCCACAACTCCAACAACGGCCTCGACGGCCCGGACCTGGGCCACGTCACCCCCGGGTCGACGCGCTCGTTCGACATGATACAGGCGGCCCGCCGTGTCGGCGAGCGCCTCGCGGTCGCGCCCCGTGGCGACCTCTCGGCGGGCGTCGCCTGGGAGCGCACGGACTGGGTCCCCGAGGAGGGGATCGGCCCGCTCGGCGTCCGCGCGATGGTGACGGAGGTCGACGGCGGCGCCGAGGCCGCCAACGCCGACCCGCAGACGACCGCGTACGTGCTCGTCGACGGCAACAACATGGAGCCCGGACTGCGCGGACACCTCGTCGACGCCGTCGTCGACGCCGTCGACGCCGACGAGGCGGAGGTGATGACGACCGACACGCACATCGTCAACACCGTCGAGGCGGACAACCAGGTCGGCGCGGCCATCGACCGCGACGCGCTCACGGACGTGGTCGTCGACGTGGCCCGGCAGGCGGCCGCCGACGCCGAACCCGTCGAGTCCGGCATGGCGACCGAACACGCGGAGGTGACGGTGTTCGGTAACGACCGCACCGAGTCGCTCGCGAGCCACGCCAACGCCGCCGTCTCGATGGGCGGCGCCCTCGCGGCGGCGGTCATCCTCGCGTCGCTGGCGATCTCGGTGCTGCTGTTCTTCGTGACGGGCGCGTAACCGGAGGGCGCTCGCTCTCGACTATCCCACGCCAGAATCGGCTCGCCCGTCAGTCGCGCAGCGTCTCGACGACCGAGCCGATCTCGTTGGTCTGCTCCTCGACGGCGGCGGCGATTTCGTCGGCCTCGGCGGCGATCTCGTCGGCGTCCCCGGCGGCGTCCTCGACCATCGCGGACACCTCCTCGGCGGAGGCCGCTTGTTCGTCGGTCGCGCGAGCGACCTCGCTGACCCCCGCGGACGCCTCCGAGACGGTGTCGGCGATCTCCCCGAGGTGGTCCATCGCCTCGGCGGTCTGGGACACGCCCTCGTCGATGCGCTCGTTGCTCCCCTCGATCTCGTCGACGACCTCGTTCATCTCGGCTTTGATCTCGTCGACGGTCTCCTCGACGGCCTCGGCCTCCTCCTGTGAGTCCTCGGCGAGGTTCTTCACCTCGTTGGCGACGACGGCGAAGCCGTCGCCCTCGGCGCCGGCGCGGGCGGCCTCGATGTTGGCGTTGAGCGCCAGCAGGTTCGTCTGCTCGGCGATGTCGTCGATCACGTCCACGAACTCGTCGATGTCCTCGATCCGGCTGCCGATCCGCTCGATCCCCTCGGTCATCGACTCGGCCGCGTCGGCGACCGCGCGGATCGCGTTCATCGCCTCCTCGGCGGACTCCTCGCCCCGTTCGGCGGCCGCTTCGGCGTCGTCGGCCGCCGCGGCGACCTGCTCGGCCGAGGAGGCGACCTCCTCGATGGCCGCCGAGAGGTTCGTCATCTCGTCGCTCACGGTCCGCATGTCCTCGGACTGCTCGTCGGCCAGTCCGGCGATCTCCGTCGTCGACACCGCGACCTGCTGGGAGGCGGCCTGCAGCCCGGTGAGCGCGTCGGCTGCGTCCTCGTTCATCTCCTCGGCGTCCGCGTCGATCGCGTCGTCGATGTCGACCTCGATGTCGCCCACGTCGTCTGACTCGGTGGTTGCCATATCCGCGTATCCTCTCAAAAACGGATAATATCCCGCATCAAATTATCACGACACGGAATTATTACAACCAATGATCCCTGACCCGTGGCTACAGGCGCTTCGATCCGGCCCGATCACGGGTCACGATCGGCCGGGAACCAGTCGGCGGCGTCGCGATAGCGCCCGCCGATGTCGGCGACGGCGCCGTCGACCGCCCCGTCGCAGCCGACGTGCGTAAGCTCCGAGACTTTGCCCCCCAGCGCGCCGGCGACGCGCTCGAACGCCCGCCGGTCAGGCTTGCGCCACCCGCAGGCGACGCTCGTCACGACGGCGTTGAAGTCGTTGCGCGCGAGGTCCGACCGCACGAGCACGCGGCCGACCAGCTCGGGCACCGCGCAGTTCGCGAGCAGCCCGACCGGTCCGTCCTCGCGCGCGCGTTCGACCGCGTCGACCGCCCCCGTGCGGGTTCGGACCGCCGGGTCGAAGGCGGCGACGACGGCCCGTCGGGCGGCGTTGCCGGGGGCGTCGACGCCGCGGGACGCGAGCGCCCGGCTCACGTGCGCCGGGAGCGGAACCTCCGCGCCCGCGGGGGCGTCGACGTGGGTCTCGCCGTAGGCGTCGGCCCAGTCGTCGGGGACATCGACGCCGCGGGCTCGCAATTCGTCGCCGACGGCCGCCGCCGGGTCCGACGGGAGGTCGGCCTCGACGAGCGTGTCGAACAGCGCGAACGAGACGGCGGTCACGACCGCCTCTCGACCCCGAGCCGCCAAGAACGCTCCGACGGAGTCCGCCGATTCCACGGCTCCGGTCGGCGGTCCAGATCGCGGCGATCTGCGGATTTCATATCGCGATATACAATACACAGCTGAATCGCGCCCATCGGTGGGGGCGGTCTCCGAGGACTCTCAGAGGCTGCAGGGCCGGTTTGCGCTGTTGGCGCCGCAGGCGACGTACGGGGAGAAAACCGGGTCGAACCGTTCGACCCGCGGACGCGTCACCCGGAACTCGGCATCACCAGATCCGAGACGGACACGTCGGGGCCGTCCGGTTCCGGCAGCGGGAGGTACGATTCCAGTCTCCGGTACTCGTAGGCGAGCGCGGGCACGACCATCAGTCCGACCGTCCCGGCGACGGCGACGTAATCGCCGTACTGGAGGTTCACCGACGCGATGGCGAGCCACGCCGCGGTCCACGCGAGTACTGTGCTGGCTATCACGACTTCGACCACCACGGTCACGGCGCTCGGGAGTCGGTCCCCGAGGGTCGACCGTGCCTCGGCAGTCGATGGCAGTGGCACGTCCGGACGGCGCTGTGTGCGGGCCGACGGAAAAGCGTGGGGCGCGCTTTCGACGCTGAAAGCGCCCCGGAAAAAGGTCGATCCGCGGGGTTACCGGATGACGTTCGACTCCAGGTCCCGCGGGAAGTACGTCAGCCATTCGGTGCCGTTCTCGGTGATGGCGATGGTGTCGGAGTGCCGGTAGCCGTACTCGTCGGTGTAGATCCCGGGTTCGATGGTGTAGATCTGTCCGGGCGCCATCACCTCGTCGCCCTCTTCGACGTACTCGTAGTCGTCCCAGCCGCGGTCGATGTACGGCGGCTCGTGGCCCCCGAGGCCGATGTTGTGGCCGACGTGGTGCTGGGCGGTGTCCTCGATCCCCTGTTCGAGGAAGTAGTCGCGGACGACCTCGTCGACGCCGGCGATCGACTGCCCGGGACCGAGCGCGTCGATGGCGATAGTTTGAGCCTCGAGCATCAGCTCGAAGTAGTGGACCTGCTCGTCGGAGGGCTCCCCGACGAACATTGTGCGTTCCAACTCGGAGTGGTAGCCGTCGACGTTCGCGGACGCGCCCGTGATCAACACGTCCCCCTCCGAGATCCGTTCGTTGGGGGTGTGGCCGTGCGGAAGGGCGGTCTCGCTGCCGGAGATGTAGCCGGCGTGGACGGGTCCGGACCCTCGCGTGCGCACGGCGTATCGATCGCCGAGCGTGTCGAGCATCGCCCGGGAGGCCTCGGTCGTGGCCTTCTGGCTCACCGTCACGGGGTGGGCGCCGACCTCGGTGTAGTCGGCGAGATAGCGGTGGGCGAGGTTCGCCCACTTCGCGGACTCGCGCACCAGATCCACCTCGGCGTCGGTCTTCTCCCAGCGCATGCGGTCGACCCACGACTGGCTCTCGACCTCGACGAACTCCGAGAGAGCGGGGCCCTCGTACCCCATCACGCCGGGCGCGCCGTCGGCGTCGGAGACGACCGATTCGGCGCCCATCCCCTCCAGCATCGCCGCCGCGGTCTCGATCGGCTTCCCCTGCGGGTAGTCGAAGTAGTGGTGGACCGCGTCGATCCGGGGGTTCGGCTCCACGCGCTCGACCTCAAGCCGTGGGACGGTGATCTCCATGCCGTCCCGCGTGACCGCGAGGACGACCGGGCGCTCGGTCTGGATGTGATGGAACCCCGAGAGGTACTCGATGCTCGTCGCGTCGAGGAACGTCGCCGCGTCGGCAGCGGTGTCCGCGAGCCGCCCGCGGACCTCCGCGAGCCGCGCGTCGAACTCCGATTCGGGGAGTTTCGTCGCCATGGCAGCCGAATTCGCCGCTCGCGGGATAAGCGTCCGGGAAGCGGCGCGGGGTGCTGCTGTGTTCGCCGGTCGGCGCCGATACAGCGTATAGTGCGATACGAAATCGGGGTCGTGGTGTTGCGAAGATGGGGGATAATGCACAGGTTCAGCGGAGACTGTTCATCCGCCAGAGGTTTCTCGTGCAGTTCCATTCACGGGTGAAATCTTGGTTTCTCTCAGAACACAAAAAAGAATTTAGTCGTCATTGCGGCCGTGTTAAGTTAGGAATGAGGCGGTCGTTGGTTCGGGTGATCTATGACCGAATTCGACCGCCTCAGCGGAGATATCGAGTGGATCGACTTGGAGTTTGTGGAGCGAGAGCGGACACCCGAGCAGATCATTGAAGTCGGTATTCAACTCCATCTCGCGGGTCTATCACTTTCGAATACCAAACAGTATCTTGAGAGGTTGGGTGTCGAACGGAGTCGTACCGCGATTCATAACTGGGTACAGAAGGCAGATCTACAGCCGGCTGGCGACGGAGCTCCGAATCAGATCGCAGTCGACGAGACAGTGATTCGGATCAACAACGAACGACACTGGCTGTACGCTGCCGTCGATCCCGAAACGAACGAATTCCTCCATGTTAGGCTGTTTCAGACGAGAACCACGCAACTCACCGTGCTGTTCCTTCGTGAACTCCGCGAGAAACAGCAGATCGAGCAAACGACTTTTCTCGTCGATGGAGCGCACTATCTCAAAGCCGCGCTGGAGCGGCTCGGACTCCGATTTCAAATATCTCGCCACGGAAATCGGAATGCTGTCGAACGTGTCTTTCGTGAGGTAAAACGCAGAACCTCTTCGTTTTCAAATACGTTCAGCAACGTGGAGCCACCGACGGCAGAATCGTGGCTCCAAGCCTTCGCCGTCTGGTGGAATCGATGCTAAAGTTAACACGACGCGTCATTGCAGATGGTCTCTCGGAGCTCATCGTCGAGGGCGTGGTAGTTCTGTTTTAATATCTCCATATCTTCCTCACTCTGTTTGATCTTGTAGCGGCAATGGGAATTGGCGCGATACTGAAATTCTCAGATACGCCGACTCCATTACGTAGAATCCCTATTACACTCCATGAGGAGAGACCGAGACAGCGGTTAATTGGAGGTATACTACGGAGCGAAAAGGTCGAACCTCTCTGACTCTTGGTAGAAAGGTCGTGACCGATACAGAGGGTGTATGCAGCACCAACCTGTGGTGTGCTACTCGTTCAGATTTCTCGGGTGTGGGTGACGGTTAAGAAGACACAATCCTTGGTACCAATCGAACACTAACACGCAACAACCCATCTCCTATATAAATCTGAGACAGACCGGGGAACCTAGCTCCGTCACCTCTCCGATTCGGTCGAACGTTCCTGCTTCTGAGTCGAACCCGAACGGCACGATATTGTCGCTGTGCTGATGACAGACGAACACGCGTTCGCCGCCAGGGTGAATCGCAAAGTTGCGAGGCCACTCCCCATCCGTCGATCTGACGGCCGTCCGCGAGACGTTCAGTGGCGATTCCCGCGTCGCGAACAACGCGAAGGAGTTGTGTCCCCTGTTCGTGGCGAGCACATACTCGCCGTCAGGATGGACGTGAACGTCGGCGGCGATGGTCCCACTCGGATCAACGTCGTCCGGGAGCGTCGAATGGGTCTCCGCGATCACAGGGGACCGGGGGTCGGTTAGGTCAAGGATTGCGAGAGTCGCATCAAGTTCGTTCAGAAGGTAGCCGGCGGGTTTGTTCGGGTGGACCGCGAGGTGACGCGGTCCGGCACCCGGCTTGCAGTCGATCGTCGCGTCCCTGAGCGGGCGGAGCCGCTCCGCGCGACGGTCCAGCTCGTAGACGACGACCTGGTCGGTGCCGAGGTCGGGGACGTATAAGAGGGTGTCCGTAACGAACCACGCCGAGTGTGGATGCGGGGCCGCCTGTCGGTCCTCGTTCGGCCCAGACCCCTCGTGTTCCTGTCTGTCCAACGGGCCATCAAGTGCACCGTCAGTAGTCACGGATAGCAGCGTCACGGAGCCACCCGCGTAGTGAGAGACGACGGCGTACTCCCCACACGGGTCAAGCGCGACGTGGCATGGCCTGGCATCCCCAGTCTCCGTCACGTCGAGGCGGTCGAGCGAGCCGTCGTCCTCGTCGACGCGATAGCTGACTGCCGATCCGTTCTCCCGCTCGTTCACGGCGACGAAGAACCGCTCCGTAGGGTGGATGTCCAGGAACGATGGGTCTTCCTCCCACGCAGTATCACACAGTGTGATCGATACATCGTCAACGCGGTACGTCGAAAGCCCATCGCCTCCGTCCCGTGTGTACGAGCCGACGACGGCGAACGCCGATTCGTTCATCGGACGCTAGAGGTTCCGCCAGCTCTGTTCGGGCTCCCAATCGAGTAGCTCCTTCGCCTTCGAAAGGTCTACGATCGCCTCGTGGCCGGGGAGTGGTTCCCGCACGTCGGCCTCAGGGTAGAACGTATCGACGACCTCGGCGGTCATCGCGTCGGCCGTGGTGTCGCCCGCGACTGCCCAGAACACCTCGTGACCGTCGTAGTCCGCCTCGATCGCCTTCCGGGCGATCGACGCCGCATCTGCGATCGTGAGATAGGAGAAATACACCTCTCGACCCGTTGCCGGATGTACGTCGTGGAGTGCGTCGAGTGACCGGTCGGGTTCGACGAAGTACTCGTGCATCTCCGCATCGTTGGTCACCCACGGGTACCGTAGCGAAGAGATGGTGAGGTCGGTCGACGGCCGTCGGCCGAAGCCGTCCGCGGTGACCTCCATCGCGTGTTTGGCGATTCCGTAGGGATCGCCGGGCGTGCGCGGGTGGGCCTCGTCGAGTGGAATGTACCGAACGTCCGCCGGACGCTCTTGATGCTCGCTTCCCATGGCGTTGATGCTGGAAGCCAGACAGACCGACTCTAGCCCGAGCGCGTCGGCCGCCTCAAGGACGTGCGCGGCCGACATGACGTTGCTCTCGTACACCCTGAAATCGGGGTTGCCATAGGGGTTTGGGATAGTTCCCATGTGGATGACGGCGTCCACGTCCGTCTTCGCGAACGCGCCGTACGTCTCGCCAGCGTCGAGTAGGTCCGTCGTTACGTACTTGTCGGAGACCTCCTCGTGCCGTTTCCCGCGCGAGACGTTCACCGTCTCGTAGCCGTGCTCCCCGAGGTGTTCGAGGATTGCCGAGCCGATCTTCCCGTTGCCTCCTGTGACCGCTATCGTGTCGAGTGTCATAGGTTGTGTCAATCGTATTGATGGTGGTTGTTGACGCCGCGCTACTCCAGCAGCCCCTTGATGTACCCGATCGCGAACAGCCGACCCATGTCGGTGTACCCCGCCATCGCGTCGTCGCGGTCCTGTTCGCCGACCATCCGCGGGACGTGATCCGGGCGGATCGGCCCTTCGAAGCCGACCTCCCGGTACGCCTCGATGGCGGCTTTCATGTCGGTCGGCCCCTCGTCGTGCCACGTCTCGACGAAGTTCCGTTCGTCGCCCTCGACGTCGCGGAAGTGGACGAAGTGGATCCGGTCGCCGAACTCGCGGATCGCCTCGATCGTGTCGGCGCCCATCGCGGAGAAGTTCCCCTGACAGAAAGTGACACCGTGGTGCGGGCTGTCGTGGAGATCGAGGATCCGCCGGTAGTCCTCGACGGATTGGACGATTCGCGGGATGCCGCGGACGGGTGACGTTGGTGGGTCGTCGGGGTGTAACGCGAGGTTCACGCCGTACTCCTCGGCGACGGGGACCACCTCGTCAAGGAAGTACTGCAGGTTCTCCCAGAGGTCGTCTTCCGTAATTCCGGCGGCTTCGTGGGCAGGGGCACGCTCCATCCACTCGTGGTCGTAGCCGATGCGCTGGGAGTTGCCGCGCCCCGGCACCGAGTCGGAGGTGCGGATGACGCCGAGCGGGTTCTCGGTCCACACCCAGCAGTACGTGTCAATTCCGAGTCGGCCCATGTTCTCGATAAGGGTTTTGACGGTCTCGATCTCCTCGTCGCGGCCCTCGTTCCCGAGGACGGTCTCCTCCATCGGCGGGCGATCTTCGACGACATCCAGCGAGAGGCCGTGGTCCTCGAATCGAGTCACCGTGCGCTGGAGCGTGTCGTACTCCCACCAGTCGTCGACGCCCCAGAAGCGCACGACGGCAGTGTCGATGCCGAGTTGCTTGGCGATGGTCCACCGCCGATCCGGCTTCGGCGGGAGCATTACGGTCGGGTCCATGTCGTATCGGTCAGTCATTTGTGTTTGTGGTCGTGGAATGTCAGTCGTCGGGCTGTGGGTCGTGCGCGGAGCGCCAGCACTCGTAGAACGCGCTGACAGGGTGGTAGTCGGGCTCAACGCCCGGTGGGTCGGGGGCGATGAGGTCGCCGCCGTCATTGGCCAGGAGGCGCTTCTCGTACCAGAGGCCAGCAGGCCCTCGGTAGCTGTCGGTACACGCGAGGAACCGGTGGTTCAATTCCTGAAGGTGGTCGACCGTGTGGAGGTCACCGTATTCGGCGGCCCGCTCGGCGAGCGCTGCGGACGCACCGATGGCCTCCGCCAGTGCCCAACCGTACTGGTCGGACACGATTGGCCTCCCGTACTTCTCGTGGGTATACACGAAGCCGGTCCCCGTCCAGCCGTTGTCGACGGCAGTCTCGAACAACTCTAGCGCACGGGCGTACCAGCCGCCATCGGGCACGTACTCGTCGTTCTCCCCTGCGTCGGTCCCCTCGTCGTATCGGTCGAGCAGCGCGAGGAACTTCGCCCACTCGACGTGGTGGCCGGGCTGGTACCCCGGCGGCCGGAACTGGTGACGGGGTTCGTCCTCGTTGTACCCGAAGTCGTGGTCCCAGTCGTCGGTGTAGTGTTCCCACAGCAGTCCGTCGGTCTCCCTAGCAAGAGCGATCGTAATTGTATACGCGATGTGCCGGGCACGGTCGAGGTACCTCGTTTCTCCCGTGGCTTCGTAGGCGGCGAGGTAGGCCTCGCAGGCGTGCATGTTCGCGTTCTGGCCGCGGTATTCCTCCTGCTCGGTCCAGTCAGGGGCGCAGTCGCTCCGGACCATCCCGGCACCGTCGCGGAAGCGATCCTCGAGCAGCTCGTGGGTCGCCACGAGATCGTCCTCGGCGCCGTCAATATCGGCTGCTGTCGCACGTGCGAACGCGAGGAGGACGAAGGCATGCCCGTACGCCGATCGAGTCCGGTTGAGTGGCTCGCCATCTTTGCCGACAACGAGGTGGTAGCCATCCCCGTCGTCGGTGCGGTGCGCCTGTCGGAGAAACGCGAGCCCGTGTTCGGCAGCGTCGAGACACCAATCCGGGCCGTCGGCGACCGCACCGATCGCGAAGTTCGCGATCGACCGACACGTTGCCACGAGATGTCGCCGATGGTCGGTGTACGGATCTCCGGAGACCGGATGCAATAGCCGGAAGCCGCGTTCTGCGAGTGCGTCCGGATACTGCACACGGAGCGTCGCGAGTAGCCGGCCACGATTCGCGTTCGAAGGAGAGTTAATCATCTCAAATTATTATAATTGGCTGGGACTCGCGCCTGCGTTCTGTGACATTTCGATTTCCAGATTCCGTGATTCCTTGATCAGTAGGACATGCAATGAAGCCGTAACTCCGGCGAACAGGAGAACGAACGCGACCGTCAGCAAAACGGTCAACGCGAGTAGCGCCGTTGTGAGGAGCGCGGTGGCGAGCGCGGCTGTTGGGTGTGTGCTCACCCAGCGGACCCCCCGCCGTATCGCCGTCACGGGCATTGTTCCGGAGGCCATCTCGTCGAACGTAGGGATCAGCACCAGACCGACGTAGAGGGCGATGTAGCCGCTGACCAGAGCAACTACTTCACCGAACAGTGCCCCCTGTTCGAGTGCTTGCACCCCATACATGGTCGCGATGGCGGTGAAAGCGACGGGGACACCGCTGAACACAGCGCTTGCGACGCCGTTCTGCCGGAGGATCGCAATGATTCGTGACCAATCGATCGTGTTTCGGTCAGACCGGAGATCCTGCACAGCGACGTACACCGCCAACGTCGAAGGTCCGACCGTGATTATCGGGAGCGAGCAAACTACCCAGAGGATGCTCAGGACGGCCAGCCGAAGTCCGTTCCCGTACACGAATCGGGGGAGCTGCGAGAGCGCCCTCGTGAATGCCAGTCGATTAGATTCGTTCGTCATGGATTATCCCGTTCCAGCCTGCATCTGGACGCTGGAAATGAGCTTGTCCTGGAACAGCAGGAAGACGATGAACAGCGGCAGCGAAGCCAGCGCCAGCGAGGTCATGATTACGTTCGGGGCCAGTGCGTTCACCGACCGAAGCGTAACGACACCGATCGGGAGCGTGTACAACTGGTCGTTATTGAGCACGATTAGCGGCCACAGGAACTGGTTCCAGCTCCAGATGAAGACGAACAGACCGAGTGCCGTCAGGATCGGCGTCGACAGCGGCATAATGATCTGGGCGTAGATTCTGAACGGGGAGAACCCGTCGAGGCGGGCTGCCTCCTCCAGTTCCTTCGGGATGTCCCTGAAGAACTGAACGAGTAGGAACACACCCAGTGGACCCGCCGCAAACGGCAGGATGATAGCCCAGTAAGAGTTGACCATCCCCAGGTTGTTGACCACGGTGAACAGGGGAATGATGTTGACGTACCCTGGAATCATGAAGCTCGCCAGAATAACCCCCAGTACGACGCTACGCCCAGGCCACTTGAGCCGCGTGAGCGAGAACGCGATCATCGAGTCGACCACGAGCACTAGGAACGTCGTGATGCTGGCGATCAGGAACGTGTTGAACGCCCACTGGTAGATGATCGGTTCCTGGACGAGGAAGCGTTCCCAATAGGCGAACGTCACGTCCGACGGGATCAAGAAGAACTCGCCACTGGCGACGAGCCCTGCGGGCGTCACCGACAGCTGGAACATCCGCCAGAAGGGGATGAAGAAGGCGATCGCTATCCCGTACATCACGACGTACAGGGCAATCCGTGACAGCCGCTCTCGTCCGATGCGATCGACGAACCGATTTGATGCGCTTGAATTACTCATTGTTCGTCCCCACGATGTAGTAGTTGAGTGCCGAGACCACGACCAGAATCGCCAGCAGCGTGTACCCAACAGCCGAACCGAACCCTAGCTGTCGCGTCTCGAACCCGAGTTGGTAGAGGTAGTAGACGAGCGTCTGCGTCTCCCCGCTCGGTCCGCCCCTCGTCATCACGAAGGGCTGGCCGAACACCTGGAACTGGAAGATCGTCGAGGCGATGACGACGAACAACAGTCCGTTTTTCATGTGCGGGAGTGTAATATCGCGGAACATCCGCCACGGACCTGCACCGTCGAGTCGTGCTGCCTCGTACAGGCGCTCCGGGACGTTCTGTCGGGACGCCAGCAGGATGGCGAAGTAGAATCCTGTCTGCCACCACACGGTCGTGATGACGAGCGAGGGCATCGCCCAGAGATTCGAATTCAGCGGACTCCCCTCGATCAAGGAACCCAAGAGAAAGGTCCCGATACCTCCCTCCGCGAACATCTGTACCCAGATAAGTCCGACAACCGACACTGTCAGCACGTACGGGCTGAAGTAGAGGAACTGGAGGAGACGGTCTCCGACCAGTTCCTTGTTCAATCCGAGTGCGAGCACGAGGCTCAGTCCGACGATCAACGGGACGGTCATCGCAACGAACTCGAGGGTGTTCCAGAGGGCGTTCCAGAAGACTGGGTCGGAGAGCAGACGGGCGTAGTTTCCCACGCCGACGAACGTGGACTCCGACGGCCTGAGGAAGTTCCACTCGAAGAGGCTCATGTACAGCCCTTTCGCCAATGGGTACAACATAAACACCGCAAACAGGGTGAGGTACGGCGACGCGAACAGGAGCCCGATGATGAGCTCTCGCGTCGACCGCTCGGAGATGAACCGATTGAAGAACCCCGACGAAGTGTTGGCCGTGGCCGTGTCTACGTTTTCAGCCATGGAATCACGCGTCGTCTAACGCCGATTGGAGCGAGTTCGCAGCCTGCGTGAGTGCCTCGTCGACACTCATGTTTTGGAGGTACATCTCGTACAGCGGCTTCCAGTACCGGTTGCTGTTGAGATGAATCGGCGTCATCGGCTGGTACTCGATCTGGTTGTTCGTGACCATCTCGTGCATCCGCGAGATACTCTTGAACTCCGTCCAGAGCTTCGTGTTCTTCACTTCGCTCGATGTAGCAACTGACTTCGCGGCGGGGAGGTGCCCTCCGGCAGACGCCCAGAGCGTGTGATTCTGCGTGATGTATTCGGCGAACTCGACGGCGGCCTGCTTCTCGGTTTCATTGTGGCTGTCGTTGACCGGGAAGTACAGCGAGTTGCTCTCGGCCCATGCGACGTCCTCGCCGGAACCGGGGAACATGAAGGGTTTGTGGAACTCGAACGAGAGGTCCTCAGGGACTTCCCCGTTCTCGTTCTCGAAGTTGTTGATCCCCCACGTTCCCTCGACGACCATACCGAGGTCACCGTTGACGAAGTCGTTGATTCGACCCAATCCGCTCCTGAACTCCGTTTTGTCCCAGCCGTGCTCGCCGACGACGGACGACATCAATTGAGCTGCTTCCTTCCCGGGACCTTGGTCGAAGACGACGTCGTAGTTACCCGGTTCTCCCTCGATGATGTTACCGCCTGCCTGGGTGAGTGCGATGATGTACGCACGGAGCGCACTCTGGCCTGCCTGACCATTGAGCATCGAGAACGCTCGCGAGTCCGTTTCTTCCACGATCGTGTTACACGCGTCGGAAAACGACTGCCAGTCCGCGAAGTCGGGGTCGACTCCCGCTTCCTCCATGACGGCGTCGTTCGTGTAGAGTCCCTTCCCGTGGATGTCGAGCGGGAGCGCGTAGGTCTGCCCGTCGACTTGGAGGTTGTCCCACGCCGATTGGAAGTACTTGTTCTTCGCGCCGTTGGAGAGGTAGTCGTCGATGGGGTGACAGATCTGCTGGAGGTGACGACCGTAGGAGCCGTAGTAGCTCGCAACGTGAGGCGCGTTTCCGGAGCTGACAGACGTGAATAGCTTGGTCAGGAACTCCTCGAACGGGACGCTCTGTTTGTTGACGGTGATCCCGTTGTCTAGAGCGTTGAAGTCCTCGACAAGCGAGGTCATCTCTTCGTTCTCCTGCGCCCCGAAGTACATCCAGTAATCGAGCTGAATCGAATCGGAACTACCACCGCTGCTGCCGTCACCGCCACCGCCGGTGAGGCCAGAACAGCCAGCGAGCCCACTGGCCAGAAGCGCGCCGCCAGTACCGAGCGCGGCACGCCGAGTGATCTGTTTGCTGTTCGAATCGTCAGTCGCGTGATTCTGGTTCGTCATTGGTGTGTTCGAGGTTGTATCTGGTTCGTTAGTTGTTGAGCGGTACTGCGGGATTGCTCGGTGTGGTGTACTGTTCGCTCATGATTCGGCTGTAGCCGACGAGCTGCTGGGGTTTCGGACGCGCTCACCGACGAGAAGGTTCTCGCCCGTCTGTCGGTCGAACAGGTGGACGTGGTCCTCGGGAAGAGACAGCCCGACCGTCGTCCCAGGCTCGAAGCGAGTGCTTCCGTCGACTCGGACGGTCCACTCGGTCTCGTGCTTCGAGAGGTAGAGGTAGTTATCACTCCCCTCGTGTTCGAGGACGTCGAGTTCGGCTGTGATCGATTCTGACTCGTCGACCCGAACGTGTTCTGGACGAATTCCGAGAACGAACTCGTCAGTCGTCGCGCGGGCACGACATCTCGAGACGAGGTCTTTCGACGGCTGATAGTCGAAGTCGTCGGCCACGAACCGCCCGTCTTCCAGTTCGACATCGAAGAAGTTCATCGACGGTGATCCGATGAAGTCCGCGACGAACTGGTTCGCTGGTTCAGCATACACGGTTTCGGGTGTGCCGACCTGCTGTATCGTTCCGTCGTCGAGGATCACAATTCGGTCCGACATGGTCATCGCCTCCGTCTGGTCGTGGGTAACATAGACCGACGTCGTCTCAAGGTCGTCCTGAATCCGCTGGAGCTCCGTTCGCATGTGGAGTCGCAGTTTCGCGTCTAGGTTCGACAGCGGTTCGTCGAACAGGAACACCTCTGGCTTCCGGACGATGGCGCGACCGGTGGCGACGCGCTGTTGTTGCCCTCCGGAGAGGCTGTTTGGTTTCTTGTCGAGGAGATCTTCGATGCCCATCATCTCAGCGGTCTCCTCGACACGGGACTGAATCTTCTCGTCCGAGAGATCAGTGGTCAGTCGAAGTCCGTACGACATGTTCTTCCTAACGCTCATGTGGGGATAGAGCGCGTACTCCTGGAACACCATCGCCACACCCCGGTTCTGTGGTGCGACGTTGGTCACGACCTGGTCACCGATGCGCAGTGTCCCGTCAGTGATGTCCTCTAGCCCGGCTATCATCCTGAGTAGCGTCGACTTGCCGGATCCGGAGGGTCCGACGATAGTGAGGAACTCTCCGTCCCGAACGTCGAGGCTAACGCCATCGACTGCCACTATCGTCCCCGAATCACCGCCGTACTCCTTTCGTATGTTATCGATTGTTATGCTTCCCATCAAGAACACAACTAGACGCCACCGACTTCAATCTTTCTCACAACTGTGGTGAATATTGTTTAGTCCTGGTGAGAAGTTATCGATCCCAGAAAGGGTCCATCGAGAATGACTCGACGATGCTACTCGTATGCGGAGCCCATTTCCCAGACGTCGAGCGAGTTGACCATCACATCGTTATAGGTCGAATAGAGGTCGACGCCGAGACTGTCTGACCGAGTGGGATAGATACGGCTCGTGAGGCACTGAGCGTCGTTCGCGAACAGCTCGATAACTGACCGGTCGAGGAACACGCGTAAGGTGAAGGTTCCGTCTTCCGCCAGCCGGATCGGCATCGACTGAGCAGAGTTGTCCACGTTCGAACTCAGACTGGACTGGCTCCTGTCGACCCGGACTTCCCGTTCCGGAATGTCGCAGGTAACGACCGTTCGCTCCTCACCTTCCGGCGACTGTCTAAGTATCAACCCGAACTCCTCTACGTCCGCCGCGTCGAGCGTGAGTGAGAGTTCCAACGCATCACCCGAGACGCCATCGAGGTAGCCTGACTCTCCGGGAACGACCTGTACGTCCTCGAAGTGATGGTGCGTTTCGCGGAGCTCAGCCACACTGTCTGCTACATTGATTTGCTGACGTTGATCCTTGGTCATGGAAATTTCTCGTGGAAGTGACATGTGTCCGGACCACCCAGCCTCCCACTGGCTCTCTGCGTTCCTCTCCTCTCGTACCCAGCCGAACATGATCGTCTTGCCGTCGTCCGTCTTCATCGACTGAGGTGCGTAGAATGCACCGTGGTCGAGCAGGGAGCGGCGGTCCGGTTCGAAGTGTAACTCGTCCTGGTCGTACGCTCCAGTGATAGCGACAACGTTAGTGTAGTCAGAGATGTGGAGGAGGGCACCGTCGTCGAAGCGGAGGAGTTCGGGACACTCCCATATGGGCCCGGTCTCTCGCCAGTCACCAACGAGAAGGGGGTGGCAGTACTCCCAGTCACGGAGGTTCTCCGACCGGAACAGCAGAGCGGTTCCGCCCTCTCGTTCGATTCCGGAGCCGATTATCTGGTACCAAACACCGTCGACTCTGTGGAGCGCGTGATCGCGGAACTCAATGTCCCAGTGAACGGTAGAGAGGAGGTCGAGCGAGTCCGGTGGTGTTTCGATCACTGGATTCGCCGGGTCTTTGCGCCAAGTCGTCAGGTCGTCGTCGGCGGCGGTTGCGAGACATGGGAGTTGCGTCCGCCCGCTCCCGCCCGTGTACATGATACGAGGCGTCCCGTCGTCATCGACGAGCGCGCCGGACCAACATCCGTGTTCGTCGGGACCGCCCGGCGTCGGCGTCAACGCGAGCGGCTTGTCTTCCCAGTGTACCAAGTCGTCACTGACTGCGTGACCCCAGTGTATCGTCCCGTGGAACGGGCCCGATGGGTTGTACTGGTAGAACAAGTGGTAGCTTCCGTTCCAGTGGACGAGTCCGTTCGGGTCGTTGAGCCAGTTCGCCGGTGGTGAGAAGTGATACTTCGGGCGGTGAAGCCGGTCCGGAACCGCGCGGCGCATTGCCTCTAATTCTTCACGACCCTTCGGTCGACCCATCGTCGGTGGAGTCCGCTCGTTCCCGTTCAGATAGGAGCAGATGTTCCGCAGAAGGCGGGTTCGAGTCTCCAGGTGCCTGTCGCTTTCAGTCGTCGACGAAAACCCGTGTCCGACACCAATCACACGACCATTGCCGAATTCCCAGTGGAGGAGGGATTTTTTCGAGGGATATCTGGATGACTCGACCGTCGCAGCCAATACATCTCCCTCCTTCGGTGTCTTATCCTCGTAGTGAACTGAGAGTGTTTCCTCCGACGTGACTGTCCGAACTTCGAAGTCATCGATCCCCTCGAACACAGGATGCGTCTCGTAGAGCTTTCTCACGAGGAAACCACTCGAATCCGGCGTTCGACGTTCGACCCAGTCGGGTTCGTGCGTCTCGACACCGAGCGACGTTGCGGCAGTAACCGCACCATGAGTCAACAATAATCCGCCACCTGATTCGACGAACGAACGAATCTTCTTGCAAGCCGTGTTCGACGCCTCAACGGGAGCCTCGCTGTGCCACCACAGAACGTCGTAATTGTCGATATTCGAGTCAGTTAGGTCCGATAGGGCGACCACGTCCGCTTCGGATGCCAGAGCAGACCACTCGATCGACTCTGGCACTTGCTTGCGCCCTTCTGGGACGATGCACGCAACCCTGTACGTAGGGTGAGTCGCTGACATCGAGGTCTCCTCCTCCTGCTCAATATTCATCACTACAGTGGTTACATTAGTAGGACTTATGGTTGTTGGTCGTATTGGGTCTGCCGAAGCGAGAAACGAGTCTCCGAAATAGGTGGAGATGCAATGTACAACATACACCCGCTAATTCATGTCTGAACCAGACACCGCAAAGTTAGCCGTTCTGAAAGAAACCCTTCGAGAGCACGTCGGGTTGTCGAAGTACGAGGCAGATGTCTATCTGGCGCTCGTCCGCGGTGGGGCCCAGACAATGACCGAGATCTCAAAGGCGAGTGATGTTCCAAAGCAGCGGGTGTACGATACTGTCGATGACCTACGTGACGAGGGATTTGTCGAGATAATCGACGACTATCCACAGAAGGCGTACGCAGTGGACCCGATTGAGGCGTTCTCTGACATCCAAACGCAGCTCAAACAGGCCGAGGAGTACCTTGATGAGATGCATGAGACGGTCGAGAACGTCGAGAGTGGAGTTGCCCTGTTCAAGGACGATCGAACCATCGAGAAGTACGTTAGAGAACTCATCGCGAGCGCGAAGCAGGATATACTAGTCCTCTGCCCTCGTTCCAAACTGGGACGCATCGTCGACCACTTGGACGAGTGTGAGGACCAGCAGGTACGGCTCATCGTGTCTGATCTCGCTCCAGAGTTGGCAGATGTGGAGTTCGACCTCGACGAGAAGGTCCCCGAGGCGGTCGACACGATTCGAGGAACAACGACAACGGAGCATTTCGCTCTCTCGGTCGACCGTGAACGAGGTCTTTACTGGTCGAGCGCGTCGACGGGTCAGTCGACGGACGACGATCGGGGCTTCTATATCACAAATCCGCAACTCGTACTGGTACTCGACCGATTCATCTCCGAATCGGTGTGGCCTCTCTCCCGACCACTCCGCTCTCGAATTCCCACGCTTCCACAGCAGTATCTTCGCATCCGCGACTGCCTCTCTGACCTATCCGATCTCACGAACGCTCGACCGCTCGACAGTATTACAGTCGAATTCGAAGGGTACGACACGAGGACCGGCGAGGAGGTACAGGAAACAGGAACTCTTAGCAGGTTCTATTACGCGGAGTACGACCGTCGTGCGTCGATCACCCTCAACGTCGGAGATCGCGAAGACGAGGCAGAGTCCCCCCTTGTAACGGTCGGCGGAATCGGAAGTCGGACCGAGGATTTCGCCGCGGACACGATCACAGTTCGAGAGACGGTTGAGCGAACGAGTGACTCATTAAATCAAGAGACTCGTGAGCATCTCCGCACCTGTCGAGAGGAACTCCCCGGTCAGTTCGGAACCAAATCAGTCGTGACAGGGTTCGACGCATTCGTCGACCGAATGCGGGACGTCATCGACGAGTGGACGAACGGGTATCACCAGCAAACTGAGTTCGAGAAATTCAAACAGTCTCTCTTTGAGTTCGACGCGAGTGAGCGGACACCTCGTATCGAATGGGCCCAGACGAGCACGGAACCAGGGGGGCATGTCGCTCACTCGGGTCAGACGTTCGCGGGTCTCGGCTACGATGTGACACTCATTGGACCACTTGGAACGCCAATAGCTTCGGAGTTTAGACGCGCGTTCCGTAATCAGACACTCGTCAGTACCGGTCAAACGACGTACACGGACTACTTGCGGTTCAAAGATCAAAAACTGCTCTTCACCGAGCCGAACACGGACCGAATCTCGTGGGACAATCTTCTCGACGAGGTCGGCCTTACGGAGCTCGCGGAGCACATTGATGGGTCCGCGCTTCTCACGTTAGGAACTGCGTTCTCGACGACGAAACTGCCCTCGATCTTTCGGGGCATTCGTGAAGAGTTGTGGCCGACGCTCTCCTCACCGCCCAAGCACGTTCAGGTCACTACCGACGCGATCCACCGGTTCGCACCGTCACTGGTTCGTGAGGGATACTCGGAACTCGACCAGTTGGACGACACGGTACCGGTCACGCTCAACGCCAATCGAAGTCAGACACGACGGTTCCGAGACGTATTCGATGAGTCTCCCGGAACGTACTCAACTTCCACGGTACAGCGAGTTCGTGACCACCTAGGTGTAACAAGATACATTATGCACACGAATCAGGGTGGAATGATGGCGACGGAAGATGGCGTGCTCAGTGCCCAGGCACCGAGAGTTGTCAAGCCACGGCAGGTACGTAATGTCGATGACCACTTCAGCAGCGGAGTCTCGCTTGCACTTGCCGAAGGAATGTCCGATGGTGCCGTCCTTATCATGGGTAATTGTATCAGTCGATACTTTATGCAGCATAAGGAGGCTCCCGGCCGTGAGGAGCTTCGGTCGTTCATTAGTGAGTATCAGACATTTTTCGAGGGGTGACCCGATGACATCGGCTTAGTAGACTCCGAAATATCTGTATCGCCTAAACCGCGCAATCTGAGACGGCCCGTTTAAAATGTGCATTAACACATATTCTTCGATTCTGCTTCTGCGTCTGCTCCCTGATGACATCTTGTCATTTTGTGAAAATAACCGGACAGCGCGATAACTCAGACCACACATACAAGTCCCGACAACTGGCGGGTTCGCATCGTTCACCGAGTACTGAGGCTGAGCTCACTCGCGTCCGGTGCGTGCTGACTTTGCGCTGTTCATGCAGCACGCTCGCATAATTATCTACTGAAACTGGCAGCTTCTCCGACAATCAGTCTGCAGACCCAAGAATCGATTTAGCCGTTTACAGTTTCGGGAGTGTCCCTGAGTAAAGACTCCTCTCTTGCAACGCCTGTCACTCTGGAGGTTTATATACAATGCCGTGTATTTTTGAATAGTGACAGCACGCGCTGGACAGCTCCCGACGGGGTCACGGTGGGAGCACCTCGGGCCACCAGAGCGTCTCGACAGCGCGGGCTACGAATCTACGCCCAGAGACTACGACGTAGACGGCCTCTTCGCTACAAACAATGGCGATCTTGTCGAAGCCCACTCCTTCGATATGACCTACCGGGAGATGGTTGATGGGGCCCTCCAGACCTATCCCCGCGAACAACAACTCCGCTACGACCGCGACGTCTCTCTGGAGGATCTCGTCGCCGAGGTCCCCGCCTGCTACCTCCGCTTCTACGACACCTACGACCACGAACAGGGCCGCCCCAAACCTTGGAGCGCCGTCTTTCGAGCGCACGTCCTCCGGTGCGTCAAGGGATGGAAGAACGCGACGGCGCTCTGGCGCTACCTCAAGCAGAAGCCGTTCCTCTGCACACAGCTCGGTTTCGAGGATATCCCCAACCAGTCTACTCTCTGGCGGGCCTGGGAATACCGTCTTGAAGCCGTCCACGACGCGGTCCGGGATGCTGCCGAAATCATTGTCGACATCGCTCGATACCACGACATCCCAGCGCCCGAGCCCGAGTTCCTTCCCGATCAACCGACAGAGACGGTCACGACTTCGAAGAGCAAGGACACCCTCGCCCGCGAGAAAGCGCGTGAGGTCTGGAAGGGCGCGAAGCCTATCGTTGGTGACTGCTTCAACCTTGACCGCGCTGAGAATGCCTCGATCCCGGAAGGCGCGTTTTGGGAACAACAGGCCTACCTCGGGATGCGGTCGGATATGCACCCCCACGACGGTGCCGGAATCTTCGCCGAGGAATCGACCCGGCGGAAGACGCCATCGGGCGACTCCCATCGGCTACAGACGAAGACGCTCGGCGTCGAGCGCATCCGAACGATGCTCCGAGAAACGGGCCGGACGCTCGTTGCGCAGGCGAAGTCGAAGGACAAGATGGGACGCAAACAGATGGCGGCTATCGACATCACGAAAGGCCACCCGTGGAGCGGCCACGTTGAACGCGATAGCAGCGGCCAGAATCAGGAGCCGTGGATTCTCGGGTACAAGGGTGACGACGGGCCGTTCTTCCAATGGGCGGTCATCAAACTCGTCGGCCACGATGTCCCGTTGATTCTCGATGCCGTCCCGGTTGTTCGTGGGCGGAAGCGGGCGGATATCGTGGACGACCTCCTTGACGGCGCGACCGGCATTGTTCCCGAACTCAACTTGGTGATGATGGACCGTGAGTTCGCACTTGACGGCGTGAAAGACGCTTGTGAGGATCACGATGTCCATTACCTGAACCCCGGCGTCGTGCGGTCCAGTAGCGTTCATGAGCATCAGATCGCCAAGCTCGCCAGCGCGGACAAAGACTTCGACGTGGTCGAGCAAGAACGACTGGACGACAGGCCGACTCGAAAGGCGGTCTACCTCCCGAAACGCGAGTGGGAACGTGAAGAGGAAGACGACGATGGAACGGACGTGACGATTCGCCAGGAACTCATCGAGGACTTCGAGGAGGTCGGCGACGCCACGCCGCTCTCAGATAGCCGCGACGGGGACTCGCCGCTGAGCAATCTCCTCGATGAGGTTGCCGACGAGGAGGAAATCGAGGAACCGGCGCGTGTTGACGCGCCAACAGTGCCCTTCGAGACGAATCTTCCGTGGGTAGACATCGAGCCCGCCGGCGAGCGGGAAATGAAACACCAGGTCGGGCGGCTGATGGCTCGGTATACGCAGCGCTGGGGCATCGAGAACGGCTTCAAGAAGCTGAAAACGTTTCTCGCGGAGACGCAGTCGCCTGACCATCGATTCCGTTACTTTAATTTCGCGTTCGCCTGCGTGCTGTACAACTGCTGGCGACTCGTAGATATCCTCGTACAGCTAGAGATGAATGGCGAGGTCGGGGACAAGCCGGCAATCACAGCGAACTCGTTTCTGACGTTCGCCAAGAAGAGCTACGGTCTCGACCCGCCCGACTAATCCCCTCATTTCCTCTGGGCGTGATCGGTCGTAAGCGGCAGCGCCGTTCCGAACCCCGATTTCTCCGACATTTTGTGATAATATTTAGACAAGTTTCTTAGAGGTCCGATCCCAGCGGGCCTTAGACACTTCTTTCAGTACATAGGAGAGTGAAACCTGTGCATCATAGAGGTATCTTCGCAACATCAGGGGGTCGGTCGCTCAGTCGGAGGTCGCGACCGCGTCCTCCTCGGCCTCGATGCTGCCCACCTCGGGCGCGGAGTCGTCTCCGCGGGCCTCCAGCAGCTTCCCGACGACGACGGTCGCGGCGTAGATGGCGACGGCGACGAGGACGATGACGCCCCCGGCGGTCGCCTCGCCGTAGTAGGAGAGGCCGATGCCGAGCAGGACCGCCAGTTCGGCGAGCACCACGGAGATCAGCAGCGACCCGGTGAAGCTACGCGACACCTGCGAGGCGCCCGCGACGGGAACGACGAGCATCGCGGCGACGAGGATGACGCCCATGATCTGCATCGCGCCGACGACGACCAGCGCGGTGAGCATCACCATCACGCGGTTGTACCAGGCGACTGGGATGCCCGACACCTCGGCGGCCGTCTCGTCGAAGGTGACGTACAGCAGTTGGTTGCGCGTGAGCGCGACCGTGGCGACGATGATCCCGAACAGCACCAGCAGGATCGCGGCGTTCTCCGCGGAGACCGTCGAGAGGTTCCCGAAGAGGTACTGGTTGATGCCGACGGCGAGCCCGCCGGCGTTGAGGCTGATCAGCACCGTCCCGAGCGCGAACCCGGTCGAGAGGACGATCGCCATCGAGACGTCGTTGTACGCGTCGGTCACCTCCGAGATCACCTCGATCAGCAGCGCGGCGATCACCGCGACGACCACGGCGGTGAGGTACGGCGAGACGCCGACGCTGAACACGCCGTTGAGGAACAGGCCGACGGCGACGCCGGCGAAGGCGGTGTGGGCGAGCGCGTCGCCGATGAGCGCCAGCTGGCGGTGGACGAGGAAGGTCCCGATGAGTGGCGCCATCACGCCGATACACAGCCCGACGAGGATCGCGCGGTGCATGAACCCGTACTGGAGCAGCCCGACCCCCGTGGCGTCGCCGAGCGCGCCCAGCAGGAGCGACCACAGGTCGAGGAGGGTGTAGATGGGCGCGAGCACGGGATCGAGCGGGCTCCCCTCGGACTGGAGGATCGGCGCCGCGAGCGCGGAGACGGTGCCGGTCGAGAGTGCGGCGGTCACCGTCATCGGTCACCCCCGCCGTCACCGCCGAGGCCGACGGCGGTACCGAACGCCCGCGCGAGCGCGTCGCTCTCGACGAACTCGTCGGTCGGGCCGTCGAAGTACACCTCGCGGTTCAAACAGACCACGCGCTCGGCGTGGTCGACGACGGCGCCGAGGTCGTGCTCGATGAGGAGCACGGTGATCCCGTCGCCGTTGAGCGCCTCTAGGAGGTCGTAGAACGCCTCGACCGACTCGGCGTCGACCCCGACGGTCGGCTCGTCGAGCACGAGCAGGTCGGCCTCGCTCGCGAGCGCGCGGGCGATGAAGGCGCGCTGGCGCTGCCCCCCGGAGAGCTTCGTGATCCGGCGGTCGGCGAAGTCGCTCATCCCGACGGTCGCGAGCGCCTCGTCGACGATCCGCCAGTCGTCGGCCGACAGCAGGCCGAAGCCGACGTGCGGGAACCGACCCATCTTCACCACCTCGCGGACGGTGATCGGCATCTCCTTGGCCGCGCTGGCGTGCTGGGAGACGTAGCCGACGCGCTCGCCGTCGTCGAAGCGGCGGGCCGGCTCGCCGAACAGGCGCGTCTCGCCCACGTCGGGGCGCAGCAGGCCGAGCATGAGCTTCATCAGCGTCGACTTGCCCGAGCCGTTCGGGCCGACGACGGCGACGTACTCGCCCGCGGCGATGTCGAGGCTCACGTCCTCGACGACCGGCGTCGCCGTGTAGCCGAACGTCACGTCCGACAGGGAGATCACGTCGTCGTCAGTCGGCCGAGCCGCCCCGTTGTCCGCGGGATCGGTGGCGGTCGTGGACTCGGCCGTCGCGTCGGCGCGGCTCATTCGAAGTTCCTCCACTCGTCGTTCCACCCGTCGTAGCCGGCATCCTCGGGCGCCGTGTTGCCGAGGACGACCTCGAAGGTGGGCATGTTGATGTTGTACGCGATCTCCTCGTACCCCCAGTCGTTTTCGACCCAGTCCTCGCGCACGCCCGCGTACGGGGTCACCGGGTAGTACGCCTCCACGTCGGTCTCGGCGATCAGCTGTTTCGCGGGCCGGCGCGTCTCGAAGACCCCGGCGCCGATGTAGCGGATGTCGTTCTCGTCGATAACGCGCTTGGCCTCGATGATGTCCGACGGCTTCACGTCGCCGCTGGCGGCGAGGTTGACGACGAGCGGGCGCATCTGCACCCCGTAGCGGTCGGCGATGTACTGGAAGGCGTTGTGCGCGGCCAGCTGGACCACGTCGCGTTCGGCGGCCTCGAAGATCTTCTCGTAGTCGGCGTCGATCCGGTCCAGTACCTCAGTCTTGTACGTCTCGGCGTTGTCGCGGAGGGCGTCCCCGTGCTCGGGCGCGAGTTCGACGAGCCCCTCGGTGATGTTGTCGACGGCGATCTTCGCGCGCCGCGGGTCGAGCCAGAAGTGCGGGTCCCGCCCACGGCCCTCGCCGACGCCCTCCTCGTCGCGGTCGAGGGTGTCCGCGAGGGGAACGAGCTCGACGCCCTCGCGGACGTTGATCAGCTGCGTGTCCACGTCGTCGTCCTTCAACGTCTGGATGGCGCGGTCGGCCCACGGCTGGAAGTCCTCCCCGACGTGGATGAACGCGTCTGCGTCGATGATGTCGCGCGTGACGCTCGCGTCCGGCTCCCACCCGTGGCCGTGCAGGCCGGTCGGGACGAGGTTCCGTACCGTGATCGGGGTGTCCGCGGCGATCTCCCGGGCGAAATCGTAGAAGCTGAAGAAGGAGGCGACCGCGACCGGGCCGTCGCTCCCGTCGTCGCCACCGGACCCGCCGCTGTCGGCGTCGTCGCTTCCGTCGTTCGTACCGCTCCCCACTGCACTGCCCAGACAGCCGGCGAGCCCCGCCGCGGCGAGGCCGCCCCCGCCCGCGAGGAACCGCCGCCTGGTCGTTCCCGGCGAACCCGCCGGGTCACGTGTGTCGGTCATACTCACCTGTACGAGGGTGAGCGAATGTTATAGTTGTTGCGACCGAAGACAAAGATTAGACTAGTCTAATCCAATGGCGGTCGTGGTGGTGATCGCGACGAGTTGCCCGTATACGGTACCGAGAGCGGCGGCCGGTTCCGAGAGGCGCCCGGGGCCGGGGACCGCCCACGCGGATCGGGAAGGGGTTCATCGGGCCGATACGGGAAGGGGCTCATCGGGCCGGTGCGGGAGGGAAGGCTCTACCGGTCGAACTGGCGTTTGCGCGTCCTACGCGCGGCCGGATCCGTGGGATAGATTGATATGCATCCTGTGAAAACGGGGCGGGTATGAGCAAGATAACCTTCCGCGCCGATGCGGACCTCGTCGACCGCCTCGAGGGCCTCGAGGGGTCGAAAAGCGAGGTCATGCGGGAGGCGCTCCGCGAGTACCTCGACGCCGCAGAGGAGCGGAGCGACGCCGAAACGCGAGAGCCGGTCGGAGGCGACGCCGGGACCGCCGGGTCGCTCGACGACGCGCTCGCGGCCCGCGTCGACGAGCTGGTCACGGCCCGACTCGACGAGGTGTTCGGGGGGCGGCGCCACGACAGTGGGTTCTCCCATGGCGGCGCGCGCCCGTTCGGCGTCCCGGGGGCGGCCGCCGACCGCGTCCCGTCGGTCAACCTCACGGTGAACGTCGACGGCGCCGACACCGCAGTCGAGTCGTCCGCGGACGAGGTCCGGCCCGTGGACAACCCACAGCCCGCGGACGCCGACCGGACCGCGGGCGGGGAGTCGCGCTCGGCGGGTTCGGTCGCCGGCGCGTCGGATACGGGCGAACGAAGCTGCGCGCAGTGTGGCGAGGGGGTGTCCGCCGAGCACGTATACTGCCCGAACTGCGGGGAAAAGGCGACCCGGCGCCTGTTCTGCGAGTGCGGCGACGAGCTCCGCTCCGACTGGGGGTTTTGCCCGGGATGTGGGCGTCGAACCCCGGCGGCCGACGTGCTCGACAGGACGTAAGACACATCGCCGGGTCGACCACGTCGGTCCTTCGGCGTAAGACATCGTGGCCGTATCGGTCATACAACCGCCGACATCTTTATATACAAACGGTATATTGGTAGTGGTGCGTAAGACGACCTGTCTTACAGGGGCGTCGGAGCGGGGAAACTCCGGCCGCCGATGTGAGGGTACGCGTGTGCGTGCCGTCGTCTTACCGGGGGAATGAACCAATGGAGCGTGTGACACTACGAATCCCGAAACAGCAGATCGAGGAGGTCGAACAGATGGTCGAGACGGGGGAGTTCCCGAATCGCAGCGAAGCGATTCGGTCCGCCGTCCGCGACATGCTCAACGAACAGGCCGACACGTCCGGCGAGCGCACGCGCGGCGAGCGCAGTAAGCGCAGCTGGGCCAAGGTGTAACGATGCAGGACATCGTTCAGGACGCGCTCGCGAACGCGGAAGCCGAGCAGCGCGACATGGAGGCGGCGGCCGGCGACGACGACGAGTTCGGGGAGCCCCGGATCGTCATTGTCGGCGCGGGCGGCGCCGGCAACAACACCATCAACCGGCTGTACAACATCGGCGTCGACGGCGCCGAGACGGTGGCGATCAACACCGACAAGCAGCACCTCAAGATGATCGAGGCCGACACGAAGATCCTCGTCGGCAAGTCCCTCACGCAGGGCCTCGGTGCGGGCGGCGACCCCTCGATGGGCGAGCGCGCCACCGAGATGGCCCAGGGCACGATCAAGGAGGTGCTCGGCGACGCGGACCTCGTGTTCGTGACCGCCGGTATGGGCGGCGGGACGGGCACCGGCGCGGCGCCGGTCGTCTCGAAGATCGCCAAAGAGCAGGGCGCCATCGTCGTCGGCATGGTGTCGACGCCGTTCAACGTCGAGCGCGCCCGCACCGTCAAGGCCGAGGAGGGGCTCGAGAACCTCCGCAACGAGGCCGACTCGATCATCGTCCTCGACAACAACCGTCTGCTCGATTACGTCCCGAACCTGCCGATCGGGAAGGCGTTCTCGGTGATGGACCAGATCATCGCCGAGACGGTCAAGGGCATCTCCGAGACCATCACCCAGCCGTCCCTGATCAACCTGGACTACGCGGACATGTCCACGATCATGAATCAGGGCGGCGTCGCGGTGATGCTCGTCGGCGAGACCCAGGACAAGAACAAGACCCAGGAGGTGGTCAACGACGCGATGAACCACCCGCTTTTGGACGTGGACTACCGCGGTGCATCGGGCGGGCTGGTCCACATCACCGGGGGCCCCGACCTCACGCTGAAGGAGGCCGAGGGCATCGCCGACAACATCACCGAGCGCCTGGAGGCGAGCGCGAACGTGATCTGGGGGGCGCGCATCCAGGAGGAGTACAAGGGCAAGGTCCGCGTCATGGCGATCATGACCGGCGTCCAGAGCGCGCAGGTGCTCGGGCCGAGCACGCAGAAGCAGGCCGACAAGTCGCGCGCGTCCATCGAGGGCGGGCCGGCCGACGACGTCGACTTCGACGCGAAGTCGAACGCCCAGAGCGCCCAGAACGGGCAGGAGGCCGCCTGGCAGTCCGACGGCGGCCGCGAGGAGTCCAGCGAGCGAAGCAATGGCCTCGACGTCATCCGCTGACGGCGACGCCGACTGAACTCCGGGTGGGACCGAATGCGGCGGCGACGAGACGAACACAACGGGACGGCGAACGGTCCGGTTCCGAGTGGAGCGCCTCCGTCCGGGCCGGCATCGACGCGTCGCACTTTTCACGCGCTATCCACGGCGACCGAGGAGTCGTATTACAGGACTGAACCGACTCACACGGCCGTTTACGACGCCTCGATCGCGTCGATCAACTCGCACTTGCGACACACGTCGCGGGCGGTCTTCGACCCGCACCGCTCGCACGGCGAGAGGTCGGGGCCGTCGCCGTCGTCGTCGCGGTACTCGTCGGCGAGCACGCCCGACAGCTCCTCGTAGCCCGCCATGATCGAGTGGCGGACGCCCGGGTGTCGCTCCTCCATGTCGAGCAGAAGCTGTTGGATCTCCCCGCGGTAGGCCTCGCTCGCGTGCGGGCACTCTGCCATGTGCGACGGGAGATCACGGAGATGGCAGTAGAGGGCGACCTCCTTCTCGGGCACGTCGCGCAGGGGCTTCGCCCGCGGGACGAAGTGGTCGCTCTCGCGGCGCTCGGGGAACGGGCCGATGGAGGCGTCGAAGTGCTTCGCCATCTGGGCCACGTCGCCCTCGAGGAAGTTCATCAGCGCCGTCTGGGCCTCGTCGTCGAGGTTGTGCCCCGTGAGGAGCTTGTCGGCGCCCAGGTCCTCGGCGTACGTCTCCAGCAGGTCGCGCCGGAACACCCCGCAGTAGGCGCAGGCGGCCATGTTCTCGGGGTCGTCCTCGACCACGTCGTCCATGCGGACGCCCAGCTCGTCCTCGTAGCTCACCACCTCGTGGCGCATGTCGAGGTCCGCGGCGAGCTCCTCGCACGCCTCCAGCGACTCGTCGCGGTACCCCTCGATCCCCTCGTGGATGGAGAGCGCGACCAGCTCGATGCGGGGGTCCTCGGCGAACGTCTCGTCGAGCACCGTCGCGAGCACGACGCTGTCCTTCCCGCCCGAGAGGCCGATCACCCAGCGTTCGGGGTCCTCGGGCGTCGCGTCGTCGGGCAGCAGGTCGTCCTCGCGGACGCGCCGACGGACGCGCCGCTCGACCGACTCCGAAAAGTGCGACTCACAGAGGTGTGCTCCCGAGTAGGCGGCGTGCATCACCGCGTCGGCGCCGCACCTGTCGCAGTCCATTACCGGCGGGTTGTGGCGGCGCGGGCATACCCGTTTCGCACGGACGCCGTTCGTGACTCGCACGCGCGGCCACCCGCTCGTCGCGGACGGACAGGCTCAACACGCGGCCCCGTCGACCCAGTGTATGACGCGACTCGACCGGCTTCGGGCGTGGCTGTTCCGCCTGGGGTTCTCCCACTACCCGTCGTACTGGATGACCGGGGCGACGGTCACGTCGCTCGCGCCGGACTTCTCCTCGGCGGAGGTGAAACTCCCGCTCACGTGGCGTACGCGCAACGGGATGGGGACGCTCTTCGGCGGCAGCATCTACGGCGCGGTCGACCCGGTGTACGTGGTCCTGCTCCAGCGCCGCCTCGGCGACGGCTTCACCGTCTGGGACAAGGCAGCCGAGATCCGATTTCGGAAGCCCGGGCGGTCGACGTTGACAGCGACGGTCGACGTGCCCGACGAGGAAGTCCGCGACATCCGCGAGTCGCTCGCGCCCGGGGAGTCCTGCGATCGCGTGTACGATGTGGAGTTGACCGACGACGAGGGGGTCGTCCACGCCGAGGTCGAGAAGACCGTCTACGTCCGCCGGGACGAGTGACTCCCGGGAGAGGGGAGCGACCGGCCGGCGATAGCGGGTCGTGACGCGTAAGACGCTTGCCCGTCGCCCGCCCAAGGGCCGTCATGGAGCGAGAGGCGGCCCTCGACCGCGTGGAGGCGATCATCGACGCCGTCGACGAGGGGCCGATGCCGGTGCCGGTGCGCGAGGTGTGGGTGTACGGCGACGTGGCGCTCGGCCTCGATCCGATCGACCGGCTGGACGTGTACGTGACGAAGGACCTGCTCATGCGGAGCGACGATGCCGACGCGGCCGCCGAGTTCGAGCGCTCCCACGGCGTGAAAGGTGTCGGGAAGTCGGTTTCCGCGGAGTGGGCGCGCGAACACCCCGAGTACCTGCGCGCCAACGACAACGGCTACGCTGCCCCCGAGAAGTGTCTCGCCGCCCAGTTGCTGCCGGACGACGAGCCCGTCCACCTGGAGGTGTGCAACGCGCCCTTCGACAAGAACGTCAGACAGCGGTTGAAGGGCGCGTTCGACCGCGGCGCGTACGAACAGGTACTCGATCCGCGCGGCGTACAGTTGTACGGCGAGGGGCAGCGGGCGACCGAGACGATGGCGAAGCTGCGCGGCGGCGAGCTCCCGTTCCCGACGCTGTCTGGGGCGCTGGAGATGCTCGGCGTCGACGAGGCGGAGGCCGCCGAGATCGCCGACGCGGTCGCGGCCTACCGCGACCGGCAGGAGGGCGCGACCGTCCGCGGCGACGTGGTGTGAGGAGTTACTGATCCGAGTCGTCCGTATCTGACTCCTTTCTGGCGTTTCCGCCGCTCTTGCTCAGCGACTCCATTTTCAATTGTTTCTCGCCGTCCTCCTCGACGACCGCGTCGGAGTCGTCGAGTGAGCGTTTCTCCTTTTCGTACGTCTCTCCTTCGTCGCTACTCATAGTCCTCGTGTTGTCGCTCCAGAGTCAAATACTCTTCCTGCTCTACGTACTCAATGAGACCGATAAGTCCGAGAACGAGCAAAAATGTGAGAACAAGGTTCGATTGCGTCGAGAGATCAACCACTACTCCCGTGATCCCCGCGGACACGAGGGTCATCGAACAGAGGAAACTCAACAGCGACCGACGAAACCGACGCGAGTTTGCATTGACAACTCGCCGATTGTTTTGAATACTGTTACTGTATCCGTCTAACAGCCGATCTCTGTATTCCTGACCGTCTACTTGATACTTAGACATGAACCGGCCGAGTTCGACTGTGGGGCCGAACTCGAATACACTCCCGAGGTAGGTGATCACGCTGTATCCAAGCGACAGGAGTAACGTCCCGAGCCCGACTGCGAGTACAATCAGTGGAACTGGACCCGAATCAGACACTCGGATACCATCCACCGAGATCAAAACCGAGAAAGCTGTCAGAAATCCACCCAAGAGTATCGGGATTATGCGCATGATCCGGGCCGCTTTCTCATCGATCCCGTTCAGCGTCTCGATTTGTGTTTCGACCATCGACTCATAGCGGTTGAGTACATCTGTCTCCGGATCGAAGTCGTCCCTCTCGCCCATTCCTGGGTGACTACTGGCTCGTCATCCCGTTTCAAATCCCGGAACGATCACACGTTGCCGACGGTCACGTCGAACGGCACCCGCTCGACGCGCTCGTACTCGCGGTCGGCCGCCTGCCCCGCGGCGGTTCGGCCCATCTCGCGCCACTCCCTGCGGAGCGCGTCGTAGCCGTCGTCGTCGAGTTCTCGCCGGAGTTCGGCCTCGTGGTCGGCGATGCCGTCGCCGCTGGCCTTGCGGGCGATGCCGCGGAGGTCCGCCTCGGAGTACGGCGGCTCGACGCGCTTCTCGTGGCGGTAGCGTCGCGCGTCGATGTCGGAGAGGCCGGCGTCGGCGAACAGCTCGCGCACGCGGTCGCCCATCGCCACGTCGGTCTCGACGCCGGCGATGTACGCCGCGCGGACGCGGGCCTCCAGTCCCGCCTCGGCGTCAACGGTCGACTCGACGGCCACGTCGGCGTTGTCGGGCTCGACGGCCGCGACGAGGTCCGCGGAGACGCGGGCGAACTCCCGCACCGCCGCGGCGGGGTCGGGGAGGTTGATCAGCAGCGCCTGACAGACCACGAGGTCGAAGGCGTCCTCGGGGAACGGGAGGCGGGTCGCGTCGCCGGCGCAGTAGGCGATGTCGCGGTCGGTTCGGGTGTCGGGGTCGGCGTCCCCCTCCCCGGCGTCGCGGGCGGCCGCGAGCAGGTCCGTGTCAGCGTCGACGCCGACCACCGTCGCGTCGGGCGCCTCTTCGGCGAGCACGCGCGTGAGCTCGCCGGTGCCGCAGCCCACGTCGAGGACTCGCGAGCGGGTGGGGAGCGCGAGCGGGGCGAGCGCCTCGCGCGACTCCCACATCCCGCGGCGCGTGCGTTCGAGGTAGTCGGCAGTGAAGCGGCGCATCGAGCGGTTGTCGGGTTCGTGGTCGGCTCGGGGTGATAAGATGCCGGATCGAGTGTCGCCTACTCCGTCCGACACCGACGGTCCGCGTCCGAAGAGACGGATGAAAAACTGCGTTTACAGCCGGTACTCCTCGATCCGATTCGATCTAAACGGACTCCTCCAGATCGTACAGGTCGCCGTACTTCGTCGTCACGTAGTCGACGAAGTAGTCGGCGGTGAAGTCCTCGCCGGTGGCCTCGCGCACCAGCTCGTTCGTCTCGTAGCGGGAGCCGTGCTCGTGGATGTTCTCGCGGAGCCACTCCTGGAGCGCCTCGAAGTCGCCGTCGCGGACCGACCCGTAGATGTTCCCGATGTCGTCCTCGGCGGCGTTGAACAGTTGGCTCGCCATCACCGAGCCCAGCGAGTACGTCGGGAAGTAGCCGAAGTTGCCGTGGCTCCAGTGGATGTCCTGGAGACAGCCGTTCGCGTCGGTCTCCGGCCGGATGCCGAGGTACTCCTCGTACTTGTCGTTCCAGACCTCCGGCACGTCCTCGACCGCCAAGTCCCCGGAGATGAGCGCCCTCTCGATCTCGAAGCGGATGACGATGTGGAGGTGGTAGGTGAGCTCGTCGGCCTCGACGCGGATGAGGTTGTCCTCGTACACCTGGTTGGCCGACTCGTACGCCTCCCGGGCGGTCGCGTCGGTGTCGAAGCGGTCCGCGAACTTCGGCGTCACCAGCTCCCAGAACGCCGGCGAGCGGCCGACGTGGTTCTCCCACAGTCGCGACTGGCTCTCGTGAACCGACAGGTCGCGCGACTCGCCCAGCGGCGTGCCGAAGTGCTCCTCGGGCAGCCCGAGGTTGTAGAACGCATGGCCGAACTCGTGGACGGTGGCCATCAGCCCGCCCAGCGGGTCCGTCTCGTCGTACCGCGTCGTGACGCGGCAGTCGTACACGTTGCCGGAGGTGAACGGGTGTGAGGACACGTCGAGGCGCCCGCGGTCCCAGTCGTACCCGAGCGTCGAGAGCACGTCCCGCGAGAGGTCCTCCTGGGCGTCGGCGGGGAACTCCCCGTCGAAGGCGTCGGTGGTCACGCCGGCGTCGCTCTCGCGGATCTCGTCGATCATCGGCACGAGCGTCTCCTTGAGCGTCTCGAGGATCTCCTCGGCGCGCTCCAGCGACAGGCACGGCTCGTAGTCCTCGAACAGCACCTCGTAGGCGTCGCGGTCGGGGTCGATGTGCTCGGCGTACTCGCGCTTCAGCTCCACCAACTTCTCCAGATACGGCGCGAACTGCTCGAAGTCGTCCTCGGCTCGGGCCTGCTCCCACGCGCCGAGCGCCTCCGTGGAGGTCTCGGAGATCTCCTCGACGAGCTCGGTCGGCACCGCGTCGGCGCGCTCGAACTCGCGGCGTGCCTCGCGAAGGAGCGCCCGCTGGTCGTCGTCCAGGTCCATGGACTCGACCTCCTCGAGCAGTTCGGCGGTCCGGTCGTCGGTGAGCAGTTCGTGGCTCAGCGACGACAGCACCGACAGCTGCTTCGAGCGGGCGGGCGTGCCGCCCTCCGGCATCATCACCTGCTGGTCCCACCCGAGGACGCCCGCGGCGCCCTGCACGCCGTTGATCCGTTCGAATCGCTCCACCAGTTCGGCGTACGCGTCGGCCTGCTCGGCCTCGCTCCCGTGTGCGTCGGTAGCCATCGCGCAAACCTTGCCGTCGCCCCGCCTTCAACCAACCGTTACGCGAACGCGCTCGCGCCCTCCGCGACGCCGCGATAGATCCGGTAACAGCGGTCGAGGACCGCCCACGAGACGCTCTCGGTGTCGGTGTGCGCCTCCCCGGACTCGGCGGCGCCGCAGATCACGCAGGCGGTGCCGGCGTCGGCGAGCCAACCGGCGTCGGTCGCGTGCGGCTTCACGACGTGCTCGGGCGCTCCCGACTGGGCGTCGCGGGCGGCAGCGAGCACGGCGTCGGCGAAGGCGTCGTCCGAGCAGGCCATCGGCGGGAGGTCCTGCTCGACGCGCCACTCCACCCCCTCGATCGACCCGGCGCGCTCCAGGGGCGCGCGCTCGCCGGGGACCGTCCGCTCGTCGACGGTCACCTCGCACTCGTCGGGGACGACGTTCCACGCGGTTCCGCCGTCGATCTCGGTGACTGCGACGCTCCCGCGCACACGCTCGCCCATGACGGTCGTCTCGGGGAAGTCCAGTTCGCGGACCACGTCGACGGCGTCGCAGGCGCGGTAGACGGCGTTGTCGCCCTCATCGGGGATGCTCGCGTGCGCGCTCTCGCCCGAGGCGACGAGCGTGCTCGCGCGCCGGCCCTTGTGCGCGACGACCACGTCGGTGACGCCCTCGCCCGAGTAGTTCGTCGAGCCCTCCCCGACGACGGCGAACTCCGGGGCGAAGCCGTCCTCGATGGCCGCGCGGGCGCCGACGCCGCCCAGTTCCTCGCCGACGAAGGAGGCGAAGCACAGCTCCACCCCGTCGGGGTCGGCGTCGCGCACGGCGCACATCGCGGCGGCGACGGCGCCCTTCATGTCGGCGCTGCCGCGGCCGTACAGCCGGCCGTCGCGCTCGTCGATCACGTATCGCTCCTCGCCGTCGTCGCCGACGGTCGTCTGCGACTCCGCCGGCGGCACCACGTCGTGGTGGCCGACGAGCGCGACGGTCGGCGCGTCGGGGTCGCCCGTGCGGGCGAACACGTTCCCGTGGTCGTCGCGCTCGACGGCGGCGTCGGTCTCCGAGCGCAGCCACGACTCGACGGCGTCGCCGGCGGCGGTCGCGTCCTCGTGGCTCGGGATCGACACCAGTTCGCGCGTGAGCGCCCGGAGGCCGTCGGTGTTCGGGGCGGTCGCACCGCCGTCGGGGACGGCGGTCGTGTCGCGGTCGGCATCGGCGTCGCGGTCGCTCATACCCGACCGGGCGGGCGGCGCGAGCATAACTCCGGCGTCCCCCTTCGAACGCGACCCGGTCGGTCGACCGCGTGCAAGCAGTCTTAAACGGCTCGCGGCCGCACGACCGATATGAACGTCGTGCCGGACACGAGCGCGGTCATCGACGGCCGCGTGTCGGAGCGCGTCGCGGACGGGGACTACCAGGGAGCGACCGTCTACGTCCCGGAGGCCGTCGTCGGCGAACTGGAGGCGCAGGCCAACGCCGGCCGCGACACCGGCTGGGACGGCCTCGCGGAGCTCCAGCGCATCGCCGAACTGGCCGATGAGGGCGAGATCACCGCCGAGTTCGTCGGCCGTCGACCGACCGTCGCCGAGCAGGAGGGCGCCGGCGAGGGCGACATCGACGCCCTGATCCGCGAGCTCGCGGTCGAACACGACGCCGTGCTCCTCACCTCCGACTTCGTGCAGGCGGAGGCGGGGAAGGCAACGGGGCTCGACGTGGAGTACGTCGAGGCGGTCCCGCGGGGCGTCACCGAGGACGACGGGCTCGATATCGAGCGCTTCTTCACCGACGACACGATGTCGGTCCACCTCAAGACGGGCACCCACCCGAAGGCGAAGCGCGGCGACATCACCGACCTCCGCTACGTCCGCATCGACGAGGTCGACGGTCCCACCGACGAGGAGCAGATGGCCGCGTGGGCCGACGAGATCGAGGCGACCGCCCGCACGTCGAGGCAGGGATTCATCGAGCTGTCCGAGCCCGGGATGACGATCGTCCAGTACAGCAACTACCGGATCGCGGTCGCTCGCCCGCCGTTCTCGGACGCCATCGAGATCACGGCGGTCCGGCCGATCGCGAAGACGACGCTCGACGACTACGAGTTCGCCGACGAGCTGCGCGACCGCTTCACCGAGCGCCAGCGCGGCGTGCTCATCGCGGGGGCGCCCGGCGCCGGGAAGTCCACGTTCGCGCAGGCGGTCGCGGAGTTCCTCAACGACAACGACTACGCGGTGAAGACGATGGAGAAGCCGCGCGACCTGCAGGTGAGCGACGAGATCACCCAGTACACCGCCCTCGGGGGCGACATGGCCAGCACCGCGGACTCGCTGTTGCTCGTCCGGCCGGACTACACCATCTACGACGAGGTGCGCAAGACCCACGACTTCGAGGTGTTCGCGGACATGCGCCTGGCGGGCGTCGGGATGGTCGGCGTCACCCACGCGACGCGCGCCATCGACGCGCTCCAGCGGCTCGTCGGCCGCGTCGAGCTGGGGATGATCCCGCAGGTCGTCGACACCGTCGTGTTCATCGAGGCCGGCGCCGTCGACACCGTCTACGACGTGACGACGCAGGTCAAGGTGCCCGAGGGGCTCACCGCCGAGGACCTCTCTCGCCCGGTGATCCAGGTCGTCGACTTCGAGACCGGAACCCCGGAGTACGAGATCTACACCTTCAACAACCAGGTCGTCACGGTGCCGCTCGACGGCGCCGACGGCGGGGGCGGCGAGACGGGCGTCGGCCGCATCGCCAAACAGGAGATCGAACGCGAGATCCGGTCGGTCGCCCGCGGTCACGTCGACGTGGAGCTGCAGGGCCAGAACAACGCGGTCGTCTACGTCGAGGAGGACGACATCAGCTACGTGATCGGCAAGGGCGGCGGCCGGATCACCGACATCGAGAACCGCCTCGGCATCGACATCGACGTGCGTACCCACGCCGACCGACCGGGGAGCGCGGGCGACGGCTCCGGGAACGGTGCCGCGGGCGCCGGCGGTCCGGCATCGACGCCGAAGCCCCAGGGCGAGGTCGTCCAGCCGGAGATCACGAGCCGCCACGTCGTGATCCGGATGGACGAGCACGTCGGCGAGACGGTCGAGGTGCGCGCGGACGACGAGTACCTGTTCACGGCGACCGTCGGTCGCGGCGGCGACATCCAGGTGTCCCGGGGGAGCGCCATCGCCGAGGAACTGGAGGACGCCATCGACCGCAAGCGGACGATCACCGTCGTCCCCGCCTGAGCCGGCGGAGCTCCGCGACGTTCGTGAGGGAGTGGCGGACACCGGGGTCGCGTCGATCCGCACGCCGTCGGACCCCGGAGTTTCGCGGGACGGCGCGCGGCGGCGGTCACCGCACGCGCCGTGTGGTCCCGGCCTCCGAGTTCAACGTTCGCAGCCGCTGCTCGGGGGAAGTGGGTCCGAAAAAACGGCGTTCGGGTCGGCGAGTCCGTCGACCCGAGGTTACTCAGCGCAGCAGGCCTCGCGCCCCCCGTCGGCCTCGGCCTTCTGGGGCGCATCGAGCTGATAGAGGTTCTGTCGGGCGTCGGCGAAGTAGACGTCCTCGTCGACGATGCCGATGTTTTCGAGCCGTTCGAGTGCGTAGCGGACGGTCCGCGCCGACAGCATCGACTCCTCGACGATGCCTTTCTGCGTCAGCGGTCCGTTGTACTCCAGTACCTTGAACACGAGCTTCGCGCTGGGAGGGAGATCGTCGAGGGACTCCTCGTCGGTTCCGGTCATCGTTACGAATCGAAACACCGCGTCCTGATAAAGGTTCACCGAACACTGTTCGGTGTCCGCGCTCGGCCGTCGTCCAAGCGAACCCCTTTTGTCGCCGGCTGGCGGACCTACGGCCATGGCTACGGAAACAGCTTCGGGGCTCTCCGACCACCTACGCGGGGTGACCGTCACCACCGTCGCGTGTCTGGCGGGGATCGCCGCGGCGCTCGTCTCCGCCTCCCTCCCGTTCCTCGGGGTCGGTGTCGACGCCGCGACGAACCGGCTCGCCCTTCTGGTGGTCGCGGCCGCGGTCTTCATACAGATACCGCTGTTGAAGCTCCTCGGGGTGGAGGTCGAGGACTTCGGCATCAAGGACAACCTGTACGTCGCGTTCATGACCTTCACGCTGTGGTTCATCTCCTACGGCGTCATCCTCTCGGCGAACCTCCAATAGATGGCCGACGACAGCATCGCGGTCGTCGACCTCGATCGATGCCAGCCCGACAGGTGCAACTACGAGTGTGCGAACTTCTGTCCGCCCAACCGCACCGGCAAGGACTGCATCGTCGAGCGCGGCGACCACTACGCCGAGGACGAGCCGTACGACGGCGGCCCCGACCAGGTGTGGATCTCCGAGGAGATCTGCCTGGGCGAGACGTGCGGGATCTGCGTCGAGAAGTGCCCGTTCGACGCCATCGAGATCATCAACCTCCCGTCGGAGCTGGAGAACGACCCGGTCCACCGCTACGGCGACAACGCGTTCGGGCTGTACGGCCTCCCGGTGCCCGAGCCCGGCAAGGTGACGGGCATCCTCGGGCCCAACGGGATCGGGAAGTCGACGGCAGTGAAGATGCTCTCGGGGGAGCTGATCCCGAACCTCGGCAACCACGCCGAGGAGGCGAACTGGGACGCCGTCCTTGAGCGGTTCAAGGGGACGGAACTCCAGAACTACATCGAGCGCGTCATCGACGGCGAGGTCAGCGTGGCCCGCAAGCCGCAGTACGTCGACCAGATCCCCAAGCAGTTCGACGGCAACACCCGGGAGCTGCTGGAGCGCACCGACGAGCGCGACGCCCTCGACTCGCTGGTCGAGCGCCTCTCGATCGGCCCGGTGATGGACCAGGACATCGACTCCATCTCCGGCGGCGAGCTCCAGCGCGTGGCGCTGGCGGCGACGCTCGCGCGCGACGCGGACTTCTACTTCCTCGACGAGATCACGCCGTACCTCGACATCGGCCAGCGGATGACCGCCGCGCGGCTCATCCGCGAGCTCGCCGACGAGGGCGACCGCTCGATGATGGTCGTCGAGCACGACCTCGCCATCCTCGACCTGTTGGCGGACACGCTCCACGTCACCTACGGTGAACCCGGCGCCTACGGTGTCGTCACGGACCCGAAGTCCACCCGCAACGGCATCAACGAGTACCTGAAGGGGTATCTCGACAACGAGAACATGCGGATCCGGCCGAACACGATCACCTTCGACGAGCACGCGCCCCGGGAGATCACGCGCTCGCAGGTGCTGTTCGAGTACCCCGATATCACGAAGTCCTACGGAGAGGGGGAGTTCTCGCTGGCGGTCGACGGCGGCGCCGTCCACGAGTCGGAGGTGCTGGGCATCGTCGGCCCCAACGGGATCGGGAAGTCGACGATGGCGAAGCTGTTCGCCGGGCAGCTCGACCCCGACGAGGGCGATCTCGACTTCCGGCTCGACATCGCCTACAAGCCGCAGTACATCGAGATCGACCAGCCGATGCGCGTCGACGCGTTCCTCTCGTCGATCGCCGACGACTTCGGCTCCTCCTACTGGGACACCGAGATCGCCCGCCCGCTCCAGCTCAACCCGATCATGGAGCAGAACCTCACCGACCTCTCGGGCGGGGAGCGCCAGCGCGTCGCCATCGCGGCGTGTCTCTCCGAGGACGCCGACCTGTACCTGCTGGACGAGCCGTCGGCGCACCTCGACGTGGAGCAGCGCGTGCAGGCGACGACCGCGATCCGCCGGTACGCCGAGAACCACGACGCGACGGTGATGGTCATCGACCACGACATCTACATGATCGACCTGCTGGCCGACCGTCTGATGGTGTTCGACGGCGAGCCGGCCGTGCACGGCCACGCGACCCAACCCCAGCAGATGCGCTCGGGGATGAACGACTTCCTCGGCGACCTGGACATCACGTTCCGCCGCGACGAGCGGACGGGGCGCCCGCGGATCAACAAGCCCGGTTCGCAGCTCGACCGCGAGCAGAAGCGCGAAGGCGAGTACTACTACTCCGGGTAGATCGTTCGGCCGTTCTCCGTCGATTCGGTCGGCGCGTGTACGCCGCTCTCGATTTCGCTACCGCCACCTCGACAGCGACTGCGACGATCGTGACTGGGGACGGTGACTGCGATGACCGTGAAAGTCCCCGCGGGTCTCTTCCTCCCCACCCGCCTGCGCGCGCTCGCTTCGCTTGCGTCGAGCGCGCCGACAACCGACCACCCGCAGAGTGTGCACACCGTGCGAACGGCCAGATCGCTCGGCGCGTCCATCCCCCGGGTGGGACTGAAAGGGGCTGACCGGCTCGTGAGCCGAGGCGATGCAAGCACTACAGCGAGGTGAGCGAAGCGAGCCGAGCGAAGCGCACAGCGAGCCGCAGGACACGAGCCGGTCAGGGGCTTTCGCGGACAGCGGACCGTCGATACCGACAACAGTGTTCGGGACGACGAGAACGACAGGTACGACCGAAACGACCCGATCTAGTCCCGCTTGTACTCCTTGCGGTACCCCTTGAACTCCGAGCGGTGGGCCTCCTCCTCGGAGAGGATCGTCACCGCGAGGTCCTCGGTGACGGGGTCGTCGGCCGCCTCCGCCGCGTCGATGAGGTCGCGGTACGTCGCGATGGCGTCCTCCTCGGCGTCGATGACGCCCTCGATCACCGACAGCACGTTCGTCGAGTCCTCCGGCGGCTGCAGCGAGTGCTGGTTCGCGGTGAACTCCGCCGACCCCGGCGGTCGCGCGTCGAGCTGCTTCAGTCGGTTGCCGAGCTGCTCGGCGTGGGTGAGCTCCTCCTGGATGTCGGCCTGGAGGCTCTCTTTGATCTCCTCGGCGCGCACGCCGTCGAGGACGATGGCGTTCGTCTGGTAGTTCATCACCGTCTCCATCTCGTCGCCGTACGCCTTGCGTAGCAGGTCGATGACTTCCTCGGACATGACAGCTCGATGTCGTCGCCCCGCGGGCATATACCTGTCCGCCGAAACGGGACCGTCGGAACGGGAGATCGAACGAGGACGCCGGGGTAGAGACGTGGATTCGGGTGGCGGCGGTGAGGTGGAGGGCGGCGGTGAAGAGAAGTGGAGTGCGGAGTCGAGGCGGGGAGACTGGATGGGGTACCGTCGGCGGAGGGACTACAGGTACTCGCGAGCGCAGGTGCCACAGAGGTGCTCCTCCTTCACGTCGACCTCGCGCACCGTCGGGGAGAAGGACATCACGCACTTGCTGTTGTCGCAGTGCTCCAGGCCGAGCGTGTGGCCGATCTCGTGGACGATCTCCTTGCGGACGCGGTCGGCGAACACCTCGCTGGAGGGCTTGGAGGTGACGCCGCCGTCCGAGGAGGTCTGCAGGCGGTAGGTGGAGACGACCGAGCCGTTGCCGTTGAGATACGCGAGCCCGAAGACGTAGTTACGCCGCCGGTAGTACAGGTCCTGCGGGGTGATACCGATGTTCTTCTCGCCGTTGCCGGTACGCGAGACGAGCTCGATGAACTGCTCGGCCCGGTACTGGTTGCGGCTGCGATCGTACGCGCCCTCGGGGATCGACTGCTCGTCGTGAACCGTCACGTCGCAGTCGTACACCGAGCGGAGGCCCGCCGACGCCTCGCGCTTGACCTGCGCGGAGACGTCCCCGATGGGCACGATGTCGACATGCATGCACGTGTTTATGACGGGTGCGAACATAAGTTACCCGACCGTGTCAGACGATCGTCGGGCCGCAGTCCGTCGGAAACTCGCCGGATTCGGACGGCACTGTGAGGTCGGAATCGGTGTGCGCCACGAGGTGGCCGCGGGCCTCGCGGACGACGGCCGCGCGGTGACCGCGACGGACGTGGTCGAGCGCGAGCCACCGGAGGGTGTCGAGTTCGTCCGCGACGATATCGTCGCCGCCGCGGAGCGCGCGGCCGGCGGTTCCGGTGGCGACCGTTCCGACCTGGACGACGCCCTCGGAGACCACTACCGCGTCGATTGCGTGTACGCGCTCAACTGCCCGCCGGAGCTGCACCGCCCGCTCGTCCGCGTCGCCGCCGCGGTCGACGCCGCCTGCTGTTTCACGACGCTCGGCGGCGACCCGCCCGCGGTCGACGCGACGCCGCTGGCGCTGCCCGGCGGCGACACCCTCCACGTCGCCCGCGACCCCGAGGGCGTCCTCCTCGGGTGAGGCACGCGCCGCGGAGTCGGAACGCCGCACCGCCCGGCGGAGGCGACCCACCGCGCTGCCCGTCCCCGGCGTCCCACGCCGCCCGGAGTCGCAACGCCCATACGCGGGCCACCCCCTTCGGTCGGTATGCGAGTCGACACGGTCGTGTTGGACGTGGACGGCGTGCTCGTCGACGTGGCCGATTCCTACCGCCGGGCGGTCGTCGAGAGCGTCGACCGACTGTACGGCGACACCCTCGCCCGCGCGGACCTCCAGGCGTTCAAGGACGCCGGCGGGTTCAACAACGACTGGGAGCTGAGCGACGCCGTCGCGCTGTACGTGCTCGCACGCGAGCGCGGCCTCGACGCCGACGTGGACGCGTTCACCGACGCCGTCGCCGCCAACGGAACCGGGCTCGACGGCGCCCGCGCCGCCGTCCGCGACGCCCTCGGCGACGACACGGCCGACGCGATCGAGGCCGAGTGGGACCCCGAGCGCATCCGGGAGACGTTCCAGGCGTTGTACCTCGGTGCCGAGCTGTACCGCGACATCGAGGGCGACGCGCCGCCGTTCGAGGCGCCGGGGTTCATCCACGACGAACCGGTAATCGTGACCGAGGCGACCGTCGACGCGTTGACAGAGCGCTACCCGGTGTGCGTCCTCACGGGGCGCCCCGCCGCGGAGGCGGATATCGCCCTCGACCGCGTCGGTCTCGACGTGGCCGAGGAGCGCCGCTTCACCATGGACGATTGGGAGGAAGGCAAGCCCCACCCCCGGGCGCTCGTGACGCTCGCCGAGCGCACCGACGCCGACCGGGTGGCGTTCGTCGGCGACACCCTCGACGACGTGCGCACCGCCGTCAACGCCGACGCCGCGGACGACTCGACCGCCTACTACGGGGTCGGCGTCCTGACGGGCGGGCTCACCGGCGAGGAGGGCCGCGCGAAGTACGCCGACGCCGGCGCCAGCGCGGTGATCGAGAGCGTGAACGACCTGCCGGACCTCCTGGAGTGACCGCTCCGTGAGCGAGCGAGGCGGCACGGAGCGGCGGGACGCCAGTGACCAGCGAGGCGACGGCGACCGCCGGGGTGGCGACGACCGCCGGACGCGAGTCCCCCGGCTCGTCCGGTTTCTCACCTTCCTCGCGATGCTCGACCTGCTGGCGCTCGCGCTGGCGACGCGGTTCGTCCCGCCGGACCTGCTGACGCTGGCGATCACGGTCGGCCCGATGCTGGTCGTCTCGCCGGTGCTGGCGTACTGGTTCGTCTACAAGTACGGCGGTGCCGGCGGGCCCTAATCCACTCGGCCGGGAGTATCCGGTCAGCCATCGAGCGACAGCAGACGCGTCCGTCCTCCGGGATCGAACACCGACGGGTCGCCGCCGGCGGCGCGCGCCCGGTCGCGGAGCGCCCGCGCCAGCGACACGGCCTCCGCACGTTCGTCGTCCGACCGAAACGCCAGCCGAACGTCCTCGCTACGACCGTCGACGCGGAGGTGCAGCGAGAAGCCGGTCGGTCGCGCGAACGGCGCGAGCCCCGTCAGCTCGCCGTAGCGGATCCGCACCGTTTCCGGGTCGTGGACCGCCTCCGTTCGGGATACCGCGTGCGGGTCGTACAGCCCCAATGTCTCCGGTAGATCGCCGAAGAGGCCGCTTGCGGCGCCGGCGACCAGTCGGGTGAGGCGACCGTGACGCGTCGGCGCGAGCAGGAGTTCGTCGTCGCCGAGGAACGCCCGTCCCGGGCGGGCGCGCTCCTCGGGGGTCGGGCGGAGGAGGACGTCGACGGCGTCGGGACCGGCCATGAGGGCGGATCCGGGCCCGGTCGTATCAACGCGTCGCCGCGGCCGGAGGGGGTCGCCGCCGGCGCCGGACGCGTCCCCCTCGGTACCGTCAGCCCTGTCCGGTCACGCAACGCTTACTCCCGGGCCGCCCGCAGGTCCGCCCATGCGAATCGCGCTACTCGGCGGCACCGGCGACATCGGCGAGGGGCTCGCCGTGCGCTGGGGCCGCGACACGGACCACGAACTGCTCGTCGGCTCCCGGGACCCCGAGAAGGCCCGCGCGGCCGCCGAGAGCTACGTCGCGGCTGTCGCCGACGCCGGCGGCGACGCGACGGTGAAGGGATTCGACAACGCGATGGCGGCCGACCGCGCCGACGTGGTCGTGCTCGCGGTGCCGCCGTACCACGTCGCCGACACGGTCGAGGCGGTCGAGTCGACCCTCGACGCTGACGACGTGGTCGTCACGCCGGCCGCGGGGATGAAACGCGAGGACGACGGCTTCCACTACCACCCGCCGAGCGCGGGCAGCGTGACCGCGCTCGTCCGGGACGCGGTGCCCGACGAGGTGCCGGTCGTCGGCGCGTTCCACAACCTCGCGGCCGGCCGGCTCGCGGACCTCTCACAGGAGTTGGGGATCGACACGCTGGTCGTCGCGGACGACGACGACGCGGCGGCGACGGTGTCGCGGCTGGCCGAGGAGATCGAGGGGCTGCGCGCGCTCTCGGCGGGCGGGCTCTCGAACGCCGCCGAGGTGGAGTCGCTCACGCCGCTGTTGATCAACGTCGCGACGAACAACGACGACCTGCACGACCTCGGCGTCCGGTTCGACTGACCGTCGCGCGCGGGCCGGCCGGTGCGCGACGGCTGTCCGTCGTCTCGTTACTCGCCGTCCGCGTCGGCGACCTTCACGACCTGCTTGCCGACGTTCTCGCCCTCGAACAGTCCGAGGAACGCCTCCGGCGCGTTCTCCAGTCCCTCCGTGACCGTCTCGCGGTACTGGAGGTCGCCGGCGGCGACGAGTTCGCCGAGGTGTTCGGTCGCCTCGCGGAACCGCGGCGCGAAGTCGCGCACGAGCAACCCCTCGACGCGGGCGCGGGTCTCGATGAGTGTCGAGAGCTTCCGTGGCCCGGTGGGCAGCTCCTCGGCGTTGTAGAGGGCGATCTGCCCGCAGATCGCGACGCGGGCGTCGACGTTCAGCCGTCCCCACACCGCGTCCGTGACGGGGCCGCCGACGTTGTCGTAGTACACGTCGACGCCGTCGGCGACCTCGTCGAGGCGGGCGCCCACGTCCTCCCCCTTGTAGTTGATCGCGGCCGTGAAGCCCAGCTCCTCCGTGAGCCAGTCGCACTTCTCGTCGGAGCCGGCGATCCCGACGACGTCCGCGCCCTGGAGCTCCCCGAGTTGGCCGACGACCGATCCGACCGCGCCGGCGGCGCCGGAGACGACCATCCAGTCGTCGGCCTTCGGCTCGGCGACCTCGCGGGTGCCGAAGTAGGCGGTGCGGCCGGGCATCCCGAGCACGCCGAGGGCGGTGGAGACGGGGAGGCCGCCGGTGTCGACGGGCGTGAGATCCGACCCGTCGACGGTCGCGTACTCGGCCCACGGGAGCTCGCCGACGACGGTGTCGCCGGGCTCGAAGCCGGCGCCGTTGGACTCGACGACCTCGCAGACGGCGCCGCCGCGGAGCGGGTCGCCCACCGCCCACGGCTGGGCGTACGACTCGCCGGCGCGCATCCGGTCGCGCATGTACGGGTCGACCGAGAGGGACAGCACGCGCACGAGCGCCTCGCCCGGCGCCGGCTCGGGGCGGTCGACCTCGCGGAGGTCGAAGGTATCCGCGCTCGGTACGCCCTCGGGTCGCTTCGCGAGGTGGAAGCGCCTGTTGTCGGACATGGACCGTGTGAGGGCCCCGCGTCGCCTAACCCTTCGGGAACGGGCGACGACGCGCCGGCGGTTTCCCGGTCGGGCCGCCTACAGGTGGAACACGTACTCGACGGCGTGGTCGGCGTCGTGGACCCGCAGCGCCGACCCGTCGTCGGCGACTTCCACCGCGTCGACGCCGTCGCGGGCGAACTCGTGGCGGGGCATCGACCCCGAGACGGTGCCCTCCCGGGTCACGACGAACCGCGCGGTCCCGTCGTCGACGGCGATCTCGTCGGCGCTGTCGGTCGCCGTCGCGTCGAGGTCGCGCACGCGGTCGCGAAGCGCGTCCCACTCCCCGATCGGGAACCGATCGAACGCGACCTCCTCGCCGGTGTCCGACGGCCGACCCTCCGCGCTTTGCGCCTCGGACTTGTGCTGTCCGTTCTGGTCGTTCACACCGGCCGGATCGGGCCCGCGGACACGAAAGCTCGGCGGCCGCACGTCGGCGCCCGTCGACGCTCGGCCGCCGTCAATCGACACCCGACGGTCGCCCGTCCGGAGTCGACGGCGACCCGTCGAGGCTCGACGGTTGTCCGGCGGCAGGGCGCTTATGCCCTCACGGAACCGACGCCCGAGTATGACCGGACTCGCGCTCGATTCCACCCAACTCGACCGCTACTCGCGGCACATCATCCTCGACGAGGTCGGTCCCGCGGGCCAGCAGGCGTTGCTGGAGGGCTCGGCGCTCGTCGTCGGCGCCGGCGGGCTCGGCTCACCGGTCGTCCAGTACCTCGCGGCCGCGGGCGTCGGCCGACTCGGGATCGTCGACGACGACGAGGTGGAGCGGTCGAACCTCCAGCGGCAGATCGTCCACGCGGACGCCGACGTGGGCAGGCCGAAGGCCGAGTCGGCCGCCGAGTACGTCCGCCGGCTCAACCCCGACGTGGACGTGGAGCCCCACGAGACGCGCCTCGACGACGGCAACGCCGAGGACCTGATCGGCGACTACGACGTCGTCGTCGACGCATCCGACAACTTCGGCACCCGATACCTCGTCAACGACGTGGCGCGGCTGACCGACACGCCGGTCGCCCACGGCTCGATCTACAAGTTCGAGGGGCAGGCGACCACGCTGGTGCCCGAGGGGCCCTGCTACCGCTGTCTGTTCCCCGAGGCGCCCGAGCCCGGCGAGATCCCCGACTGCGCGACGACGGGCGTGCTCGGCGTGCTTCCCGGCACCGTCGGCTGTATCCAGGCGACCGAGGCCGTGAAGCTCCTGCTGGAGGCGGGCGAGGTGCTGGAGGGTCGGCTCCTGTTTTACGACGCGATGGACATGACCTTCGAAACGGTACCGTACCGCCCGAACCCCGACTGCCCGGTGTGTGGCGACGACGCCATCGACTCCATCGAGGGGATCGACTACGAGCACGGCTGCAGCGTCACGGCCGACTGACCGGCGGCCCGCGCCGGTCGCGGCGGGTCGGTCCGTTTTTGCTCCCCGGTGTCGACGCGGGAGGTATGCATCAGTTCGCCGGAGTCGACCGGGGGCCGAGGAGATGAGCGTCGCCGACCTGCTCAACGGGATGCCGTTCGCCGACCACATGGGTATCGACGTCGTCGAGGCCGCCGACGGCCGCGCCGTCGTCGAGCTCCCGATGCACGAGGACCTCTCGTCGGTGCCGGGGCGGAAGATCGCCCACGGCGGCGTCACCTACGCGCTGGCGGACACGGCCGCGGGGGCGGCGGTCATCTCGCTGCACCACAAGCCGACGCCGACCGTCGACATGCGGATGGACTACCTCGCGCCGGCGACGACCGACCTGCGCGCGGAGGCGACCGTCGTCCGCGACGGCGGCAGCGTCGCCACCGCGGAGGTGCGGATCGAGGACGTGGACGGCACCCACGTCGCCAACGCGCGCGGGACGTTCAAGACCGGGGGCGGCGGCGACGGCGGCGCGTGGGGCGTCACGCCGGGCGACGACTCGCTCGACGGGTAGCGCGTCGGGAGATCGCCGGCGACGCCGCCCGGTCGCGAGCGAGGACGCGCGGCCGTCCCCGCGGGGCCCGGTCGGGGGAGTGTGTGGGTTCTTCCCGAAAGATAACGCTTTTCGGCGGCCCCTCGGAAGTCCGAGGTATGTCCGACGAACTCAAGCGGGGACTGGAGGGCGTCCTCGTCGCCGAGTCCGACCTCAGCTTCATCGACGGTGACGAGGGCAAACTCGTCTACCGCGGGTACGCCATCGAGGATCTCGCCGAGCACGCCTCCTACGAGGAGACGCTGTATCTCCTGTGGAACGGTGAACTCCCGACCGAGTCGGAGCTGTCCGCGTTCGAGGAGGCGATGAGCGCCGAGCGCGGTCTCGACGACGACACGCTTGAGACGGTCACGCGCCTCGCGGAAGCCGACGAGGAGCCGATGGCGGCGATGCGCACCGCCGCCTCGTCGCTGTCGGCCGCGGACCCCGACACCGACGCCGACCCGACCGACCCCGAGGCGAACGTCCGCAAGGCGCGCCGGATCACGGCGAAGCTGCCGACGGCGCTGGCGGCGTTCGCGCGCGTCCGCGACGGCGAGGAGCCGGTCGACCCGCGCGAGGACCTGGACCACGCCGAGAACTTCCTGTACATGCTCAACGGCGAGGTGCCCGACGAGGTCACCGCCGACGTGTTCGACCAGGCGCTCGTGCTCCACGCGGACCACGGCCTCAACGCCTCCACGTTCTCGGCGACGGTCACCGCCTCGACGCTCGCGGATATGCACTCGGCGGTCACCTCCGCCGTCGGCACGCTCTCGGGGAGCCTCCACGGCGGCGCCAACGCCAACGTGATGCGGATGCTCCAGGAGATCGACGAGGCCGACCAGGAGCCCGTCGAGTGGGTGACGCAGGCGCTCGAGGAGGGCCGCCGCGTCGCCGGCTTCGGTCACCGCGTGTACAACGTGAAGGACCCGCGCGCGAAGATCCTCGGCGACCGCTCGGAGGCGTTGGGCGAGGCCGCCGGCGACATGAAGTGGTACGAGATGAGCGTCGCCATCGAGGAGTACATGGCCGAGGAGAAGGGCCTCGCGCCCAACGTCGACTTCTACTCGGCGACGACGTACTACCAGATGGGCATCCCGATCGACATCTACACGCCCATCTTCGCGGTCTCGCGCGTCGGCGGCTGGGCCGCCCACGTGATGGAGCAGTACGAGGACAATCGGCTGATCCGGCCGCGCGCCCGCTACGTCGGCGAGGAGGACGCCGAGTGGGTGCCGATCGAGGACCGGTAACCCGAACGGGACACTATCGACCGCAAGCGGAGCGAGCGGTCGGCCGACGACCGAGCGGCGGGCGGCGGAGCCGCCCAGAGAGAGGGAGGAGTGCTTTTGATCCACGTTTTGCCGAGCGAGTGACCGCAGGGAACGAGCGCAGCGTAAAACGTGGGTGCGTGATCGGCTGATCCGGCCGCGCGCCCGCTACGTCGGCGAGAAGAACGCCGAGTGGGTGCCGATCGAGGACCGGTAGACGGCGACGACACCCCACGATCGATCGATTTTTCGCCGCAATTCCGACCGAGACGCGTGATCGCACGGGTCCGAGAAACGGTTATCCCCTCTGCGGGAGTATCATGTGTATGGACCTGAAGATCAGAACCCCCCGAAGCGACGACTACAGCGAGTACGCCGAGAAGGTTCGAAGCGGGGCGCGGAGCCGAGCCGGCGAGCGCGGCCAGCTCGTCCGCCACGAGGTCGGCGAGCGTATGTTCGACCTCATGACCGAGTACTTCCCCGAGGAGTACCGCGAGCGCCGCCGCGAGGAACTGATCCGAACGTTCGGCGCCGGCATCGCCGTCGGCTTCCTCGGCCGCGAACTCGTCCGGTACGCGCGCCGATAGGCGCCGCATCCGGCCCGAACCCGCTCACCGCTCCCGGCGCGTCGCCGCGTTCCGTTCACCCGTTTTCGCTCCGTCATCCGTCCGAGCCGACGCTCCCGCGCTCGTCGAGCATCGCCGTCGCCCGGCCGACCCAGTCGGTTCGAACGAGCCCCCACGCCGTCACCGCGAGCATGAGGACGTAACAGGCGAACTGACCGGCGTAGGCCGCCTCGATACCCCACCCGAGGAGTTCGTACAACCCCCACGAAACCCCGACGTAGCCGCCGAACATCCCGATCACCCGGGAGGCCAGCGGGACGCGGGTCTCCCCGGCGGCGTCGAGCGACGCCGACGCGACGACGTTGGTGATGCCGAGCACGCCCGACAACCCGAGCACCGTGACGAACGGGGTCGCGGCCGCGGCGACCGCCGGGTCCTCGGCGAGCAGTCGCGCGATCGATCCGGCCGCGAGGGCGACGCCACCCCCGAGCGCGAGGGCAACGCCGCCCCCGAGGACGACCAGCGCGGTCGCCATCCGCGCGACCGGGAGGGTTGCCGGATCGTCCCGGGACCCAGCCGGACCCTCGCTCGTCCCGTCCGTGCTGCCCGCCTCGCTCGTGCCGCCCGCGCCGTCCGTGTCATCCCCAGCTGCCGCGGCGCGCTCGCCGAGGCGCTGGCCGACGACGATGCTCGCGCCGCGGCCGACGCCGCTGCCGACGGGCGCGAGCACCTGGGTGTACACCCGCCACGCGAGCTGGTAGCCGGCGTTCGCCGCCGTCCCGAACTGGAGCACGAGCGTGTTGAACGGGAACACCGCGACGGCCGTGACGACGCCGGCGGCGCTTTGCGGGACGCCGATCCGGACGATCTGACGTGCGATCGTGGGGTCGCGCGGCCGGACGAACCCGACGGGACCGCGCAGGTGGGTATAGCCGACGAGCACGAGCGACCGTGCGGTCATCGCGACGAGCGAGGCGGCGCCGATGCCGACGATGCCCAGGCGCGGCGCCCCGAGCAGCCCGAGCCCGAACACAAGCGAGGCGCCGGCGTTGAACACGGAGGCGGGCACCGACACGTACGTCGGGGTCCGAGTGTCGCCGGTGGCCTCCAGCGTCGCGCTCGACACCGCCGCGAGCGCGCCCAGCGGCATCGGCACGGAGACGAGCGCGAGGTAGCGTGCACCCTCCCGGGCGGACTCTGCGTCGGCGCCGACGAGCCGGAGCACCTCCGTACCCAGGCCGATCCCGACGAGCGCGAACGGGAGCGTTACGAGCGCCGCCAGCAGGGCCGCCTGCGTGAACGCCTCGTCGCGGTTGGCGTCGGCACCCGCGCCGGTGTCCTGACTCGTCAGGGTCGCGGACGCGCCGACGACGCCGCCGCTCGCCCGGAACGGCAGCGAGGCGAAGAGATCCGCGATGCCGAGGCCGACGACCGCCGCCGGCGACAGTGCCGCGGAGATGACGACGTCGGTCGTCCGCATCAGCTGGCCGACGCCGTTGCGGGCGGTCACGGGGGCGCCGAGCCCGACGGCCCGACGCCACGTCGGGTACCAGCCGGCCGGGAGCGCGTCATCGAGCGCGGCGGCGACACGGGAACGGAGGGACACGACGGTCGGGCGCGGGCGCCGGACTTGTAGCTATCGGCGCGTTGGCACGCGGTGACGAGGGGTCACACGCCCTCCCCGTCCTCCACGCTTTCGGCCCCGTCGCCGTCGCCGCTCCCGCGCTCGGCCATCATCTCGGCCGCCCGCGACGCCCACCGGGTGTACCGGAAGCCCCAGAGCACGACCGCGGTCATACAGACGTACTGGAGGCCGACCCCGAGGTACGCCCCCCGGGCGCCGAAGCCGAGCACCTCGCCGACGAGATACGTCGTGCCCAGCAGGAAGCCGAAGGTGCCGACGAGCCGCCCGACCAGCGGGATCCGCGTCTCGCTGGCGCCCTGGAGCGCCCCCGAGAGCACGGTGAAGGCGACGAGGAACGCGGCGGTGGCGCCGTACACCCGCGCGAACGCGACCGCGTGCGGGACCGTCCCGGCGTCGTCGGTGAACACCGAGACGAACGCGGGCGCGAGCGCGACGAGGAGGACGCCGATGACCCCGACGGTCGCCAGCCCGAGTCCGGTCACGGCGTAGCCGTTGTACCGCGCGCCCGCTGCGTCGCCGTCGCCGAGCGCCTGCCCGACGACGACGCTGGCGGCGACGTTGTAGCCGCGCGAGAGCGGCCCGGTCACCTGCTGGTACATCCGGCGGCCGATCTGGAAGCCGGCGTTGACCTCCGTGCCGAACCCGAGCAGCAGGGCGTTGAACGGGAACTCGGCGATCGTCGCGGAGAAGCCCTCCAGCACCCGCGGCGCGGAGACCCGAACGAGCTGTTTGGCGATGACCCCGTCGCGGGGGCGCACGAGGCTCGCCTCGGCCCACGAGGTCGCCATCGCCCCCAGCAGGAGCACGGCGGTGAGCACGTTCGCGCCGGCCGTGGCGATGCCGACGCCGACGATGTCGAGCCGGGGCGCCCCCAGCAGGCCGAGGCCGAGGACGAACGACCCGGCGATGTTGAGCGCGTTCGCGAGCACGTTCACGTACATCGGCGTGCGCGTGTCGCCGGTGCCCTGCAGCGAGCGCGCGCCGATGAGCGCGACGTGGCGGGCCGGCGCCGTGGCGAACACGATGGCGAGGTACGTCCCGCCCAGCGCGGCGGTGTTCGCGTCGGCGCCCAGCAGCGCGATGATCGGCTCGCCGAACAGCAACCCGATGAACACGAACGGGACGCCCGCGAGCAGGCCCATCAGGACGGCCTGCGTCACGGCCTCGTCGCGGTTGGCGTCGGCGGCGGCGCCGGTGTCCTGGCTGGAGAGGGCGATCGCGCCGCCGCCGAGGCCGAGTCCGATGCGCAGCGGGAACCGGGCGTACAGGTCGGCGAGGCCGATGGCGACGACCGCCGCCGGCGAGAACTGGGCGGTGACGATGATGTCGGTCGTCCGCATCGCCGTGCGGAACGTCTGCTCGGCCATGACGGGCCACGCGAGCGAGAGCACGCGCCGCCAGACGCCGAGCAGACGCTCGCGACTCATATCGGCCCGTCGAACGGCCGCGGTTTGGCGGTTCCGGAAGCGGCATGCGCCGGCTGCGCTCGCCCCAACAGCCAAGCCCGCGGGCGGGCTGTGGCCTCCATGGACGTGTTCGTGTACGGAACGTTGACCGAGCCCGACCGGGTGCGCGAGGTGCTCGACTCGTTCGCGTTCGTCGGCGCGGCGAGACTGGAGGGGTTGCGCGTCGTCGAGGGCCGATACCCGGCGCTCGCGCCGCCCGTTGAGGCAGGGAACGCCGGAGACGGGACCGACGGCGACGCCGGTACGAACGGCGGCGACGGCGTCGCCGGCGACGACAGTGTCTGCGGGGACGACATCGGCGTCGACGCGACGGTCGGCGGTCGGCTGCTTCGAACCGACGAGATGGCGGCGCTCGACGCGTACGAGCGGGTCGACGACGGCCTGTACGTGCGGGTGTCCGTTCCGCTGGTCGGTCCCGACGGCGAGCGTCGGGGCGAGGCGGCGGTGTACGTCGGCGACCCCGCGCGGCTCGACGCGCCGGCGTCCTGGCCGGGCTCGGACCCGTTCGAGGAGCGGGTGGCGCGGACGGTCCGCGAACGCGGCGTCACGGTTCGAGTTCAGCCGCAAGGTTGAAACGCGAGACGGGAGGCGGACAAGCGTCTGACGCCGGCGAGAGGAGGCCGCTGTCCGGCGATTTCACTTACACTCCGCGTGACTTACTTTTATATACTCGGGGTACCTGTCTGCTGTTGCACGTCACACGCGTGCATTCCCCCTCTTTCCCCACGTTCGAGCCGCGAGCCGTCGGCTCGCTCGCCCGTCGGCCGGGTCGATCAGCCGTGCTGTGGGGGTCGCCTCCCGATCGGTCGACTGCGGCGACCACAACCGATACACCGGCGACCGGCGAAGCCGGGGTATGCTCAGTTACGACGACGTGCTCGCCGCCCGCGAGCACGTCGAACAGGTCGCCGTACGGACGCCGCTGAACTACTCGTTCGGCTTCGCGGAGATGACCGGGGCGGACGTCCACCTGAAACTGGAGAACACCCAGCGCACCGGCGCGTTCAAGATCCGCGGCGCGATGAACCGGATCGCCGCGCTCACCGACGAGGAGCGCGAGCGGGGCGTCGTCACCGCCAGCGCCGGCAACCACGCGCAGGGCGTCGCGCTCGCGGCGACGCGGGCCGGGGTGGACTCGACCATCGTGATGCCGAAGTACGCGCCCGTCTCGAAGGTCGAGGCGACCAAACGCTACGGCGGCGACGTGGTGCTCCACGGCATCGACTACGACGAGGCGCAGGCACACGCCCACGAGATCGAGCGCGAGGAGGACAAGGTGTACCTCCACGCCTTCGAGGACGAACTTGTGATGGCCGGGCAGGGGACGATCGGCTTGGAGATCGCGGAGCAGTGCCCCGAGGTCGACACGGTGGTCGTCCCCATCGGCGGCGGCGGGCTCATCGCCGGCGTCGCGACGGCGCTGAAGGGCGCGCTCGACGACGTGCGCGTCGTCGGCGTCCAGGCCGCCGGCGCCGACTCCGCCGCGCGGTCGGTGCGCGAGGGCGAGCGGGTCGAACTGGAGGGCGTCGACACCGTCGCCGACGGGATCGCGGTGCGGGAGGTGGGCGAGCACACGTTCCCGTACATCCGCGAGCGCGTCGACGAGGTCGTCACCGTCGACGACGAGGAGATCGCCGAGACGCTCACGCTCCTGCTGGAACGCTCGAAGACGGTCGTCGAGGGCGCGGGCGCGGTGGCGCTGGCGGCGGTGCTTGAGGAGAAGTTCGAGTACGAGGACGGCGAGACGATCGTTCCGGCGCTGTGCGGCGGGAACATCGACATGAACACGCTGATCACGGTGATCCTCCGGGGGCTCGTGCGGATGGGTCGCTACCTGAAGATCTCCCTGGAGCTGAAGGACCGCCCCGGGGAGCTGGAGCGCGTCGCGAGCATCATCGCCCGCGAGGACGCGAACGTGTACGCGCTGAGCCACGACCGCACCTCTCGCGACATCGCCGTCGACGCGGCGGATCTCGAGATCGAGCTGGAGACCCACGGCCACGACCACGCCGCCGAGGTCGTCGCCGCGCTGGAGGAGGCGGGCTACGAGGTCGAGGTCGAAACCTGAGGCGACGCAGTCCTCGCGGAGGTCGCCGGGGCGACGAGTGTGCGCCACACAGCGCCGACCGACTCCCCCGCGATTTATGCGCCGGCCGGTCGGACCCCCGGACATGAAGGAAATCGTCTCCACCGACGAGGCGCCGGCGGCGGTCGGCGCGTACAGCCAGGCGACGACGAACGGCGACCTCCTGTTCACCGCGGGGCAGATCCCGCTCACCCCCGACGGCGAGTTGCGGGACGACGCGCCGATCGCCGAACAGACCGAGCTCGCGCTCGACAACCTCCTCGCGATCGTGGCGGAGGCGGGCGGGGACGCCTCGGACGTGCTGAAGACGACGGTGTTCCTCGCGGACATCGACGACTTCGAGGAGATGAACGAGACGTACGCCGCGTACTTCGAGTCCGAGCCGCCGGCGCGCTCGGCGGTGCAGGCGGGCGCGCTCCCGAAGGGCGTCGGCGTCGAGATCGAGGCGGTCGTCGACGTGTCGTAGGCGGTGTCCCGCGAGAAGTCGGCGCTGCTGTGGGGCGCCATCGGCCTGTTGGTCGTGCTCGTCGGCGGGCAGGCGTTGGTGCTGGTCGGCCCCGGACTGCCGTTCGGCTTCGCCGCGCTGTTCGCGCTCGCGGCGGTCGTGGGCGCGGTCGTCGCCGCGGCGTCGTACGGTCTGGAGCATCGACTGACGCGGAAGGGACAGGCTTAAAACTCGCAGTAGGGTAGGATCAGTGCGAGCCAGGATGGCCGAGTGGTAAGGCGCACGCCTGGAAAGCGTGTTCCCCTATGGGATCCAGGGTTCAAATCCCTGTCCTGGCGTTTCTGACGGAGCCACACGGCGAGCGGAGCGAGCCGTGGCTCCGTGAAACCCGCGTGCAGGGATTTGAACACGGAAGTCGCAGCGCCGAGCGCGACCGAACGAAGTGAGGTCGACGCGAGGCGACCGTCTTCAGGAGTTCAAATCCCTGTCCTGGCGTACTGTTCGGGGCGATACAGCGAACGAACGCAGTGAGTGAGTCGTCGCCCCGTACGTACCTGTTCGACGGGGATTTGAAGTAGACGAGTCGCAGCCCGCGCAGCGAGCGAAGCGAGCGAGCAGGACCGCCTCGGCGTGGTTCAAATCCCTGTCCTGGCTCTTTAGACTTGGTAACCCGCCACGAGAAGGTCCGATACCGCTGTTGGTACTGACACCGTAGTGAAGACCGCGAAAGCCCCCGGTTCGCTCGTGGCCTGCGTCTCGCTGCGCTCCTCGGCCTTCGGCCTGCGGTACTTGCGTCGCCTCGGCTCACGAGCGAACCGGCCCCTTTCAGTCCCACCCGACCGCACCGCAGCCACGACCTCCCCAGCCGATTCGGTCGTCGCGCTCGCTTCGCTCCCGCTCCTCCCTCATCCCTCGCGCGCTTCCGGCGGGCACACAGGCCCGCCGGCACGCGCCGACCGCAGAACATCGGCCTCAGTCGTCCGCCGACGGAGCCGACTCCGGCGCGTCCGCCAACAGCGACTCGGCGTACCCCTCCAGCATGTTCTCCACGTACTTCGCGACCACGTCGACCTCGACGTGCACCGGGTCGCCGACCGCCTTCTCCGAGAGCGTCGTCAGCTCGTAGGACGTCGGGATGATCGCCACGTCGAACTCGTCGCCGCGCTTCTCGGCGACCGTGAGCGAGATGCCGTCGAGCGCCACCGACCCCTTGTCGACGACGTAGCGGCCGAACCCTTCGGGGATCGAGAACGTGAAGCGCCAGTCCTCGCCGACGCGCTCGATGCCGGTGATCTCGGCGGTCGTGTCGACGTGGCCCTGCACGACGTGGCCGTCGAAGCGACCGTCGGCCGCGAGCGCGCGCTCGACGTTGACCGCGTCGCCCTCGCGCAGGTCGTCCAGATACGTCTTCGCGACCGTCTCGGCCGCGAGGAACACGGAGAACCACGAGCGGTCGCCGGCGTCGCCGTCCCCGGTCCCCGCGGCGTCGACCGCGCCGAACTCCTCGACGGTGAGACAGACGCCGCTGACGGCGATCGACTGGCCGTGGTGGAGGTCGTCGAGCCCCTCGGCGGCGACGCGCAGGCGGAGCCCGTCGGGCGTCTCCTCGCGCCCGGCGACCTCGCCGGCGGTCTCCACGATTCCGGTGAACATACCCGATCCGAGTGTCCCGCAAACGGAAAGCGTTCCGATAGCGTGACGCGAGGAGTTAAGTCGGCCCCCGACCCGTCGGCCGGTATGGACGCGATCGCGCGGCTTCGTTCGAGCTTCGTGGCGGGGCTGTTCGTCGTGCTCCCGTTGGCGGTGACGCTGTTCCTGCTCGATCTGGCGGTCGACCGGCTCTCGGGAACGCTCGCGCCGACCGTCCGCGGGACGGGGCTGGCGGCGCTGGTCGGCAACGAGGCGGTGGCGACGGCGCTCGCGGTCGTGCTCATCGCGCTCGGGGTCACCGTCGTCGGGTTCGTCGCCTCCCACGAGGCCGGCCGGCGGCTGTTCGGCGGCTTCGAGCGCGGCGTCCGGCTCCTCCCGGTCGTCCGGGCGGTGTACTTCGGCGTCCGGCAGGTGAGCGAGTCGCTGGCGTCGCCGGGCGACGGCTTCGACCGCGTCGTCGTCGCGGAGTTCCCCCGCGACGGCACGTGGTCGATCGGCTTCGTCACGAACCCCGCCCCCCGCAGCGTTCGCCGGACGGCCGGCGAGGAGCTGATGACCGTCTTCTTCCCGCACAGCCCGAACCCCACCGCCGGCAAGCTGGCGATGATGCACCCCGACGACTACGCGGAGATCGACATGAGCGTCGCCCGCGGCCTCCGGCTGCTCGTCACGACGGGGCTGTCGGTCGAGGACCCCGAGCGACTCCCCGCGGCGGTCGCCTCGGACGCGGCCGAGTGACTCCTCGCGATCTATCGCGACCGGAGCGCGGGCGACAGGGTTTCAACGTCCGCCGGTCTACCGGCGAGCGTGGCGCTCGGCATCCTCGAACAGGTCGGACTCGCGGCGACGCTGATCTTCGCGCTCCCGGTCGCAGTCTACGGCGTTCAGACGATCCTCGACGGCAGCACGCTGTTCGGCGCGGTGGCCGTCCTGATCGCGGTCCTGATGGTCGTGTTGCCCCGTCGGCTCACGAGCCCCGACGACGTGCCGGCGAAGGCGGCCGAGACGGCCGTCGACGCCGTGGTCGACACGCCAGACGGTTCCGACGGGCGCGACGATCGGTAGCTCGACCGGCTACTCGCGACGCCGCGGCACCAGCGAGAACGGGTACTCGCCGAGGAGTTCGTAGCCGTCGTCGGTGACGAAAATCAGGTCCTCCAGTCTGACTCCACCCTCCTCGGGGTCGTACACGCCCGGCTCGATCGTGACCACGTGGCCGGCCGTCAGTTCGTCGTCGCTCCCCAGCGACGGCCCCTCGTGGAGGGAGACGCCGACGCCGTGGCCCGTCGAGTGGATGAACCCGACCTCGTCGGAGTCGACGCGGAAGCCGTGGGCCGCGAGTTCGGCGGCGGCCTCCTCGTGAACGGTCGAGGCGGGGACGCCGGCGGCGACCTCGTCGAGGGCGGCCTCCCGGGCGCGCTCGACGGCGAGGTATGCCCGGCGCTCCCAGCCGCCGTCGGGGTCGACGGCGAAGGTGCGCGTCACGTCGCCGTAGTAGCCGTCGGGCCCCCGGGGCGACACGTCGAGCAGCACCGTCTCGCCCGGGCGGATCACGTCGGTGCCGGTGTAGTGGAGGTCGGCGGCGGTCGCGCCCGCGCCGATAACCGTGTTCCCGGCGTCGCGGACGCCGTGGGCCGCGAGGGTCTCGTTCACCTGTCGGCGGAGGCGCTCGGTCGAGAGCACGCCGCCGTTCCAGCGGACCGCGTCGGCGTCGACGGTCGCCTCGGCGAGGATCTCCTCGCCCCGGGCGATCCCGCGGATCGCCGCGCGCTGGACGCGCCGCAGGCGATCGATCTCGGCGTCGGTCTTCGTCTCGCGGGCGCGGGCGACGGCGTCGGTCGAGGTGACCTCGTAGCCGGCCCGTTCGAGATACACGACGGCGTCGTGAGGGATCCCCTGCGGAACGAGCACGGCCCCGCCGTCGGCGCCGCGGTCGGCGAGCGCGGCGGCCGCGCGGACGCCGGCCGGATCCCCCTGGTCGCCGACGCGGACCTCGTCGCCGGGGAACTCCCGGCGCGCTTGCTTGTCGAACAGCGCCGGCGCGCACAGCGCCGTGTGGACGCCGTTGGGGTACCCGTCCGCCTCCGAGTCGCCGTCGCCGCCGCTCGCGGGCGTCGCCACGAACGCGTAGTCGCGATCCGGGCCCGAAACGCGCGTGAGCCACCGGAGGTCGTCGTCGAAGCGGTCGCCGACGGCGACGAACCCCGCGGCGTCGCGGTCGGCGAGTTCGGTCGCGAGCGGCGCGTAGCTCGTGTCGAGCGCGTCGTCGCCGGCGGCGTCGTCACCGTCGGCATCGCCGTCTCGCTGCGGGGGCATCTACGCCTCGACTTCGGGGTCGGGCGCCTCGACCGTCTCGACGATCTCGTCGACGATCTCCTGGGGGTCGCCCTCGCGGATCTCGTTGTGGAGGACCACCGAGATCGGCAACGTCGGCGCGCCGGTGACGAGGTTCTGCATGAGGACGAGCCGTTCGCGGGCGCGCGACATGCCGACGTAGAAGACCCGGCGCTCGTTGTCCGTGAGCACCGGCACCGGGCTGGTGGACTTGGTGAACTCCTCGCCGTCGCGGCCGGTCACGTCGAGCCCCTGCTGGTCGGCCTGGGCGGCCATCTGCTCGACGACCTTCTCGGTGAGGTCGGTGTTGACGAACACGTGGTCGGCCTCGCGACCCTTCGCGGAGTGGATCGTGCCGAGGCGAACCCGGTCGGGGTCCTCGCCGGCGTACTCGCCCGCGAAGTACGCCTTCACCGACTTCCGCTGGAAGCTGGTGATCTTGCGGGCCATGTCCCCGGCGGACGGTCCGTCGGGCATGAACGGGACGTACTCCTTCACGTCCTCCGGCGACAGCGGGATCTCCGCGAGGTCGTCCTCCTCCGCGGTCTCATCGACCTCGTCGAGGAAGTCGTACAGCTCGTCGCGGTCGTTGCTCCCGAACGCCGAGTCCTGGAGGATGTCCGCGAGGCGCCGGGCCTGCAGCGCCGTCAGCGCCTCGCCCTTGTCGACGGCCTCGACCGCGCGGACGTAGTCGGTGAGCCGGTCGGTCCACATCCGCTGGTCGGTGAGACACGAGAACGGGATGCCCTCGGAGATGAACTCGTCGATGAAGTCGAACATCTGGTAGCGCGCGCGGAACAGGACCATCACCGTCTCGTCGTCCGTGCTCTGGACGGTGTGGCGGACGTTCCTGACGAGATCCAGCATCGACGGGGAGTCGACCGCCTCCACTGCGCCGCCCTCCTTGCGCGGCTTGAGGTCCTTCTCCTGGCGCTTGTCGATGTGGCGGATCTCCGTGTTGACGACGTTGAGGATGTTCGAGGGGAGGCGATAGGAGTTGGGCAGCACCTCGTCCTCGTCGACCTCGGTGTCGAGCAAGAGGGCGGGGTCGGCGCCCTGCCAGGCGTACACGACCTGGTCGTCGTCGCCGGCGATGAGACACGAGTCCATGTGCGGCTTCCACTCCTCGAACACCTCGTACTGCAGCGTGGTGATGTCCTGGAACTCGTCGATCACGAGGTGGTCGACGCTGGGGAGTAGCGAGCGCTGTTTCACCCGTTCGAGCATGTCGGCGAACCCGACCAGCCCGTTGTCGCCCTTGTAGGCGCGCCACGCCCGGATCGCCTCCGGCACGTCCAGGCGGTCGTCGTCGCCGGGCCACGTCGGGGTGTACTTGTTCCCCTCCTGGGCGTTGGGGTCGATCTCCGGCGGGAGCCGGACCTCCTCGACGTCCCACTGGAACGGCACGTCGTACCAGTCGGCCACGTCACGCTTGGTGCGCTGGAGCCACTGCGAGGTGGCGATCACCTTGTTGCCGAGCGTCGTCGACCGCGCGGTGCGGCGGCCGCCGCCTGAGTACTCGTCCTCGTACTCGACGCCGTAGTCGTCGCAGAACGCCTCCTTGTCGTCCTCGCCGACCACGTCGCCCCGGGAGAGGTTCAACAGCTCGTACGCCTTCGCGTGCATCGTCGCGACGTTCCCCTGCAGGTGACGCGGGGTGGTGTCGAGACGTTCGGCGAGGCGCTCGCGCACCTCGGATGCCGCCGCGCGCGTGTACGAGACGACGAGGATGTCACGGATGTCCGCGCCCTCGTCGATGAGCCCCTCGACGCGGTCGAGGAGCGCGGTCGTCTTCCCGCTGCCCGGGCCACCGAACAGGCGGGTCACCGTCGGGTCGCTCATTACCATGCCCTCTCGTCCACGACTCATAAGCGCCGTGGCTCGCGCTCGCGGACGGACGTGTTCGGAACGGAGAAGGTCGTCTCGACGCGCTCGCGCCGCGAGCGGGCGGCGACGAGCGCGCGGGTCGGTCGGTCGGTCGTCAGCCGGTCAGTTCACCGCCTCCGGTCGCCAACCGCACACCGAGCACTCGGCCGCGTCGCCGTCGTGAAGGCCGCCACAGTCGGGACACTGTTTCTTGTTATACGACTCCTCCCATCGGGCCGTCTCCACGTCGTGGCCGCGACTGGTCAGGAACTCGTCGAACAGGTCGCCATCGGGGCTCGGTGCCGACGCCATACATGGTACGCTATACCATGGCGGGTGATATAGCTTGTGGCGACTCTCTCGTTCGTGAAATCGGCAGACGGCGGCGGGAGAGCGTCCCCACCGGCCGCGGAGTGGTCGGATCGCGGTTCGGACGCGGGCCGCGTTCGGTTCGTCCTCGGGGGCCGTCTCTCGGCGATCGTCGGTCAGCGATCGTCGGTCGCGATCGTCGCTCAGAGATCGTACAGCTTGCCGAACTTCTCCTCGACGTAGTCGAGGAAGTACTCGGCCGTCAGCGGCTCGCCGGTGGCGACCTCGACGAGTTCGTCGGTCGGATAGCGGCGGCCGTGGCGGTGGACGTGTTCGGTCATCCACTCCCACAGCGGCCGGAGGTCGCCCTCGCGGATCAGCGCGTCCACGTCGCCCAGGTCCTCGCGCATCGCGTGATCGAGCTGTGCCGCCAGCACCGAGCCGATGGTGTACCCCTGGAACGCGGCGAAGCGGCTGCTCCAGTGGATGTCCTGCAGACAGCCGTCGGCGTCGGTGTCGGGCACGACGCCGAGGTAGTCGTCCATCTTCTCGTTCCAGACGTGGGGGATCTCCTCGACGGAGACGTCGCCCTCGACGAACGCGCGGTCGATCTCACACCGGAGGATGATGTGCAGGTGGTAGGTGAGCTCGTCCGCCTCGACGCGGATGAGGTTGTCCGGGTAGATCTGGTTCACCGCCTGGTACGCCTCCCGCGCGGTGGCGTCGGTGCCGAGGTGGTCGTTCGCCTCCTCGACGAACCCCTCCCAGAACGGCTCGGTGCGCGCGACGTGGTTCTCCCAGAAGCGCGACTGGCTCTCGTGGAGGCCCGACGAGAGCGAGGCCCCCAGCGGCTCGCCGAAGCGGCCGTCCGGCAGGCCGAGCTCGTAGCTCGCGTGCCCGAACTCGTGGACGGTGGCGGTGAACGCGTCCATCGGGTCCTCGGGCTTGAAGCGTGTCGTGATGCGAGCGTCGAACTGGTTGCCGGAGGTGAACGGATGCGCGGACACGTCCAGCCGCCCGCGGTCGTCGGGGTAGTTCAGCAGATCCAGCACGGATTCCGACAGGCCGCGCTGGGTCGCGTCGTCGTAGGGACCCGCCGCGACGAACGGCGACGCGAGGTCGACGTCGGACGCCTCTATCTCCTCGATGAGGGGAACGAGCCCCGCCTTCAGTTCCTCGAAGACCTCCTCCAGCCGCTCCAGCGGGAGGTACGGCTCGCCGTCCTCGTACATGACCTCGTAGGACGGGCGATCGGGGTCGATCGCCTCGGCGCGCTCGACGTGGAGGTCCCGAAGCGTCTCCAGCGTCGGCGCGAAGCGGTCGAAGTCGTCGTCGGCCTTCGCCTCCTTCCACACTTGCTGGCTGGCGGACTGCTGCTCGGTCAGCTCCTCCACCAGTTCCTCGGGGACGCTGCGGTTGCGCTCGTGGCGTCGCCGGATCTCGCGGACGTTCGCCGCGCGCTCGCCGTCGAGGTCGGCGGCCTCGGCCGCAGCGAGCGCGTCGGCGATCCCCTCGCCCGTGAGCTTCTCGTGGGTCGTCGCCGACAGCGCCGCGAGCTGCTTCCCGCGGGCGGCGGTGCCGCCGGTCGGCATCGTCACCTGCTGGTCCCAGTAGAGGACGCCGCTGCCGCTTTCGAGGTGCGAGATGCGCTGGTACCTGTCCATGAGGTCCCGATACGCGTCGGGCGCGTCGTCGGAGACCGTCGAGTCGAGGTCGGCGTTCGGCGGTGCCATGCGAGAGGCTCCGTGTCCCGCGGTATCAAGCTCCGGGTGGCCCGCACGGATGGCCGATAGTCGGGCTGGCGGTCGGGGAGATGGCGGTCGGGAAGATACCGGCCGAGAAGACCCGGTGCCGTCACCGAGGCACCGCGCGGTCCAAGCGGTGCGGGCGCCGATCCGTTACGCGTCCCCGGCGCCGGCGGACCGCCCGAGTCGCCGGTAGCTCCGGACGAACGAGTACGCCAGCCCGATCAGTCCGCCGAGGGCCGGAACGCCGAGGCCGACGCTCACGGAGATCTCCTCGGGCGTGTTGACGTACCCGACCACGTAGGTGATCGTCCCCGGCGTGCCGACGGTGAACGACCCGACGCCGAGCGCGTCGAGGAGGAACAGGCCGCCGAAGCTCAACGCGACCAGAATGCCGACGGACGTGACCGCCGCGCCGACGAGCGCGTCCCACACGACGGCGGTCATCGAGAGCTCTCGCGGGCGGTCCGTCTCCCGACCGAGGATCCGGATCCCGGTCCTGTGGTCCTCGACGTCGACGTGCGACGGGTACCCCAGCAGCGTCATCGACATCCAGAGGTCGCCGACCGCGCCGCCCGCGTTCGCCGCGAGGGGGATGACGAGCCAGCTCCACTCGAAGACGATCAGCAGCGGGACGCCGACCGCCGTTATCCCGATCAGCGGCACGAGCAGGACGACGAGAAACTGGTCTCGGGTGAAGCGGTGGTCGGTCGTCGCGTACGCGTACGGGAGGATGAAGTGCGCGAGGCCGACGCCGTACCGCGGCTCCCCGCCGTAGTATCGGATCGCCAGCCCGTGGAGCCACTCGTGGGGAACGAGGATGACGGTGGCCAACGCGGCGACGGCCAGGACGTTCATCGGCCCCACCCACCAGGCGACATCGGCCGACGCGAACTGGAACGTCACCGCCTCGCCGGTGAACAGCTGATAGAGGGCGCCGAAGGCGGCGACCGCGACGCCGAACCCCATCGTCCCGACGACCGTCCATTGGATCGTGAGGCTTCGGGATAACTGGAGGTCGGCGAGCACGGTCTCGGGATCGCCGGAGGACGCGGTGACCATGCTCGCACCTCTCAGCGGGCTTACTAAACTGCTTGTCCGGTTCGCGCCGGACGGCTACCGCGGCCCCGCGAACGTCGCGGCGCCGTCCTCGACGATGACGCCCCGGCGGACGACGCCGTCGAGGGCCCAGCCGACCGTGTACGCGAGGGCGACGAACACGCCGTAGCCGCCGGCGAGGGAGAGGAACTGGTCCACGGTCGACGCGTCGGCGCCGAACGCGGTCGTCGACAGCAGGGTGAGGAGGACGGTGCCGACGAACACCCCGACGATGTCCCGGCCGTACATCGACAGCGGCGACACCGCGAGGGCGCCGACGGCGACGCAGGCGCCGACGAGCGCGGCGTCAGCGAGCGCCGCCGGGTCGAGCGCGCTCGCGGGCGACCCCCACGAGACGCCGAGGACCAGTTGCACCCCGACGGCGCCGGCGGTCCAGAGTGCGAACTGCGCGATCATGGAGTGGGGACTTCGGGTCATCGGGCCGGGTGAGTTCGCGGTAGCGTCGCCGGGGTGGTACTCGGGGACGCGGGCGCGGTTACTCCCGCAGTTCCTTCACGCGCTGGATGTTCCACGCGAAGGACTTGCCGTCCTCCGTCGGCGTCTCCAGCACGAGCGGCACGTCGCGCAGGTCCTCGTGGTTGACGAACGCGCGCATGCCCTCCTCGCCGATGAGCCCCTCGCCGACGTGGGCGTGCTCGTCCTTGTTCGTCCCGCACTCGTGTTTCGAGTCGTTGAGGTGGACGCACCGGAGGTGCTCCAGCCCGACGACCTCGTCGAGTTCGGCGACAGTCCCCTCGACGCCCTCGGCCGTCGAGAGGTCGTAGCCGGCGGCGAACGCGTGGGCGGTGTCGAGACAGATGTCGAGGTCCTGCTCGGAGCGCTCCAGCACCGCCGCGAGGTGCTCGAAGTCGCCGCCGAGCTTGGTGCCCGAGCCGGCGTCGGACTCGACGAGGACGGTCACGCCGTCCGGGATGTCGAGTTCGTCCAGCGCGCTGGCTGCGTTGTCGAGGCCCTGCTCGACGCCGGCGCCGGTGTGGGCGCCCAGGTGGACGTTCACGTACGGGATGCCCAGCTTGTCGGCGGCGTCGACCTCCTGTTGCATCGAGTCGACCGATTTCTCGCGGAGGTCGTCCTTCGGCGTGCAGAGATTCACGAGGTACGACGAGTGGATGACCCACGGGCCGACGCCGTGCTCGTCGCTGGCGGCGCGGAACCGCTCGGCCTCGTCGTCGTCGATGTTCGGGTCCTGCCACACCTGCGGGGAGTGGGTGAAGATCTGGCCGCAGTTGCCGCCGTCGTCGACCAGCGCGTCGACCGCGTTGTACGTGCCGCCGGCGATGGACTCGTGTGCCCCGACGCGCAGCGTCGGGTCGCTGTCTGCGCTCATACCCTCCGGTCACGAGGCGGGGGGCAAAGCGGCTTCGGAAGCGGCCGCCGAGTCGCGGCGGATCCACGGGGTTCCCGGTTCCCGCTAGTGACCACACGGCCACCGTCCCTTTCCGTCCCAACGGCATAGCCGACGGGTACACACGCCATGCAGGTCGACACGGTCGTCAGTCGCCTCGAACGCGCCTTCGAGCCCGCCCGCGAGCTGTTCGTTCCCCCGCTGTCTGACCCGCGCGTGATGGGCGCGTGGGCCGTCGTCGTCGCGGTCTCGACGGCGGTGCTGCTGTGGGACCTCCGCGAGCGCAACGAGGCGATCCCGTCGCTAATGAAGGGTGTCTGGACGCTGACGGTGCTGTACTCCGGACCGTTCGGGCTGGCGGTGTACTGGTACGCCGGTCGAACTCAGATCCCCCGCGATTCGCTGGCGCGGCGCGGTTTCCGGTCGACCGCTCACTGCTACTCAGGCTGCGGCGCCGGCGAGGTGACGGGTATCCTGCTGGCGCAGGGACTGCTCGGACTGGCGGTCGGCTGGGTCGCGGCGACGACGTTCGGGTTCGCGTACCTGTTCGGCTTCTCGTTGACCGTCGGACCCCTGCTGCAGGAGGGCGTCGGCCTCCGCGAGGCCGTCGCCGACGCGTTCTACAGCGAGACGCCGTCGATCACGGTGATGGAGGTCGTCGCGATCGGCACCGACCTCCTGCTCGCGGCCGACGCGCACGTCGGCGACCTCCTGTTCTGGGGCGCGCTGGCGTTCTCGCTGTCGATCGGCTACCTCGCCGCGTACCCGGTGAACGTCGCGCTCGTCCGCGTCGGCGTCAAGGAGGGGATGGCGAACCCGGCGGAGCTGTGACGGGAGCCGATGTCGTCCGCGACCCCGTCCGTCGCGCTCGATTATCACCCCCGACAGCGGGGACCCCACGCTTATTGACGGGACCGCCGTCCGGACCGCTACATGCCACGGTCGGACCCAAAGGATCGGCCGAGCGACCCGCTCGATGTGGGCGATCCCGCCCCCGAGTTCACCGCGACGCTCGTCACTCCCGAAGGGGAGACGCGCGAGGCGTCGCTCTCGGAGTTGCTCGACAGGCCCGTCCTCCTCAGTTTCTACACCGTCGACTTCAGCCCCGACTGCATCGAGGAGTGGTGCGCCTTCCGCGACTTCGACTGGTTCGCCTCCGGCGAGGAGGTGAACGTCGTCGGCGTCTCGAAGTCCGGCCCGCGCCTGCACCGCCAGTTCATCGACCGACTGGATCTGGGCTTCCCGCTGTACGCCGACACCGACCTCGCGATCTCGGAGGCCTTCGGCGTCGCCTACCGGACGTTCGGGGTGTTCCGCCGCTCGCGCCGCTCGTGTTTCCTCATCGACGAGGACGGCGAGATCCGCTACCGTTGGCTCGGCGAGCACTGGCTCGACCCGACGCGCGACACGCCGCCCGTCGCGGAACTCCACGAGGCGGTGCGGGCGGAACTCGGCGACGAGCCCGAGACGTTCGGGTTTTAGACGTTTTCCGGGACGATCGGTTCGCTTGACGCCGGTCGATGTTCTCGTGACCGCAACCGCGGCGACGCGACCGCACAGCCACCCGTCCGGAAGCCCCCGCGCCCGTCGGCTCCCGCGGCCCGAGCTGTGCTCCTCGCTCCCTGCGGTCGCTGCGGTGCTTGCGGGGCCGAGGTTCGCCGACGGACGCGGCCCCTTCCATTCCCTCCCTGCGGCCGTCCGGCGATCGTCGCGGTCGGACTGCCGAGCGTGTACGCGACGAGCAGTCAGCAGTCGCGACGGGCGGGCGTTCCGGTCACCGGCGTCCCGGCCGCTCGCGCACCCAGTCGTCCGATCGGTACTTCTCGTCGGCGATCTCCTCCGCCCGCGCAAGCTCCGCCTCGGTCCACTTGCCCGCCTCGGCGTCGGTCCACCCCGCCAGCGACTCCTCGAAGGCGGCGACGGCGTCCCCCCGCGTCGCGTCCGCGTAGTCCGTGATCCCCCCGACGCGCTCGGCGAACCGCTCCTCGCTCACGCCGTGGTCTCGGAAGACCGCCAGGTGCTCGCGGGGCTTCGCGTCGAACGTCACCGAGCCGTGCTGGATGACGCTCTCGTCCCGCCTGTACTGCGCGTTACCCGAGAGCTTCCGGCCGGCACCGCCGTCGGCGCACACGTCGTGGGCCGGGTGCAGCGCGCGGAGGTAGCAGGCGGGCTGATAGATCGCCGGGCGCTCCTCGTCGGCGTAGCCGGCGTCGACGCCGAGCGCGCGGAGAGCGTCGAGGACGGGCTCACACAGCAGGTGGTAGGCGTCGAGCAGCTTCCCGGGCAGCTCCTCGGCGGGCGCCGTGATCGAGTAGGAGATGTCGCCGTCGCGGTCGTGGTAGATGCCGCCGCCGCCGGTCTGCCGGCGCGTCACGTCGACTCCCGCGTCGGCGCAGTGATCCCAATCAACCGTCTCGGGATCCTGCGCGTACCCCATCGACAGACAGGAGGGCTCCCAGCGGTACACGCGGACCGTCCGCGGGCCGCCGTCGGCGGCGGTCTCGGCGGCGACCTCGTCGAGCGCCATGTTCAGCGGGCCGGGGCGCGCTTCCTCGCGGATCAGGCGCCACTCGCGGGCGGCGAGGGGGCCGCGGTCGACCCCGGCGGCGTCGCCGTCGGCGTCCGTATCGCTCATACCGACCCTCCGTCGTCGCCGGCCAAAGAGCCCCCGGTCGTCTCGCCGGGCGGCCGCGATTCGCGCGCACACCGAGCAGACGGCCGCGACGCTCGACGGGACAGCCGCCGGGTGGGACTGAAAGGGGCCGCGACGCTCGGGGAAGGCGCGGACCGACAAGCACCGCAGGGGAGCGACCGGACGGGAGCGAGCCGAGGAGCGCAGCGGCCGCACCGACCCGAGCGTCGCGGGGGCTTTCGAACCGTTCCGGTCCGACCTCACACCGACGATCCCGTACACCCCCACCACTCAGGATCGCCACGAACCCCTTTTCACCTCGCGGCGACGACACACGGGCAATGGTCGGAAACGTCGCCGAGACGATGGCCGAACTCGAGCCCGAGGACTTCTATCTCCTCTCGGGCGTCGAGCAGGGCATGCGCTTCTCGGAGTGGGTCAACGTCGAGAAGATCCCGGAGTACGCCGGACTCTCCGAGGAGAACGCCGAGTACCGGATCGACCGCTGTGCCGACCGCGACCTCATCCGGCGCAAGACGATCCAGTACGAGGGGTACCAGCTCACCTTCGAGGGGTACGACGCGCTGGCGCTGCACACGTTCGCGGAGCGCGAGACGGTCACGGGGATGGGGTCGTCGCTGGGCGTCGGGAAGGAAAGCGACGTGTACGAGGTGGAGACGTACCGCCCGATGGCGCTGAAGTTCCACCGCGAGGGGTACACCAACTTCCGCGAGGTGAACAAGGAGCGCGACTACACCAGCGACAACAACCACGTCTCCTGGCAGTACACCGCGCGCAAGGCCGCCGAGCGCGAGTACGGCGCGCTGGAGGACCTCTACCCGCAGGTCTCGGTGCCGCGGCCGATCGACCACAACCGCCACGCGATCGTGATGGAGAAGCTCCCCGGCCCGGAGCTGGCGGACGCGAAGCTCCGATCCGAGCAGGCGGTGGGGGTGCTCGATCTGGTGCTCCGGGAGATGGACCTGGCGTACCGCGCGGGCTACGTCCACGCGGACATCTCCGAGTACAACGTCGCCGTCAGCGACGACGGGATCGTGATCTTCGACTGGCCCCAGTCGGTCGAGACGGACCACGAGAACGCCGACGAACTGCTCGCGCGCGACGTGGACAACATCGTGAGCTACTTCGGGCGGAAGTACCCGAGCGAGACGCCCGACGTCGACGCCGACGCGGTCGCGGACGCGATCGTCGACGGCGAGTTCGAGTCGGTGCGCGCCTTCGCCGGGTCGGAGCCGGAAGCGTAGGCTCGAGGGGGATCGCCTCCGCCGGTCCCAGCGGGACCGCAGTGTGACCGGTCCGCACGGTGACGAGCCGAAACGGAGCCCTTACAAGCGCCTGTCCGGAACTACTGGTAACTCGCTGGCAGGTGGGCCGCCAGTGGGCACCCGGTACGCCGGGACGAAATGTGACCGCTCGGGGTCCCCCGACGCGGTTGAATCGCAAGCGCCCGCGGAGACCACCAATGGCACGAAGCTTCTACTCCCACATCAAGGAAGCCTGGCGGAACCAGGACGAGGGCAAGCTCGCGGAACTGCAGTGGCAGCGCAAGCAGGAGTGGCGCGACGAGGGCGCCATCGTCCGGATCGACCGGCCGACCCGCCTCGACAAGGCGCGCGAACTCGGCTACAAGGCCAAGCAGGGCGTCGTGATGGCGCGCGTCTCCGTCCGCAAGGGCGGCGCGCGCAAGCAGCGCCACAAGGCCGGCCGCCGAACGAAGCGCCAGGGCGTCAACCGCATCGGTCGCCGGAAGTCCATCCAGCGCATCGGCGAGGAGCGCGTCTCGCGGAAGTACCCGAACCTCCGCGTGCTCGCCTCCTACCCGGTGGGCCAGGACGGCTCCCAGAAGTGGACCGAAGTGATCCTCGTCGACCCCGAACACCCCGCGATCGAGAACGACGACGAGCTCAACTGGATCTGCGACGACTCCCAGAAGGGCCGGGCGTTCCGCGGCCTCACGAACGCCGGCAAGCGCAACCGCGGCCTGAGCCAGCGCGGCAAGGGCACCGAGAAGACCCGCCCGTCGGTGTCGCGCGGCGACCGCGGCGGAAAGTAACGCCGGCCGCAACCCAGAGACCGAACTCGAACTTTTCGCCGACGCCACCTACACAGCGGCGGCCACATCGAAGCCGGACCCGAGGAAGTGCTAAGGGCGTCTGTCTCCGAGCACCGCTCGATGCAGCCAGCGGACCGACCGGCCTCGACCGCCGACTGGCGCGCGTTCGTCTCCACGCTCCGTCGGCAGTACCGTGCGGCACGCACGCGGACGACGCTGACGGTCGTCGCGCTCACGTCGACGGTGTTTCTCCTGCAGGTGGTCGCGGCGTGGGCCACGGGAGCACCGTCGGTACGCGCGCTGACGGCGCTGCTGTACCTCGAAGGGGGCGACGCGGTGTTCCTCCTCTCGCCGTTCCTGCACCGGGGCGTCCCCCACTTCCTCACGAACGTGCTCGTCCTGCTCGTGCTCGCACCCCAGGAGCGGCACTTCTCGCCCGGCGGCTACTGGCTCTTTCTGGTCGCGGGGGCGACGCTCGCGCTCGGCGTCGGCTACGCGGTGCTGCTCGCGTACAGCCCGGCGTCGAACGTCGCCGTCTACGGGATCAGCGGGCTCGGCTACGCGCTCGGGGGGTTCGCGCTGACGCGGGGGATCGGCCACCGGGACGACATCTCCGAGCTTGATCTCGTCGCCGCCGTGGTCGGCGTGTCGTCGGTCCTCACGGTTTCGGTCGACCTCCTCGCGAACCTCCCGGGGGCGCCCGCAGCGGTGAACGGCGGGCACCTCTCGGGGCTCGTGTTCGGACTGCTGGTCGGCGCGCTGTGGCGCGGGACGCCCGGCGTGTCGGGAACCACAGACGAGTCGTAGGCTCCCCGCAGCGCTCGGCGTCGCCGACGCGCTCAGTAGTCGCCCAGCGAGGATTGCCCGCCCGACCCCCCGTCCGCCAGTCCCGACAGCTCCGCAGCCGTCCGGATCGTCTCCTCGAACGCGTCGGCCTGGTTCCGGTCGTACAGCGTCGCGGCCGGGTGGAGACACACCAGCAGGCGGACCGCCGCGTCGCCGACGCGGGCGTCGAACACCTCGCCGGCCTCCTTCGTCACGGCGACCGAGCGGCCGAGGAGGTGCTGGGAGGGCACCTTCCCGAGCGTGACGACGAGCTCGGGGTCGACGCGCGCGAGCTCCTCGGCGAGGTAGCCGCGACAGTTGTCCAGCTCCTCGCTGTGGGGGTCGCGGTTGTCCGGCGGGCGGCAGCGCACGCAGTTCGTGATGCGAACGTCGGCGCGCGCGAGCCCGACGTCGCGCAGCGCGTCGTCCAGCACGGTCCCGGAGCGGCCGACGAACGGCTCTCCCTCCTCGTCCTCGTTCGCGCCCGGCGCCTCGCCGACGAACACGAGGTCGGCGTCGGTCGGGCCGGCGCCGTTGACGATCCGCGATCGCGACTCCACGAGCGCCGGACAGCGCTCGCAGTCGGACACGCACAGGTCCGCGTCCAGCGACTGCTCGCTCATACGCGAACGCGACCCGCCGCGGAGGTAAACCTACCCGTCTCGGGCCCCGTCCGACGCCGAGTCCGGCGCGTCACCCGACACGGTCCCCGTCCGGCGGTCGACGTACGACCGTCCGGCGCGCGCCGCGAGCCGGGCGACCCGAAGCGGCTCCGGACGACCCTGCCCGTCCGGGGTGTGTGCGGCGACGACCTGCGCGGCAGCCTCGGTGTCGACGCCGACGGAGCGAAGCCAGAGATCGGGGTCGCAACCGTTCTCCGGGTCGTCCCTGTTCTCCGGGTCGTCCCTGTTCTCCGGGTCGTCCCTGTTCTCCGGGTCGTCCCTGTTCTCCGGGTCGTCCCTGTTCTCCGGGTCGTCCCCGTCATCCGGATCGTCTCCGCGTTCCGCTCCGTCTCCGTCACCCCCGCCGCCCCCGACCTCGTCGCCGTCGAGGCGGATCGGTTCGCGCTCGGGAAGCGACCCGTAGACGGCCAGCCGACGGTCGAGCGCGTCGTCGGCGAAATGCTCGCGCAGGTGCGGCTCCAGCCCCGCGCTGGCCTCGAACGAGACTGCGACGACGGGCCGATCGGCCGCCTCGTGCACCCCGCGGAGGTCGATCAGGTTGAACCACGCGGGGGCGACGCCCGCGATCAGCACGTTGCGGGCGTCCGGCCGGTCTAAACGGTCGAGGCAGTCGACGACGGCGGCGGTCGCGTCGCTGCCGCCCACGGTACACGTCGAAAACGAGAGTCCGTCGACCACGCGGTCCCCGCGGACGACCGCCGCCGCGACCGTCGCGCGCGCCGGCGGGTCGGCGTCCGACCGACCGTCGGCCGAGACGGCGACGCCGATGGCGCGGGTTCCGGAGGTCACGAGCTGGTGCGAGAGTGAGTGCGATGGCGCGATGCGGTGCCGTCCGACGAACGCGGCCCGTCAGTCCTTGATCTGCTCGAGCTTGTCGAGGAGTTCGTCGTTCGAGGCTTCGAACTCGAACTCGACGTCGCCGTCGTGGTCGGCCTCGCCGCCGCCGACGGTGTCCTGGTCGAGATCCGAATCGAGCTGCTGGTTCTCCTGTTCGGATTCGTCGTAGCTTCCGAAGCCCATACCGTGTGTACGTAGCCGGTACCGACAGAAATAATTGTGGGCCGGCGAGGTTCGGTCGACGCGACGCGCGCGACGACCGCCCGACGACCGCGCGACCGCGTCGCTGCCGCGGCAGGTCGGCTTTTACGCGCGGCTCCCCAGTGCCCGGACATGGACGCGGTCAACGTCACGGCCGACGCGGAGGAGTTCACCTGCAACGCGTACTTCGTCGACGGCGCGGCGTCGACGCTCGTCGACGCGGGGACGATGCCCGGCGTCGTCGACGTGGTGGCCGAGCACGCCGACGACCTCGACCGGGTGATCCTCACCCACCAACACCACGACCACGTGGGCGAGTTGGACGCCGTGCTCGACGCGTTCGACGCCGAGCTGTACGCGTACGGCGATCACCCGCGACGCGATCACGCGCTCGCCGACGGCGACGAGGTCTCGATCGGCGACGAGACGGCAGAGGTCGTCTACACACCCGGTCACGCCGCCGACCACGTCTCGCTGGTCGCCGAGACCGCGCTGTTCTCCGGCGACGTGGTCGTGTACAACGACGGCGCCTTCGACGACGGCTCGTTCGGCAGAACCGACATGGCCGGCCAGTCGCGCGAGCGCCTCGTCGAGAGCCTCCGGGAACTGCTCGACCGGCTTCCCGACTCCGTCGAGTCGCTGTACGCGGGCCACGGCGACGCGTTCCACGCCGACCCCGGCGGCGACGCCGTGCGCGACGTGATCGAGCGGGCGCTCGCGCGCGCCGAGCGCCGCGAGCCGAAGTATCCGGAGGAGTAGGGCGCGGTCGACGCCGGCTGCGGGGACCGGAGAGCCGCGTCCGGCGTCGCCGTCGCTGGCGACGCTGCGGGCCGAAACAGAAGGCGGTGTCCGCGGGCGCGACGCCGACCCGCGACGTTACGCGGTCCGCGGCTCCTTGGCCTTGGGGCGGAGGTTCCCGTAGCCGCACTTGCGACAGTTCTCCGCGCGCTGGGGGTTGCGAGCGTTGCACCGCATGCAGATGAGCTTGTTGAGCGTGCGGCGCTCGGCCGCGTCGAATTGAGCCATACGTGTGGGAAGCGGCGCCGTGCGTGTTAACGGTTGCGAGTCGGATCCGGGCCGTCGGTACGACGTGCGGGGGCCTTACGCGCCGGCCTGCGCGAGCGCCTCCTCCAGGTCCTCGCGCTGGGTGACGCCGACGAACCGGTCGACGACGCCGTCGTCGTTCTCGACGATGAGGGTGGGGAGCGAGCGCACCTGGTACTGGTTCGCGATCTCCTGTTCCTCCTCGACGTCGACCTTCTCGAAGTCCACGTCGGGATAGTCCTCCTCGAGCTCGTCGAGGATCGGGTCCTGGGTCTTACAGGGGCCACACCAGTCCGCGTAGAAGTCCTTGAGTCGGACGCTCATACCGACCGCCCGTTGCGACGGGCCGCGCATAAGGATTACTCACTGGTCGCTCCCTCGGGCGGTCGCCCTCCGCCGCCGGCCGCGCTCGACCGCCGGTCGAAAGGCTTAGGCGGGGGACTCGCGATCACCGGTGTATGAGCAGCGGCCAGAACAGCGGCGGCCTGATGTCCAGCGCGGGGCTCGTCCGCTACTTCGACGCGGAGGACCGCAACGCGATCCGGATCGACCCGAAGACCGTCGTGGCCTTCGGGCTCCTCTTCGGGATCCTCGTGTTGATCCTCGGGTTCGCGTTCTGAGGCTCCACGGACGACCCACCCGCAGACGACACACCGCCGATCGGCGCCCTGACCGAACGACACCTTTTCACCCGAAGCCCGTCGATTCTCCCCCATGAAAGCGGGCGTTATCGCCGTCCAGGGCGACGTCTCCGAGCACGCCGACACGGTCCGCCGCGCGGCCGCGAGCCACGGCGTCGACGCGGCGGTCGTCGAGATCCGCGACGCCGGCGTCGTTCCGGAGTGCGACGTGTTGCTGATGCCGGGCGGCGAGTCGACGACGATCTCCCGGCTGCTGCGCGAGGAGGGGATCGACGAGGAGGTCCGCGACCACGTCGCCGCCGACAAGCCCCTGCTCGCGACGTGTGCGGGGCTCATCGTCGCCTCCCGCGACGCCAAGGACGACCGCGTCGCGACGCTGGACGTGCTCGACGTGAGCGTCGACCGCAACGCGTTCGGCCGGCAGGCGGACTCCTTCGAGGCGCCGCTCTCGGTGACCGGGCTCGACGAGCCGTTCCCCGCGGTGTTCATCCGCGCGCCCGTCATCGACGAGGTCGGCGAGGGCGTCGAGGTGCTCGCCGAGTGGGACGGCGACCCGGTCGCCGTCAAGCAGGGCTCGGTGATCGCCACGTCGTTCCACCCCGAGTTGACGCCCGACTCGCGGATCCACGACCTGGCGTTCTTCGGGCAGGAGCACGCCGCGATCCCGGCGGACGACGATGCCGAGGCGGACTCAGGTTCCGGCGCGGACGCCGACGCCGATTCCGGTGCCGACGCCGACGCGGGGGTCGACGCGTGAGCGACGACGCCGCGGCCGGCGATGACATCGAACCCGAGTCGGAGACGGTTCCCGACGAGGAGGTGCTCGACGCGCTGTTCGCGACGATCGAGGACCGCAAGGAGCGCCTCCCCGAGGGCTCCTACACCGCCTCGCTGTTCACCCACGAGAAAGGCGAGAACGCGGTGCTGGAGAAGATCGGCGAGGAGGCGACCGAGACCATCCTCGCGGCCAAGGACGACGACCTCGAGGAGCTGACCGCCGAATCGGCCGACCTCGTCTACCACCTCCTCGTGCTGTTCGCGCGAAAGGACCTCGACGTGGCGGACCTGCGGGCGGAGCTGCGCGACCGCTTTTGAGGCGTGACTCCCGATCGTGGGCGACCGCGATCGTGTGGAAGTTCTGACGAACCCGGTGTCCTTATCGGGGTCGACGGCGCACGGCGGGGTATGCAGGCAGTCACGCTCGGTCCCGCCGGTACGTACTCACACCGCGCCGCGCGGGCCGTCGCCGACGATGTCGCCTTCCGCGAGTCGGTCACCGCCATCGTCGAGGCGGTCGCCGGCGGGGAGTACGACCGCGGGGTCGTCCCCGTCGAGAACAGCATCGAGGGGAGCGTCACCGAGAGCCTCGACGCGCTCACCGAGGCGGACGTGGCGGTCGTCCGCGAGATCGTCACGCCGATCCGCCACGCGCTGCTCGCGCAGGCGGAGACGTTCGAGGTGGTCGCCTCCCACTCGCAGGCGCTCGCGCAGTGTCGCGACTACCTGGAGCGCGAGTATCCGGACGCGCGGCGGGAGGCCGTCGCCTCCACCGCCCGCGGCGTCGAGCGCGCCCGCGAGGACCCGTCGGTCGCCGGCATCGGCCACCCCGCCAACGCGGCGTCCGACGACGGCGGCGTGGACCTGCGGGTGCTGGCCGAGGACATCCAGGACCAGTCGTCGAACGCGACGCGCTTCCTCGTCGTCGCCGGCGACGACGAGCGGACCGAGGCCGGCGGCAAGACCTCGGTGGTCGTCTACCCCGACGCCAACTACCCGGGGCTGCTGCTGGAGCTGCTCGAGGCGTTCGCCGACCGCGACGTGAACCTCTCGCGCATCGAGTCGCGCCCGAGCGGCGAGCGGCTCGGCGACTACCTGTTCCACATCGACTTCGAGGCCGGCCTCTACGAGGAGCGTGCGCAGGCGGCGCTCGGCGATGTCGAGGAGCTCGTCGGCGACGGCTGGGTCCGCGTCCTCGGCTCGTACGACACCGAACACGTGGTGTACTGACCGTCGGCGACCCGGTCGGACAGGACGTGTTCGGTTTGCGAACAGGCGACGCCCCGCGTCCGCGCCCCGACGCCGGCGTCGCGCACCCGCTTCCCGTCGGGGACAGTGCTCACCGCACGGCGGCACTGGTCCCGGCTTCCGGTTTCAACGTTCGCGAGAACGAGTTGATCCGTCGTCGTCTATGGTCGGTCGGCGGGTCGCGCGATCGTCGCCTCGTCGCGGGACGCGAGCGTCCGTCACTCGGCGGCGGCGACCTCGCCGGCGTGGTACGCCTCCGCGTAGTCGACGAAGTTGCTCAGAATCTGCAGCCCGGTCTCGCCGCTCTTCTCGGGGTGGAACTGCGTGCCGATCACGTTTCCGGCCTCGTTGGCGGCGACGGCGGCGAAGCGCCGACCGTACTCGCAGGAGGCGATGGTTCGATCGGTCACGTCCGCGCAGTAGGAGTGAACGAAGTACGCGTAGTCGCCGGCCTCGATCCCGTCCGTGATCGGGTGGTCGCGCTCGGGCGTCAGCTCGTTCCAGCCCATGTGCGGCACCTTCACGGAATCGGGGAGCCGCTCGACGCGCCCCGGAATGAGGCCGAGCCCCTCGACGGTCTCGCCCTCCGGTGCGCCCTCGGTGCTCTCCTCGTACATGAGCTGGAGCCCGACGCAGACGCCGAGGATCGGCGTGTCCTCGGCTTTCTCGACGAGCACGTCGTGGAACGGCTCGGAGTTGTTCACGCACTCCCGGAACGCGCCGACGCCCGGCAACACGAGCGCCTCCGCGTCGCGGATCGCCCCGGGGTCGTCGGAGACGGTCACGTCCGCGCCGGCCCGTTCGAGTCCGCGGCGGAGGCTCCGGAGGTTGCCAACGCCGTAGTCGATGACGGTGACGTTCATACCCGATCTGCGGGGCGGGCGGTGAAAACGGTTGCCCGTCCGGCGGCGTGCGCCGCACGGTCACGTGCTTCGGCTCATCGACCAACCGAAACTCGCAGATGTGTCGAATCCGGCGGCGTGAGCTAGGCTATCACGCGTTCAGCGACGTTTAATATCTCAGCGAGCGTACTACGTGTCGGTGAGATTCAATGAGTAACATCGCTCCCTTCGACGAGATGAACCGGATGTTCGACCGCATGTCCCGCAACGTCGGGCGGATGGACTGGGGTGACCTCGACGCGATGCGACGGTCGGGCATCGACGTCGACATCGCCGAGTACGACGACGAGATCGTCGTGATGGCGGACCTCCCCGGGTTCGACCGCGAGCACATCGACCTGACCGTCCGCGACGACGTGCTCTCGATCGTTGCCGAGCGGGAGTTGACCCGCGACGACGGCGACGACGGCGACACGGGCGCGTACCTCCGCCGCGAGCGCCGCGCCGAGTCGCTGCGCCGCTCGATCACCCTCCCCGCGGAGGTCGTCGAGGACGACGCGAGCGCGACCTACTCGAACGGCGTGCTCACCGTCACCCTGCCCAAGGTCCACATGGACGAGGAGGGCGACGAGGGACACCACATCGAAGTGAACGAGTCGGACTGAGTTCACACCGATACCGACGGGACACCGCTACCGACGGGGAAACGCAGCGCCCGAGCGCCCGCTCGTTCCCGTTCCGGTTTTCCCTCGTTTCCTGCCCTCGCTTCGTCTTCTGCCCTCGTCCTCTGCTTCCTTCCCGTCTACTTCCCTCATCCCGCCTCCCAACCGCCTTCCGTAAGCTGCCGGCACCCCTCTCCGGTCGTCCGATACCGACTTGCCCGTGCCGACCGTCGCTCCGGCCGTGTCCACAGATCGCCGACCCGGAACCGTCCGCGACCGGGCCGTCGCCGGCGCCGCGTACGCGCTCGCGACGGTCCATTTCGGGATTTCGCTCGCCGGGCTCGCCGCGTTCCTCGACGCCCCGGGCTGGACCGGCGGGTTCGCGGGACCGGCCGACGGCGCCCTGATAGCCGCCGCGGTCGCCCTCGCGGGCGCCGTCGGCGCGTGGCGCGGCGGGCTCCCGGCGACGACGACCGAACGCGCCCGGCGGATCGAACTCGCCGGGGGGCTCGTCGTGCTTCCGGGCGCGTGGGTCGCGCTGCTCATTGCGTTCGTCCCTCGGAACGTTCTCGCCGGCGTCCCGTTCGACCTCCTCCCGCTGGCGGCCAACGCGCTGCCGGCGCTGGCGGTGTTGGTCGTCGTGTACGGTTTCGGCCCGTTCGCGGCCGGCGAGGACGCCCGCCGCGACGTGGACCTGGACTGGAACGAACGGAACTGACGCGCGGGACCGCGAGGCGCGGGACCGGCTCCGTGCGAGGTCTCGCCCGCGGCGCCTCCCTACTCCGCGATGTCGATCGCGGGACGACCCGGCTCGGCCTTGTTCGCGACCGCGTCGTCGGCTTCCTCGGCCGACAGCACTCTAACCGGCGCCTCGAACTCGCGCTCGATCAGCCACGCGGCGGCCTCCAGCGCCTCGTGCTCGCGGTCGGGTGCCAGCGCGGGACGCAGCGCCTCGCGCTCGGCCTGCAGGTCCTTCGCGTAGTCGGACGCGGCGGAGCCGTGCCGCTGGATCTCGGGCGTCTGCATCAGTTCGCCGACCAGGTTGTCGGCGTCGCTGTCGATCGCGATCGCCAGCGCCTCGTGTTTCCACTCGGGGGCGACGACCACGTCGACCCGCTCGGGGTCGTCGATCCCCGCCACGTCGACGATGTTGCGGACGTCCTCGCGGGTGTTCTCGACCAGCTGGCGGCGCTTTTCGGCCTCGTCGGTGTCGACCTCGGCGGTCGGCCAGTCGGCGTCGACCAGCATCCCCTCCCCGTCGCCGGTCAGCTCCGCGTACAGCTCCTCGGTCAGGTGCGGCGCGACCGGCGCCAGCAGCTTCAGCGCGACCGTCAATCCCCGATCGAAGGTGGGGGCGTGCACCTCGTCGACGTACGCGCGGTAGCTGCGAAGCGTGCCGACCAACTGCTGGGCCTCCCGCGTCGCCAGGTCGAAGCCCAGATCGTCGAAGTTCTCGGTGGCGACGGCGACCGCGGCGTCGACCTCCGAGCGGACGTACCGCGCGGCCGGATCGGTGTCGTCGTCCCCGCCGGCGCCGCCCGCGTCGACGCCGCCTGCGTCGCTCCCGGCGAACGACCGCACGGTGTCGGCCAGCCGACCCAGGAACCGGTGGGTCGACTTGACGCCCTCCTCGGACCAGTCGAACGCCGTGTCCGGGCGGGCGGCCTGCATCATGAACAGCCGCGCGGTGTCCGCGCCGTACTCGTCGACGATGCGCTGCGGGGAGACGGTGTTGCCCTTCGACTTGGACATCTTCTCGCCCTCCAGCTGCACCATCCCCTGCCCCAGCAGGTTCGTGAACGGCTCCCGGTGCTCCAGCATGTCCATGTCCGCGATGGCCTTCGTGGCGAAGCGCGCGTACAGCAGGTGCATCACCGCGTGCTCCAGCCCGCCGACGTACTGGTCGACGGGCATCCAGTCGTTCGCGCGCTCGGCGTCGAACGGCGCCTCGTCTAGGTCCGGCGAGACGTAGCGCAGGAAGTACCACGAGGAGTCGACGAACGTGTCCATCGTGTCCGTCTCCCGCACCGCGTCGGCGCCGCAGTCGGGACAGGTCGTGTGTTTCCACTCGTGGGCCTCGTCCAGCGGGTTCCCCGTCGTGTTGACGAACTCCGGCAGCTCGACCGGCAGGTCCTCCTCGGGGACCATCACGGGGCCGCAGTCGTCGCAGTGGATCACCGGGATCGGGGTGCCCCAGTAGCGCTGCCGGGAGATCAGCCAGTCGCGCAGGCGGTACTGCGTGTGGAACTCCGCCGAGTCGATGTCCGCCGTCAGCGCCTCGCGCGCCTCGGCGCTGGACAGACCGTCGTACTCGCCGCTGTTGACCAGCACGCCGTCCTCGGTGTAGGCGCCCTCGCTCACGTCCGGCGCCTCCGGCTCGGCGTCGCCGTCGCCGCCCTCCTCCGGCTCGGGTGCGACGACGGGGACGATGTCGACGCCCATGCGCTCGGCGAACGCGTGGTCGCGCTCGTCGTGGCCGGGGACGCCCATCAGCGCGCCCGTGCCCACGTCCGAGAGGACGAAGTCGGCGACGAAGACGGGCACCTCCTCGCCGGTCGCGGGGTTGGTGGCGGTCAGGTCCGTCTCGATCCCGTTGGGCTCGTCGCCGTCGGGGTCGGCCACCTCCTCGATGAAGTGGGCGACCTCGTCGTCCTCGGCGGCCAGCTCCTCCGAGATGGGGTGGTCCGGGGCCAGCGCGAAGAACGTCGCGCCGTAGATGGTGTCCAGTCGGGTGGTGAACGCCTCGACCGGCCCGTGGTTCCCGATGTCGAACTCGACGCGGGAGCCCTCCTGCTTGCCGATCCAGTTGCGCTGCATCTCGCGGACGCTGTCGGGCCACCCCTCCAGGTCGTCGATGGCCGAACGCAGCTCGTCGGCGTACTCGGTGATGCCCAGCGTCCACTGGTCCAGCTCGCGCTGTTCGACCAGCGTGTCACAGCGCCAGCAGCGTTCCTCCTCGCCCTCGACCTGCTCGTCGGCCAGTACCGTCTCACAGGAGGGACACCAGTTGACCTCGGCGGCGCGACGCTCGACCAGCCCCTCCTCGTGGAACTGCTGGAACAGCCACTGGTTCCAGCGGTAGTACTCCGGCTCGCAGGTGGTGATCTCCCGCTCCCAGTCGTAGCCGAAGCCCATCGCCTCCATCTGCCCGCGCATGGTCTCGATGCAGTCCATCGTCCAGTCGCGGGGGTTCGAGTCGCGCTCCTTGGCGGCGTTCTCGGCGGGCAGCCCGAAGGAGTCCCACCCCATCGGGTGGAGCACGTCCTCGCCCTGCATCCGCCGGTAGCGGGCGTACGCGTCCGTGATGGTGTAGTTGCGGACGTGGCCCATGTGGAGCTTCCCCGACGGGTACGGGAACATCCCCAGCACGTACGTCGGGTCCTCGGCGTCGTCCGGCGTCCGGTAGGCGTCGGCCGCCGCCCACGCCTCCTGCCAGCGTCGTTCGACCGCCGCGTGGTCGTAACCCTCCTCGGACATTTCTTACTTCCTCGTTCGGCCGCTTCCGCCCCTATACCTTTCCATCGAACACGGCGGTAGTTGCCACCACGTGACATGCGAACCGACCCCCGGGTCCGGCACCGACGGAGGCTTTTTCTCGGTCGCCTCTCACCCCACCTCATGGCGAGGGGCCCTGTGAGCGGTCGTCGATGGATCCGGGCGGGGGGCGTCGTGTTGTCGTTCACGGCGGTGTTGACCGCCGCGTTCGTCGGGATCCTCGGGCTGCTTCGGGGCAGCGTCACCGACACGGGATCGAGACTCCCGCTGTACACGCTCGTGTTCGCGGTGACGTTCGTCGCCGCGATCTACCTGTTCTCCCGGTACGACGCCGATGCGAGGACAGTGCTGTTCTCCGGGCTGGGGTTCGGGGCGGTGGCGTTCGTGCTGTTCGGCCTCGGCGCCGAGGGCGTCGTCTACGCGGTTCGGTCCCCGGCGGCCGTGTTCGGCTCCCACCTAGTGATCTACTTCCTGTCCGCGGGGATGATCGTGACCGGCGTGGGCTTCTGGCTCGTCACCCACTGGCGCGAACTGATCGGGGATCCGTTCCTCGCGGGCTCGGAGTCGCCGGAGCGATCGAAGTCGTCGGAGTGATCGCGGTCGCCGGAGCGATCGGGTCGCAGCCGCGGCGCCGTGGCGGGGGGAGAGATACGCCGCAAGCGACGGGGTCGTCTCGCTGGCACCGGTCCGACCCGATACCTGAAACTGCCGAAATCACCGTAGAAGAAGCTGATTGAGACCGATCCGCGGACCGAACCCGTGGCTCGTCACAAGACTAATACCGGCTCCCGCCGACCTGCGAGTCGCTACAGAGGACAACTGCACGGAGAACGGAGGTCGTAGGACAACCGATCGTTCTCTTCCGGAGCGGATAAACGTTTCCCCAGTGGGAACGCTGCTTCGGCGGCTCGCGCGGACCGGTGTCACCGCGTTCAACCGATGACGGACGTGCCAACACATGACAGACGTTCAAACACGAACGAGACGGACCCGGACGGACGCGGTCGCCGCCAGCGTCCGCCGCGACCGCCCCGCCACAGCGGCGGCGCCGGGGGTGCCGCCCTGATGGGAGAGATACGGATCAGCGACGACTCCGGCGAGGAGCGGATCGTGACCGGAGCGTTGAACGACAGGATCGAGGTCAGGATCGAGGAGGGACGACCGCGCGTTGTGATCCCGGAGGACGGGCAGTTGACCGCGAGGGACGTGGACGTCGTCGAGGAGGACCTCCGTGGCGACCCCTCGCTGTTCGCGAGCCCCTGGTGGTTCCTCTACGTCCCGACGCTGCTCGGGACCGTTCTCCTCGTCGCCATCGCCGCGGACGTCTTCGCCGGATTGCCGCCGGCGTACGGCCCGCAGGTCGCCGCGAGCGCGGGCGTGTTCTTCGTCCTGACGGCCGGCACGGGGACCTACTTCATGGTGGCCGACGCCCGGACCGTGTCGGGCGAGGGCTCGACGTGGCAGCCGACGGCGCTCCCGTACGTCGCGGGCGGCGGCACCGTGTCGACGGCGGTCCTGCTGGCCGCCGGCGGGGGGCTCTCGCCCGGGTCACTGACGGTCCCGGCGCTGGCGGGCGCCGCGATCGTCGGGATGACGACGGCCTCGGCCGTCTCCGGACCGGTCTACCTGTTCCGTCGATACCGGCACATCGGCCTCGAGTGAGTCCGTCCCGCCGGCGTCGCTCGGCGGGGTTCCGAGGATCGGTGCCGGATCCCGCGATCGCTGGTCGTCTCCGACCGGCGTGCCCCGCCCGGACTCAGACGAGCCAGACGCCCACGACGATCGCCAACACGACGAGCAGCAGGAGGACGACCACCTGGGGGTCGGTCGACACTCGACGGTCGTCGTCGGACCGGAGACCGGCGGCCGTGGCGGTGCCGACGCGGCGCGTCGTCCGCGCCGTCGTCGCCGACAGCCGTCGAAGCGCCGTCCGGAAGCCGCGATAGCCGACTCGAATGAGGTAGGTCACCAGCTGCCCGGCCTCCCAAACGATGTCGTCCCGCTCGCTCGTCGTTCTCGATCCGGAACGGCCGGTGTCGCCCGCGTCAGCGTCCCGGGTGCCGCCAGTCCGGGTGGTCGCCCCCGAGTCGTCCGTCTCGGGTGTGACCGTGTCCGTGCCCGCGTCCGTGTCCGATCCGGGATCGGTTCCCGCCCCGGACCGCTCCGGGTCGGCGTCGCCGCCGATCCCGTCGAGGAGTCCCGGCGGGAGGGGTCGCAACTCCGGCGGGTCGGTCGACTCGAACCCCGGGGTCGCCCCGGCGTCGTACGTCTCCTTGCGGCGGAACCGGACCTCGTGGACCCCGTCGGCCCAGTCGCCGACGACGAACGCCTCGCCGGCGTCGAGCGACTCGATGCGGTTCGCGTACGACGCGTCGAGGTGCTTGCGCACGACCTCCACGTCGTTGTTCCAGGTGAGGCGGTGCCAGACGAGCCAGTTGCACTGGGTGATGAAGTCCTTGTCCACGGCCGCGGGTCGCTGACTCACCGCGAGCATTCCCAGACCGCGCTTGCGACCGCGCTTCGCCACCCGGATGACCGTCTCCGCGAGGTCGTCGGAGCGTCCCGACTGCGGGACGTACTCGTGGGCCTCCTCCAGCACCACCAGGAAGGGCTGTTTCCGCTCGTTTTCCAGGTGAAAGAGGTGCTTCAGGGTCTCCTCCACGAGGGCATCGACGACGTCGGCGTCGAGGTACCCCGAGAGGTCCAGAACGACCGGAACCGACTCGTCCAGCGCGAGCCGGGCGAGCGCTTCCGCGTCCCCCGGGCCGACGCGAACGTCGCAGTCGTCGGTGTCGCCGGCGCGAACGACCTCGTACGACTCCTTGAGGCCGAAGTACTCCCCGTCGGAGTCGACGACCAGACAGCCGAGGTCGCGCTCGAGCAGCTCCTCCAGGATCACGGTGACGGTGTTGCTCTTTCCGGACCCGCTCTTCCCGAACACCGCCCCGCGGCCGGTCAACACCCCGGTGACGGGGAGCTCGAACCCGTCGACTGTGGGCGCGATCGGCGCGTCACGGTCCGGCATGAGCGGAGCAACCGACGACACCGACATAAGCCTTCAGGGGGCACCGCGCCGGTCACCTCCGACGCCCGCGACCCCGTAACAGGTATCCTGTCAGCGAGCCTATGGTCGGACATGAGCACGGACATCGACACCGTGAAGGAGCCCGCGGAGGGAGAGGACCCCGGGCTGGTCACGAAGGTCTACCGGACTGTGACGCCCGGGTACACTTCTCACGAGGACGACGAAATGAACACGATCGGCTGGGCGGTGTTCCTCGGGATGCTGGTGTTGCTGTTCCCGCTGTTGCCGTTTATTCTGGTCGTCTGGGGCGTGACGAAGGTGATCGAGGTGATCACCGGCGACGCGGACACTGGGGAGTAAGCCCCCGCGGAGCGAGACGCCGTCCGTGACTGTCGACGGATCTACTCCGCCAGCCCGAGCAGGTCGAACGCGTAGCCGTTGTCGCGCTCGTTCGCGTGCTCGTAGACGACGTGAGCCGCCGCGACGTCCTGGATCGCGAGGCCCGTCGAGTCGAAGACGGTGATCCCGTCGGCGTCGGTACGGCCGTCCTTCTCCCCCACGACGATCTCGCCGATCTGGCCGTAGATGTCGTCGTCGCCGAGGACGCCCGCCGCGTAGGGGACGTTGATCTCCCCCGAGTGGGTGGTCTGCTCGTAGTCGTCGATGACGAGCTTCGCGTCCAACAGCACCTCGTCGGCGAGTTCGTGTTTCCCCTCGGCGTCGGCGCCCATCGCGTTGATGTGGGTGTGGTCGCCGACGGCCTCGCGCGAAACGATGGGATCCTCGACGGGCGTCACCGTCGAGAGCACGTCGCAGGCGGCGGCCTCCTCGACGGAGCCGGCGCGCACGTCGAAGCGGTCCTCGAACGCGTCCATGAAGCGGGCGACCCGTTCCTCCGAGAGGTCGGAGATGACGACCTCCTCGATGTCGCGGACGGCGGCGATGGCCTCCAGTTGGGTGTACGACTGCGCGCCCGCGCCGACGATGCCCAGCGAGGAGGCGTCAGCGACCGCGAGGTGGTCGGTGGCGACGGCGGCCGCGGCGCCCGTGCGCTTCATCGTCAGCTCCGTGCCGTCGAGGATCGCCAGCGGGAAGGCGTTTTTCGGATCCGAGTAGATCATCGTCCCCATCACCGTCGGGAGGTCGTACTGCTCCTCGTTGTCGGTGTGGACGTTGACCCACTTCACGCCCGCCGCGTCCCACTCGCCGGCATCGAGGTAGGCGGGCATCGACCGGAAGTCGCCGTTGTACGTCGGGAGGTCGATGTAGCTCTTGGGGGGCATCTGGGCGTCCCCGCGCTGGTAGGCGGCGAACGCCTTCTCGATGGCCGGCACGAGTTCCTCCATCGCGGCGTTCTCGTGCACGTCGTCGCTGTTGAGCAGCAGCGTCTTCATGCTCGCAAGAATTGCTCGGGCCGATTAGAAGCCACCGGTACGGCGTCGCGGTCCCAGGGACAGCACGCGCGTCGGGTCAACGACGGGGGGTCGCGACGGGGGTGACGGTGGCTCCGGCGCCGACCCCCGGCGGTGACGTCATCTCTCGCATTAACCCGACTTAATCGGGCTTATCGAGGGGCGAAACACCCGAATTCGGCTTTCCGGTCTGCACCCCTCTTTACCCCGGAGGCCACAGGGACGAGCGCAACATGACCCGAACGAAACTCGCCGCGATCGCGCTCGCGGCCCTGCTCGCAGTGACCGGTGTCGCCGCCGCGGCCCCGGGGAACGCCCCCGCGGACGCGGGCTCGAACGACGGCGCGGTCGGCCAGGCCGGCCCGCCCTCGGAACTGCCCGACCCCGTCCCGGACTTCGTGAGCGACATCCACGACCAGATCCGCTCGTTCATCGACGGTAACGTCGAGAACCTCGGCGAGGCCGTCTCCGGCATCGCCGGCGGCGACGCGGGCGACGGTGCTGACGACGGTACCGACGACGCCGCGGACGCGTAACGTGTGGAAACTGTTCGCTGACCCGCCCGGCCCTCACGCGGCCTGACCTCGTTTTCGCGGGCGCCGATACGGTCACACGACCGTTTGTCCCTCCAGAAGACACTTTCCGGGCTGTGCTGTACGACGGCGTGGTATGCCCTCCAGATCGAGTCCGCTGGCGGCCCTGCTCGTCGTCGTGATCGTCACGGCGGGCTGCCTCGGGGGTCCGGCGCCGGGGACCGACCCGACCGCCGACGGGAGGCCGACGGCCTCGCCGACCCCGACAGCGTCGCCGACGCCGCCCGACAGGACACCGACGTACACGCCTCCCGGGACGGAGTACGCCTCCGAACAGCCGGACGCCAGCCACCAGATCACCGTGGGGAACGAGTGGAACCGGAGCGTGACGGTTCGGGTGACGGTCGTCCGCGAGGCGACGAACAAGACCGTCCACGAGGGGACCTACGATGTCGCCGCGGGCGGGGAGCAGGCCGTCTACGACACCGCCGACGCGAACCCCGACGGGATCGAACGGTTCACCGTCGAGGCGACCGCGCTGAACACGACGGAGTCGGTCACGATCCAGACGTCCAAGTGCTACGGGAACGTGTACGTCGAGATCACTACAGACGGAGAGCTGTATCCCTACTACGCGATCTGTTGATCTCGCCGTCATCGCCGCCGGATCGAGCGACCGCGGCGCCGTCGCTGATCGGGACTGCGGGGCCGTGGCTGGTCGGTCGCGGCGTCGAAAGAAGTCGAGAGTTCGGTCGAGAGCGGTGCGGCGGGTCGGGACGCGTGTGAGTGGGTTAGGCTGTCCCCGGCTTCACATCGCGCCGCCCATGCCGCCCATGCCGCCCATGCCGCCCATGCCGCCGCCGGGCGCGCCGCCCTCTTCGTCGTCGTTGCCGCCGGTGGACAGGTCGCCCGCGGCGATGATGTCGTCGATCTTGAGGACGAGGTTCGCGGCCTCGGTGGCGCTGGAGAGTGCCTGCTCCTTGGCGTGGGCCGTCTCGACGACACCGGCGTCGAAGGTGTCCTCGATCTCGCTGGAGAATACGTTCAGGCCGGCGGTCTCGTCGCCCGCCTCGTGCGCGGCGCGCAGGTCGACCAGCGTGTCGATGGAGTCGAGCCCGGCGTTCTCGGCGAGGACGCGCGGGACGAGCTCCAGCGAGTCGGCGAACGCCTCGACGGCGAGCTGCTCGCGACCCTCGACGGAGTCGGCGAAGTCGCGGAGGCGCGAGGCCAGCTCGACCTCGATGGCGCCGCCGCCTGCGACGATGCGGCCGTCGGAGACGGCCGTGGAGACGACGTCGAGGGCGTCCTGGACGCCGCGCTCCAGCTCGTCGACGACGTGGTCGGTCGAGCCGCGCAGCAGCAGCGTGACGCCGTGGGCGTCCGCGCCGCCCTCGACGTAGAACAGCTCGTCGGCGTCGTCACGCGACACCGAGCCGTGGCCGAGGTCGTCGGCGGTCGCGGAGTCCAGATCCGAGACGATGTTGCCGCCGAGGATGTTCTTGAGGAAGCCCAGGTCGGACTTCTTCACGCGGCGGGCCGCGAGGATTCCCTCCTTCGCGAGGTAGTGCTGGGCGAGGTCGTCGACGCCCTTCTGACAGAAGACGACGTTCGCGCCCGTCTCCTTGATCTGCTGGACCTTCTGTTTGAGCTGGTCCTCCTCCTGGTCGAGGAACTGCTGGAGCTGGTCGGGCGAGTCGATGGACACCTGCGTGTCCACGTCGGCCTCCTCGACCTCGATCGGGTCGTTGAGCAGGAGGACGTTCGCGTCCTCGACTTCCGAGGGCATGTCGTCGTGGAGCGGGTCCTTGTCGACGACCGCACCCTGCAGGAGCTCGGACTCGCCGGCCGAGCGGCCGGTCTGGGTCTCCATCGCGACGTTCTCCAGGTCGACGACGTGGGAGCCGTCGTCGGCCTCGATGGTGACCTGCTCGACCGCGCGGTAGACGAGGTCCGCGAGGACCTCCTTCTCCAGCTCCGCGCCCTTGCCGGTCATGGAGGTCTCGGCGACCTTCGTGATCAGATCCTCGTCGTCGGGGTCGACCGCGGTCGCGATGTCGTCGACCTCGGCGCGAGCCTGCTCGCTGGCGAGGTGGAAGCCCTTGATGATCGCCGTGGGGTGGATCTCCTGTTCGAGGAGGTCCTCGGCGTTCTTGAGGAGTTCGCCCGCGATGGCGACGGCCGTCGTCGTCCCGTCGCCGGCCTCGTCCTCCTGGGTCTCGGCGACCTCGACGATCATCTCGGCCGTCGGGTTGTCGATGTCCATCGTCTGGAGGATGGTGACCCCGTCGTTCGTGATGGTCACGTCGCCCATCGAGTCGACGAGCATCTTGTCCATCCCCTTCGGGCCGAGCGTCGAACGAACGGCCTCGGCTACGGCACGCGCCGCGGAGATGTTGTATTCCTGCGCGTCCTTGTCCTTCACCCGCTGGGAGTCTTCACCCATGATGATCATGGGCTGTCCCTGCATTCGTCGCTGGCTCATGTACGGGAGTCAGTGAGGTTGTGATTCTACATAAAACCTTGGTTTGACTGTGGTTGCGGTTCACCGCGCGCTCGGCTCGACGAATCGGGAGAATCGCACGACTACGGACCTATGGTCCGTGCCAACTGGTGACAATATCCGTGGAACATCCGACCGATCCGTCGGGTCAGGAAGCCTAGTTTATATACTGTCGTCGGCGGCGTCGACGGGTTCCTTCCAGTGGACGCGGACCGTCCCGACGGCGAACGCGTCGTCGGTGTCGGTGTCGCGCGAGACCGCGAGCGTGTTCGTTCCCTCGCGGAGGTCGACGCCGGTCACGGTGTCGGTCCACAGCTGCCACCCCTCGTTCGGTGGGATGTCGAACCCGGACAGCGGCTCCCCGTTCACGAGCACCTCGTGGCCGTACTCCGCGACGTCGAACGCCTGGATCTCGAGGTACGCCTCGCGGGGATCATCGGTCGGCACCTGAAACTCGTGGTCGTCGGTCCGGTCGCCGGCGCCGTCGGCCCAGTCGAGATCCAGCTCCGAGTCCGTCGGCGAGAGCTGTGCGCCGAGATAGACGGTGGCGTACGTCGCGCGTTCGGTCATCGGCCGCAGTTGGCGACCGCGCGGCAAAAAGACGGCTCTTCGCGCAGCCCCGCGGTCACTCCGCTTCCTGCGGCGGCGCGGACAGCAGATCGGATCCGGTGTCCTCCGGGGGATACTCCGGAAGCGCGTCGTCGTCGTCGAGCGTCTCGATCTCTCGCTCGGTGAGGTGTTGCTCCAACTGCTCGAGCTTCTTGCGCCCCTGCCGTTCGCGTCCGCGCTTCGTGTCTGGCATTGACAACCGTGTCAACTACACCCATGGTTATGAATCTTTCCGGGGCGCCCACGGTAGTGTTCAGATAAGCTGATTCCATGCGAAGGCGAACGCTTGAAGCCAATTTTCGGCAGTCTCTGCTTCGGCGTGGCTGAAACAGTTTGAGAACTGGTTGGTTCGGCGTTTTAGTTCTCGAAAGACACGTTCGACGCTGTTCCGAGTACCGTGTTTCTCGTACCTGTACTCGAGGCTGTGGCGGTGGAGAGCTGCTTGCAGCCACGGTGCAGAATCGACGAGAAAGACCGCGTTATCGACGAGATGTTTGTCGCGGAGTTCGGCGAGGAACATCTCGGTGATCGCTTGATTTCTCGTCGGAGAGAGCTTGACGTGCAGCAATCGGTTCGTGTTGGGATCGACAGCAGCGTACAGCCAGAAGTGTTCGTCGTTGAGTTGGATCACGGTCTCGTCAACTGCGACGTGATCCGGGTTCGCACCATCGAGGGGCTGTAGATCGGCCTTCTGCACCCAGTTATGGACGGTCGTCCGACAGCGCTTGACACCCAACCTATCGAGAATCGAAACGGTATCCGAAAGTGATAGTCCAGCCAGATGGAGTCGGATACCGAGCTTCATCGCGGGCTCGGGTGTCGCCTCTCGCTCCAGAAAATCTAACTCGAAGCAGTCGCTACCTCCGTTGAGGCGGGCGATTTCGAGCATGAACCACTCAAATATCGTTCCGCCTCACTCTTCATCCTTATCTGAACACCGCCGCGCCCACACCGACGGGACTTATGACAGCCCGCGCCCGTCGGGGCGTGTGACCGAACGTTCAGGCGATCTCACGAGGCGGGCGCTGTTGGCGGCCGTCGCCGGCGGCGCGACGGCTGGCGGCGCCCTCGGTCCGGTTCGCGGCTACCTCTCGGCGTTCGCGCCGCTGTCGGGCGGGGCGTGGGACGCCGCGAGCGACGATCCACCCTCCCGCGTCCGGAACCCCCACGGCGAGGCGACCCTCCGCTACGACGACGAGGCGGTCCCCCGTATCGAGGCGGACGAGGAGGCAGCGCTGTGTTTCGCCGCCGGCTACGCCCACGGCGCCGACCGGCTGTTCCAGATGGACCTCCAGCGACGCCAGCTGCGCGGGCAGCTCTCGGAGGTCGTCGGCGAGGCGACGCTCGACTCCGACCGCTTTCACGTCCGGATGGACTTCGCGGCCGCCGCCGCGGCCACGTGGGACCTCGTGCGCGACACCGAGGCGGCCCCGCTCGTCGAGGCGTACTGCGAGGGCGTGAACCGCGCCCGCGAGGACCTCCCGGCGCCGGTCGAGTTCGAGCTCCTCGACTACGAGCCGGCGCCATGGACGCCCGCGGACGTGATGCTGGCCGAGAAGCAGATCGCGTGGACGCTCACCGGGAGCTTCCGGACGCTCCGCAAGGAGACGCTCCGGGCGGAGATGGGCGCCGAGGCGGCCGAGGCACTCATGCCCGGCCGGCTGGACCACGACGCGGCGATCCTCGGCCACGCCGACGCGACCGACGACTGGGAGGTCCCCAATGGCGATGCCGCACGGCGTCCTCCGGCCACCAACGACGCCGGCGACGGGAGCAGTCGCGCCGCGGTCGCGACCGACCCCGGACTCGACCGCCGGCTCTCGGCCGTCGAGCCCCCGGAGTGGGCGGGGTCCAACTCGTGGGCGGTGGGCGCCGAGCACACCGAGGGCGGCGCGCCGATCATGGCGAACGACCCGCACCTCTCGCTGATGGTGCCCCCGGTCTGGTACGAGCAGGTGCTCCGCCACCCCGACTATCGGGTCCGCGGGGTCACCTTCCCGGGCGTCCCGTTCGTGATCATCGGCGAGAACGACCGCGGCGCGTGGGGCTTCACCAACGCCGGCTGCGACGTGATCGACTTCTACGAGTACGAGACCCGCAACGACGGCACGGAGTACCGCCACGGCGACCGCTGGCGATCGTTCGACACCGAGACCCGGACGATCGAGGTCGCCGGCGCGCCGGACCGCGAAGTCGAGGTGAAGAAGTCCGTCCACGGCGCGGTGCTGGGCGCGGACGCCGGCGGCGACGAGTTCCGGAGCGAGCTCGGCGTCGCGTGGACCGGCCTCTCGGCGACGAACGCGACCAACGGCATCCTCGGGATCAACCGCTCGCGAGGCGCCGAGGACATCGACGAGGCGTTGCGCGACTTCGGCGAGCCGACGCAGTGTTTCGTCTACGCCGACCGAGAGGGCTCGGTCCGCTACCGGGTCACCGGCCGCGTCCCGATCCGTCGGACCGACGGCGAGATGGTGCCCGGAACGCGCGTGTTCGACGGCTCCGCCCGCGAGGGCGAGTGGGCCGGCTACACGCCGTACGGCGAGTCGTCGTGGGAGGGGTTCATCCCGTACGAGGAGATGCCCCACGACGACGACCCCGACTACGTCGGCACCGCGAACCAGCGCGTCGTCGACGACGCCGATTACCCGTACTACCTCGCCGAGAACTACAGCGAGCCGTTCCGTGGCATCCGGTTGTGGGAGCGGCTCGACGCGCTCGTCGACCGCGGCGACGTGACGCCCGCCGACATGCGCGACCTCCAGCGCGACGTGCGAGACGGTCGGCTCGACCACTACCGAGACGTGTTGCAGGCTGCTCGGACGGAACTCTCGGGCGACGCGCGCTCGGACCTCGATGCCGTCCTCGACTGGGACGGCGAGGCCGCTCGCGACGCCCGGGAGCCGCTGCTGTTCGTCCGCTTCCTCGACGCCTACGAGGGGCGGTTCGTCGCCGACGGGCTCTCGGAACTCGACGACCGTCGCGACCCGTCCGCGTACGCCCCGAACCAGTGGGTGCTCGCGACGCTCGGCGACGGGTGGTTCGAGCCCGACCGCGCGAGCGCGGCGGCCGACGCGTTCGAGACGGCACGCGAACAGGTCGACGCCGGCGGCTGGGAGACCTACGGCGACTACAATCGGACCGCGATCGACCACCCGTTCGACCAGTCGTTCCTCAACTACCCGCGCTACCCGACCGACGGCTCGGCGGCGACGCTGTTCAACTTCCGCGTCGAGTCCGGCGCGGGCAGCAGCTGGCGACAGGTGTGCCCGATGGACGGCACGACCTCGCGGTGCATCCTCCCCGGGGGCAACGACGGGAACGTCTACGCCGACGACTACGACGGCCAGTTGCGTCGCTGGGCGGACGGCGAGTACAAGCCGATGGACCGGGAGATGCGCGGCGACCTCGCGGTCCGGTTCGCCGGAGGTGACGACGAGTGACCGCCGCAGGCGACCGCCCGACGCGCTGGATCGCGACGGCGCTGGCGCTGATCGCCGGCCTCGGCCTGGCGTCGGTCCACTGGCTCGGTCTCGTCGCGGGCGCGGCGCTGGTCGCGCTCCCGCAGCGGACGACGGCCCGGGGCGTCGCCGCCGGCGTCGGCTTCGGCCTTCTCGCGCTCGCGGCGACCGCGGCGTCGCTGTCGCTGGCAGGCGGACTCGACGTGGCGCTCGCGATGACGCGGCCGCTCGGCGTCGCGGTCGGCGTCGCCGTCGTGGGGGGCGTCGTCGGCGGCCTCGCTCGCGGCGTGGTGTAGGGGGCTGACAGGTGGTCCTCGCGTCGCGGCCTCGGCCGTCTCGCTGCGTGTTCGTCGGGGGTGGACCACACACCCGCCTGGGTCCCCGACGACCCGAGTCAGGTCACGCGGCGACTGGTCCCGTTCCGGTAGTTGAACCCTCGTGAGCGACGCGCGGGGCCGGATGACGCGCCCGTTAAGTGGTTCCGACCCCAGGTCGCTCGTAATGAGTGGCAGAGCCGTGCGTCACCGATTTACCCCCCGATCGCGGGGTGACCTGTAGTGCCCAAGGAGTTCATCGAGGTCCGCGGCGCCGAGGAGAACAACCTCAAGGACCTCGACGTGGAGATCCCCCGCGAGCAGTTCAACGTCGTCACCGGTCTCTCGGGGTCGGGGAAGTCGTCGCTCGCGTTCGACACCGTCTACGCCGAGGGACAGCGCCGCTACATCGAGTCGCTGTCGGCGTACGCGCGGAACTTCCTCGGACAGATGGACAAACCGCAGGTCGAGAGCGTCGAGGGGCTCTCGCCGGCCATCTCCATCGACCAGAAGAACGCCGCCAACAACCCCCGATCGACCGTCGGGACGGTCACCGAGCTGCACGATTACCTCCGACTGCTGTACGCCCGCGTCGGCCACCCGCACTGCCCCGAGTGCGGCCGCGAGGTCGGCGAGCAGTCGGCCCAGCAGATGGTCCGCCGCGTGTTCGAACTGCCCGAGGGAACCCGCGCGATGATCGCCGCGCCCGTCGTGCGCGACCAGAAGGGCGCCTTCGAGGACCTGTTCGACGACCTCGTCGCCGACGGCTACTCGCGCGTCGAGGTCGACGGCGAGCAGTACGACCTCTCGCTGGAGCGCCCCGAGCTGGACGAGAACTACGACCATACGATCGACGTGATCGTCGACCGCGTGAAGGTCCGCGAGGCGGACCGATCGCGGATCACCGACTCCGTCGAGACGGCGCTGGAGGAGGCCGACGGCGTCCTGAAGCTGATCCTGCCGGACCCGCCCGAGGGTGACGACCTCGACGTGGACTTCGGCGGCAACGAGTCCCGCTCGACGGGCGACCTCGCCGGCGACGGGGACGACCGCCTCGTCGTCGAGTTCTCCGAGGACCTCGCGTGCACCCACTGCGGCATCGACTTCTCGGAGATCGAGACGCGCTCGTTCTCGTTCAACTCCCCGCACGGCGCCTGTCCCGAGTGTGAGGGCATCGGGTCGACGAAGGAGGTCGACGAGGACCTGGTCGTCACGGACCCGAGCCAGCCGATCAAGCACGTGTTCGAGCCGTGGAGCTACAACCGGTCGTACTACCGCACCCGCCTCGACAACGTCGCCGAGCACTTCGGTGTCGACGTGGAGACGCCGTTCGAGGAGCTGTCGGACTCGGAGCAGCGACAGTTCCTCTACGGCACCGACGAGGTGGTGGAGTTCGAACAGCAGACGCGAAACGGCGTGCGCCGCAAGACCCAGCGGTTCGAGGGCGTCATCCCGAACCTCGAACGGCGTCACGTCGAGACGGACTCCGACCGCACGCGCGAGCACATCGAGGAGTTCATGGCCGTCACCACCTGCCCCGAGTGCGAGGGGACGCGCCTGAAGCCCCAGTCGCGGTCCGTCTACGTCGACGGCACGTCGATCACCGACGTGAACGAGCTGTCGATCGGCGACGCGCTGGAGCACTTCGAGGGGATGGAGGAGACGATGAGCGAGCGCGAGCGGACCATCGCCGAGGAGATCCTCAAGGAGATCCGCGCGCGCCTCGGATTCATGGAGGAGGTCGGCCTGGAGTACCTCACGCTCGACCGCGAGGCGTCGACGTTGTCGGGCGGCGAGAGCCAGCGTATCCGGCTGGCGACGCAGGTCGGCTCCGGACTGGTGGGCGTGCTGTACGTCCTCGACGAGCCGAGTATCGGCCTCCACCAGCGCGACAACGACCGCCTGCTCGACACGCTGGAGGGGCTACGCGACCTCGGGAACACGCTGCTCGTCGTCGAGCACGACGAGGCGACGATGCGCCGGGCCGACAACATCATCGACATCGGGCCCGGGCCGGGCAAGCGCGGCGGCGAGATCGTCGCCCAGGGCGACTTCGACGACATCGTGAACACCGACGAGTCGGTCACGGGCGACTACCTCGCCGGCCGCGAGGTCGTCGAGGTGCCGGGCGGCCGTCGCGACAGCGACGCCGCGCTCACGGTCGAGGGCGCGCGCCAGCACAACCTGAAGGACGTGGACGTGGACATCCCGGTCGGGCAGTTCACCGCCATCACCGGCGTCTCCGGCTCCGGGAAGTCCACGCTCATGCACGACGTGCTGTACAAGGGACTGGCCCGCGAGATGAACGACAACACCGAGGTCGACCCGGGCGAGCACGACCGCATCTCGGGGATGGACAACATCGAGGGAGTCAGGCTCATCGACCAGTCGCCGATCGGCCGGACGCCGCGGTCGAACCCGGCGACGTACACCGACGTGTTCGACTACATCCGCGAGCTGTTCGCCGAGACGAAGCTGGCGAACCAGCGCGGCTACGACAAGGGTCGCTTCTCGTTCAACGTGAAGGGCGGCCGCTGCGAGGAGTGCGGCGGGCAGGGCACCGTCAAGATCGAGATGAACTTCCTGTCGGACGTGCACGTCCCCTGCGAGGAGTGCGGCGGCGACCGCTACAACGACGAGACGCTCGACGTGACGTACAAGGGCAAGACGATCGCCGACGTGCTCGACATGAGCGTCGAGGAGGCGTACGACTTCTTCGAGTCCCACTCGGGGCTCGAACGTCGGCTCGGCCTGCTGAAGGACGTGGGGCTCGACTACATGCAGCTCGGCCAGCCCTCCACGACGCTCTCTGGCGGCGAGGCCCAGCGCGTGAAGCTCGCCGAGGAGCTCGGCAAGAAGGACGCCGGCGACACCCTCTACCTGCTGGACGAGCCGACGACGGGCCTGCACAAGGCCGACGAGCGCAAGCTCATCGACGTGCTCCACCGGCTCACCGACAAGGGGAACACGGTCGTCGTCATCGAGCACGAGCTCGACCTGGTGAAGAACGCCGACCACATCGTCGATCTGGGCCCCGAGGGCGGCGACGGCGGCGGCGAGGTCGTCGCCGAGGGCACCCCCGAGGCGGTCGCCCGGGTCGAGGAATCCCACACGGGTCGGTACCTCCGGGACTACCTCCCGGAGGTCGACATGGAGGGCCCCCGCAGCGACCGTCGGATGCCGGCGCTGGCGGCGGACGCGACCGACGCGGACGGCGAGGAGGGGGCCGACGAGGGCGAGGCTGTCGAGGCACCGGCGACCGACGACTGAGGCGAGGCCGAACGCCGGCGAGGCGGACGCCGTTTCGGACGGTCGTCGGGCGAGGAGGAACGATCAGCCCTCCTCGCCCTCGTCGCCGTCCTCCGGCGTCTCCGGCAACCGAGACGGGTCCGCGTACCCCTCGACCCCTGACGCGCGGAGGTACTCGCGAAGCAGCGTCGGGAACTGTCGCCCGCGGACGTACCGCAGGCCGAACTGGTCGGCCCACGAGATGATGCCGCGGTCCTCGGTGACGACGCCCGCCTCGAGTTCGCGCGCGAGCACGAGGAGGTCGAAGTCCTCGCGGGAGTCGAGCACCCCCTGTCGGAGCGCGCGGCGGTACTTGTCACGGAGGTCCGAGACGACGCGGTCGGCGGCGGACATGTACTCGTGGTCGTCGTCGCCGGCGGGCTCCCCGGCCGTGAGTTGTTCCGGGTCGAGGGCTTCCACCTCCCGAACGGCCTCCTCGGACACGCGCAGTCCCCGGTCCACGCGGTCGTTCATCTCGTCGACGAACTGGTAGACGATATCGGCGGGGATCTGGACGCCGTAGCGGTCGGGGCTCTTGCGGATCACCCACGTGTCCAGCTTCGAGAACACCTCGTCGCTCACGTCCCGGTCACGCAGCATCGTCGCCAGCTCGTCGTGGATGGACGGCGGCACATAGCAGGATGCGTTCAGCTCCAGACGCGCGGTCGCGATCAGGTCGAGCAGTCGCAGCACCGCGTCCTCGACCGACTCGTCCTCACGGCGGATCCCCTCGGTGATGAACAACGACGTGTCGAGGACGAACTGCTGGCGCGGCGGCGTCGCCGGCATACCCGGCGATACCCGGGCGAGCGGCAAAAACCCCGGCGTCGCCCCCGCCGGCGATCGCGCGTCGTCGGAGTCGTCGCCGGCTTTTCGGGCACCGTGTGCGTAGCTCTCACACATGGGGAACGCCGCCGAGACGCTGTCCGACCGGCTGGACCCCGACGTAACCGACCCCGCGGACCTAGGCGAGCACCTCGAACGCCACGAGCGCCTCGGGCGCGAGTGCGCGGCGCTCCCGGACGCGCGCCACGGGCTCGAACGCGGGACGGTCGTCGTGGACGGCGACGCCGTCGTCCGCGGCTACCCGAGCGTCCCCCGCGCGCTCGTCCTCGATCCGACCGTCTCCGAGCACTTCGACGCCGAGCGGGTCGTCGTCGAGGAGAAGCTCAACGGGTTCAACGTTCGGATCGTCGACCTCGGGGACGGCCAGCCGCTGGCGTTCACCCGGAGCGGCTACCTCTGTCCGTACACGACCGATCGCGCGCGGACGTTGCTCGAACTCGGCGAGTTCTTTCGGGACCACCCCCGGGCGATGGTGTGTGCGGAACTGATCGGGCCGGAGACGCCGTACACGACCCACGACTACGACGGCGTCGACTCCCACGCGTTGCGCGTCTTCGACGTTCGCGACCGGGCCACGGGAGAACCGCTCCCGATCGACCGGCGACGCGAGCGGTGTGCGTCCTACGGACTCCCGCAACCGCGCGTGTTCGGAGCGTGGGGGACCGAGTCGGCACCGAGGCACGTCCGACGCGTGATCGAGGACCTCGACGAGCACGGGCGCGAGGGCGTCGTCATGAAGTCGCCGGACGCGACGACGGCGCTGAAGTACACCACCGAGACACACCACCACGCGGAGTTGGCGTACGCGGCGGGAACGCCGTTCGAGCGCGGACGGGACTTCCTCTTCTCGCGGGTGATGCGGGAGGCGTTCCAGGCGTACGAGTTCGACGAGGACGGCGACCGGCTGCGCGAGCGGGCACACGACCTGGGTGAGTCGCTGCTGCTGCCGTTCGTCGAGACGATCCGCGAGGTCGCCGCCGACGGTGGAGTCGGCGACGAACACGTCGCCCGCGGCGACCCCGAGCACGTCGGCGCGCTGCTCGATCACCTCCGGGCGTTCGGCGTCGAACTCGAGGTGATCGCCGACGAGACCGACGGGGACGATCGGGTCGTCAGGTTCCGAAAAGTCGCCGAGTCGACCCGGGACCGGACGCGTCACTACCTCTCGGGCGGCACGTACGACGAATGACCGCGGACCGTTCCGGTCGACGGTACAGATTTCCCGCGAGCGCCCGACGCGTTCGGTATGACCACCGTCCACGCCGCGATGCGCGATCACGTCCGTGTCGTCGACCCGGAAGCCGGAACCGTCGCCGCGGCCCCCGACCTCGACGGCCGCGCGCTCGAATGCGTCGCGGTTCACCCCGCCGCCCCCGACCGCGTGTTCGTCGGCACGTTCGAGTCGGGGCTGTGGCGAAGGACCGACGGGGGCGAGACGTTCGAGCGCGTCGGCGGCGACGCCATCGAACAGGACGCGGTGACGGCCGCGGCCGTCTCCCCGAACGACTCCGACGTGGTCTGGGCCGGGACCGAGCCCTCCCGGGTGTACCGCTCGACCGACGGCGGCGACACGTGGACCCACCGCGACGGCCTCGTCGACCTCCCCTCGAGCGACGGGTGGGCGTTCCCGCCGCGGCCGCACACCCACCACGTCCGCTGGATCGAGCCGGATCCACACGATCCCGGGCACCTCTACGTCGCCGTCGAGGCCGGCGCGCTCGTGACGACGGCCGACGGCGGCGAGACGTGGCGCGACCGCGTTCCGGGCTCGCGGCGAGACACGCACTCGATGGCGACGCATCCGGATGCCCCGGATCGGGCGTGGGGCGCCGCCGGCGACGGCTACGCGGAGACGGCCGACGGGGGCGAGACCTGGTGCCACCCACAGACCGGTCTCGATCGAACCTACTGCTGGAGCGTCGCCGTCGACGCCGGCGACCCCGACCGCGTGCTCGTCTCGGCCGCCCGGGGCGCACACGAGGCCCACTCCGCCGCGAGCGCGGAGACGTACGTCTATCGGCGAGTCGGCGACGCCGACTGGGAACGCCTCGACGGACGCGGCCTGCCGCTCGGCGAGGGCGTCACCCGCCCGGTGCTCGCCGCCGGCGACCCGGGAGCGTTCTACGCGCTGTCGAATCGCGGGCTGTATCGCACGACCGACGCGGGGGATTCGTGGGACGAAGTCGCGGTCGACTGGCCGGATCGGATCGCGGACCTGACCGCCCGCGGGCTGGTGGTCCTCCCGTAAGCAATCGCCCGCTTCCCGTCTCAGCCGAGGGTTGATACGCGATGGCGGGGCCAACCGCCCCGTGACGTAGCCACTGACCGCACGGCGGTCTACGGGTGTGTGGCCACCCGTCGTGCGTGAGACCCGGCCGCCTGTCAGCCATCGAGGACCCACGAGATATATCTCCGTCCGCGTGCACTCCGAAGTATGTACGACTTCGTCGTGGTCGGCGTCGGTCCGGCGGGCGCGCGCTTCGCCCGCCGGGCCGCCGAGGCCCGCTACGACGTGCTCGCCCTCGAGAAGGGGACGGTCGGCGAGCCGTTGGCCTGCTCGGGGCACGTCTCCACCGACATCTGGAACTACGTCCCCGCCGACGCGAAGGAGCGGCTGCTCCAGAACCGCGTGTACGGCGCGGACTTCCACGTCGGCGGGCCCGAGTCGTCGGGCGACCGCTTCTACAAACGCGAGGAGGTGTCGAACGTCATCGACCGCGTCGAACTCGACCGCACGCTCGCGGACGCCGCCCGCGGGGCCGGCGCCGACGTGCGCGAGGGCCATACGGTCACGTCGGTCGAGGAGCGGCCGGGCTACGTCGAGGTGACCGCGAGCGTCGGCGGCGACGAGGAGACGTTCGAGGCGCGGATGGTCGCCGGCGCGGACGGGCCCGTCTCCCGGGTCCGCAAGCAACTCGACCTTCCCGAACCGACGGAGACGCTCCACGGCGTGCTCGCGTTCACCGACGAGGCGGACCACGGCGACTACGTGAGCGTGCACCTCACCGCCCCACGCTTCTTCGCGTGGCGCATTCCCCGCGGCGACGCCGGCGTCGAGTACGGGCTCGCGGCGCCGCCGGGCCACGAGGTCAACGAGCTGTTCGACCGCCTCACCGCGGAGTACGGCGTGGAGACCGACCGCTTCTGCTCGGGGGCCATCCCCATCGGCCCGCCGAAGCGCACCGTCGCGAACCGTGGGTTCCTGCTGGGCGACGCGGCCGCCCAGACGAAGCCGTTCACCGGCGGCGGCATCCTCTACGGGATGCGCGCGGCCGACGTGGCCGCCGACGTGATCGACCCGCAGGACCCGAACACGCTCCCCCGATACGAGGAGGGCTGGCGCGAGGAGTTGAGCCGGGAGATCCGACTGGGTCACTGGATCCGGCGGGCGTACTCACTTCCGGAGCCGGTGCAGCGCGCCGGGCTGTGGGCGCTCTCCGGCGAGATCGGCGTCCACATGGACGAGCCGAGTTCGTTCTTCTCGCGCGAGCACCTGAAGAAGCTGTTCTCGTAGTCGGCGCTGTTCGTGTTGTCATTGACTTCGGTGCCGTCGTACCCGACTCGACCGATCTGACCGCGACGACGACCGCGGAAGCCCCCGCGTCGCTCGCGGTCGAATCCTCGCTGTGCTCCTCGGCTCGCTCCCTTCGGTCGCTCGCCTGCGGTGCTTACATCGGAGTCTCCCGCGAGCGACGCGGCCCCTTCCAGTCCCACCCAGCAGAAAGTCGATCGAGCGTCGAACCTGGACACCCGCCCGTGCAGCTTCGGGGAGTCGAGGATCGTCGCGTCCGGCTTGCCCGTCGTTACGTCTGTTCGGTCGCCTCGGGGTACGTAGGTAGCCGCAGCGAACGCGCCCCCCCCTCGACGAACGGGAGGTCGGCGCGCTCGGCGGCGACCTCGTCGCCGTCGACGCGGACCGCGAGGTCGCCGGCGTCGGCGTCGGCGTCGAAGTCGAGATACGCGAGCGCGATCGGCGCGTCCAGCGACGGCGACTCGACCGCGCGAGTGACCTCGCCGACCGAGGCGTCGCCGTCGAAGACGGCGGCGCCCGATTCCGGGAGGGCTTCGGGGCGAAGTCCGACGAGCCGCTTGCTCGGCCGGCCGCGGTTCTCCACCTTCGAGACGACCTCCTGGCCGACGAAACAGCCCTTCTCGAAGTCGACGGCCGAGCGGACGCCCGCGACGTTCGGCAGGCGACCCCGGAGTTCGGTGTCGAACAGCGGCGTGCCGGCTTCGGCGGTGAGCATGCCCCAGGTGGTGTAGCCGAACGGGGCGGCGTTGAGGCCGCGCGTCAGGAGGGTGTCGAACACGCGTTCGGCCTCGTCGGCGGCACAGACGACCTCGTACCCCTCCTCGCCGGTCGGGTTGTCGCTCGCGATCACCGTGACGCCCACGTCGTTCATCCGCCCGCGGACGAACGTGAGCTCGGGCTCGGGGGAGCCGGCGCCGTTGAGGACCGAGGCGATCTTCTCGGTCGAGGTCGGGCCGTGGACGCCGAAGACCCCGAACTCGTCGCTGGCGTCGCGCAGCTCCACGTCGTCGATGAAGACTTTCCCTTCCCAGTCCTCGACGAGCGGCCCGGCGCGTTCGGGGGGCGTGAACAACAGGAGGCGCTCGCCGGCGTTGTAGACGAACAGCTCGGTCTCGATCGCGCCCTGCGGGTCGAGCAGCAGCGTGTAACAGCCCTCTCCGTCCGCGCTCGGGACGCGGTTGGAGACGGCGTTGTCGACGAACTCGACGCGATCGTCGCCCTCGACGATCACGACACCGTAGCCCATCTCGATGGCGCCCACGCCGTTGCGGACGGCGCGAGCGGCGCTGTCCGGCCGACCGTAGTCCGCGACGACCTCGCGGCCGCCGCGGTCGGTGAAAGTGGCGCCGTGGTCGGCGTGCACGTCGGCGACGAGACTCATACGCGTACGCACACCCGCGGACGCCAAAAGGGGAGCGGAAACGGCGGGGCGGGGTCGACGGCTCGGATGGGAGAGCGCTTACAGCCCGAGCCGACGCCGGATCGCATCGAGGAGTCCGGGATCGCCGTCGACTTGCTCGCCCGGGTCGGGAACGACGCGCTCGTCGGGGTAGATGCGCACGCGCCCGTCGGCCTGCTCGATCTCGATGAGCCCGGCCGACTTCAGCGCCGACAGCGCCTCCTCCACCTCGTCGATCGTCGCGTCGACGCCCGACCGGAGCTCCAGCACCGTCATGCCGTCGTCGGCGCGGCCGACGAGCGCGTCGAGAACCGCCACCTGCGTGTCGTCCCTGTCGCGGAACTCGGGCGGCACCCTCATGGACGAGCGATCGCTCGGGTGCGGCTTACGTGTACCGGCGGTGACGCCCGCAGCCCGGCCTGTCGCCGCCGCCGGGCGCGCGTGCCAGGCGTCCGACGCGAGCGAACGCTTTTATGCGTTTGGGCGATTCGTAGGCACAATGGGACTTAGATGTCTCCTCGGCCACGACTTCTCGGAGCCGAGGACGGAACGTGACCGCGAGGTGCGGGGGGACGAGGTCATCACCACCATCACGGAGGTGAAGGAGTGCCGGCGGTGTGGCGAGACGCGCGTCGTCTCCGAGAACAAGGAGGTGACCTCGGCCGGCCGGGGTCGGGCGGACCCGGGTGCGGCGGGCGCTCACTCCGACCGGTCGACGGCCGACGGGACCGACGGTGTCGACGGCGCGGTCCCGGATGCGACGCCGGACGCGTCGACGCCGAACGCGCCGGCGTCGAACGAGACGATGGCCGACGCGCCGACGCCCGACGAGTCGACGCCCGATGCCACGACGGCCGACGCGACGCCCGACGAGCGGGCGGTCGGCTCGGACGGCCCCCCTGACGGCACGGTCGCGGCCGACGAAGCTAGCGACGGTGAGGCCACCGGCGACGCCGCCACAGGCGACGGAACGGCCGCGCCCGAGGACGGCTTCGACCACCCGACCGCGGAGTCGGCCGACGGCGCCGTCGACGCGGACGTCGAGGAGGACGCCGAGATCATCGACGCCGAGGGCGATGCCGGCGGGCAGCACACCCGGAGCCAGGCCCCGGAATCGGAGACGAGAGAGCGCGGGCACGGCGAGTGGCCGGACGCCGACGCGAACCGCCGCGGCGAGGACCCCGCGGGCGACGACGACCCGGCGCCCGAGGACGACGCCGCGAGCGAGGCCCGAACCGACGTGGTTCCGGACGCGAAGCGGGCCGACGAGGCCGGTGCGGCCGCCGACCCGACCGACGAGGACGCAGAGTTCATCGACAGCGACGGCCCAGGCGACTGGCCCGAACGGGCGGGCGAGGACGAGGGCTACGACGCCGAGCTCGGCGGCGACGACGAGGGGGTCTCCGTCGACGGCAACCTCACGCCGCAGGTCGATCCCGAGGTTACCGAACAGGAGGACGTGGAGTTCATCGAGGCCGACACAGAGGCGGCAACCGACGAGCGATCCGCCGCTCCCGCCGCCGCCGACGACGGGCGGGGCGCCGCCGGCGGCGACGACGTCGCCGGCGGCACCGAGCCCGCGTCGGACGCCGGTGGCACCGAGCGCGGGTCGAACACCGGCGGTTCCGGACCCTCGGCCTCCAACGTCGAACTGCAGACGACCGTCGACAACGTCGACACCGTCTACGTCTGCCCGGACTGCGGGAACAACGAGCCCGTCGGCGCCTCCTCGATGCGCGCCGGCGACATCTGCCCCGAGTGCAAGCGCGGATACATCGAGGAGCGCGAGATCCGGTAGCCGGTCGGCTCGACACGGACCCCGCCGTCCGCGCGTCGGGCGTTCCGAGACGCTCGATATCGGGCGTCGTACGGCCGTGACGGACGGACGCGTCCGATCGCCGTCTGACGAAACGTGTTTACCGGACCCGGGCAAACGGGCGGGCATGAAGGAGTACAAGATGCGCCGCGGCGAGCTCCTCGAGGACCGGATGCCCGACCTGAAGGGCGAGATCGAAGAGCGGTTCGGCACGGTCGCGGGAACCGAGGAGTTCGACGGCCACGAGCTGTACGTCGTCGAGGACCCCGACAACCCCGTGTTCGAGCGCATCGTCGCCGGCGCGGCGTCGTACTCGGGCAAGAAGGACAAGCTCGCGGTCCACTTCGAGGAGCGCCCCGCCGAGGAGGTCATCGCCGAGGGCAACGCCGACGCCGCCGCCGACGCGGTCGACGCGAAGAACTCGTTCCTGCTCGATGCGACCGGCCGCGACGCCAAGTCGCGTCGCGACTCGCTGAAACGCGAGGTCGAGGACGACGCACCCGACTACTGATTCTCCCCGGCCCGCCTCGGGGCCGACCGTCGTCTTCGACGACGGCATCGCCGACATCGACCGTTCCTGTCCGGTCCTCGACCGGTCGCTGTGCCGTGTTTCGCTCGCCGAGTAGTTCCACGCCGGCGCCGCCGCTGAATTCTGTCCTCGGACGATCGACTGAACCTCCTCAACTCCGAAATCGAGCGGCTCGACGTGTCATAATCATTCATTCGACACCGAGTAAAGTTCCGCGATAGGTTTTTTACACCCGGGCTCGTATCGAGCGGTATGAGCATCGAGACGATACTGCTGACGGTGAAGCGAAACGACGGCGACCGACTGGACTACGTGACCCGGGAGGCGATCGAACTGGCCGAACAGACCGGCGCGAACATCGTCGTCGGGCACGCGTTCGAGAGCCAGTCCGACGTGGACGAGGCGCTCACGCGGCTGGAGGGCGTCGACGGCACCCCCAACGACGTGGCCCGTCGCCTCGGAAGCGTCCGCCGCGCGACGAAGGCGATCGAGGCCGCCGGCGTCGAGTTCCGGGTCGAGGGCGTCGTCGGCGACCCCGGGGAGGCCATCGCGGACCTCGCCGAGCGCGTCGGCGCCGACCGCGTGTTCGTCGGCGGCCGCAGCCGCTCGCCGACGGGGAAGGCGGTCTTCGGGTCGACCGCCCAGCAGATCCTCCTGTCTGCGCCGTGTCCCGTGACGTTCGTCCGCGAGGAGTAACGCCAGCCCGTCTCGGGCGCTCCCGTCGGCGATCCACTCGCGGCCGTGTGAGAAAGCGGTATCCGTAAGTGCGGGCGCTCGGACACACGAACGATGGCCTACTACGTAGGCGTGGACCTGGGGGCCACGAACCTCCGCGCCGTCGTCGGCGACGACCGGGCGGACATTCTCGCGCGTGCGGAGACCGCCACTCCGCGGACCTCCGGCATCGCGATCACCGAGGCAGTCCTGCGCGTCGTCCGCGAGGCGTGCGCGGAGGTCGGCCTCGACCCCGGGGACGCGACGGCGGCGGGGATCGCCTCCATCGGTCCGCTCGATCTCGCGGAGGGGATCATCGACGGCCCGGCGAACGTCCCCGGCATCGGACAGGTCCCGCTGGTCGGCCCGTTGCGCGAACTGCTCGACACCGAGCGGGTACACCTCCACAACGACACCATCGCGGGCGTCATCGGCGAGCGCTTCCACAGCGACCGCAATCCCGACGACATGGCGTACGTCACCATCTCCTCGGGGCTGGGCGCCGGCGTCTGCGTCGACGGCCACGTCCTCTCGGGGTGGGACGGCAACGCGGGCGAGGTCGGCCACATGGTCGTCGACCCCGACGGCAGGATGACCTGTGGCTGTGGCCGGGACGGCCACTGGGAGGCGTACTGCTCGGGGAACAACATCCCGAAGTACGCCAGACACCTCGGCCACACGGAGGCCGCGGACGTGCCGACCGACCTCCCGATAGACGACCCCGACTTCTCCGCAGTCGACGTGTTCGAGGCGCACGGCTCCGACCCGTTGGCCGACCACGTCATCGACCGCATCGCCGACTGGAACGTGATCGGCTTCACGAACCTCGCGAACGCGTACGCGCCGCTGGTGGTGCGTGTCGGCGGCGCCGTCGCGCTCAACAACCCCGAGGTCGTGCTCGACCCCGTCCGCGAGCGTCTGGAGGAGACAACCTTTGTCAACGTCCCCGACGTGCGTCTCACCGACATGGGCGACGACGTGGTCGTCAAGGGCGCGCTCGCGTCCGCCATCACCGGCGGCACCGGCGAGCGCACGGCGTAGCTCCCGGGTTCGACGCTTCGTTCGAGCCGACGACGCTTGCCGCTAGCCATATCCGGCTCGGCCCCGACCAGACGGTATGCGACGCCGTCGCGTCCTCCGCGCCGCCGGGGCGGCCCTCGGCACGGGCGCCATCGCCAGTTCGAGCGATCGGTCCCCTCCCGTCGCCGTCGCGGGCGCACACTCGACGCCCGACAGCGACGGCACCGCCGACGGGACCGGCGAGGACTCCGGTGACGCTCCCGAGGGCGGTTCCAAAGACGACGAGTACGGACCGCTCGGCTCCGTCGAGGTCACCGGCACACGCGAGGCCGTCGTCTCCGCCGAGGGGAACGTCGCGTACCTGGCCCTCGGCGACGGCTACGCCACGGTCGATGTCTCGGATCCGTCGGCCCCGACGGTGCTTGCCGAGCGGCGGGACCGCCTCGCCGAGCGCGAGAACGGCCCGCTCCGCGGCCTCAACGACGTTGCGGTCTCGGGCGACCGGCTCGCGGTCGTCGGCCCGGCGAACCCACGCGACGGCGTTCCCTCGGGCGTGCTCGTCGTCGATGTCTCCGACCCGACGAACCCCAGAGAGACCGGGTTCTACGACACCGACTTCCCGATCCACAACGCCGACATCGACGGCCCCCACTGCTATCTCACAGGCAACGGCGCGGCCGACAACGCCCTCGTCGTCGTCGACGTGGCCGCCGGCGAGGAGGTCGCCCGCTGGTCGCTGCTGGAGGCCGACGAGTCGTGGCGCGACGTCTCGCGCGCGCTCCGTCCGATCCACGACGTGACCGTGCGCGACGGCGTCGCCGCCGTCGCCTACTGGGACGCCGGCACGTACCTGCTTGACGTGGCCGACCCGTCGACCCCCACCCTGCTGGGCGCCGTCGACCCCGGCGACCCCGCCGACCTGCGCGACCCGCCGCCGCGCTCGGGGACCGTGCCGCCCGGCAACCACCACGTCGCGGTGCTCGCCCCCGGCGGCGACGTCCTCGCGGTCGGCCGCGAGAGCTGGGCCGTCGAGCACGACGACGACCTGATCGGCGGACCCAGCGGCGTCGACCTGTACGACGTGTCCGACCCGGACGCCCCCGCGCATCTGTCGAGCATCGAACCGCCGCCGTCGCCGGACCCGACGTTCGGCGGCACGTGGACGACCGCTCACAACCTGGACCTGACCGGCGACGCGCTGTACACCTCGTGGTATCAGGGCGGCGTGAAGCGTCACGACGTCTCCGACCCGGCGAACCCGGTCGAGGAGACGTGGTGGGCGGACCCGGACGCGACCCGCTTTTGGGGCGCCGTGCTCGCGGTCCCCGGCGAGTTCTTCGTCGCGCCGTCGATGGGGACCCGCGACGGCGCACCCGCGGGCCTGTGGACGTTCCCGGACCGCGCGGGCGTCGGCGGCGACCGCTCGCGGCTGGACGAGGAGGCCGGCGGAACGGCGCCGGCGGCGACTGGGTCGACGCCGACGGACACCGACGCGGCGTCCGGGACAGGGGAATCGTCGCCGGACACGTCGTCGGACTCCAGCGCGGCCGCTCCCGGCTTCGGCGTCGCGAGCGCGGTCGCGGGGGCGGGCGTCGCCGCGAGCGTCGCCGCCGCGCTCGCCGGAGGGCAGTCGGCCCGTCGCGGCGACGAGGGGGACGAGGGCCCGGGCGACGATGGTGGCGACGGCGGCGCCGACGCGATCGACGACAACCCGAACTAGATCGCCGCCGGGGACGCGATCCGTCCACAACGACCGTGAGGGTGTTTCTTTCGGGCGGTCGCCGGGTCCCGCAACCGCAAGCTTTCAACCCTCCGGCCACCAACTCGAAGTAATGAGCGACCTCGCGGAGCGCGTCGAGACGTGGATGGTCGGACAGATGCCGATCATCCAGATGCACGGCGGGACGAGCGTCGTGCGCGAGGCCGACGCCGAGGAGGGCGTCGTCGTGGTCGAACTCGGCGGCACCTGCTCGGGCTGTGGCATCTCGGACATCACCGCACAGAACATCAAACGGGACCTGATCATGGACTTCGACGAGGTCGAGGAGGTCCACGTGAAGGTGCCCGATACCGGCGAGATGGGCTCCAGCACCGTCGAGGGAGGCCGCGGCGGCGACCTCCAGTACTCGACGGAGTCGTCCGACCACTTCTGAGGCGGCCGCGGCGGTACCGCTTTCATCCCGGCCGCCGCCGGTTCACGCGTGCCGAGCGAACGCGAGCGGATGGTGTCCGGCGAGCCGTACGACCCCGACGACCCCGAGCTGGTCGCCGCCCGCCGGCGCGCGCGAACCCTCACGAGCGAGTACAACGACACCGGACCCGAGGAGCCCGAACGCCGCCGCGACCTCCTCGCGGAGCTGTTCGGCGCGGTCGGCGACGGCGTCGCCGTCGAACCGCCGTTCCGCTGCGATTACGGCGACAACATCGCCGTCGGCGACGAGTTCTTCGCCAACTTCGACTGCGTGATCCTCGACGTGGCGCCGGTCGAGTTCGGCGACCACTGCCAGCTCGGGCCGGGCGTCCACGCCTACACCGCGACACACCCGATGGACGCCGAGGAGCGACGGGGAAGGGAATCCGGCGAGCCGGTGACCGTCGGCGACGATGTCTGGATCGGCGGCAAGGCGGTCATCAATCCCGGCGTCACCGTGGGCGACCGCGCGGTGGTCGGCTCCGGCGCGGTCGTCACCCGGGACGTGCCGCCGGACACGTTCGTCGGCGGCAACCCGGCGCGGGTGATCCGAGAGTTGGAGTGAGCGAGGTCGCAGCCGAACCGACTTACAGCGCCCGTTCCAGCGCCGACGCGACGCTGCGGGCCTTCTCGGCCAGTTCCTCGGTGAGCTCGCCGCGCTCGACCGCATCGTCGAGCTCGTCGTCGTCGACGCGCTCGACGCGGCCGTCGCCGTGTTTGACCACGTCGACGTGGAGGTCGACGTAGCGCACGGCCTCGGGGAACGCCTCGACGGGCGTGCAGACGTTCACGTACGTGCCCTTGCGCTCGCCGTCCTCGTCGCGGTAGACGGTCGGGTACCACCACCGACCCTCGCGGAACGTGGTCGTCGCCACGTCGCCGGCCTCGCGTCGGGCGTCGAGCGCGTCGTAGCTGCCGCCGGCGGTCATCCGCCGCTCGACCGTCACCGAGCCGTCCGAGGGGTCGAGGTCGGTCACCTCGCCGCGCCCGAGAACGATGAGTCGCCCGTCGGGCTTCCCGTGGCCGATGGCGACGCGGTCGCCCACGTGCGGGCCGAACTGGTCGGCGACGACGCCGAACGGGAAGTCCGTGTCGTCATCGGGGTCGCGCGCGAACCCGTCGGCGGCGACGAGCGCCTCCGCGAGGTCGACGCCGGCGGAGGCCGACCGCGAGGCCGCCTTCGTCCGGTGGTGGCCGGGAATCGTCGTCGTCACCTCGCGGCGGAGGTCGTCGAGCGCGAACCGACAGTCCCGGCCGAACCACACCCACGCGCCGGCGGTCGGGGCGGCGAGCGGTCCCGGTTCCCCCTGCGGCTCCTCCAGCGCGTCGTCGAGCGTCCGCGCGTGGTCGCTCGCTCGCGCCAGCGCGTCGCCGAGGGCGTCCATGTCGGCGTCGCGGGCGTCCCGGCCCCACTCGATCCCCCAGCCGTCGGGTACGTCGACCGAGAGCAGGTCGGTCATCCCCGCCAGTTCCCTGGCGGCCGCGTCGTCGGCGCCGTCGACGCGGACGCCCTCGCGGCCGGGGACGAGCGTCGCGAGGCCGGCCATCGCGCGGATCCGCGTGTCGAGGACCGGCCGGTCGTCCTCCCAGTGAGCCGCCGGGTCGAGGACCTGCACGCGGAGGGTGTCGTCCTCGCCGACGTAGCCGTCGGCGTTGTCGAACGGCAGGTACCCCTCGGCGCCCGACTCGCCGAGGTCGACGACGGCCCCGCCCCCGAGCGTCTCGCTCACGACGCCGTCGAACACCGCGCCGAGGGGCGCGGGGTCGTCCCACGCCAGCGCGTCCAGGCCCACGTCGAGCAGGTGCTCGCGCAGCGTCGCCACCGCGTCCGGGTCGCCGGCGACGCCGACGCCCTGGCGGTCCTCGGTCGTCTCCACGCTCGCGTCGTGGTCGGCGGCGGGGAGGTCGACGTCGAAGCGCCGCCGGATCGGGGGACTCGCCTGCACCACGCTGTGCCCGGCCTCCAGCAGCGACCGCGTGAGCGCCGTCGTGTAGATGCCGCGGACGCGAACGCGGTGGCTCGTTGCGTCGTCGCTTCCGTGGTCGTCGCCAGCGCGGTTTTCGTCGTCGCCCCTCCCGCTGGCGCCGCCGGCGCAGTCGCCCCCGCCGCCGCTCATAGCGCCTCTGGGTCGCGGGCGAAGCGAACGCGGTCGTTGACGGTGTCCCCGAGCGTGAGCTCGACGACCTCGTCGTTCAGCACGCGGCCGTCCTCGACGGGGACGCCCCAGCGGTCGAACTTCAGATATCCTCGGAGGTCCGCCGCGTGGGTGTACACGTCCAGGTGGTCCACGTCGTGCTCGCGGAGCCCGCCGTCGCTGTGGGCGGTGCTCATGTCCGAGTGGTACGTCCCGCCGCCCTCGAAGAAGTCGGCGAGGTCGGCGGCCGCCTCGTCGACCGCGTCGGCGACGAGATCGGAGGCGGCGTCGAGGTCGTCGGCGTCGAGCCCGACCTCGCGGAGCGCTGCCTGTTCGCGCGGGTCGAAGTGCATACCGCGGCTTCGGCGGGGCACGTGTCAAACGTACCGGTCCTGCGAAGCGAGGGGACCCGCCACCGATCCAGCAGGCCGGCCGACGCGTCGACCACGGGGGCCGGCCACGGGGCCTGATCCCGCGATCCGACCGGCGGCTCCGGCCTGCAACAAGACACAAGGCGTCGGCGCGTCTCGCCACCCACACACGATGGGTAAGAAGGAGCGAACTGATCCGATCGAGGAGGCGGCGGACTCCTCGACGGATCTGTACGACGTGGCGACCTGGGAGGAGCGAACCTCGCTCGACGGGCTCTCGGTCGCCATCTATCGGCTCCTCTCGGGCTCGGCCCGGTGGGGGACGATCCTCGTCGCGGCGCTGTTGCTGATCGGGATCGGCGGGTTCTCGGCGGTGACGAACCCGGCGATCGGCGCGCTCACGTTGCTGTCGGCGATCCCGGCGCTCGCGCTCGCCGCGTACGTGTACCGCTCGGACGTCACCACGAGCGAACCGCTCGGGCTGCTGGTCGCGACCTTCCTGCTCGGGGTGCTCACCGCGAACTTCGCGGCGATCCTCAACTCCGTCGCCCAGCCGTACTTCCGCCCGATCGGCTTCCTCGGGACGGTGGCGTTCTTCTTCCTGATCGTCGGCCCCGTCGAGGAGACGGTGAAGCTGCTCGCGGTCCGGCTGTACGCCTACAGCCACGACAGCTTCGACTCGGTCCTCGACGGCGCGGTGTACGGCGCGATGGCCGGCCTCGGCTTCGCGTTCATCGAGAACGCGCTGTACATCTCCCGCGGCCTCGAGCAGACCGGACTCGACCTCGGGCTCGGACTGATCGGGATCGGCGGGGGGATCACGTTCACCCGCGCGCTCGCGGGGCCGGGACACGTCATCTACTCGGCGTTCGCGGGCTACTACCTCGGCCTGGCGAAGTTCAACCCCGAGAACCGCGGCCCCATCGTCGTGAAGGGGCTGATCATCGCGGCGCTCATCCACGCGACGTACAACTCCACCGTCGGTATCGGGTCGGGCGTGTTGAACGTGTTCGGCGGGCTGCCGCCGCTGGCCGCCTCGTTCGTCTACATCGCGCTGTTCGACGGCGTGTTCGGGCTGATCCTCGTGCGGAAGATCAACCGGTACCGGGCGGCGTACAACGACGCTCACGAGGCGGACGCCGCTGCCGAGGAGGAACAGCGCTCGGAGCTGACCGAGTTCGACGCCTGACTGTTCGGAGAAGAGGCGCGTCGACCTGGGTCAGTCGCCCAGCTTCTCGCGGCTCACCGTCACGCCGGTGGGCGTGATGACGAGCTGGTCGTCGCCCTTCTGGACGATGTCGCCGTCGACCTCGCCGACGACCTGCCGGAGCTCGTCGATGATGCGTTCGACCGTCTGATCCGTCGTCGAGTGGCGGGTAATGTCCGCGATGACGAAGTCGCCGTCGTAGACGGCGTCCTTGATGTCGATCACGTCGCGCTGGTCGGAGATCTCCGCGATGTGGACCTGCATCCCGGCACCGCCCCGGGCGTTCTCGAAGTCGTCGAGGTCCAGTTCGACGTAGTCCTCGGCGCTGTGGGTCCCCCCGCCCCCGAGGATCTTACTCATGATGCCCATGTACGCCACCAAACTCCCTCCACCCATAAGTCTGTACGTCGGACGCGACGCACACGTCCGTCACACTGCGTCGGTTCGGTCGCCGCGTCGCCCCCGTCAGGGTATTCCGGTCGCCGTCGCGGTGCCTGACCTGTCCCGTCTCGCCCCGCCGCCGCGTTCCGGGAACCCCGCCTTTTTGCTCCGACCCGACCCAGCGACGCACGACATGACCTTCAGCATCTGCGTCCGCGAGGAGTACACCGACGAGCAGGGCGACCGGCAGACTCGCTTCGGCGTCGCCGTCACCACCCGCCTGCCCGGCGTCGGCACCCTCTGTCCGTTCGCCTCGGAAAACGGCGCGGTCGCGACGCAGTCGCTCGTGAACGTGGAGTTGGGCAGCAAGGGCATCGAGTACATCGACGACGGGCTCGCCGTCGAGGACGCGCTCCAGTCGCTGCTCAACGCCGACGACGGCGCCGAGCAACGCCAGCTCCACGGCGTCGACGCCGACGGGACGTTCACGTTCTCGGGCGAGGAGTGCAACGGCTGGTACGGCCACACGAGCGGGGAGAACTACACCGTCGCGGGCAACCTCCTCACGGGCGAGGCGGTGATCGACGCCGTCGCGAGCGCCTACGAGTCGGACGCCTTCGGCGACGCCCCCCTCGCGGAGCGGCTGATCGACGCGCTGGAAGCCGGCCACGCCGAGGGCGGCGACAAGCGCGAGCACCTCCCGGTGCAGTCGGCCGCGCTGAAGGTCGAGACCACCGAGGAGCGCGAGGTCGGCACCTACTACGACGACCTGCGGGTCGACGCCAGCGAGACGCCCGTCGGCGACCTCCGCGAGACGTTCGAGGAGGCCCGACGCGGGCGGGAGATCCTCATGGAGGAGTACGCCGACGAGTTGGAGGAGGAAGACATCGACGCCGGCGAGGACGGCGCCGAGGGGAACGCGAGCGGGGACGACGCCGCTGCCGAATAGGCCCGACGGCGCGCGGGACAGGGGCGCGATCGAGTCGCCGGGGCGACCGTCCGGCCGAACCGTTTTTGTCGGAACGAAATCACGAAATCGCATGGATTGGGCCCTCCTCCGCCGCGGACTGCTCCGGTACAGCCTCGTCGCCGCCGGCGGGACCGTCGCCGTGCTCGTCGGGGTCGCTGGAACCGCCGCGGCGGTCGTGACGTTCGCCGCCGGCCTCACGACGCTGCTGTGGGCGGTCAGCGGCGGCGGCAACGTCCGCACGACGACGGCGGCCTCCAACGCTGACTCGATGGGGGTCGCGGGAACCGTCAGCGACGCAGCCGACAACGCGCCCGAGTCGCTCCCCTCCGACGTGCGCGTGTTCTTCTACGGGATCGGCCTGCTGGTGTGGAGCCCCGTGGCCGTCGCGGTCGCCGTGTTCGTCGTCTGAGGGGGAGCGCGCGCCGGGTCAGACCGAGAACTCGTACAGCTCGTCGCCGACGTGGTGTAGCGACTTCACGACCTTCCCGGAGTCGCCGGCCATCTCGTCGCCGTCGACGAGCGCGCGGCCGACGCCGAGCACCTTCCCGTGGGTCTCCTCGGCGACGGCGACGAGGTCGCCCTCGGCGATGGAGTCGTCGGCCTCGGTGATGCCGGGGCGCATCACGTCGGCGCCGTCGGAGACGAACGACACCGCGCCGGCGTCGACGGTGACGACGCCGCGCTCGGGCGGGTGGTCGTTGGCCCCTCGGACCGTGAGGAACGGCTCGCGGTCGCCGCCGTCCCCCTCGTAGTACAGCACGTCCGGCTCGCCGTCGACGAGCACGAGATCGAACGGGGAGTCGGTGAGCTCGACCAGCTCGAAGGAGTCCCCCCCCAGATCGACGCCGAGGCGGTCGGCGAGCGCGTCGCGGATCTCGGAGACGGCGTCGCTCCGGAGGTGGTGGCGTGACTTGACGTCCATGTGGTCTCCTCCGCGCGTCGGCGGATAAATCGCCCGCTCGGCGCCGCACCGACCCCCGGGCTCCGGCCCTGGTGGACGGCTTTCGGGCGTGGGCGTGTGCGACGTTCCCACGATAAACGCTAAGTCCACCGACGCCGGATCACGAATCATGTGGGGATCCCGGCGGGACCGGGACCGGTCCGCCGTCGTCTGTATCGCCTGTGGCGAGTCCCTCTCGCGCGAGGACGCCCGCGAGTACGACAAGCAGGGAAATCGGTGGGACCGCCGCGACAAGGAGTTCGAGTACCTCTGTAAGGAGTGTTATCGCGACATGTCACACCAGCCGCGCGAGGACCTGGAGGCGCTGTTGGTCGACGTGGAGGCGGACGTCGGCGGCGACTCACAGGAAGCGTACGTCGAGGCATACCAGCGCGAGGTCGTCCGTCGCTACGGCGGGACGGAGGCCGACGCCGAGGACACCGAGGGTCGCAGGGACTAGTCGGCTCACTCCGTTGCTGACGCGGTTCTCGTCGCTCACTTCGTTCATTCCTCGAACCGCCCGTTCGGTGGGCGGCTCGGCCCGGAGACCTCGCCGCCGGTTCTCCGCGGTTCTCGTCACTCACTTCGTTCGTTCCTCGAACCGCGCACGTTCTGTGGGCGGCGCGCACGCAAGCGCGCCGCCGTCCCTCCGTCGGCTCGCTCACTACGTTCGCTCGCCGACGCGCTCCCCGAAACCCTCACGTACCACACTACCGTACCCCGCGCCATGAGTGACGCAACGCCCGAGGAGGAGCCGGCCCAGGGGACCGCCGAGGACCAGGGTCCGGTCACCATCACGCAGGGCCTCGCGGACGCGCTCGCCGACAAACGCGAGTCGCTGTTCGCGGAGTTCGAGATCCGCGACGAGTTCCCGCCCGAGGTACGACGTGAGGCGAAAGACCGCACCGAGGGCGTTCAACAGGAGATTCAGGACGAGGTCGACGAGCGACGGGACCTCCGGGAGCTGACCACGTGGACGACCGACCCCGCCGACGCGCAGGACTTCGACGACGCCATCTCCATCGAGGACGACGGCGACGAGTACCACCTGTGGGTCCACATCGCCGACGTGAGCCACTACGTCCACCCCGACTCCGCGATGTGGGAGGAGGCCGTCGAGCGCGGCAACACCGTCTACCTGCCGGGGTACACCATCCACATGCTCCCGCCGATCCTCGCGGAGACCGTCTGTTCGCTTGTGCCCAACGAGGACCGCCTCGCCCACACCGTCGAGATGCGCCTCGACAAGGAGACGCTCTCGTTCGAGGAGCTGGACATCTACAAGTCGGTCATCAACTCCGACGAGCGCCTCACCTACAAGCAGTGCGAGCGCCGCCTGGAGGACCCCGACGCGCCGCTGCACGAGAAGTGCACCCTCGCGTACGACGTGGCCGACCAGCTCCATGAGCAGCGCAAGGCGGACGGCTCGCTCGTGTTGAACCCGAGCCGCGATCGCGCACACACCATCATCGAGGAGTGCATGCTGAAGGCGAACAAGGCGGTCACCCACGAGCTGATGTGGAACCGCGGGGTCGAGGCGATGTACCGCGTCCACCCGCAGCCGACGCCCGAGCAGTGGAACGAGGCGCTCAAGGAGATCCAGGAGCTCGACGGCGTCTCCATCCCCGGCGACGCGTGGGGCGACGACCCCCGAATGGCCGTCAACGCCGCACTGGAGGAGGCGCCCGACCGGCAGCTCAACAAGATCCAGCGCGCGGTGCTGAAGGTGATGCCCCGCGCGAAGTACATGAACGACCCGTTCGGCGGCCACCACGCGCTCAACTTCGACATCTACGGCCACTTCACCAGCCCCATCCGCCGCCTGTCGGACCTGATCAACCACTGGATCGTCCACGAGAACGACGTGCCCGAGACCCTCGTCGAGCTGTGCGACAGCGCCTCGGACAAACAGAAGGACGCCGAGACGGCAGAACGGCTCTACAAGCAGTTCATGCAGGAGGTCGGGCTCGACCCCTACGCCGTCAACAACCGTGGCGTCGAGGTGATGGACGACCCCGAGGACGCACAGTACGACCGTCCGGACACCGTCCCGGAGTAGTCGCACCGGCGGCCACGCGCCGCTCGACGCACTCTCCTCCGTTCCCGTCCTGAATCCCGTCGATTACTCCGTCACGACGACTAAGTCGGTCGTCGCGCCGCGGCGTTCGAAGTGCACGCGGCACTCGTTGCGTCGGAGGAACGCTTCGACCTCGTGGACGCTCGTCTCCGTCACGTCGATGCGGGCACGACTGCTCGTCTCGATGTCGACGCGTTCCGGGTGGGCGACCGGCGAACTCGTGCTCATACACACTACAGTGTACGGAGGGGACTTGTACGCGAGCCATGCGGAGTGAAAGTGAAACCGGGGTACGGTGCCGAGGTAGCGATTCGGTCGGTGCGCCCGTTCGGGGACGTGACCTGGCGATCGGAGGTCGCGGGAGACCCGTCAGCCTCATGCAGCCGGGACCGTTGGAGGTGCCATGGAGTACGACGCCGTCGTGTTCGACATGGACGGGGTGTTGGTGGAGCGGTCGCCGTCGTGGGTGTTCGACGACGCTGCCGAGCGGACGCTTGCCGAGGCGGGCATCGACGACCCGACCGCCCGGGAGTTCCGGGTCGTCCGGACGCTGGAGGGCGGGCTCGAGACGGCCCGCGAGCTCTTCGAGTCGTCCCACGGGGTCGCCTTCGACGACCTGTGGCGCCGCCGCAACGAACTCGTCACGGAGAACCAGGTGACCGCGATGACGGAGGGCGAGAAGGCACTGTACGACGACGCCCGCGCCCTCCTCGACCTCCCGGCGGCTCGCGGCATCGTGAGCAATAACCAACACGGTGCGGTCGAGCGCGTTCTCGAACAGTTCGATCTGGGCGACCGCTTCGACACCTACTACGGCCTCGGGCCGGGCGTCGAGGACGTCGGCGCCGAGAAGCCGGGGACGCGGTACATGGACCGCGCGCTCGCGGACCTGGCCCCCGACCGGGCGGTGTACGTCGGGGACCGCTCCTCCGACGTTGCCGCCGCGCACAACGTCGGTATCGACGCCGCGTTCGTCCGCCGGGAGTTCAACACCGACGACGAGCTCGACCCGGAACCGGCGTTCGACGTCGACTCGCTGCACGAGCTTCGGGAGACGCTCGTCTCCGGGACGTAGGCGCCGGGAGAAACGGGAGTGGACTCGCTGGGAGCGTTCCACTACGCCTGTCTTGCGGATTCACAACGCACGACTGCTCACAGCGCATTCGTGTAAGTCACTTCGAGGGCGTGAACGGCCGGCGGGAGGCTGAACACCCTGATCTGGAACGCGAGCACGCCAGCGGCGAACCAGGCGATCGAGCCGCCGACCGTCGTGAGCATGTCTGCGTCGACGGACGACGGATTAGTCAGCATAGCGATAGCTACGAGGACGCGGACGACCTCGACGCCGTGATAGACGATCCCCTCGACGACGAGGACTGACCGAAGGCTTTTGCCCGATTTCGGACAACTACCGAGCATGAGCACGAAGCGCGACATCCGTCTCATCGAGACGGACGACGGCGAATTCGCCGCCGTCGACGAGGAATCCGGCGTCACCGGAACCGGGGAGACCCGGGAAGAGGCGCTATCGAACCTCGACGCCTTGGACCTCGAACGAGAAGATAAGTGACGGGCTGCGCGAGTACGATCGCGAGTTCACAACGCCGCTCGATTACCGCGTTCGGCGGCGAATCGGCTACACCTCCGACAACGGGACGATAACCCGCTTCGTCGTGCAGATCGAGTACGACCGCGGCGACGGGTGGGAACCCGTCGTCCGCTTTGACCATGACCCCGAATCGGATTTCGGGCACGACGTGTTAGAAGAGGGCGTCCACATGGACGTGTACCGCGACGGCGAGCAGATCGACGGTGGAGAGGTGTTCCCGCCGATACCGCCGAGCGAGGCGTTGTCGTTCGCCGAAGAACACTTATCCGAACACGGCGAACGGTATATCAAGAGGTACGAGGAATGGCACGGGATACGGAACCGATGACCGACGAGGAACTCGCGGAGTTCAAGGAGTCGATGGAAGAGCAGGGCGAGGAACTGCGGGAGGCGCTCGCCGAGGATCTCGGCGGCGACCCCGAGGACTACCGTGCCGGCGGGAAGCGGATCGCGGGCGGCGGCGACGAGGAGTAGAGACGCTCGGTTTTGTGCTTCGACCACATATTTGACAGCGATAGATACGGAGGCGATACTCACCGTCCCAGTATTGTCGGAGGGCGAGGATAGTACCACGTCTCGGACGAACGGGAGATCCGTGTACTGTACGGGGATGGCCTGTTCGATCTCAGTGCGTTCGGGGGTGGTTGGTGAGTCGCGTGGAGAGTAGAGCGATGCTGGCCCCGAGCGTAACGAGGAGGCTCCCTGCAAGGGTGACGTAGACGCCGAGTGCCGGCGTCCAGAGGCTGGTGAACGGACTCGTGAGGACGGTCATCACGGCGACAACCCCGCCGACGCCAACGAGCACGAACTCGAGGACAGTCCGCCTGTCCGAAACGAAGAGACGGGCAATCTCAACAAGTACTCCGACGCCCGCGACGACGAGCAATCGGCGCACTCCGATCCGTTCGAGTCCGGACTGCATGCCCAATACATACACTTTCACCTGGAGTTGCTTGTCCACCCAGGGAAGGACTGCTCCGATACCGATTAGCAAGAAACCGCCGAGGACGAGGACGTGCGAAAGGATGTACTGCTCCCGATTAAGCCCTTTATGGGACCGTGATCCCGCCATACCTGAAGGCATGAGTAGCAGTACCATAGGCTCGTGGTCCGTGCGCCGTGATCTGACCCATTCGCCAGTGCAGCTCCGCACTGTCTCGTAGCAACTGCGAGATATGCAGTCCCTTCCTAACAGCCGTTTCTCTTTGCTTCTGGCGAAATTTTTCGCGCGCCCGGAGGGGCGCTTCGCCTGCGGCTCACGTTGCGGGGGCGGTGGTCTGTTGATGGGGTGGCCTTCGCTACACCCCTATCAGTGAACCGAACTCCTCCAGTTCGGTTCGCCGGCGACGCTCATGCAACACCATCCCGGAGAACCGCCATCCTTCGCACGACGGCGTTGAGACCGCCGAGAATGTCCGTGAACTCTCTGTACTTCTCGGGTTCGTTTCGCGTGGCTACGGAGAACGTATCCGTTTCAGGGTTGTGACTCGCCGTTTTGTGGTCCTTCGAGAGCGAGACGCAACGGGATGGACTCGCTGGGAGAGCTTCAATACGGCTCTCGTGCGGATGCTGAATCCGCGAAGTGTGCTGACGCATTTCGTGTGATTACTTCTCCTGCAGGTGCTCACGACGGACAGCCATCTTCTCGTCAGGCTGCCGAGCGTCGTAGTGCCGATACAGAACTTCGAGCGAGACGTTCGCCCGCTCGCTGACGACCTCCGGCGACACGCCCCGATTCAGGTGGTCCGTGATCGAGCCGCGGCGCCACCCGTGCGGCGACCGCGACGAGGGGCACTTCGAGGGCGTGTTCGGCGCCCCGTACGCCTCGCAGCTCTCGGGCTCGCGATCGTGGGGGCACTCCGCCCACCGACACGGCTGCGTCCACCGGTAGCTGATATCGCGAAGCGTCGACTCGCTCGCCCGGCCGTTCCGCGTCGTGATCAACGGCTGGCGACCGTGCTCGTCGCGAACATCGTCCCGGTGGATCTCGATGTACTCCTCGATGAGAGCGTACAGCGGCTCACCGAGCCACACCCACCGCTCGCCCTCGCGGCCGTTCTTCAACGGCGTATCCGAGTCGGGCTGGTGCTGCAGCGAGACGGCGTGATCCTCCTCGCGGAGATCCCCGACATCGAGGCTCCGGAGCGCGCCGAGGCGCATCCCGGTGTCCCACCAGATCGCCAACACCACGTGCTCGCGTTGCGCTCGGTGGTAGCGTTCGAGGTACTGCAGGATCTGCTCGGCGGTCTCCTCGTCGACGAGCACGTCGCGCGACTCGGCACCGTCCGCGACATCCGGAGCGTGGACTCGCTCGCGAAGCCCGGGCTCGACAGCGTCGAGATCAGCCCAATATTCGAGTGCAACCCGGACCGCGGACAGCTCTTTCTGCAGCGAGATCGGCTTCACGCGCCGGCGTCGGTGGGTGACGTAGTCGGCGAGCAGCCGGCCGGTCAGGTCGTTCAGGTTCTCGATCCCGGTCTCGCGACACCACGCGAGGAACTGCTCAAGCGTAGTCTGGTTGTTCTGGTACGTCGACTTCGCGACGCGCTGCTCGCGGTGGTCGAGGAATCGCTCGACACCCTCCGACGGCGACATCGGGATGAGGTGGTCGCGGCGTCGTAGGTCGCGATCCTCACTCATCGAGACCCCGCGAAGTGACCGCTCTCGTCCCGGAGCACGTCACGATCGTCGTGGCGCACCGCGGCGTCACCGGTCGGTTCGACCGACTCGGGGCGGTGAGGACACGGACCATCGATCGCGCCGTACGAGCGCCCCTTCCACCTGCAGTGGCCCAGCTCCCGCCCGTCGGGTGTGACGGTGATCCATCGCCGGCAGGCGCGGCACTTGATGTCGCCGCAGCGTCCTGGCGGTGACGACTCGCGTACCAAGTGGCCAGGGAGCTCGACGAGAACCTCGGAAGGGGTGCGCGGAACGGTGCTCACGCGTCCTCACCTCCGTCGGGGAGATACCTGTTCGCGTTCGAAGGGGTCGGCTGCGACCGGTTCGTGACGTTCCGACCGCCGCGACCGCTCGCCGCGCGGTAGATGTCGCGGTGCTCGTCGACGGTCAGCTCGTGATCGTAGTGCGCCGTCCAATCGTCCACGTCGAGCCCGACGGCGATCGCCTTACAGCTCCTCGCGTGGAAACCGTGCGTTCCGAACGTCCACCCGGTCCGCTGCTGTAGGCGACCGCGTTCGGCGTCCGTGAGCTCGGCCTGTCCGAACCGCCGTTCCTCGTCCTCACGATCTCGCTCGACACGAGCACGGATCTGCTCCCTGTAGAACTCCGGCGTATCCTCGACGAGCCACACCGTCCGAAACCTGAGATCGCGCTCGTCGTAATGACAGAACGCGCCGAAGTCTTGTCGGATCGACCGCGCCGTCTCGATCGACGGACAGCGGATCTCGATCGCCTCCGGCGCCGGCCGTGGGATCACAGCGCGAATGTCCATGGCTGCGGCGCTCATCGTGCCTCGATCCGGGGCGCGAGCATGTTCTTCACCGAGACGCCGTCGCCGATCTCGTAGTCGAACTTCACGGGGCGCTCCGTTGCGTGCCGGAGCGTCACCTCGCTGTCGTCGGGAATCGGCTTGGTGAGGTCCTTCAGGTAGTCCGTCGAAAACAGCGACTCGTGATCGTCGGGAACCTGCCCCTCGATCAGGTCCTCCCGGCTGAACCGCTCGGATCTGCTGTCGGTATCGCCGTCGGCGTCCATCCGCCACTCACGCGCTTCAGTGTCGCCTATGAACCGGACGTAGTCGGAGACGGTGTCGGCGAGCATCACGCCACGCCGGTACTGCGACCCTTCAAGAGCCACCTTCACCGGCAGTTCGAGTTCGGGGATGTCGGGCTCACGACGGAGTGAGTCGGTATCGATCAGCGCGACGTTCGCGTCGATCGTGTCGAACTCGACGGCCAGTTTGCGTGTCTCCTGATCGAGCGACAGCGACACCAAGTCGCCCGGATCCGCGAAGTCGAGCAGCTCCCGAAGCTTCACCAGCGGAACACCGAGCTGTCCGCCCTCGCTCGCGACCTCGAACGATTCGAAGGCGTCCGAATCGAGGTGAACGCGGGCCATCGCGATGTTGCCCGGGTCCACGACCTCCGCACTAACGCCGTCCGACAGGAGGTTCAAGCGGAACTCCTCGACGATCGCGTCGATCGGATCGAGAAAGTCGTTGAGAACACGCGCCTCGATGATCGCCTCGAACGGCGCCGCGTCGTCGTTCGTCGTACTGTGCTGCTCGTCGTCGTCGCTGGTGGTCTCCGTAGAACTCATGCAGAACGCCCTCCGTCGGCCGCAACTCGCTCACTCGCCGCTCGACACCCCTTCACCCCCGCGATCTCGGCGGCCACGTCGCGGTACCACTCGCGGGCGAACTCAGCGGTCCCGGACGCCCCGATCGCGACTGAGACCTCGAACGCCCGCCGCGCCGACTCGCGCTCCTCGCGCAGTTCGGCGAGATCGCTCATCGGCCACCTCGCTGACGGCGTTCGTGGAACTGCAGCAGCAGCGCACCGAGATCGTCCAACTCCTCGTCGATCCGGTCGGGATCGCCGTCTTCGGTAGCGGTTTCGAGGACGGCCTGCGTCAGCTCACCAAGTTCCTCCTGCATGGCGAGGAGCAGCGTCTCCCGGTCCTGCAGGCCCCACTCCTCGATGTTCTCATCCGCCTTCCCGATCCAGCGGTCGAAAACGGCTGACGAGGCTCCCGCGCAGTCGCGATCAGACACGCTCGCCCACCTCCGTGACCACGTAGTCGGCGTCGCGAGCCTGGGCGAGCTGCTCGGTCGCTTCACGCGCCTCCTCAGCTCGGTCGGCGTGGATCAGACCGAGAGCGCGATCGTCGGTCTTGACGATCGCGAGGTCACGGTTCGCGAGCGCCTCGATCTGCTCGTCGGTCAGCGTGACGACCCGAACGTCGATCCCGTCGTCGCTCACGCCGACTCACCTCCGTCACCGTCGACGAACAGGTCGTCGAGCGTCCCCTCGTCGTCGGTGTCGGTCGGCTCGACACCGAGGTCGGCGGTGTACGTCTCGATCTCGTCCACGAGGAGGTTGAGCGCCTCCTCGATCGAGTCCTTCGAGCGGATCGACCCGTGGCGCGTCGTGATCGACGAGACGAGATTCTGGTAGATCGCGTCGTCCTCTTTCAGGACCTCGATACCCTGCGCAAGCCGGCGGTACTTCGCGGCCTTCTGAAACGCCGCAGAGTTCAGCACCGCCTCGATCTCCTCGTCGGACAGCTCCTCGATCGAAAAGTCGCTCACGCCGACCCACCTCCGGCGACCGTCTCAGCAGCGTCGTTCCACGCGGCATCAATCGTCTCGTCGGCGTCTTGGACATCCTCGTCGACGGCCTCGATCACGTCGCGAACGGTCGCGACGGTCGGCTCGCCGCCGACGTTCTCGATCGCGGCGATAGCGGCGACGACCTCGTTTGTGTCGTACTCGGCGAGCGGGTCCTCGCCGCCGTCGGTGGCGACTCGACGCGTGCCACCGTCGAGAGCGAACGCGACCTCGCGCAGCGTCACACCGCTCACGTCGAGCCCGCACGGCGCGAGCCGCGTCCGGCCCGGTCCGGCGCTCGCGATACCGTGGTCGGCGAGTGCGCGGCCGCAGTCGGGACGGTCGGTCTTCTCAACAATCGATTCGCCGTCTCGTGCGGGGGTTTCAAGCCCCCGTGTCGTATCGTCGTACATGGCTTTCGTGCCTATCTCACGAAGGCCCACGCGGACCCGCTGCCACCAACAGCGGGGTCCGCATCGTTTTCGAGAGGGACCCATCGGCGAACGACGGGTCCGCGAAGCGCCTTCGTGACCTACAGGTCTGAAGGTGAATGACTTAGTTCTTGCCCACAGAACTGTAGGTGTGACATACAGATTTGAATCCCGCCCGGTTGCTATGAAAATAGTAATGCGGGGCGCTGAGAGTGTCGGAATCGATGAAACCGCGGCTCCCCGAGTGGATGACTCCGGTTGACCGCGATATCCTCGAATTACTGGAGAATAGGGGGAACCGCGAACTCGTGTTGAATCCCCGGATGATCGCAGAGAATACCGATTGGAAGCGGACCACGATCCGGGAGCACGTCCGAACTCTGTTCGAGCGCGGGTTCCTCGAATACTACGATGAATCCGGGTCGATCTACCAGCTCTCAGAGAAGGGACGATCCTTTCTGGCGGGCGAACTCGAAGACGCGGAGGAGTAGTGTACGACTTCCGCGCTCGGGTGTTGTTCGTCGCGCTCCTCGTCGCCGTGTTCGGGTTCGCGCTCGCGTTCCTGTGGCTCGTGCTCTCGCTATACTGAGACAATACGAAACGCCGATGAGGCCATCTTCCAGACGGTCTGATCGCCCCGCTGAAATAATCGAACCGGTAGTGATTGTTATACCAACGACCTGAGATTTCGCAGGGGCACCGGCCTCTGGAAGCCTGTGAAATCCACCCTAACGCATATACCGAAATAGGGTTCATGGGCTTAAAAATGAAAGTGGACGAAAAACGCCCTACGGAGGCCGATTCTGCAAGGAATCCTGCTGTCTGACGAGGGTTTAACCCTGAGAATACCTTCCTGCGTAAGTAGATGCGAAGTACGACGATCGCCGGTGCGGGGGCGCCGGTCCTCCAGAGCGTTTCAGAACTCGACATCGCGCTCAAAATTTTGGAATTTGGAGCGCTCCTCCTCCCGCTGATTTTGATCGCCAGCCGGTTTCTCTTCGAGATCGGACGGGAGACTCTAAGTGAACGCGAGCAGATCCAGATCGTACAGTTTCTTTCAGCAGGAGCGTTTTCCCTTGTCCTTGCTGTCGGTTTGGCCGCCCAACGAATTGGGCAATCGCTCGACGGGTCGCTATTTGTCGGTTTACTCTTGCTATACCTCGCATACGGTGCGTTCACCCTCACCGGGATCACCGTGTTCACATCTGAGTACGATCCATTCCAGTCGCTGCTGGGGGACTTCGAGTCCGAAGATACCAACGACGATATCGAACAGGTGCATTTAGGAGAGTTCAGCGATAAGGTCGAGTCGAAAGAGGAGTCCCAAACTGAACTGGAAAACAGCGAGTAACCAGTTCTGGAGGACTCTATCCCATGAGTCTCGCACGTCAAGAACTCAAGCGACTCGAACACGGCGCATACATCGGGTCGATCGCAACGCTTGCCCTTCTCACATTGTGGATAGCCGTGAGTGGCCTGATTTCGATGCCAGGAATTCAGAATCTCATCGGTGCCCTCGCGGCAACCGCAGCGTTCTTCGTCCTTGCCATCCGCGGCTACATCTACTACGTAGCACGGAGCGGTAGCTGAGGACCGGCCAGCTGAAGCTGAGAGTGTATTCATCACCCTGATCACTCCGTGATCACGTCGAGGTGCAGCCCGAGCCGGCGGATCATTGACTCGCACCACGCCGCCATCCCGCAGGTGCCCTCGTAGATCGCCACGTCGTCGTCAGTCACGCGGAACCGTTCGCGCTCGTTGCCGCGCCGGAGGGTCAGCTCGACCTCGCCCGAGCGGAACTCGTTCTCGTCGATATCGAATCGGACCTCCGGTTCGTCGTCGTCGGAGTCCTGCGGAACCAGGACACGATCACTCGTCGACATGCGACCGATGCGAGCGCAGAGTCACACTTGAAGCGCTGAGAGAACCGGACTTCATTTCAACTGGAAACCAGCAAAACACCAGACAGCACAGACACGGAGATCGACTTCCCGACAGCTCTCCCTCAAATTACGCCACTTCCAAACACGAATTTTGCAAAACCAGTACTTCCGTCAGACTGGCACAGTTGAACTTTCAGACGGTTACTAACAGAGCTCAATTTGAGGCCAGTTCTTGGATTTCTCTGATAAGCCGTTTCAATTCTGAATCGATCTCAACCTCATCCATATGACGAGCAATCATCGCACCGTGAGTCTCTTCATCGTACGAAACTGGTGCGTCTTCGAATTCCTGATAGAGATCTTTGAGTACTTCTTTCTTGTTCGGACGACTTTCACTGTCTTCTATATATCTCTCCACTTCCGATAGATCATAGCGAAAAGCATCGGATATGGCCTCTGGAGCCTTCAACAAATACGATTCAATACAGTATTCATTAAGAGCATATATCTTCGGAGTTTCAAGAATCTCCTCAAGTTCTTCCTCCTTCTCCTCTGGGTCTTGGTCATCCGAATCGACCACAAATCTGTATGGAATTCGGAGCCTGCCCACAATATGCGAGAGTTCGGCTCCGTGTTTTCTCAACCGTGAACCACCCAAGGGATGGAGTGTCACACCGAGCTCGTCAAAGGAAGAGTATCTCTCAGAGGTATCCGCGAGTGTTTTACTAAACTCTTCTAAGATTCGTTGATCGGATCGTCCCTCTACAAACACAACTACAGATGATTGGAATAACTCGCTTTTCTCGTAACCCAGATCAATCAATACATCATCAACCTCGCGGTCACCAATCCCTTGAATCGAGGTTCTGCCTGTTTCTTGATCCCGATCCACCCTCACAATGCTATTCGCCTTACTCAGATCCACAAAGACCTCGGAGTGCGTCGAGATGATTACTTGTGGTCCGTTCTCCTGAGTTACTACATCCTGTATTAAATTGAAGATTTTACGCTCAGCACTGGGATGCAAGTGTAATTCAGGTTCCTCAATCAACAGTAGATCCGTATCCTCTTTTGCAAGCACGATCTGTGTAATGAGAGTTAGAATTTGCTTGGATCCTGCTGAGATCTCCTCAAAGTCAAAACCTTCAGAAAAACCGACTTCATCCATGGCTACCGTTGTATTTCGATTTCCCCGCAGCGGAGTCCGGATGTTTTCAACCCCCTCCATCACCTCATAGTAGGTTTCAGCAATTTCTTGGAAATGGTCATCAGGTCGATCTCGTAGCGTGTGAAGCACCTGAGTCAAGTTATCTCCGTCAGTTTCCAAGTCCACAGTGTTTAGAACTTCTTTAGAATCATCTGGATTCCGAAAGGCACCTACCGCCTTCCAAGATTGAACTGACTTCTCAATGATATCGGAGACACAACTCCAGACACCTCCACCAGTGCTAGCACTACGAAACACCAGCTCATCATCATCCGGTAGCGAGTACAGCAGGACTGTTCTTATTGAATCATTTATATTAGTAAAATATATTGGGATCCGACGATCTCCAAAATTCGCTGTGTATAAATCAGCCCCAGCAACCCCTGAAGGTCCCAAATTCCGGTGGTGATAAATAAAGCGTAAATAGTCATTTTCTTGCCATCGATCGATCTCCGATTCAGATACCGGTTCGCGGTCTCTTATCCGCTCATACACGGTTTTTAGCTCTTCATCGGTTAATCTAAATCGGGCATAAATCCGGAGCTTCTGATCAAATTTCTTCCCCGAAACACGTGACATCTTCCAACTATTACTTAAAACTCCCGCGCCGGTCAATGTCTCATAATCAATCAACGAACTGAGAATATTTGATTTTCCGGAATTATTCTTCCCGACAACTACGTTGAGGGAATCAAGAGAGAAATCATGGTACTCAACAATGCTCTTGTAGCCACCAAGACCCCATTCAACTAAGTCCATCCCTTGTTGCCTGTTGAAATCCAAACTTCTTGAAACTATGTGAGAGGGTTGAGTCCTTTGACCGGTCTAGTATCTCTGAGATATCACAGTTAGAAATTCGACAATCAGAATATGAGCATTTCAGGGTTATACGCGCTGGGCTACTGGGTTGTAATTGCTGATACGCTGGGTAGAATGCAGCCATATCACCACTTAGAGTGTTTGACAATCTAATTTTCAAAAGAGGTATCAAAGTCACTATTCCGCTTCTGCGATCGACAAATACCGCGTTCCCCTCCCACTCCCCTTCTTCCTGATACACCCGTACCGAACGAGCACGTTCAGATACCGGCGGCGGTCGTGACCGTCGGCGTCCGGGTATTCGACTTCGAACAAGTCCGCGAGCTCGCCTGCCGTGATCTCGCCGGCGTCGTCGATCATGTGCTTCAGCAGTCGATGCGGTGTGTCGAGGCGGTCGACGTTGTACCGCCGGATCGATTCCATCGCCGGCTCGCGAACGTCGGCGATCAGCGCCGGCGTGACCCGCTCGTCTTCTGATTTTCCCTTGACGTACGCCTCCCGGAGGATCGAGATCGCCTCGCGGGCGTTCCCCGCAGCGGTATCGGCGATCACCTCTATCGTCCCGTCCGTGATCCCGCTGAGATCGCCGGCGTCGATGCGCGCTTCGAGGATGTCGACGAGCTCGCGCTGCGAATACCGGCTCAACTCGATGTGCGGGCCGGTCCTTAGTCGCGACGCGGTCGCGGAATCGAGCCGGGCGGCGAACCGCTCGTAGTCGTGAACTACGAAGATCGGTGTCACGCCGTCCGCCTCAAAGAGCACGTGCGGGAGGTGTTCGTCTTCGATGTGTTCCGCCTCGTCGAGCGTGAGGACGATCGGCGAGTCGGCCTCCTCCATCTGTGCCAGCAGAGACGACGAGGCCTCCGCCTTCGGCGACGAGCGCGATTTCAGTCCGGCGTCGACGAGCGCTTCTTCGAGGATCGCCGTCCGAGACCGAGTTCGAAGGCAGTCGACGTGCGCGGTGTTCACCGCCGTCTCTCGCTGCAGCTCGCCGACCGCGAACCGGGCGACAGCCGTTTTTCCAGCACCAGTCGGCCCGGAGAGACAGATCGGGTACGCCGGCTGATCCGAGCGGAGGGGGTCGAGGGCACTCGTCAACTGCCGGAGTGTCGCGTCTCGATGCGGCATCCGCTCGGGAACTCGATCCAGTTCGAGTACCCGCGGGACGGACACGGTTACTCCGCTCGCCATTGGTGCCGGGGGTGGATCCAGTCCCACTCGTTCAGGTCGACATCGGCGAAGTACTCGCCGCGACCGGCGTACCGGATCTCCTCGGGAACGTCCCGAGCGAGATCGTCGACGCCGTCCGCGTCGAAGCTCGCGGCGACGACGTGGTTCCAGAAGTAGTCCCAGAAGAGCGCGATCTCGCAGTCATTGACGAGCCCGAGCAGCTCGTAGCGACCCTCGTCGGTTTCGGTGAGGTGGCGGGTCATGCTGACGGCCTCGCTCGGGGAGCGGTGCTCGGCGATCGTCCACGTGAGTTCGCCTTGGACGTGTGTGAACGTCCCCGTGCTCTCGGTTGTTCCAGACATCAACTCAGTACCGACCCCGTTCGGTATTAGAAGCGAGCCATGGGCGGAGTGTAAGTGAACGGACCCGGATGCGGGTAGGGATCGGCGGTGGAAGTGAACGGAATCGCTCCCTCGCTGTTGCAGCGAGAAAGTCACTGTCCGAACGTTCAAACGCCCGTCCGGATATCACCCACGTATGCCCTACAGCGATGACGACCTGATCGAAGACATCCGCGGCGTCGCTGCCGAAGTCGGCGGGAAGCCGACTCTCAACGACTATCGCGAACACGGCACCGCCGCGGTGACGACGATCTACGATCGCTTCGGCTCGTGGCAAGACGCACTTGACGCAGCCGGCTACGAACCACGCGAACCCGACTCGGCAGTCACCGACGAGGAGTTACTCGACGAACTCGGCAGACTTGTCGACGAACTGGGGGAGCGGCCGACGGCTACCGACATGAACGATCACGGCGCGTACTGGGCGTCGACGTACCGCCGCGCGTTTGGGTCGTGGAATAATGCCCTCGAAGCCGCAGGGATCGACTCCTCACCCAGCCAGGACCGCCAGCCTGTTTCCGACGACGCGCTCCTCGAAGAACTCGAACGCGTGGCCGAGCAGGTCAATGGGACACCCACCACGCGCGCGATGGAACAACATGGTGAGCACAGTCCGAACACCTACATCCGGCGCTTCGGTTCGTGGAACGACGCCGTCACAGCAGCCGGCTTCGAGCCGAACGAAGAGGTTGGCACCGAGACGGTGACGACTGAGGAACTCATCGATGAGTTGCACCGCCTCGCTGATGAGATCGGCGACCGTCCTGTCGCCGATGACCTCCGCAAGCACGGCAAGCACGCCCTCCGCACGTATCAACAACGGTTCGGCTCGTGGTCGGCGGCGCTGGAGGCGGCGTTCGACGACGAGTCGACCGAGGACGCGTAGCTGAAGCTTCAGTACTGGTGCGCGTATCGAATACGATCACCCACCGAAAACGAGGGCGCCGGCGGGCCCTACCCTGGCCACGCCGTGCCCGTGTGGGCCCGTTCGCACATACCTGATCAAGGTAATTATCGGTTTGGATCGGACGAACGGCCGCTTATATTGGATACCACTCAGACCCTCGCGATCCCGATTCCGCCGAAATCGGCAGTTACGGGGGCTGTGAAGGAGTAACACACCCCGAAGATCCACACAAAGTATTTACCAGTCACGTCAGAATGGGTGTCTGTACCCCTACCCATGGCTGCTGATGTGAACCGCTCCGAGTCACGCCGGTACGGGATCGGTCGTGGCACGCGTCTCGAAAGGAGTCGGTTGCATGAGTGGTCGGATGCAGTGCGGTGCGATGCAGTTGCGAACTAACGCAAACCATGACAGACAACAATAACAAGATCCGCGCGCTGTTCCTGACAGCGCTGATGGTGTTCAGCGTCTTCGCTGGCACTGTCGCGTTTACAGGGACTGCGGCTGCGGACGTTGGCACAATTGACGCTGCCTCGGCGAGTGATGTCACCGCCGGAGCGGACAGTGCTACTCAGACCGTCGCATTCGACGTGACGGTCCAAGATACGGCAGACGAACAGATCACGGTAGACTACGCGACTGGTAACATTACCAGTGCTTCAATTAGCAGTGTCACTGACACCACTGGTAATATCACCGCCGACAATCTGTCGGTGGCCAGCGCAACGAGCATTACGCTCGACGTTAATGGCTCCGCAGCGAGCGACGAGGGCACTATTACGCTGAGTGTCACTCACGACCTCACGAACGTCGCTCCCGCTGACGGCGTCGAGGTCACCATTGACGATGCCGGCGGCACCAACGATGCTACCGCAGCAACGCCGACGTTCGACATCACCGCTCCGTCCGGCTCTGACGACGGTGAGGTCGTCTACGAGGCTGACGGCGAGAGCGGCGTCTCGCTGATCTACTCCGGCCAGACGTTCAACGCGACTACGCTCCAGCCGAACACGGAGTACCAGCTGCGCTCGGTCGACGAGACCAGCGGTGACGACATCACCTCCAGCACGTTCGAGAACGACTACACCACGAACGCGGACGGTGAGCTCGTCGAGATCAGCTCCGACGGCCTCGAAACTGGTGACTACTTCATCAGTGGTCCGGGCGTGACGGCGACGACGAACAACACGCTCGAGATCGTCGAGCAGCAGTTCTCGGCTGAGTTCGCCGACGACACCGTCGATAACGAGGGGTCCACCACGACCGACCTCGAGATCGACGGGAACCGCGACGGCTTCGAAGTCATCGTCGACTCCGAGGATCTCGACTACGACGATGACGAGCTTGACGACATCTTCGGTGACAGCTTCAGCGTCCGCGAGGACGATGAGGACGAGCAGTTCATCATCGAGGGTGTCGAGGACGGCGCATTCGAGACGAACTTCTCGGGTGTCGACGAGGGTCAGTACAACTTCACCTTCGAGGTTGTTGACACTGGCGTCACGAGCGACGCCTCCATCACTGTGAACGACGTTGGTGAGGGTGAGGCTGACCTCGGGGAGAGCTCCGTCAGCGTCAACCAGGGTGGCATCGCGACGTTCAACGTCACGATGAACGACGCCGCGCAGGGCGGCGACGCAACGGTGCTTGTCGGTGACATCGGGGAAGACGGCTATCAGGCCAACGTCTCCGTCACCGACGGCAACGACGACGGTGTTGTCTCGTTCAACTTCAACACCTACACGGCCGGTATGAACAGCTCCACCAAGACTGTCGTCACGCTCGCTGGTGACAGCGTCGGCACTGACGACGAGGTCGAGCTGACCAACAAGAACTCCGAGGACTACGAGCGCCTCGGCGACATCCTCGACACGGGCGACTACCTCGTGTCCGTGGGTGTCGGTGGCAACCAGACCGTTGCCGACAACCCGGACAACGTCGGCACGTTCATCGTGAACGAGCGGACTGCGCCCGAACAGACGCTCTGGCGCACGAGCCAGACCACGTATGATGACGTTGGGGACGCCATCGCCGACGACGACGTCGACGAGCAGCAGGCGATCCTCGACGCCATCGAGAACGACCAGGTGACGCAGACTGACACCGTCGCGATCGACGATGACGGTCCGCGCGACGACATCCTGGTTCACCAGCTTAGCGCCCCCGGCCTGCAGGGTCTCATCGAGAACGCCAGCGCTGACGGCGACTCGACGACGGCAGCCTTCTTCAAGGCGACCCAGCAGGACAACGGATTCGACTCGGACGAGCAGGCACTGAACGTCGTCTTCGAGGAGGAGAACCCCGGAGCCAACCAGGATGCGACCACGGTTGACATCTCCGAGGCGTTCACCGACGCCAGTGATGCTGCGAACTCCATGACCGTCGTCTACGACGAGGGTGAGGAGCAGTACTTCATCTTCGTCGACGCGGCCGCGCTCGAAGCCAACGGCTTCGAGGACGGTGACGAGGTCAACGTCGACATCTCCGTCCAGGACCAGCGTCTCCTCAACATCGACGAGACCGCTGACTCGGACGAGCGCATGGACGACTTCCAGACGACCTCGGCGAACTTCAGCGTCGAAGCCGCCGAGATTGACTTCGACTTGAACGCTGACGACGAGATCGAAGCTGTCGTCGGTGACGACGCCACGGTCTCGGGCACGACGAACGTCGCGCCCGGGACGGAGTTCACGCTCCGCGTCCAGTCGACTGACGACACCGAGCCGCGCTTCATCGAGACGCAGACCGCGACCGTTCAGGCGGACGGTACGTTCAACGCCTCGTACGACCTGAGCGAGAACGCTGCGGGCGACACCTTCGAGGCGTCCACGCAGCAGGCAGCGGTCTCCGCGTCGGCTGACGGTGTGCTCGTCGAGAGCATCTCGACGGAGACGCCGACGCCGGACGACGGTACGCCGACGGACACCGCGACGCCGGACGACGGTACGCCGACGGCCACCGCGACGCCTGACGAGGGCACGCCGACGGCCACCGCGACGCCTGACGAGGGCACGCCGACGGCGACCCAGACGTCCACGTCGACGCCCGGCTTCGGTGCCGTGCTGGCAGTCATCGCCCTCATCGGCGCTGCGCTGCTGGCAGTCCGCCGCGACAACTAACTAACCACGACTGACCGGGCGTAACCCGGTCACCTTCCGCTTCACGCGGACCCTTTCTTTCGACGCGCTCACACCGACCAGCGGCGGTGCTGTCGATTACTGCTTTGTTCTATAACGCAGACCCACGGCGATCGGGCCCGAGATCACCCGTTCCTCGAAACTGAACACTGAATCACGCTGTCGCCGACGCGCCGTTGTTCAGATCGGGGCGATCTACTCCTCAGCGAGGACGTACGCGCTGTCGATCTCGGGGTGCTCCTCGACGACGCCCTCGACGAGTAGATCGCCGAGAGCGTGCTTCACGTCGACCTCGTCGTACTCCTCGGCGAGTGCTTCGACGAGGCGGTCCTTCGTTCGGGAACCCGGCTGTTCGAGGTTTTCGACGATCGTGGCGTGGACAGATCGGTCCTTCATGTTCAGTTTTCACCAGAGTTCCTCGGCTTCGGCGTCGAGCTGCGTGCCTGCGTACTGCAGGTAGTCGTTCGCGCTCGATAGGTCGGCATGGCCCATCGTCTGGCGGATGTACTGCGGGGTCGCACCGCGCGCCGCGATCAGCGTCCCGTAGGTGTGCCGGAGGACGTGCGGCGTGATCTTCTTCCGGAGGTCGGTCTCGGCAGCCACACGCTTCACGCGGTTCGTCACGGTCTGTCGAGTCGCGTCGTACGCCTCGTGATAGCTGAAGTAGTCGCGGAGGCGCCGCACCGTCCCCGGATGCTTCAGCGGGATCGTCCGCGCGGAGTGCTCGGTCTTCGGCGTCCACTCACCCTCGGCGGGCGGCACGCGCAACCGTTCGGCCTGCCAGTCGATCCAGTCGTCGCGGAGGTGCGCGAGTTCGTCCGCTCGCAGCCCGGTGTGAGCGAGTGTGTAGATCGTCACTTGGTGGTCGAGATCACGCCCGTCAGCAGCGTCGAGGAGGTCGTCGAGCTCGGGTTCGGTGAGGGGTTCCCTTGTCCATGCCATAGCTGACAGTAAAACTACTTTCCACCGAGACGTAAATACGGCCCGTGCGGACCTCCGAACGCCGGTCGACTTTGACAGACGTGTAGCTCTGTAAAACTCAATCCGCCGTCTGCGTCCGCCCGAACGCGTCCTGCTGCATGAGCCGCTGCGCGGCGAGCCGCTCGACGACCTCGGTCTCCTCCGCATCCGGAACGCGCGCGTCGTCGACGAGCCGCACCAGATAGACGCGGCGCCCGAGTCGGTCGACCACGAGGTTCTGCTGCTCGGGAATCTCGCCGTCGTCGTCGAGGACGCCGTCGCGTTCGAGTCCGTCCTTCGGGAGCGTCACGAGCCCGCTGCCACTCCGTCGCTGCAGTGTTTGCATATTCTATCCCACCTGACTATCGCATATAAACGGCCCGTGCGTACCCATAGCGACACCACGCGATACCCGTTCTGCTGAGGTTCTAGTTCGGGGGTCGGGTTCTACTGGTAACTTCGTCGCGACGGCCCTCGCGAGGGGATGTAACCGGCGTCGGCCGGACCGGATCCGGCGCCGAACCGCCGCAGGGCGGGCCGATTCGCGCGGGGACAACCAGTCATTACTCCGCCATGAGCCAATCAGGATCACAGCCACAGCGCCAGCCGCTCGGCTCGCGCGAGAACTTTTTCGCGTTCGAGGCGGGCGAGTACGAACGAGACGACCAGGAACCGCAGGGACACACGGTGAAAGCGGGTGTCAACCGCGAGGGGTGGATCGCGAAGTCGATCCTGTTCCGACACCCGAACGCCGACGTGTTGTGTCCTCACTGTTTCCACGAGTTCGAGGCGATCGCCGAGCTGTCGGACCCCGAGGATTACGTCGATCGTTCGCGGATCGTCGTCGACGAGCGGTACCTCGGGGCGCCGACGGACGCCGAGCCCGACGAGGGTGAGCAACTCGACCTCTCGGCGCTCGCCGACGGCGGGTACTCGCTTCTCCGCGAGCTGGCGACGGAGGAGCGGTACGCCGACCACCGGCGACACCGGTATTGTCCGGACTGCGGCCTGATTAGCTTCGGCGGCCTCCTCGCGGACCTCCCGACCGACCAGTTCCGCGAGGTCGTCGGACACGTCCTCGACGCCGTCGGGCACGTGCCGGACGGGCGGCGCCAGGACCTCCGCAGCGACGCGATGGATCGCAAGCGCGGCGGCCTCTCGGACGTGGCGAACGTCGAGACGCTGGTCCGCGACCTCAATTCGACCGACAGTTAACACAGCGATTTTGAAACACCAATGACAGATAAAGACGAATCCAGTAGTTGCATCGCCCGCAGTCTCGGACTCTCCGAGAACTCGCCCATCGGAGTGGCGAGCGTGCTCCTCGTGACTGTCCTCCTCGTGACCGCCCCGATCGCGTCGGCGACCGCGATCGGCGCGGGAACGGCACAGTCCGCGGCGTCCGGGGATCGAAACGACCTCGGCACCGACGGCGTCCGGTTGGACACCGACGGCGACACGAACGTAAGTAAAGCGGGGTGGGACACCGGAGACGACTGGGATAATGGGACGGACGGAAACAACACATATCACGAGAACGTCCCGAACACCGACCACGACGACGCGGGCACCATCGGGATCGGTCCGAATTACAGTTCACCACTGTACGAGTCCGAACTCGCGTCGCTGTACCCACTTGACGGCGAGTCGGGCGACGCGGTCGATATCCACGGTGGGAACAACGGATCGGTTTCCTCCGAGGTAATCCGCGGCGTCAAGGGGTTCAACGGCGGGACGGCGTACGATCTGAACAACGGAACGATCGACGTGGGCCAACCGTTCGAGACGGCGATCGCGACGGATAACAACTTCACCGTCCTCCTCCGGTTTCAGATCGACGCCGACGACCTCGACGGCGACCGGCATTACCTCGTTTCGCACGGGTCTCAAAGCGCAAACGACAACTTCGGGATCTGGATCGGCGACCAGGACTCCGACGGCGAGAACGAATTAGCTGGCTACGTCGACGGCTACGGTGCTACAACGCTCATCCAGGAACCGTCGATGATGGCGGGCCGGTACTACTCGGTCGCGATCTCCGTCAACGAGTCGGCCGGCCTGAATATGCTGATCAACGAGGACGTACGCCATTCGGACGACGCCGACAACTCGATCAGCTCGGGCTCGGGCAACTGGACGATCGGCTCGAAGAACGCAACCACGCAGTTCTCACATTCGACCGTTGACGACGTGCGGTTCTACGAGTCCGGGTTAGGAGTAAGTCAAATCCGCCAGTGGCACCGCCAGGTGACGCTCGGGTCCTACAACACTTCGGCAAAGGAGTTCGACGGGACCGTTCGCTCGGTCGAGTACAACGCGACCGTCGACTCCCGAAACTGGAATTGGACCGAGGAAACCGAGATTCTTAACGACGGCTCCGGACAGTTCGCCGACCCGATCCTATTCACGGGGGTGGACTCGAACTCCTACAAGTACACCGCAGTCATGCGGAATTCCAGCGACAACACGATCGAAGTATGGGGGTCCGACAACATGACGGATTGGAATCCGGTCAACACCGGCAACATCGCGCCGTTCAAGGCGGACGGAAAACGGAGCTTGAACGACGGGATCCGCGTTGACGGGACGTACTACTTCGTCGCGAACAACGATTCGGGCTCGTCGACGAACACGACGATCGTGTACGGTGACTCGCTCGACGACCTCTCGGAAACGGGAACGGTGTTCGAGGACCAGGACGCGGGAATCTTCTACGACGAGGACGGCGACACGTTCCACGCATACGCGGAGGAGAGTTCCGGCGGCAACGACGACCCGCGGATCCACCATTACACCTCCCCCGACGCCTTCTCGTGGACGGAGCAGGGCGTCCCGATCGATTTGAACGGGTTCGGATGGACCGGCGGCGATCCGGACGTGGTCGAGATCGACGGGAAATACTATATGTGGCTGGATCGGGACATTGGATTCCCGAACTACCGGATTATCCGACTCACCTCCGACGATCTCTACAACTGGAATCACTCGACCAGTAAAATCATGAACACGCCCGGGGGCGACGCCGAAGTACAGTTCCTCCCGGACGAAAACCGGTATTACCTCATGACCGAACTCACCGGGAGTGACAACGAGGATATTGGGGTTCACAGCGCCTTCGGCAAGCCGTACGCGCGGGTGTACGGGTCAAACGACTCCTCGACGTGGACTGAAATCGACCGGGTGAGACTCCGCGACGGAACGACGACACAGCCACTCGACACGCAAAACTACACGCACGTCAAATCCCGGTTCGAGTTCGGGAAAAGCGATCACATGGGATCGCAAACGATAGACGACATCACGATTAGCGAACTCGAATACTCGGACGGCGAGCTTTCGGGCCGCGTCGTCACGGAATCGGGCTCGCCGGTGAGTGACGCCACGGTAAAAGTGGTTGGCGTCGACTACTCACAGATCGAGGCGTCGGGCGCGCAAACTCTCGAAGAACGCGCGAACGAGCTGGTCGACGAGGCACAGAACCCCAAGCCGTCGGCATGGAAGCCCGACCGACAACTCACCGGCTCCTCGGGCTTGTATGAGTCGACGAGCACGGAGTACGTTGCCGCTCACACCCTCTCGGACTGGGGCCTCACAAAGTGGTCCGACGAGCCGACGCTCGGCGAGCCGACGCTTCAAGTTCCGGCCGACGAGGAGGTCGCGCTGTCCGTGTGGGATCCCGAACGCTCCGGGCTCGTTCAGGACGGCGTTAACTCCGACCTTCCGGGCGGGACGGTCAACGACCGCGATATCGTGATTCAGACGCTCGCGGCGTCGGGCGAGTCGGTCGGCAACCGGACGGTGTCGACGGGTACAACGTACGATGTGACGTTCGGCGGCGAGCACGACCTCGCGAAAGTGGAACTCCCGCCCGGGTTCTACCGCATCCACCCGAAGGGGAATCCGGCAAACGCGATCGTGATCGTCGCGGGCAACCCCGACCAGATCGCGTCGGCGATCACGTCCGACCTCGAAAGCGAGGCGGGCGACCTCACCGACCGCGCAGAGTCGATCCGCGACAACTTCGACCAGGGCAAGTTCACCGCCACGACGGTGACGACGAATGAAAACGGCGAGTGGTCGGCGTCGGTTGGCGCGAACGTCGAGACGGTCGCCGTACAGGCGTACAAGAAGCCGCCGGGACTGTCGACGGACGCCTCGGAGCTTGAACTCGTCGATATCCGGACGTACTACGAAACAACAGAGTACGAGGGCTCGTACGTGTTGCCGTCGTCGCCGACACGAACGAGCGTCCCGAACGACGACGTGACGGTCCGCGTCCGGGAGTTCAAAGCGCCGCAGTATGGCGACCTCGGACGGTACCAGAACCTCACGGCGGCGCTTGAGGAGTTCCTCGACGACTCCGGCCTTCGCGAGACGGTCTCGGCGTTGCAAAACCGGCTTGGCAGCGAGACGAGCGAATCGCTTCGCCGGACGTACGAGTCGCTCCGGACGATCGCCGAAAATAGCGAAGTGGTTCGCAAGCGAGCGAACGAGTACCTAGGCGACGACGCCGAACTCCTCCGGCCGGCGGACGAGCTGTCGGACGCCGAACTCCGGGCGCGGATCAACGCGATCGAGCAAGCGATCGCGACCTCGCGGTCGGCTGTCGACACCGAATCGGTCGAGACCGCGCTCGGCGACGGTACCGTAACCGCCCGGTTCCCGTTCGCCTCGGACGTGACACGCGACCAGTTGTCGATCATGGCGCACTACTCGAACGGGACGAGCGTGCCGCTCAACGCCTCCTCGGAGTACGTCAGTATCGAATCGGGCCTCTCGCCGCTCGGCGGTGATACGGTCGTCATCTCCGACTACCCGGTCGGCGAGAACGACCCGTCGGCGGTCCGGTTCTCGGTCCGCGCGGCTACGGAGGACGGCCTCGCGAAGTCGAGCACGCGCGTAAGCAACCCCACGTCGGACACACGACCGCCGTCGCTTGAGGCGATCCGGCTTGATACGCTCCAACCCGGCCCGGACCAGACGGTCGGCTTCGAGCTGGTCGGAACCGAGGACTCGGCCGTCTCGAACATCAGTAAGGTCGAGGCGTTCGGGCCGGGCGGCGACACGGTCGCGACGAGCGTCACGGGCGACCGGTCGGGACGCCTCACGACGAACGGCGAGGGCGTCCACGTCGCACGAGTCACCTTCACGAACGCGGAGGGCGCGAACGCGACGGTGACGGTCCGCGTGGCCGCAACCGACGCCGATCGCGACCTCCCGCCGGGGATCCAAGTCCGCGAGTCGCCGGTCGGCGTGTACGCGCTCGTCGGCGACGGGTTCGACGCCGGCGACGTGGACACGACCGGCGGCGGCACCGAACTCACGATCACGGGTCAACTCCCGGAGGACGTAGACCCACCGACGGAGGTTCACGTCTACACGAGCGCGGTCTCACTCCCGGCGGAATCGACGATCAACATCCGCGTCGTGAGTGGCCCGCAGCAACAGGCCGTTAATAAGCACGTCCGCGTCGCAACCCACTTCTCGGCGTGGGAAACCAACTCCTCGTCGAGCTTCGGCCTCCCGTCGTCGACGGCCTACCGGAACGACGACGCGATCCCACTCCCGGGGGAGTCCGCACAGGGCAACGTAACCGTCTCGTCGTCGCAAGTGCTCATCCGGAGCTACACCGACGCGAACGGCGAGTTGACGATCGAGACCGACACGAATCCCGGCGTCGTCGAGGGCGTGACGTACGAGGCCGAACTCCTCACGGCCGGGATCGACGTGCCGCTCCTCGACGCGGGCCTCGGCGGGCTCGTGCCGTCGGTGCCGGTGCCGCTCGGCGGGGCCGCCTCGGCGGGCGCGCTCCTCCTCTTGCCGGTCGGCGTTCGTCGCTTCGGACGGCGTCGAGCCGGGGCGGTCGGCCTCGCGCTGTTGGTCGTGACCGCTGGCGCCGCAGCACCCGCGGCCGCAGCACCCACGACGACGCCGGAGCTGTCGATCACGACATACGGCTCACAGCCGAGTTACGTCGTCTCGCTGTCGAACGACTCGGTCGCCGATATCGACAACTGGGCGAGCACCGCCGACGATCGTTCGCTCATCAACGTCGACAACACGAGCAACACGGCGACCGTCGCAGCGCCGTACCTCGACGTTATGGGCGGCATGGTCGGGTTCGGTCCGGACGGGTTCACGTACCGTCTCGGCGGCGGGCCGGGACTCGCCGAGCTGGCGTATGTCGAGTCGATCCGGCCGAACTACCAGCTCTCGATCCCGACACCGGTCGACCGGATCACGACCGCCGGCGACGTGCCGGAACCGGAGACAGTCGGCCTCCTCGGGTTTGACGACCCGGAGCGACCGACCGAGGGGATCGCGTTCGATAACGACTCGGCGCCGACGACCATGTCCGAGACGGGCGACCTCCTCGGCGTCGGGAACGTGTCGGCGTCGACCGACGGCATGACCGTGGCCGTTATCGACACCGGCGCCAACACCGCCGACGGTCGCGTGTTCGGCGACGGATCGACGGGCTCCGACATTCGGATCACGAACGACTCGGCGTCGTTCCTCACCGGGTCGGCGGAGACGGTCGAGAACAACTCGCTTGACGTGCTCGCCGACCGCAACGGGCACGGCACGTGGACCGCGAGTGCGATAGCGGCCAACGCCTCGGGCACGACTCACGACGGCATGGCACCCAACGCGAGCCTCCTCGTCCTCAAGGCGCTCGACGGTGAGGGCTCGGGCTCGACAAGCAACATCGCAGCCGCGATCCGCTACGCTGCGGACCACGACGCCGGCGTTATCAGCCTCTCGCTCGGGTCGCCCGTGTACGACGAGTCGATTGCCGACGCCGTCGAGTACGCACACTCGGAGGGGTCGGTCGTCGTCGTCGCGGCGGGCAACTCGCGATGGACGCGCTCGCCGGGCCTCGCGACGCCCGCGGACGTGTCGGGGACGATCGCCGTCGGCGCCTCGAACTACTCCGACCAGGGCGCAAGCGCGCTCGGGTCGGCGTCGTTCTCACAGGTCGGGCCGGACCCGTCGACGACCGACGGCGCCGGCACCGAGTCGGCGGGCGCCTCCATCGACGTGGTCGCGCCGGGGATGCAACAGCGGGTCAAGGCGCCCAACACCGACGGCTACGTGAGTAACTCGACGCTGTCGGGCACGAGCATGGCGACACCGGAGGTCGCGGGCGGGCTCCTCCGTGCGATGGCCGCAAACGCCTCTCTCGCGGACGCCACGCCCGAGGAGGTCGAGGCCGCGGTACAGTCGTCGGCGCAACCAGCGCCGCGACTCGCGGCCGTCGAGGCCGGTCACGGGTTATTCCGCGCGGACAACCTCGCGGACGGCACAACACCCGCCGAGTCGCAAGCCGACAGCATGACCGACCCGGCCCAACAGCGCGACGACTACTACCGCGCGGCGAGTGACGCGAGCGGTGGGTTCCTCGCCGGCGTCGCTCGACAGGCTGGCGTGGGGGCGTAACCGTGCCGACGCGCCGTGACGTGCTCCGGACGGTCGGAGCGACAGCGACGGCGGGGGTCGGCCTCGCCGCCGCGAGCGCGCCAGTACGCGCCGCACACGACGACGCACAGCCGGACCACGTGACGATCGACTTCCCCGAGTCCGATATGCAACGGTACGCGCCCGAGCTGGTCATGAGCGACGACGCCCGGGCAAAGTTCCTCGCGCTGTACGGCTGGCGGGCCTCGTCGACGGAGTACGACACCGATATCTACGTGTATTGGGCGTCGTACAGCCACCAAACGGGCTTTATCGGCAACCTCGATTCGCACTACGGGGACCACGAGCCGATCCAGGTCGTCGTGAACGACACGACCGGCGAGGTCGAGCGGATCCGCGCGTCGATCTACCACTGGATCAAAGGCGAGGCACTCGCGTCCGAGTTCGTCCTCGCCGACGAGACGCACCCGCGCCTCCGTGTGATCGACCCGTGGCACCAATACACGGCCGTCGACGAGGGCCGCGGCGGGTTCGTCCCCGACGTGGACGACCTCCGCGATGAATGGGATTCGTGGCTCGCGAACGGGCTTGAGGAGTCCGTCGCACCCGGGAGTTCGGTCAACCCGTGGATCATGTCGACCCGTTCGGATTGGTGGCGCCGGTCGGACACGCTCGGAATCTCGACGGACGCCGCGATCGTCCACGCGATGCAACCGGTTCTCGGAACCACGGGGAGTCTCCAAGCATGACCGTCACACGCTATCGCTGGCATGGTGGTGGAGGTGCGCCGCCGCCGCCGACGATCCCACCTCCCCGACGCCTCCACAGTCGTACCGTTCACCAATCAATCCTTTTCGATTCACACGATGTTCAACAGCAACAGCAAGATCGGGAGGCTCGCCCTCGTCGGCGCCGTGCTCATGATGGTCACGGCAGCCGCGGGCGTCGCCTTCGCCGCCGCCCCGACCGTCGACACCGAGACGGCCGACACCAGCCAGGAGTCGGACCTCACCGACGGCGGGACACAGACGTACAACGCGACAACCAGCAGCAACCTCTCATGGATCGCCGACTCGAACAACAGCAAGGTCGTCGTCGAGCAGAACAGCACGACGTTGTTCACGGCGACGCCAGATCACTACGATCACAACGCCTCCGGGAACGAGGACTACTACTACAACGTCTCGCTCGCGGATGACGGCAGCGACTACTCCGGGATCGACGTTGGCGCCAACGAGAACGTGACGCTGAACGTCACGCTCATCAACAACACCGAGGCCAATGACCCGGACGAGACCAACCTCACGTTCACCTTCGCGAACGGTGACGAGATGGCGTGGATCAACGCCGACACCACCAAGACCGAGAGCTCGGTCGGCGGTATTCTCTCGACGCTGAACGTGTTCTCGTCGGGCGACTCCGTCCCGGCAGCGCAGTCGGAGGAGTCGACGACGATCACGAACAACACCGATACGGTCGAGGTGTCGGTGGCGTCGAGCAACCTCTCGGACGCACTGAGCGAGTCGACGACCGACAAGTCCGAGGGCGCGCTCATCCTGAGTGCTCCGACGATGGCCGGTGACAGCTACCTGCCGGTGGTCTACCAGAGCGCGAGTGACGGGCCCGAGTGGATCGATACAGACGAGGACGCGTACGCGGTCCTCTCGGAAGACGGCTCGACGCTGACGGTCAACAACGCCGATGCGCTCGCTGACGACTCGGGCACGACCGAGCTCGACATGACAGTCACCGGCAACGAGGCGCTCGGGTTCCGTAACACGTTCTCGATGCTCCGAAGCTACGACGCGGGCTACGGAGCTGCGGCGAGTACAGCCGCCACGGCAGTGGACCTGAACGGCGAGCCGGAGTGGGACGAGGAGGCGTAATGACCTCCAACGGCTGTGAGGCGTACGGTCACGGGTTGCGAGATTGTCCGAACGACGGACACGTCCGAATCGGCGGCGTGGTGCTGTGCAGGCCGCACGCTGACAAGGCCGACATCTACGACTTCCCGCGAACCGCTGAGGACGCCAACACAGGGGACATCCGTCTCAACCCATCCCAGCGTGTAGAGGCGTAACAACGCGCTGACTCCTCACTTGATCCGAATCGTCCGATAACACCCCAAACACACCCCTACCCAGCGACGGCCGCCGTCGGCATGGGACGCGGGATCATCCCCCGCGGGCGGCCCTTCGCCCCGACGTTGGAGCCGGTTCAAATCCGGTCGCGGGGCCTCATTATGCACCGCACTCACCGAGCAGCGGCGCTCGTCATCGCGATACTCCTCGCGACGGCGGCGATTGCGCCCACAGCAACCGTAGCACAGAGCGACGACGAAGACGACGGGCTGGTCGGCGACCTCCTCGACGGTGAGGACGACGGCACCGACTGGTCCGAACGCGTTCGTGGCGCCGTCACCGGCTTCGTGAACCGTGTCACAGCGGACACGAGCGGCACCGACGCCGCGACGGCCGCCGCCGATTTCCAGGCGGAGTTCAACGCCAACAACGCGACCCTCCAGTCGTACGCGAACAACCGCTCGACGGCAGGTACGGACTTCGACGTACTGGCAGTCACGTTCGACGTGGACGACGAATCCGAGACGGTCTACCTCGTCGCTGACGTGGCCGATGGCGACTACCAGAACGCGACTATCGTCGACGCGACCGACCGGACCGTCGACGAGGAGTGTGCCCTCGAGGACCATGCGGCGACGAACGCCGACGACGAAGTCGCGAACTTCACGGAGGAGTTCGCGAGCACGAACGACTCGTCGACTGACCGCTATCTGGGCCGTCTCGCAGCCGAATACGGCGGCGCAGTCGAGTGTTCGTTCGATACTGAGCGGTAACCACCCACACAGAGCCCACCTTCACACCCACATCATGAGCGCAAGCATCGACGCCGGCATCGACTGGTTCGACCCACGAACATACCTCGACATCGGACGGCAACTCGCCCGAAACGCGATCTGGGCACCAGATCCGTTCACACAGCTCGTCACGAACGTCGTGATCATCGTCGCAGCGATGCTCTCGTCGTCGGTCGGGTTTGCACCGGGAATCTTGATCGCGCTGACCGCACTGTTCTTCATCGGCGTCGCGATCCTCCGACTGGCTTACGGGGCCGTGATGTAGATGGTCTGGATCCCTATTCCGCGGACGCTCACCCGGGCTGTCAGCGGCATCTTCAGGGGGACACCGGCCCGGATCGCGTGGAAACTGTTCGTCCTCGTGTTCGGGACGCTGATCCTCTACTACACGGTCGCCGTCTCAAACTCGTACTTCGTAATGGCCGTCGTCGGGATCGTCTTGTCGATAGCCCTCAGCAGCACCATCCGAGGGGCTGTGATGGACGTGTGGCGGTCCCGGTGGACCAAGGTATGAGTCGCCGTCCTGCACGCATCGGCCTCGCGCTCGTGCTCGTTGTGGCGATGCTCACACCGGCGGCGGTCGCGACGGCGGCCGCGCAGTCGAGCGTCTACGAGGCCGACACGGACCACGCACTGACGAGCAGCGCGGCGAAGGATCGCTACGACGCCGAGGGTCAGGTCACCGGCGACGTGTACGGCCTCAACATGACGCTTACCGTCGCCGACGACGCTGGCGACGTGGGCCTGTCGGATCTCGCGACGCGGAGCACGGGCCGGGTGTTTCTCCGGGTCGACTACAACGAGGAGATCTCCCGCACAGTTCGATTCTACCTCCCCGCGGCGTACGTCTCGCCGCAACTGAAGGAGGACCTGGAGAGCATCGACGGCGTCGCGACCGCCGATCTCGTGCCGACCGATGAGCGGGACTACACGAGCGTCACGATCTCCTTCGACGGCGAGACGAGCGCGGTGTTCGCGATCTCAGTGAGCCGCGGGGCGATCGCCGACGGCAAATCGGGGATCTCCGATATCGTTGGGAACACGACCGGGATCGACCTGCCGTCGTTCTCGACGGCGGGCGCGGAGTGGCACTACTACTCTAGCGACGAGCTGGACGATAACGAGACCGACTACATCCACACCGAGAATGCAACGACCATCCAGTACAACGCCGCTGTGGGCGGCGAAGACGCTGAATGGGTGCCTGTCGCCGCCTGTGACGGCGATGACGCACCCGTCTGCACGTACAGCAAAGCCGATCACCCCAACCGGACGTACCTCCTCGCGACAGGGAGTGAGCCGCCGGAAGTCCGGTACCGTGACGGCCGGTCGGTCACGGGCGGGCTTGGCGCCGCGGTCAACGACGCGATGCGGGGCGTCGACAGTATCATCGAGCAGGTCTCCGGCTGGTTCGGAGGTGCCTGATGGCGGTTGAATTCTCTCCAAACGGGCGGGGGATGATCGTCGTGATCGCGCTGCTCGCGACGGCGGTCATCTGGAGCCAGACCTCGGGCTCTCCCCTTACACTGCTCGTCATCGCGTCGGTCATCGCCGTCGCGGCACTGCTGACGTGGGGGCTGGGGACGCGAGTAATGCGCCGGGTCGGAGGGATGCGCTGATGGCGGTATGGTTCATCGTCGGGATGGCCGCCGCCGTCGGCGTGCTCGTCGCGATGTTCCGGCCCGGAACCGCCCGCTGGCTCCTCTCGCGATGGCGGACGTACAAGGAGGCCGTGTTCTTGCTGTTCGGCGTCCTCACGACCTACTACGCGCTCACGTCTGGCGTGTGGTACCTGATGCTCGCCGGTGCGGTCGGCGTCATCGCCGCCGTGTGGGTGCTGTGGTTCAGTGACCCGCTCAAGCCGATATTGGGGTGGGCGCGGTGACACTCGACCGCTTCGAGGGCCTACTCGACAAGGTGGAGACGAAGTTCGAGCGCGCCTCTTCAAACATCTCGTTAGAGACGAAGCAGTACGCCAACCGACGGCTCACCGAGATCACGCCGGACCTCCAGCGGATCTCACGGCCGAACGCCTACCAGGACTTCCTCCTCGACCAGATCCAGGCCGAGAAAGAGAAGTTCCAACTCGCGAAGCGCTTCGATCGGAGTGACGCTGAGAGCAAGGCGGAGTTCCTCGCGGACGAGTACTACGAGGAGCTTCGGGAGGACCCCGTCTGTACCTGTGACGGGAAGCACGCCCACAAGTGCGTCCTCAAGCGGGGGAAGCTCCCGATCGAGGTCCGCAACGCCGATAACATCGACGAGGGCATCCGCGAGTTCAGGGCCGAGCACAACGGCCGCCCGCTCGTCCTCGTCGACGCGCAAGACGAGTTCGCGGCGTTCGTCGGCGAGGTAGAAGCCGAGCTCCGCGAACTGATCGCGGTGCTCACGACTGACGAGATCCCCGACGACGCTGCGTCGACGGACGCGGACACGCAACCCACCGGACAGACCGCCGACTGACCGATTTTCCATACCCAACACACATACCCTCATGAGTAGCTACGACGACTCTCCGAGCTTCGAGCAGCACAACCGCGAGCGCCAGCGCTCGGAACTGGAAAGCGAGCGTCGGACCGCGATCCGTGAAGGGATCCGGAAGTGTTCCCGAGCCCTTGAACGGGGGCAACGCCGGCACTACTTCTACACAGCGCGGAAACTCGCAGGCGAGATCTACCCGCTGCTGTTCGACGCTGACGAACGCACGCCGGATTACTTCGACGCTCATGTCGGCCATCGCGACGACTGGAACTTCGAGGCCGTCAACGAGTTCTACACGAACCCGACGCCGTACATCCGTGCGCTGTCGGAGGCCGACAGGCGACCCCGACCCTCAGAGACGGTGTCGCTGCACACGGGCGGCTACGACACGCCAGAGGCCGCAGTCCAACAGACGGTCGCGGGTGCCCTCGCCGGCGCCAACGCCGTGGCGGAGTACGAGGACCTCGTCCCGCGGAACCTGAAGCGGCGGACGGATGCAGTCGGCTTCGCATGCAAACTCGGCGAGCACCTGAAGCGCCCAGAGATGAACTTCGGCGACCCGGTCAACGCCGTCTCGCTCTCCTCGGGCAAGCTGAAGTCGTTCTACCTCGGTGGCACCGGCGGCGGCAAGTCCACGGCGGCCAGCCGCCAGTTCGAGGACTACTACCGCGAGACGATGGGCGACGGTCGGACGATCAAGTGCCTCGACTTCATCGGCATGGGCGAGGGCGAGAACGTCCTCTACGACGTGCCGCAGTCGCAGCCGAACCTCACCCACGTCCGCGAACAGATGGGCCTCGCGCCCACGTTCGAGGAGGACGACCTCGATCCGAAGCTCGACATCTACGCGCCGCTGTCGGCGACGGCAGACGAGATGAAACTCCCGCACGATAGCGAGTCAGGCGAGTGTCGCGTGATCCCGTTCACGATCCCTGCATCGGAGTTGTCTGAAAGCCTGCTCTCGTCGATCATCGCTGAGCGCGTGTCTCCGGACGAAGAGCGAACGATCCGTAGCGCCTACCGCGCCGTCGACGAGCGCATCCCGGACTGGTGTCTCGATGACCTCGCGGAAGAGATCCGGCGGCGCGATGAACTCAGCGACAAGCACAAGAAGGGGGCGATTCGTGTGCTGAAGCTGCTCCAGTCGTTCGGCTTCATCCGGACCCACACTGACGAGCACGCGATCGATATCGAGGAGATCTACACAACGCCCGAGCGGATCACCTCGTTCACGCAGGCGACGTGTGGGAGTGAACTCGCACAGTACGTCGTCATCGCGTACCTGCTCGACCAGCACTGGGATAACGGCTGGGAGCACCCGGAATGGCCTGACCGGGCGATCAACCTGCGGGAGCTCTCGGAGATCGCGATGCACCGCGAGCACCGCGGGAAGCTCGAGGCCGCGGTGCAGGCTGTCGTCGAGTTCATCATCCATCGGATCCACCAGATGCTCCGGAAGAACCGTCACATCCACACGTCGGTCTGTGCAGACACGCAGGACGCCACAGAGGTCGAAAAGGCAGTCCGCAAGCGGTTCAACCGCTACGTCGTCTTCGGTGGCTCGGACGAACTCATCGAGAAGGTGTTCCGTTGGGCCGGTCAGAGTGGCTGGCGGGCGCTCAAGAACAACGTTACCGAGCGAGCGGGGGAAGCCGGGATCGTCAGCGGGACCGGCCCGTCGGCAGGCGACGCCGACCTGTGGGGAATCTCGCCTGTTCGTCTCGTCCCGCCGAGTTGGCACCACTACGACACGGACAACGAGGACCACGACTCCGGCTGGCACGCCCGCGTCCTCCTTCTCGACGACGAGGAACTCCGGTATCCCGACTGGGACACCAGTATCCCGCCGCACATGGAGATCACGACTTCGATCGGCGACGGCGACGGGAAACCAGCCGACGAGCGGCAGATGGAAGCTGAGCGGGCACAGGCACGTGCGAGCCACCGTCGAGAGGCGCGTGAGCGGAATGCAAAGGGTGAGAGTGTCCGGATGATCCGTGATGCGCTCCCTGACAACCCGAATACGGGCAAGCCCTACTCTATCGGCGCGATCTCGAACTGGACGAACGACATCAACAAGGGTGAGGGCATCCAGCAGCTCCAAGACGATCAGATAGGCGGCGGTGAACAGGCTGCATGAACGCAGTACAACTGTCGCATATCAACCCCGAGAGGGCCGCCTCCGGCTGTTTAGTTCACTGCACGAAAAGAAGCCGGTACACAGTTACACGTAATATACGCGCGCGCAGTGGGTGCTGTTCGTCCTTCTCGGTTACCGAACGACCGCAGGCGGACGAAGGTGCAAAATCTCCCGCGCCGGGTACACGCCCCGCACACGGCGTGCATGATCGTGAGCCGATCTTGGCGAGGTTCTGACCGATGAAGACAGACGACTTAAAAAGCGCAATCGAGAGCGGCGCCGCGACCACGGGCGCGATCGCCGAGGAGCTCGGGAAGGACGCGTCGACGATCCGGCGCCGCGCGAAGCGAGCCGCTGAGTCGGACGCGACCGACATCGTTCGCGAGCGGAACCCCAACGGTGGCGGCTACGTTTATGGCATCGAGCAGGCCGGCGAGGAAGTCGATGACCAGATGCCCGTCTTCGGCGGGCGCGCGTACGAGTGGAGCCAGTACGTCCCGCCGCCGGGCGATGACGTGTACATGGAAGTCGACGGGGAGCGCTCCGACATGGAGGCCATCATCGAGAGTCGCGACGTGACGGGCCAACTCCCGCGGTTCAGGCTGACGGGGCCGCCCGGCACCGGGAAGACGACGCTCGCGGAAAGCATCGGCGCGAAGTACCAGTTCCCCGTAATCCCGATTCAGTTCACGGCGTCGATGCGCGATTCCGAGCTGCTCGGCAGCCCGCACCTGATCGGCGGCGAGTCCGTCTACGTCGACGGCCCGATCGTGAAGGCGCTCCTTTGTTCCCAAGAGCGGCCGGTCGTGGTCATCCTAGACGAGGTGAACCGGGCACCCTTCCACCGGAAGTCGTCACTCCAGCCGTTCCTCGACCACCGCGGGCAGGCGACGATCGAGTTACGCGGCGGTGAAGTGATCGAGGGCGACCCGGAGAACATCATCACGATCGCGACGATGAATGAGGGCGCCGAGTACGAGACCTACCAGATGGACCCTGCCGAGCGGCGGCGCCACGGGAACACGTGGGAGGTGCCGTACCTCGGGCTGATCGACCGCGACCGCGAGGCGTCGATCGTCGCCGACCGCACGCCCGTGGACATGGACCTGGCGCGGCTACTCGTAGACGGCGCGAACGATGTCCGCCGACTCGCGACTGAGGACGACACGTCGCCGGTCACGACCGGGATCACTACCTCTACCCTGCTCGAATGGGCAAAGACCGCCGCAGCCTACCGCTCGGCCGGGCACGAGAGTCCCGTTGAGCACGCCGCGCGGACCGCGGTCGTCGAGCCGCACTTCGACGAGCACGAAGGCCCCGAGGTGTACCCGGTCCTCCTCGATAACCTGCACGCGGTGGTCCCGGCGTGAAGTTCGACGATGCCGAGGTCGGCGAACTCGTCGACTTTCACCTCGGGTTGCTTCCGGACGACGCCGATCCGGACGAGCAGCCGATGCTGCTTCCTGGCGGCGAGGAGTCAGACGAGGAGCCGGAGGGCGACGAGGAGTCGCTGGGCGTGGGCGTGCTGTCCACAGGCGATCTCGATGAGGAGGACGAGGACGACGACAGCGATCCGTCCGAGTTTCTTGAGGGTACCTGGGAAGACGACCCCGAGGACGTGGACGCCGAGGCCGTCGACACACTCGACGATCGCGACAAGCGCGTCGCTGACTACGACGGCGACGCGCCCAACGGCGAGATCCGCCAGTACCTCCGTGAGACTGGTCTCGCGACCGACGTGCAGGAGGCGCTCGCCGAGATCGGCACCGAAGAGCACGACGAGCCCGCGCCGCGCGGGTCGGTGCTTGACCTGAAGAACGTGATCCGGCGCGTCGCCGGCGACACGACCGTCGACGAGCTGTACCGCCAGCGTCGTGAGCGGCCGGGTGACGACGTGGCGGTCGGCGTCTCCGTCGACATGTCCGGGTCGATGAGCAAGGCCGAGCGCGACGCGAAGGCCGCGATCGGCGCGTTTCTGTTCGGCGTGCAGCAGTTCGGCGGCGAGGTCGTCGCGAACGCGTGGCAGGGGCACGGCGAGATATCGCACATTACCGGATCTTACGAACGGTTCGAGTGGCGCCACCTCGACACGGTGTCGCCCGGCGGCGCCGACCCGATCGCGAAAGGGATGCTTGAGTGTGCGCGCCTGCTCGAACGCACGCGCCCGCAAGAGCAACTCCTCGTCGTCATCACCGACGGGAAGCCGACGGTCACCTCCCGCGACGACGGGGACTACTCCTCGGCCGTCGACGAGGCCGCCGACACCGTCACCGAACTTCGATCGCGCGGGCTCATTGTCGTCGGGTTCGGCTTTGGCTCAGTGAAACCGGAGAACCTCGAAGCGATGTTCGGCGCCGACGGCTACCGCCACGTCGACATCGAGGACCTGGCCGACGGCCTTGTCGAGTTCTTCGCCGAGCAGGTCGGCGCGCGGTCGCCGGCGATGGTGTAACCGGGGATCTGGCAGCACTACCAATCTCACCGTGCGCTGCCCACGGCTCCGGATCTTGCGTTTTCGACCGATAGTCATCATGATCATCATCACAACGACAGGCCTGACGGCCGCCGCGAGGTGGCTGTGATGGGCTACGAGACGAACAGCTACCAGATCGATGTCCCGAGCGACCTCTGGGACGCCTTCCACCGCATCCACGACGACCGCGACCGGATCAACGCGCCGATCGTCGAACTGATCGCGGAGGACGTGGACGAACAGCTTCCTCCCGACGCTGACCCCGGGGTCGAGGAGACGATCAACCGGATCCGCGGAGGGACTGATGGCGCTTGATGCGCTGCGCACGCGTCTCGGTATCGGTGGCCGGCGCCGCCGGTTCATCGACATCGAAGACGTCCGCGACCTCGAGGAGATCTCTGACCCCGAAACGACGAGCGACGAGTCGGGTACGTCCGTCCGCGAGTGGGCGATGCGCCATCCCGCATGGGCGGTCGTCTCCGGACTGGCGTTGCTCATCGCTGGTGGGCTCCTGGTTCGGTTCACCGCGCGATTCACCGTCACGCTCGTCACGAGCCCGTGGACATACGCGGCGATTGGCGCTGCACTCGTGCTCGGCTACACCTACCGAAACGGCTGGCGCCGCCGCGATACGCAGGTTACCGACTGGGACGAGCTGACGCTGAAGCAGGGCGGTGACTCGGTCGCGTACAAGGGTCGGTTCGTCGAGTTGAGTGGCCGCGCCGACGCGTTCATCCCGATCAAGGGGTGGTCCGGCGTGTTCTCGTCACCGCGACCGTACGCGAACGGCGAGATCGCGGCCGGACTGAACGAGTCGTTCGACCCGTGGCAGATGGACGAATCGAAGGCGGCGATCATCCGCCTCGAACCCGGGGAGAACGGCTCGCTTGTCAGTATCTCCGACACCGAGTGGGGCGGCAAGAAGATCGTCCAAGAGACGAACGGAGTGAAACCCGACCCCACGGGGAACCACACCTCGTTGCAGTGTTCGTTGCCGGACTTCGGTGACGAACGAGCGAACGAACTCCGCGAGCAGTTGGAGCAGTTGATGAGCGACCTGCACGACGCGTGGGGGGAGAACGACGCCCTCCGACGCCGCAATCGCAACCTGAAGGAACGAATGAACGAACCTATCGAAGACGAACTCGAACAGCGAATCGGACAGTACGAGCGCCTCGCCGCCGTGAGCTCGATCTCGCGTGGGCGCGGGCGGTCGCGTGGCGAGACGGTGCCGCCGAAACCGCGAGCGGACTTCGCTGGGAACGGGTCCGCAGCGAGCAACGGCGCTGACGCCGAATTCCAGCAGGTCGAGGAGGAACTGAGCGATGACGAGTAAGCGCATCAGCTTGCTTGTCGCGCTCGCTCTCATCGCGACGTTGTTCGGCCCGGCGATCTCGGTCGGGGTCGCGGCGCCGCAAACTACGGACGCCGAGCTCGCGATCAGCCAGCCGCACTACGTCGACGGCGAGATCCAGACGAGCAGCGCGAACGGCACGAGCGTCTATCAGGCCGGCGCCGTCCCGCTGTCGATCGTCCCGCAGAACTTTGCTGCCGACAACGTCGTCGACTACGGTATCGAGACCGACGGCGGTAACGCCGAACTCACCTACGACGAAGCGATGGACCGGTTCGTCTCCACGGCCGACGCGGATGGTACCTACGCGGTCTACTGGAGCGTCGAGCGGGAGGTCGCCGTCGAGAACGAGAGCGGAAACGGCAGTCGGATCGAGACGCGCCGCGAGCGGTATACCTCGAAGATCCGCCTGTCGGGGCTCACGGACATGGTCCACCAGCCTGCGGGAGACCTGGAAGCGACGCGCGAGCAAGCCGACAAGTGGAGTGAATGGAACGCGACCGTCAACGACGCCCGCGAGACCATCGGCAACGGCCTACTCGTCCAAATCGGCCTCGCGAGCCCGCCCACCACGCAGGAGACCTTGCAGGGGATGGTCAACGCCTATCTCACGTTCAAGGCGCCCCTGCACATGCTGACCGGAAACTACACGCAGATCCTCACGCTGATCACGTTCACCTTCGGTGGGTGGCTGTTCGTCGCGACAGTGATCCTGCCGCTGATCGTCGTGATCGCCGGGCTCGCGTACCGGTCGAACCGCTTCGAGATCACCGAGGCAGAGGAGGGGCGCCTCTCGAAGCGCGCTGGCGAGATGGCGAAACGCGAGGATCAGCAGTCGCTCGCGAACGATACGCACAACGACGTGTGGGACGACGACTACATCGCCTCAGCGATGCGTGCGGAGGGCGACGACCCGCTGACGGCGACGACCAACTGGCTCGCGAAGTTCCGGCCGCGCTACCAGTTCCACGCGCGGCTCCAAGCGATGGCCGCCGACGGATGGGTCGGAGTGGTCGACCGACGCGTCCGTAGTGACGGCGGCGAGGAGAGTGGTGATGGCGACAACGGTGCGAGTACTGACACGGAGACCGCGTCGATCGTCGACGCGCATGTCGCCCGCGAGGACGCGGTCGACGAGGACGCCGACACCGTCTCGCTCAACGTGACGCCCGACGACGACCTTCTCGACGCGCTCGACTGGAGCCAGGTCGAGATCTGGGAGGAGTTCGACCTCCTCGCGGCAGAGATCGACCCGGCAGAGGTGCGGACTACACCGGTCGACGTGTACGACCTGGAGGAACTCGTGGAGCTGACCGACCTCGACATGCGACAGTTCGAGGACGAGAGTCACGCCGCTCAGAACATGATCGAACTGTTCCAGTTCATTCGCGAGAACCCGCTGACCGACGAGCACGGCACGCCCGATACGCTTCGGTACGGGCTGGAACATCACCTGCGGGCGGCCCGGCTCCTCGACGAGCGCTTCCACATGCCGATCGACGGCTACATCGATCAGTTCGAGAAGGCGCTTGCGGAGTACGACGCCGGCGCCGACGCGAAGCGAACACTGGATGAGATCCGGGAGGGTGGTCATGCCTGATTTGCTCGCACTCGGAACCGTGCTCCAATCGGACGTGTCAGTCCCGTCGACGACGCCCGGGCAACAGTTCCTCGCGATCACGGTGACTGTCCTACTCGTGTTGGGCGCGATCATCGCCTATCGCCGGTCGCAGGTGTGGGGGTTGGCTGCCGAACACCGCGACGTTCGGGAAGACGTCCGCGCCCAACGCCGGCGCCAGACGCCCGCCGAACTGAAGCTCACTCCCGAGACGCTCGCCGACCTGCCAAAACACGAGCTTCGAGGGCGCGTCGACGACCTGTTCGACGCTGAGGCACGCGAGACTGTGACGCGCTTCCCGGGAGCGCTGCTTCGGATCTACCGGGCCGTTTCGGTCGCGTGGCGCGACCGCGTCGACTGGTTACCCAACCTTGCACGGAAGGCGTTCGGCCTCGCCGTCGCAGTCGTCGTCTTCGGCGCGGTTGCCGTGTCAAGCGACGCGGTAATTCGCCTGCTTCAGACCGACCCGACTGCGCCGCCACCGGGGTCGCTCGTCACGGTGCTCACCGGGGCCGGCCACACCGGCGTGGACGTAGTCGGGCTCTACCCGTTCGCGGGTCAGTTGTGGCAGCTCACGTTCGCCGGTGCGGTCCTTGCCGCGCAGTGGCTCTACCACCAGTGGGTACTGATCGCGGCCGCGCTCATCGCCATCGGTGTGAGCGTGATCGTGCTCGACGCGTGGGTGAGAGACCGCGAGGTACCTGACCGCGTGATTCACGATCGCCGCCGGGCGATCGGTACCGCGCTGGTGAGCGTTGCGAGCGTGTGGGTCGCCGGTGTCGCCCCCGTACTCGTGAGCCAGGAGTTCACGTCGCCGGTGTGGTCGGGGCTCGCCGTCGCACCGCTGTGGGTGGCGTTCCTCGCCGCTGGGATCGCGATGTTGCTGGGGTCCGGGGCGGTCTATCGCCTTACGCAGGGTCTCGGCGCCGCCTTCGCCATGTCGAGCATCGCTGACGACGGGTGGGCACCGGTCCTGGGCATCTGGCTGTCAGTGCTCACCGTTGGACTCGTAGTCGGCGCCGTCGGCCCGCGGGCGGTCGACCGAATCCGCGCGAACATCCGTGCCGTCGCAGGCGCCCGTGCGCGCCCCGTGGCGGCGTTGGTCGTCCTCCAGCGGGCACTGGGTGTTCTCTCCGTCGTCGCCGGCGTGCTGGCCGTCTCCTACGCGGTGGTCGGCGTGAGTGGCGGGGCGTGGGGCGCGGTCCTCGAGGCCGCCGCGACGGCGCCACCGGAGACACAAGCGCTGCTCGGCGTTACCGTGGTCGCGGTCGGGGCGCTGCTGGCGTACGCAGTCGTCGATTCGTGGGGTGACGTGTCTCGCGAGGTTCGCGCGGCGATGGCCCAGCAGGCGATCCGGGCGCAACTCCTTCGTCGCGGCGTCCCGTGGCTCGGCGTGTTCTTCGCGTACGCGCTCTTATCGATCATCCTCGGGAGCATCCCGCTCGCGTTCGCCGGGGCGATCGTCGCCGGCGTTGTTCTTCGGACGGGGGTGCGGCTGGCCGACGAGGCCGAGTACCGCGCCGACATCCGCGGGATGCTGGAGGGCGAACGCAAGCCCATCATCGTGGCCATCCGCGCCATGCGCGTCGACGTGGACGGGCGTGAGGCGTACTACGTCGACTGCAACGGCGAGCAGTTCCTCGATGTGAACCGAAGCGCTGTCGTCGACGATGTGGCGGCCCACGCCCTCGCCGCCGCGTGCGGTGATACGCCACCCGCGGCAGACTCCCGGAAGTTCGCCGACTACGTGTTCCGGATTGGGATCGGTGACCCCGGCAACTGGGACGAGAAACTCGACGAGCAGATCCGAAAGGCTGCGCTGAAGCCGTTCCGCCCCTCGCCAGTCCCGGTGATCGGGAGTCGGAGCCGGCGAGTCCGCCGAGCAACGTTCGACGAGGCGCTGTCGGAGTTCGAGGAGGCGCGCGTACAGCGCCGGCTACGCGAGGCCGACCTCGCACGGTGTCTCGACCGCGGCGAGCGTTCGGTCGTGTTGGAACGCCACCCGTTCACTGTCGACAGTGACGCCGGTGCGTGGTCGAGACTGAGCGGGTGACCGATGGACGCCTCACCCATCGGCCTCGCGGTGCTCATCGCGGCGTGGGCCGCCGTATCCGCCTCCGACTGGATTATCCCTCGGCTGCCGGCGTCGACCCGCGTCATCCTCGGTGATATCGACCTCACCGACCCCGAGTGTGTGGCGGCACTCGATCTGGCCTACGAGCGCGGACCCAGTCTAACGCTCTACTCACCTCGATCTCGTCAGGGTAGTTGACCACAGGGATCAGCCACACTCCGACCGGTGTATTCTAACCAGACGAGCTCATGCGCACGTAGATAATAGTGGCACGACTCCGGTTCCGTTTGGTTCTCCAATAACGATTTGATGCTGGGAGATGACGCTTCTATTTCCTCAATACGGGCGACGCTGTCGTCTTGAGATGACGATGACTCAAGCTCCGGATACCGAACGTCATCTGGGATAACACCGCCGGGATTCATTGCCCAAATCCCTCCGGAGACAAGGAGAACAAGCACAAGGACGGTCCCGAGCTCGAGCCGGTTTGAGGTCGCGAGTGAACGACCCTACTCTTCTCGCTGATTGCGGTGAGGGAGTGGAGTGCAATAGGGACGACCACGCTGATGAACGCCTAAAGTCACGACCTACGGGTAGGATGAGCATCGAGTAAGCCGTGATCACAACTCCACAATCATTGCTGATGTGTCACATTTGTTGGACTGGCTACCAGTACTATTGTAGATCACTCGACCTGAAGATTTGGCTGCATTGATATATTCGTTGGTTAGTCCCGAGAACGCCCCACAACTTCGAGCTACGTAAAGATAGTCAACGCTACCGTTACTGATTGCAGCGGGAGAAACGACTCTTACTGATGCCTCTCCAGTGAAATATGCAACTCTCTTCTTTTCGGATTCAGTCGGGACCAATATCTCTGATCGAACCTCGCCAGCACTGTATAAGAACAGTTCGTTGTAATTTTTCCAGCGAAGGACGACTATATCATTATTTGGATCTGTGGAATCAATCAAAGCATTGGCAGGCTGAACTTTTCCCTCTTTGAAATTATCCGTTAGAAAGACTCCGTGAATGCCTGCGTTTATTAGCAGTGGAATAAATAGGACAAGAACACATACAGTAACTGCCTGACGGGTGTCGATTGAGGAGAGAATTTTTGAAGCACCTTCGCCAATTCGCGAACCCGTAATAGCAGCTAAGCCGGAACCAAAGACGATGCAGATCGCCGGGAAAATAGGGAATATCTGACGTGTCTGAAAAACACCGATCCAACCTAGATTCTTGAGATTATATAGGATAAAGTACGTACCCAGCCAGAGCAACACAAGCCCACGCAATCCATTAATAGAAGAAGATCCTTTTAAATTGCGGATGCCTAGTATAATCAGGGCTGAGAGGATTATTGTAATTCCAAAGTATCCGACTAAATAAATAGGTCCAAGCGGTCCGGTAAAAGAAAGAAGCATATCAATCGTGCTAAGAATGTTCTGCTCCGTATCAAAACCGCGAAGATGCCACCAGAAGTCAAAATAAGAATATGCGGTATATCGCGCAAGGCGTTCTATGGGGCCGTAGTTGTTAATGAATAATGGATATGCGAAATAGCTCCCTTGTTCAGATGAGAACAACCCAATTACCTCTCTGATCGGCCCAAATACAAGATAGGATATCCCGGTTAGAAACGGTGGGATGATAAATGTAGTTACTTGAATCATTCCTTTTTTGAAGTATCTCTTATATATGAAGACACGCCACGCAGCGAATATACTGAATAGGATCCCAACGACAACTGCAGGAATAAACATAAGATATGCAAGGGTAAATGCGATACCTGACAATAAATAGGAGATCAGTTGACCTGATGCCTCAGCACGCAAAAAAAGCCAAACACCGATAACAACGAATGCCACACTTGCGACTTCCGCCAAGCCTCGTCCACTCATCACGATGATTTTAGGATAAAACGCGTAGAATGCTACTGCCCCGATGATTGAAATTTGAGATGAAAAGATTCGTTGACAAACGCGCACAAAGATGATCAATGAAACACAAGATATCAAGACATTGAATACCGCTATGGCTTTGATACCAATGAACGGTTGAAAAACAGGATAGGCTGCTGCTGATAATACGTCGAAAAAGGGCATACGAAGCGGATAGTAGCCTTCAAAATCAGCCACGTATTTGACGACCGACATACGGAGTGGATTGAATGCCGCATATATTTTCCACGCGAGCGGGAACAGGCCCCAATATGATAAGCGGAGGGCTATCCCTGCCACTACGATGTACTCTATCAGGTCCAACTGGTGTAGATCAAACTTCCTAAGCCGTATCATATTAAATAACTATCAAATACATATATTTTCTATCGTACCTATCGCGTTACACTGATGAAATATATCTTTTAGGATTTGCTGGTGTTCGATAGGAGGATATGATGACATCTATGAGAGTTTGCGGAGAATGTTCAAAGCGCCTTGTTCCGGTGCTTTGCGGTGTCCCTCTCCCGACTCCTCGGACTCCTCGGAAGTTGAATCAATGAACCACTCATACCCTCGTCGGAGACAGTCGGCATTGCTGTCTTGTGGCTCCCAGTTGAGGTCATCCCGGGCTCGGGAGATATCAAAGTAGAAGTCCTTGTCTATTGTTTTGTAATGGAACGTCGTGAGGGGGCTATAATCGAGAGTATCCAACGCCCACATCCCGAATTTTGTTGGAAGCCGAGGGAGGCTGGTCACCGTAGACCCCGTACCAGCGTGTGAAATCAAGCTTTCATACGCCTCACGCATGGTGCCAAACTCGTCAGTCCCGATGTTATATATCTGACCGATAGCAGTCTCAGAGTCAGCCGCAGCGATCGCAGCGGTAGCGATATCGCGACCGGACACCATCTGAAACGTGTTGTTACCACTCCCGACGAGGTACACACGTCGCCCCTGGCTGATCCACTCGAAGAGGATTTGAAAGATCCCAGCTCGGCGCTTGCCGACGACCGTCCGGGGTCGGATCACCGTGACATCCACGTCGGTTGCCTGAAGCGCCACTTCGTCGGCTTTTAATTTGGATTCGCTATACGGCCCCTTGGGCTGTAAGAGGCTATTCTCCGTGATCGGCAACTGATCAAGCGAATAGACGCTACTCGATCCCATATGGATGAATCGGTCCACAGACGCATCCTGAGCGGCGTTCATGGCCTGACGTGTCCCCTCGACATTCACCTGTCGAAACCGATCACCGGCTTTCGTCACCGGAACGAGCGCGACGTTATGGTAGACGGTGTCGACACCGTCCATCGCCTGCCGAATGTCGGTCGGATCGCGAATATCCCCCTCAACGTACTCAACCTGGTCGGCGCCGATTTCTGGAGGGTGTTGGTCGAATACACGGACGTCTGCACCTCGTTTCAGCAGTTGTTCCACAATATGGCCGCCTACGAACCCAGATCCACCCGTAACCAGCTTCATACGTCAACCTCCTCCGGGGATGATTGAATACTCTCTGATGTTCGTCGATACATCAGATACACAGACAGTGCGAGTACGGCGACGAACCAGAGCGTTGCTGCCCGGATAATCAACGTTGCACTGGCTGCTGTTGCTTCTCCGGCACCGAACACGATTAGGAACGCAGTCATCGAGCCTTCGGTTACACCGAGTCCGCCTGGCAACAAACTCACAGCACCAAGAATACTGGACAGTGCAAAGACGAAGGCCGCGGCGATCATGGTGACATCAGCTCCGAATCCTTGGAGAACGAGCCAGAGGCCGATGCACTCTAACCCCCACGAAAAGACACTGAGCACTGTCGTCACGCCCAGCGGGCGGGGGCTGAGCAGAGAGCGGGAGTTCGTGTACAGATTTCGCAACGCGTCGGTCTTCGTTCGGAGAATCGGGACAGATTCACTCAGCCCAATGACCCAATAGGACCCTCGTTCATACTGGAGCAGGAGAATTCCCGCGGAGATCGGAATCAGAAACAGCAGCAGGATGAGTGGTGACCGGTCGAATGCAAGGATCCCAAGCAGACTGATCAGCAGGACTCCCAAGAGATCGGTGATCCGCTCAGTGGCGATAACCGGCATCGTTCTACTCAGGGGCGTGCCCTGCTCGTCACGAATGAGCCAACACTTCCACATCTCACCGAGTTTACCGGGAGTCATAATCATGATTAGTCCGCTCCCAAAGATGTAGAAGCTCTTCCGGAGTGGGAGGTCAACGTCCACCTCCGAGAGAAGGTATTCCCACTTGACGAAGCGGAGAAATTGGTTTCCAAGAGTGAGGCCAAGTACGACTGGAAACAGCGTCCATTCGAACTTGCTGAATGCCTCGAGTAGGCTATTCAGATCAGCATAGATGCTGAGTGCAAGCGTTACGGCTAATCCGAACACGACGAACTGCCAGAGATTCCTTTGAAGATCCATCAGTCTCGGAGGCGGTTATACAGTTTCGCGCATTTCGTCCCGGCGTGCGATACGATTGAGCCGCGGCCTCCTACAGGAGACACACGGCCGTCCCGGAGAGATTGCTTCACCGGATCAGCCAGCGATTCACCTGCTCGAGCATCAGACGGGATCTCGAGATCTGTGTACGCTGTCCCGATCTCGTGGGCGAAGTGCGAATCGCTGCCGCCTGTTTTGGGGATCTCATATTGCTGGGCAAATTCGAGAGCTCGTCGGTTGTAGGCCGGTCTGACGCATCGAGAATTGATCGTCTCCACCGCGTCGAGGACATCCGTATACTCAGAGAGTGAAGAAAGGCCACTTCGCATCGCGTCGAACGGGTGGGGTGCGAGTGCAAGCCCTCCCTGGTCGTGGATTTCCTGAATGACCGTCCGCGGAGACTGCCACGGTTCAATCGGCTCCTCAAGAAAGAGCCCGATGATTTGCCCGTCTGGGGTATCGACTTCTTCGGCGGAGATCACGAGGAACTGATCACTCGCTGCCCGCCGTGCGGGACCGACACCATCCATCGTGTTGTGATCAGTAATAGCTACACCATCGAGACCGACAGATTCGGCCCGTCGGACTAGCGTTTCCGGGGCCATCCAGCCGCACTCCGGAGAACGATTCGTATGGGTCTGGAAATCGATTGAGAGTTTCACAGTGTGACCCCCAGCTGTGGATAGTACAGAATCGCCGAGAGCGTGAGACCCCACAATGCGAAGTTGGTCAGGAGCGGCCGGTCGAGGATCAGCTTCACTGGTTCGCTGTCTCCCTTCACTCCAACTGTTAGATAGACGTAACGGAAGACGGCGTAGAACGCAAACGGGATCGTGAGCATCATCAGTAGATCCCGGGCGAAGAACGTATACAAGGCATATGTCATCAGAAGCATTGTCGCGACACTTCCCAAGAGCAGTTTGAGGATCTCAGGAGAATACCCTTCGAGCGAGCTTCGAATCGCGGCTGGGTTGTCCACCTCTTGGTACTCCCCCCAGCGTTTCGAGACGCCGAACATCATCGCTGCCAGAAACATGGAGAGAATCAGCCACGGGCTCATATCGGACGCCGTGAGGACGACCCCCGCGAGCGCTCGAAGGACGAAACCAGCACTGATACTAAACAGGTCAGCGAACATATACTGCTTCAAGATAGTACTATACAGGAAGTTCTGGGCAACGTAGACCCCGATAATAACCAGGAATGCCTGATTTAGCTGCCACGAAAGATAGGCGACCCCCACATAGAGAACGAGTGCCCAAACGACGGCGAGCCAAACCGAGACCTGTCCACTCGGGATTGGACGATGTTGTTTCCGGGGATGCTGTCGATCCTGCTCACGATCACGGAGGTCGTTGATAATATAGGTCCCTCCAGCTGCTCCGGAGAACAAAACGACACCAAGCGTCGTGTTGATCCACGCTGTCAACTCAAGAGCCGACCCGGAGAAGACGACCGGGATGTAGAGGATCAACTGCTTGTACCACTGCCACGGCCGGAGTGTGTACACCAGGCCACTGAGAGTTGAATCGCCGACAGATTCGAGATCCGGTGCAATCATGCAGATCAGCTACAACTCGCCGTGCTCTCGCGCCCACTCAACGCCCTCGCGCATGCCTTCAGTGAGATCAGTTGGGGGTTCCCAGTCGAGTTCGTCCATCGCCTTCGAGGGGTCACACGCGATATGGCGCGACATCTCGCCAGCGACGTGGATATTCTGCTCATACAATCCCAAATTACCGAGCGTCACATCGGCAATCTCCATGAGGCGCGAGATAGGAGTCGGGACGTAGAGCGGACGGAGATCGTCCGCTACGCCAAGCAGATTAGCAATCGTTCGGTAGATGTAGTTTGTCGTATACGGTTTCTCATCCGCGATCCAGTATGTCTCATTTTTGGAGACATCTGGCTGGTTCATAACCGAGATCAACGCCTCGACAAGGCTCGGAACGTACGTCATACTCCGGAGATTCATCCCGTTCCCGAAGACGATCGGATGGCCGCCTTTGATCATGTCCATCAGGCGGTTCATCCGGTCGGGCTGTCGCGGTCCGTAGTACCAGCAGGGTCGGACGATGGTATAGTCCAGGCCGAATTCCTGATGATACCGCCGGACGTGTTGTTCGGCCTCGTACTTCGACTCGCCGTAGTTACTCTCGGGCTGACACGGCATCTCCTCCGTCATCAGCTCGTTCGGGGAATCGTTGAATCCTTGAGCGGCGTTCGATGAGACGTAGACAAACTGCTCGATATCATAGTCGTTCGCGACCTCGAGCATGTTCTTGGTACCATCAGCGTTGATGTCGAAAAACATGTCAGAGCCGAACAGATCCGGAGGGTGAATGATACCCGCACAGTGGAAGACGACGTCAACATCATCACTGAACGCAGCATCCAGCGTCTCCGGTTTCAGAATATTTCCTGAATGCTCCGTGATGTCGTAGGGCTCTAACTCTGAAGTATCCTCTCTCGGAAGGACGAGACAGTGAACGTCGTGCTCGGTTTCGTCCAACTGTTTTACGAGCTCTGTCCCCAGCCACCCAGGTGCACCTGTGATTAATATCTGCATTTGTTGTGGAGTAATATTGACTTGGCTTCAATACACCGGTTTCAATATATCTATTGATAGTATCAGCATATATTTATGAGGTTGGCCGCGGTTCAGGATGAAATAACATTTGACCTCCGATTCAACGTCAACGGGGGACACGGTTACTGATCTCAGCGAGTAACCATTGCACGGTGCTTGTGCAGTGGGATATCTCAAGAACGGATGGATTCAACGCTTTCCCAAATTAACTGAGCAGCACTCACGACTCATCGAGTGACTCGAAGACTTCGTTCTTATTCGGCGCGTCGATACTTGACTCCTGCCGCCACTGTCATAGGCATACTCGTAGCCCTCTCGCAGCGCCAATGGCAAAATACGCTCGCTCGAGTCGCCGGCGTAGTCCGACGGCTGCATCGAGAAAGTCGCGACGAGCGAGCGGTGAGGGTCGGGGGGCTGTTAGTCACGAGCATCTCAGGCTGATTCGACCCCGGCGCTGCGGCGTCGGACCTCGCGAGCGCCGGTTCGGCATCGCGGCCGACGAGGACGCCGCGCATCTGCGGCGCGTCGCGGAGTCCGTTTCTGGGATCAGCCCGGATACATCGTGGTCACTCGTCGCGCAGGGCTACCGCACCGAGCGAAAGGTTCGCGACGCGAGCGTCGGAGAGATATCCACCGACGTGCTGAACGTTGGTGAGCAGCGCGCCAGACAACTTCTACGGACTGTCGATGAGTAAGCACGCGACCGCTAATGTGCAAATCTGCACAAGGGCACCGATGTCCCTCTAATTGTATTGTTACGCATTAACATACATTAGCGGAAACATCCGGCCATTGTCCGACAGGCCGCCGACCGACGCGGTGGGGCGGTAGGGCGCCGGGTCAGGCGCCCGTACTGCGGGGCGGTCCGAACGCGCCGAAGGCGCGTGAGGTACTTTCGGTCTGTGAGTTCTTACTCACAACTGCCGCTACAGGTGTTGCGCGACCCTGTTCTGCATCTCTTGCATTTCTGATTGCAGTGTGAACGGGATGCCGTCAGAGCCCTTTGGCTGGTTCGCCAGTTCGTCGTACGCCTCCTGCTCAATGACTACCCACCCTGACTGCTTCCATGCGAGTCCAACCAGACGGTCGTTGATAGCGATCACCATTCCGTGACACGAATCCCGGTTCTGGGGCCGCTCTCCGTACAGGGGACCGACGAACGAGATCTCAGGATGCTCCGTGAGCGAGTCGACAGTAGATCGCGGGAGAGGCTGATCGGGGAGGGAGTCGACAAGTCCGCTCATATGGTAGCCTCCATGGGCTGCACGGGATTACTGCGGACATACCGGACCTTATCAGTACCGCGGCCGCCGCGACGGTCGAGAAACCCGTTCTCGGCGATCACGGTGAGGTGCTGGCGAACCGTCCGCTCGCCCGCTCCCGTCTCCTCGATCACGTCCCCGACAGTGAACGGCTGCGACCGACGGAGTGCGACGATCCAGATCCGATCTGTGATGCTCGGCTCGGTCATGGGCGGGCCGACGACAGCCTGTCACTTAGTCGTGTCGCACATATCTGCAGAGCGTTGCGAAAATTCGCGCGCCGCCTGCGGCGGTGCGGGTGGTATTTTGTTGTCCCCCCGTAGGGGGGTGCCCTTAGGCACACTCCCTAAGGGGTGTTGCCCGCCCGCTGCGAATGCCGGCCCGCAACTCCCGGTGCGCTACTCGGAAACTATCTGGTAGTGAACAAGAAAACAGCCGTTTCTGTCGCGCGACGGCGGAAAAAGAGGGTGCTGAGTAGTGATGCCTCTCACGAGGACCGCTTCAGCCGGGGATCTCGAACTCGGGGCGTGCGTGCTCCTCGATGTCGATTTCGAAGCCGGCGATCTCGACGGCGGTCTGGATCTGCTCGGCGGACCACGTCGAACCGGTGCCGATCATCTTGCGGACGCGATCGACGGTCTCGTACACGTCGTTGCCCTCGAAGGTCCGTGCAAGGCGCTCGACGGCCTCCGAGCGGGCCTGCTGGGCGTCGTGCTGCAGTAGCGTGTTCGCCTCGGCGACTCGCTCCTGACCGTGATCATCGCCCCACCGGACGCGACCGGGGAAGTGACCGGGAGCGTTCCCCGCGTCCTTCCACGCGTGAAAGCCGTCCTGCACGACCTCGGCGGCGTTCACACCGCTGGCGACACCTTCGTCCGGATGCGGGAGACACGAGCCGAGCTGTAGTTCGGCGCCGTCGTCGGCGACGCGGGCGCCCCACTTCTCGCGCCACGACTCGAAGGCATCGCCGGAGGGTCGCTCGTAGGCGTCTTCTTCGAGGATCGACTCCGCGTGACGGAGACTGTGCTCGATGCTGTTCTGCACGTCCGTGACGGTCCGGCCGATGATCTCCTCGAACTTCTCACGGAGGTGCTGGGAGGCGAACGTGATCGTCCCCTGTTGGGACTCGACGGCGTCGCCCATCCGCTTCAACCAGCGGTACACTGTCGTCTCGCTCGTCTCGCTCTCCTCGGCGAGATCGTCGTAGTGAGCGCGGCCGCCGTCGGCGACGAGCTGCTCGGTGAGCGACTCGTCGGCGGGGGTCATGCGGGAGAACGCCCGCACGAGCATCGATTCTTGCGACCGTTCGATCTTCGGCGTCGGGTCGTCGTGGAGGTCGAGATCTCGAGGCGTCTCCGCTGGCGAGAAGTGCCAGTCCTCGACGAACGTCGACGCGCTGTCGTTCGAAGATCCGAGCGAACTCGGCGCGATCGGGACGCCGGCCCACGTGAGGATGTTGACGAGTCGTTCTTCGAGCTCCTCGACGAGCGCGTGTCGGCGGTCCCACGCGACAGTCTCGCGGTTGATCCGGATGTCCGAGACCTTCCCCTGAAAGAGCAGTCCGAACTTCGGGTGGTACAGTGGATCGTCGGGGTCGGAGTGCTCGTGCTCGGGATCGTAGCACTTCGCTTGCGTCCCGAGCCCGTGACCGGGGATCATCGACGACGCGGCGTCGGCGTTCGAGACGAGCCGGAACATGGCACCGCCGGAGTCGCCGTTGTCCCAGAAGTACGCTCCCTTCGAGGTGTCCTGCGTCGACAGCAGCATCGCGAGCTGGTGCAGGGCGCCGCCCATCCGCGTGAGCTTCTCGGCGAGCGATCGCGAGAGCCGCACGTATCGCTCGTGGACGGAGACGTTGCTCGTCGACAGCGGGCGGGTGAAGTACTCGCTCGACCAGTCGTCGTCAAGGGCGTTCGCGAGCGCCTGACAGGCGCACCGCAACCAGTGTGGGTACTCGTCGAGTTCGAGGTTCGACCCCTGTATCTCGACGTTGAACCCGGTGTCGGGCTGATCCGCGTGGTCGAACGGCGACGGGATCGCATTCCCGGTCTCGACGTGGGTCATACCGGCGTAGCGCGGCCGGATCAGGTAGTTGGCCTTCCGCTCGCCCGCGCCGTCGATCTGGATGCGCGGCTCCCACATCGACCGGTCCTGCGGCAGATCGAACTCGGGACGCGGCGCGATCTTCCCCGCGTAGTCGCCGTCGTCGTCGGTACCGTAGTACAGCGAGACCTCGACCTGCTCGCGCGCATCCTCGTCGACGGGGTCAGCCTCGGAAACCGGGTGCGGGTCGACGCCGTCGAGCCAGGGGAACCGCGCGTCGAAGGACGTACCGCCGTCGAACGCGCGGATGAACCGACACAGTGCCCAGTAGGGCGCCATGTTGTCCGCGATCGAGCCCTGCGTCGCGTAGTTCAGATTCACGCGAGCCTCGTGCGGACAGGTGCGGATGATCGCGGCGTCGGGGTTCGGACGCGTCACCATCGTCAGGTGCCCCGCTGGCCGTCCACGAGCGCCGCACACGAGGCGCAGGCGTCGACACCGCACGGGAGGCGGCGGACCCCACGAGACGAGCCACAGGCGTAGCAGCGGCGCTCGTCGGCAGCGGCGCTCACGCGGCCTCACCCCCGAACCGCGAGAAGTGCTCACTCCGCGTCCACGGAACGACACGCGCACCGCCGCCGCCGTAGGCCCACACCGTCGCCCCGAGCAGATGCAACCGGCTGATCGCGGTCACCGGCCGTCACCTCCGACGAGCTGCTCTTGCTCGGTCTCGCGATGGATGTGCCCGGCACGGAAGACGGTCGCGCGCCGCGACAGTACGTCGAGGACGGTGCCGGGCGCGTCCCCGAAGACGAACACGTGTGAGGCGAACGGCGCGCTGTCGTCGCCGTCACCGAACGCGAGCCGCGAGTCGAGCATCGCGACGGCCTCGGCGTGCTCGACGGCGTCCTGCCACCAGTCGGTGCTGCTGTCGCCCTTCACGAGGTAGCAGATCGAGTCGACGGCGGGGCGCTGCAGTTCGGAGACGACCTTCGGCGTCCACTCGTCCATCGCGGAGTACGGCGGGTTCAGCCACACGTCGCCGTGCCACGGTTGGGCGAGCCCGTCGTCGTCCTCAGTGAACGCCTCGTCGGCGATCGGGGAGCGCTCCGCACCGGCGGCGGCGTCGAGGTCGAACCCACCAACCGCTTCGGCGAGCGGGCGGACGAACTCGGGCGGCGTCGACCACTCGTCGGTCTCCGACGAGGTGAACAGGTCGAGATCGAGACTGGTGTTGCTCACCGGCCGTCACCTCCGTCACGACTCTGGATCTGACGCGCCCACCGATCGAACCAGTCACGTTCCGCGTCTCGCTCGTAGCAGTCGCGACAGCGGAGCGCCGAGTGATCGGTCTCACCGTGGGTCGGGAAGACGCGGACGTGAGCGGGCTCGTCGCAGTCCTTGTCGTCGCAGGTGAGCGGCTCGCCGCCGTCCGTGATCAACGTGGACTGCTCGGCAGTCGCCGCAGCAACGCGCTCGCCGAGCCACGACATCTGTTCGCCGATCCCGCCGAGGTCCAGTTGCTCGAACGGGAACGAGACGGACGGCTCGATACCGGCGTGAAACGTTTCGCGCTCCCGCAGCGGGTCGACGTACGAGCGCCCGGCGAGCACGATGATCTCATCGCCAGTGTCGGCACCGCGGGCGACGAGCCACTCGATCAGTTCCATTCCGATGCGATGCGCCAACTGGTTCAGGCGGTGGTCGTCGAGATCGTCGATGTGGGTCTCGTAGGGATCGATCTCGGCGTCGGGCTCGACGAGGCCGTGTTCTGCCGAGAGGATCGCCCACTCGTCGCCGACGGTCTCGGCGTACGCGCGCTTCTTCGCGAAGTACGTCGACGTGTATAGGTCGCGGGCCTCGGAGCGCTCGTCGCGCTTCGCGGCGCCGCAGCCGACGAGGACGTACTTCACCGCTGCTCACCTCCGTCGGTCGCGGGGAGGGTCTGTTGAGCAACGACGGACCACATCGGCGCCGCCGCGGGATCGTACGAGCAGTACAGGCGCTCCGGCCTGTCGCTGTTGTCGAGTGAGGCCGAGCGGTTGTAACTCCGCTCAACGACTGCCGTCGCGAGGTCTTCCAGACCCTCCGGCGGCTCCGAGTAGGAGACGATCCACTCGCCGTCGACGGCCCGGAGCGTCTCGACGAGGCCGGCGTGGTCGAACAGCGGCCCGCGGTAGTAGTTGTCCTTCTCCTCGGTGTACGGCGGGTCGCAGTAGAACAGTACGTCGTCGCCGTCGTACCGCTTGAACTGCTCAGAGTAGTCGCCGCACTCGATCGCGACGCCCTTGAAGCGGTCGCGGAGGAGCTGGATTCGCTCGGGAACGCGAGCCCATATCTCGGACTTCTGCGGCCCCTTCCGCGGCGTGTCGGTCGCGAACCCGGCGCGCTGTCCGTAGCGGCCACTGAAGCTGGCGTACCGAAGGAAGACCCACCGAGCAGCCTCCTCAACGAGATCCTCGCCGAGGTCCTGCTCGGGGTCGCGGAACTGTCGCGACCACTCGTTGTACAGGCCGCGCGAGTATGGGATGTCGCGGACCGCCTCGGCGAGCTCGTCCGACCGGTCGCGGACGGCCTCGAAGAATCGGACGACGTACTCGTCGCGGTCGTTGAAGATCTCCGCACGACTCCGCGGTTTGTTCAGCAACACCCCCGCAGCGCCGCCGAATGGGACGACGAACGTCTCGTGGTCGCAGAGGTGCTCGACGACCCACGGCGCGAGGTACGTCTTGCTCCCGATGTACGGGAACGCCGAGACCTTCCGTCCCGATCGCTCGAACCCGTTCACCGCTGCTCACCCCCGTCGGTCTCGACGCGATCAGCGCCGTCGACGACTTCGCGCCACCCCTCGACTTCGTCTGCAGGGTCGTAGACACGAGCGACGACGGCGGTCTCGATCGACCCGTCGTCGGCCACGTCGATCCGTTCCAAGACGTTCTCGCCGGTGTGGTCGTAGGAGTGCGAGAACTGCGTGCCGCAGCCGCGACAGACGAGCACGTCGTCGCGCTCGTAGTACAGATCGCCGTCGCAGTCGGGATCGGTACAGCCGCGGAACGCACCGTCGGAGTAGTTGTCCGCGTCGCCGACGGTGACGATCGGGACGCTCACCGTCCGTCACCTCCGTCAGTCCGCGCAGCACCGACGCGCGCGCCCTGGTTGAATGCCGGGTCGTCGTCGGGGTCGACGTGCGTGTCGACGACCTTCCCGGCTGCGGAGCCGCGGCTAATGCGCGGCATGGAATCGCAGGCGGGACAGCGGTGTACGTCGTTATTCCCGTCGCCGAAGACGGCGGCGAACCGGTCGGTGACGTGCGCCCCGCAGTGCAGGCAGCCGGACTCGTCCGACCCGAGGCGCATCATGGGCGACACACCCCGTGATCGAGCGCAGGACAGCGCTGATCGTGCTCGGTGATCTCGGTGCCGCAGAACTCACAGACGAGCACGTCGGCGGTGTCGACGCTCACGCCGACCACCTCCCGAAAACTTCGGGGACGGCGTGGCCGCGCCCCACAAGCTGGCGAACTTCACATCCTTCGCGAGTTGTGTTCGCGCCGCTGCGGCTGAAGGATTCTGTGTTAGTGCTGCTCCCGCGAGAACTCCGGGCCTTCGCAATCGACCCGTATTTAAATGGACTCGCTGGGATTTGAACCCAGGGCCTCTTCCTTGCGAAGGAAGCGATCTACCACTGATCTACGAGCCCGCACTCGCTGAAAGCCCGGGCCGACACTTGAGGGTTCCGTTTCGACCCGCCCTCGCGCGGTTGTCACACACGGAGCAGTCGGGCTCTCCCGGCGCCGACGCCCAGAAGCAGCCCCACGAAATGCGAGATCAGCGCGCTTCCGGCGGGGCTGAACACCACCGTCACCGCCAGCGCGAGTACCCCGACAGCGACGACCAGAAGCCGCGGCGACACGTCGAGCCGTCGCGCCGCGCGCCCGAGCGCGTCGGCGGCGGGATTGGCGGCGGCGACGTAGCCGACGAGCGCGAACGCGGCGCCGCTGATGCCGACGACGCCCGTGGGGACGAGCAGGCCGCCGAGCCACACCTGCGCCAGCCCCGCGAGCGCGCCCGTCGCGAGGACGAAGCCGTGAAACCGGGCCCGGGTCGTCGAGGCGGCCACGGGAACGCCGGCGACGACGACCACGACCGCGTTCGAGAGGAGGTGGCCGACACCTGCGTGGGCGTACACGCTGGTCACGAGCGTCCACGGGTGAACGACCGTCGGCGGCGACAGGACGAACAGGTACGCCGCCAGCGGACGCGCGAGCAGCCCGACGAGCCAGAACGCCGCCGACACCACGGTCATCACCACGAGCGTCTCGGCGACCGGACGGAGCGGCCCGGTTCGGGTCGCCGATCGGACGGAGACCATGCCGAGTACTGCGTGACGTGCGGACAAAGCCGTGCCGCCGGGCGGCGGCCGTCGGCGGCGCCGCCGCTGGCGTGTGTGAAAAACGATGAGAACGGTCGTCGGTGACGGGGGACCCGTACGGGTCCGGTGCGCCTCAGTTCAGTCCTCGAGGACGATCTCGATGGAGACGTCGTTCGGGACCTGGATCCGCATGAGCTGACGGAGCGCGCGTTCGTCGGCGTCGATGTCGATCAGCCGCTTGTGGACGCGCATCTCCCAGTGCTCCCACGTCGCCGTCCCCTCGCCGTCGGGGGACTTGCGCGACGGGACCTCGAGGGTCTTCGTGGGGAGCGGGATGGGACCCGACAGCGCCACGCCGGTCTTGTCCGCGATCTCGCGGACGTCGTCGCAGATGTCGTCCAGGTCGTCGGGGCTCGTGCCCGCGAGTCGGACGCGCGCTTGCTGTCCGGGCATTTACCGTTCGTTGACGGAGAGCACCTTGCCGGCCGCGATGGTCTGACCCATGTCGCGGATGGCGAAGGAGCCCAGCTCCGGGATCTCGCTGGACGGCTCGATGCTGAGGGGCTTCTGCGGGCGCACCGTCACGATGGCCGCGTCGCCGGACTTGATGAAGTCCGGGTTCTCCTCGTCGACCTCGCCCGAGGACGGGTCGAGCTTCTGGTCGAGCGACTCGACCGTACACGCGACCTGCGCCGTGTGGGCGTGGAAGACGGGGGTGTAGCCGGCCGTGATGACCGACGGGTGCTGCATGACGACGACCTGCGCCTGGAAGGTCTCGGCGACCGTCGGCGGGTCGTCCGCGGGACCACAGACGTCGCCGCGGCGGATGTCGTCCTTGCCGACGCCGCGGACGTTGAAGCCGACGTTGTCGCCGGGGCCCGCGTAGTCGACCTCCTCGTGGTGCATCTCGACCGTCTTCACCTCGCCGCCGACGTCCGACGGCTGGAAGGAGACGTTGTCACCGGGGGTCATCTCGCCGGTCTCGATCCGCCCGACGGGGACGGTCCCGATACCCGAGATGGTGTAGACGTCCTGGATGGGCAGACGCAGCGGCGCGTCCGTCGGCGGCTCCGACTCCGGAAGGTTGTTGAGGGCCTCCAGGAGGATCTCGCCGTCGTACCACGACGTGTTCTCGGAGCGGTCGGCGATGTTGTCGCCCTCGAACGCCGAGATCGGGATGAAGCTCGCGTCCTCGGTGCCGAAGCGGACCTGCTTGAGCAGGTCCTCGACCTCGGAGACGACCTCGTTGTAGGAGTCCTCCGAGTAGTCGACGAGGTCCATCTTGTTGATCCCGACGATCAGCTCGTTGATACCCAGCGTGCGCGCCAGGAAGACGTGCTCGCGGGTCTGGGGCGCGACGCCGTCGTCGGCCGCGACGACGAGCACCGCGTTGTCGGCCTGCGAGGCGCCCGTGATCATGTTCTTCACGAAGTCACGGTGGCCCGGGCAGTCGACGATGGTGAAGTAGTACTGTTCGGTGTCGAACTCCTGGTGGGCGATGTCGATCGTGACACCGCGCTCGCGCTCCTCGGCCAGGTTGTCCATGACGTAGGCGAACTCGAAGCCGCCCTTGCCCTTCTCCTCGGCCTCCTCTCGGTGCTGTTCGATCACGTGCTCGGGGACGCTCCCGGTCTCGAAGAGGAGCCGCCCGACGAGCGTGGACTTCCCGTGGTCGACGTGGCCGATGATGGCCAAGTTCTGGTGGGGTTTGTCGCTCATTGTTGAATCAAGCGCTGAGGCGCTCTGTAAGGACGTGTAACGTCCGAACGCCCTAAAACCATTTCGATACGTCAGGCAGCCCACCCCGACGCTTGCTTGCGATTAGGTCGTGTGTACCCCTCCCGTGTGTGGTGGTTACACGGGTCGTCTCCGACCGCGCCGGACCCCCGTTCCGGGCGTTTGATCCTCGACGACCGGTTCGAAACGATCGTTAGACCCAGACCGAATGGCGGTTGCAGACGGAGCGAGCTACTCCAGTCGGGCCACGTCGGCCAGCACCGCGCTGGCGGTCTCCTCGCCGCCGGCGCCGCGGCCGGAGATGGCGAGTCCGCCCGCGTACTCGTGGTCGATCTCGACGATGTTGCGCGTGCCCGTCACCGACAGCGTCCCGTTCTCCGGGACCAGCCGCGGGCCGACGCTGACGCCGTCGCGGGTCGCCTCGCCGACGAGCCGGACGGTCCGCCCGTCCTCGGCCGCCAGCTCCAGCGCGCTGCCCGGGATGTCGCGGATCCCCTCCACGTCGGCGTCCGCGAGCGTGACCGCGGCCTCGCGAAGCTCGTCGAGGGTGTCGCAGTCGGCCTCGCGCAACACGTTCGCCAGGATGACGCACTTCAGCGCCGCGTCGGTTCCCTCCACGTCGAACGAGGGGTCCGCCTCCGCGACGCCCAGGTCCTGGGCCTCCGCGAGCACGTGGTCGTAGTCGAGGCCCTCGGCGGCCATCCGCGAGAGGACGAAGTTCGCCGTCCCGTTGAGCACGCCGCGAACCGCCGAGACGTGCTTCGCCCCGAGGTCGTCGACCGTCGCGCACACCGGGATGGCGCCGCCGACGGTCGCCTCGAAGTACACCTCGCCCGCGGAGTCGGCCTCCAGCGCGCGCACCTCGGCGTAGCGCTCGGCGACCGGCCCCTTGTTCGCGAGCACGACGTGCTTGTCGCGCTCCAGCGCGGTGCGCACGTGCGAGAAGCCGGGCTCGGCGTCGCCCAGCGTCGTCGGGGTCGCCTCCACGAGCACGTCGTACTCGGCCGCGAGCGCGTCGCCCGGCGAGGCGCCGCCGAGGGCCTCCCCGGCGTCCTTGCGCGCGAGCGCGGTCTCCACGTCGACGCCGTCGGGGTCGACGACCGCCGACGACGAGTCCGCCAGCGCGGTCACCTCGTTGTCGTACTGGGGGGCCAACTCCGCGACCGCCCGGCCGACCGCGCCGGCGCCGAGAACACAGAGCCTCATCGGCGGCCCTCCAGCGGGGCGATCACGTCGATGTCCTTCTCGGCGGCGACCTCCCGGACCGTCTCGATCACGCTGGCGGTCTCGCCGGCGTGTGCCCGCAGGCGAAGCCGGGCGCTGGAGTGCGCCGACGACCCGGCGCCCGCCGGCGCCGACAGGTCGATGTCGGCCACGGACGCCCCCGAGCAGTCCTGGATCCGCTTGAGCGTGTCCGACAGGTCCGTGTCCACGAGGTGGCCCACGAGGACGACCGTCACCTCGTCGCCGTACTCCTCGGCGTCGGCCTGGATCACGTTGACGCCGCGCTCCCGGAGGTCCTCGAGGATCCCCTCGAACCGGTCGGGCGGACACTCGATGTCGACCTCGACGGGGATGCGTCCCCGCGGGGTGAGGCTCCCGCGCTCGTGGAAAATCGACAGCAGGTTCGCGCCGTTATCGGCGATGGGTTTCAGCGCCCCGAGCAGCTGCCCCGGCTCGTCGACCAGTTCGAGCCGGATCGTGTGCGCCTGCAGCTCCGTCTCGTGGCCGCCGTCCGTCTCCGCCGCGGCGTCGTCGCCGTCGGTCTCGGCACCGTCGGCGTCGGCCGCGTCCACCGGCTGCTCGTCGGGGGCTGGCGTCGACTCCGAGGGCATCTATCTGGCCCTCCGTTCGTCCGCGCGCGTCCCCGTCGGCGCCGCGTCGTCGGCCGCCGCCGAGCGTGTTCCGTCGGGGGGTGTGGTCGTGGACCCGATAATTGTGATCGGCGTGCGGGGCTGGGTCGCTCGTTCGCAGCCGTCGCGCCGACCGTGGGTCGTGCCACTTGGCATAGTTGTCCTGTGTAGACGGGGAGGTGATAAGCCTTCCACCGTGGCGATGCTTGCCAGTGTCCGAACGATCCTGTGAGATCTCCGACGGTCTCTCGGCGGATCGAGGGTCTCGCCGACGGTTCGTCGGTCGCGCCGACGGTTCCTCCGCCGCCGCCGCTCGCGGGAAGCCGGCGGGAGAACGCAAAGAGAGACGGAGAGGGACCGACCGCGGCGGTCGGCGCTAGCTCAGATGTAGTCGATCGACTGCGGCAGCTCGAGCTTCATGCCCTTGCGCTCGCGGATCTCCATGATCTTCTCGCGCTGGAGGTTGTCCACGAGTACGCGAAAGCCCGCGTTCTCCGTGTTCCAGGAGGCGCGGCCCTCGGTGGCCGAGCGGATGTCGCTGGAGAAGCCGATCATCTCCTCGACGGGCGCGATGCCCTCGATGACCATGAGGTCGCCCTCCTGGTACATGTCGTCGACGCGGCCGCGGCGGCCCTGGATCTCGCCGGAGGCGTCGCCCATGTGCTCGCTGGGCACGTCGATGCGGACGTCCTGGATCGGCTCCAGGAGGCGCACCTCGCCGTCGATGAGCGCGCGATGGACGGCGTCGCGGACGGCGGGGATGACCTGCGCCGGACCGCGGTGGATGGTGTCCTCGTGCAGCCGCGCGTCGTGCAGGCGAAGCAGCGCGCCCTGCACGGGCTCGGCGGCGAGGGGACCGTCGTCGAGCGCCTCCTCGAGGCCCTCGATGACCAGCTCCATCGTCTCGTTCAGGTGCTGGATCCCCTTCGTGTCGTCGATGAGGATGTTCGTCCCGTGGATGTGCTCGACGTTCTGGGACGTGTCCTTGTCCATGCCGGCCTCCTGCAGCGCCTCGCGGCGCTCCAGCTCGGGCATGCTCATCGACGCCTCGCCGAGCTGGATCGTCTCGACGATGTCGTCGGCCAGCGGCTCGACGGTGATGTAGAACTTGTTGTGGCGGTTCGGCGAGACGCCCTCGACCTCGCGGGAGGCCTCCTGCGGCTGCTCGCGGTAGACCACGATGGGCTCGCCGGTCTGGACCGGGATGCCCTGGTTCTTCTGGATGCGCTGGGTGATGACCTCGAGGTGGAGCTCGCCCTGCCCGGAGATGAGGTGCTCGCCGGTGTCCTCGTTGATCTCCACGCGGATGGTCGGGTCCTCCTTGGCGACCTGCTGGAGCGTCTTGATGAGCTTCGGCAGGTCGTCCATCGACTTCGCCTCCACGCTCTTGGTGATGACCGGCTCGGAGATGTGCTCGATCGACTCGAACGGCGTCATCTCCTTGTCGGAGATCGTAGAGCCCGCGATGGCGTCCTTCAGGCCGGTGACGGCCGCGATGTTCCCGGCGGGGACGCCGCGGTCGAGCTCCTCGCGCTCGCCGCCCATGTAGATCCCGACCGACTGGACGCGGTTCTTGCCCGCGGTGCCGGAGACGTACAGCTCCTGGCCCTTCTCGAGCGTGCCCGAGAAGACGCGGCCCGTCGCGATCTCGCCGGCGTGGGGGTCCATCCCGATGTCGGTCGCCATGAACACGATGTCGCCGTCGCGGTTGACCGTCCGCATGTCCTCGGCGATGTCGGACTCGTCGTCGCCGCGCCAGATGCGCGGGATACGGAACGGCTGCGCCTTCAGCGGGTTCGGGAAGTGCTCGGCGACCATGTCGAGCACGACGTCCGAAAGCGGCGTCCGCTCGTGGAGCTCCTGGCGCTTGTGGTCCTGCTCAAGCTCGATGATGTCCGCGAACGACATGCCGGTGCGCTGCATCGACGGGAGCGAGACGCCCCACTTGTACAGCGCCGAGCCGAACCCGACGGTGCCCTCCTCGACGGAGACCGTCCAGTCCTCGTCGATGTCGTCCATCTCCTCGGTCATCCCGCGGATGAGCTCGTTCACGTCCGCGATGACGTCCTGGAGACGCTGCTGCATCTCCTCGGGCCCCTCCTGGAGCTCGGAGATGAGGCGGTCGACCTTGTTGATGAACAGCGCCGGCTTGACGCCCTCGCGGAGCGCCTGCCGGACGACCGTCTCCGTCTGGGGCATCGCGCCCTCGACGGCGTCGACCACGACGAGCGCGCCGTCGACGGCGCGCATCGCGCGGGTCACGTCCCCGCCGAAGTCGACGTGGCCCGGCGTGTCGATGAGGTTGATGAGATGGTTGTCCTCCTCGTACTCGTGGGTCATCGAGACGTTCGCCGCGTCGATGGTGATCCCGCGCTCCTGCTCGTCCTCCTCGGTGTCCATCACGAGCTGGGTCGCCTCGTCGGCGTCGGCGATCATGCCCGCGCCCGCGAGCAGGTTGTCCGTCAGTGTCGTCTTCCCGTGGTCGACGTGAGCAGCGATGGCGATGTTCCGGATCTGCTCCGGCTCGTCCATCAGTTCCTCACATTCCTGTACGATTTTCTTTCGTCGGCCCATTACCGACCGGTATTCTCCGCCCGGTCAAAAGGGTAGTGCTTTGCCGGCGCCGAAACCTCCGAATCCGGGGGCCACACCGCGTGGTACGCCGTCTCGTGGATCGGCTCACAGCCGGGGCCGAACCGGCACAAGAGTCAAACCGGTACACCCCGTGCCAACACTACACATGGACATCCGAGTCCGCGGCGCCGTCCCGCCCGACCCCTTTCTCGGGGCGGCAACGCTCTTCGAGACCGAACACGACCTCTCGCTCCCGGTCGAGGTCCAGGTTCGCGACAACCCCGAGGAACGAACGTGGGCGGCCCACTACGACGACCGCCACGTCCTCAACATCTCCCGGAAGGCGGCGACCTCGGCGATGGCGCGCGAGCTCGCCCTCCACGAGCTGTCGCACATGGCCCGGTACGAGGAGCCCCACCCCTCGCACCACCAGTCGACCGACGAGGCGCTGTTTCTCGCGCTGTCGGGGTCGTCGGTCGAGCGACGGAAGGTCCACCACTGCTACCAGATCGCGAACCACATGAAGGACGTGTACGCCGACGACATCACCCTCTCGGTCGGTCCGGGCGGGAAGCTCGTCACCTTCTTCGAGTCGCAGCTGGCCGCCGCGATCGCGGACCGTCCGCGCGATCACCCCCACCCGGACTCACAGCGAATGACGCCCGGCTCGGACCCGGACATCACGGCCGTCAACGCCGCGTTCGCGCTCGCGATGTGCGAGCGGCACGGGCTCGTCGGCGACGGGCACCGCCTGTACGACCTGGTTCACGCGGCCGCGGACGACGCCCCGGCGGTCGACGTGCAGGGATTCACGCGGCTGTTCCGGTCGCTCGCGGCCGACCCTTCGGAGTCGGAGTACCGGAAGGCGCTGGTCGACGCCGCCCGGCTGTACGCCGTCAACGCGGGCGGCGGATCCGCCGCGGCCGACTGATCACCAGCGCCGGCGTACCGCCGGGCAGCACCGCGCGAGGGACCCCGCCTGGCCGGGGCGTTCCACGGGCCGTCGACCACGGGGACCGGGTGGCTCGCGAGCCGGACGGGCGCGGCCCATCGCCCGTGGTCCCGCTGGTGCCGGCTTCGTATTTGAACGCTCGCCCGCCGTGACCGGCCGGCATCGCCGGGCGCGTCACACCGATCCGTCGGGGTACCGAACCGGTGTTCGGGCGCCGTCGGCCGCGCGCCACTCCTCGCGACTCACCGAGAACCGGTGGTGGTCGGCGGGCTCGTCGTACCGGCCGGCGTGATTGCGGAGGAGGCCCTCGTAGCGCCCGCCGTGGCGGTCGACGTACCGTTCGACGGCGCGGCGGGATCGCTCGTTGTCGCCGTGGATCGGGACCGCGGCGACGCCCACGTCCAGTCGGTCGAACGCCACCGCCAGCAGCGCGTCGGCGCGCTCGCCCGAGTAGCCCCTCCCCCAGAACGGCTTTCGCAGCCAGATCGCGAGCAGCGCGAGGTCGCGGTCCCACCGGCAGATGAGCCCGGCCGTCCCGGCGAACTCGCCGGCGCCCGGCTCGTCGCCCCGCGGACGGACGACCCACTCCGCCCGCTCGCGCTCCTCCCACTGTCGCTCGAACTCGGCGAGGCGGTCCTCGGCGCCGGCGAGCGTGTCGAGCGGCGACCACGGGAGGTACTCCGTCTCCTCGTCGATCGTCGGGCTGTCGTCGGATGCGGCGTCGTACAGCGCTCGCGCGGAGACGCGCTCGCGCGAGCACCGTTCGAGCCGCAGGCGCTCCGTCTCGATGACCTCCGGGAACACGTCCCCGGCGTCGCCGGCCGTGGACAAAGCCGTTCCCCCGGTTCGACACCGCGTCGCGAACGCGGCTCGGCGGCTCGGCGCCACCGCCGACGCTCGGGACTGCTCCGTCGGCACGACCGATCGACACGACCGAACACCTATGCGGCGGGGGGCCGAGCGCCCGACATGGCCGTCGACGCCGTGTTGTTCGATCTGGACGACACCCTCTACCCGTACGATCCGTGCAACGAGGCGGGCACGCGCGCCGCCTTCGAGACGTACCGCGACCGCGGCGGCGACCTCGACGCCGAGGCGTTCGAGGCGCGACGCGCCCGCGCTCGCCGCGCGACGAAACGCGAGGTCCCCGCGACCGCCAGCAGCCACAGCCGCCACATCTACTACACGCGGCTGGTCGCCGACCTCCCGGGCCCGTTCGACGCCGACCTCGCCCGTGCGCTGGGCGACGCCTACTGGGACGCGTACCTCGCGGAGATGGCGGCGTTCGATGACGCCCTCGACACGCTCGCGACGCTCCGCGAGGCGAACGTCGACGTGGCGGTCGTGACGAACCTCACGACGCACGTCCAACTGCGCAAGCTCGCGGAACTCGGCGTCGACGCGCACCTCGACGCGTTCGTCACCAGCGAGGAGGTCGGCCGCGAGAAGCCCGCCGCGCCCGTGTTCACCGCGGCGCTGGCGAGACTCGACCGGGCACCGTCGGAGGCGCTCGTCGTCGGCAACTCCCCCGCCAACGACATCGAGGGCGGCAACGCGCTCGGCATGGAGACGGCGCTGTTCAACGGACCCGAGGAGGGCGAGGACGTAGGGGACGCCGGCGACCCGGACAGTCTCCGGACGCCGGACCATCGCCTCGACTCCCTGACCGCGGTGACGGAGGTGGCGCTGTGAGCGACGACGCGAGCCCGTCGGTCCTCCGCGAGGCCCGCGAGGCCGTGGTCGAGCACGCTCCCGAGCTCGCGCGGCTCACGCCCGGGCGCACCGGGAACCTCAGCGTCCGCGACGGCGACCGCTTCGCCGTCACGCCGACGGGAGTCGCCTACGACGCGTTCGACACCGGGGACGTTCCGGTGGTCGACCTCGACGGCGAGCGCGTCGCCGGGCGGATGAAACCCTCCAGCGAGGTGCCGATGCACCGACACATCTACCGCGGCTACGGCTCCGACGCCATCGTCCACACCCACTCGCCGTGGGCGACGTCGATGGCCGTGCTCCACCGGGAGCTGCCCCCGATCCACTACATGATCGTCACGGTCGGCAAGCGCGTCCCCGTCGCCGAGTACGCCCCCTACGGCACCGAGGAACTAGCCGCGAACGTCGTCGCCGCCATGGAGGAGGCGAACGCGACGGCCTCCTTCATCGAGAACCACGGCCTCGTCGTCACCGCCGACGACATCGAGACCGCCCTGGAGCACACCACCCACGTCGAGGACCTCTCGCGGCTGTACCTCCAGTCGTCGGCCGTCGGCGAGCCGACCGAACTGCCCGAGGCGGAGCTCGACACCGCCATCGAACAGTTCGAGGGCTACGGACAGGGCGACTGACCGTCGCCAATCGGTCGCCGCCGGCGTCGCCGCGATCGGTCGCCGATGGCGTCGCCGTGGCGTCTCGGCGTCTCCACAGCCGGATGCGACTCCTCCCCTCGGTAAGGACTATGCGCACGGACGCCGTATCATCCCCCATGCCGCCGGCGAGCGTACTCACCTGCGACGGCTGCGGCTTCGAGGCACCGACGGGGGACGACGCGTGGGAGCACGTCACCGATCCGAGGCTCGGGAGACTCACCCGGTGTCCCGAGTGCGGGAGCACGAACGTTCACAACCGTGGCTGACCCGGCGACCGTCGACCGGTGATCGCTCGGCGCGATCCCGTCGCGTCGACTCCCGGGACAGCCGAAACGACAAAGTAGTCAGAATGTAATCTCGGAATCATGTCCGAGGACGCTCGCGTGTCGCCGGAGACGTACGACACGTGGTTCGAACTCCTCGCCGACGAACTTCGGCGACGGCTCCTCTTCGAGTTGGCGGACCGGTCGTCCTCGGGGGCCATCGTGTCGGTCCCCGACGACATCGTCAGACCGAACGAGGACGCCGACACGTTGTCGGTCCACCTCCGCCACGTCCACCTCCCGAAGCTCGCCGACTCGAACGTCATCGACTGGAACCGAGACGCGGGGACCGTCTCTCAGGGCCTCGCGTTCGACCGGATCCGACCGGTCATCCGGTCGGTCCGATCGATCGACGACATCGGTCGACCCGAGCGCTGAGCACGCGGCGAACGCCGTCGCTCGCGGTCGGCGATCGGAACGAACGCGAGAAACGCCGCGGGGGCGCCGCGATCGTCGGTGCCGTGGCGCGGTTAGCGCGCGGCGGCGGCGACGCGTTCCGTCTCCTCCTTCTGGGAGATGGAGTACGTCTGCACGTCGTAGCGGGCGGCGCCGATGAGCTGGTCGGCGAGCGCGTCGGCGGCGCTGGTCGTCGTCTTGTAGCTGGCGCCCTGGACGCCCGCGGCGATGAACTTCAGCGACTGGTCGACGCGGCGCTGGGGGGCCACGTCGACGGCCTTCGGGACGGAGATGCCGCCGTACTTCAGTCGGACGGTCTCCTCGCGCGGGGCGGCGTTCTCGACGGCCTCGACGAGCACCTGCACCGGGTTGTCCTCGGTGCGCGAGTGGATCGTGTCGAAGGCGTCGCGGACGATGCGCTGAGCCTGCTGCTTCTTGCCGGTGTTCTCCTCGGTCTGCATCAGACGGTTGATGAGCCGCTCGACGAGGGAGATCTCGGACTTCTGGAACTGCTTGGACGCGTGACGCCCCTGCGTGTGCGCGATGGGGGTCACGTTCATGTACTTCCGGGTGGACGGGTCGGAGTACTCGATCTCCGAGACGTCCCACTCGCCGAACAGCAGGGCGTTCTCCGCGGCCTGCTCGGAGTCGGCGGGCGCGTCCGGGTCCGGTGCCTCGGCCTCGTCGTCGACGTCTTGTTCTGACTCGCTCATTATCGGACGGGCTTCTCCGCGTTGCCGCGAACGAGTTCGATCATCGACACGCCGTTCACCTTCTCGACCTTGTAGTTGACGCCGGAGAGGTCGCCCATGGCGCGACCCTTCGCGCCGCCGATCCCCGCGATGGTGACCTCGTCGTGCTCGTCGATGAACGAGATGGCGCCGTCGCCGGGACAGAACGCCGTGACCTGTTTCCCGTTCTTGATGAGCTGGACCCGGACGCACTTCCGGATCGCCGAGTTGGGCTGCTTCGCCTCGATGCCCACCTTCTCCAGGACGATACCGCGACCCTGGGGGGCGCCCTCGAGGGGGTCGGACTTCTCGGAGAGACCGCGCTCGCGTCGCGCGTACTCCGAGTCGGACCACCGCCGCTTCTGGCGGTCCTTCTTGAGCTTCCGCGCGGCGTATTTGCCGTTGGCCATCGTACACCCCCGTTTTCGGCCGTGCTACGTAAGGGTTCCCTTTCGATCTCGGCGAGACGGACGGAGAATCGATTAGCGGTGCCTCTCGCGGGATCTGAGCGCGTCTCGTGGTTGCCTCTCGCGGCCGTAGCGGCGGTTTCGGCGCGCGTCGGTCGCTCTCCGGGCGTCGCTGGTCGCCGCAGCGACGCGGCGACACCGAGCGGCCTCACCCTGGACTCGCGTTCCGTTCACTCCGCGGGTCCCGTGGCTCCGTCGCTGCCGCGGTCTTCGTCGCCGCCGCGGTCTCCGCCGGCGCCGCGATTCCCGTCGCCGTCGGCGACCGTCACGCCGACGTGGCCGGACAGCTCCCGGTCGCTGGCGGGACCGAGGGTGATCCCGGCCTCCTCGAAGCGGTCGATCACTCGGGCGCGAAACCGCGACCGGATCCCGAGGAGGTCGCCGTCGGCGGGCTCGCGCACGAGGAACTCCGCGCGCAGCGCGACGGTCCCCTCGCCCAGGTCGGCCACGCGCGCCTCCGGGGCCGGGTCGGGGAGCGCCCGTGGCTCGGCCTCGGCAGCCTCGACGATCAGCTCGCGGGCTCGGTCGATGTCGTCGTCGTACGCGAGGTGAACCGTCTCGGTGACCCGGAAGCGGTCGCGGCCGTACGGACGGGTGATCGTGTTGCCCGTCAGCTCCGTGTTCGGGACGGTGAGCGTCTCGTAATCGAGCGTCCGGATCCGGGTCACGCGGAAGTCGACCGCCTCGACGACGCCCTCGCCGCCGGACCACCGGATCCAGTCGCCGACGTTGAAGTCCGGGTCGGCGACGAGGAACAGCCCGCTGACGAGCGACCCGAGCACGTCGCGGCCGGCGGTGCCGACCGCGAAGGTGAGCGCCGCGATGAGCAGCGCCGACTCGGAGAACACGGCGCCGTACCCGGCCGCGAGCATGCCCGCCACCGTCGCCATTGCGGCGAGCAGCACCGCCAGATACGTCTCGGTCGCCGACTGGATCGTCGGGTTGTTGCGGTTTCGCGACCGGACCGCCCGGACCGCCAGCGGGAACACCGTCGCCCGCGCGAGGAGGTACACCGCGACGGTCACGGCCGCGAACACGACGACGTCGACGAGCGCGCCCCCCGACGCGAGCAGGTCCTCGGGCACCGGGATCGGCGGGACTCCCGTCTGTAGCGGCGTTGACAGCATGCCCGACTCGACGGGAGAGTCGGTGAAGAACGTGTGGTCGGACGCGCCCGACCGTCGAGGGAAGCGGAGCCGATCGACCGGGTCAGGCCAACTGCACGTCGTCGATGTCGAAGTGGCGCCTCGCGAGCGCGCGCGCCACATCGATATTTCGTCCGTCCGCGCCGATTGCGACGCCGCGGTCGGCGTCGACGACCTCGACGTACGCGACGACGTCGTTCTGCCGGCTGATCGTCACGCCCCGCACCGCCGCCGGCGCGAGCGCGTTCGCGACGAACGCCTCGGGCGTGTCGGCGTCCTCGACCAGCTCGACGGCGGCGCCGAGCCGCTCCTCGACGCGCTCGACGGTCTTCCCGCCGGGGCCGACCGCGTCGGCCATCTCCCCTGCGGGGATGAGGAAGACGACCCGGTCGCCGTCCTCGAACACGAGACAGTCCGTCGGCGCGACGCCGACGAGCTCGTCGAACGTCCCGATGTACCGCCGTGCCTCGTCGGTGATCTCCACGCGCACCGTCAGTCGTCCGCGGACGGTGCCGGGTCGGGCGCCGAGCCCATCCGCAGGTCCACGTCGCCGGTGCCGATCGACACCGGCTTCCCGACGATGACGTTCTCGATGACGCCGTTGAGGTCGTCGGCCTCGCCGTGGATCGCCGCGTCGAGCAGGTGGTTCACCGTCACCTCGAACGCCGCGCGCGCGAGCACGGAGTCCTTCGACCCGGAGATGCCGTGGCGACCGATCGACTCGACGGTGCCGCGGTTCGTCATGATGTCCGAGACGAGCATCAGGTGGCGGATGTTCACGTCGTCGAGCCCCTGCTCTTCGAGCGTCTCCATCGTCTCGTCGATGATGGTCTCGCGGGCCGCCTCGACGCCGAGCGTCCGGTAGATCTCGTGGATGTTGTTACACGTGGTCCGGGAGGCGTCGACGCCCTCGATCTCCAGGGCGTCGGCGAACGCCGACCCCTCGGTGTAGAGGACGTACTCCTCCTCGCCGTCGTCGACCTCCTCCTTGCGGATGACGACGCGGGAGACCTCCTCGATCCCCTTGAACACGATGTCCCGGAGCTCCTCGACCAGCTGGAGCAGCTCGCGGTAGCTCGGCTCGTCGGGGCCGAACTCGATCGTCGTCCCCGAGTGGCGCGTGGAGACGCCCAGCGAGTCCTCGATGATGTCGGCGACGATGCCGGCGACCTCCGTCGGCTCCTCGTGGGTGGGCCACCGCTCCAGCAGCGTCTCCTCGTTGAGGTCGACGCGCACGATCATGTCCGCGACGTTCGTGGACACGTCGCCGAGCGCGAGGATCTTCGTCGCCTCCAGCTGCCAGACGACCTCGTGGGCCTTCTCGCGGTCGGTCGCGTGTTCGTCGTCCAGGTGGACGACCATGATCGGCGTGTCCGGGGTCTTGCGGGCGTCCACCAGCTCGATGAGCCGGGGGAGCCCCTGGGTCACGTCCATCTCCGCGACGCCCGCGTAGTGGAAGGTGTTCATAGTCATCTGCGTCCCCGGCTCCCCGATGGACTGCGCGGAGACGGTCCCCACGGGGTCCAGCGGGTCGACGCGCGTGTCGAGGTAGCGCGACTCGGCGGCCTGGGCGATCTCGTTGGCCTGCTCGGGCGTCACGCCGCCGCGGCCGTCGATGTTCTCGTAGATCTCGTCCTTCAGGCGTCGCGGCAGTTCGGTGTCCTCGACGACCAGCGCGATGTCCTCGGTGACCGTCTCGTGGGCGTCGACGAAGCGGTCGACGGAGCCGCCGTCAGTCATCGCCCACCCCCACGCCGCCGGCCTTGTCAAGCCCGGGGCCGGCGTACTCCGACAGGTTCGTCGGCGCCTCGCGGCGGCCGAGGAAGCGCTCCTTCTCCTCCTCGGAGCCGAACTCGGCGTCGACGATGCGGTCGGTGATCTGCTCGATGTCGATGGGGGTGTCCTCGTTGGAGGAGACCTTCACCGGCGAAGTGCCGTCCTCGCCGAACTCGAACTGGACGATGGTGCCGGAGGTGTCCCGCACCGTGCCGTCGTACTGCGTCTCGAGCTCGGAGAGGGCGTTGATGAGGCGACGCTGCAGGTACCCGGACTTGGAGGTCCGGACCGCAGTGTCGACCAGCCCCTCGCGGCCGCCCATCGCGTGGAAGAAGAACTCCTCGGGCGTCAGCCCCGAGCGGTAGGAGTTCTCCACGAAGCCGTGGGCCTCCGCCGAGAGGTCGTCGGCCTCGTAGTGCGCGAGCGTGCGGTCCTCGTAGCCGCGGTTGATCCGCTCGCCGCGAACCGCCTGCTGGCCGACGCAGCCGGTCATCTGGGTCAGGTTCAGCATCGACCCGCGGGCGCCCGAGCGCGCCATGATGACCGCCGGGTTGTCGTCGGCGAAGTGGTCCTCGGCGATCTCGCCCGCGCTGTCGCGGGCCTTGCCGAGCGTCTGCATGATCTTCATCTCCAGCGTCTCGTCGATCGTGCGGCCCGGTAGGCTCTCGAGGTCGCCGCGCTCGTACGTCTCGATGAGCTCCTGGACGCGCTCGTAGGCGGAGTCGATCGCCTCGTCGACCTGCTCGGTCGCCTCCGGCGGGATCGACTCGTCGTCGATGCCCAGCGAGAACCCGAAGTGCATGATCGAGCGCATCGCCAGCGACGCCACCTCGTTGATGAACACGCGGGCGCGCGTCTTCGAGTACACCTTGGTGAGCGTGTCGACGATCTCGCCGCCGAAGCCGCCCACGGCGTCCTCGTCGATCGTCCCCTCGACCAGCTGGCCGTTCTCGATGCGCACCATGTCACCCGTCGAGGAGGTGAACTCCAGGTTCAGGTCGTCGGGCAGCAGCTCCGAGAACACGGTCTGGCCCGTCCAGATCGGCTCGTCGGCGTCGTTCGTGCCGTCGGGCTCGGGCAGCTCGTCGACCGAGGTCGCCCGAAGCAGGTCCAGCGCCTGCGTCTCGGTGAACTCGGGGTTGTCGTGCGTGAGCAGATAGGTGCCCGAGATGTGGTCCTGGATGGCCCCGATGATGTTCTCGCCGAAGCGGGGACTCAGGATCTGCTCTTGCACGCGCATGAGGACGCGTGCCTCCGCGCGGGCCTCCTCGTTCTGGAGCGCGTGCATGTTCATCTCGTCGCCGTCGAAGTCGGCGTTGTACGGCGGACAGACGACGGTGTTCAGGCGGAACGTCTTGTACGGCATGACCACGACCTCGTGGGCCATGATCGACATCCGGTGCAGCGAGGGCTGTCGGTTGAAGATCACGATGTCGCCGTCGACGAGGTGACGGTTCACCTCCCAACCGGGCTCGACCTTCTCGGCCAGCTCCTCGCAGTTCTTCTCGGTTACCTTCAGCCGGCGGCCGTCGGGCCGCTTGACGTAGTTGGCGCCGGGGTGGGCCTCGGGCCCGTTGCGGACGTACTGCCGGGCGCGGTCGATGTTGCGCTCGGCGACGTTCATCACCTGCGTCATCTCCTCGGCGACCCGCTCGGGGACGCCGACCTCGTTCAGCGAGAGGGTGGGGTCGGGGCTGATGACGGTCCGCGCGGAGAAGTTCACGCGCTTGCCCGACAGCGAGCCGCGGAAGCGACCCTCCTTGCCCTTGAGGCGCTGGGAGAGCGTCTTCAGCGGGCGGCCCGAGCGGTGACGCGCGGGCGGCGTGCCGGAGATCTCGTTGTCCACGAACGTGGTGACGTGGTACTGGAGCAGCTCCCACAGGTCCTCGATGATGAGCTGCGGGGCGCCGGCCTCGCGGTTCTCCATGAACCGCTGGTTGATCCGGATGATGTCGACCAGCTTGTGTGTGAGGTCGTCCTCGGAGCGCTGGCCGTTGTCCAGCGTGATCGAGGGGCGCGTCGTGACCGGCGGGACCGGCAGCACGGTCAGGATCATCCACTCCGGCCGGGACTTCTGCGGGTGGATGCCGAGCGGTTCGAGGTCCTCGTCCGGGATGTCCTCGAACCAGTCGCGGATGTCGCTCGGCATCAGCTTGTTCATGTCCTCGACGGTGAGGTCGATGCCGAGCGCCTTCTCGATCGCCTTGCGGTCCTCCTTGCGCGGGCGGAACTCGCCCGAGAGGATCTCGTTGATGCGGTCGAGCGCGATGCCCGTCTCGTCGGCCAGATCCATCGGGGAGATCGCCTCGCTCTCGTCGACCTCCTCCTCCTCGTCCTCGGGCTCGTCCGGCTGCATCGCGCGGGTGATGAGCTCGGAGTAGTCCCCCGAGAGCACGTCCTGCACCTCGTAGTAGGTGGTCGGCTTCTCGTGTTTGATGTCCGCCTGCGGCTCGCCGCAGTGCGGGCACGTGCTGGCCTTGCGGGCCTGCCGGACGGCCGATTTCAGCACGTCGGTGGGGTCGCCGCCGAGGTCCTTCGTCCGCTTGAGCTTCTCCTTGTACTCCTCTTTCTCCTCGGCGGTGAGCGCGAGGCGGCCGCAGTTGCGGCACGTCGCGCGCAGCAGCCGACGGATCAGTTTCGTGAAGCCGACGTGGATGACGGGGGCGGCCAGCTCGATGTGGCCGAAGTGCCCGTTACACGACCCGGAGTGCTTGCCGCAGGTGCGACACTCCAGCCCGGGGTCGATGACGCCCAGGCGCGGGTCCATCAGCCCCATGTCGATGGGGTAGCCGTCGTCGTCGTAGGTGTCCGCGGTGATGACCTTCGTCGCGGACATGTCCCGATACGTCTCCGGGTCCATCAGCCCGAAGTTGATGCCGCCGATCTCTTTGGGTGTCTGGCCTGCCATTGTTAGACTGCGTCCTCAAGTTCGAGGGTCGGTCGAATGCCGAGCGCCTTCATCTCGTCGAGCAGCAGCTTGAACGCGTAGCTGATCTCCATCTCGTGGATGTCGTCCTCGTCGCCCGTGATGGGGTCGTAGATGCGACGCTGCTCCACGTCCTCGACGGCCACCATCCCCGTCTCCTCGGAGATGTACACCGTCTCCTTGTCGGAGGCGTCGAGCAGCCGCTCGTTCAGCGCCATCGCGGCGCCGTGCCCGATGAGCACCTCGCGCTCCATCTCGCCGACGCGGAGGCCGCCCTCGCGGGCGCGCCCCTCGGTCGGCTGCCGGGTGAGCACCTGCACCGGCCCGCGCGAGCGGGCGTGCAGCTTGTTGCTCACCATGTGGTACAGCTTGTGGTAGAAGATCGTCCCGACGAAGATCTCCGCCTCGATCTTCTCGCCGGTGACGCCCGAGTACATGACCTCCTTCCCGGAGGACTTGTACCCGTGTTCCTCCAGCGACGAGCGGAGCTTCTCCTCTCCCTCGCCCTGGAACGCCGTCCCGTCGACGCGGCGGCCCTCCAGCGAGCCGACCTTGCCGCCGAGCATCTCCAGCACGTGGCCCACCGTCATGCGCGACGGGAGCGCGTGCGGGTTCATCACGAGGTCGGGCACGAGCCCGTCCTCGGTAAAGGGCATGTCCTCCTGGGGCGCGAGGTGGCCCACGACGCCCTTCTGGCCGTGGCGGGACGCGAACTTGTCCCCGAGCTCGGGGATCCGCTCGTCGCGCACCGAGACCTTCGAGAGCTTCGAGCCGTCCTCGCCCTCCATCAGCGTCACCGTGTCGACGACGCCGGACTCGCCCGAGCGCATCGTGACGCTGGTCTCGCGTCGCTTCTGCGGGGAGAGGCCGCCCATGTCGTCGGGCTCCTCGAGGAACCGCGGCGGGCTCGTCTTCCCCAGCAGGACCGAGTTCTCGTCGACCTTCGTCTCGGGGTTGACGAGGCCGTCCTCGTCGAGGTGGGTGTACGCGTCCTCGCCGCGGGCGCCGCGCACGTCCTGGGAGGGGACCTCGAAGCGGTCCTCCTGGCCGCCGGGGTAGCGGCGCTCCTCGCCCTCGTAGGTGCGGAAGAAGTGCGAGCGCTGCATCGCGCGGTCGACGCTCCCCTTGTTCATGACGAGCGCGTCCTCGATGTTGAACCCCTCGTAGGACATGACCGCGACGACGAAGTTCTGTGCCGCGGGGCGCTCGTCGAACCCGATCTGTTCGGTGGTCTGCGTCTTGACCATCGACAGCTGCGGGTAGTGTAGGAGGTGCTGGCGGGTGTCCGGCCGGATGCGGTAGTTGGCCGAGGGAAGCCCGAGCGACTGCTTCATCATCCCCGCGCCCATGGTAATGCGCGGCGAGGCGTTGTGCTCGGGGTAGGGGATCATCCCCGCGCCGATGCCGAAGATGAGCTGCGGGTCGATCTCCAGGTGCGTCGTCCGGGAGTTGACGTCCTCCTCGTCGGTGGCGACGTAGATGTCCTCCTCCTCCTCGGCGTCGATGAACTCGACGATCCCGTGGTCGACGAGGTCCTCGAACTCGATCTCGTCGTTCTCCAGCGCCTCGATCGTCTCGTCGTCGAGGAGCGGCTCCCCGTTCTCCACGACGATGAGCGGGCGCCGGGCGCGCCCGGCGTCGGCGTTGACGATGACCTCGTTCGTCCGGTCCTTCACCGAGACGTTCACCATGTCGGAGACGTCGCCGCGGCGGCGCGCCTCCCGGATCTGTGACGCGAGCTGGTTGGGGTCCGGGTGGGTCCCCACCAGGCTCCCGTTGACGTAGACTTTCGCTTCTCGTTGTTGGCTTGCCATGTGTTAGTCGTCCGCGGATGCGCGGTCAACGCCCTCGATGCCGGGGATGCCCTCGACACCCATGGACGCGAGTTCTCGCTTCAGTCCCTGTTCGTCCTCGATGTTCTGGGAGAGCTCCATCGCCTGCGCGAAGTTCTTCACCAGCCCGCAGTTCGGGCCCTCGGGGGTCTCGGAGGGACAGATGCGACCCCACTGGGTCGCGTGCAGGTCGCGCGCCTCGAAGTGCGGCTGCGACCGCGAGAGCGGCGAGCGGAGGCGACGCAGGTGCGAGAGCACGCCCATGTAGTCCGTCCGGTCGACGAGCTGGGAGACGCCCGAGCGGCCGCCCACCCAGTTCCCCGTCGCGATGGGGTGTTCGAGGCGCTCTGTCAGCACGTCAGAGCGAACGACGGTGTTGACGGTGAGCTGCCGGTTACGCATGTTGGCGCGCTCCAGCTGGTACTTCACGTCGCGCGCCAGCTTGTTGAGCGCCGTCCGGAACAGGTCCGTCATCAGGTCGCCCGAGACCTTGAGGCGCTTGTTGGCGTAGTGGTCCTTGTCGTCGGACTCGCGGCGGTCGAGCGCGAGCTCGAAGCACGCCTCGGCCATCCGGCAGAGGTAGTACGCCTTGTTGATGCGGACGTCCTCCTCGTCGACGCCCTCCTCGTGGAGGTGCGGCAGGAGGTAGCGGTCGATGACGTAGTTCGCCCGCTTGAGCTGGTAGTTCTTCCCCTGGCCCGAGGCGACGCGCTCGCCGAGGGTCTCGATGGCCTCCTCCTCGGTCTGCACGTCGGCCTCCTCCAGGTTCTCCAGCATGAACTTGACAATCTCCGGGTCGTCGGAGACGCGGTGGACGATCTCCTCGTCGGACTCCAGCCCGAGCGCACGCACGAGCGTGACGAAGTTGACCGAGCCGGACACCGAGGGGAAGCTCACTTCGAGCAGCCCCTCGCGGTTGCGCTCACAGAGGACGAGCGCACGGTAGCCGCGCCGTTGGGAGAACGTCTTGGCGACCTGGATCTCGTCGCCGTACTTCGAGTCGTACTCGGCGAGGATCTTGTTGGGCGCGAGGTCCTCGCTGGTCATGAGCACGCGCTCGGAGCCGTTGACGATGAAGTAGCCGCCGGGGTCGACGGGGTCCTCGCCGATCTCGATGAGTTCCTCGTCGGAGAAGCCGGAGATGTTACACTTGTTCGAGCCGACCATGATCGGCATGCGGCCGACCTTCGTCTCGGTCTGGTCGACGACCGTCTCGGGTTCCTCCTCGCCGCCGCGGATGATCTTCATCTCCATGAAGACCGGGGCGGCGTAGGTGATGTTCCGGAGGCGCGCCTCCTGCGGGTACAGCAGCTCCTCGGAGCCGTCGGCCTCGCGAACGCGGGGGGTCGTCATCCGCACGTCGCCGAGTTCGACGTAGACGGGCTCTTGCCCCTCCTTGTCGCCGATGTCCGTCTCGATCGTCTCCTTCTCGTCGACCACGCGCTGCATGCCGCGGTCGAGGAAGTTGTTGAACGAGCGGAAGTGGTGCTCCGCGAGCCGCTCCTGGGAGAAGTACTCCCGCGAAACGGAGCGGCGTGCCTCTCTGTTCATTCTACCACCAGGCGGTAGACGACCGCCGTGTCGGTGGTTCGCGAGTCCCGTTCGACGCGGACCACGTCGCCCGCCTCGGCCTCGTCGGGCATCGCGGGGTCGGTCCGCTTGATCTTGGGGAGATCGGTCCGTTTGACGTTGTACTCCTCGAGCACCTCCTCGAGTTCGCCTTCCTCCTCGAGGAGCGTGTGATCGGGTACGAGTTCGTGTTCGCTTACGTTTACCATGGCTTGGTGAGATTCGTGGTCGCGCGCGGCCGTGTTTGCTGGGGAGAAGTCTTCACGAGATACTACGGCGGTCTATACGACCCGGCCACATAACGCTTGTCAAACGACTTGGGGACCGGTCGCTGGTCACCACACCGCTTGCACGAATCATCGATCCCGCTCCGTGGATATGAACGTTACGGCGCACGGTATCGCGGGACACGGCGCGATCGGATGAGAAGTCTTAATTATGTACCCGGGAAAGGAATGGATGCGCAGAGGCGAGGTGGAAACCCGCCGACGCGATGCATGCCCGGATGGTGTAGTGGCCCATCATACAACCCTGTCACGGTTGTGACGCGGGTTCAAATCCCGCTCCGGGCGCTTTCTGACGACGCAACGACGGCGAGCGAAGCGAGCCGTCCGCGTCGTCGAAGTTTCCTCACGAGCGGATTTGAACCAGGGAGTGAAGCGAGCGTAGTGAGCGGAACGACCGCGGTTCAACTCCCGCTCCGGGCGCTTCTTCAACTCGCAACGTGAACGGGGAGCGTTGCGACACGTCCGTGTCACACTGGACACGCTTCTCGTTGTGGCGAGACCCCGTTCCAACTTTATATTCCAGAACAAGCTATCCCTGAATATGTCTCATGGGGCGGTGAACACCAAACAGGTAGGCGACGAAACCGAAGCCGACGCGCTTCGAACCCTGATATCCAACGGATATAACGTCTCGATCCCGTTCGGTGACAACGACGCGTACGACCTGGTGGTCGACAACGGAGACCGACTATTCCGAGTTCAGTGCAAGACCGCTTGGCAGAACAAGGCTGAGACGATACGGTTCAATACACACTCACAAACGACGCGGGATGGCGAGTATCACGAGACGACGTACGGCGGTTCGGTCGACGCGTTTCTCGTTCGATATCCCGAGACGGGAACGTTCTATTGGATCAGAGTCGATGACGCAACATCACAGAAGATGGAACTTCGGTTCTCAGCCGACATCGACCACCCTGCGATCAACTGGGCCGAAGAGTACGAGTTTGATGGGGCGATTCCCTGCGAATAACTACTCTCCGTGGATAGTAGAGAAACAGTCTGCTCGGCCAACAACCTATTAGCCCACGGCCTCCCGCCGTGAGACAGATGACCGCGAACCGCCTGCTGCACGTCGACGCCGACCGCGACCGTCGGCGGGTGCTCGCCGACCGCGTGGACGCGGACGGCCGGTTCGCGGCCGTGCCGGAGCCGTGCGGGGAGGCGGCGCTCGACACCCTCGGGCACGAGGCGTACGACGCGATCGCCGTCGGGCAGCCGCTTCCGAACGGGACCGCGGCGTTCGTCCGCCGCGTGCGCGGCGGTTATCCCGACCTCCCGATCGTCGCCTACGGCGACGGGGGATCCGCCGACGGGGAGACGCTCCGCGCGCTGTTTCGCGCCGGCATCACCGACCATATCGTGATCGACGACGCGACCGCCGACGGCGACAGCGTCGCGTCCGCCGACGGGGTCGGCGCCGCGACCGCCGCGCTGATCGACCGGCTGGACGACGCCGTCGAAGTGTTCCACGACCGCCAGCGCACGGACCGGGGCGCGGCCGCACTCCGTCGCCTCGGCGAGGCGATCGCCGGCGCGCCGACGGACCTGGACGGCGCCGTGGAGGGGCTGCTCGCCGCGGTTCGCGCGACCTACGAGGTCGACTACGCCGGGCTGGCCCGGATAGCCGGCGACGACTTCCGGTTCGTCGCCGGCGACGGCACCGAGGAGCTGTGTGCCGCCTTCGACCGAACCATCCCGCTGGAGGAGACGTACTGCGCGACCACCGTCGGCGAGCGGCGTACCATGGCGTCCGGCCCCGACGGGGGAATCGCCGATCGCGGCTGTCCTCCGATCGGTCGCCGGCTGGGGATCGAGTGTTACCTCGGAACGCCGGTGTCCGTCGAGGAGGAGCTGTTCGGGACGCTGTGCGTCGTCGACCGCTCCCGCAGGCAGGGGTTCGCGGGGTGGGAGCGGACCGGGATCGAACTCGCGGCCCGCTGGCTCGGCCGCGAGTTGTCCCACGACCGCGAGAAGACGCGACTCCTGGCTCGAAATCGCGAGTAGCCGGAGGACCGCGGGCGTTCGTTCGGAGGACGGTTCGGGAACTCAGAGGACGAACAGCAGGAACGCGAGCAGGAACCCGGCTGACATCAGCAGCATCAACACCACGAACACGCCGAGCACCGGCTTCTCGACGGCGCCGGCGACGAGCTTCTCGCTGATCGACCCGCCGTCGGCGCTCACGACCGCATCACGTCCATACCCACGCTTGGCGAGCGTCGCGGATAACGCTTCACTCCTGGCGGCACCCGTCGTGCGAGCGCTCGCACCCATCGAGCGGCCGATCGCTCGCACGGGGACTGGCGCCGCCGTCCGGCGTCCGACGCTCGCGCACGCGGACCGTGCTCGCGGTCTCGCTCGCGTCGTCGACGACGAGCGCCTCGCCCACGCCCGTCGGGAGCCGTTCGGCGAGGCCGTCGGCGACCGCGAGGGGTCTGGCCGCCGCGAGCGCGTCGATGTCGGCGCGGCTGTGGAGCCGATGCGCCACCAGCAGATCCGCCTGCGACACCGCGACCGCCGGCAGCGCCGCGGGCCGCTGGGTCGCACACGCGAGCGAGACGCCCGGGGCGCGCCCCCGGGTGAGGATCGTCGCCAGCGCGTCGCCGGCGACGCCGTCGAAGAAGGCGTGCGCCTCGTCGACGAACAGCCACGGGAGCCGGTCGACCGTCCCACGGACGCGCGCCTCGTAGAGCCCGCGGGCGACGGCAGCACACACCGCGCCGGCGGCCGGTGCCGGGAGTCCCGAGCAGTCGAGCACCGTCGGCTCGCCGGAGGCGAGCGCACGCGGCGTCAGCCCGTCGGGGTCGAACGCGTCCCACTCGGCCGCGAGCGCGAGGTGCGCGTCCGCGGCCCGGCGGGTCGCTCGCCCGGCGTCCGCGTCGGCGACGTACTCGCGCGCCCCTGCCACCGAGGGAGTCTCCGCCTCGGCGACCGCGCGCCACACGAGCGAGCCGACCGCACCCGCCGGGTCCAGGTCCAGCAGCCCCGGCCACGCCGCCGGCGGGACGGCGTTCGGTCGAACCCGCGGGCGACGGTGGACCGTGCCGCCGTCGACTGCGAGGCCGTCGAGCACGCCCATCGGATCGACAACCACGGGCGCGAGCCCGTCGGCGGCGGCGACGCCCTCGGCGAGTACCGCGAGGGTGTGGGTCTTCCCCGCGCCGCGCTTGCCGACGACGAGCGCCGCGTGCGGCCGGTCGATGTCGACGCCGACGCGCGCCCCGACGCTGTCGTCCGGGGCGCGATACCGGCCCAGCGGCGCGACCGGCCCGTCGGTCCGTCGCCCGCCCGCCCCGGATCCACAGGCCCCTCGGTTGCCCGCCCCGAACCCGCCGATATCTCCCGGTTTCTCCGGGAATCGGGCTCCTTCGCCCTCGTTGCCGATCACGTGCACGGCCGGGATGCCCCCGCCATCGAGGAAGAACCCTCGTGCGAGCGTTCAAGTACGAAACCGGAACCACCGGGACGTGTGTCACCCGACAGCTCCCGCCCGTTTCGAGGTGTCGTCCGCGGACGGATCCGTTCGCTCGCGGCGACCGAGCGCCGCCGATTCGCCGAACTCCGCCGCGACAACCGCGCCATCGAGGGACTCCCGGTCCGACTCGTCATCGCGCTCGTCGTCGGCGTCGCGAGCCTCAGCGTGATGTTGAACATGGTCAGCGGGGTGGAGGGGCTGGCCGTCTCGGAGCTCGACGTACGCCCGTCTCCGGAGGTCACGACGCCGGGCGAGCAGGAACTCGCGCTCACGGTCGTCGACCCGGACGGCCGACCCGTCGCCGGAGCGACCGTCGTCGTCGCCGGCGACACGGCCCGACTCGACGGCGTCGCGACCGGGCGAACCGGGGCGAACGGCACGGCGACGGTGACCGTCGCCCCGACGCTCGGACCGAACCGCGAACAGGGGACGCTCTCCGTCTCGATCAAGCCGCCGGCCGGCGGGCAGTACGCGGACAGACGGGGAAATACCCGCGTGCTCGTCGTGGCCGAGTGAGTGGGTGATCTCGAGTGAGCCCTGTGATCCCGAGTGAGCGCCGTGGATCCGGCGGGCCACGCCACGGCGGTCGCCGCCGCAAGGACTATCGCGTCGGATCGAGCACGGCCGCCCGTGCCCTCCATCACGACGCGCCTCTCCGACGGTCTCGACGACGCGCTCGCCCACCTCCCGCTCGCGCTGGTTCCGCTCGTCATCGCGATGTTGGACGCCGGCAAGATCCGGTCCGTGCTCGCGTTCGACGGCGTTCACGTCGGCATCCGGTTCACGCTCCCGGCGTCGGTGCTCTCGACCTGGAGCTTCGTCTCGGTTCCGAACGACGGAACCGTCTCCGCCGGCATCCCGCCGAGCGCGCTGGCGGAGCCGTCGGTTCTCGCGCTCGCGGTCGGCGGACTCCTCGTCTCGAGCGCGCTGGCGGCGGGGTACTTCGGGTCGCTGACGAACGCGCTCGCCGGCGAGCCGTACCGGTTCGCCGAGAACGTCCGCCGGTACCTGCCGGCGTTCCTCGTGTTCACCGTCGCGCCGGTCGTCGTGCTCTCGCCGCTAGTCCTCCTCGCGGGCGCGCCGTCGGCGCTCGGTATCGCCGTCATCGCGCTCGCGCTGGTGGCGATTCTGGTCGCGACGTACCTCCTCTACGCGACGCCGTACCTCCTCGTCCTTCGGGAGACCGACCTCCTCACGGCGGCGCGCGCGTCCTACGCCCTCGCCGTCGACGGCGGAGCGTACCTCTCGTACGCGCTCGGATTCGTGGCGGTCGTCGTCGTCGTCTCGCCGGTGCTCTCGGCGATCACGGTCTCGGTTCCGGTCGTCGGGCTCGCCGTCGGCGTCCCCGTCGGTGCGGTTCTCGGACTCGCCGGGAACCTCGCGACGATGCGGTTCGTCGCCGACATCGACCCCGAGAGCGACGGGTTCGACCGAGGCGAGGACGGGGCGGACGTCCACAGCGGCGGACGACCGGATGCGGGCGACGATGGCGAGGATAACACGCAGTCTCCGGGCGACGACGGCTCCTACCACGGAAAGAAGTAGGGGCGGGGCCGCCGCTCAGTCGTCCGCCAGGGGGATCACGGAGATGTGTCCGTCGGCGCGAACGCGGACCCGGTGGCGGAGGTACGTGAACTCGACGAGCGTATCGGCGTCGTCGCCGTGGCTGCAGAGCCGATCGAGCGCGTCCGGGTCGACAACCTCGAACAGCGGCGCGTGTCGCTCGGGGTCCTCCCGTCGGATCGCCGCGGTCGCCTCGACCACGGCGATGCTCGCGTCTATCGCGTCCGGGTCGAACGTGGCGCTGTACTCCCCCGTCTCCGGATCGTGGGAGACGAAGACGGATTCGGCGGGGTCGGGGTTCACTGACATCCCCCCGCGCTGCAGTGTCGGTGTCCACCGATCGGACCCGGCGGGTTGGGGGCGAGTCCGCAGCTAATTCGTCGCCGCCGATCTGCCGTACGGACGGGCGGGTCCCGACCGTGGCGGAGGGCGCTCCCCTGATCGACGTCGTCCTGGTCCATATCATATGAAACGCGCGACTGGTGATTTATTCTTTCGTTCGGTACAGCCGGCGCCGCCGAGGCGGTCCCGAGGCGTCATCGAACCGTTCCCGAGCCGTTCTCGGCCCGCGTCGGCTCGATCACGATCCGGATCTCCGACGCCGGGAGGGCTAACACGGCGGCCCGCGAACGAGGGGTGTTCGAATGCTCACCGACACACCCGGCATTCACCACGTCACGTCGATGGTCGGCGACGCGCGGGCGAACCTCGACTTCTACGTCGGGACGCTCGGGCTGCGGCTCGTGAAGCGAACGGTGAACCATCAGGACGTGCTCCGCCATCACCTCTACTACGGGAACGGCGCCGGCGATCTCGGCACCGTCTACACCTGCTTCCCGTACCCGAACGAGCCGCCCGGCCGCCGGGGGCGCCCACAGATCACCGCGGCGGCGTTTGCGGTCCCGGAGGGCTCGCTCGACTACTGGGACGACCGACTCGACGGTCGGAGCGTCGACGCCGAGCGCGTCGCCCGCTTCGACGAGGCGGCGCTCCGGTTCGAGGATCCCTCGGGAACCCGGCTAGAGCTCGTCGCGGCCGACCAGCCGGCCGACCCGTGGACCGACGGGTCGGTTCCCGAGTCCGCCGCGATCCGCGGGATCCACGGCGTGACCGCGCTGCCGACGAACCCGTTCGCGACCGCGAGCGTGCTGGACACGCTCGGGCTCGACCTCGTCGGCGAGGACGGCGACCGCGTCCGCTACCGCGCGGGCGGCGATCACGCGACGGTCGTCGACCTGCTGGACCGCGAGGCCGACTTCGCCCGCGAGGGGACCGGGAGCATCCATCACGTGGCGTTCCGTGTCGCCGACGAGGACGAGCTTCGCGAGTGGCACGACCTCTTCCGCGAGCGCGACGTCGACGTGTCGCGCATCCGCGACAGGTACTACTACAAGGCGATCTACGTCCGCGAGCCGGGCGGGATCCTGATCGAGCTGTCGACCGAGGGACCGGGGTTCGGGATCGACGAGGAGGAGGCGAACTTCGGCGAGTCGCTGGTGCTCCCGCCGTGGGCCGAGGAGGACCGCGAGATGATCGAGGGACAGCTCCCGACGCTCGACGGTTCGGCCTCGAACTCGGGCGGAGACGGCTACCGAGGCGTCGGCCGAGGCGCCGATGGCGCGGACGACGGCGCCAGCGACGGCGCCGGCGACGACGGAGATTTCGACTGATGTTCCCGGGCGGGACGCTGCCCGACGACCTCCCCGGCCCGCACGCCGGGCAGCCGGTCGTCACCGCGGGCGCGCCGCGGGGCGCGGCGGAAGCGGCGGTCGTGTGTCTCCACGGGCGCGGCGCGACCGCGCAGGGCGCGATCAACCTCTACGAGCCGGTCGCCGGCCACGGGGTCGCGTTCGTCGCGCCGCAGGGTGCGCGGAGCCGGTGGTTCCCGCACGCGGCCGACGAGCCGCGCGAGCGCAACGAGCCACACGTCCCATCCGCCGTGGCGGTCGTCGACACCGTCCTCGACCGGACGCGGGAGGCGCTCGGTCTCCCCCCAGAGGCGGTCGTCCTCACCGGGTTCTCCCAGGGCGCCGCCGTCGCCGCGGAGTACGCCGCCGGGACCGGCGGTCGTCACCCACTCGCGCTGCTCAGCGGCGGGCTGCTCGGGCCGACCGTCGACCCCGGGCAGTACGGCGGTGATCTCGGGGGGACGCCAGTGCTCGTCGCCGGCGGCGCGGACGACGAGCGCGTGCCCGTCGAGCGCCTCGCGGCGACGGCGAGGGCGTTCGAGTCGCTCGGCGGCGACGTGACCGAGCGCGTCTACGAGGGCGTCGGCCACGAGGTCACCGACGACGAGTTCGCGTGGCTGGCGGACCTGCTCGCGGAACTGACGGTCGAGTGAGCGCGAGAAGCAGATCGCGGCGGTCGCCTCACCGCATCGCGTCCAGCGAGCGGACCGTGTCGGACATCAGGTACGCCTCGGGACGCTGCTCGTCGCAGATCTCGAGGGCGTCGAACGTCTCTCGCCCGTCGTCGACGGTGATGCGGTAGGCGCGGCTCGAGAGGGAGACGGGGCGGTCGGCTGTATCGACGTCGGTGCGCGTCACACTCACGGTTTCGGTCGCGCGGGTATAACTGGCGCGATTCGAGCATCTCAGCCCCGAACGCGCCGCTTTACAGCGATTCGAGAATCGGCAGAAATCACCGAGTCGCCGCCCGGTTGCGATCGCGATCGGTCGCCGTGACCGCGGACCGTTCACTCGGCGAACAGATCACGATACAGCGTCGCTTCCGCGCGCCGGAGCCGTTCGAGGAACGCGCTCTTCGACAGCCCCAACTCGGCGGCCACTTCCTCGGAACTGGCCGCCCGCGGCACCGCGAAGTACCCCGCCTCGACTGCCGCGCGCAGCGCCTCCGTCTGCGGCGGCGTGAGCCCGAACCGGCCGGCGACCGGGGCGGGCTCCTCCCGGAGCGGATACGTCCGCGTCAGCTCCACCCCGACCGTCTCGCCGGCCGTCTCCATCACTCCCCGAAGCACCTCGTGGCCGACGACGGCGCCGGTCACCGTCGCGTCGCCGTCGCGGTAGGTCACCGCCTCGACGAGCAGCCCGGCCGAAACGAGTTCGTGGACGACACACGGCTGCTTCGAGAGACACCGGTAGGTGTCGCGCTCCCCCGACCGCGACCGGTGGAGGTAGCGGATCCGATCGTCGGCGTCGAGACGCGCGGCGAGGTCGTCGTCGCGCGGCGCGCCGAAGCGCAACAGGACGTTGCCGTCGGCGCGCAACTGCGGCGGCTCCGCCCGGACCGGCGTTCGCGTCGCCGCCGTCGCCTCCGCGAGCGGGCAGTCGTCGCCGCTCACGCGTACCTCCACGACCAGACACTCCGCGATCATCCGCGAACCATGCGGGATGGTAGCGCACCCTATACTTAAAACACGCGTATGTACGGGTGAACCGGTAAGCCGCACAACGCGAAGGATCGATCGTTATGGACATCGAGACGGTGAAGGAGCGCGCCGGGCCGCGGCAGTTCGGTCCGAGCGACGACATGCCCGAGGAGTACCGTCGGGCGGCGACGCGGATGATCCAGTTTCACGCCAACAGCGAGGTGATGGGCGGGTACCTCGACAAGGAGTTCACCCGCCACGCGCCGTCGCTGGACCGCAAGCTGGCGAACACCGCCAAGGTGCAAGACGAGATCGGCCACGCGCAGTTGCTCTACCGCGCCGCCGAGACGCTCGGCGTGAAGACGCGCGAGGAGATGCTCGACGAGCTGCAGAACGGCGAGGGGAAGTTCCTCAACTGCTTCCACTACCCGGTGGACTCGTGGTACGAGGCGCCGATGATCGACTTCTTCGTCGACGGGGGCGCGATGCGTCGACAGGCGACGCTGAAGTCGACGAGCTGGACGCCGTACGCCCACGCGATGGACAAGGTGTGCTTCGAGGAGGGGTTCCACGTGAAACACGGCGAGTCGATCCTGCGCGAGCTGATGCGGGGGTCGAAGGCGACCCGGGAGCGCACCCAGGAGACGTTCGAGGAGTGGTGGCCGCGCATCCTCCAGTTCTTCGGGCCGACGAACGACGAGTCCACCCACAACGACTTCGCCCAGGAGGTCGGGCTGAAGACGACCTCGAACGACGAACTCCGCAACTCGTTCCTCAACATGTACGTCCCGAAGGCCGAGAAGTACGGGCTGGAGATCCCCGAGTACCCGCGCATCTTCGAGCGCGACGACGGCACGATGGCGGTCCGCGAGGAGGACCTCGACTGGGACGAGTTCTGGACCATCGCGAAGAACGACTACGAGGGGAGCCACGAACAGATCGGCTCGCGCGCCCGCCGACAGGAGGCCGTCGCGTGGGTTCGCGAGAGTCTGGATAGCTGGGAGGGAAGCGCCGCGGGAACGCCGCAGGCGGCCGATTGACCATGATCTGGGAAGTGTTCAGACAGGAGAAGCCGGGCGACTACCATCGCCACGTCGGCAACGTCCACGCGCCCGACCGCGAGATGGCGAAGCTGTTCGCGCAGATCCAGCACGCCCGCCGGATGCAGACCAACTCGCTGTGGGTGGTCCCGCAGTCGGAGATCGGCGAGGTCGACGCCGAGGAGGCCGCCTTCGGCGGCCGCACGGACAAGTCCTACCGGTGGGCGATGACGTACAACGACATCGACGCCTCGTTCGCCAAGGAAGTGGAAGACAGCGAGGCCGAACAGCGCGAGGCGGCCAAGAAGCGCCGCGAGCAGCTGGAATCCGAGGGGGAAGCATGAGCGAGAGTGACGCCCCGGACGACGAACCCGCGGACGCGCCAGCGGCCGCCTCCCTCGACCGCGACGACCTCACCCCGGCACAGCAGGTCGCGCTGGAGGAACTCCTCTTCCGCCTCGCGGACGACGAGTTCGTCCACGCCGAGCGACTCACCGAGTGGCAGATCTTCGCGCCGACCATCGAGTCGGACCTCGCGCTCGCCAACGTCGCGCAGGACGAGTTCGGCCACGCGCGCCTGTGGTACGACCTCCTCCAGGAACTCGGCTACACCGAGGAGGAGTGCATCTGGCGCCGGCCGGCCGACGACTGGACCCACGCGACCCTGGTCGAGCGTCCGTTCGCCGACGACGGCTGGGACGACGCCATCGTCCGCACGTACCTGTACGACGTGGCCGAGCGAATTCGGCTCGAGGCGCTCGTCGACACCAGCTACGCCCCGTTGGCCGACCGCGTGGGCAAGGCGCTCGCCGAGGAGGAGTACCACCGCGAGCACGCGCTCAGTTGGCTCGAACGCCTCGCGAGCGACGACGACGCCCGCGAGCGTCTGCAGGCCGCCGTCGACGACCTGTTCCCGCACGCGCTGTCGGTGTTTTACCCCGGCGAGCGCGAGGACGCGATCCGCGCCGCCGGCTTCCGCAGGGAGTCGCTGGCGTCGATGCGCGAGGAGTGGCTCGACACCGTCGTCCCGACGCTGGAGGGGTACGGGCTCGTCGTCCCCGAGCCCGACGAGGTCGACCGCCCCGAGGCTCGCGGCCGCGACGGGAGCCACACCGACGAGTGGTTCGACCTGCGGGAGGCGTTCACCGAGACGCACCGCGAGGTCGACTTCGAGACGCCCGCACGCCTGCGCGGGGAGGAGGCGTAGATGCCGACCAACATGCCGACGGACGTGCCGGGAGGCTCCCCTGACGACGCCGCGGCCGATGCGCCCGACGGCACCGCCATAGACGACGGCACCGCCGCCGCAGCCGGCGCCGAGGCGTGCGCCTACACCGCCTACGAGAACGGCGAGGCGCCCGAGGAGTACCCGAAGACGGGCGCCGGCGCGACCGGCGTCGATGCCGGCGTGTGGGACGCGCTGTACGAGGTCGAGGACCCCGAGATGCCAGTCAGCGTGGTCGACCTCGGCCTGATCTACGACGTGGCCGTCGACGATGACGGGCGCTGCGAGGTGGCGATGACGCTCACGTACACCGGCTGTCCCGCCCGCGACATGCTCACGAACGACGTGCGCTGCGCCGCCGAGACGGCCCCGGGCGTCGAGGAGGCCGAGGTACGCCTGCGGTACTCGCCGGAGTGGACCGTGGCGATGGTGACCGACGCGGGGCGGGAGGCCCTGCGCGAGTTCGGGTTGAGCGTGTGATGCGCCGAAACGCGCCGGACCCGAGCGTCGCCGCGGGGGTCGCCGGGAGCGACGCGGACGACGACCCCGCGGAGTGCCCGTACTGCGGGTCGACCGACACCGAGCGCGAGCACCCGAAGGGGCCGGGGCTGTGCCGGTCGATGCACTTCTGCACCGAGTGCGGGGAGCCGTTCGAGCGGTTCGGGTAGTCACGGTCGCACCCGGCGGCGACCGCGCGCGCTCGTGGCAGAGATTTATGCCCATTTGGTGGCAAGACCGAACGCGATGTCCCTCCGGAACCCCGCCGGGCGGGTCCGCTACCCGCTCGCCCTCCTCGCGGTCGTGATCGGCGTGCTCCTCCTGGAGTTCCTCGTCGAGGTCACGCTGAACAGATACGTCGAAACGGGGACGACCTGGCTCCCGATGGTCGGGACGATCGGCGAGACGGCGACCGCGTACCTGCTCCCACTGAGCCTCCTCTCGACGTTCGTGGTCCCCGCCGTCGCCTTCTACCTGGGCGTTCGCTACGCCCGGTCGGCCTGACCGCCAGCATCGGCGCCGGCGTCCGCACTCCCCCGCGGGTTCAGAACTGTCGCTCGAACTCCGTGATATCGGAGACGGTGTAGTAGGGTCCGCCGAGGCGACCCACCGTCGGGAGCTTCCGCTGGTCGATCTTGCCCTCCGTGAGCACGTCGTCGTCGACGTGGACGTACTCGACCTCCCCGAGCACCATCAGCCGGTCGTGGACCTCCAGCGAGTCGTACAGCGAGCACTCCATGGTGACGGCCGCCTCGGCGACGCGCGGGGCGTCGATCCGGCGGCAGTCGGCGCGCGTCACGCCCACGGAGTCGAACTCGCTGTCCTCGGGGGGCAGCGACTCGGCGCTGTGGTCCATCCGCTCCAGCAGGGGCTCGGTGACGACGTTCACCGCGAACTCGCCGGTGTCGAGCGCGTTACGCGGGGTGTCCTTCAGGCCGCCGTTGGCCTCGTTGGGGGAGTTGAACAGCACCACCGGCTCCCGAGAGGAGACGTAGTTGTACGAGCTGAACGGCGCGAGGTTGTCGGCGCCGTCCTCGTCGACCGTGCTGGTCCACGCGATCGGACGCGGCGAGACGGCGGTCTTGATGATCCGTGCGATCTCCCGCGGCGTCCGGTCGGAGACGGCTGTTTCCATCGCCGTACCCTGGAACGACCCGGCACAAATACCCGCGGGTACGGGCGGTTGGCCCCGCTACCGCGTGCGGTTCGGCCCGCGACCGCGGGCGCTTCGCCCCGTTACCGACCGCTCACGCGTGCGGGTCGTCCGCTTCAGCGCGAGTCTTGATGAGGAACTTCATGTCGCCCTGCAGCACGACGGTGCCGTCCTGGTTGGTCACCTCGCAGTCGATGACGACGAGGCCGGCGTCGTCGCGGCTGGACACGTCCTTCGTCTCAGTCACCTCCATCTCCATCGAGATGGTGTCGCCGATGAAGACGGGGTTCGGGAGGTCCATGTAGTTCATCCCGAGGAACGCCAGCGCGGTGCGCTCGACGATGCCCGTCCGGTAGACGAACCCCGTCGCCTGCACGAACGTCATCGGGCCGTGGGCGATGCGCTCGCCGAAGGCGTTGTCCTCGGCGTACTCGGCGTTGGTGTGGAGCTCGGTCCAGTCGCCCGTCAGCGCCGAGTGCATCACGAAGTCGGACTCGGTGACGGTGCGCCCGACGCTCACGAACTCCTGTCCAGCCTCGAAGTCCTCGAAGTAGTGCGGCTCGTAGCTGTATGCCATGTCGGCGTGTCGCCGGATCGCGTGAAAGTCGTTTCGCGTGTCCGACTCGTGCCGCCGCCGCTACCGCCGCCGTCGACCCCCGTCTCGCCGCACCGCGTCCGCGTCGCTACCGCGTTCGCCGCTCGCCGCGGAGCCAGAGGTAGCCGCAGCCGTCGAGCGAGACCGCGACGCCGCCGTCGGCGACGCGATAGTCGGCGTCGCCGAGGACGCGCTCGGCGTCCGCCGGGTCGACGTCGAAGCCGGCGACGACCTCGCGGGACTCGCTCGCGAGGTTGTGAACCGCGAAGAGGACGCGGCCGTCGTGGTCGAAGCGATGGGCCCACACGTCGTCGGGGTCGACGTGGACGATCGAGCAGTCGCCGCGGGCGATCTCGGGGCACCGCTTTCGGGCGTCGACCGCGTCCGCGACGCGCTCGAACAGCGAACCCGGTTCGCCGCGCTGGCTCGCGGCGTCGGCCTGGAACACGCCCGGCCAGCCGGTGCCGTCGACCGGGATCACGAGGTCCCGGGGATCGGCCGTCGAGAAGCCCGCGTTCGGTTCGCTGTCGTCCCAGCGCATGGGCGTCCGGACCGCCTGTCGCTCCGGCAGGTCCAGGTCCGCGTGCATGCCGATCTCGTCGCCGGAGTTGACGATCGGCGTGCCCGGCAGCGACAGCAGGAGGCTGTGGGCCATCGCGATCCGGTCGTGGTCGCCGTCGTACAGGTCCGCCAGCCGGAGGCGGTGGCCGCGGCCGAAGATCCACGAGTCGCGGCCGTCGCCGCCCTGTCGGAACTCCTCGCGGGCGTGTTCCAGTGCCTCGTGAGGGAGCTTCAGGAGGTTCCACTCGTCGTGGTTGCGCAGGAAGTTCGCCCACCAGACGTGCCCGTCGGGCTCGGCGTCGGGGATCTGCTCGAACATGCGGTACAGCGGCCAGGTGTTCCCCACCCCGACGCCGTAGGTGACGTGGGAGTTGCCGACGAAGTTGAACAACGCGTCGAACCCGTCGCCGTCGGCGAAGTAGAAGTCCAGCCGGTCGGGCTCGTCGTCGGCCTCCGCCAGCAGCACGGCCTCGTCGTTCGCCGCGCGACAGCGCCGCTTCAGCTCGCGGAAGATCCACTGCGGGTCGTCCATCCGGTGGGCGTCGTGGCCCTTCGGCAGGATCATCGGGTGGGCCGCGTCGATGCGGAAGCCGTCGACGCCCCGTTCGAGCCAGAACTCCGCGACGGAGAACAGCTCCTCTTGCACGTCGGGGTTGGCGACGTTGAGGTCGGGCTGGTGGTGATAGAACTGATGGAAGTAGTGTTTGTCCGCGACCTCGTCGTACGACCAGACGCCGTCCTCGAACTCGGGGAAGATGTTGGAGGTGTTGTACGCCCGATCGACGTGGCTCGTCCACAGGTAGTAGTCGTGGTACTTCGACTCGGGGTCCTCGCGGGCGCGCCGGAACCACTCGTGGTCGGTCGAGGTGTGGTTGAGCACGAGGTCGACGATCAGCCGCATCCCGCGCGCGTCCAGTTCGTCGACGAGCGCGTCGAAGTCGTCGAGCGAGCCGAGCCGGTCGTCCACGTCGCGGTAGTCGGCCACGTCGTAGCCGTTGTCCCGCAGCGGGCTGGGGTAGAACGGCCGGATCCACAGGCAGTCGACCCCCAGCTCCTCCAGGTAGTCGAGGCGGTCGATCAGCCCGCGGAAGTCGCCCCAGCCGTCCCCGTCGCCGTCCCGGAACGTCTTCACGTCGAGGCTGTACACGACCGCGTCACGATACCACTCGGGGTGGCCGCCGTCGGCGAACACCTCGGCGGCGACACCCGCGCCCGCGTCCCGCCCCCCGCCCGGCTCGCCCGAACCCGCGTCGGCATCCATGGCTGTCGGTCGTCGGTGCGGGCGGGGGTAAAACCTCCCGGAGCCGGACGGCGGTCCCCGTCGTCGCCGGCGGTCGGAAGTCAGCGGTCGGTTCCGGTGAGCCGGTCGTCCCAGTCGATCCACTCGTGTTCCCAGCCGGTCTTCGCGAAGTAGCCCTGCTCGGAGAACTCGGCGTCCTCGCGGCGGGTCCGGTTCCGGACGCCGGCGCCGGCCTGCTCGCCCTCGACGAGCAGCGGCGACAGCGACACCGGCCCGGCCGTCCCGGCCTCGCGCAGCTCCCCCGACTCGTCTGGCTCGTAGGCGACGACGGTCTGGTCGGCGCCGCGGCCGCGCGGGAGCACGAGCCGGCCGTCGGGCGCGAGCTGGTCGACGAGGTCGCGCGGCGGCTCGACGGCCGCGGCCTCGACGAGGATCCGGTCGAAGGGGGCGTACGCGGGCAGGCCGCGCGCGCCGTCGGCGCGGTCGACCAGCACCGCGTCGTAGCCGGCCGCCGAGAGGTTCCGTCGCGCGTCGTACACCAGCCGGCGGGAGATGTCGACCGCGTGGACGTGTCTCGCGTCCACGACCTCCGCGAGCACCGCCGCGGTGTAGCCGACGCCGGCGCCGACGACGAGCGTCTCCTCGCCCGCCTCGGGGTCCAGCGCCGACAGCAGTCGCGCGACCGTCGCCGGCGCGAGCACCCGGGTGCCGCCCTGTTCGCCCGCGCGGTTCGCGTACGGCGCCTCCGCGACGAACTCCTCGCGGGGCACCGTCGCCATCGCCTCCCGAACCGCCGGCGCGATCGGCCGCCCGAGGGTGTGCTCGACCGAGTCGAGCATGTCCTCGCGCAGCAGCGCCGGATCGGGTCCGTCCATTGTCGAGGGAAGACGCTCGCGGAATATGAACCGCACGCTCGGCGCCGGCCGACCGACCGACCGCGTACGGTCGACGATTCACCAGGATCGGCAATCGGTTGTGCGCGACCCGCGCACCCGACGGCGAGCGTCTTTGCGGTGCCGACTGTGAACCGAACCATGAACTCGGACCTTCGCGAGGCAGTCGCCGATCTCCCGCCGAGCGCGAAGCTCGTCTTCGTCGTGCTGGAGAACCACGATCGCCTCACCCAGTCTGCGCTCGCCGAGGAGACCCTGCTCCCGCAGCGCACGGTGCGGTACGCGCTCGACGAGCTTCGCGACGCCGGCGTGCTCCACGAGGAGCTGAACATCATGGACGCCCGCCAGCGCTTCTACTCGCTCGCCGACGCCGAGGCGTCGGAGGACGACCCGTCCGTCGGTATCGCGCCCGAGCCCTCGGCGTCGGCCCGCTGAGGGGCCACGCCGTCGACGCTCCGGCTCGTCGATCCGCCGGGACGATCGCCGGTCGGGACGGCGACCAGGCCGGCGATCAGCGGGGAGATCAGGACGCCGATCGGAACGGCGATCCGACGCGGCTTCGTATCCAGTCCGCGACGGCGACGACCGCGACCGCCTCGACGTAGCAGCCGACGACGGCGAGCGCCCAGAACCCCGCGTCGCCGACGGCGACGCCGAGTTCGTTGGACAGCGCCGTGTCGAGCAGGAACGCCGCCGCGAGCGCCGGCCACGCGACGAGGCTCAGGGCGTCCGGCAGCGGCGTGAACCGTGCGACCCCGACGGCTGCCACCAGCGCGGCGGTCGCGAAGACCGTCCGGCGGGCGGTCGTCGCCGCTCGAACGGCGGGAGGGACGTGTCGAAAAGCCATTGGTTCGGCGTGGCTTCGAGGGGACAAAGCTGTGCCGGGGAGCGTTCTGCCGCCTCGGCAGCGGCGGTCCGTCGACCGGCAGAGCGCGCGGTTCACTCCGTCGGGAGATGACACGCCGAGACGTGCTCGCCGTCCTCGAGCTCGGGATGATCGCGGACGCACGGCGAGCCGAACGCCTCGCGGATCCGATCGGCCGCGGCCGCGTCGTCGCCGGCGACGGCGTCGTCGACGGCCGCCGCGAGCGCGCGTCCGGCGTCGCCGTCGGGGTCAGGGAGGTCGTATTCCGCCCGCAGCGCCCGCGCGAGCGAGTCCGGATCGGTCCCGTCGGCGCGCTCCCCGAGGTGGTCGAGGTCGACGTCTCCGGCGGCCAGGTCGACGCGGAGGTCGATCACGGCACCGTACTCGGCGCTCGTGAGGCCGCTCCCGTCCGGCGGGATCACCTCCGGGCACCTCGTGTGGAACCGACAGCTGTCGGGCGGGTCGGCGGGGTCGGGGACGGCCCCCGAGAGCGACCCCTCGGGGCGGCCGGCGCGGGGGTCCGGCGTCGGGACGGCCGCGGCGAGCGCGCGCGTGTACGGATGGGCGGGGTCGTCCAACACCGCCGCCGTCGGTCCCGCCTCGACCAGCTCGCCGGCGTACATCACCGCGACGCGGTCGCAGGCCCGGCGGACCACGCTCACGTCGTGGCTGATGAACAGCAGCGAGAGGTCGAACGCCTCCCGGAGCTCCCCGAGCAGGTCGAGGATCTCCGCCTGGACGGACACGTCGAGGGCGGCGGTCGGCTCGTCGAGCACGACGAACGCCGGGTCGAGCGCGAGCGCCCGGGCGATGCCGACGCGGCGCTTCTGTCCGCCCGAGAGCTCGTGGGGGTAGCGGTCGCGGTGGTCGGCGGACAGGCCGACGCGCTCGAACAGCGTCGCCACGCGCTCGCGTCGCCGCCGGCGGGCGACCCCGCGAACCCGCAGCGGCTCCGCGGCCGACTCGCCGGCGGTCAGTCGGGGGTCGAGGCTCGACGACGGGTCCTGAAACACCATCGCGGTTCGCCGGCGGAGCTCCTCGACGCCGTCGCCCCCGTCCCCGACGGGCGTGCCGTCGAAGCGGACCGTCCCGCCGGTCGGCTCCTGTAGGTGTAACAGCGTTTCCGCGACGGTGGACTTGCCGCTGCCCGACTCGCCGATGAGTCCCAGCGCCTCCCCCCGCCCGATCTCGAAGGAGACGCCGTCGACCGCGCGGACCGATCCGGTCCGCCGTCGCAACACCCCCGACCGGACGGGATAGTGCTTCTCCAGCCCGTCGACGACCACCAGCGGCTCCCGATCGGGGCCGCCGGCGACGCCGGCGCCGCCGGCGGTCCGGTTCGGATCGGCGTCGCCGGGCTCCCCGTCCGCGGGGTCGTCCGGCCGGCTCATCGGTTCCCCCCGTCCGCGTCGCTCGCCGACGCGTCGGGCTCGCGCGTCGCTCCGCGCGGAGCGCCGTCGGTCGTCGCCTCGGCCTCGGAGTTCGGTTCCGGGTCGGGATCTGATTCCTCGGTGTTCGATTCGGGATCCGAGTCGAGGACGGTCGGGTCGCGCACGCCGTCGTGGAACACGCAGGCGGCGTCGCCGCCGCCGTCGACGCCGTACAGCGGCGGTCCGTCGCCGCTCCGGCACTCCCCGACCGCGTGGGGACACCGGGGGTGGAACGGACATCCGGCAGGCTGGTTCAGAGGCTCTGGCGGCTCGCCGCCGATCCGTTCGCCGCCCCGCCCGGGAAGCGAGTCGAGCAGCCCGCGCGTGTACGGGTGGGCCGGCCGCTCGAACACCCGCGTCACCGGCCCGCGCTCCATCACCCGGCCGGCGTACATGACGACGACGCGGTCGGCGATGCCGGCGACGACGCCGAGGTCGTGGGTGACGAACAGCGTCGCGAGTCCCTCCTCGGCGCCGAGTTCGGCGAACAGGTCGAGGATCTCCGCCTGGATCGTCACGTCCAGCGCCGTCGTCGGCTCGTCGGCGATCAGGAGGTCGGGATCGCCCGCGAGCGCCGCCGCGATGGCGACGCGCTGTTTCATCCCGCCCGAGAGCTGGTGGGGGTAGTCGTCGGCACGCGAGGCCGGGTTCGGCAGGCCGACCCGGTCGAGCAGCTCGACGGCGCGCTCGCGCGCCGCACGCTTGCCCACGTCGTTGCGATCCCGCACCGCCTCGGCGACCTGCTCGCCGACGGTGTAGACGGGGTCGAGCGACCCATGCGGGTCCTGAAACACGTACGCGATGCGGTCGCCACGGACCGCGCGGAGCTCGCGCTCGGAGCGGTCGAGCAGGTCGCGGTCGTCGAACCGCACCTCGCCGTCGACGACCTCGCCGGGCGAGTCGACCAGCCGCGTGATCGACTCGCAGGCGACGGTCTTGCCCGAGCCCGACTCCCCGACGAGACACACCGTCTCGCCCGGGTACACGTCGAAGGAGGCGCCGTCGACCGCGCGGACGGTCCCCTCGGCGGTTGGGAACTGCGTCCGGAGGTCCCGCACCGACAACAGCGGGGGCGCGTCGGTGTCGCGTCCGGGGGCCGGGTGGTCGTCGTCGCGTCCGCGGTCCGGCCGACCGTCGCCGTCGCGTCCGGGGGCCGGGTGGTCGTCGCCGCGGCTCATCGTCGCACCTCCGCGGTCGGGTCGAGCACGTCGCGCAGCGCGTCGCCGAGCACGGACATGGCGGCGACCGTACACACCAGCGGGATCGCGGCGAAGAGGACCGTCCACCACAGCTCGGGGAACCGAGAGAAGCCGATCGCGATGGTCGACCCCCACGACTGCGCGAGGGGGTTGGTGAACCCGAGGTAGGCGATCCCCGCCTCGACGAGCACGAGCGTCGGCATCCGGTTCGCGACGGCGGCGACGACGGTGTCGGAGACGTTCGGGATCACGTGCCGGCGGACGATCTGCGGGTCGCTCACGCCGGCGTCGCGGGCGGCGCGGACGTACCCCGTGTCCACCCGCGAGGCGGCCGCGCTCCTGACGAGGCGGGCGGTGCCGTCCCAGTCGAACAGCCCGAACACGACGACGATCGTCACCAGGCTCCGGCTGAACGACTCCTGTACCAACAGGACGACGAACACCGCGGGGACGACCCGCTGGAGGTCGACGTACCGCATCAGGAGGGCGTCGACCCGGCCGCCGTAGTAGGCCGCGACCGTGCCGACGAGGACGGCCGCCGGGACGACGAGCGCGGCCGTGACCAGCGATACCTGGACGGCGACGCGGGCGCCCTCGACGATCAGGTGGATCATCCCGTGACCGTCGACGGTCGTCCCGAGCGGGAAGTGCCACGTTCCTGGGCACATGTCGCCGTCGCGCGACGCCAGGCAGTACGGAATCGTCGGCGACATCTCGATGCCGGTCCAGGCGGGCGGCTGGGCCGCCGGCACGCCGTAGGGGATGCCCTCGGTCGACTCGATCCCGAGCGCCGACAGCGTCCACACGCCGAACGTCGCGGCGTACCACAGGACCAGCAGGTACGCGGCCGACGCGAGCGCCGCCGGCTTCCGGCGGAGCCGCCGCCAGTAGCGCCGCCGCAGGTCGGGGCGACGCGCCAGCGGCGCCAGCGCCCAGCCGACGACCGCAAGCGACGCGTAGTAGAGGTACTCGATGATCCCGGTCGAGACGCCCCAGAAGGGGACGAGCCCGGTCGGGGTGACGAACGCTTCCCACAGCGCGGCGGCCGCGAGCACCGCCCAGACGGCGAACAGCGCGGCCGTCCGTGGGGAGATCGGGGCTCGGTCGGCGAGCCCGCGATCGCCGGCCTCGACGGCGAATCGGTCCTCGGAGGGGTCGCGCGTCTCGCTCACGGGGCTCCCCCCGTGTCGATCCGCACGTCGCGCCCGCGGGCCGTCGCCGCGGGCCGTCGGCGGGGTGTGACCATCGATATGTCGGCCCCACAGAGTGGGACAGTAAATGCGTAGCGGAGGATGAAACGGCCGTATCAGCCACGGTACAGTTATGCCCCTGTCGAGGGCATTCGCCCGATGTGCACGCACCGTCCCTCCAGGGGATGGCCCTGATCGTCCCCGGCTCGTGCCACGAACGCGTCGGTCCTCGGTCGGGTCACGAGCCCCGCCGTCGACGCCGCCGAGTCCGCCGAGTCCGCCGAGTCCGCCGAGTCCGCCGACGCCCCCAGACTGTCGGCCCGAACGGAGCTGGTCGTCCGTGAGCCGTCGCGACTTCCTCGTTCGTCGGATCGGTTGGGCGGTGTTCGTCGTCTGGGTCGTGATCACCGGGATGTTCCTCGCGCTCGTCGCCGCCCCGGACCACAACCTCAGCATCCTGCAGTACGGGCTCCCGCCGGACGAGGCGCGCCGCGTCGCCGAGCAGTACCGCGAGCGGATGCACTACGACGAGCCGTTGCTTCGGCGATACGCCCACTGGCTGTGGGAGCTGGGGACGTTCCAGTTCGGCCGGTCGTACGTCCAGGGCCGGCCGGTGAACGCCATCCTCGCGCCGGCGCTGCGGCTCACCCTCCTGTATCTCGTCCCGGGGGTCGCCCTCGCGTCGCTGGCGGGCGTCCTCGGCGGACTGGCCGCCTCGCTGTGGCGCGGCACCGTCGGCCGCGTCGCGAGCGCGTTCGGTCACCTCGGCGCCGCCTTCCCGGCGTTCCTCCTCGCGGAGGCGCTCGCGCTGCTGGCGGCCGGCGAGGCGGGCGCGATCGCGCGCTGGAACCCGGACGTCGGCGCGTTCGGGGGGTCGAACCCGACCGTCCTCGCAATCGCGGTCGGCGTCGTCGCGACGACGCTGGGGGCGACGCTCCTGCAGTATGCCGCCGCCGAGACCGACTCCGTGGCGGGGACGCCGTTCGTGAAGCGGCTCCGGGCCAACGGCGCGCCGCCGCGGCGGATCGCCGCGCACGTGCTCCGCAACGCCGCCCCGCCGCTGGTCGCGCTGTTCTCCATCCGCGTGCTCGCGGTCCTGCTGCTCGGGGTCTACCTCGTCGAGGCGGCGCTGGGGATCCCCGGGTTCGGCGAGGTGACGCTGACGGCGATCCGCGACCGCGACATCGCCGTCGTGCTCGCGGCCACACTGATCACGACGCTGCTCGGGGTGTTCGGCACGCTCGTGGAGGACGTGGTGACCGTGACGATCGACCCCCGTTCCGGGTCAGAGTGAACGGTCCGCGGTCGGGGCCGGGACCGGGAAGAGGATCGGGAGCCCTCCTCAGCCCATGCCGCCGTCGACGGCGTGGCGGTTCGTCCCGGGGATCGCCGACACCCGCACGTCGGACAGCCCGGCCTCGGTGAACCAGTCGCGGACGGCCTCGGGCGCGTGGGCGTCGCCGTGGCCGCTCGCGAGCCCGTGGGCCGCCGCCGCGACCGTCGCCTCGCCGCGGTCGTCGGCCGCGTCGCCGGCGTCGAACACGTCCGTCGCGACGACGGCGCCGTCGCCGTCGAGGAGGTCGGCGGCGACCGAGCAGGTCGCGCGCGCCTCCGCAGGGTCCATCGTCGAGAGCGCGTCGCCGAGGAACGCCACGTCGAAGCCGGGATCCAGCGTCGCGGGAACGCCCTCGTGGATCCGAACGTCGTCGCCGTGGACCCGGCCGAGTCGATCGGCCGTCGCCGGCGACGCGACCAGCGTCGCGTCGAGGCCGCGGGCGGCGAACTCCCGGGCGTGCACGCCCGACCCGCCGCACAGGTCGACGACGGACTCTGCGTCGGGGGCGGTCCGCACCGCCGCGGTGACGCACGCGCGGACGGTCGCCTCGTCGGTGGCGTAGTGGGCGCCGAGCGCGTTCGCCTCCCAGTCGTCGTGGCGCTCGGGCGGGACGCCCGTCTCCAGCGTCTCGGGCAGGCCCACCAGCTCGTCGAGGCGGTCGAGCTCGTGGGGGATCGACCCGATCGAGCGCACGTCGCGCTTGGCGAGCAGGCCGAGCGCGCGGTTCGTCGGCTCGTACTCGTCGCCGACGGCCTCGAAAAAGCCCAGGTCCGCGAGCGCCCCGACCAGTCGCCGCGCCTGCGGCTCGGCGACCTCGGTTTTCGCCGCGACCTCGGCCGGGGTTCCGGCGCTCGACAGCAACGCCTCCAGCGCCCCCGTTCGACGGGCCGCCCGCAGCAGCAGCAACGCCTCGGTCCCCGGCCCCCTCCGCTCGTCGGTCGGCATGACTCGTTCCCGATGCTTCGACGGCGAATATATAAGGGCGTCTCTCCGCCCGCCGCGGACGCGCTGGGCGCCCCGGCGCCGACGCGCCCGCCGCCGACTCAGCCCTCGCCGTCGCCCCCCCGCATCGGCACGAACCGGACGCCGCCGTGGTCCTCGCGCTCGACGCCGTCTCCGTCGACCCGCAGGGACACGAGCCGCTGGCCGCCGCCGAGCCGTCCGCCGTCGGCGTCGACGGGCGCGACGACCCGGCCGCCCTCGCGGACCTGATCGACCACGGGGTCGGGGATCTCCGGGGCCGCGCAGGTGAGATACGCCGCGTCGTAGGGCGCGTGCTCGGGCCACCCCTCCCGACCGTCGCCGACGCGGACGCGGACGGCGTCGTAGCCGAGCCGCGAGAGCCGGTCGCGCGCGTCCGCCGCCAGGTCAGGATCGTACTCGACGGAGTACACCCCGCCGGGGGCGACGAGTTCGGCCGTCACCGCGGCGTGGTAGCCGCAGCCGGTTCCGACCTCCACCACGTCGTCGCCCGCCTCGACCTCCAGCAGCGAGCACATCAGCCCCACTACCGACGGCGCGCTTGCGGTCTGCCCGTCGCCGATGGGCACGGGACGGTCGGCGTACGCCGCCTCGACGCCCTCGTCGGGAACGAACTCGTGGCGCGGTACGGCCCGCAGGGCCGCGAGGGCCGCCGAGTCGACGTCCGGTCGTCGGCCCAGCCGGTCGACCATGCGCTCGCGGGCTGTCTCGGGGTCCATACCGGTACTTCGGGCGCCGAACGCAAAATCGCTTGTCCGGCTCGGTGCTTCGGTGGACTACGGCTCCCGGAGGCCGTCGATCAGCTCTCGGAACGCCGCGCCGTCGAGGGATGCGGAGGCGCCGGCCCAGGCGGCGTACCGGACGCCCTCCTCGGCCCACAGCGCCTCCCACGCCCCGTGGTCCTCCGTGAGCGCGGCGTAGTACGCGTCGGTCCCGCGGAGGTCGATCCGCTCGCGCGTCTCGGCCGATTGGTCGGCCGGCTCCGGCGGGATATCGGGGGCGAGCGAGCTGTCGGGCGCGGCCGCGGTGATCCAGAGGTGGTCGCTCGCGTTCGCGCGGTTTCGGAACACCAGCTCGACGGCGTCGGCGTCGGGGAACGCGAGCGCCGAGTCGAGGACGACGGCGTCGCCGCCGGGAACCAGCGGCCTGACGGGCGGGTCGTGCGCGAGCGACGCCAACGAGACGGGACGGCTCCCGTCGTACGGTCGCGGCCCGGAGTAGTCCCACAGGCCGTGGGGAACGCCCGGCGGGCGGCAGCCGAAGCGGACCCAGTAGTTCAGCGCGTGAAACGGCGCCCCGCGGACCCCGGCGCTGGCGGCGGCGTCGGCGCACGCGAACCCGTCTAGGACCGCGGCGAGTTCGTCGTCACCGAAGTCGCCGACGGTGACCGACACCTCGATCTGGGCGCGCTCGCGCTGGAGGCACGCGCCCCGTCTGTCCTCGTAGTCGGTGCCGAGCCACCCGACCGCGTCGCCGCAGTCGACCGGGGCGGGGTCGGGCGTCCGCCACAGCGGCGCGACGCTCGCGGCCGGCGGCGCCCAGTCGTAGAGGAACTGCTTGATCCGGAACGCGCGGTCGTCGCCGCGGACGACGGCCCGGACGCTGGCGGGGTTGCCGTCGCTCCAGGGCGTCTGGCCCAGTTCCTCCGCGCTCACGCCGTCGGGGCGGCCCGGCGGCTGTTCGGGGCGGTAGGTCACCGTCTCAACGGCGCAGTCGTCGGGGAGCGTCGTCGGCTCGTGGACGACGAAGTTCGCGTGCGCGGCGGCCGCTGTGAACGTCGTCTCGCGTGGCGGGTCGGCCGCGTCGGCGTCGGTCAGGCGGGCGCTCGGGTCGGCGACGCGCCAGCCGCTCATCGTCGGCCCCCGCTGGGGGAGGGTCGGCGGGTTCGGGAACTGTCTCGCACGCTCCCGAGGTGAGCGAGACGGGTGAAAAGCGCTCGCTGAAGCTCGTTTCTATCGAGGATCCGAGGGGTGTCGCGAGGTCCGCGGCGCGCGACCTACCAGGCGGACCAGGCGGCGGTCTTCGTGTCGCGGGCGTACACGCGCTTCACGTCCTTCGCGTACACCATGTCGCCCTCGTGGTCGAACTTCTCGTGGCGGTAGGCGTCGGCGGCCTCGTCGCGCACCTGCACGCCCTCGATCTCGATCTCGTCGTCGCCGAAGGAGACCGTCTTCCCGACCGTGAACTCGTAGTCGCCGGGGACGTACACCTTCAGGCTCCGGGTCTCGTCGCGCCGGCCGTCTTTCGGGTGGACGGTGATGTTGACGGCGACGTTGTCGACGACGCGCGTCCAGACGGTCTCGGCGTGGTCGAGGTCGGACTGGTCGACGCGGCGGTCGCCCGACAGCTCGATGGAGGTGACGCGAACCTGCTGGATCGCCTCCTCGGTCTCGACGATGAACTCGTCGCCGACCGCGACCTCCTGTTCGGGTTCGCCGTCCAGCGTCGCGGTGTACGACTCGCCGTCCTGGGAGACGACCACGTCCACGTCGACGGTGGTCGGCTCGGGCACCTCGACCTTGTGGGTGTGGCCGCAGACCGTACACTGCACCGTGGCGTGACCGCCGGGCTTCAGCACCTCGTGGGGCGTCTCCTCGCCGCAGCCCGGGCACTCCGCGGGCACCTGCGAGGGAACGTCGGGATCGCTCATACCCTCGCTACCGCGTCGCGCCGTAAGAAGCCTCGTTTCTCCGGATGCGCGTGTGGGTCGCTGTCGCGGTGCCGCCGTCGTTCCCGCGGTCGGAGCGCCGTCGCGCGTTAGCCGTTCCGCCGTCCCCGACGCGTCCCGGAGCCGAACCGCTATACGCCGGGCGGCCCAGTTACCGGTAGCCAGATGACGACGCCTCCGGCCGACCCGGACCTCCGGCTCGCCGTCACGACGCGCGCGGAGACGTTCGAGCGCCTCCGCGACCGGCTCGCACCCCACGGCATCGCCGTCGAGCACGTCCGACCCGACGAGCGCGTGCTCCGGGTCGCCGGCGCGGACAGTGACGACCCCGACCGCGGGACCGACGACCGCGCCGGCGACGGGGACACCGACGAGTTCGCCGGCTTCGACGCCGGCTGGGTGTACCCGTCGCGACTGATGGAGGGCGCCGTGATCGACACCCGCCTCGGCGTTCCGTGGGTGAACGATCGGGAGGCGGTGCTCGCCTCACGCAACAAGGCGGGGTCGCTCGCGCGGCTCGCCGACGCCGGACTCCCGACCCCGGAGACGCGGCTCGTCTCCAACCCCGTCGACGACGACGCGGTGCTCGGGGCCGCCGCGGAGATCGGCTATCCGCTGGTGGTCAAGCCCAACTCGACGACGCGCGGCGTCGGGGTCGCGAAGGTCTCGGACCCCGACTCGCTGCTCGGCGTGACCGACTACCTCGACCTGGTCCACGACTACCGCGCGACCGGCGACAAGTCGTACCTGCTGCAGGCGTTCCTCCCCGACGCGACCGACTACCGGGCGATGGTGCTCGACGGCGAGTACGCCGGGGCCGTGGAGCGCCGGCTCCCGGAGGCGGCGCTGGCCGAGGGGAAGTGGAAGCACAACGTCCACCGCGGCGCCGTCGCGGAACGTGTCGACCTCCCCGAGGCGGCGCGTCGGCTCGCCGAGCGCGCGGCCGAGGCGCTCTCGATCCCGCTGCTCGGGGTCGACCTGCTGGAGGCGGACGGCCGGTTCGTCGTCTCCGAGACGAACGCCCGGCCGACGATCGACGCCGCCGAGAAGTACCGCGAGGGGTTCGACGCGGATCTGGCGGCGCTGGTCCGGCGGACGGCGACCCGGTAGCGTAACGGGACCGGAGACGGCGACCCGGGACGGTAACGGAGGCTCGGGAACCCCGCCCGGGGAGCTACTCCACGTCGATGTCGGCGGAGGGCTCCAGCGCGTCGAAGGCGACCTCGAGGACGCCGTTGTTGAACGACGCCGACGCGGAGTGCTCGTCGACGCGGACGGGAAGGCGGACGCGCTCGTCGAAGCGGCGGCCGGTGCCCTCCGCGGAGATCGTGAGCGTTCGGCCGTCGCACTGCAGGTCGATCCCCTCCTTGTCGACCCCGGGGAGGTCGGCGACGAGTCGGAGCGTCTCGCCCTCCTCGTACACCGACACGTGGGTCTCGTCGCCGAAGCCGGCGTCGCCGCCTGGCTCGCCGGCCGCGTCGGCCATCTCGCTCATCATCCGCTCGATCTCATCGAAGATGTCGCCGAACGGATCGTCGCGGTCGTCGCGCATGCTGGCCCGAGGTAGTTCGCTCCCCCGAATAAGCCTTCTCCCCCCGGCAGCGGCGGTGTTCAGATAAGGATGAAGAGTGAGGCGGAACGATATTTGAGTGGTTCATGCTCGAAATCGCCCGCCTCAACGGAGGTAGCGACTGCTTCGAGTTAGATTTTCTGGAGCGAGAGGCGACACCCGAGCCCGCGATGAAGCTCGGTATCCGACTCCATCTGGCTGGACTATCACTTTCGGATACCGTTTCGATTCTCGATAGGTTGGGTGTCAAGCGCTGTCGGACGACCGTCCATAACTGGGTGCAGAAGGCCGATCTACAGCCCCTCGATGGTGCGAACCCGGATCACGTCGCAGTTGACGAGACCGTGATCCAACTCAACGACGAACGCTTCTGGCTGTACGCTGCTGTCGATCCCAACACGAACCGATTGCTGCACGTCAAGCTCTCTCCGACGAGAAATCAAGCGATCACCGAGATGTTCCTCGCCGAACTCCGCGACAAACATCTCGTCGATAACGCGGTCTTTCTCGTCGATTCTGCACCGTGGCTGCAAGCAGCTCTCCACCGCCACAGCCTCGAGTACAGGTACGAGAAACACGGTACTCGGAACAGCGTCGAACGTGTCTTTCGAGAACTAAAACGCCGAACCAACCAGTTCTCAAACTGTTTCAGCCACGCCGAAGCAGAGACTGCCGAAAATTGGCTTCAAGCGTTCGCCTTCGCATGGAATCAGCTTATCTGAACACTACCCCGGCAGCGTCCGTCCGTCCGACAGCCCCGGTATCGTTCGTGATTTCGGGGGCGAACCGATTAACTCGGGACGGGATCGACTCCGACCGAATGAGTGTGGGGTTGGGGCTGTTCGCGGGGGCGGTACTCGCCGGTGTCGGCTCCGCGGCGCTGGTTCGGATGCTGCTCCGGTACCGGTCGCGGCCGGGAGCGACGTGGTTGGCCGTCGTGTTCGCGGGCCAGGCGGTGTTCTGTGCGGCGACGGCGGTCGGAATGGTGGTCCCCGACCGCGGCGTTCGGATGGCGATCGAGGCCGTGGCGTGGGTGGGGATCGCCGGGCTGGCGGTCCCGTTTCTCACGTTCGCGCTCGCCTACAGCGGCCGCGGCGCGCTGGTCAGGAGGCGAGCCTACCGGCTGTTGTGGCTGTTCCCGGCGACGATCGTCTCGCTGGCGGTCGCGACGCCCGCGACCGGGGCGCTGTGGCGCGGGTTCCGGACGGTCCCGACCGGCGCGTTCGTCACCGTCCGCTACGACCTCACGCCGGTCGGGGAGGCGGTGTGGCTCGCCGGCATCGGGATCATCGCGGCTGGCACGGTGGTGCTGCTCGACACCGCCCGTCGCTACGAGCTGTACCGCACGGAGATCACCGCGATCGTCGCCAGCACCGTCCCGCCGGTCGTCCCGGCGCTGCTGTGGGCGTTCGGTGTCGGCGATCTGCCGTACCTGAACCTCCTCGCGGTCGCGTTCGCCGCGCACGTCGCCGTCGACGCCTACGCGATCCGCGTCACGGACATGTTCGAGGTCGACCCGACCGCGCGGCGCCTCACCGAGGCGGCGACGCTCGATCACCTGGACTCGCCGGTCGTGCTCGTCGACGACGCCGGGCGGATCGTCCGGGTCAACCCGGCGGCGGCGTCCGCGTTCGACGTCGACCCGTCGGCGACGCTGAAGCGCGGGGTCGACGACGTGGTCGGCACCGATATCGATCCCCATCGCGACGACCAGACCGTCTCGGTTCACGCGGGCGACGGCCGGCGGACGTTCGCGGTGTCGCCGACGGCGGTTCGCGACGGAACCGGCGGCGTGGTCGGCTACAGCGTCGTCTTCCAGGACATCACCGCCCAACGGACCAGACAGCAACGGCTGGCGGTGTTGAACCGCGTGCTGCGTCACAACATCCGAAACGACCTCAACGTCGTGCTCGGCAACGTGCAGTTGGCGCGGGAGGCCGCGGCCGGCGACGACAGGGACAGTAACGACGGCAGCGACGACAGCGACGGCACCCACGGCACCGGCGGCACCGAGGGCATCGACGGCGACAGGTCCGGCCGCGCCGACCTCGCGGCCGCCGAGCGACGCGCGGCGGATCTCCTATCGGTCGCCGAGGACGCGCGGGTGGTCGACGAACTCGTCGGAGGAACCGACGATCCGGTCCCCGTGTCCGTCGCCGACGCGCTCGCCGACGCGGTCGCCGAGGCGGACGCCGAGCGATCGGTGACGGTGTCGGTCGAGTCGAACTGTCCGGCGGCGGCGGTCGACCCCGAGGCGCTTCGGACGGTCGTCGCCCGGACGGTGTCGGCGCTCGTCGACCGACTCGACGGGCGGATCGCGGTCGCGGCGGGCGCGGCCGGTCCCGACGCCGTCGCCGTCGCGTTCCGCGGCGACGGGAGCGTCCCCGCCCACGAGATCGACGCCCTCACGAACGGGAGGGAGACACCCCTCGAACACGCCGACGACCTCGATCTCTGGGTCGCCCGCTGGGGGGCCGACGCGATCGGCGCCTCGCTGTCGTTCGCCCCCGACGGCGGCTCCCGGACCGTCGCCGACGGCGGTCCCGCGGCCGCGACCGGCGGCGCCGATGGCGCGCGGGGTGACGGCGGTAGCGGCGGTAGCGGTGGTAGCGGCGATGTCGCCGATGGCGGCGGTGACGGCGGGTACGTCGACGCGGACGGTACCCCCGACGCGGTGCTGTCGCTCCCCCGAGCTTCCGGCGGGGACGGCGACGCGGGCGTCGGAGCCGGCGACTGAACCGGCGTCGCCGGCGACGGTCGACACGTCGGACCGCGGATCCGACGCACCCGCAAGCGATAAGGCCCCGGACAGCAGTAATTCGGATATGAGTAAATCATACCTCGACGCTGGCGCCGATGTCGACGAGCCGATCAGGGTGGGGCTGAACGGGTTCGGACGGATCGGCCGCAACGTCTTCCGCGCCGTCCTGGAGGACCCGCGGATCGAGCTGGCGGGCATCAACGACGTGATGGACGGCGAGGAGATGCGCTATCTCGCCGCCTACGACTCGGTGATGGGTCGCCTCGACGGCGTGAGCTACGACGCCGACGCCCGCGAGCTGTCCATCGGCGACACCGCCGTTCCGATCCTCGACGAGCAGGACCCCGCGGACCTCCCATGGGACGAACTGGACGTCGACGTTGCGCTGGAGTGTACCGGCGTCTTCCGGACGAAGGGCGACGCCGAGCGACACGTCGAGGCGGGCGCCGACGTGGCCGTCATCTCCGCGCCGCCGAAGGGCGACGAGCCGGTCAAACAGCTCGTGTACGGCGTCAACCACGAGGACGAGTACGAGGGCGAGTCGGTCGTCTCGAACGCCTCCTGTACGACCAACTCCGTGACGCCGGTCGCGAAGGTGCTCGACGAGGAGTTCGGCATCGCCTCGGGGACGCTGACGACCGTCCACGCGTACACGGGCAGCCAGAACCTCGTCGACGGTCCGAAGGCGAAGACCCGCCGCGGGCGCGCCGCCGCCGAGAACATCGTGCCCACGTCGACGGGCGCCGCGCAGGCGGCCACCGAGATCCTGCCGCAGTTGCAGGGCAAGCTCGACGGCATGGCGATGCGCGTGCCCGTCCCGAACGGCTCGATCACGGAGCTCGTCGTCGACCTGAAGGACGCGCCGTCGGCCGACGAGATCAACGCGGCGTTCCGCGAAGCCGCTGACTCGGGCCCGCTCGCGGGTGTGCTCGGCTACACCGACGACGAGGTCGTCAGCCGCGACATCCTCGGGCTGCCGTTCTCCTCGTACGTCGACCTGCGCTCGACGAACGTCGTCGGCGAGGACGACGAGGGCGTCGCGAAGATCCTGACGTGGTACGACAACGAGTACGGCTTCTCGAACCGCATGCTCGACGTGGCGGCGTACGTCGACGCCTACTGAGCCGACGGGGCGGCGGTCTCACGCGCCGCCGACCGCGGGATGAACGCCGTCGGCTCCGGACAGCGTTCTCGATCGCTACCCGGACCGGCCGTCGTGTTCGGCGTCGACAGTCACGGTGAATACCAAAGGATTACTCGGGAGCGACCGACGGGTCGGGTATGACGCTCCGGAACCCGCCGTTGCGCGAGGTCCATGCCGAGCGCGACGCGAAGTTCACCGAGTTCGGCGGGTGGGACATGCCCGTGGAGTTCGACTCGATCCGCGCCGAACACGCGGCGGTGCGCGAGGCAGCCGGCGTCTTCGACGTCTCGCACATGGGCGAGATCGAGGTCGCCGGCCCCGACGCGACGGCCCTCCTGAACCGCCTCACGACCAACGACGTAACCGCCCTCTCGCCGGGCGATGCCCAGTACGCCGCGATCACGCGCGAGGACGGCGTCATGCTCGACGACACCGTCGTCTACCGACTCCCCGACGAGGAGCGGACGGACGAGACCCCCGGGACGGTCCCCGCGTACCTGTTCATCCCGAACGCGGGCCACGACGCCGAGATGCACGAGCGGTGGGTCGACCACCGCGACCAGTGGGGCCTCGACTGCGAGGTGCGAAACGTCACCGAGGACTGGGCGATGTTCGCGGTGCAGGGCCCCGAGGCGCCCGACCTCGTCGCGGGCGCGGTCGACGACGGCGGCCCCGACGTGCTCGACCTCCCGAAGTTCTCGGCGACGTTCGCGCCGTTCGCTGGCGTCGAGTGCTGGGTCGCACGCACCGGCTACACCGGCGAGGACGGTTTCGAGGTGCTGTGCCCGTGGGCCGACGCCGAGGCGGTGTGGGCGCTGTTCGCCGACGACGCGACGCCGTGCGGGCTCGGCGCGCGCGACACGCTGCGCATCGAGCAGGGGTTCCTCCTCTCGGGGCAGGACTTCCACCCCGAGGAGGAGCCGCGGACCCCCTACGAGGCCGACATCGGGTTCGCGGTCGATCTGGACGCCGAGTTCGTCGGACGCGACGCGCTCGCGGCACAGGCGGAGGCGGGCGTCGAGGAGACGTTCGTCGGTATCGAACTGCTCGACCGCGGCGTCCCGCGCCACGGCTACGACGTGACAAACGAGGACGGCCACGTCGTCGGGACGGTCACCTCGGGGACGATGAGCCCGAGCCTGGACAAGCCGATCGCGCTCGGCTACCTCCCGGTCGACCTCACCGACCCCGGAACCGAGGTCAACGTGGTCGTCCGCGGGCGCGAGAAGCGCGCGAAGGTCGTCTCGGTCCCGTTCGAGTAGCGCTCCACTCCTTCGAGTACCGAGCCGAGTCGCCGCCGCGACCGGTGAGTGGCCGGCGCGGTCGGCGAGCGGCGGGGTCGCCGGCGGGGTGCCGGAGTCGCCGGGGCGGTGCCGGAGTCGCCCCGTCGTCCCCGGCGAACCCGCGCCGGTTCGGATACACCCAAGTACCCCCGCCCCGGCAACTCCGATAGACGATGAGCTTCGACGTTCCCGAGGACCTGCGCTACCGCGAGTCACACGAGTGGATCGACCCGGAGACGGGCCGCGTCGGCATCTCCGAGTTCGCACAGGACGAGCTCGGCGACGTGGTCTTCGTGGAGCTTCCGGGCGAGGGCGACGCCGTGGAGGCCGGCGGCGAGTTCGGCGTCGTCGAGTCGATCAAGGCCGTCTCGGACCTGTACGCGCCGGTCTCCGGCGAGGTCGTCGCCGTCAACGAGGCGTTGTTCGACGCGCCCGAACTCGTCAACGACGACCCCTTCGGCGACGGCTGGATGCTCGAACTCGACTTCGATGAGGGGGAACTCGACGACCTCCTCTCGGCCGACGAGTACCGCGACCAGATCGCCTGACGACCGCCGACCGTCGACTCCCGCGATCGGTCGTCGGCCCCGCGACCGACCGCCGCTCCGCGAGCTCCCGTCAGTCGCTACAATCGCGCTTTTCGCCTCCGGATACTTCTTGCCCGGCAGTCGTGTATCGGCGGCCATGCCACTCGACCGCCGGTCGTTCCTCGCGACGACGGCGACGCTGGCCGTGACCGCCACCGGCGGCTGCACCGGCTGTGCGCCCTCCCCGACCGCCTCGCTCCGCATGGCCGCAGCCGACGACGCCGGCATCGCCCGCGCGGCCCTCCACACGTTCGGCGCGGGCGACGGTGCCGACGACGACTCCGGGAACCCGGACGCGCTCGCCCGCGAGGTCGTCGAGAGCGGATCGGCGACCGTCGAGGACACCGACGAGCCCCTTCCGATCGACGAACCGGTCGTCGTCGACGACGGCGTCTATCGGTTCGACGCCGAACGGGTCGACTCCCGCGAGATGCGTTCGTTCGGCGTGACGATCAACCCGATCCGGGTCACGGAGGGCGAGGAGACGCCCGGCCCCAGCGAGCGGATCCGGTACGAGGACCTGCCGGCGGTGGACCGGGAGGTGCTGGCGGGCCGCGGCTACGACGACGGCCGCCCCGTCGGGATCGGGACGAGCCTGTCGTACCGCCCCGAGACCGTGCCCGACTCGGTGCTGGTTCCCGAGCCGGAGTACCCCGTGATCGTGTGGCCGGACGGCCCGGCGCGCTTCGAGGTCGACAGCGACAGCACGTACACGGTCTACACGTACGAGCTGACGGCCGAGCGCGTCTCCTCGGCGGCCGCCTTCGGCGCCGACGTGCGCGAGCGGTTCGGCTTCGAACTCGACGGGCTCCCCGCCGAGGAACGCGAGATCGTCGAGACGGCCACCGCTACCGGCACGGCCGACCCCGACGGCGGACCGCATCCCCGCGCGGGGACCGATTACCACGTCGCCCACGACGAGGAGCCGAGCGACGCGTTCCGGTCGCTGGTGGAGCGGTTCCGCGCTCACGACCGCGTCGTCGTTCACGACTGGCAGGAGGAGGCGTACGAGGAGTGGGAGGCCAGCGGCGACTACGTCGTCGCCCACGACGGGACGACCTACTGGACGCGGCTGGTCGTGGACGAGTCGGCCTTCACCGAGACGCCGACGGGCGGCGAGTCCTGACCGTCCGACCTACGCCCACCGGGCCAGCAGGAACCGCTCGCTCGCCTCGCGCCCGTGCTCGTCCACCCAGTCCTCGGCGTCGGGCTTCGAGCACCCGCGCGCCTCCATGACGCCGTGGACGAGGTCGGCGTACGGCCGCGGCGACACCGAGGCGTCGTCGTCCACGTCGAGCGGGTCGGTCCTCGGCGGGTCGACGGGGTCGGCCATGACGACGCTGGGGGTCGCGGCTGCAAACGTCTCACGGCCGCGACTACAACCGGCCGCATCACGTCACCCGCGCCGACAGCCGGCCGCACCGCCCGGGAACGAACGACTCTTGGTGGGTGCGTCGTAGGCACGTGTATGGACAGACGTGGACACGCGACGCCGTTCGCCCCGCACGGACGTGCCGAGGTGGTCCCCCGATGAGCGGACGCAGCGCGGGAGCGAGCGGCTCGCCGTTCGCCCCCCACACCGCCGACGAGACGGCGGCGATGCTCGACGCGCTCGGCGTCGACGAGGAGGCCGACCTGTTCGACATCCCCGACGAGGTCGCCTTCGACGGCGAGTTCGGCATCCCACAGCGCGGCGAGCGGGCGGTCGTCGGCGACCTCCGGGAGACGTTCGCGCGCAACGACGACCTCACCGAGTTCCTCGGTCGCGGGCACTACTCCCACTACGTCCCCGCGGTCGTCGACGACCTCTCCTCGCGCTCGGAGTTCCTCACGAGCTACACGCAGTACCAGCCGGAGATCACCCAGGGGTTCCTCCAGGCGCTGTTCGAGTACCAGTCGATCCTCGTCGAGCTGACGGGGCTGCCGGTCGCCAACTGCTCGATGTACGACGCCGCGACGGCGCTCGCGGAGGCGGCGCTGTTGTCCGACCGGGTTCGCTCGACCTCCGGTTCGACCGTGCTCGTCCCCGGGGACCTGCGCGACGGCAAGCGCGCCACGTTGGACAACTACGTCGACGGCTCGGACCTCTCGGTCGAGACGTACCCCTACGACGACAACACGGCCGACCTCGACGCGCTCGCGGAGCTGGTCGGCGAGGACACCGCGTTCGTCTACGCGGAGACGCCGACCGTAACGGGCGCCATCGAGCCCGACCTGGCGGCCGTCGGCGACCTCGCCGACGAGCACGACGCGCTCTTTTGCGTCGGCTCGGACCCGGTCGCGCTGTCGCTGCTGGAGGAACCGGCATCCGTCGGCGCCGACGTGGTCGTCGGCGAGGCGGGCGTGCTCGGCCTGCCCGCGAGCTACGGGATGGGCCTCGGGCTGTTCGCCTGTCGCGAGGAGTACCTGCGGCAGGTGCCCGGCCGGCTCGTCGGCGAGAGCGAGGACGCCGACGACCGCCGGGCGTTCACGCTGACGCTGCAGACCAGAGAACAGCACATCCGCAAGGAGCGGGCCACCTCGAACATCTGCACGAACCAGGCGTGGGTGGCGCTGCGGGCGGCGATGCACGCGGCGTACCTCGGCCCAGACGGACTTGTCGATCTGGCCGAGGACTGCGTCCGCGACGCCGCCTCGGTTGCGGCCTCGCTCGACGCGCTCGACGGCGTCGAGGCGCCGCTCGACGACCGCCATCACTTCCGTGAGTTCACGGTCGGCGTGGACGACGCGCCCGGCGTCGCTGCTGGGCTCGAAGAACACGGCTTCGCCGTCCACACACTCGACGACGAGACGCTGCAGGTGTGCGTGACCGACCTGAACGTCGACGCGGCCGACGACCTGGTCGCCGCGTTCGCGGAGGTGACAGCATGAACTATGACCAGGCCCGCTACGGCGACGACGACCGCAACGAGCCGCTGTTGTCGGAGAAGGACTCGACCGAGGTCGACCCCGGCGAGGGCTCCGCGCTCCCGGACGAGCTGACGCGCGACTCGCTGGAGCTGCCCGGGCTGTCGGAGCCGGAGCTGGCGCGCCACTACACCCGCCTGTCGCAGATGAACTGGAGCGTCGAGGCGGGGCCGTACCCGCTGGGCTCGTGTACGATGAAGTACAACCCCTCGTTCGCCGACGACGTTGCGGCCGACCCGAACGCGGCAGTCCACCCGGACCGCGACCCCGAGACGGTGCAGGGGAATCTCGAACTCCTCTACGGGCTCCAGGAGTACCTCGCGACCATCGGCGGGATGGACGCGGTGACGCTCCAGCCGCCCGCGGGCGCCGCCGGCGAGTTCACCGGCATCGCCGTCGCGAAGGCGTACCACGAGCGCAACGGCAACGACCGCAGCGAGGTGATCGTCCCGGCCTCGGCCCACGGCACCAACTTCGCCACCGCGGCGATGGCCGGCTACGACGTGGTCGAACTCCCCTCCGGCGAGGACGGCCGCGTCGACGTGGAGGCGCTGGAGGCGGCCGTGAGCGACGACACCGCCGCGCTGATGCTCACCAACCCCAACACGGTGGGGCTGTTCGAGCGCGACATCGTCGAGATAGCCGAGATCGTCCACGACGCGGGCGGGCTGCTCTACTACGACGGCGCGAACCTCAACGCGCTGCTCGGGCGCGCCCGTCCCGGCGACATGGGCTTCGACATCATGCACTACAACGTCCACAAGACGTTCGCCACGCCCCACGGCGGCGGCGGTCCCGGCGCCGGGCCGGTCGGCGTCGTCGATGAACTGGCGGAGTTCCTGCCGCGGCCCAGAGTTCGGAAAGCCGGCGAGGCGGGACGGATCGGCGCCGCCGACGGATCCGATACCGCCACCGCCGCCGACGGCGGCGCGCTGGCGGGTCACGACCACGACCACGGCAACGCGGACGACAACGAAGAGGGGGACTCGTACGAGCTGTTCGACCCCGAGCACTCCATCGGCAAGGTACACGGCTTCTCGGGCAACTGGCTCGTGTTGATCCGGGCGTACGCGTACATCCGCCGGCTCGGCGACGAGGGACTGCTCGACGCCTCCGCGAAGGCGGTACTCAACGCCAACTACCTCGCGGACCTGCTCGACCTGGAGGTGCCGTACGGGCCGTTCCACCACGAGTTCGCCGCCACCGCGGGCGAGCGCGACGCCGCCGACGTGGCGAAGGGGATGCTCGATTACGGCGTCCACCCGCCGACGACGAAGTGGCCCGAGATGGTGCCCGAGGCGATGCTGACGGAACCGACCGAGGTCGAGAACAAGCGCTCGCTGGAGGACCTGGCGAACGCCTTCAACGAGGCGTTCGCCGACACCGACGAGGAGCTGCACGCGGCGCCGACGAAGACGGCGTCGCGTCGCGTCGACCAGACCTCAGCGGCGCGGAACCCGCGGCTCTCTTGGCACGCACTGGACGAGTCGCGCAACGCCTCGGAGAACGCGAACGGGGAGTGACACGACCCGCGGTGAGGGCGAGGACGGGTACCGACCTCGCCGGTCGCTCCCTCGGGTCCCAGGTTCGGACGTGCCGCTCGACGTGATGAGCCGTCCACGACCGCCGGCCGCGACGCTCGCAAGCGAAGCGGTGTGTCGCGTCAAAATCGAAGTAACCGGTCGTCGTCGCCGCCGCGGCGACGCGAAATCGGCTTAGTTGCGGACGACGTTCGTCGCGCGCGGGCCCTTCGGGGCCTGTTCGATGTCGAATTCGATCTCCTCACCCTCCGTCAGATCCGGACCGCCAACGTCCTCCATGTGGAAGAACACGTCGTCGTCCTCGTCCTCGGTAGAAATGAAACCGTAGCCGCCAGTGTCGTTGAAGAAGTCAACCTTTCCGTTTGCCATTGCAAACAAGTGTACAGTCTCTCGCGGGATAACCCTTCCGAGGGTCGTGGTATCACGAGGGTTCGACCCGATCCGATCACGCCGTCCGCGGCCGTCGCCTCAGCGAACGACCGTCACCGGAACCGACGACCGCCGCGTCACCTTCTCGGCGACGCTGCCCATGAGCACGCGGGTGAGCCCCCTGCGCCCGTGGCTCCCCATCACCACCTGATCGATGTCGTCGCCCTCGTCGTCGAGGTACTCGAGGATGGACTGGGCGGGTCCGCCGACCAGCCGGACGGTCTCCACGTCGACGCCGCGGTCGCGGGCGCGCTCGGCGGCCGATTCGAGCAGTTCGTCGCTCGCCTCCTTCGCCGACTCCTCAAGCTCCTTCGAGTAGTACGGGTCCATGCCCTCGCCGTCGCCGGCGGACACCCACCGTGTGGGGTCGACGACGTTGACGAGCACGAGCGTCTCGTCCCCGTGGACCGCCAGCGCGTGGTCCAGCGCCTTCGTGGACTGATCGGACTGATCGAGCGCGACGAGAACGCGTCGTGACATATTCGCGACGACGCGGGGGAGGGACTCGGGCGTTTCGGTCGCGACGGCGTCGATGGCCGTCTTCGGGGGTCGCCCGGCGCTCACACCGCGCCGACGAGGACGGCCGCGAGCCCGACCGCGCCGCCCGCGATGAGGGTGTTGCCGGCGACGAAGGCGACGGCGCGACCGCGGTCGCCGCGGTCCCACAACTGCACCGTCGCCACCGAGAACGACGAGAAGGTGGTGAAGGCGCCGCAGGCGCCCGTCCCGACCAGCAGGAGCGCGTCGCCGCCGACGGGGTGGAAGACGAGCAGTCCGAGCAGGAAGCTCCCGAGGACGTTCACCGTCAGCGTCCCCAGCGGGAACGACTCGCGGTCGACCGCCGAGCCCAGCAGGTACCGGGCGACGGCGCCGACGGCGCCGCCGACGGCGACGAGCGCGGGGTCGGGAACCGCCGAGAGCCCGGCCGTCTGGAGGGCAACCCCGAGCGCGGTCGACTGGAGGACGCCCCCCAGCGCGGTCGTGTCGAAGGCGGCCCCGAGCGCGGCGGCGGTCGCGGAGCTCATACCCGCACCTCCCGGTCGGCGCGCGGGTCGACCCTGGCTGCGAGGTCGCGGCCGACGAGCGCGGCCGCGATCCCCAGTCCGTAGCTGGCGAGGAGGTACGCGACGCCGACGACCGGCTCCGCCCGCGCCGTCTCGACCATGAAGGTACTGTAGGTGGTATACGACGAGAGCACCCCCGTTGCCAGCAGCGTCCGCGTCCGGTCGCCCATCCGGTCGGTGCGAAGCGCCTCGTACAGGAGAACGCCCAGCAGCAGGCTCCCCGAGACGTTCGCCGCGAGCGTTCCCCACAGCCCCGGGAGGGCCCCGCCGACGGCGCGGCGGGCCGACGCGCCCGCAGCGCCGCCGACCGCGACGAGCGCGAGCGTGAGCACCCGAGGGTCCCGCGACATACGCGTCGCCTCTCGCGTGGGTCGTATCGGGTTATCGGTTCGCCGCCCGCAACCTGTGGCAACTAATACCAAATAAGGGCTTCTCAGGGGTAAAAACCCGTTATAGAATATTATCATTATAGTTCGTTACATTTATTGTGTCCTCCCGACTCGACGCAGGTGAGGCGACACAGCATGGGTGTACATCACCGCAAATCCGCAGCAGGACACGCACAGGCCGTTACGACCGACCGCGACCCGCCGACGCCACCCACACCACCCGAACGACCCACACCATGACGTTCAACCCGAACCCGAAGACCGACCTCGACGAGATCGACGACCGCGAACTGAGCCTGTTCTCCACGGAGGGCGACGACCGATGAGCCGTCGCGCCACCCGCCCCGCCGGCGGCACCCGGCCGTCCCGGGAAACCGACGCGCCGCTGGTTCCCGACCTGGGGACGCGAACGGGCCGCACCGACACGACGACCGACACCGCAGACATCGCCGACACCGCAGACAGCCGCAGCGACCGCGCCGAGCGCCGCCGTCGCCGCGACCCGTTCGAGATCGCGCTCATGGAGGACTCAGAATAATGCACCCCTCAGAACTCGACCAGGACGTCTTCACGAAGGACATCGACAACCCCCAGGGCGCGAAGCTGCGCCGGATGCTCGACGAGCAGGACTACGTCTTCGCCCCCGGGATGTACCACGCGCTCGACGCCCGGCTGGCGGAGATGGCCGGCCTCGACGCCGCGTACATGTCGGGCTACTCCACCGTCCTGGGGCAGTTCGGCTTCCCGGACCTGGAGATGGTGACGATGACCGAGATGGTCGAGAACGCCAAACGCATGGTCGAGGCGACGAACCTCCCGGTCATCGCCGACTGCGACACCGGCTACGGCGGCACCCACAACGTCCGCCGCGCCGTCCGCGAGTACGAGAAGGCCGGCGTCGCGGCCGTCCACATCGAGGACCAGACGACGCCCAAGCGCTGCGGCCACATCGCGGGCAAGCAGATCGTCTCCCGCGAGCAGGCGCGCTCGCGCTTCGAGGCGGCCGTCGACGCCAAGCAAAGCGAGGACACGGTCGTCATCGCCCGCACCGACGCCTACGGCTCGGCCAACGGCGACTGGGAGGAGCACCTCGAACGCGGGCGCATCTACGCCGACGCCGGCGTCGACCTCGTCTGGCCCGAGATGCCCGACCCCTCGCGCGAGGACGCCGTCGAGTACGCCGAGACGATCCACGAGACGCACCCCGACCTGGATCTCGCGTTCAACTACTCGTCCTCGTTCGAGTGGGGCGCCGAGGAGGACCCGCTCACGTTCGAGGAACTGGGCGATCTGGGCTACACCTACCAGTTCATCACCCTCTACGCGCTGCACTCGGGCGCCCACGCCGTCTACGAGGACATGCAGAACATCGCCGAGAACGGCGCCGAGGCGCAGTGGGACCTGGAGGAGCGCTACATCGGCCACGAGACCGAGAGCCACCACGCGCTCTCGTTCGTCGACCGCTACCAGGACATCGAGACGCAGTTCGACCCCGAGGCCGAGGAGCGCATCGAGGAGTCCGCCGGCTTCGCTGAGGACCGCTCGGAGCCGATCACCTCGAACGACGACGACTGACCGCGGCGCGCCGTCCGTTCCCCACCCTCACCGTCTTTTTCGGTCCGTTTCGTCCCCGCTGCGGCTCCCACCACCGCCGGAACTACGTGCACCCGCCCTCAGACCCGACCGATGACCGACAGCGACGCACCGGGGCGCCGACACGACGACGGGGGTGTTCCGGACGATGACGGGGATGCCCCGAACGAACCCGATCCTACCGGGGCGACTGAACCGACCGTCGAGGACCTGATCGAGGACCTGGAGACGTTGGAGGGGGTCGTCGACGACACGGACGAGCGCCGGAAAGTGCGCGAGGCGATGCGGACGGCACGGACCCTGTCGCCCCCGAGGTCCTCGGTGTTCGGGAAGGTCGTCCGCGGGTTCGACCGCGGCGACATCGCGGAGGCGTTCCTCGGGAGCGTGCTGTTCGGGGTCCCGATGCTCGTCGAGGGCGGGACGACGGAGGTCGGGGCGTACCTGGCCGCCAACCCGGCGTATCTCGTCGGAACCGCTGTGGTGACGGTCCTGTTGGTCGTCGGTATCATCTACGTCGCGGACTTCCAGGACGTGCGCGTCCACCGGCCGATCCTCGGCGTCGTCCCCCGGCGGCTGGTCGGCGTCCTCGGCGTCGCCGCGCTCACGGCGGTCCTCGGCCTGACCGCGTGGGGGCGGGTCGACTGGGCCGACCCCGCGGTCACGCTCGGGAGCGTCCTCGTCGCCGCGGTTCCGATGGCGGTGGGTGCGGCGCTGGGGGACCTGTTGCCGGGATAGTCGCGGGGCGTGGGACCCGCCGCGTCCGTCGCGACGCGGGTCGGGAGAAAGCCGCGCCGGTCCGTTACGCCTCGATCGGGTCGGCGCGGTCGCCGTTGATCCGCGTGAGGCCGTAGTCGCAGTCGTTGCAGCGCCACTTCGTCTTCTCGCCCAGGTGCAGCGTCATCGCGGCGACGCGCCAGAAGTCCTGCGGTTCGCCGCAGTCGGGGCAGTGGAACTCCATCTCGAGGCTCATATCTCCCGATCTGTGTGCGGACACTTTCAAGACACCGGTCCCAGCCGACGCCGCACCCGTGGTCGCGGAACGATAGCCCGAAATCCCCGGCCGCCGACCACCGCGTATGACCTTCGAGACGACGGTTCCGGTCCGCTACCGCGACCTCGATCCGATGGGCCACGTGAACAACGCCGTCTACGCGACCTACTTCGAGGCGGTGCGCACCGCCTTCTTCCGCGAGGTGGTCGGCATCGAGCTCGCCGACTCGCAGGCGGCGCTGGCGTCGCTCTCGATCGACTTTCGCGCCCCCATCGAGGGGACCGGGACGGTCCGTGCGGTCCTCGACGTGACCGACGTGGGGACGACCAGCCTCACGTTCGGGTACGAACTGCACTACGAGGACCGTCTCGTCGCCGAGGGCCAGACCGTCCAGGTCGCGGTCGGCGAGGACGGCCCCGAGCCGCTTCCGGAGTCGGTTCGCGAGGCCGGCGAGCGGCACCTCGTCGAGTAAGCGGCGCCCCCGAGATCCGGCGTCGATCAGGCTATGAACCCCGCCCGACCGGTGAACGCGAGATACAGCGAGAACGCCGTGATGAGGACCGCGAGGGCCATCTCGGCGTACAACACGATCCGCCCCCACCGGTACCAGTCGTCGGCCTCCGGGGCGGAGTCGCCGTCCCGTTCGGGCCCCGAATCGGCGTCCAGTTCGGGCCCCGAATCGGCGTCGACCATCAGTCGTCACCTCCCGCGGCTGCGACGCCGTCGCCGTCACGGTCGCCGAGCCAGCGCCGTGCCGAGCCGATCCCGTGATCGCGCGGGTCGTCGTCGTGGCGCATCGCCCACACGTAGAAGGCCATGATCGGGACGAAGAAGACCACCGCCACGACGGCGTAGCCCGCGTGGATGTTCGGGACGTAGCCGTACACGAGCGGGTAGACGATCCCGCCGCTCGTGGAGACCCCGCCGACGAACCCCGAGGCGGTGCCCGGGCGGTCCTCGAAGAGCACGGGCACGATGGCGAACACACCGCCGGTGCCGAAGCTGACGGTCACGCCGAAGACGGCGAGCACGACCACCGAGACGGGCAGCAGGCCCGCCAGCCCGGCGGCCGTCAGCGCCAGCATCGCGACCGTGATACAGATCAGCGCCGTCATCAGCCAGTGGACCCGCGGCGAGTACTCCTGGCTCGTCGAGAGAACTGGGTACGGCGTCCACCCCTTGCGCTGCCACAGGTCGGACATGTACCCCGAGAACGGCCGAAACAGCGAGGCGTTGAACGACTGAACCGCCGCGAACGTCCCCGCGGCCGTCTGGACGGCCGCGACGCCCTCGAAGCCCAGATCCGAGATGGGGCCGGCGAACCCGTCGGCGTAGTAGGTGGGGAGCCACGAGTTCATCGCGATCTCCAGCCCGAACGACATCGCGTACGCCAGCATCAGCCCGACGGCGGCGTAGCGCGTCCAGACGTACAGCGTGTCCCCGAGCGACGTGTTCTCCCTGGCCGTCTCGGCGGTCGCACGGTCGCGGGCGGCCCGCCCGCGCCACTTGTAGACCACGGCGATCCCGATCGCGACGAGCCCCAGATGGAGGAACGCCTCCGAGAAGTTCGTCCCGTAGATACGCGGGAGCAGCAGCGCGCCGACGCCTGCGCCGACGTTGCCCGTCCCGGCGTACAGCCCCTCGGCGGTGCCGATCTCGTGTTCGTCGAACCACTGGGCGACGTGCTGGATGCCGACGACGAAGGTCGCGCCCGCGCTGGCGACGACCATCCGCTCGACGAACAGCACCTCGAACGCCGAGAGGAACGCCACCTCCGAGGCGTACGCCGACAGCACCGAGACGCCGCCCGTCGCCGCCAGCACGAACGCGAAGACGTTGTGCGCGCCGAAGCGGTCGGCGGCCCAGCCGGCGAGCACGCGCCCCGGCGGCGACAGCCAGATCGCCGAACTCGCCAGCAGCGCCAGCTGTCCCGTCGTCAGCCCGTAGAACTGCCCGATGCTGGGCGAGAACGCGGCCGTCGAGAACCACATGAGGAACGCCCAGAAGAACGCGACCGTCGCCAGGATCAGCTGCTCGATCTTGTTAGTCATCGCCGATCACCTCCGGGTCGGCCGCGGCGGCGTCGCGCGCGGCGGCGTCGGTCGACTCGCCCGTCCCGGACGCCGCCGGCGCCAGCCGAACCGCGCACTGTTTCAGGTTCGGCTCGTCGGACTTCGGGTCCGTCTCCGGCAGCGTCAGCTCGTTCGTGCGCGGGTGGTGGATCGGCAGCCAGACCAGCCCGCGCGGGACCGCCGGGTCGGCCTCCGGCCGCACCGGCACCGCCCCGCGGCGCGAGGCGACCGTCGCGGTCGCGTCGCCCTCGGCGGTATCGTCGCCGTCGGCGGTCGCATCGCTGTCGACGGTCGCGTCCCCGTCCAGCCCCGCCTCCGCGAGGGTGTCGGGATGGGCCCGCGCGAGCGGCGCGGGGTCGGTCACGTCCCCGCGCGAGCGGACGCCGGTGTTGTAGCCGTCGGCCTCGCGGGCGGTGGTCAGCGTGAGCGGGTAGTCATCGTCGACCGGCTCCGCCAGCGCGCCGTCGACGGCCGAGGAGAAGCGCGCGCGACCCGAGGGCGTCTCGAACGCCCAGCCGGCGTCGTCGCTTCCGGCGTCCTCGCCCCTGCCTTCGTCGCCGTCACCGTCCCCGTTTCCGTCGCCGTCGCGGTAGCGGTAGCCGCCCTCCGAGCGCGCGTCGGGTGCGGGCCACCGCACCGCGCCGGCGTCGTCGAGGCGGTCGTAGGAGATACCCGAGCAGTCGGCCGGGGTGCCCGCCGTCAGCGCGGCGAACTCATCGAAGACCGCCTCGGGTTCGGTCGCGGGGAACAGCCCCGGGGCGAGGCGCTCCCCGAGCGTCGTGATCGTGTCGAGGTCGGTGCGCACGTCCGGCGGGAGGGCGGTCGCGGGCCGCACCCGCGACACCCGCCGCTCCATGTTCGTCGTCGTCCCCGAGGACTCCCCCCACGTCGCCGCCGGCAATACCACGTCCGCGAGGGCGGTCGTCTCGGTGTGGAAGGCGTCCTGCACGACGAGGAAGGCGTCAGAGAGCCGCTCGCGCACCGCGCCCGCGTCGGGCATCCCCGCGACCGGGTTCGTCGCGACCGCGTACACCGCCTCGACGGGGCCGTCCTCGATGGCCTCGACGGTCCCGACCGGGCCGGGCCCGGGGTCGTCGGGGAGGCGGTCGACGGGTACGTCCCACGCCTCGGCCAGCAGGCGGCGCTCGGCCGGGTCGTCGAACGGGCGCTGGCCGGGCCAGGAGCCCTTCGAGGAACAGATCCGCGTCCCCATCGAGTTCGCCTGTCCCGTCAGCGAGAACGGACCCGTTCCCGGGCCGAGGTTCCCCGTCGCGAGACAGAGATCGATCAGTGCGGCGGCGGTGTCGGTGCCCTGCACGCTCTGGTTCACGCCCATCCCCCAGTAGATCAGGGTGGGGTCCGTGAGGGCGGCGGCGAGGTCGTCCACGACCGCGGGGTCGAGGCCGGCAGTCGCGGCCGCCGACTCGACCGACGGGAGCGACTCCCGTAGGGACTCGAAGCCGGTCGTCGCCCCGGCGACGAACTCCTCGTCCACCTCGTCGCGCTCGACGACCCGGGCGAGCACGGCCCGCGCGAGCGCGAGGTCCGTCCCGGGATCGGAGGCGACGTGCGCGTCGGCGACGCCCGCGGTCTTCGTTTCCACCGGGTCGACGACGATCAGCCGGGCGTCGTCCTCGCGGGCGCGCTGTTCGATCCACCGGAACATGACCGGATGGGCGACCGCGGGGTTGGCGCCCCAGACGACGTGAGTGACCGCGTCGTCGATGTCGTCGTAGGTGCATGGCGGCGCGTCGCTGCCGAAGGCGTCGTAGTATGCCGTCACCGCGCTCGCCATGCACAGCGTCGTGTTGGCGTCGTAGTAGCGCGTGCCGAGGCCGCCGCGCGCGAGCTTCCCGAGCGCGTACGCCGCCTCGTTCGTCTGCTGGCCGCTGCCGAGCACGGCGACGCCGTCGGGGCCGCCGCCGCTGGCCGCACGCAGCCCCGCGACCGCGCGGTCGAGCGCCACGTCCCACGTCGTCGGGTGCAGGTCGCCGTCCTCGCGCACGAGCGGCCGGGTGAGCCACTCGCCGTCGGGGTCTGCCGACTCGCTGATCCCGCGCTGGCACGCGAGGCCGCGGTTCACGGGGTGGGACACGTCGCCGCGGACGGAGTCGACGCCGTAGCCCGCGTCGACCCCGATCTGGAGGTGGCCGCAGCCGACCGCACACCGCATGCAGGTCGTGGGGACGGGATCGGTCACGCCTCCTCCTCCGTCGATGGCGCCGTCGTCGTCGGCCCGGTCGCATCCGCGGGGGTCGTCCCCGTGTCACCGCCGCCGAACAGTTCCGGCGCGGCGTCGGCGGGCGCGTTCGTGGGCGCCCTGCCGTCGCTGTCGGCCCCGCGGGCGTCGGCCGCCGGGGCGTCGTCCTCAGTCATCGCTCGGGAGGGGGTCGCCGCTGGCGTCCGTCGGGGCGGGGCTCTCGCCGTCGGCGAAGGGGTACCAGGACTGCTTCGCGTCGGCGAGGCAGGGGTCCTCGTAGTCGGTCTCCTCCGGCTCGGCGAGTTCGACGAGCGTCTCGTGGCCGGTGGCGTCGACCCACTCGCGGAACGACTGCCCCTCGGTGCGCAGCGCGGCGAACGCCTCCACGAGGTTCCGGATCAGCCCCGGCACCTCGTCGGCGGGGACGCGCTGGCGCGTCCACTCGATGAACGACGGCTCCGGCCCGAGGCCGCCGCCGACGCCCACGTCCATCGCCTCGACCATCTCGCCGTCCTTGCGGGCGCGCATCCCCTGCAGGCCGATGTCGGCGGTCATCGCCTGCCCGCAGTCGGCGGTACACCCCGAGAAGTGGACCTTCAGTTGTGTCACGTCCTGGGGTACCTCCACGTTGCGCCGGAGCCACCGGAGCATCACGGCCATCCGCGCCTTCGTCTCGGTGAGCGCGAGCGAGCAGAACTCCGTCCCCGTGCAGGCGACGGCGCCGCGGTCGAACAGCGTCGGCTCGGGTGTGTGCGTCTCCAACAGCGGCTCGTCGAGCAGGTCGTCGAGCGCGTCGTCGGGCACGTCCACGATCAGGGGGTTCTGCCGGCGGGTGAGCCGCACCTCGCCCGAGCCGTACTCGTCGGCCAGATCGGCGAGTTCGATGGCCTCCTCGGCGCCCATGCGGCCGACGGGGACCGACAGGCCGACGTAGTTGCCTCCGTCCGCCTGCCCGTGGACGCCGACGTGGTCGTGTTTGCCGCGCGCGGGCGACCGCCCCGCGTTGTAGGTGTACTCGTCGCGGAGGTTCGTCCCCGCGTGTGACAATTCGACGTCGACGCGCTCGGCGAGCGCCTCGCGGATCGCGTCGGTGCCGTGCTCGTCCACGAAGAAGCGGCCGCGGTTCTTGTTGCGGTTCTCGCGGTTCCCCTCCTCGTGGTAGTACTCGACGAACGTCCGGACGACCTCGTAGGCGTGCTCGGGCCGGACGAACACGTCGAGCGATCGGGCGCGACGCGGCTCGCGCCCGCCGAGCCCGCCGCCCGCGCGGACGTTGAAGCCGCGGATCTCCTCCCCGTCGATCAGCTTCCGCGCGGGCTCCAGCGCCACGTCGTTGATCGCGTCCTGCGCACAGCCCTCGCGACAGCCCGTCACCGAGATGTTGAACTTCCGGGGCATGTTCGCGAGCGCGTCGTCGTCGCGCAGGTCCGTCTGGATGCGGTCGAGCAGCGGCCGCGTCTCGACGTACTCGCCGGCGTCCTTCCCGGCGACCGGACAGCCGGTGACGTTGCGCATGGTGTCGCCGCCGGCCGAGCGCGAGGAGACGCCGACTGCCTCCAGCTTCTCCCAGATCTCCGGGATGTCCTCCAGCTTCAGCCAGTGCAACTGGATCGACTGGCGCGTCGTGAGGTCGACCCACGCGTCGCCGAACTCCGGGTTCGAGACGGGGCCGGACGCGTACTCGCGGGCCACCTCGCCGATGGCGCGCAGCTGCCCCGGCTCCAACACGCCCCCGCAGTTCGTCAGCCGCAGCATGAAGTAGCTCTCCTGGCCGCCGCGGTGGTGGAACACCCCCCAGAACTTGAACCGCGAGAACCACTCCTCGCGCTCCTCCTCGGGGATCGACTCCCACCCCTGCTCGGCGAACTCCTCGATCTTCTCGCGCACCGCGTCGCCGTACAACTCGTCCTTCCAGCGTTCTTTTTTGTTTGACATGGTCGAGTGCCCGAACAGTCGGGAATAGAGCGCGATTGCGCCCGAACGTATTCGATGTACGGATAATTCGGGCACGATCGTCGGTAAAAAGTCCTGTCCTGTACCGTCCTTAATCACATCCGATGACTTGTGATCCGCCACCGAACGGACGATCAACGGTACGTATTACCATGACTAGTCGATGATGAACACGGATCGTCCAGTTCTGTGGGTACCCGACCGCCGGTTCGCGACCGTCCGTTGGATCCGGCCGCCGTCGACGCCGCCGCCGGCACGGACAGCGCCCGTGTGTCCCAGACCCACGACGCTCAGTGACGCACGGAACCGCGGTACGGAAGGGTTATCAGTACTCCTCGTCTCGAACGGGTATGGCGAAAGGGAAGGTCGACTTCTTCAACGACACTGGCGGCTACGGTTTCATCGCGACTGACGACTCCGACGACGACGTCTTCGTCCACATGGACGACATCGAGGGCGGCGATCTGGAGGAGGGCGAGGAGCTCGAGTTCGACATCGAGACGGCCGAGAAGGGCCCGCGCGCGACGAACGTCACCCGACTGTAAGGCACTACCCACGAACGACCGCGCCCTCGGGCGCGACCCGATTTTCGGTTCTTTCACACTCCACAGCAGCGGCTCGCTCGGCGGCCTCGACGCCGGCCATACAGTTATCGCGAGCGACGGCGACGGTGTACGCGACCGACCATGAGTCACGACACACAGCGGGCAAGGGCGCGGGCGTTTCTGGATCTGCACACCGACACAACGGACGGACCGCTCCTGCTCGCGAACGCGTGGGACGCCGCCAGCGCCGTCGTGTTCGAGCGCCTCGGCGTCGCCGCCGTCGGCACCTCCAGCGCCGGCGTCGCGGCGTCGCTCGGCTACCCCGACGGCGAGCACGTCCCGCGCGAGGAGATGATCGCGGCGATCGACCGGATCGCCGGCAGCGTCGCCGTCCCCGTCAGCGCCGACATCGAGGCCGGCTACGGCGACACGCCCGAGGCCGTCGCCGAGACGGTCGCGCGCACGCTCGACGCCGGCGCCGTCGGCGTCAACCTGGAGGACGGCACCGGCGACCCCGAGAACCCGCTGCGGCCGACGGCCGAGCACGCCGCCCGGATCCGGGCGGCCCGCGAGGCCGACGACGACGTGGGGGTCCCGGCGGTCGTCAACGGCCGCACGGACGTGTTCTGGGCCGGCGTCGGCGACGAGGCGGACCGGCTCGACCGCGCGGTCGAGCGCGCGAACGCCTACGTCGACGCCGGGAGCGACTGCGTGTTCGTCCCCGGCGTCGCGGACGCGGAGACGATCGATGCGCTCGCGACGCGGATCGACGCGCCGCTGAACGTCCTCGGGGGCCCCGGCGCGCCGTCCGTTCCCGAGCTCGGCGACCTGGGCGTCGCGCGCGTCAGCGTCGGCTCCGGCCCGATGCGTGCGACGCTCGGGAAGCTGGAGTCGATCGGCGAGGAACTGCTGGAAACCGGGACCTACGAGGGGATGGAGGGCGGGGTGCCGTACGGCGACCTCGCGGAGTTGCTGTCGGCGGCGCGGGCGCGACGCGAGGAGTGAGCACCGGGGTCGGGCGGCATTCGATGTCGCCGCCGTGCGTGGTTCGTCTCAGTCGCTCGGTTCGCTCACTCGTCTACGCTCTCCGTGGGCGGCTCGGCACAGAGACCTCGCCGCCGTTCTCCGTTGCCTCGCTCACTCACTTCGTTCGTTCGCGTCGGCAACGCTCTCTTCCTGCGTCTCGAACCACTCCGTCACCTCCTCGATGCGATGGGTCGCCCGCTTGGGCGTCCCGATGTTGTGGTGCTCGTTCGGGTAGATCACGAGCTTCGCGTCCACGCCCTGCTTGCGCACGCTGACGTACAACTGCTCGGCCTGCGTCGGCGGACACCGCCAGTCCTCCTCGCCGGCGGTGATCAGGAGGGGCGTGTCGATCTCGTCGACCCGGGTGATCGAGGAGATGTTGCGGTACAGCTCCGGGTTCTCCCACGGCATCCCGAACTCCCACTGGTGCCAGTTATGGTTGTCGTCGGTCCCGAAGTTGCTGTAGAAGTCGTAGATGCCGTGCTCGGGCGCGGCGGCCGCGAACATGTCCGTCCGTGTGACGGCGTGCGCCGTCGTGATCCCGCCGTAGCTGAAGCCCGTGCAGAACAGCCGGTCGGGGTCGGCGACGCCCTCGTCGACCAGGTGCTCCATCGCCGCGATCACGTCGTCGGACTCCAACTCCCCGCGAGTGCCCTTCAGCGACTCCGAGAACGCCCGACCGTAGGAGGTCGACCCCCGGTAGTTCGGCTTCGCGACGACGTACCCCTTGGTCGTCCAGTAGGTCACGTCGAACCGGAAGCCGGGCGCGTCGTAGCTCATCGGCCCGCCGTGGATCGCACAGATCGTCGCCGCGGGGTCGTCCGCGTCGGCGTCGAAGTCGGCGGGGTAGTAGACGACCGCCTCGATCTCCTCGCCGTCGGGGTTCTCGTAGGCGACGACCTCGCAGTCCGGGAGCGCGTCGGCGCGCTCGTCGAACCACTCGGCGTTGAGCGCCGAGAGTCGCTTCGTCGGGCCGCCGGCCTCGTTCTCCCGCAGTTCGGCCCCCGGAACGGTGTACACGTCCGGCGGCTGGTCGGCGGCCGTGAGGCCGAGCGCGACGGCGTCGCCGGCCATGTCGAACGCCGTGATCGTGCGGTCGCGACCCTGCCGGGAGAACGCCCGCCGCGGCTCCCCGTCGAGCGGGCACACCGCGAGCCGGGTCCACGCCTCGTCGGCGATCGGCACGACGACGGTGTCGCCGTCGAGCCAGCGGGGGGCGGCGCCGCGAGCGAGCGTCCGGTCCAACGCGGCGGAGACGGACCGGACGTCGGCGTCGGCCTCGTCGGGCGCGACGTACGCCTCGTTGGGCTCGTACCAGTTGTCGTAGTTGCTGCCGTCGAACGCCAGCCGGTCGCCCTCGGGCGACCACGTCGGCGAGGCACACCGGAGGCTCCCGTCGGTGACGACCCGGCGGTCGGAGCCGTCGGGGGCGATCGTACACACGTCGTAGGCGCCGGAGTCGTCGGGGTCGTCGTCGACGCAGGTGGTGTACGCGATGCGGTCGGTCGGCCCCCAGGCGGGCTGGAGCCCCGCGAGCGGCTCCGCCGAGCCGGCGCCGTAGGCGTCGTCGAGGCGCTCGAACTCGGCGGCGTCGGCCCCGTCGGCGTCCACGTCGCCGACGAACAGGTAGGTGGTCACGTCGTCGAGCCAGCCGGCGCCGTCGCGCTTGTGCTGGAGCCGCGTCACCTCGATGGGCCCGCCGTCCTCGCGCCGGTCGAGGTACTCCTCTTCCTCCTCGGTCGGGTCGCGGGCGGCGACGACGAGGCGGTCGCCGTCGGGCGCGAGGTCGAACTCCTTCACGCCGCGTTCGAAGGCGGTCAGTTGGCGCGCGTCGCCGCCGCGCGCGAGATCGAACGCCCACACCTGCGGCTTCGGCTTCTCGTCGCCGTTCCCGCCGTCGCCTCCGTTCCCGCCGTCGCCTCCGTTTCCGTCGTCACCGTCGTCCTCGTCGGACTCCGCCTCGTTCGTCTCCTCCGTCTTGTCACCCTCGTCGTCGCGGCCGCGTGTGCGGTCGAGGTCGTCGTCGCGCGCGGCGATGAAGGCGAGCGTGTCGCCGTCGGGCCCCCACGTCGGCGACGAGGCGGACGACGCGCGGGTGAGCCGGTGCGGGTCGCGACTCCCGTCAGCCGGCGCCACGTACAGCCCCGTTCGGTGTTCGTCGGCCGTCGGGTCCGACTCCTGAGCGGTGAACGCGACGCGCTCGCCGTCGGGGGAGACCGACACCGCCGCGAGCTGTCGCAGGTCGTAGTACGACTCGAGATCGATCCCGTGCTGCATACGCGCCGGTGTAGTGAGGATCACTTCACCGTTCGGGAACCGGCCGGGGGCGCGGTCGACCGGCGCACGCCGCCGTCGCTCCCGTCCGCGATGCAGTCGGGGACGCCGGCCGTGACAAGCTACTTGCCGGCAGCGACCCACGGTCCGGACATGTCCATTACGCTGTACGCGCTGGACGGCTGTCCGTGGTGCGAGAAGGTCCACGACGCGCTCCAGGAGGCCGATGTCGAGTACGAGACGATCTGGACCGAGGCCCTGCACTCGAAGCGCGACGAAGTCGCCCGCGTCAGCGGGCAGCGCGGCGTCCCCGTGCTCGTCGACGAGGAGCGCGGCGTGACGATGAACGAGTCGGCGAACATCCTCGAATACGTCGAGCGAACGCTCGCCTGAGGCCCGATCCGATGCCCATCTACACCGGCCGCGGCGACGAGGGTAAGACCGACCTCCGCGACATGTCGCGGGTGTCGAAGACCTCCCCCCGCATCGAGGCGTACGGCACCGTCGACGAGGCGAACGCGCTCATCGGGACGATCCGCCCGACGGGGTACGACGACGTGGACGAGATGTTGCGCGCGGTGCAGGACCACCTCCACGTCCTCCAGGCGGACTTCGCCAACCCCGACCCCGACGAGGGCGACCCGGTCGTGCGCGAGCGCCACACCGACCAGTTGGAGGAGTGGATCGACGAACTGGACGAGGAGCTGGAGCCGCTCCGGAGCTTCGTGCTCCCCTCCGGAAGCGAGGCGGGCGCGAAGCTCCACCATGCGCGGACGGTCGTGCGCCGGGCCGAGCGGCGCGCGGTCGACCTGGCGAACGACGAGCCGGTGAACGCCGAGGCCGTGGCGTACCTCAACCGTCTGTCGGACGCGCTGTTCACCTTCGCCCGGGTCGTCAACGCCCGCGACGGCGTCCCCGAGGACGCCCCGGACTACGAGTAGTCGAGAGCGGGTTCCGCCGCTCACCATCCGTCACACCGCCCGCCGCCGGCCGCGACCCCCACAAACGATTTATTCGTCCTCCGGCAACGAACAGATATGTCCAAGCACTTCGAGGACGCGCGATACTACCTCGGCCGTGCGGCGGACCACGCGAAGGAGGGGGTCAAAGAGGAGCTCGAACCGGTCGAAGACCGCGTTCGCGAGATCGTGGGCCGCGAGAAGGAGCCGGAGCCCTCGCGGCTCGACCGGCTCGAAGCGGACCTGACGGAGCTGTCGAAGAAGGCGGAGGGCGAGGCGAAGGAGGCCGTCCAGCAGGCGCGCGAGCGCCTCGACGAGTACCGGTCCGGTCGAAGCGCGGAGTAACGCGGTCGCTCTTTCGCGGTCGGCGTCGAATTCGGGTCGGTCGATCGAGAATCAGAAGGTCGGCTCGTCGCCCATGTCGTCGTCGAGGGCGGCGGGGTCCTGTTGTTCGTCGATGGCGTCGGTGAAGAGGTCGCCGTCGGCCTCCCCGTCGCTGCTCGGGTCGTTCTCGACGTCGTACGCCTTGAGGCCGCGGGTGAGGAAGTCCTCGATGGCCTCCTTGCGGTTGAGGAACTCCCCCTGCTCGGCGAGCCGCGAGATCTCGCTGTCGATTCGGTCGGGCAGGTCGACTTCGATCTTCGTCACGCCCGCTCGTCCGTGGTCGGACGGGATTAATCCTCGGGTCGCTCGCGGCGACGCCGACACGGACGGTAAGCCTTAAGCGTGCCACCGGGATACGTTTCGATGCGGGTTGGTGGTCTAGTCCGGTTATGACGGCTCCTTCACACGGAGCAGGTCGGCGGTTCGAATCCGCCCCAACCCAGTTCTGTCGACACACCGACTGCGAGCGATGGCGAGCGGTCCGTGCCGACTGGATCGGTCTCGGGGGCGATTCGAATCAGGGAGTGAAGCGAGCGACCGCGAGTGGAACGACCGCGGTTCGAATCCGCCCCAACCCAGTTCTGCGGCGGCACGTCGCGACGACGACTCGCTCGTGAGTCGACGAGCCGTGCCGTCGGACACCGACCCACTCGTACTCCCGACGCGACTCACCGACAACAGCGCCGTCGCGTCAGCGGGATTTACTACCCCGGTCCCGGTGCGTTCGCACGATGCCCGGGCCGTCGACGATCGATCTCGCGGGCGAGACCGTCGCCTACGATGTCCGATATAGTGCGCGCGCCGAACGCTCCCGCATCGACGTGGGGCTCGCCGGCGTGACCGTCGTGATCCCCGACGGCGCGGTCGTCGACCCCGCCGAGGTGCTCCGCTCGCACGCCGAGTGGGTCGTCGACCGCGAGCGCGAGGCCGCGGCCCGGCGGGCGGACCTCCCGGACCGCCGCTTCGAGCCCGGGGCGGCGTTCCCCTACCTCGGCGTCGACCGCGAGGTCGTCGTCGAGACGCGGCCGTACTCGGTCGTCGACGGCGCCACGATCCGGCTGGCGGCCCACCACGTGGACGAGACCTCGGTGAAGCGCGCGCTGGAGACGCTGTATCGGCGGCTCGCTCGTGAGCGGTTCGAGTCGCTCGCCGAGCGCCACGCGGCGGCGATGGGGGTCGACTACGACCGGATCGAGGTGCGAAACCAGCGGACGAAGTGGGGAAGCTGCTCGACGACGGGGACGATCAGCCTCAACTGGCGGTTGATGCTCGCGCCGCCGCGGATCAGCGAGTACGTGGTGGTCCACGAGCTCGCGCACCGCCGGGAGCTGAACCACTCCGAGGCGTTCTGGTCGATCGTCCAGGAGCACGACCCGACGTACGAGGTCCACCGCGAGTGGCTGCGTGAGAACGGCCTCCGGCTGGTGTTCGATCCGTCCGACCTGTGACTCCGGGTACCCGGGCTACGACGCGAGCGCGCTCTCGACCTCCGAGCGCAGCGTGTCCTCCTCGACGGGCTTCGTGACGTAGCCGTCGGCGCCCGCCTTCACCGCCTGCTTCATCTGGTCGCGCTGTTCGACGCTGGTGCACATCACGACGCACGTGCCGGGGTCGCGCTCCTTGATGTCGCTGGTCGCCTCGATGCCGTTCACCTCGGGCATCATGATGTCCATCGTGACCAGGTCCGGCCTGGTCTCCTCGAACAGCTCGACCGCCTCCGACCCGTTCTCGGCCTCTCCCACGACCTCGAAGTCGTCCTCGAGGATCCCCCGGATGAGCGTGCGCTGGAACCCGGAGTCGTCCACGATGAGGATCCGTCTCGCCATGGACGACACTCCTCCGTCCCGCGGATAAGCGTTCACCCGACGGATCCAGGCGTGAGATTTTGGACGGGCCGAGTCGGGTCGGGACGAGTCGGGACGAGTCGGGTCAGGCCGGGCTGGATCGGCCACGCGACTCGACCGCGTCGGCGACTCCCTCGGCCGACTCACGGACGGCCCCGGCCGATGGTACGGAAAGCTTAGTAACTCAACCGCCTTCAGTTAATACATGGGCGTCGTCAGCGTCTCGATGCCGGACAGCCTCGTCGACCGGATCGACGAGTTCACCGAGGAACACGGCTACACCGGGCGAAGCGAGTTCCTCCGGGAGGCGGCCAGGGACCTCCTCGGGGAGTTCGAGGACCGCAAGCTCGAGGACCGCGAGCTGATGGGGATCGTCACCGTCGTGTTCGATTACGAGGGCACGGCAGTCGAGGAGCGCATGATGCGGCTGCGCCACGAACACGAGGAGATCGTCGCCTCGAACTTCCACAGCCACGTCGGCGATCACAACTGCATGGAGCTGTTCATCCTCGAGGGGAACCTGGAACAGATCTCGACGTTCGTCGGGAAGATCCGCGCCACGACCGACACCAAGACGGTGGACTACTCCGTCACCCCCATCGGCGACGCCGAGGGGATCGTCTGAGCGCGCGGGCCGACGCGACGAGTGTGGGGGATGAGAATTGTGGATTTGACGAATAACTGCGTCCGCGTGCGACGAGTTCTCGTGGGCATCCCCGATCCGGTTCACACGCGGTAGTGTCCGGGTTTCGGATGATCTCCCCCGGGATATCCGCCCCGATCAGGTCGCTGTCGGCCGATCGTTGCGATCGCATTGCTATTCGATCACACACCGCCAGTCGCCGGGATCCGAACCAACCTTCAATATCAGGGGGATCGTATCCCCGTGATGGAGTTATGGACATTTCAAACATCGCCGTGCCGGAGTTCGTCGAGGTGGACGCGGGCAAACGACTCGGAAAGATCCGCTCCATCTTCGAACGCGAGAATCCGAAGGGAATCATCGTGATGGAGGACGGCGAGTACGCGGGCGTCATCGGCGAACGGGAGCTGATCAACTCCCGCGTCGACGACGACACGCGGGCTGCGGCGCTGATGAAGTCCGCCCCGGAGGTCGCCCGCACCGAGGACGTCCGCGAGGTCGCGCGCGTGCTGGTCGAGGGGAACGTCAAGGTCGCGCCCGTCTACGAGGGCGAGAAGCTGTACGGCATCGTCACCGTCGACGCCATCCTCTCGGCGGTCCTCGACAACCTGGACGCGCTGACCGTCGACGACATCTACACCGAGGACGTGGTCACCGTCACGGAGGACGCCCACGTCGGCCAGGCGATCAACCGCCTGCGCGAGAACGGCATCTCGCGGCTCCCGGTCGTCAACGAGAGCGGCCGCCTGGAGGGGATCCTCACGACCCACGACATCGTGGACTTCGTCGTCCGCGACGGCGAGCGCCAGGGTCGCGGCGACCGGCGTGGCGACCTCGACCGCATGCTCGATCTGCCGGTGTACGACATGATGTCCTCGCCGGTGCGCACCGTCACCGCCGCGAAGTCGGTGCGCGAGGCGGTCGAGCTGATGATGGACAACGACATCAGCGGCCTGGTCGTCACACCGGAGGAGCGCGACGACCTCGTCGCGGGCGTGCTCACCAAGACCGACGTGCTGCGCGCGCTCACGTTCACCGAGGAGGACGCGATGGACGTGCAGGTGACGAACGTCCGCCTGCTGGATACGCTCTCGCGCGAGGACATCCGCAACTCGATCGGCCAGGTGTCGGACAAGTACCAGGAGATGCGCGTGCTGCACGCGCACGTCCGCTTCCACGAGCACAAGGAGAAGCTCCGGGGCACGCCGCTCATCCAGGCGCAGATCCGCCTGCGCACCACGCACGGGCAGGTCGCCGGCTCCGGCGAGGGGTACGGCGCCGAGCACGCCTTCCACGTCGCGCTCGACAAGCTGGAGCGCAACGTCCTCGAGGTGAAGGGCGTCACCGCCGACGAGCGCTACCGCGGCCAGCTCCTCCGGAAGCTCGGCGAGCTGTAAGCCGGTAGCCCCCACGAGCCGAACCAGCACGGCGAACCCGCGGCGGCACGGTCCCCGCCGTCTCTCGCTTTCTCGCTCTCTCGGTCTCGCGTCCGCCGAGGGGTCCGTGTCCTCGCGTTGCCTCGCGCCCTACCGACCGAACAACCGCTGTAGCGTCCCGCTCGTCCGCTCGTCCCCGACCCCGGCTTCCGCACGGAACCGCTCGATCGCGTCGTCGTCGACGCCGCCGGCATCGACGCGGAGCGTGTCGGCCTCGCCCTCCGTCTCGACGACGACCTCGCGGCCCCGGGTTCCCGCGTACACGCCCATCAGCGCCACCCCAAGCAGCAGCGAGACCGCGCCGGCGACCCGGAGCGCGTCGTCGACGAGCGAGAGCACGGAGAGCACGCCGTCGACCATCGAGAGGAGCCCGCCGACGCCCGTCGCGCCGGCGCCGTCGGGCGTCGTCGCGCTCATCGAGTCGAGCGACACCATCGAGCCGCCCAGCACCATCGCGAGCCCGCCGATGACGGTGTACGCGATGGGGCGAACGAGCCAGTCGGTCGCCGTCGACGACGGCGACACGTCCGTCACGTTGACGCGGTGGACCGCGCGGAGGGTTGCGCGTTTCTCGGGGTCCGCCTGGGGCGCGTGTGCGAGTACTCGGTGGCTCGTCGCTACGAGTCGTCCGTCCGCGACGGGGAGGCTCGCGCGGACCTCCTCCCCGGCGTACAGTAGCGGCTCGACGGGGTCTGACTCAGCGGTCGGAACCGTACCGTCGCCGCCGGCGTCGTCAGGTCGCTCCCCGCTTCGGTCGCGGTCGCTGACGGAGTCACGTGTCGAACCGAGAGAACCGGGGTCGTCGAGCGGCGACGGCTCGGCGGGCGAGACGACCGTGTCGGCGCCGTCGGTGCCGTCGGCGCCGAACGAGACGCCGTCGTCGGCCGGCGGGTCGCGGTCGTCGTCCGCGTCGCCCCCGAAGTCGAAGCCGCCCATCGGCCCCTTACTGGCCGGCGAGCTTCTCGGCGATGCGCCGAGCGCCCTCCGCGGCCGCGAGGTCGGGCTCGTCGGGCACGACCACGTTCACGTCGCGGTCGAGCTCCGCGCTGAGCCGGCGCTCGAACTCCTCGGCGAGGCCTGGGATGCACGCCATGCCGCCGGTGACGGCGATGTCGTTGTTCAGCGAGAGCTGGTACACCTTCATGTAATCGTTGGCGAGTTCGGGGAGGAACTCGTTGGCGACCTCGTCGACGGCGGCGTCGAGGTACCAGTCGAGGGCGTCGACGACGCTGTCCTCGATGGTGAACTCGTGGGAGCCGCCGCCGGGCTGCTGGATCACGTCCGAGAACGGCTCGAACTCCCCGACGTTGCCGTGCTCCTCCTTGTACTCGCGGGCGGTCGTCAGGTCGACGTGGACCCGGCCCTGCGTCTCCTCCTCGACGTTGGCGACGATGCGGCGGTCCACGTCGTTGCCCGTCACCGAGCCGGTGGAGAAGGGCACGAGCTGGTCGCCGCGGCGGTACGCGCACGCCTCGAGGTTCGTCGACCCCATGTTCACGGAGATGAACACGTCGTCGACGGCCTCGACGCCGTCGCCCATCGCGGGGATGGCCCCACACAGCGACTCGGGGTACGCGCGCATGGTGTGGGCGCCGATGTCCGAGGACTCGATGACCTCGGTGAGGTTCTCCAGCCCGGCGTCGTTGTCCATCGTCGGGATGGCGTACACGACCGCCGAGTCCGAGGGGACGCCGTTGGCCGAGAGCAACTCGCGGAAGAACCGGCCCGCCAGCTCCGCGCGGTCGTCGTCCTCCGGCAGTCCGGAGCGGAGCATGTACTCGACGCGGTCGGGGTACTCGGCGGCGGCCTGCTCCCCGAACAGGGCCTTCTCGCTCCCGGTGATCGCGTCCTCGTACAGCGCGAGACACGTGAGCGTTCGCACCGTGGTGAGGTCGTCGCTCTCGGGCTCATCGGGGTACCGAAGCACGGTCCGCGTGGACCCGAGCTTCACGCCGATGGGGGTCGGATTACTCGACTCGAAACTGTCGTCGTCTGCGGATTCGGATTCTGCTGCCATGGTTATCGGAGCGCGGCGAGGCGGGCGACGAACAGCAGGCTCGTGCGATGGTGGCCGACGGTGAGCCGCGAGCCGTCGGTGTCGTCGAAGGCTTCGAGGTACGCCGCGAGGGCGTCCTCGACGGACTCGTCGAGCCACTCCACGTCCCGATAGAAGGCGAGCGCCTCGCGGGCGCGTTCGCGCCCGCCGACGCCGACGAGGTAGCGTAACCAGTCGAGCACGAGCTGGGTCCCGACCACCGAGTCCGGAAGACTCGGCAGGTAGGGCCTGCTCGCGCCGCCGGCCGCCGCCTGAAGGAGGAAGGCGTCTTCCACCTGCGCCGCCCGCACGCGCGCGTCCGCTCGACCGAGGAAATCGTCCGGCTGCGTCCACCGGTCGGGTTCCTCGTCGGCGTGCGTCGGCGCCGCCGCTCCCGTCAACGCTCGCAACTCCTTCGGGTCGTAATCGCTCGGTCTGAGCATGTCCTGGTTCGTCCGCACTCCCTGTGCCGCTACCCTCCCCTATCCGGAAACGGTGTAAATATGTACCCTCCCGAATATCACGGTTGAAATCGTCGGTGCGTCGGCGTCGTCGCCGCTCCCGATCTCCTTACGTGTCCGCGAGCGTGAACTCCACGCGTTCCTTCTCGCCGCCCTGCGTCGTCCGCCCCTCGACGGTCACCTCGCCGATCGCGTCGGTCGCGTCGACGTGGGTGCCCGCGCAGGCGGTCCGGTCGAACGGGGCGTCCGCGTCGCCCGCTCGCGGGTCGGTCCCCTCCCCGCTCGCGTTCCCCGGGGCGCTTCGCGCCCCGCCGATCTCCACGATCCGAAGCTCCGTGATCGAACTCGGGAGCAGATCGATCCGGGTGCGCTCGGTGTCCAGTTCAGCCTCCGCGACCTCCCGGTCCATCGTGTAGTGGCGCACGGGGAGCGCGTCGTCGACGAGGGCGTTCATGCGCGCCTCGATGTCCGCCAGGTCGGTCTCGGAGAACTTCGGGTACTCGGCGTCGAGGCGCGCGCGGTCGACGTACAGCTGGTTGCCGACCGTCCGCGCGTCGAACTCGTCCAGCAGGACCGCCGAGAGGAGGTGCTGTGCGGTGTGATACCGCATGAGAGCGTGCCGGCGGTCCCAGTCGAGGACGCCGCGGACGCGCGCGCCCTCGGGCGGCGCCGCGCCGTCGAGGTGGTGATAGACGGTGTCGGTCTTCTCCACGTCGGTGACGGCGAACTCGTCGCCGGCGGCGTCGTTGGCGACCTCGGCGCCGCCGCCGTCGCCATCGTCCCGATTCGCGTCGCCGCCGTCCCGATCCGCGTCGTCGCCGCCCCCGTCGAGCACGCGGAGCGTCCCCGTGTCGTTGGGCTGGCCGCCGCCGGTCGGATAGAAGTGCGTCCGGTCGAGCACGACGCGCTCGTCGAGCGCGCGCTCGACGGTCGCCTCGAACTCCCCGACGGTGCTGTCGGCGAGATACAGCTGTTCGGTCACGGCCGAACGTGGGCGACGGGCGCACTTAGCGGTTCGTGAGCCGGCCGTCCGGGCCGCGGCCGGCGTCGGCTCGCCGGGTCCGACCTGTCGTAACGACTAAGGACGAAACAGGCCGTATCGTTCCGTAATGAGAACGACATTCGTCTCTTCCCGACTCGATCTTCACAGGGGGTGGCCGCAGTGGGCGTCGAAATAAAGGGCTCGAGCGTCACCGCCGAGGAGTTCGCGGACATGGAGCACTTCGTCCGCGAGTACCTCGCGGCGTCCGTCGAGAGCGAGGACGACGGCGGCCGCATGCGGTGGTACCCGTGGCACTCCGCGGAGTACCGATTCAACCACATCCTGAACGTCGTCGACATCGCCGAGCGGATCGCGGCCAAGGAGGGCGCCGACGCCGACGTGGTGCGCGTGGCCGCGCTGTTTCACGACGTGTCGAAGCTGGAGGCCGATCAGGACGTCCACGCCGAGGAGGGCGCCCGCGTCGCCCGACAGTACCTCGAAACCCACGGCGACTACCCGGAGTCGTTCGTCGCCGAGGTGTGCTCGGCCGTCGAGGACCACTCCTACCAGGGGCCGCTGTCGGACCTGTCGCTGGAGACGCAGTGTCTCATCGAGGCGGACCTGCTCGACAAGGTCGGCGCCAACGGCACCGCGCTCATGATCCTCCGGATGGGCTACGAGGCGCGCACGCACATGGACGCCGCCGAGATGGTCCAGCGCGTGCTGGAGCGCGGTCGCGAGCACGCCTCGCGCGTCGAAAGCGACACCGCCGAGTCCATCGCCCACGAGCGCATCAAGCGCGTGAAGTGGTTCCGCGAGTGGCTGGAGGACGAGGTGAGGGAGATGAGCCACGAGCGCGAGTTCGACGAGGTCTGAGGCGGCGACGGAGGCGAGGCGGAGGCGACCGCGCACGCACACGGCCGCCGGTGCCTCCGCCGTCCCGCGAGCGCGCCGCCGTCAGCGACGCCGGAAGCACCGTCGTCAGCGACGCTTGAATCGCCGTTGTCAGCGACGCTTGAATCGCCGTCGTCAGCGACGCTTGAATCGCCGTCGTCAGCGACGCCGAAAGCGACGGCACTGCACTCACAGCGTGTCGAGCACGCCGAGCACGCGCTCCTCGGCCTCGCGGCCGGGGTCGTGTTCGCTCCCGTCGCGGTCGCTCTCGCGGTGCTCGGCGACGGTCCGCTCCATCGCCTCGCCGAGGGGCGTCGACTCCCAGCCGAGCGCCGCGAGCTTGTTCGTGTCGAGGACGTGCGGGTACTCGCGGTAGAGGATGAAGTCGTCGGGCGAGAGATCGGCCGCCGCGAGCTCGCGCTCGCCCGCGTGGACGACCTCCACGTCGGCGCCGCCGGCGTCGGCGATCAGGTCGACCATCTCCTCCATCGTCACGAGCCGGCGGTCGCCGACGTTGTACGCCTCGCCGGGCTCGCCCTCCTCGGCGACGACCCGCAGGGCGCTCGCCACGTCCTCGACGTACGCGCGGTGCCAAAGGTTCTGGCCGTCGCCGGGGACGACCACGCGGTCGTGGTTCAGCACGCGGTCGATCCAGTAGTCCAGCCGCTCGGTGTAGTCGTGGGGGCCGTAGACGATGCACGGGCGGACCGCCATCGCGTTCACGCCGTCCTCGGCGGCCGCGAAGATCTCGCGGTCTCCCTCGGCCTTGCGCGGGCCGTAGGAGTCGTGGGAGTCGTCGGTCGCCTGCTCGTCGGTGCACTCGCACAGTTCCGTCTCGCCCTCGCGCTTGGGGATCTCCTCGACGCCGTAGGCCGCCCCCGATGAGATGTACGCGTAGCCGTCGACATCGGAGAACACGTCGGTCGCGACGCGCACGTCCTCCGGGTAGTAGGCGACGCAGTCGATCACGATGTCGGGATCGACGGAGAGCGCCGCCGCCTTCAGGTCCGTGTCGTCGCGGCGGTCGCCCTCGACGTGAGTCACTTCCTCGCGCTCCTCGAACGGGTTCTCGTGGGTGCCGCGGTTGAAGATCGCCACCTGGTAGTCGTGGTCGAGCAGGTCGTCGACGACGTGTCGCCCGATGAATCGGGTGCCGCCGATGACGAGCGCGGTGTTTACCATACGCGGGACGTCGCGCGCGGCGGTCGAAAAGGCCGCGATCCCGGGCGGGCTCGCCGGTTCGTCGTGGTCGTGTCGGCGGGGCGAGTCGGTCGCGGGGGCGTCCCGCGAACCGGGGTCGGAGCCTCAGATGATCGAGCTCCAGATCGGCTCGACGAGGAAGAACAGGGCCTGGTACCCGGCGTACGCGATCACGAGGGCCGAGGCGACGATCGCGCTGTTGGGTTTGTCCATCTCCAGGTCGTTGCGCGCCTCGACGCGGCGGGACTCGTACTCGAAGAAGTCGGAGATGACCATCCCGACGACGAGCACGGACAGCACCATCCCCCCGTGCGGTTCGACGATCATGAACGCGAACGACAGCAGGACGAGCAGGCCGTTCACGATCTCGTGGGGGAGGAACCGGCTCAGCGCCTCGTCGTCGTCCCCCTCGGCGGCGGCCCGCTCGAAGCTCCGCTGTGCGAGCAGCCTGGTGACCACGTTCACGAGCACGACCGCGAGGATGGCGAACGGCAGCACATCCGCCACGGACTCCAACGCCCCGAGCGGGACGAGGAACTCCAGCGGTGACGGTAACATAGAGGGAAATCGGTCCACGACTCATTAGAAGCTTTCCAATCCCGTGCGGGGGGACGCGTCCCCCTCAGCGCCGCGTCCGCCGGGGTCGTTCGGAGAGCGGCACCCGGAGGAACGGCACGGCGCCGTCGACGGCGACGCGGACGTCCGCGTTCGGCTCGACGACGCCGACGGCCTCGCCGTCGACGATCAGGCGCACGTCGCAGTCGTCGCGCTCGACGCGCAGGACGACCTCGTCGTCGAGCACCCACGTGTCGGCCGTCGTCGCGAACGGCGAGACGGGAACCACCGACAGTCCGGCTCCGGGCGAGAGCACGGAGCCGCCGGCGGCGCGCGCGTATCCGCTCGACCCCGCCGGCGTCGCGACGACGACGCCGTCCGACCGGACGCGGGCGACCGGCTCGGGGTCGTCGTCCGCGAGGACGGCGTACTCGGAGATACGCGCCGGCTCGGCCGTCATCAGCGTGGCGTCCAGCACGGCACGCGCGCGTCGGTCGCCGCCGACGGTCACCGACAGCGTCGCCCGCGACTCCGTCCGGCCCGCCCCCTCCGCGACGGCCGCGAGCGCGGCTTCGGCGTCGACCCGCGGGATCGAGTGGCGGCCGCCGCCGCCGTCGACCGGCAGGATCGGCGCCCGCGGGTCGCCGAGCGCCGCCTCGACGAGCGCGCGCTCGCCGAGGGCGACGACCGCGTCCGGGTCGGCGTCGGCGGCGACGACCGCGCCGCCGGCGGCCTCGACGGCCTCCCGAAGGGTCCCGTCGTCGCCGGCCAGCGCCGCGCGGAAGTCGGTCATGGTGTCGGGGGTAGTTCGGGTGTGGACTTAACCGACGGGGTATCCCCGCGGCGGGTCACCCGACGACGTTCCCGTCGTCGTCGTAGGGCCAGTCGCCGATCACCTTCATTCCGGTCGCCTTGTCCTCCGCCTCCAGTGCGGCGGCGATCTCGCTCGGATCGCGGCGCGCGATTTCGGTGTCGGCATCCGCGAGATCGGCGACGAGCGCGGTCAGCAGGATCGCCTGCTCGCGGAGGTTCCGGCTCTCCAGCTTCTCCAGCGTGTCCGCCTCGGTGTGGCCCCATCCCCGGCCGCTCCCCTCGGTCTCGCCGGCGACCATGTAGCCCGGGACGCCGTGGATCACGAACGGCCAGTGGTCGCTGTGGGGGACCAGCTCCTCGCTGGTCGAGATCGGGTGATCGAACCGGTCGGCGAGGCGGTCGGCCGCCGCGGCGAGGTCGTCGAACCCGTGGGTCGACAGCGACAGCGTCCGGCCGAAGACGTTGGAGTCGACGTTGACGATCGCAGCGATGGCGTCGCGGTCCGCCCGGTCCGCCTCCACCGACGAGCCGACGAGGCCGACCTCCTCGGCGCCGTAGGCGACGAATCGAACCCGGGTGTCCAGTTCGTCCTCGATCCCGGCGAGCGCGTTCGCCACCTCGACGATCGTGGCGGTTCCGGCGCCGTTGTCCATCGCGCCCTCGGCGATGTCGTGGGCGTCGACGTGCGAGGAGACCAGGATCTCCTCGTCGGTGTCGGGGCCTAACTCGGCTATCGCGTTGCCGCTGGTCGCCTCGGGCGTCTCGCAGTCGACCGCGACGGTGACGGAGTCGCCCTCGGCTCGGCGCGCGAGGCGCGCGCCGACCTCCGAACTCACGCCGACCGCGGGGATCTGCCCGATCGGGTCGTCGTCGGTGCCGACGGAGCCTGTCGGCGGGAGACACCCCTCCACGTGGTTGCGGAAGACGAACGCCGCGGCGCCGTGCTCGACCGCGTAGTAGTACTTCTCGCGGCGGTGGATGAAGCGGTCGACGTCGTCGGGCGTGTCCGAGGACACCATCACGACGTTGCCGTCCACGTCTCCCTCCTCGAAGTCCGACGGGAGGCCGTAGCCGAGGTCGACGAGCTCGGCGGTCGCCTCGCCCGCCGGGGAGCGCGGCAGCGCGATGCAGCGCTCGTCGCGCCCGGCGGCGCGGAGGCCCGAGTCGCCGCGCTCCCACCCCTGCAGGTCGAACTCGTCGATCCGGGCGTCGCGACAGCCGGCGTCCGCGAGGGCGTCGCATACGAGTTCGAGCCCCTCGCGCTCGCCGGATTGGCCCGCCATCCGGTTGCCCACGTCGACGAGGTCCTCCAGCAGGTTCCACCCGGCGTCGCTCGTGAACGCGTCGCCGATCCAGTCCGTCCGCTCGCTGAGGTCTGTCACGCTCGTTCCCTCCGCGTGTCCGGGCAAAGAGGTTCGGAAGCCGGCCGGCCGGGCCGGGAGTCGCGGGTCGTCGGCGGTGCGGTCGGCGAGCGACGACGCGCCTGGACGCCGCCTCCCACGGGCGACGCGGAGCCGTTATCGCGCGACGCGGACGAACTCGTAGGCGTACACCCAGTTGAGCAGCACGTAGGTGACGACGCCGAGCGTCAGCGAGACGATCCACGTGCCCGCGGCGACCCGGCCAACGCGCCTGTGGGGCGTCTCCGTGCGCAGTTCCTCGGGGGTGTGGGTCCACCCGAGCACGATCGCGTACAGGACGACGGGGACGGTCACCACCGACAGCAGGATGTGGATCGCGAGCATCGCGAGGTACGCGACCTCGACGGCGCCCGCGTACGCGCCGAGGAACGCGGTTTCCCGGATGACGATGTGTTTCTCTCCCGGGCCGCCGCCGACCCGCGCGAGGTACATGACGAGAAACACCATGATGAGGCCGAAGGCGGTGCTCATCGCGGCGGCGTGCTTGCGCACCTCGCCCGCGCGGATCCAGCGCCACCCGAGCACGAGCAGCACGGTCGTCACGGCGTTGACCGCCGCGATCGCGTGGCTCAGGATGTTCACCTCCCCTTGCGTGAGCGACGGGAACACGGAGTCGGGGACGACGCCCGCGAACGTGCCGATGACGAGCGCGTAGCCGACGACCGACACCACCGCGACCGTCGCGCGCGGGTACTCCTTCACGGTGCCGAGCGGGCCGCTCGCGTCCGCTGTTTCCATTGGCCGCGGTTGGGTCGGCACCGACTTGCGTCTTCGGGTTCGGGTCGCCGACGCGGGCCGGTCGTCGCGACGGCGGCCGCGATCCCGTCTCCGGCAACCGTGATCCCGTCTCCGAGGACCGTGACCACGCCCCAGGCGATCGCGAACCCGATTCCGGCGAAAGGCCTACACGCGCCGGCGCGGACTCGACTCCTGTGTCCCCCGCTCCTCCGATCTCGTCGCCCGCCCTCCCCTCCCCGCTGCCGGCGACGCTTTCGTGGGCGGCCGACTGGTGGGAGCTGTGGGCGCTCATCGCGGCCGGCTTCCTCGGGGTTCGCCTCGCGCCCGTGTTGGTCTCGCGCACCGAGCGACCGGACGCGCTCCCCGACGAGGTCGCCCGCGCGGTCGGACGCGCCGGCGTCCCCGCCGACCGGGTCGGCGTCCTCCGACGCGACGGACGGGTGGTCGCGTACGCCGCCGGGTTGACCGCCGGGCACGGCCGGGTGTTCGTCTCGACGGGCCTCCTGCGCGAGCTCGATCCCGAGGGCGTCGCGGCGGTCGTCCGCCACGAGCACGCCCACCTCGCCCGGGGGCACGTTCCGATCCGGGTCGGCATCCCCTGCGCGTACGCGGTCGCGTGGGCCGTCGACGCGACGCTGTTCGGGCAGGCGGGGCTCGTCGCCGGCGCGGCGCTGGCGATCCCGCTGGCGTACCTCTCCGTGCGAGTGGCGCGTTGGACCGAGTACGACGCCGACGCGGTCGCCGCCCGCGGGACTGGCGACGACTACCGGGAGGCGCTCGCCCGGCTCGCGGCCGGCGGCCACCTCGGCCGACACGCGCCGGCCGGCGGGCGGCTCCGGCGGCTGCTCGCGTCGCTGTCGATGCATCCGCCGCTGGGCGAGCGGCTCGATCGCCTGGACGACAGGGGGGGTACCCGGGCGGACGCCCGGATCCCGGCCGGCCCGACGACGCGCGCGACCCGCGGCGACGACTAGTCGCCGGCGTCTCGCGACCGCGTTTCCTCTCCTCTCCTCTCCTCTCCTCGCTCTCGCTCGACTGCCGAACCTCAGATGACGCCCGTGAACGACGCGACCTCGATGGCGGCGTCCTCGTTGACGCCGTCGCCGAGGATCGTGTAGCGGTCGCGGATGGTGTGTGCCGTGGTCAGCGCCTCGATCACGGTCTCGTCGTCGATGCCGAGCTCGGCCGCGGTCGTCGGCGCGCCGATCGCCTCCAGGGCGTCGCGGATGGCGCGCCACTGGCCGTTCTCGCCGGTGTGGAGGAACTCCGTGAGGATGGAGCCGACGCCGACCTGATGGCCGTGCAGCGCCGGCGACTCGGCGATCCGGTCCAGTTGGTGGGAGAACAGGTGTTCGGCCCCCGACGCCGGACGCGAGGACCCCGCGATCGACATGGCGACGCCCGAGGAGACCAGCGCCTTCGAGACGATCCACGACGACTCCTCGAGCCCCTGTTTGATCGAGTCGGCGTTGTCGACGAGCATCTCGGCGGTCATCTCCGAGAGCGCGCCCGCGTACTCGCTGTACTCGACGTTCTTCAGCCGGCGCGCGAGGCGCCAGTCCTTGACGGCGGTGTAGTTGGAGATGATGTCGGCGCAGCCGGCGGTCGTGAGGTCCCACGGCGCGTTCGCCATGATCTCGGTGTCGGCGATAACCGCCAGCGGCGGGTCGGCCGCGACCGAGTGGCGCGTGTCGCCCTCGGGGATCGACGAGCGCCCGGAGACGATACCGTCGTGGCTCGCGGCCGTCGGCACCGAGACGAACCCGACCCCGAGCTCGTCGGCGGCCATCTTGGCGAGGTCGATCGGCTTGCCGCCGCCGAGCGCGACGAGGAACGTCGCCCCGGCGTCCTCGGCGGCCTCGACGATCTCCGCGACCGCGCCGAAGCTCGCCGAGTCCACCGTGACGGTCTCGGCGCCGTCGAACTGTGCCCGCAGGCGGTCGCCCGCGAGATCGTTCGGGCTCGGCGAGGTGACCAGCAGGGGCGACCCGGCCAGCGACAGCTCCGCGACGGCGGTCCCGACGTCGTCGAGCACGCCGTGTCCGACGAGGACGTTCCGTGGGAGCTTGATCCACGTCGACTTCGCGAACATGACCGGTGGTTCCGCGTGGGGGTGTAAAGGGGTTGCCGTGTCGCCGGGATTCGGCGACCGTCGACGCCACGAGCGACCGTCACGGGACGAGGGTTTATCGCCGATGACGGGGCCAGCGTCGCCGATGCGGTGACGAGCGACCCGGCGCGCCAGCGGGTGTGCGACCACGCGCGTCGGGGCGACCCGGTCGCCTGTCCGCCCCTATCCCACGCAGCGACGGCGCTGGCCCCCGCGTCACTAGTATCACGTCACACTACTCGCGACACGTCACACCAGCGGGCCGAGCGTGCGCGCCGCATCGAGCAGGAACGCGGCGCCGAACCCCGCCAACAGCAGCGCCGATAGCGCGGCGACCGCGGGCGCGAGCGACTCGACGCGCCGTTTCGCCGCGACGAGCGCGCCCGGGAAGCCGGTCACCCACAGGCCGATGCCGCCGAAGAAGCCGACGATCAGCGCGGGGCTCCCCGTCTCGACGACGAGCGTTCCCGCCAGCTCGCTCACCTCGGCGGCGCCGAACACGTCGATCTCCCCGGGTTCGAGCAGTCCGACGCCGACGGTGAGCCAGAACAGCACCTGGTAGGGGTTCGCCAGCGCCAGCGCCAGCGCCTTCCGGAACCCCGCCGACTCCTCGTCCACCAAGTCGGTGTCGACGTTGAGGAAGGAGCCGCCGATCTCGCGGGCCGCGCCGTAGGCGTAATACAGCATGAGGACGCCGCCGACGCCGACCATCGCCCCACGGAGGAGCGGCGCGTCGTTCAGAAACCCGACGACGCCGACGAGCGACAGCACCAGGAAGATCGCGTCCGCGGTCGCCGCACCGAGGCCGGCACGCACGCCGGCGGTCCACCCGCGGAGCACGCTCTCCTCGGCGATGACGGCGTTCATCGGTCCCGGCGGCGCGGCCAACGCGAGGCCGAACACGACGCCGGCGGCCAGCGAGGCGACGACTGTCACGTCCGGTATCGAGGCGCGCTGCCGTGAACAATGCGCCGGTTCGTGCTCGCCCCGTCTCGACACGCTCCGACCGCGCTACACGAGCGCCAGGACGGCCGACGAGACGGCACCGACGACCGTCTCCCAGACGGAGAACCCGGTCGCCAGCGCCAACACCGTGTCGAGCCCGAAGAACGCGAATAGCGCGGCGCCCGCGAGGTGCGCCTTCCGCACGTCGAAGCGGTGGCTGAACCGGTGGAACAGGTACGCGTTCGCGAGGCTCACCGGGATGATGACGGCCATCTCGCCCACCCAGATGGCCGGAGCGGCGCCGTACTGCGCGGCGAGGCTGATCGTCACCAGCTGCGTTTTGTCGCCGAACTCGCCGGCGGCCATCATCGAGAAGATGGAGAGGAAGCTTCCGAGCCGCCCGGATATCTCCCGGCCGAACAGGTTCACCGATCCGTCGACTCCGGGCAACACCTCCCCGCCGTCGGTCTCGACGGCGTGTACGCCGGCGTCGGCACCGGGCGCAGACCGGAACAGCAACACGGCGAACACGAGGAACATCGCGGCCGTGAACGCGTCCAGCATCGCTCCCGACAGCATCGACTGGAGCGCGGCGCCGAACCCGATCTCCAGCGCCGTCCAGCCGGCGAACGCCGTCCCCGCGGCGCCGACGACGATCGCCGGGCGGTACCGCGTCGACAGCCCGGCGATGATGAACTGCACCTTCTCGCCGGGGAGCACCGCCAGCTGCGCGACGGCCGCGACGACGACGATCTCCCAGAAACTCACGCCCCGCCCACCCCCGCGTCGGTCGCGGCGGTGCCGTTCACCTCCTCGACCGGGCGGACACGGACTGCGGCGGCGATCGTCTCGGGGAGGCTCTGTTCGCGGTCGTCGCCGTCATCACCCGTGTCGCCGCCGTGCGACTCTCCGACGGGCTCGACGGCGACCGTCACCATCCCGAACGGCGCGATATCGACCACCTCGACGGTCGTTCCGGGGGTTATCCCCGCGCGGTCGAGGTACTCCAACTCCTCGTCGTCGCGGTCGCTGACGCGTGCGATGACGACCCGCTCGCCGACGGCGACCTCGGTGAGCGGGCGGGCGTCGTCGTCGGCCGGCGGCTCGAGATCCGCACCCGGGATCGGGTCGCCGTGCGGGTCGACGGCGGGGTCGCCCAGCGCCGCGGCGACGCGACGCTCGAACTCCTCGCTGATGTGGTGTTCGAGCGCGTCGGCCTCCTCGTGGACCTCGCTCCACGAGTAGTCGAGGTGCTCCGCGAGATACGCCTCCAGCAGGCGGTGGTGCCGCAGCACCTCCAGCGCGACGGTCCGCCCCTCCTCGGTCAGCTCAGTCCCCTTGTACTTCTCGCGTTCGACGAGCCCGCGCTCCTCCAGCGTCTCCAGCATGCTCGTCACCGTCGGCGGCGTCTTCCCGACGCGCTCGGCGATCGCCGAGGTCGACACGGGCGGCCCGTTTTCGGTCTGGAGCACGTAGATGGCCTTCAGATAGTCCTCCATCACGTCGCTCAACATCGGTTGCGGAAATTAGACGTGTCTAACTGATATATGCTGTGGCTCGAATACACGGGACGGCGGCCGACGGCCGGCGGTCGGTTGTCGGCGGCAGCCGGCGGTAGACGACCGGCGTCCTGCGGATCGGTGGATATCCGGCGACCGTCGATTTCCCGGTCAGATCCCCTTGCCCATGAGGTGGCTCCGGAGCACGTCGGGCGTCTTCACGCCCGCGTCCGGGTTCACGACGACGACCTCGTCGTCGGGGCCGAGTGCGCCCGACTCCGCGAGCTGCCAAGCGCCCGCGAGAGCGACGCCGCCGGCGCCGCCGACCTCGATGACCTCCGTCTGCGCGACGGTGACGGCGCTCTCCAGCGCGTCGTCGTCCTCGACGGTCAGGGCGTCGCCGTCGACGCGGTCCAGCGCCGCGAGCGCCAGGTCGCCCCCGGCGGGCTCTTCGATCTCCAGCTCGCCGACGATGGTGTCGGGGCCGGTCCAGGCCTCGACCGCGTCCGCGCCGGACTCGAACGCGGTCGCGATGGGCGCACAGCCGGCGGCCTGCACGGCGTACACGTCCGGGACTTCCTCGGCGAGTCCGAGGTCGAGGAGGTCCTCCAGCCCTTGGACGACCCCGACGACGAGTTCGCCGGTGCTCGCGGGGAGGACCACCGCGTCCGGGAGCGGGGAGTCGACCGCATCGAGGAGTTCGTACGCGACCGTCTTCGCCCCGTCGTGGCGGTACGGCGTCGTGAACTCCTGTAGCGAGTGGTACTCGGCGGCCAGTTGGTCGTCGACGGCCGCGGCGGCGTCGCCGTAGCGCCCGCCGACGACGCGCATCTCCCCGCCGTGGACGTTCACCATCGCCTTGTTCGAGAACGCCGTGCGCGAGGGGACGAACGCGTACGAACGCAGGTCGGTGCGGCCTGCGTAGGCGGCCGCCGACTGCCCGGCGTTGCCGGCGGCCGCGAGCGCCAGTGGCTCCAGTCCGCGCTCCGCGGCGGCCGTCACCGCGGGGCTCATTCCGCGGTCGACGTAGGTCCCCGTCGGGTTGCGTCCCTCGTCTTTCACGTACGCGGCGGCGACGCCGAGCTCCTCCGCGAGGCGGTCGGTCCGCACGAGCGGGGTGGCGCCCTCGCCGGCGGTGATCGCGGTTTCGGCCGGGAACGGGAGGAGGTCGCCGAAGCGGTACTGTCCCGGGCCGTCGCGGTCGCCGAGGGCGTCGGCGTCGACCGCGTCGAGGTCGTACGTCGGCGACAGCGGCGCCCCGCAGTCGGGACAGCGGCCGTGGTCGTCGACGCCGAACGACTCCCCGCAGCCGGTACACGACAGGCCGTCGAACGCGTCCGTCGTCTGCATTTGCTCGCGGTTGGGACCGCCGCCGCATGGATGTGCTGGTTCGGGCCGGCTTCGAAGGCGGCCGGCGACGCGGCGACGACACGACCGGGGGCGACCCGGCGACGCACCCCCGAGGATCCGGCGACGCGACCGGGTACGCCTTTGTGTCACCCGAACCAAGCGCGGGTATGTCGGATTCCCCGAACGTCGTCGTCGCGGGCGCGGGACTCGCGGGGCTGGTCGCAGCGCGGCACCTCGCCGACGCGGGCACCGAGGTCACCGTCTACGAGCGCCGCCCCGTGGTCGGCGGCCGCGTCCGGACGCGACACGAGGACGGGTTCACGCTCGACCGCGGCTTTCAGGTGCTGTTCACCGGCTACCCCGCGGTGCGGCGCGAGCTCGACGTGGGCGCGCTCGACCTCCGCGAGTTCCGCCCCGGCGCCGTCATCTGCTCGACGGGCGAGGGCACCCGAAGCGTCCTCTCGGACCCCCTCCGGGACCCCCGATCGCTGGTCGAGTCGGCGTTCAACCGCCGGGTGACGACGAGCGACAAGCTCCGGACGCTCGCGCTCCGCCAGGACCTCTCTGGGCGCGATGAGTCGTGGTTCTTCTCGGGCCCGGACGCGAGCATCCGCGAGTACCTCCGCGACTGGGGGTTCTCCGAACGGTACGTCGAGAACTTCGTCGCGCCCTTCTACGGCGGCATCACGCTCGACCGCTCGCTGTCGACCTCGAAGCACGTCTTCGCGTACACCTTCCGCGCGCTCTCGGAGGGCCGGATCGGCGTCCCGGCCGAGGGGATGGGCGTGATCCCCGAACAGCTCCGGGCGTCGGCTGAGGCCGCCGGCGCGACCGTCGTCACCGGCGAGGGCGTCGAGGGGATCGAGCGCGGCGGGGCCGGTTCGGGTGCGGGCGTCGGGAGCGACGGTGCCGCGGGGGTCACCGTCGAGACGACCGACCGCGCCGTCGACGCCGACGCGGTCGTCGTCGCCACCGACCCGAAGGCCGCCCGCGACCTGACCGACGTGGACGCGATCCCGACCGAGGGCGCCCCGTCGACGACGCAGTACTACCGGCTGTCGGACGCGACCCCGGTTTCGACGGGGAAGAAGATCCTGCTCAACAGCGACGAGGCGTCGCCCAACGTCGTCGTCCCGCTCACCGACGTGGCGCCGGAGTACGCGCCCGAGGGCGAACAACTGCTGTGTGCGACGTTCCTCGGCGACGACGCGCGCTTCCGGGACGCCGAGGACCTCGCGGCCGACACGCGCGCGGCGCTGTCCGCGTGGTACCCCGAGCGGAGCTTCGGCGGCCTGGAGCCGATCCACACCGACCGCATCGAGTTCGCGCAGTTCGCCCAGCCGCCTGGCGTCCACGCGGAGCTGCCGGACGCGACGGATCCGGAGGGGCCGGTGTACCTCGCCGGCGACTACACCGAGTGGTCGTCGATCCAGGGGGCGATGAAGAGCGGGCGCGTCGCCGCCGAGGCGGTTCTCGACGGGAGATAACACGAGGGGATCGCGCTGGACCGCGCCGGTCGGGAGCCGACCGGGTCCAACCTGCTCCGACAGGCTCCGGTCGGGAGCCGACCGGACCGAGCCGGACTACTTCTCGATCGGCCGCGGCGACACGTCGAACGTCGTGAGGAAGCGCTGCACCGCCTCGTCGGTGCCGACGATCACCAGCCGGTCCTCGGCCGCGATCGTCCGATCGGGATCGAGGCTCGTGGTGAGTTCGCCCTCGTGTTCGAGGGCGATGACGCGACAGCCGGTTCGCTCGTAGATCCCGCTCTCGGCGAGCGTCTTCCCGGCGAACGGCTCGGCCGACACCCGGTCGATCCGGATCTGGCTGCCGGCGCCGAGCACCTCCTCGCCGCGAAGCTCCCGGGCGACCATCCGGGCGCTGATCCGCGGGACCGAGAGCACGTAGTCGGCGCCGGCGCGAAGCGCCTTAGTCGTCGCCTTCGCGTCGCTCATCCGCACGAGGATCTCGATGTCCGGGTTCAGCGACCGCGCGAGCACCGCGGTCAACAGCGCCGTCGAGTCGTTCGGGACGCACACGAGGATCACCCCGGCGTCCTCGATGCCCGCCTCCCGGAGCGTGTCGCGGGAGCTCACGTCGCCGACGACGTCGACCTCCGGACCGTCGTCGATATCGATCGTCGTGGCCGGGATGTCGCCCTCCTCCTCGACGACCGACAGCGCCGCCCGTCCGACCTCGCCGAGTCCCGCGACGACGACGCCCTCCTCGCGGCCTCGGGGCCGGACGGGGCGGGCGGTCTCCCCGAGTTCCTCCAGCGCCTCGTGGTCGCCGGACACGAGCAGCACCGTGTTCGCGCCGATGACCGCGTCGGGGTCCGGCGGGAGCTGGAGCTCGCCGTCGATCCACGCGCCCACGACGTTGGCGCCCGTCCGCTCGCGGATGCGCGAGTTCCGGATGCTCGTCCCCTCGAGGGGGCTGCCGCGGCTGACGGATATCTCTGTCACCTCCAGCCCCTCGGCGATGCCGACCGTGTCGTGCAGCTCCGAGGTGTACAACGACATTGCCTTCCGCGCGAGACGCTGGCCGAGGACCGCACGCGGGGAGACGACGCTATCGGCGCCGGTCGCGAGGAGCACGTCCCGCAGGGTGCTGTCGTCGGTCAGCGTGATGATCTCCACGTCGGAGCGGACCGACCGAACCGTGAGGATCGTGTCGACGTTGGCCTCGTCGGCGTCGGTGATGACCGCCCGGGCGCTGGCGATGCTCGCGCGTTCGAACGTGGCTTCCTCCTGCGGCGACCCGTGGATCGCCGAGTACCCCTCGTCGGAGAGGTCGATCGCCTCCTCCTCGTCCGAGGAGATGAGCACGTAGTCGATCCCGAGCTGTTCGAGCTCGTCGAGCAACACCGCGGAGTCCCGGTCGTACTCGCAGATGACGACGTGGTCGTTCTTCGGCGACAGCCGGCTGTCGAGGTCGACCTCGGCGCCGGTGAACAGCGGGATGACGATCACCCGGAGCGTGAAGAAGCCGACGCCGATGCCGCTGAGCTGCATGAACACGACGAAGAGGTTCATGATCGGCGTCTCCCACGGGGAGTCGGCGCCGTACCCAGTCGTCGTCATCGTCTCGGTGACCGTCTGGAACGACCGGAAGATCGACTGCGGCCGCCCCTCCAGCACGCTCATCCCGGTGTTGTAGATGACCGTGTACGTCAACACGAGCGCGGTCAGCCCGATCAGGTAGTAGATGACAAGCCGATGCCGGCGCGAGAGGTCGCCGGTCCGGATCGAGCGAGGGAGGAGCGACATGACGCGTTGCCCTCGATTCAGGGTGGGGCCACGAAACGTTTTCTGTCGATCCGCCCGGCACGGTCGTCGGCCCGGGGGGCGGTTCGGTCGCCGGCCCCCCGACTACTCCTCGCGCAGGAACGCGTCCTCGCCGTGACGCTCGATCGCCGCGAGCAGCCCCTCCCGCTGGCGCTCCAGTTCCGGCGTCGTCTCGGCGTAGACGTCCGCGAACATGTCCGCGGGGTCGGCCTCGAAGTCCTCGGCGGCGTCGATGACCTCGGCGACCCGGTCGTCCGCCGCCTCGCGTACCGACTCGATCAGGTCGTCGTCGGCGATCCCCTCACGGCGGAGGAACCCCTCCATCCGCGGGATCGGGTCCCACGCGCGCCACGGTTCGGCCTCCTCGTTCTCGCGGTACTGGCTCGGGTCGTCCGCCGTGGTGTGGGCGCCGAAGCGGTACTCGACAGTCTCGACCAGCGTGGGTCGGTGGCCGTAGCCGCCGGCGTCGGGGTTGTCGTCGGCGCCCTCGGCGTCCGCGGTACCCGGGCCGTCGCCGCCGGCTCGCGCCTTCCGGGCCGCCTCCGCGACGACCGCGTATACGGCGAGGGGATCCATCCCGTCGACGCGGACGCCCTCGAAGCCGTAGGCTTCGGCCTTCTCCGCCAGCGTCGGGCTCGCGGTCTGCTCGTCGCGGGGGATCGAGATGGCCCACCCGTTGTTGTGACAGACGAAGACGCTCGGCGGGTCGAACACGCCCGCGAAGTTCAGCGCCTCGTGGAAGTCGCCCTCCGAGGTCGCGCCGTCGCCGAAGTGGGCACAGGCGACGCGGTCGTCGCCGCGGTAGTCGAACGCCATCGCCGCACCCACGGCGTGCGGGATGTGCGCGCCGATGCCGATGTTCAGCGGGAACACGTCGATGTCCGCGAGGCCGGCGGTCCCGGACTCGTGGCCCATCCAGTAGGCGAGGTACTCCGGCGGGAACCCGCGGGCGATCACCGCGCCGTGTTCGCGGTACTGGTAGAAGATCGGGTCGTCCTCGCGCAGGGCGTGCGTGGCGGCGACGGAACTGGCTTCCTGCCCCTCGATGGCGGCGTAGGTGCCGATCCGTCCCTGTCGCTGGAGGCTGATCGCCCGCTCGTCGAAGCGGCGCGCGGTCACCATGTCGCGGTAGATGTCGACCAGCGTCCCCTCGGGGAGGTCCGGCACCTCGCCGACGACCTCCCCGTCGGGGCCGAGCACGCGGTACACGTCGCCCATCGGGTCCGGCGGGGCGTCGGTGTCGCTCTCCCCGCCCGAACCGGATCCGGCGTCGGCGTCGCTCATACGGGCGTGTCAGAGTGCAACAGGGTAGCCGTTTCGGCACCGGCACCGACTGACCGGCGCCGGTACCGTCCGGGAGAGTGCCTCGCCTCAGGGGGTGATGACCGCCCGCCCCTCGATCTCGCCGTGTTCGAGCCGTTCGGCGACGGTGTTGATCTCGTCGAGCGGGTAGCGACTCGTCCGCAGCTCGACCTCGCCGCGGTCGACGAGCGCGACGAGTTCCTGCAGCTCGGTGTAGCGGCCGACGAGCGTCCCCTTGTAGCTGAACTCGCCGTCGACGAGCGACTGGGCGGGCTCGTGAATGTGGCCGCCGTAACCGATCACGTGGTGGTCGCCGCCGGCGGCGACGATGTCCGGCGCCAGCGCGGTCGTCTGGTCCGCGCCGACGAAGTCGAGCACCTGCTGGGCGCCCACGTCGTCGGTGAGGTCGGTGACCACGCCCGCAACGTCCTCGTTCGCTGGATCGACCGTGTGGCGTGCGCCGAGTTCCGCGGCCAGCTCCCGCGCCGACTCCTTGAGGTCGAGCGCGACGATGTCGGCCGCGCTCATCGCGTCGAGACACTGCAGGCCGATGTGACCGAGCCCGCCGACGCCGATGACGACGGCGGTGTCGCCGGGGTTCAACTCGCGAACGGCCTTCTTCGTCGCGTGGTACGCCGTGATCCCGGCGTCCGCGTGGGGTGCGATGTCGGTGGTGTCGACGCCGCCCGGGAGGGGGATCACCGCGCGCTCGTTCGTGTGGAGGAACTCCGCGAAGCCGCCGTCATGGGTGAGCCCCGGGAAGCGGACGTTCTCGCAGTACATGTCCTCGCCCTGGCGGCACGGCCGACAGGTCCCGCAGGTCATCACCGGGTGGCAGATCACGCTGTCGCCGACCTCGACCGTGTTCACCTCCGAGCCGACCTCGACGACGGTGCCGGCGTTCTCGTGGCCCAGCGTGAGCGGAAGCTCCTGCGGAACGTACTCCTGCCACATCCCCTCGATGATGTGATTGTCAGTCTGACACCACCCCGCGCCCTCCACCTCGACGATCACGTCGTCGGACGCCTCGGGGGCCGGTCGATCCACCTCGTCGATGCTGAGGGCGGTCGCCATGTCGTCGGTGTAGTCGTGGAGTCTGGCTGCTTGCATCCTGTTAGCACCTATCAGGGGTTCGAAAGCTGAGACCAAAAAGCCACGCGGTCGTGTGAACCGCGCCTCCGTCCTCTCGGGAGCGTCGCGGTTCCGGCCGACGAGGTCGGAGCGTCGGCGACGGGCGTCCGCCCCGATAACTGTGCGAAACAATCATGATGTATGGAAACAAGTCACATACGGACCATGTACGTCACCGACGACGGGGAGGAGCTGTTCGTGATCGACTCGCACGTCCACCTGTGGGACGCGAGCGAGGAGAACATCACCCACGAGGGAGGCGAGCAGTTCATCCAGTGCTTCTACGACTACCACACCGGGTTCACGCCGGAGGAGAAGCAGTGGGACCTCGACGAGTACCGGCAGTACGGCGCCGACCGGATGGCCGAGGACCTGTTCGGGAACGCGGCCGTCGACATGGGGATCTTCCAGCCGACGTACCTGAACGACTTCTACGCGGACGGGTTCAACACCATCGACGACAACGCCGAGTTGGCCGAGCGCTATCCGGAGCGGTTCGTGCTCAACGGTCGGTTCGACCCCCGCGACGGCGAGGCGGGCATGCGGGAGCTGGAGCGCCAGAAGGAGGAGTACGACATCCAGGGCGTGAAGCTGTACACCGCCGAGTGGAACGGCGACTCGAAGGGCTGGCGCCTCGACAGCGAGGAGTCGTTCAGGTTCCTCGAGAAGTGTTCCGAGCTGGGCATCGAGAACATCCACCCGCACAAGGGGCCGACGATCCGCCCGCTCAACCGCGACGCCTTCGACGTGGCCGACGTGGACGACGCGGCGACCTCGTTCCCGGAGCTGAACTTCGTCGTCGAGCACGTCGGGCTCCCCCGGCTCGACGACTTCTGCTGGATCGCCGCCCAGGAGCCGAACGTCTACGGCGGGCTCGCGGTCGCCGCGCCGCTGGCGGTCCACCGGCCGCGCAAGTTCGGCGAGATCATGGGCGAACTCCTCTTCTGGCTCGGGGAGGATCGGTTGCTGTTCGGCTCCGATTACGCGCTGTGGAACCCCGACTGGCTCGTGGAGACGTTCATGGACGCGGAGCTCACCGACGAGCAGCGCGACGAGTACGGCGTCGAACTCGATATCGAGACGAAGCGGAAGATCCTCGGCGAGAACGCCGCCGAGCTGTACGACATCGACATCGAGGCGAAGAAAGAACAGTTCCGCACCGACGGCGTCGCCGACGACTTCGACCTCGGGGACCACTACGCGGGCGGAACGAGCGCAACGCCCGCGGACGACTGATGTCCTCGGAGCACTCGCCGTCGGAGCACTCGCCCTCGACCGACACGGAGCCGGCCGCCGCGACGACGCCGGCGGCGGTCCGGGAGCGACTCGACCGCGTCACCGACCCGGAGCTGGACACTTCCATCGTCGAGCTGGACTACGTCGAGGAGATCCAAATCCACCCCGCCGGCGACGAGGGGAACGCCGACCGCACGGGGGACGCCGACGGCGACGAGGTGTTCGTCGCGTTCACGCTCCCGACCGCGTGGTGTTCGCCAGCGTTCGCCTGGATGATGGCCGGCGACGCTCGCACCGAGGTCGAGTCGCTTCCCGGCGTCGCCCGCGCGGCGATCGAACTCCGCGACCACATGCACGAGCGAGAGATCAACCGCGGCATCAACGAGGGGCTTCCCTTCGAGGAGGCGTTCCCCGACGCCGACGGAGGCGTCGAGTCCGTCCGGCTGGAGCTGGACCGCAAGGCCCGCACCGCCCGCCAGCACGACGCCACCGGCGCGCTGCTGGAGGCGGGGCTGACCCGCGAGCAGCTCGCCGGGGTGACCCGGTCGGACCTCGACTTCGGGGACGCGCCCGAGGGCAGGGTCCGCGTGTGGGTCCGCGAGGGCGCGGTCGCGGTCGAGACGGACGCCGACCCCGTCGAGCGATACCTGCGGAAGGCCGAGGCGACCGGCGTGCTCGACGACGAACATCCCGAGCTGTTCCGGACGCCCGAGGAGGAGCCGTTCGACGGCGACGAGGTGGAGCTCGTGCGCCAGCGGACCCGGCTCGCCGGGGTCAACATGGGCGGACAGGGGACCGTCTGCGACGCGCTCAACGACGCCCGCCACGCCGAGGACCGCCCGCCGCTGTCGATGCGTGAGGGTACGCCGGTTCGCCCGAGCGAGGAGGACCGGGCGGACGCCGACTGATCAGAAGCCGAGCAGTCCCTTCGGCCCCGGCGGCGGGCCGCGCGATCCCCCGTCGCGGTCGTCGCCCGCGCCGTCACGGTCGGCGTCGCCCCCGTCCTCCGGTTCGCCGTGGCCCTCCTTCGCCAGCCCGTAGCGCCCGCGCTCGCTGAACTCGGCCGGGCTCCACCCGCACTCGGGGCAGTCGCCGTCGCTGTGGTCGAAGTCCACGCCGCACCCGAGGCACTCGTTGATCGCGGCCATCGGTAGCACGTGACATGCCTCGACGCAAAAGCGTTGCTCGCACGGCGCGCTCACCGACGACTCACAACAGTCGCCGGAACTCGCGGAGCGGCGGGAACGTCATCGCCTCGCCGTCCTCGCGGGCGACAACGGGGCACAGCGCGCCGGCGTCGGTGACGAACGGCGACTGGAACTCCCGGGCGGTCATGCCGTTCACCGTGACGCCGGCGGCGAGGCGTGTGAACGCCGGGAGCATGAGCACGTCCGCGTCGCGGAACCCGCGCTCGGCGTAGAGCCAGCAGGGGTGGCGCTTCCCCTCGATCTCGATGGTCGGGTGGTCGTGGCCGACGACGTACAGCCCCGCGGACTCGTCCTCCGGAGGCGCCTCGTGGCCGTGGCGGACGACCACGGGAGCGCCGCGAACGTTCCCGTCGAGCTCGTACGCGTCGTGGACGGGGGCGTCCCAGGCGTTCGAGGCCGTCGCGTCGCCGACGGCCGTCCCGCCGAGAGCCCCGTCGTGGTTGCCGCGGACGAACACGGGTCGCGCGCCGGCGTCCCGGCAGACGTCGACCAAGCCGGCGAGCGACCGTTCGGCGGCGACAGAGACGCGGTCGAAGCGGTGGAGCGCGTCGCCGGCGACCACGACCTCGCTGGGCTCGAACCGATCGAGCAGCGATCGGAGACGGCCCGACAGGTCCGACGCCTCGCCGAGCGGGTACGACACGTCGGAGGCTTCCGCGCGACCGACGTGGAGGTCCGCGACGACGAGCGTGTCGGCCGCCCGAATGTACGCGCCGCGGTCGTGGAAGGCGGCGTTCAACACGGGATACCGTCCGGCGTGCTCGGGGGTAGCGTTGACGGCTCCGGGCCGCAGCGGTATCTCACCCGTTGGACCGCTGGTCGGCGTCCGGTGGCCGGTCGGAGTCTGGTTCGCCGCCGTTCCCGTCGTCAGTTCGGGGTTCGCCGTCGAGCCGGTGATCGTCGCGACCGCCTCGGTCGCCGCCGTCGCCCGCGAACGAATCGGGGGGCACCGCGTCGGCGTCGACTCGGCGGACGACGAAGTACGCCGCCACGAGCACGCCCAACAGCAGCGCGAACGCGACGGCGGCGACGAACGCGTCATTGATGTTGGCGTACTCGCCGGGCCGGAACGAGATCACCTTCCGGGTGATCGCGATCAGCGCGGCGCTGATGACGATCCGAACGACCGGCTCGTCGCGCGAGAACGCCACCACGGTCTGGTGGATCTCGACGATGATCAGCAACACGAGCACGGTGTCGATGATGTCGATCACCTGGCTCGGGTCGGTGAACTCGCCGCTGGCGAGCAGCTCGACGAGCACGAGGATGAGATCGAGAAAGCCGATGGCGAACAGCACCAGCAGGAAGTACGCCGTCCCGACCTCGAGCAGCTTCATCCCGCGCTCGGACGGTTCGACGGCGTCTTCGATCCGCACACCGGCTCATCGGACTCCCCGCGAGTAAACCCTACGGGCCAGCGAAGCGACACGCGCTTGGCCCTCGGGCCGGTTGCATCGAGCATGGACGAGCCCGACGACGAGCCTGACGCCGTCGACCCGTGGGCCGGCGACGGCGACGACGATTGGGTCGAAACCGCGGACGGCGCCACGACCGACCCCGACGGAACCGCAGCCGACGCGGGATCGGCGGACGCCGCGGGCGCGGAGGACGTCGCCGACGGTTCGACCGGCGCCGGCTCGGACCCCGCCGCATCGACGGACGCCGACGGCCTCGGCCCCCGACGCTACCGCGTGCTCGACCGCGCCGACGGGTCGCTGGTGTTCGTCGATCTCGACACTCCCGAACCCGGACCGGGACCGGAACCCGACGAGGGGTTCGAGCCGGTTCGGGTCGCCGCCGACAGCGACGCGGCCGACCGCGACGACGAGTCCGTCGCCGACGCGGTCGCGGAGCTGGAACCCGGGTACGTCGTCACCGCGACGCTGCGGTGGCCCGACTCGACGGCCGGTGGCGACGGGGCCGCCGACGGCGACAGCCCCCTCGCGCGCGTCGAGTCGCTGACCGTCGAGCGCGAGAGCCGCTACCGCTTCATCGACGACGCGGAGCCGATGTTCGAGGCCGCCCGCGACGCGTGGCGCGACGCCAATGCCGCCGGCGACGGCATGGGCTCTCGCGTCACGCGCGACACCGACGGCGAGCCCAACGGCGCGCTGTACGTGTTCGGCGAGGCCGGCGCCCGCGACCTGTTCGGGGAGTTCCGCTCGGGGACGACGCCGCTGGAACCGCTGGTCGAGCGCGTGAACGACGACCTGGACGACGACCCACGCGAGGTGTTCGTCCTCCGCCCGCCGGACGGCGCGTTCGTCGCCGTTTATATCGCCTTCGAGAAGGACGGACTGCTCGCGCGGACCGTCCGCGACACGTATCTGTGAGCGTCGCCGGCTGCGTCGAAGCAGGGGTGGCCTGACGCTCCTCGCAATGCGCCGCTACAACTGGGCCCAGAGGGATTCGAACCCTCGACCGCCCGGTGTCCCATCCGACGGCCGAAGCCGATCGGAGTATGAGCCGGGTGCTATACCAGACTAAGCTATGGGCCCTCGTCGCCGTCATTGTCGGGCCGCAGTCAAGTAGTTTCCCTTCCGGCGAGCGCGTGCGCGTGTCGGCCTACCTCCGGCTCACGGGTCGGAACGAAATCGAGGAAGCGCCGAAGCCAGGACTCGAACCTGGGACCACCTCGTTTCTGCGGGAGACAGGGGACCTGAATCCCGTAACAGCGAGGCGCTCTACCAGCTGAGCTACTTCGGCTCGCACCTGCATATACTGGAGTGAATTTGAAAGTGCTTTCGTTTCGCCCCGACGCGAGCGGGTGATTCGCACACCGATTCGGTCCCCGGGTTCAACGGGCTGTGCGCCCCTCGCCGCGCGACCGACACGCTCGTTACCCGTCCGGCGGAACCCCGTCGTATGACCGACCCGGACGCCGAGGCCGACGGCGACGTGGACGCCCACGATCCCGGCGACGAACCCGCCGCCGGCGACGACCTCGACGCGGTGCTTGCGGCGGTGTGCGAGCGGGTCACCCCCGACGCCGACGAGCGCGCGCGGATGGAGGCGGCCGCCGCCGACCTCGCCGAGCGCGCCCGCGACGCCGTCGCGGAGCTCCCCTCGCCCGCCGACGAGGCCGACGTGCTCACCGTCGGGTCGACCGCCCGCGGCACGTGGCTCGCGGGCGACCGCGACATCGACCTGTTCGTCCGGTTCCCGACGGCCCTCTCCCGGGAGGACCTGGAGCGGCTCGGCCTGCGCGTCGGCCACGCGGTGCTCCCCGACGGCGAGGAGGAGTACGCCGAACACCCGTACGTCGTCGGCGCCGTCGACGGCTTCGACGTGGACCTGGTCCCCTGCTACGGCGTCGACGCCGCCACCGAGATCCGCACGGCCGTCGACCGAACGCCGTTCCACAACGAGTACCTCCGCGACCGGCTGACCGACGACCTCGCGGACGACGTTCGCGTCCTCAAGGCGTTCCTGAAGGGCGTCGGCGTCTACGGCAGCAACCTCCGTACCCGGGGCTTCTCCGGGTACCTCACCGAGCTGCTCGTGCTCGAACACGGCGGCGCCCGCGGGACGCTGGAGGCGGTCGCCGACTGGCACCCGCCGGTCCGGTTCGACCCGGAGGACCACGGCACCGCCGAGTTCGACGACCCGCTCGTCGTCGTCGACCCGACCGACCCCGAGCGCAACGTCGCGGCCGTGCTCTCGGGCGACAACCTCGCCCGTCTCCAGCATCACGCGCGCGACCTGCTCGCGGACCCGCGGACGGACCCGTTCTTCCCCGAGCCGACCGAGCCGATCTCGCCCGAGGAGGTCCGCGAGCACGTCCGCCGCCGCGACACCGCCCCCCTGGCGGTCGCGTTCGACGCGCCCGACATCGTCGACGACCAACTGTACCCGCAGCTCCGCCGCTCGCTGGCGGGTATCGAGCGTGAACTCGACGGACTGGGGTTCGACGCGCTCCGGTCCGCGACGTTCGCGGCCGAACGCGACGACGCCGGCGGCGACCGGCGCGCGGTGCTGCTCGTCGAACTCGCCGACCGGGAACTCCCGGCTATCGAGCGCCACGAGGGGCCGCCGGTCCACGTCCGCGAGCACGCCGCCGGGTTCCACAGGAAGTACGCCGACGACCCCGACGCGTACGGCCCGTTCGTCGCCGACGGCCGCTACGTCGTCGAGCGCGAGCGCGACCCCGCCGAGCGCGACGCGGTCGCCGTCCTCGAATCCGGGCGGGTCTTCGACGCCGCCCTCGGCGCGCGCGTGGAGTCGGCGCTGGAGCGCGGGTACGACGTGCTCGCCGGCGAGGCGGTCGCGACGCTGGCCGACGAGTTCGGCGCGGACCTGCGAGAGTACTTCGAGCCGTCGGTGTAGCCAAGAGGCGGCTACGGCTGCTGTCGCTACAGCGGCCGCATGGGTCGACCCGGCGGGATCGACGGATCAGTCCAGATCGAACCGCTCGCGCAGGTCCTCGACCAACGGTGCGCTGCTCGACTCCGGCTCTTTGTCCGGCTCGATCGGCGGCCGACCGTCGAACGTCTCGTGGACCATCGCGACGCCTTCCGACAGCGTGTCGAGCCCGTAGCCGCCCTCCAGCACGAACCCGAGGCCGGCGTCGACCTCCTCGGCGATGGTACGCACGCGATCGGTCATCAGCGCGTACCCCTCCGAGGAGACGCGCATCCGCGAGATCGGGTCGTGGCGGTGGGCGTCGAAGCCGGCGGAGACGAGCAGGAGGTCGGGATCGAAGCGGTCGAGCACGGGGTCGAGCAGGTCGTCGATCGCGAGCAGGAAGTCCGCGTCGCCGGCGCCGGCGGGCAGCGGGACGTTCAGGGTCGTCCCCTCGCCGTCGCCCTCACCGACCTCGGTTTCGTCGCCGGTGCCGGGGTAGAGGCCGTCCTCGTGGATCGACGCGTACAGCACGTCGCCGCGGTCGTAGAAGATGTCCTGCGTCCCGTTGCCGTGGTGCACGTCCCAGTCGAAGATCGCGACGCGGTCGGCGCCGGCGTCGTCGAGCGCGGACTGGGCGGCGACGGCGGCGTTGTTGACGAAACAAAAGCCCATGGCGTCGTCGTAGACTGCGTGATGGCCCGGCGGCCGGCCGAGCGCGAACGGGGTGTCGCGGCCGGGGGCGCCGGCGTCCGCGAGCGCCTCCTCGGCGGCCCACTGCGCCTGGCCGGCTGCCGCGCGGGCGGCGTCCCAGGTGCCGCCGGAGGCGACGGTGTCGGGGTCCCAGTTGCCGCCTCCCGATTCGCAGAAGTCGACGACTTCGTCGACGTAGTCGGACTCGTGAACCGCGTCGATGGCGGCCCGCGAGGCGGGGTCGGCCTCGACGTACTCGACGCCGTGTTTGCGCTTGAGCCCCTCCCTGATCGCGCGGAGGCGGTCCGGATTTTCGGGGTGGCGATCCCCGGTGTCGTGGTCGAGACACGCCTCGCTGTAGCCGAACCGCATCGCTACCCCTCGAACAGCGCGAAGTACGTCTCGATGTCGTCGGCCTGGACGGTTCTGCGGTCGGCGTGGCGCGCGAGGAGGGCGGCCGCGCGGGCGACGTTGTCGGCGTAGTCCTCGAGGATGTCCGCGAGCGCGATGCGGGCGTCCATCGAGACGCGGTAGGAGTCGTCGATGTCGAGGCGCGCGATCCGGTCGACGGGCGCGATGGGCAGCGTCAGCGTCGAACGCTCGACCACCTGCTCGACGCCGAAGTCGGCCGGCATCAGCGTCTTTCGTCCGTCCGCGGCCGCCCGCTCGGCAGCGTCGGCCGCCAGCGACGCCCCGTGCCGTTGCACGCGTCCGGCCAACTCCTCGGCCGCGCCGGCGCTGACCCGGAGGTCACCCGCGTTCCGTCGGATGACGTCGTCGACGGGCGCGAACGGCAACTCGACAGTCATACACATACGCCGGTGTGTGGCGTGTATAACGCTTTCCGTTGGCGTGGTTACCGCCCCCACGCGGCCGGCGGATCCGACGCGGCGAGTCGCAGACCCAACTCAGAACACGTCGTCGGCGTCGATGGTCCCGTCGCGCTCGACGCCGCGGACGGTGACCTCCTCGCCGAGACGGAGGTTCGCCGAGGTCTCGACCGACCGCGTCTGCGTCCCGTCGTCGAGGACGATCGGGTCGCCCGCCTGCACGACCGTCCCGGTGAACTCCACGACGCCGCCGTCGTCGCTCGCGTCCGCGCCCGTCGCCTCGTCGCCGTCGGCCTCGGCCGTCGCCGCGGCGGTCGACTCGGACGAACTGTCGGCGGACGAACCGGTCGACTCGAAGGAATCGAGGCCGCCCTGACCCGCGTCGCGGCCGCTCGCCCCAGCCGCGTCGTCGGCGGTTCCGCCGGCGGCGTCCTCCAGCACGGTCACCGAGGAGCGCCAGCCGGCGGAGGCTTCGAGGTCGTCCTGCCAGCCGTCCTGGACCTCCACGTCGGTGAAGACGACGCGGTCCGCGAGGTCGATGTCGCGGTCGGCCTTGTCGCCCCACAGGGCCACCCGGATCTCGCCGGTGTCGTCCTTGATTCGGACGTTCCTGACCTGTCCCTGCGAGCCGTCGTCGCGGTCGAACGTACGCTTCTCGCTCGTCTCGATGACGCCGCCGGCGATGTCGACCACGTCCTCCAGCTCCAGGTCGTCGATGTCGGTCGTCTCGGGGACGTACTCCACGTCCTCGTCGACCTCCTCGATGGCGCCCCGGGAGCCGACGTGGAGCTCGAGGTCGCCGTCGCGCTCGCGGACGTAGCCGTCGACGACCTCGACCGTCGTGCCGGCCGCCAGTTCCTCGACGCGGTCGGCCATCTCGTCCCACATGGTGACGCGCACGCGGCCGGTCTCGTCGCCGACGGTCATGTTCGACACCTTCCCCTCGGTGCCGTCGTCGCGGTCGAACGTCCGGACGGTGTCGGTGTCGAGGATCACGCCCAGCAGGTCCACGTCGGAGGCGCCCATCGTGAGGTCCTCGACGCGGTACTGTTCGACCGCCTCCACGTCGACCTCGGCGTCCGGGTCGGGTTCGACCTTGTCGACGGCGACCTCCAGCCCGCTGTACCCCTCCTTCGGGCGACCCATGATCCGGAGCACGTCGCCCGCCTGGAGGTTCTCCTTCGCGTCGACGGCGACCTGGTCCCACAGCGAGATGGTGATCCGGCCGGACTCGTCGGCGACCTCGACGTTGAGGACGTGGCCGTCCTCGTCCTCGCCGTCGCGCTCGAAGGTGCGCACCTCGCCGACGGTCATCACCTTCGCGAGGAACTTCACGTCGTCCATCCCCGGCTCGATGTCGGCGACGCTGTTGACCTCCTCGTCGCGCAGCTCGTGGGCGATGAGCATCGCCGCGGTCTCCTCGTCGGCCAGCCCGCCCATGTCCTCGACCTTCTGCTCGACGGCGGCCTCGAACTCCTCGAAGGGGACGTCGGCGTCCAGGTCGTCGTAGACGTCCTCGATAGCGCCCATAGTCGTACCGGGACCCAGGCAACTCCCGCGCATAAGGGTTCTCGTTCGTCCGGATCCCTCGCTCGCGCTGTCGGCCCCGGCGTCGTCGGCGGCACCCGCGATCGGCGACTCGTCGGTCATACGCGGGCTGTGTCGGGATCGTATTTGAGGCTACGCGCTCACCGCGTCACGTCGGTCACGGTTCGGACCTCGTCCATCGACTCGTGTTCGACGACGACGCTCGCCGGGAGGCCGCCCTCGAAGGCGACCGTCGCCTCGTAGCCGCGGTAGACGATCTGCTGGGTGCAGACGTCCCCGCCCTCCCGGACCGTTTCCACGCGGACGCGGAGTTCGTCGGCGTCGGCATCGTACTCGGCCGCCTTCAGCGACGCCTGCATGCAGCCGTTCTTGCCCGAGATGACGCCCGACACCGTCACCGCGTCGTCGCCGAACGCGACGCTGGCGGACTCGCCGGGCTCGCTAACGTCGCCGGTGCGGGCGAACGACCGGTCGACGACCGACGGCGATCCAGTCTCCGTGCCGGTCGGCGTCCCCGTCCCGATCGGCGTCTCCGTGGGCGACTCCGACGGTTCGTTCGTCGGCTCCTCGCCGCCGCCCGATCCACCGCCGCCGGTGCAGCCCGCCAGCGCGGTCGACCCGGCACCGGCCACGAGCCCGAGGACGGTGCGTCTGTCCATGTTTCACCGGTCATCGGCTGAACGCAAAAGTCCGACGTAGGCACAAGCGGGCCTTTGTGCCACGGCGGTCGGTCGCACGGGTCGGTCGGATCGGAATCCCTTTACGTGGCCCCGGCGTCGGTTGAGTTGAGTCCGGGTAGGGTAGTGGACTATCCTCTTGGCTTGCGGAGCCAGGGACCGGAGTTCAAATCTCCGTCCGGACGTTTTCGAGGCGCAACGACGACGAGCGAAGCGAGTCGTCCGCGCCGAATTTTAGTCTATACACGGAGATTTGAATCGAACAGTCGCAGCCCGCGAGCGAGGCGAGCGGGACCGTCTGTTCAGAGTTCAAATCTCCGTCCGGACGTTCCTTCACTCACTTCGTTCGTTCAGTCACGTCCGGCCGTGTTCACACTCGCTCGTTCACGGGTCGCTTCGCTCCCCGTTCACAGTCGCGGTCTCACTGCGTTCGACCGCGCACCGCTCGCGTGAACTCCGTCCGGACGTTTTCGGCGAGACAACGCGACGAGCGGAGCGAGGAGCCGTGTCGCCATTGGAGTCTATACACGAGTTGCGCACCGAACGAGCGACCGCCACGGACAGACTGAAACGCGCGCCCGTCCGAGTTCCGCTGTGACCACCAGCGACGCCCCGGCTCCGGACGACTCCGCTCGCGTCGCGGCGCTGCGTGCCGGCCTCGCGCTGTACGCGGCCGGCGAGTACCACGCCGCCCACGACCCGTGGGAGGCGGTGTGGCTCGACATCAGGAGCGCCGTCGCCGGGGCTGGAGACGACGCCGGCGACCCGGACGCGTCCACTAACACCGCCGATGACGCGGCGACCGACACACTCGCCAGCGACGAGGCGCTGTTCCACGGGCTGATCCAGTTCACTGCAGCCCAGTACCACGCCCGCGAGCGCAACTGGTCGGGGGCGGTCGGCCTCGCCGAGAGCGCCCGCGGGTACCTCGCCGACGTGCCGGACGACTACCGCGGCGTCGACGTGGCGGCCGCGCGCGACGCGCTCGCCCGACTGCGGGCCGACCCGGAACGCGTCGAACGCGAGACCGCGCCCCATCTACCCCACGAGGGCGAGCGCGTCGCCGCCGAGTCGCTGTCACTGACGGCCGTGGGACTCGCGGCGGAGGCGCTCGCCGAGGAGCACGGACTCGACGCCGACGCGGTCGCGGACGCGGCGCGGTTCGCCCGCGTGGAGGAGGCGGCCGGCCGCTCGCGGTTCGCGGCGCTGCTCTTCGACTTCGTCCGCGCCGGCGACGCGGGATCGCGGGGGATCGTGTACGACCGGCTCACGGGGCTGGTCGAACAGGAGCGGCGCAAGGAGGAGGACGTGGAGGGACTGTTCTGAGCGTCGTCGCGTCGGGGATGGCGGCGCGGATCGAGGGCGACTACGCCGAGTCCGGCTCGACTTCCTCCCGCGGCTCCCCGCCGAAGGTGTACTCCGCGGAGTTGTCCTGCGGATCGTAGCCGAGCACCTCGCGGGCGCGCTCGATGGAGTAGTACTTGCGGTCGTTGTCGGAGATGCCGTAGACGATCTCGTAGCCGTAGTCGGCCGCGAGACAGCGGTCGAACAGGTGCGCGCAGTCACGGTGGGAGAGCCACATCGCCTGTCCGCGCTCGTACTCCTTCGGCGGGTGACCCTTCGTGAGGTTGCCGATGCGGACGCACGCGACCGTCAGGTCGTGCGTGTCGTGGTAGTAGCGTCCGAGCGTCTCGCCGGCGGCCTTCGAGACGCCGTAGAGGTTCGACGGTCGGGGAAGCTCCGAGCCGTCCAGGCGGAACTCGTCGTCCTTGCGGTACATGTGGGGGGTCCGGTCGTCGGTCTCGTAGGCGCCGACGGCGTGGTTCGAGGAGGCGAAGACGAACCGGTCGACGCCGGCGTCGACGGCGGCCTCGAACATCGTCTGCGTGCCGTCGATGTTGTTTGCGAGGACGGAGTCCCACGGCGCGTTCGGCCGCGGGTCGCCCGCGAGGTGGACGACCGCGCCGACGCCCTCGACGGCCTCGCGGACGCCGGCGTCGTCGGTCACGTCCGCGACGAACACGTCGTCGTCCGTGACGCCGTCGGGCAGCGCGTCGGCGGCGACGGGCTCGCGGTCGAGGAGTCGCCAGTCGTACGCCTCCCCGATGCCGGCGAGGATGGCGCGGCCGACGCGGCCGCCCGCCCCGGTGAGCAGTACCGGTTCGTCCATTCGGTGAGATATCCGACGAGCGCGGGTAAGTAAGGTGCGGTTCGACCGGCGTTCTCATCCCGGCTGACACGTCGCTCGGACGGACGACCCGCGGGTTCGGACGCAGTCACTCGGTACGCCTTTGCCCGAGCCCCGTCCACCGTCGGCCATGGCTACCGACGCCCAGCAGGCGTGTTTCGAGGCCGGCATTAAGTTCGGCTCGCTGTACCATCAGTTCGCGGGAACACCCGTCTCCCCCCGAAGCACGCGCTCGCTGGAGACGGCGATCGCCGAGTCGATCGAGAACCAACCGTACTGCGAGTCGGTGACCGTCGCCATCGACGACGACGCCGTCGCGGCGGACATCGACCACGAGAACGGCTACACCGAGCTGTCCGGCCACCTGATGGAGGTCGAGATGCGCGTCGCGTACGAGGGGGTCACCGTCCGCACGCGCATGGAGATGGAGGACGGCTACCCGCTGATGAAACTCGTCGAGGTCGTCGAACCGGACGACTGACCCGCGGATTCGACCGGCTCGGTCCGCGCCGCCGCCGATTTCACTTTCACTTTCGGGCGACCGCTTAAGAAGGTCCCCGGCGAACCCGGAGGTATGCCGCAGTCTACCTTCGACGACGACGACCTGTTCGGGGAGGCGGCCGACGAGATGCGCGAGGACGTGGAGACGCACCTCCGGGCCGCGAAGGCGACGCTGCCGGACGCCGACGCCGTCTGGGAGACGGACGCCGACAACGTGCTCGGCGCCCTCAACGGGCTCCGGTCGGCGCTGGACACCGGCGACGCCGTCGAGGAGCTCCGACAGGCGAAAAAGCAGTACGTGCTGGGCGAGCGCGCCGGCGCCTTCGAGGACGACGAGGAACTGGCCGCGGAGATCGACGAGCTGCAGGAGCTGGTCGAGACGCTGGAGGAGGCACACGAGCAGGTCGGCGAGCTGACGAGCGTCGTCCCGCAGATCAAAGGCGACCTGGAGGACGCCCACGCCGAGGGCGTCGACCCGGACGCGGACGCCGACGACGTGGAGGAGGCGGAGGCGTAACCGTCGACCCTCGGCCGGCGGTCCCCGCCGTTCTCAGCGCTCCCGGTCGACGACCGCACGGGCGACATCACACAGCGCGTCGCTCGCACGCTCCAGCAGTTCCGCTCCGAGCTCGGCCGTCCCCTCCGTCGGGTCGCCGACGACGCCGTTCCCGGTGAACTCGTCGCTGTCGTGCGCAAGGTTCACCCCGCGAACCCACTCCCCCCAGCGGTCGCTTCCCCCGTCGCGCGCCTCCTCGACCCGGTCCTCGCGGACGAGATCGGGGGCGACGTGGCGCACCATTGCCGTCTCCAACGGCCCGCCGTGGCCCATCCTGCTCGCGTGCTCGCCGACGGCCTCGAACCACGTGAACGAGACCGCGTAGGCGTCGGTCGCGTCGTCGCGCGAGACGCGGCGGGCGACCTCCGCGAGCGCCTCGACGTTGCCGCCGTGGCCGTTGACGAGGACGACCCGGTCGATCCCGTGACTCGCGAGGCTCTCCACGGTCTCGCGGACGTACGCGCGGAACGTGTCGGGCGACACCCACAGCGTGCCGTCGAACGCGCGGTGCTCCTCGGCGACGCCGACGTGGACCGGCGGCGCGACGAGCAGGTCGCCGCCGGCGACGGAGTCGTCCGCGTCGCTCGGGTAGCTGTCCGTGTCGCTCGCGCGGTCGTCCGCCCACTGCACGGCGGCCGCGTCGGCGACGACCTCGGCGGTCAGTGCGTCGGTTCCCAGCGGCGCGTGCGGGCCGTGCTGTTCGGTGCTCCCGACGGGGAGCAGCGCGGCGGCGAGGTCGGCGTCGCGGACCGCCGTCCACGTCGCCTCCGAGAGCTTCATGTCCGTCCCTCCGTCCCGGTCCGACTTGTAGGCGGCTATGCCGAGCGATGCCGACGCGCGCGTCGCCCGGATCTCACGTTCCCTCGCCCGGACGGGGTTCCGTGGGGGTTATGACCGGCCCGTCCCAACGCGAGCGCAATGGGTATCCTCGAGGACAAGGACAACGCGCGGCTGTTCTACCGGTACTTCTCGCGCGTCTACGACACGATCAACCCGTACATCTGGGACGACCGGATGCGAAACCAGGCGCTAGAGTGGTTCGACGCCGACCGCGACGACCGCGTGCTCGACGTGGGCGCGGGCACCGGATTCGCCACCGAGGGGCTGCTCAACCACGTGGACGAGGTGTACGCCCTCGACCAGTCGCGCGGCCAGTTCGAGCAGGCGTTCCGGAAGTTCGGCAAGCACGGGAAGGTCCACTTCCACATGGGCGACGCCGAGCGCCTCCCGTTCACGGACGACAGCTTCGACAAGCTCTGGTCGTCGGGCTCCATCGAGTACTGGCCCGACCCCGTCGCCGCGCTGCGGGAGTTCCGCCGCGTCGTCAAGCCCGGCGGGACAGTACTCGTCGTCGGCCCCGACTACCCGAAGCTGCGCGTCTTCCAGAAGCTCGCCGACGCGATCATGCTGTTTTACGACGCCGAGGAGGCCGAGGAGATGTTCAGCGAGGCCGGCTTCGAGGGGACCCGCCACTTCATCCAGCAGCGACACCGCGGCGCCCCGCGGGCGATCACGTCCGTCGCGACGGTGCCGGAGTCTGACGAGCCGAACGACGGCTGAACTACCCGTCGCGCGTTCGCTCACGTCGCCGCCGCGGTCGGCGCGGCCAACCGGTGGGACCCGACGAACAACGTCACCTCGACGGTCGTTCCCGGCCGGATCCGCGGGCGGTTCGTCCCGGCTGGCGTCACCGTCGTGGACTCCCCGGCTGACCACGCGTGGTCGCTGGCGAGGTTGAACGGCCCCGTCGGCCCGCTCACGAACCCCCGCGCCGCGAAGAACGGCACCGGCGGCTGGTGACGGAGGCGCGTTCCGTCGACACGGATCACGACGCGGAGTCGGCGCACGTCGAGAGTGTCGCCGCCGCGGTGCGTGAGCGTGATCGTTCCGTCCGCGACCGTGACTCCGATGACGGCGGCGACCGGGGCCGACCGCGGTTCCGACGCGGCCGGATCCCCCGATCCGTCCCCCGTGGTCGCTTCGCCGACCCCGGCGGTCGACAGCGTCGCCGCCCCGACCGTCGCCGAGAGCGCGACCGCGGCGAGTACTAACAGGACGACGCCGACCGAGGAGGCGGCGGCTCGCCGGTCACGGTCGCCCGCGGAACCGCGTGCTGTCGAACCCGCCGTGGCGTCTCGATCCATCGACGGCCGAAGGTGGTGCCGGTATCGGTGATAAACGATCGCCGCGGACGACGAACACCCGGGCGTCGGTTGTCACCCGGTGGCGTTCGACGATCCGGAATCGTCGGCGGAGGTGAACGCCTCGTCGACGGTGACGGCGTCGGTCGGGGCGACGTTGATCGTCGACACCTCGGTCGAGCCGACCTCGACGACGGTGACGACGAACTCTCCACGGGGAGAGACCGTCCAGAGGACTCCGTCCGTGCCCGTCGTCCCGACGTCGGTGCTCTCGCCGCCCTCGCGACCGATCTTCACGACCGCGTCGACGGGCTCGCCGGTCTGCGGGTCGGTGACGGCGACGCGAAGCGGGCCGCCGGGGAACGTCCGATTCACGGTCAGCGCGAGATCGAGCGTTCTCGTGACGGCCTCGCCGCCGGAGACCGCCGCGAGGTCGACGCGCTGGTGTTCCATGAACACCCGCTCGGTCCCGCCGCCGACGAACGCGGTCAACGTTCCGTTCGGGTACGAGAGATCGAACAGGAACGTCCCGCCGGACCCCTGCCCGGCGACCGAGCCGCCGGTGGCGGCCCACACCTCCGGGTAGCTCCGCGCGGTGACGTTCTGGGCGGTCTCCTCGTCGATGCTCGTGTCGTCGCGTTCGCGGAGGTCGCCGCGGAACGCCTCGCGAACGTACCGGCCGTCCGCGACCGTCGAGAGGACGATCCCCGACTCGGTCGCCTCGACGTACACCCGCGTCGACGCCCCGGGCTCGCCCTCGAGCGCCGCGGTGGTGCGCGAGCGTACGGGCCCGTCGAACGTGCGGAGGTCGTACACCACGGGGAACACGCGGCTGTCGTCCAGGGCGAAGTCGTCCGTCTCCTCGGCGAGCCGGTCGAGCATACGCACCCGATCCTCGAGGACCGCCGCCTCGGCGCGGACACGCGCCAGCTCGATGAGGAACTCCCGCGCGGAGATCTCGCCCGCGTGGTAGGCGGCGACCGCCTCGCGGTGACGGCTGTGGAGGGTGATGAGGTCCTTGTCGACCTCGTTCAGCCCGTCGAGGATCCGTATCTGGCGCTCGTCGCTGGTGTTCGCGCTCGCGATCCGCTCGCGCAACGCGATCGTCTCGATGCGTTCGGCCGAGGCGTTCGCGCCGAAGGTGGTCGCGGTTCCCGCGTCGACGGTCACCACGTCGATGTCGGAGGCGACGCTGCCGTTGCCCTCCAGCGAGAGGACGCGGATCGGCGCCGTCCCGTTGATCGCGGCCACGGTGGCCGTGGACGCCGATTCGGCCGCGTCGGGCGTCTCGGTCGCCGTTGTCGTGGTCGGGCTGTCGGGGACGGCGGATGTCGTTCCGCCCCGGTCGGGGACCGCGAGCGCGCCGCCGACGGCGACGGACACCAGGAGGACCGCAACGAGGACGGGGATGACTCGCATCGGTGGTGAGTACCGAGTCATCCGATAAAAAACCGGTCCACACGAACGGGGATGGGGCCAAGACCGACGGCCGCCCGGGATCGACGTCCGTCGTCACCCTTCGGCCGACAGCCCGGAAGTCGGTGGTGGCGCCGCGATCGCGACCCCCGATGGAAAGGGTTTTGCCAAAACGCCAAGAGTCGCATACACAGCATGCGGTACGTCGCCCTCCTCGCCGCGCTCGCCCTTCTCGTCTCGCTTGTCGCGGGCGCGACGACCGCGGCAGCCGTCCAGCCGGCGAATTCGCCGCCTCCCGCGGACCTCCACGCCGGCGGGGCCGATGCCGGCCACGCGATCGCGCCGCCGGCGGACGGCACGCCCTCCCAGCTCGCCTCGACCGTCGGCGCGCCGCGAACGAACTTCACCGTCTCCCTCCGGGAGGACGGCTCGGCCCGGTGGACCGTCGAAACGCGGGTCCGGCTCGACGACGAGCACGCCCGCGACGCCTTCCGTGAGTACGCCCGCGCGTACGAGGCGGGCGAGGCGGCGGGTGGACCGACGGTCGAGCCGTTCGAGAACGCCGCGGCCGCAGCCGCGGAGGCCACCGGCCGCGAGATGTCGATCGAGCGGGTGAACCGGACGGCGACGCTGGCGAACCGATCCGGCGTCCTCAGGCTGCGGTTCACCTGGACGAACTTCCTCGAAACGGGCGACGACGGCGTCCTCGCGCTCGGGGACGCGTTCCGGACACCGAGCAACGGCACGTGGTTCGGCTCGCTGTCGGCCTCCCAGCGGCTCGTCATCGAGCCGCCCGCGGACTACGAGGTCAGCGACGTATCGCAGGGATTCAGCTACTCGATCAGCGACCGCCGGATCGTCGCCGAGGGTCCCCAGCAGTTCGAGGCCGACGACATCTCGGTCCGGTACGAGCCCGGCGATCCCGAGCCGGAGTCGTCGTTCCTGCTCGAACTGCTCGCCGGGGCCGGCGTCGTGCTGCTGTTCGCCGTCGCGGTGTTGGCGTACCGCCGCGGCGGCGTCGCCGGCGGGAGCACGGACGCCAACGCCGACACCGGGACGGGATCGACGCCCGAAGGCGCCCGTCGCCCGACCGAGGGCGCCGCCACGGACGGGCGCGATGGTGGATCCGCGGGCGCCCCGCCCGATCGAGCGGAGGGCGGCGAGGGATCGCCGCGCAGCGCCGGTACCGGCGGCGCGACCGCCGCGAGCGACGGGACGGACCGCGACGGTACTGCCGCCGCCGGCGCGGACGGGACCGACGGCGCCGCGGAACCCGAGGAGGATCTGGAACTCCTCTCGGACGAGGAACGCGTCGAACGGCTCCTCGACGCTCACGGCGGTCGGATGCGCCAGGGGACCATCGTCGACGAGACGGGGTGGTCCGACGCGAAGGTGTCGCAGCTGCTGTCGGCGATGGCCGACAACGGCCGCGTCGAGAAACTGCGGCTCGGCCGGGAGAACCTCATCTCGCTGGTCGACGACGACGGTGGCGACGACGACGGGGAGAACGGGAACGGCGATGACGGGTCGGGCGGGGACGGATCGGACGGTGACGGACCTGACGGGAACGGAACGGCGAGATAACGGGACCGTCGACCTCGACCGACGCCTCGCCCGTTGCCGGCGGTTCCGAAACTGTTTACCCCCGACCATGGCAACGTTTGCGCGATGAAGATCCTCGTCACGGTCAAGGAGGTCGCGGAGGCGGCCGACGACTTCGAGATCGAGGGGACAGACATCGGGGAGCAGTTCCTCGAGTACGACCTCAACGAGTGGGACGACTACGCCGTCGAGGCGGCCGTCCAGCTCTCGGAGGAGTACGACGACGTGGAGGTCGTCTCGGCCACCATCGGCCCGGAGCGCTCCGAGGAGACGATCCGGATGGCGCTCGCGAAGGGCGTCGACCGCGCGATCCGCGTGTGGGACGACGACGTCGCCGCCGCCGATCTGGACGTGGCCGCGAAGACGCGGCTGTTCGCGTCCGTCGTCGAGGAGGAGGAGCCCGACCTCGTGCTCTCGGGCGTGCAGGCGGCCGACGACGGCTTCGGCGCCACCGGCGTCTCGCTGGCCGACGAGATCGGCTTCGACTGGGCGGCCGTCGTCAACCGCCTCGACACCGACGACGACCTGTCGACGGCGCACGTCCACCGCGAGCTCGAGGGCGGGATCGAGGAGCTGACCGACGTTGACCTCCCCGCGGTGCTCACGATCCAGACGGGGCTGAACGAGCCGCGATACGCCAGCCTGCGCGGCATTCGCCAGGCCCAGGGCAAGGAGATCTCCGAGTTCGGCCTCGCCGACCTCGGCCTCGACGCCGACGCGGTCGCCTCGCCAATCGAGCGCACCGCGATGTACGAGCCCGAGACGGAGTCGGACGCGACGTACTTCGACGGCTCGGCCGACGAACAGGCGGCGCAGTTGGCTGACGTGCTCCGCGACAAGGGGGTGGTGTCGGAATGAGCGACGTGCTCGCGGTCGCCGACCACCGACGCGGCGAGCTTCGGGACGTGAGCTTCGAGATCGTCCGCGCCGGACGCGAGCTGGCGGCCGACCTCGGCGGCGACCTCCACCTCGCGGTGATCGCCGGCGACACCGAGGCGTTCGCCGACCGGCTCTCGCTTGCGGGCGTCGACGCGATCCACACCGTCGACGCGGGCGCCGAGTTCAACCACGACCTGTACGCCGGCGCGACGGCCGCGCTGTTCGAGGAGCTGTCGCCGACGGCGGTCCTGATGCCCAACTCCGTCAACGGCCTCGACTACGCGCCCGCGGTCGCCAACCGGCTCGACGTGCCGCTGGTCGCCGACGCGGTCGGCCTCGCGTACGACGGGGGGTTGGAGGCGACCCGCGAGATGTACGGCTCGAAGGTGGAGACGGCCGTCGAGGTGAGCGAGGAGCCGTTCGCCGTCACCGTCCGCGGGGGCGAGTGGGCCGCCGTCGAGGAGACGGCCGACGTGCCCGTCGAGACGTTCGACTACGAGTTCGACGAGTCGGCCTCCGGCGCCCGCGTGCAGGGCTTCGAGGAGGTCGGTGCCGGCGACGTGGACATCGCCGACGCGGAGTTCCTCGTCTCGATCGGTCGCGGCATCGAGGAGGAGGAGAACCTCGAACTCATCGAGGAGCTCGCCGAGGTCACCGGCGCGACGCTGTCGTCCTCGCGGCCGATCGTGGACAACGGCTGGCTCCCGAAGAACCGGCAGGTCGGCCAGTCCGGCAAGCAGGTGACGCCGGACGTGTACCTCGCGATCGGCATCTCCGGGGCCGTCCAGCACGTCGCCGGGATGAAGGGTGCCGAGACGATCATCGCGATCAACACCGACCCGAACGCGCCGATCTTCGACATCGCCGACTACGGGATCGTCGGCGACCTGTTCGACGTGGTGCCGGCGCTGATCGAGGAGTTCAATTGAACCTCTTTTCTGACGGGGGTTTCCTCGCTCGCTGACGCTCGCTGCGGGAACCCCCGTTGAAAACCCGTTCATGTCGTCGGATTCCGCAGGAATCCGACTGCTGACGGGAAATCTTCGATTTCCCGTAATGCCAAAACTACCGCTCGCTCGCCAGCCTGGCGGCTGGCTCGCTCGCGGTGCAGCGCGTAGTGTCACCGCCGACCGCGACCGCCGGCGACCCCCGCTCCCGCATCCGGTACCCTCTTTTCCGACCGGACCCGAACACGCGTCAATGGAGTATCTGGAGCGTCGGGTCGCGATGGCCGACGAGCGCCTCGCGGAGGTGACCGGGGCGATCGAGCCGTCGGAACTCGGCGAGGAGATCGAGCACGTCGCGCTCGCGGGCGGCAAGCGCGTCCGCCCGACCGTGACGCTCCTGGCGTGTGAGGCCGCCGGCGGCGACCCCGAGGACGCCGTCGACTTCGCGGTCGGGGTCGAGCTCGTTCACAACGCCTCGCTGGTCATCGACGACATCATCGACCGCTCGGACGTGCGCCGCGGCACCCCCTCCGCGTGGGCGGCGTTCGGCTACGGTCCCGCGATCGTCGCCTCCGACGGCATGCTGGGGGAGGCGTTTCACCTCTTCTCCGCCAACGAGCAGGCGATGCAGGTCGTCGCCGAGGCGATGGTCGAGCTCGGCGAGGGCGAGGCGACGGAGCTGGTCGCGAAGCCCACGAACGAGGAGGAGTACATGACGCTCGCGCGCCGCAAGACGGGCGCGCTGTTCCGCGCGGCCGCCGAACTCGGCGCCGTCGCCGCCGGCGCCGACGGCTTCACGATCGAGGCGTTCGGCGAGTACGCCGAGCGCGTCGGCGTCGCCTTCCAGATCCGCGACGACGTGCTCGACGCGACCGCCGACGCCGACGAGTTGGGCAAGCCCACCGGCGTCGACGAGGCCGTCGACCGCCCGTCGCTGCTACAGGTGACGGACCTCACCCCGGAGGAGGCCGACCAGCGCGCCCGCGACCAGGCCGATGCGGCGCTGGAGGCGCTGGAGACCGCGGGGATCGGCGAGTCGGACGCTCGCGGGTACCTGCGGGATCTGGCGGAGTTCGTCGTGGTTCGGGAGCGGTAGGCCCCGGGCCGGAATCGCGACGGCCGAACTCCCGTCGTACCGGGGAGAAGACACCGCGGATCGACGGTGCGAGGGATCTCCCCGGGTAGGAACGGGTAGCCCATGCACCGTCGTTTAAGCATAGACCGTTCCAGTGTCCTGTATGGGTCCGTCGGCGCCGAGTCCGAAGTTGAACTCCGGCCTCGTCTCGGCACTCTGTTGGGTTCGTGGCCACGACTGGCCGGACGACGCCGACGGCGACGAGTGTCCTTCTCCGGTCCGGTGTCGGTTATGTAACAAACGAAAGCAGTGACGCGGTCGAGGGAATCGCCGGCAGAAGGTACTGTGAACCACGAGATCGGGCGATCTATCGACCAGTACTCTCGGAATTCAGCGGAGCCCCTACGTACCGTACCGCGAGCGAGCCAGCCGACAGCTGGCGAGCGAGCGGCCTTTTGATCATCATCAGAATCGCTTCGCGATTCTGATTAGCAGTCGGATTCGAAGAATCCGACCGCATCGACGGGTTTTGGCGGGGGTCGAGCGCCGAAGGCGCGAGGCCCCCGTGAAAAGTGGTCGGTTAGTAGAACTCTCTCACGAGGTCCATCGCGCCCTCGGGGGCGCCCTCGTGGTCGATGTCGCTCATGTTCGAGTCGAGGCCGTGGGTCTGCTCGTACGACTGGCTCTCCTCGTCCTGATAGAGCACGCCCATGTACTCCTTGTCGGCGTCGAGAACCTTCTCCTTGGCCGCCTCGCGGTCGGTCGGGTCGTAGTCCTCCTCCCCGAGGTCGACCAGCGAGTCGCGGAAGTAGTCGTAGGTGTCCACGTCGTTGAACGTGACACACGGCGAGAACACGTTGACGAAGCCGAAGCCGTCGTGCTCGATCGCCTGCCGGACGATCTCCTGGTGACGCAGGGCGTCGCTGGAGAACGACTGGGCGATGAACGTCGCGCCCGAGGCGAGCGCGAGCGCGAGCGGGTTGACGGGGGGCTGCTGGGGCCCCTCCGGCGTCGTCGAGGTCTCGAAGTCCTCGCGCGAGGTCGGCGAGGCCTGCCCCTTCGTCAGCCCGTAGATGCGGTTGTCCATCACGACGTAGCTCATGTCGACGTTCCGGCGGACGGCGTGGACGAAGTGCCCCGCGCCGATGGAGTAGCCGTCGCCGTCGCCGCCCGCGACCATCACTTCGAGGTCGGGGTTGGCCATCTTCACGCCCGCGCCGACCGGGAGCGCACGGCCGTGGACGCCGTGGATCGCGTAGCTGTGCATGTACGTGCCGATCTTGCCCGAACAGCCGATGCCGGCGACCACGAAGGTGTTGTCGGGGTCGTTGCCCGTCTCCGCGAGCGCCTTCATCATGCCGTTCATCGTCCCGAAGTCGCCGCATCCGGGACACCACGTGGGCTGCTTGTCGGATTTGAAGTCGGTGAACCTGACCTGGGAACTCATGCTTCCACCTCCTGGCCCTCGTCGGGGGCCAGGGTCTCCTTGATGTCGTCGGCGAGCTCGTCCGCCTTGAACTGCACGCCGTTGTACTTGTTAACCCGTTTCACGCGCTGGAGCGTGTCGTGCTCGACCACGTCGGCGAACTGTCCCGTCGCGTTACACTCGACGACGACGACCTCGTCGGCCGCCTCGAACTCCTCGGTGAGATCCGGACGCGGGAACAGGTACGGCACCGAGAGGATCCGCACGTCGATGTCCTCCTCCTCGAGGAACTCCAGCGCCTCGACGAGGGTCCCCTCGTTGGACCCCCACGTGACGACGAGGTTGTCCGACTCGGGGTTGCCGAACTCCCGCGGCGAGAAGTCCTCGCGCTCGCGGGCGGTCTCGACCTTGCGGTTGCGCTTGTCGACCTGCTTGACGCGCATCTCCGTGTCCTCGGTCCGGCGGCCCTGCTCGTCGTGCTCCAGGCCGGTGGACATGTGCGCGCCGCCCTCCGTGCCGGGGAACGCGCGCGGGGAGACGCCGTCCTCGGTGAGCTCGTGCGGCTTGAAGCCGCCAGACTCGGTCTGGTGGTCCTCGATCGTGTCCTCGTCGACGACCTTGCCGCGGTCGATCTCGACGGCGTCCATGTCGAAGGCGTCGGGCTCGAACGTCTGCTCGGTGACCGCCATCGCGAGGTCGGCCGCGAGGTAGACGGGCGTCTGGTACTTCTCGGCGAGGTTGAACGCCTCGACGGTCTTCCAGAAGCACTCGTCGACGGTCGTGGGCGCGACGACGAACCGCGGGATCTCGCCGTGCCCGCCGTACAGCATCATGTTGAGGTCGCCCTGCTCCTGCTTGGTCGGCATCCCCGTCGAGGGACCCGAGCGCATTACGTCGACGATGACCAGCGGCGTCTCGGAGGTCGCGACCAGGCCGAACGTTTCGGTCATCAGGTCGATGCCGGGCCCGGAGGTCGCCGTCATCGAGCGCGCGCCGGCGCGCGCGGCGCCGAGCGCCAGGTTGATCGCAGCGAGCTCGTCCTCCGCCTGGACGACGTGGCCGCCGAAGTTCTCGATGCGGCCCTTCAGGTACGTCATCACGTCCGTCGCGGGCGTGATCGGGTAGCCGGCGTAGTACTTGCAGCCGGCCGCGATGGCGCCCATGCCGATCGCCTCGTCGCCGTTGAGCAGGACGTAGTCGTTGTCGGTGGTCTCCAGGTCGTAGTCGAACTCGATGTCGGAGTACTCCTCCTGAACGTACTCCTGGCCGAGGCGGGCCGCCTGCTTGTTGTTGTCGACGAGCGCCTGTCCCTTGTCGCCGAAGCGCTTCTTCAGCGAGGAGTCGAGGTGCTCGATGTCGAAGTTCGTCGCCTCGCAGGCGGCGCCCAGCGCGACGACGTTGCGCATGATGGCGCCGCCGGCGTCCTCCGCGAGGCTCTTGAGCGGCACGTCGAGCCCGATCATCCCGTCCGGGATCTCGACGTCGGCCATCGTCGTCCGCTCGCCGTCGTAGATGATGACCGAGCCCTCGTGGAGCTCGTCGAGGTTCTCCTCGATCGTTCGGGGCGTGAGCGCGACGAGGACGTCCAGCCGGTCGACGACCGACCGGACCTTCTCCGTGGACGTGCGCACCTTGTACGCGGTGTAGCCGCCCCGGATCCGGGAGGCGAAGTCCTTCGACGTGAAGACGTGTCGACCCGCCCGGGAGAGCGCCTGCGCGAAGATCTTCCCGGTGGAGTCGATGCCATCGCCGGCCTCCCCGCCGATGGCCCAGTTGAAGTCCGCTGGCATACTGGTCACACCTTCCCACGGTCGGTGGAAAAGCCTTCTGAATGGGGGGAGGACGGGACACTTGTGGATCGTCGGATAGTTCACCGCTTCAAACGACGAATGTAAGTTCTTCTCGGCTGATAGCGGCGATTCGACGGACGAACGATCGGTTTTCGTTGTCTCGCGGCACGGGTCGTGCCCTCGGGCGAACGCCCCCGATTCCCGGTACGACAGGCGTATTAGCGGGGTTCGACGGGTGACGACGATCCGGCGACGGTGCACGGGATACCCGGACCGGGGATCCGGGATCGGGGATCGGGACTCCCGCCACGTGGCGTCGGGGCTCCGGAAGCGACACCTTCGGGTACCCCCGCGCGCAACCGACGCGCATGGACGCCACAGTCGCGGTGCGGTCGGTCGCGGAAGTCGGTCCCGATACGGTCGCGGTGACGCTCGATTCGCCCGCGGAGTTCGACGGGAGACCGGGGCAGTTCGTGAAGCTCACCGCCGTCGTCGACGACGAGGAGGTGTCGCGCTTCTACACGATCTCCTCGCCCGACACCGACGGCGAGTTCGAGACGACCGTCGGCCTCGACGGCGGCGACTTCTCGGCGTACCTCGCGGCCCTGGAGGCCGGCGACGAGATCGAGATGGCCGGTCCCTTCGGCGACGACTACTACCGGGGCGAGGCGCGCGCGGTCGTGCTCGCGGGCGGCCCGGGCGTCGGCCCCGCGGTCGCCATCGGGGAGGCGGCGCTGGAGGCTGGCAACGAGGCCGCCGTCGTCTACCGGGACGACGCGCCGGCACACACCGAGCGCCTCGACGCCCTGCGCGAGCGCGGCGCGAGCGTCGTGGTCACCGACGGCGACATCGCCGACGCGGTCGCCGAGGCGATCACGGGCGCCGACGGCGAGCAGGCGTTCGTCTACGGCTTCGCCGACTTCGTCGACACGGCGACCGCGGCGCTCTCGGCGGCGGGGTACGCGGGCGACGCGAAAGTCGAGAACTTCGGGTAATCGAAAACGTCGGATACCCCGTCGGTCGACGGCCGACCGACTCAGACGAGGCTGGCGCCGTCGAAGTCCGCGCGGGCGTAGTCCACGTCCATCAGGTCGAGGATAGTCGGCGCGATGTCGAGCAGGTCGGCGTCGGCGATCGTCGCGTCGGGGTCGTCGACGAACAGGGTCGCGTTCTCGAAGCTGTGCATCCCGTTTCGCGGCCCCGTCGAGAACACGCCGTCGTCGTGGGGCTTGAACTTCGCCTTCAGGTCGAAGCCGTGGTTCGGAATGATCGTCAGGTCCGGCGCGATGTCGTCGTGGTCGCCGCGGAACGCCTCCTCCTTCTCGACGACGCGCTTGGCGACGGGCGTGCCGTCGGGGCCCTCGAGCGCCTCGATGTCGGCCTTCAGTTCGTCGCGGACCGCCTCGTAGTCCTCCTGGGGCACCGACCCGCGGGGCTCGCGGCCCTCCAGGTTGAGGTACAGGCGGCCGGGAATGAGCGAGTACGCGCGCGCGCTGTCGGCGATGTCGCCCAGTTCCTCGTGGTCGTCGTCCTCGAACTCGAGCCACCCCTCGTTCTGGAGCCACCGGTTGATCTCGACCTCGTAGTCCTGCACGGTGAAGCCGTGGTCGGAGGCGACGACGAGCGTCACGTCCTCCGGGAGCAGCTCGCGGATCTGCCCGACGTAGTCGTCGACCTTCTCGTAGAACTCCATGAACTCCTCGTAGTACTCGCCGTCGCGGGCGTAGTCCTCGAACAGGAAGTGGTTCACCCGGTCGGTCGTCATGAACACGCCGAAGAACAGGTCCCAGTCGTCCTGCTCGATGTAGTGGGTGAACGCCTCGAAGCGCTTGTCGAGGGTCTCATGCGAGACCTCGAGGAACTCGCTCTTGTCGTCGTTGTGCCCGAGCTTCGCGTTCGTGTCGATCCGGTAGTCGATCGACTCGAGGTACTCCCGGAGGTCGTCGGGGTAGGCCGCCTTGTCGACGCCCGGCGAGAGGAACCCCGAGACCATCCGCTGGACGTTGCGCTGGGGCGGGAACGTCACCGGGACGTTCAGCACGCTCGCGTCGCGGCCGTCCTCGGCGACCCGGTCCCAGATGCGCGTCGCCTGCACGTCCCGACCCATCGGGACGTACGTGTCGTAGCTCCCGACCTCCCGGTCCTGGAAGCCGTACACGCCCGTCTCGCCGGGGTTGACGCCGGTCGTGAGCGCCGGCCAGCACGCCGACGACTCCGGCGGAACGATGGAGTCGATGGCGGCGGACGAGCCCTCGTCGGCGAGCGCGGCGAAGTTCGGGAACCGGTCGGGGTGTTCCGCCAGCAGCGAGTTGGGCACCCCGTCGATACCGATGAACGCGACTCGGGGATCGTCGTCCCCGCGGAGCCGGTCGAATAGTCCCATAGGGGGCTCATCTGCGGGGGCGCGTAAAGTAATTCAGGTTCTGTCGGTCGGTGCCGACGCTCGCCGACGCCGGCGATTCTCGCCGGTGGGGGCGCGGCGGTGTCGCACCGATCGCCGCACGCGGTCGGCCGTCGCGACCGCGGGCGACCGCGGGCGATCACAGCCGACCGCACCCGGTACGGTTTTGCACCCGCCACCCGCAGTCGTCGGTGATGCCGGACGATTCCGGGGCGGGCGTCGACGCGCCGACCGACACGGACCCCGAACCGGACCCCTTCGACTCCTTCCGGCAGTTCGCCGCCCTCCCGGGCGACGTGTTCGTGCTCTCGCTTGCGATGTTCGCGTTCAGCCTCGGCTTTCAGGCGACCGGACGGTACCTGCCGCAGTATCTCGCGGTGCTCGGCGCCTCCAGCCTCGCGCTCGGCGCCTACGGCTCGGTCGGCAACCTCATCTCCGCGGTGTTCCCGTACCCGGGGGGCGCGCTGTCGGACCGCCTCGGCTCGCGCACGTCGCTGACGCTGTTCGGCCTCGCGTCGACGCTCGGGTTCCTCGTGTGGTGGGCGGCCGACCCGTTCCGGACGGTGCCCGTCGGCCCGACGAACCTCGCGGTCGTCATGATCTTCCTCGGGCTGTTCCTCTCGCAGGCGTGGAAGTCGTTCGGGCTGGGCGCGACGTTCGCGGTGGTGAAACAGTCGGTGCCGACCGACCGGCTCGCCTCCGGGTTCGCCGCCACGGAGACGTTCCGGCGGACGGCGTTCCTGCTGGGGCCGCTGCTCGTCGCCGGCGTGCTCTCAGTGTACGCGTTCACCGAGGGGTTCCGCCTCGTCCTGCTGGGCGCGGCCGTCGTCGGGGCGATCGCGACCGTCGCGCAGTTCGTCCTCTACGACGCCTCGAACGACTCGATCGGCAAGTCGTTCCAGGGCGTCGGCATGGTACTCGAAGACCTTCGGTCGCTGCCGGAGACGCTCGGCCCGCTGCTCGTCGGCGACACGCTGGTGCGGTTCGCCAACGGGATGGTGTACGTGTTCTTCGTGCGCGTCGTCGTCGACGTGCTCGCCGTGGGCGCGACGCTCCCGGTCGTGGGCGAGCTCTCCCCGGAGGCGTACTTCGGCGTCCTGCTGGGGATCGAGATGGCGGTCGCCCTGCTCACGATGGTGCCGGTCGCACGCCTCGCGCGGTCGGTCGGCCTCAAGCCCGTGGTCGCGCTCGGGTTCGCCGTCTACGCCGTGTTCCCCGCGATGTTGATCTTCGCGCCGCCGGACGCGACGGTGCTGGCGGTGCTGTTCGCGTTCTCGGGGCTCCGGTTCGCGGGCCTGCCCGCGCACAAGGCGCTCATCGTCGGGCCGGCCGAGGCCGACGCCGGCGGGCGCGTGACGGGCACGTACTACCTCGTCCGCAACGTGATCACCGTCCCGAGCGCCCTCGTCGGCGGCTGGATCTACGGCCGCTCGCCTGAGGTCGCGTTCGCCCTCGCGACGGTCGTCGGCCTCGTCGGCGTCGGATACTTCCTCCTGCGCGGACGCGAGTTCGAGGCGTACGCGAGCGCCTGAGCCGGCTCCGACGGCTTACGACGATCCGCTCGGTTCGGTCCCGTCGGTCGCCGTCGCCCGCGACACGGTCCGGACGAGTGCATCCAGCGCGTCGAGGCCGTGACGCTTCGAGATGGTCCCGTCGACCCCGGCAACGTCGTCGAGGTCGTCGAGGGCGCCCGAGAGCGCGACGACCGGAACGCCGTCGTCGACGCGGCCGACCGCCGTCGCCACCTCGGCGGCGTCGGTCAGAGGCGGGCGATGGTCGGTGACGACGCAGTCGACGCCCGACCGGGCGGCCGTGAGCGCGTCGGCGACGCCGTCCGCGTGTACGAGTTCGATCTCGGGGTACGACCGTCGGAAGTACGCGTCCGTCAACGTCGCGAACTCCTCGTCGGATTCGACGTGCACGACCCGGAGCGACCTCGCCGTCCCATCGTCGCCCCGGCTCTCGGCGCCCCGGTCCGCCGTCCCCGTTCGGGTCGAGTCGTCCGTCGACATCCTTGGGACGCTCCCCAATGCCATGGCACTACTTAACATGATCGGCACCGTCAACCGCTGCGGGAACTGGCGCGGCGACCATCGGTGTCCGTGCCGTGGGGCGATGGGGATTTGAGGCGGGGGCCCCAACGCGGGTCGTGAGCGAGCAGTCACGTGATACCGGCGACGAGTCCGCCCCCGCCGAGTCGCGCCCGGATCGTCCCCCGATCACCGGGCTGGTGGAGACGCTGTCGGTGAAGCGAAACGTGGCCGTCGGGGCGGCCGTCGGCGTCGCGCTCGCGGTCGCCGTGTACGCGGTGCGTGCGCTCGAACTGCTCGGCCCGGTCGGCGGCACCCGCGAGTATCCCGTGTTGGGTCCGGACGGCTACTTCCTGCTGCTCGCGTTCGTGCTCGCGTCGTCGACGACGCTGCTCGTCGCGTCGGTGCTGACCGTCGTCTCCGCCGTGCGCGCGCTCCGCGCGCCCGACACCTCCTGAGGGACGCGACGGGCCGGCTGAGAGACGCGACGGGCCGGCGCCGTAACGATAAGGGCTGTGCGGTGCGTGATCGATCCGCATGGCCGCGAGCACGGCCGAGGCTACCGTCCGGCTCCTCCTCACGGGGGTGTTGTGTCTCGTCCCGACGGTCGCGTACCTCGGGCTGCTTCGGCTCCTCGACCGGCTCCGAAGCGACGTGCTCGTCGAGCACACGATGCGGATAGCCGCCGAGGAGGAGGCATCCGAGGTGGCGGGCGACGACTGGGACGACCCGCGACGAGCCCGTCGGCTCGTGTTGTGTTCCGACTGCGCGACGCTGCGCTCGCCCCGTCCCGGGTCGTGTCCGACCTGCGGAGCGTCGCTCGAGGAGGTCGCCGATCGGCCGGCTTTCGACCGCGGCCCGCGGGGTTCGTGAGCGCGGCGTCAGTCCACGTCGAACTCCTCGGGCGAGCCGGCCATCGCCGTGAACCGCTCGGCGCCCGCGCGGGTTCCCTTCGCGATGAGTACGTCGCCGGCGCGCAGTCGCGTCCCCGCGCCCGGCGAGACGATCCACTCGCCGTCCCCGTTCTCCTCGTCGTCCGATCCGTCGGCCGCGTCGCCGTTCGCACGGCCGTTCACGTCGCCGTCGGCGGATCCGTCGCTGTCGCGGTCGTCCCGACGACCGCGGCGGACGGCGATGACGCGCATGCCCGTCGCGGTCTTCACCTCGCGGTCGCCCAGCGTCGAGCCCGCGAGTTCCGATCCCGCGGCGACGACCGCGCGGACGATCACCTCGTCGGACTCCTCGACGGCCTCCGCGATGACCGGGTGCGCGTCCAGCCCGCGGAGGACGCCCTCGCTGATCTCGACGGCGGCGTCGCTGATCTCCTCGGTCGCGACCGCGAGGTGGACGAGCCCGCGGAGGCTGACCGGGTCGTCGACGCGCGCGGCCGCCCGGAGCGTCCACGCCTCGAAGCGCGACTTCAGCGCGTCGACCTCCGCCTCCAACTCGGCGACCTCCTCGGCGACGCCGCGGCTGTCGAACAGCACCGCGCCGTACGCCAGGTCGACGGCCAGCTCGCTCATGTTCTTCATCAGGACGATCGAGTCGACGGCGCGCTCGAGGTCCTCGACGGCGGGGTCCGGCGACTCCGGTGACTCGTACGCGTCGCCGGAGGCCGCCTCGTACACCTCCCGCAGCCCCTCCTCGAATCCGCGGAGGATCAGCGTGTCGCCCGTGCGGAGGTCGGTGTCGCGGTCGGGGTTGGTGATCCAGCGGGCCTTCCCGGTGGCCTGATCGCGGCGGACGGCGATGACGCGAACGCCCGTCTCCGTCTCCATGTTGATGCCTGCGAGGGTCCGACCGACGTACGGCGACCCGTCGGCGACGGGGACGCGAACGAGCGTCTCGACGGCCTCCGGCAGCGCCGCGCGCATCGCCTCGGGGAGGCCGACCTCCTCGAGAACGATCTTCGCGATGTCGCCGGCGGCGTCGCTGATCGTCTCGGCGGCGCCGACGACGCCCAACACGGGTGCCAGGTCCTCCACGTCCTCCGGCGAGCGCGCGGCCATCATCACGCTCATGCGCGCCTGCAACTGGAGCACGTCCATCCGGGACTCCAGCGCCAGCACCTCCGCCGCCAGGTCGGGGCTCCCGTGGAGCACCGCCGAGTACGACAGGTCGATGAGCAGCTCCGCGGTGTCCTTCATCTCGGCCAACACGGCCTTCACGCTCACCGGCTCGTACTCGACGGGCTCGTCTCGGTGCATCCGATGGTGGAGCGGTTCGACGGGCCGGCGGAAAAGGGTTGCTCGGGGCTATTCCCGGTCGGCGTCCCGGAACAGCCGGTAGGAGGTGCGGCCGACGGCCACGTCCTTCTGCTCGCCGTCCGGGGCGACGCTGGAGACGAGCGTGTCGGTGAAGCCCATCGAGCCGCCCGCGCGCAACACCTCCGCCTCGACGCGGAGGTCGTTCGTCGCGGGACGGAGGTAGGTGACGTTGAGGTCCGTCGTCGCCAGCGACCCGGTCGTCGGCTCGTCGAACGTCGACCGCAGGGCGAACCCGGAGGCGGTGTCCACCAGCGTCGCCGCGATCCCCCCGTGGATCGAGCCCACCGGCGACCCGGGATTGACGAGCTTCTCGTCGTACGGGACCGACATGACGATGCGGCCGCGGTCCAGCTCCTCGACGGTCAGATCGAGCCACGAGAGGAAGCCGTGGCTCTCGATGAACGCCTGCAACAGGTCGACGTGGTCGTCGTCGATGTGTGCGGGGTCGTCGCTCATGTCCCGAGTGGCGCCGTCGCAGCACTTCACCGTTCGGTTCGGCCGCGACGACGCGGACTCCGTTAGCCGTGGTTCAGTCGTCGGACCCGGCCTCGGTCACGTCGCTCAGGCTGGTCTCGTCCGGCGGTGACCTGCTTTCCCCCTCGCCGAAGCCGGCCGAGAGAATGCGCGTGAGCGCCTCCTCGACCTTCTCGTCGGTCTCGGTGAGGTCCTCGGATTCGATCTCCATGACGAAGCCGGTCGTGATGTTCGGCGCCGTCGGCATGAACACGACTTCGCGGCCGTCGGCGGTCGTCTTGCCGGTCTTGAACGCGGTCATGCGCATCCCGTTCCACGGCTCGATCTTCACCGGCGTCTGGAGGTCCTCGGTCCCCGTGAGCGCGGTTTCGACGGCCAGCTTCGAGGCGTTGTAGATGACGCGCAGCCCCGGGACCCGGTTGATCGCGCCGTCGATCACCCCCTCCGCGAGTCGGCCGGCGGTCGTCCGCATGAGATACCCCGCCGAGAACACGAGCAGAACGAACACCACGAGCGCGGTGATCACCTCCGCGAACTCGTACAGCGCGAGGTAGTCCGGGTTCGGGTTCTCGGGGGTTATCGTGGGGACGAACGGCAGCGTCGACAGGAGGTTGTACAGCCAGTTCGCGACGAAGAGGATGACGAGAAGCGGCGTGACGACGACCAGTCCGCTCGCGAAATCGCGCTTCCACGTGGACATTCGAGGTTCACCCGTTCATCGGGGACGAGGGCATATCAGCCCTTCTACACGGGGATGGGCGAGCCTGTCGGGGTCCCCGTACCGGAGACTGCCGCTACCGAGGCGCTCGCGGCCGCTCAGACGCCGACGATCGCACGGATCGCGAACAGCGCGTTCTCCTTGCGCTCGCGAACGCGGCGGTAAAAGTACGACATCCACTTGTCGCCATAGGGGGCGTACTGCCACGTCTCGACGCCCTCGTCCGCCAGCCGGCGCTGTTCGACCTCGCGGACGCCCATGAGCATCTGCACCTCGTAGTCGGCGCCGTACTCGGCCGACAGTTCGGCCGCGAGGGAGATCATCTTCGGGTCGTGGCTGCCGACGGCGATGCCCCCCTCTCGCTCCTTGAACAGGAACTCGAGGTCCTCGCGGTACGCCTCGTTCACGTCGGCCTTGTCGGTGTAGGCGATCGACTCGGGCTCGTCGTAGGCGCCCTTCACGAGCCGTATCTTCCCCGGAACGTCCGCCAGCCGGTCGAGGTCCTCGCGGGTGCGACGGAGGTTCGCCTGCACGCACTGCCCGACGCCGCCGTCGAACTCGCGGGTCAGCTCCTCGAAGGCGTCGAGCGTCGCGTCGGTCGTGTCGGCGTCCTCCATGTCACACCAGACGAACACGCCGTGTTCGTCGCCGGCCTCGACGACCCGGCGGAGGTTCCCGTGGAACACGTCGTCGCCGATGTCGATCCCGAGCTGGGAGGGCTTCACCGAGACGCAGGCGTCCAGGTCCGATCCGCCGATATCGCGGATCAGGGAGACGTACGCCTCGGCGTCGGCGGCGGCGGCCGAGCGCTCGCGGTAGTGCTCGCCGAGGAGGTTGAGGATCACCTTCACGCCGTCCTCGTTGGCGCGGCGAACGTGGTCGAACGCCGCGGCCGGCGTCTCGCCCGCGACGAAGCGGCTGGCGATGGGCGGGATCATGTCGGTGGCAACGCTTGCCGGTCGCGTGTCTTGAGTTCCGCGGATCCGCGTCGACCGCCGGTGCCGCGAACGTGGCGTCGACCGCCGCGCGGGTCGACGGTGCGGACCCGCGACGTTCGTCACACGCCGGCGCCCCGGAACCCCGCCCACTTAACACCGAACGCGAACCAGCCTCCGACGATGGCCGGACTCGTCGAACTCGTCGCGGGCGCGCTGTGGGCGATGTTGCCGGCGTACGTTCCGAACAACGCCGCCGTGCTCGCGGGCGGGGGCGCGGCGATCGACGGCGGGCGGACGTGGGGCGGCCGCCGCGTGCTCGGCGACGGGAAGACGTGGCGCGGCACCGCCGTCGGCACGCTCGCGGGCGTGGCACTCGCGTTCGCACTCAACGCGGTCGCGGACCCCGTCGGCGCCGCCGTCGGCGTCGACCTCCCGACGTTCCCGCCGCTGGCGGCACTCGGACTCGCGCTGGGCGCGATGCTCGGCGACATCGGCGCCTCGTTCCTCAAGCGTCGGTCGGGTCGCGAGCGGGGCGCCTCCTTCCCCGGGCTCGACCAGCTCGACTTCGTCGTCGGCGCGCTGGTGCTCGCGCTGGCGCTGGCGCCCGCGTGGACGCTCGCGACGTTCACGCTCGAACGCCTCGCCGTCGTGCTCGTCGCGACGCCGCTGTTGCACGTCGCGACGAACGTCATTGCCTACCTGATCGGCGTCAAGAACGAGCCGTGGTAGAACCCCTGTAGTCGACGCGAGGACGACGCCCAACCCGAATTCACTCGTGAGAATCGGGCCGGTGCGGTTTTGAGGGCTCCCCGCGGCGGTCGGGACGTGAGCGACTCGGACGTCTCGGAGTCGAGCGACCCTCCGGAGGGAGTCGAGGAGGAGGGCGAGCTGTCGCCACGCGAGCACGTCCGGGTCATGTTTCCGAGCATCGCGCTGGCGTTCATGTTGCTTGCGGCCGCCAGCGTCGCGGGGATCGGCGGCGTCGTCGCGACGGGTCTCGGCGGCGAGCCGATCGACCGGCCCGAGGGGTTCTCCTTCTCCGTCGACGGCGAGGGTGACGACACGGCCATCGTGGTCACCCACCCCGACGGCGCCGTCCCCTCCGAGGAGCGCGTCGTCGTCGTCGACGAGGCGGGCACGAAGGTTCCGTGGACCGACCTCCGGACCGACACGGGCGAGGCGGAGATCACCGGCCGCAGCGCGCTCGCGTGTCCGACCCAGGGGGCGACCTACCGCGTCGTCTTCGAGGGTCGCGCGGCCGACCACACGGTCGGCGCCTACGAGGTCGACGCGCCCATCCCCGCGAGCGTCGTCGAGCGGTGCGAGGCGGCGAACTGATAGGCCGAGGCGGCGGACCACGGTCCCGCTGCGACGACCTTCGGTGGCGGCCGCGGACCGATAGCCTTTCGCGGCGGCGCGCGCCTCACTCGGGTATGCGCGACTCCACCGACGACGCCGTCACGGACGCGGAGCTGATCGCCGCGCTTCGGGAGGCGGAGGCCGTCCTGTTCGGCGAGTTCGAGCTCGCCCACGGGGGGACGAGCGACTACTACGTCGACAAGTACCGCTTCGAGACCGACCCCACCTGTCTGGGGCTCGTCGCCCGGGCGTACGCCGAGCGCGTCGGCGACGCGAAACTCGCGGGCGTCGCGCTCGGCGCCGTCCCGCTCGTGGCGGCGACCGCCGTCGAGACCGGCTCGCCGTACGTCATCGTCCGCAAGGCCGCCAAGGAGTACGGCACCGGGAACCGGATCGAGGGGGCGGTCGACGAGGGCGAGGAGGTCGTCGTGTTGGAGGACATCGCCACGACGGGGAAGTCCGCCCTCGACGCCGTCGAGGCACTGCGCGAGGCGGGCGCGACCGTGAACAGGGTGCTCGTCGTCGTCGACCGCGAGGAGGGCGCCGCGGAGCTGCTCGCGGACCACGACGTGGAGCTGGAGTCGCTGCTGACGGCGACGCGCCTGCTCGAGGACAGGTAGCGTCCCGCCGCGCCGGAAGCGTTTCTTCGCCGGAATCTCGCTCGGGGTTCGTCTCGTCAGCCGTCGTACCCGGTCGGTGTCGCCGGTCCACAGCGAGGTAGCCACACATACGCAAGACTGGCTGATCGAGGAGTGATCGAATTCGAAGTGTTCATACTTGCACGAACGAGCATAGATCTATGAACAGGGCCGAGAAGGCCGCCCTGCAGTTGCAGGCGGTCGCCGTGTTGCGGACGCTGAAGGAGACGCGAACGTACGACGAACTCGCCGAGGTGACCGGCCTGCCGGCGGGCGACCTGAACCGCTACGTCAACGGGCACGTCCTCCCGGGCGCCGAGCGCGCCCAGGAGGTCGTCGGCGGCATCGGTCACGAGACGCTCGCGGCCGAGCTTGAGGCCCGCATCGGCTTCGACGACGAGGGGTACGTCGACAACTCCGGTGTCGTGTTCGACCAGCCGTTCCTGGACCTCGTGGCGCCCGTCGCCGCCGAGTCGTTCGAGTTCGAGACGCCGGACGTGGTGCTCACGGCCGCGACCGACGGGATCACCCTGGGCGCGGCGATGGCGAGCCACTTCGACGCCCGCGTCGCCTACGCGAAGAAGTCGAAGGAGACGGCAGTCGAGGAGTTCATCGAGTCGCGCCAGCGGCTCGCCTCCGGGATCGAGCTGACGTACTACCTCCCCGCGGGCGCCATCGACGCCGGCGAGTCCGTGCTCGTCGTCGACGACCTCATCCGGTCGGGCGAGACGCAGGAGCTGCTGCTCGACATCGCGCTTCAGGCCGACGCCGACGTGGCCGGCGTGTTCGCGCTCATCGCCGTCGGCGACGAGGGGACCGACCGGGCGTCGGAGATCACCGACGCGCCGGTGGGTGCGTTGACGCGGTTCGAGTAGGGCGAGGCGCGAGCGAAGCGAGCGCCTCGGACAGACGGCGGCGAGGTCTTCGTGCCGAGCCGCCCAGAAAGGAAGCGAGGCGCGAACGCTCCGCGTCGCTGTCGGCGTCGCCGCCACAGTCAGTTTGTTTCGTGTCGCCGTCGGCGAGACGGACGGATCGGGACAACGTACTGACGCTTCCCCTCCGACTAATATCCACATTAGTGCATATATTGTCGTGAAAAAGCCGAACGCTTAAGCCAAATATGCACAAGTGTGGCGACATGGGGCTGCAACAGCAGTTGGCGGAGTACTTCAACTTCGACGAACTCGGGACGGATCTCCGGACCGAGGTCGTGGCCGGGATCACGACGTTCCTGACGATGAGCTACATCGTCATCGTCAATCCGAGCATCCTCGCGGTGGCGATCGTGAACGGGCCGGGGCCCGACATCGGCCGGTCGTTGCCCGAGGTACAGCAGATGATCGCGGTGGTGACGCTCATCTCCGCGGCGGTCGCGACGCTCGTGATGGCGCTGTACGCGAAGCGGCCGTTCGGGCAGGCGCCCGGGCTCGGCCTGAACGCGTTCTTCGCGTTCACGGTCGTGCTCGGGCTCGGCGTCCCGTGGAACACCGCGCTCGCGGCGGTCGTCGTCGAGGGGATCGTGTTCATGCTTCTCACCGCGGCTGGGGCGCGTGAGTACGTGATCAAGCTGTTCCCCGAGCCGGTGAAGTTCGCGGTCGGGGGCGGTATCGGGCTGTTCCTCGCCATCATCGGGCTGGAGGCGATGCGCGTCGTCGCCTCCGACCCCGCGACGTACCTCCAGTTCTCGCCGGTGTTCGCGCAGGACCCGGTCGCCGTGTTGTCGGTCGTCGGCCTGTTCCTCACGTTCATGCTGTACGCCCGCGGCGTCCCGGGGAGCATCGTCTTCGGGATCCTCGGAACGAGCGTGCTCGGCTGGATCGTGTCGACGCTCGGCTACTCGGCGTACTCCGTTCCCGACGACGCCGGCTTCGTCCTCGCCGACGCGTCGCTGTCGCCCGCGCTGGACACCCTGACGTACTCGGCGGCTGGCTATGACATCTCGCCGCTCGTGGGGGCGTTCCTCTCCGGGTTCTCGAACGTCGACGCGTTCGCGTTCGCGCTGATCGTGTTCACGTTCTTCTTCGTCGACTTCTTCGACACCGCGGGGACGCTCGTCGGCGTCTCGCAGGTGGCCGGCTTCCTCGACGAGGACGGCAACCTCCCCGACATCGACAAGCCGCTGATGGCCGACGCGGTCGGCACCACCGTGGGCGGCATCCTCGGCACCTCGACGGTGACGACGTACATCGAGTCCGCCGCCGGCGTCGAGGAGGGCGGTCGCTCGGGCATGACCGCGCTGGTCGTCGCGGTGCTGTTCGTGTTCTCGCTGGCGGCCGTGCCGCTCGCGGCGGCCGTCCCGATCTGGGCGAGCCACATCGCGCTCGTCGCCATCGCGGTGCTCATGCTGCGCAACCTGGTCGACATCGACTGGGCCGACTACACCAACGCGGTGCCCGCCGGGCTGACGATCCTCGTGATGCCGTTCACCTACTCCATCGCGTACGGCATCGCGGCGGGCATCGTCTCCTACCCGCTGGTCAAGGTCGCCGCCGGCGAGTACGACGACGTCCGCCCGGGCCACTGGGTGCTCGCGACCGCGTTCGTCGCCTACTTCTTCGTCCGGACGGGCGGCGTCCTCGGCGGCGCGCTCTGAGGAGCGAACCTCGGCCAGGGTCGGGACCCCCGACCCGATTCCCGCCGCGCCGTGACGGAGCACAAGAGTTTCCACCCCGCACCCCTCCGTTCGCAGTATGGCTACCTCCCTCCCCGTCTCCCGGCGGACAGCCGCGCGGGCGCTCACCGCGCTCGTCGTGCTCGGGCTGTTCGCGCCCGCTGCCGCCCAGGCGATCGCCCCGGGCGACACGGGCACGCCGGGAACTGTCGGCCTCGAGTCCGGAACGATCGACTCGGAGGCGGACAACTCGACCGTGGTCGCGATCCAGGGCTTCCACTTCCAGGGACAGGGCTCACAGAAGAAACCCGCCCGGCTCGTCCAGGTGACGCCCGACGGCTCCACCGACTGGGTGTACGACGGCTCGAACCTGAACGCGCGGTGGTTCTACGACGTCGACCCGTTGGCGAACGGCAACCTGCTCGTCGTCGGCACGAACCCCACCGGGACGGTCGTCGCCGAACTCGACCGCGAGACGCGAGAACCCGTGTGGACCGAGCGCTTCGACTTCCACGACACGCACGACGTGGAGATGCTCCCGAGCGGGAACCTGCTGATCGCGAACATGCGCAACTGGAACGAGGAGGAGCAGCGCTCGGACGACCGCATCCTCGTTTACAACCGCTCGACCGAGGAGATCGACTGGGAGTGGACGTTCCGGAACCACTACCCCAACTCGACCGACGGCGGCTTCAGCGAGGACTGGACGCACGTCAACGACGTGGACCGCATCGGTGAGGGACAGTACCTCGTCTCCCCGCGTAACTTCGATCAGGCGATCGTGGTGAACCGCTCGACCAAGGAGATCGATTACCGCCTCGGCGAGGACGACGACCACGATATCATGAACGAGCAGCACAACCCCGACTGGCTCGTCAGCGAGGACGGCAACCCGACGATCCTCGTCGCCGACTCCGAGAACGACCGCGTCGTCGAGTACGAGCGCCGCGACGGCGAGTGGGTCGAGGTGTGGGAGGTCGGCACCGGCCAGCTCTCGTGGCCCCGGGACGCCGACCGCCTGCCGAACGGGAACACGCTCATCACCGACTCGCTCAACCACCGCGTCATCGAGGTGACGCCGCAGGGGGAGATCGTCTGGGAGTACTACGCCACCTGGGGCCCGTACGACGCCGAGCGCATCGGCACGGGCGCCGAGTCCAACGGCCCGACGATGGCCGACCAGGGCGTCTCCGGGAGCTACCAGATCTACGGCTCCGCGGGCCTCATCGAGGGCACGGGCGGCTCGCTGACGTTCGCCGGGGCGGTGCAGAACACGTTCGCGGGCACCCCCCTGGGCGGCCCGGCTCAGGAGTTCGCGACGCGGTGGGCCCACGTCACGCCGTGGATCCGCCCGGCCTGGATGGGCTCGTGGGCGTTCGCCGGCGCCCTCGCCGGCACGATCCTCCTGTTCGGCTGGGCATTCGGGGAGGCGTTCGCCGAGCGCGACTCGATCCGACGGGGCATGCAGAAGGCGGCGCGAGACATCCGCGCGCGCTGAGCGCAGGCGGCGCGGTATTCGGTCGTCTCGGCCGTTCGCTCCGCTCACTCGCTCGACGACGCTCACTTAATGGGCGGCTCTCCCACAAGCTCGACGACGCTTTCTCTGTGGGCGGAGCGGCACAGGGACCGCTCCGCCGTTGGTCGTCGTTTCGCTTCGCTCACGGCTCACATTCGTTCGCCGTTCGCTTCGCTCGACGACGCACACTTGATGGGCGGCTCGGCACGGGGACCTCGCCGCCGTCCCCCGTCGTCTCGCTCGTTCGCTCCGCTCACTCGCTCGACGACGCACACGACGCACGCGTTCCGCAAACACCTTATATCGACGTGGGCAAACCCACAGACGACGAGTATCCATGCCGAGACCCGAAGTTCTCGAACGCGTGAAGGAGGCCGAAGCCGATGCCGAGGAGATCGTCGCCGAGGCCGAGGCCGACCGCGAGGCGCGGATCTCGGAGGCCCGGTCGGAGGCCGACGAGATCGTCGCCGAGGCCGAAGCCGAGGCCGACCGCATCGAGCAGGAGCGCCTCGACGAAGCGCGCGAACAGATCGAGGAGAAACGGGAGGAGACCATCGCGGCGGGCCGCCGCGAGCGGAACGAACTCGTCGACGAGGCGAGCGACCGGATCGACGAGGTCGTCGAGTTCGCGGTGGAACGGTTCGAGGAGGCGGTACATGCTCAGGCCTGAGCGGATGAGCAAGGTCTCGGTGACCGGCTCCAAGGCGTACATGGAGTCGGTCATCGAGGCGGTTCACGAGCTGAACCTCCTGCACGTCACCGAGTACGGCGGCGGCTGGGAGGGGTTCGTCCAGGGTAACCCGCAGTCGGGCGCGGAGGACGCGGCCGACAAGCTGGTCACCGTCCGGTCGCTGAAGTCCATGCTCGGCGTCGAGGACGACGAGGCGGGTCCGACCCGCGTGCTCGACGACGACGAGCTGACGGGCGAGCTCGAGGAGCTCCGCGAGGAGGTCAACGCGCTCGACGACCGGCGCGACGAGATCCGCTCGCAGCTCCGGTCCGTCGAGGAGCGCATCGAGGCGGTCGAGCCCTTCGCGGAGCTGGGTATCGACCTCGACCTGCTGCAGGGGTACGACTTCCTCCAGGTCGCGGTCGGCGAGGGCGACCGTGACGCCGTCGAGCGCGCCGTGCTCGACGCGCCCGGGCTCACCGAGTACCAGGTGTTCGGCGACGACGTGATCGCCGTCTTCGCGCGCCCCGAGCGTGACGCCGACGAGAGCGCCCTCACGGACGCGCTGGTGAGCGCCGAGTTCGCCGCCCACGAGGTACCCGACGTCGAGGGCGACAGCGTCTCGCCGGAGGCGTACGTCGACGACCTGGAGAGCCAGCGACAGTCGCTGGAGTCGGACCTCGAATCGGTCGAGGCCGAGATCGAGGCGGTGCGGGCGGACGCGGCCGGCTTCCTGCTGGCCGCCGAGGAGAAGCTCGCTATCGAGGTACAGAAGTCGGAGGCTCCCCTGTCGTACGCGACGACGCGCAACGCGTTCGTCGCCGAGGGGTGGATCCCCACCGACAGCTACACCGAGTTCAAGTCGGCGGTGCAGGACGCCATCGGTAGCCACGTCGAGATCGAGGAGATCGAGCGCGCGTCCTTCGGCGCGGACGGCGAGGTGCAGGTCCGCGAGGACGTGCCGCCGGCCGTCGAGGACGCCGGTCCCGAGGAGGGCGCCGAGGCGACCGCCGACGGCGAGTCCGAGCAGCGACGCGCGGTCGCGGACGGCGGCGGCTCGGTCGTCATGCGCAACGACGACCCGCCGGTCGTCCAGGACAACCCCGGGCTCGTCTCCCCGTTCGAGGTGCTCGTGCAGGCGGTCGGGCGCCCGAACTACCGCGAGTTCGACCCGTCGGTGATCCTGTTCCTCACGTTCCCGGCGTTCTTCGGGTTCATGATCGGCGACCTCGGGTACGGGATCCTCTACACCGCGATCGGCTACTTCCTGTACTCGAACTTCGACTCGAAGGCGTTCAAGTCCATGGGGGGCGTCACCATCGCCGCGGGGCTGTTCACCGCGGTGTTCGGCGTCTTCTACGGCGAGTTCTTCGGGCTGCACGTCATCTCGACGTACTTCTGGGAGGGCGTCGTCGGCCTCTCCAGCGCTCCGATCCACAAGGGGCTCCAGCCCGCTGACATCTACTGGGCGCAGGCGTGGCTCGTCGTCTCGACGGTCGTCGCCCTGTTCCACCTGAACATCGGGTACGTCTTCGGCTTCCTCGAGGAGCTCGAGTTCCACGGGGCGAAGGCGGCGATCACCGAGAAGGGCTCGTGGCTGCTGGGCATGAACGGCCTCTGGCTGTTCGTGTTCAGCCGGCTGTACGAGGCGAAGAAGCCCGCGTTCATCTTCACCGTCTTCGACGGCTCGGGCGCGGCGCCGGAAGCGTCCGGCGAGTTCGCCTCCACGGCGTTCGCGCTCGGCTTCAACGGGTTCTCGCCGACCGTCGGCATGCTCGGGCTCGGGCTGTTCGCCCTGGGCGCGCTCCTGCTGGTGCTCGGCGCGCCGGCGGAGATCCTCGAGATCTTCGACGTGCTCGTGAACGTGCTGAGCTACACTCGTATCGCCGCGGTGCTGCTCGCGAAGGCGGGGATGGCGTTCGTCGTCAACCTCCTGTTCTTCGGGGCGTACCAGACGGCCGACGGCGAGTTCCACTTCATGCTCACCCACGGCCCCGAGTACTACGCCGCCGAGTACGGTCGCGAGGCGATCATGTTCGGCGGGCTGGTCCACGGCGGCGCGGCGGCGCTCGTGGGCGGCCTGGTGATCCTCGTGCTCGGGCACCTGCTCGTGCTCGCGCTGGGCGTCACCTCCGCCGGCCTACAGGCGGTCCGTCTCGAGTACTACGAGTTCTTCTCGAAGTTCTTCGAGGGCGGCGGCACGGAGTACGAGCCGTTCGGCAGCGAGCGGCGCTTCACCGTCAACGAGTAAGCGTCGCGTCGGGGGTCGCTCCCGAGGCGACCCGCGCCCACGTTGCGGCTTCGGTCGGGCCGATCGGATGGGGTTGGTTGACACGGTAGCGACGCGTGACGACCGTGTATTCGGCCGTCTCGTCGTTCGTTTTGGGAAGCTTTATGCACTCCACAGGTGCAACCACGACTTGTCCGGAGTTAGGCATCCGCCTACCGAATACCATGCTCGAAATCGCACCCGAACTCGCTAACGTTGTACTGCAGGAAGGTAGTAACGCCCCGGCCATCCCGTCCGCGTCCGCCGCGGCGCTGGCGGTCGGTCTGGCCGCCTTCGGCGCCGGCTATGCCGAGCGCGGCATCGGCTCGGCCGCCGTCGGCGCCGTCGCCGAGGACGAGGACCTGTTCGTCACGGGCCTGATCTTCACGGTCCTGCCCGAGACCCTCGTCATTCTCGCACTGGTCACTATCTTCCTGGTCTAAACCGCCCCCTCCCTTTCCACCATGAGTCTGGAGACAGTCGTCGAAGACATCCGAGACGAGGCCCACGCGCGTGCGGAGGACATCCGTGAAGAGGCCGAAGAGCGCGCCCAGGAGATCGTCGCGGAGGCCGAGGAGGAGGCCGAGAGTATCGTCGAGGAACGAGAACAAGCGGTCGAGCGGCAGATCGAACAGGAGCGTGAGCAGACGCTCTCCGCGGCGAAGCTGGAGGCGAAACAGCAGCGACTCGAGGCGCGCCGGGACGTGCTCGCCGACGTGCGCGAGCGGACCGAGGCGGCCATCGCCGACCTCGAGGGCGAGGAGCGCGAGGAGCTGACCCGCGCGCTGCTCGATGCGGCGGCCCCCGAGTTCGACGACGGCGAGACGGTCTCCGTCTACGGGCGCGCCGACGACGAGGACCTGCTGACCGACGTGCTCGACGACTACGACGGCTGGTCGTACGCCGGCGAGCGAGAGTGTCTCGGCGGCGTCGTCGTCGAGAGCGAGGAGTCGCGCGTCCGTGTGAACAACACGTTCGACTCGGTCCTCGAGGCGGTCTGGGAGGACAACCTCAAGGAGCTGAGCGACCGACTGTTCGACGATGAGTAGCCGCGCCGGCACGTCGAACCCCGAGTACGTGAACGCCCGCGTCCGATCGCGACGGGCGTCGCTGTTCGAGGAGGACGACTATCGGAAGCTGGTCAGGATGAGCCCGGCGGAGATCGCCCGGTTCATGGAGGAATCGCCGGCGTACGAGGAGGAGATCAACGCGCTCGGGTCGCGGTTCTCGGGCGTCGACCTCATCGAGTACGCGCTGAACGCGAGCCTCGCCGACGACTTCGAGGACATCCTCCGCTGGTGTGAGGGTGAGCTGTACGGGCACGTCGCCCGCTACCTCCGCAAGTTCGACGCGTGGAACGTGAAGACCGTTCTGCGGGGCATCTACTCGGACACCGAGCGCGAAGCCGTCGCCGACGACCTCATCCGCGCCGGCGAGTTCGACGACCGGCTGCTCGACCGGCTCCTGGACGCGGGGAGCATCGAGGAGGCCGTCGAGGTGCTCGATCGGACCGTCTTCGGCGACTCGCTCGCGGCCGCGCTCGACGACTACAAGTCGTCTGGCGTGCTGGTGCCGCTGGAGAACGCGGTCGACCGCGCGTACTACGAACTGCTCCGCACGGACGACCTCTCCGGCGAGGCGCTGTCGGAGTACCGCGAGTTCCTCGAGGCGGAGATCGACTTCCGCAACGCGATCAACGCCCTGCGGCTGGCCCGCTCGGGCGCCGACCTGAACCCCTCGCAGTACTTCATCGAGGGCGGCGTCCTGTTCTCGGCGTCCGAGCTCCGCCAGCTCGCGTCCAACACCGACGAACTGATCGCCCGTATCCGCGAGTCGCGGTACGGCGAGCAGCTCTCGGACGCGTTGACCGAGCTCGAGGAGGCCGAGAGCCTCATCGGGTTCGAGCACGCGCTGGAGGCGGCGCTGTTGGAGTACGCGGACTCGCTCGGGCTGGTCCACCCGCTGTCGGTGACACCCGTCGTGTCGTACGTGCTCGCGAAGGAGCGCGAGGTCGACAACATCCGCGCCATCGCGCGCGGGAAGGAGGCCGGCCTCGGCCCCGAGGAGATCGAATCCGAGCTGGTGATCCTATGAGTCAGGAGATCGCGGTAATCGGCAGCCCCGAGTTCACCACCGGCTTCCGGCTCGCCGGCGTCCGAAAGTGTGCGAACGTCCCCGAGGACGAGAAGGACGACCGCCTCGACGAGGCCGTCGAGGAGACGCTCGCGGACGACGACGTCGGCATCGTCGTGATGCGCGACGCTGACCTCGACCACCTCTCGCGGACCGTCCGCAGGGACGTGGAGGGGAGCGTGGAACCGGTACTGGTCACGCTCGGCGGCGGCGCCGGGAGCGGCCTACGCGAACAGATCAAGAGAGCCATCGGGATCGACCTGATGGACGAGGACGAGTGAACACATGAGTCAGGCAACCGAAACCGAGACGACCGAAGGAACCGGACGCATCAAGAGCGTGAGCGGCCCGGTCGTGAAGGCCGTCGATCTCGACGCCCGGATGAACGACGTCGTCTACGTGGGCGACGAAGGGCTGATGGGCGAGGTCATCGAGATCGAGGGCGACGTCACGACCATTCAGGTGTACGAGGAGACTTCCGGGGTTGCCCCCGGCGAGCCCGTCGAGAACACGGGCGAACCCCTCTCCGTCGACCTGGGCCCCGGCATGCTGGACGCCATCTACGACGGCGTGCAGCGCCCGCTCGACGTGCTGGAGGAGAAGATGGACAGCGCGTTCCTCGACCGCGGGGTCGACGCGCCCGGCATCGACCTGGAGAAGGAGTGGGAGTTCACTCCCGAGGTCGAGGCCGGCGACAGCGTCGAACCCGGCGACATCGTCGGCGTCGTGCCCGAGACGGTCACCATCGACCACAAGGTCATGGTGCCGCCGGACTACGAGGGCGGCGTCGTCGAGAGCGCCGAGGAGGGCGAGTTCACCGTCGACGACCCCGTCGTCACGCTGGAGAACGGCGAGGAGATCGCGATGCGCCAGGAGTGGCCGGTGCGCGAGCAGCGCCCGACCGTCGAGAAGCGCACCCCGCGCACCCCGCTGGTGTCGGGCCAGCGCATCCTCGACGGCCTCTTCCCCATCGCCAAGGGCGGTACCGCGGCGATCCCGGGGCCGTTCGGCTCCGGAAAGACGGTCACCCAGCACAGCCTCGCCAAGTTCGCCGACGCCGACATCGTCGTGTACGTCGGCTGCGGCGAGCGCGGCAACGAGATGACCGAGGTCATCGAGGACTTCCCCGAGCTGGAGGACCCGAAGACGGGCAACTCGCTGATGGCCCGCACCTCGCTCATCGCGAACACCTCGAACATGCCCGTCGCCGCCCGCGAGTCGTGCGTATACACCGGCATCACCATCGCCGAATACTACCGCGACATGGGCTACGACGTGGCGCTCATGGCCGACTCCACCTCGCGGTGGGCGGAGGCCATGCGCGAGATCTCCTCCCGGCTGGAGGAGATGCCCGGCGAGGAGGGGTACCCCGCGTACCTCGCCGCGCGCCTCGCGGAGTTCTACGAGCGCGCCGGCTACTTCGAGAACCTCAACGGCACCGAGGGCTCCGTGTCGGCGATCGGCGCGGTCAGCCCGCCCGGCGGCGACTTCTCCGAGCCGGTCACCCAGAACACGCTGCGTATCGTGAAGACGTTCTGGGCGCTGGACGCCGACCTCGCCGAGCGTCGGCACTTCCCGGCGATCAACTGGAACGAGTCGTACTCGCTGTACCAGGACCAGCTCGACCCCTGGTTCAAGGAGAACGTCGCCGAGGACTGGCCGGAGAAGCGCCAGTGGGCGGTCGACGTGCTCGACGAGGAGGGCGAGCTCCAGGAGATCGTCCAGCTCGTCGGGAAGGACGCCCTGCCGGAGGACCAGCAGCTCACCCTCGAGATCGCGCGCTACCTGCGTGAGGGGTACCTCCAGCAGAACGCCTTCATCGACGTGGACATGTACTGTCCGCCCGAGAAGACGTACGCGATCCTCTCGACGATCCAGACGTACAACGACGAGGCGTTCGACGCGCTCGACGCCGGCGTCCCGATCGAGGACATCACGTCCATCGACGCGGCGCCGAAGCTCAACCGGATCGCCACCCAGGAGGACTGGGAGGAGTTCGTCGAGGAGCTTCAAGCAGACATCACCGAGCAGCTCCGCTCGCTCTACTAACCATGAAAGAGTACCAGACAATCACGGAAGTCAGCGGCCCGCTGGTGTACGCCGAAGTGGACGAGCCCATCGGCTACGACGAGATCGTCGAGATCGAGACGCCGAGCGGCGAGACGAAACGCGGCCAGGTCCTCGAATCCGAGGAGGGTATCGTCGCCATCCAGGTGTTCGAGGGCACCACCGGCATCGACCGCAACGCCTCGGTTCGGTTCCTGGGCGAGACGCTGAAGATGCCCGTGACCGAGGACCTGCTCGGTCGCGTGCTCGACGGCTCCGGCAACCCGATCGACGGCGGCCCGGAGATCGTTCCGGACGAGCGCCGCGACATCGTCGGCGCCGCGATCAACCCGTACAGCCGCGAGTACCCCGAGGACTTCATCCAGACGGGCGTCTCGGCCATCGACGGGATGAACACGCTCGTGCGCGGCCAGAAGCTCCCGATCTTCTCGGGCTCCGGCCTGCCGCACAACGACCTCGCGCTCCAGATCGCCCGCCAGGCGACCGTCCCGGAGGAGGAGGGCGAGGGCGACGACGACGAGTCGGAGTTCGCGGTGATCTTCGGCGCGATGGGTATCACGCAGGAGGAGGCCAACGAGTTCATGCAGGACTTCGAGCGGACGGGCGCACTGGAGCGCTCGGTCGTCTTCATGAACCTCGCGGACGACCCCGCAGTCGAGCGGACGGTCACGCCGCGGCTGGCCCTGACGACCGCGGAGTACCTCGCGTTCGACAAGGGGTACCACGTGCTCGTCGTCCTGACGGACATGACCAACTACTGTGAGGCGCTCCGAGAGATCGGCGCCGCCCGCGAGGAGGTGCCCGGCCGGCGTGGCTACCCCGGGTACATGTACACCGACCTGGCACAGCTGTACGAGCGCGCGGGTCGCCTCAAGGACCGCGAGGGCTCGGTGACGCAGATCCCGATCCTCACGATGCCCGGCGACGACGACACCCACCCGATCCCGGACCTGACCGGGTACATCACGGAGGGGCAGATCATGATGGACCGCCCGCTCCACAGCCAGGGCATCAAGCCGCCGGTCAACGTGCTGCCCAGCCTGTCGCGGCTGATGGACGACGGTATCGGCGAGGGCCTCACTCGCGCCGACCACGCCGACGTGTCCGACCAGATGTACGCGGCGTACGCGGAAGGTGAGGACCTCCGTGACCTCGTGAACATCGTCGGCCGCGAGGCGCTCTCCGAGCGCGACAACAAGTACCTCGACTTCGCTGACGCCTTCGAGGAGGAGTTCGTCCAGCAGGGGTTCGACACCGACCGCACGATCGACGAGACGATCGAGCTCGGTTGGGACCTGCTGTCGACGCTCCCGAAGACGGAGCTCAACCGCGTCGACGAGGAGCTCATCGAGGAGCACTACCGCGAGGACGCCGCGGCCGCCGGCGACGAGGCCGAGGAAGTCTCCGCGGACTGACGAGCGAGCGCGAACACCGCGGACACCGACTTCGGTTCACTTCTTTCGACCGCCCGACCCGCGAGCCGCGGCCGTGTCGTCGACCGACCGCCTCACGCGCGCACGCCGACTAACAAGGATTAACACCCTCGCCGCGCAACCGTCTGGCAAGACTATGGCGGAGGACGTCAAGCCGACCCGGAAGAACCTCATGGAGATCGAGGACCGCATCGATCTGTCCGAGCGCGGTCACGACACGCTCGAACAGAAGCGCGACGGGCTCATCATGGAGTTCATGGACATCCTCGACCAGGCGCAGGACGTCCGCGACCAGCTGGAGTCCGACTACGACACGGCCCAGGAGAAGATCAACAAGGCCCGCGCGATGGAGGGCGACGTGGCCGTCCGCGGCGCCGCCGCGGCGCTGAAGGAGCACCCCGAGATCACGACCCAGTCGAAGAACATCATGGGCGTAGTCGTCCCGCAGATCGAGTCCTCGAAGGTGCGCAAGGACCTCGACGAGCGCGGTTACGGCGTGCTCGGCTCCTCCGCCCGCATCGACGAGGCGGCCGACGCCTACGAGGAGCTGCTGGAGTCGATCATCCTCGCCGCGGAGGTCGAGACGGCGATGAAGAAGATGCTCGAGGAGATCGAGACGACGAAGCGCCGCGTCAACGCGCTGGAGTTCAAGCTCCTGCCCGAGCTCAACGAGAACAAGGAGTACATCGAGCAGAAGCTCGAGGAGCAGGAGCGCGAGGAGATCTTCCGCCTCAAGAAGATCAAGGCCAAGAAGGAGGAGGAGGAGAAGGCCGAGGAGGAGCGCGAGGCCGAAGCGAAGGCCGAGGCCGAGGCGCTGGAGGCCGGCGTCGCCGAGAGCGACGACTGACGGCGCGACACCGTCCCCTGTCGACGGAGCGCTCGTTTCGGTTCCGTTCGCTTCGTTCCATTCGCTTCGTACCGTTCGCTTCGTTCCATTCGCTTCGTACCGTTCGCTTCCGTTTCTCGTCGTTTCGACCCCCATCGTCTCTCCCCGATGTTTATGAGCCGGCGGGGGTCACGCGGTGTATGAACTGTCCCCACTGTGACGCCGCGGTCGTCGCGTTCGCGGTGCCGGCGGACCTCCGCGAGCACGCCCCGGAGTCGGCGTCGACGGCGACCGTCTGTCCGAACTGTCTCGCCGTCGAGCCGGCGAACGCGGACACCGCCGAGGCGGATCCCGAGTTCTCTCGAGTGCACGACTCGTTCCCCGACGGCGACGGCGGCGTCGCGTTCGCGCTGTTGATCGGAACGCTACCCTCGATCGTGTTGAACAAGGCGTCCGCGCGGGCGCTTCGCGAGCGCGCCGAACACGAGGGCGTCGACACCGCCCTCGCGTTCGACCGCCTGATCGACGCCGTCCACGACGCCGAGATCGTGCCCGAGTTCGACCTCCAGCGGCGGGTCCGACAGCTCGACTCGCTGTTGGACCGTTCCTGAGCGGGCGCGCCGGTTCCCCGCCCCCGATCGGCCGAGGTGTTGGACCGTCCCCCAATCGGACCGGGGCGAACGGCAAGACGTATCCCGGCGGTCGGCCTCCGATCCGAACACGAACCGATGGACAGCGACAGGGTCGGCAGTCTCCTCGTGCTCGCGTCGGCGGCCGCCTTCGGCACGCTCGGCGTGCTCGGCGAGGTCGCGTTCCGCGAGGGGCTGTCCGTGCCGTCGGCGCTCGCCTTCCGCTTCGTCCTCGGCTCGTTCGTCGTCTGGGTCGGGGTTCTCGGCTACCGCGCGACGACCGGCGGCGACGCCCCGGCGCTCGGGTTGCCGCCCCGCGAGGCGGTCACCGCGATCGCGTTGGGCGCGGTCGGCTACGCGGGCGTCAGCTACGGCTTCTTCGTCGGCGTCGAGCGGATGAGCGCTGGACTCGCCGCGGTGATCCTCTACACGTACCCGCTGTTCGTCGTCGCGCTGGCGGCGACGTTCCTCGACGAGCGCGTGGGCCTCCGGACCGCCGTCGCTGCGGGGCTCACCCTCTCGGGGGTGGTGCTGATCTCGTGGACCGGAGCGGGAGCGTTCGACCCACTCGGCGCTGCCGCGACGCTCGCGGCCGCGGGGCTGTACGCGGCGTACATCGTCGTCTCGCGGGTGATCTTGGAGTCGGCCGACGAGCGCGTGCTCACGGCGTACGTCGCCCCGGCGGCGGCCGCGTCGCTGGCGCTCGTCGCGACCGCGACGGACGCGGTCACGTTCCCGACGACCGCCGTCGGCTGGGGGGCCATCGCCGCCCTCGGCGTCGTCGCCACCGCGTTCGCGATGTTCGCGTTCTTCGCCGGGCTGGCGCGCGTCGGCGCCGGGCGCGCGGGCGTGCTCTCGACGGCGGAGCCGACGGTGGCGGTCGCGCTGGGCGCGGCCTTCCTCGGCGAGCCGGTGACGCCGGCGATGCTCGCGGGCGGATCGCTGGTCGTTGTCGGCGTCGTGCTGGTTCAGACTGCCGAGGAGTGAGAGCGACGCGGGTGAGGGGGACGAGGAGGGGTCAGTCGTCGGGGGTTACACGCCCGTGGAGTAGCGGAGAATGCCGGCGACGCCGCCGAAGGCGTCCATGAGCTGGTCGCCCTTCTCGAAGTCGGTGGAGATGAACTTCGTCTCGGTGCCGCGCTGCTCGGCGATCTCGATGAGGTGCTCGACGATGTCCTCGCGCTCGCCGGCCTCGTTCGCCGAGACCGTCTCGCCGCACTCCCCGCACTCGTGGTCGGGGGTCGAGTGGCGGCGCTCGACGACCTCGCGCTCCTCGTGGCCGTTCGGGCACTCGTAGGTGATCACGTCGTGGTGGAGGTCCTCCGAGAGGAGGAGGCGCTCGACCGAGCCCATGATCAGGTTGCGGCGGGTCTCCTCGAAGCCGTAGGTGGCCTTGTCGCCGCTGTGGAGGTTCTCGAAGAACTCCTCCATCTCCCGCTTGTCCTTCATCACTTCCTGGTCGGCGAGCACGTCGCTCGCGGCGTCGACCAGGTCGTACAGGCCCGACTCGTCGGTGTATGCCACGTCGAACTTCCCGATGACGTGGTCCTGCAGCTCGTGGTGGAGGTAGTCGCCGTCGAGGAACTCGTCCTTCGTGGGCGAGGGGCCGCCCACGAGGATGCCCTCGAGGTCGTGGCGCTTGTCGACCATCAGGTCGTTCGCCATCCCCGCGACCTCCTGATAGAAGTTGTCGATGGCCTCCAGGCGCAGGCGGGCGAACCGCTGTGCCGACTGACCACCCTTCCGCTGCTTCCCGGGCACGAGCGAGGAGGCCGACTTGACGGGCTCGACGCGCTTGCCCTTGAGCCAGCCGACGTTCGCCTCCCGCCGGTCGAGGACGATGAGCCCGAACAGGCCCTTGTCGGTCATCATGTCCTCCAGCGGCCCGGTCAGGAAGTTCGAGTCGCAGTGGTAGCGGAACGACTGGATCGGTTCGGGCGGCGACTCCAGCACCTTCGTCACCATCTCGGTTTGTCCGCCGCCGGAGTCGACCGCGCCCGAGAAGATCACGATGCCGTTGTCCGGCGGGTAGACGTCGTAGTAGCGCAGGCGGTCCTTGATGCTGGTGAGCGCGTCCTGCACGGCCGTCCGGGTCTGCTTGGACTTGATGTTGGACGCCTCGCTGTGCTCCTGGGTGACGTGAGCGACCACGTCGGAGATCTGCTTGTCGTCGGGGATGTAGATCGTGACGAGCTGGGTGCCCGAGCCCTCGAAGTCGTCGAGCTCGTCGAGGACCTTCCGGAACTCGTACTTCCGGCGGTCCTCGCTCGCCTGCCCCTCCTGGGCGTCGCTGCTCATTACGCTCTAGTTCGCCGGCCGCGGGGTAAGTACCTGTTGAATACCACGGTGACACACCGCATGCGCGCCGCCGCCGGCCGGATCGTCGGCCGCAGATCGTGAAGCCGCTCCGGCTCCGGGGGAGAGCGACGGGACCCACATTTATCACGTGTGACCGCAGTAGCAACGGTAAATGCCGAAGATCTACGCCGTCGCGAGCGTGAAGGGGGGTGTCGGCAAGACGACGACGGCCGCCAACCTCGCGGCCACGCTCGCGGCCGCCGGCTACGAGACCGTCGCGGTCGACGCCGACCTCGGATCGGCCAGCCTCGGCCCGTCCCTGGGCGTCGACCCGGAGGGGACGACGCTGCACGACGTGCTCGCGGGCGAGGCCGACCCCGCCGAGGCGACCCGCGAGGGGCCACACGGCCTCGCGGTGCTCCCCGGGGGCGACAGCCTGGAGCACTTCCGGAAGGCCGAGCCGAGCGAGATCGTCGACGTGCTGGAGGAGATCACGGGCGTCGACTACGTGATCGTCGACACGGGCGCCGGGTTGACCCACCAGACGGCGCTCCCGCTGTCGGTCGCCGACGGCGTCCTCCTGGTGTCGACGCCGACGCGCGACGGACTCGCGAACACCCGCAAGACCCAGGACCTCACCGAGAAGCTTGAGGGCGAGGTCGTCGGCCTCGCACTCAACGAGGCCGAGGGCGACGAGGAGACCGGCGACATCGACGTGCCCGTGTTGGGCGCGATCCCGGACGATCCCCTGGTCGCCGAGGCGCAGGCGGCCGGCAGTCCCCTCTCGGCGTACGCCCCCGGCAGCGACGCCGCGGCGGCGTTCCGGTCGCTGGCGTCCTCGCTCACCGGCGAGCCGATCCGGCCCGCGGTGACGCCGGACAACTCGGAGGCGACGCCGGAGGACCCGGCGTACGACACGATCCCCGCGGCCGACGAGGCACCCGAAGCCGCGCTCGACCTGCCCGAGGTCGACGAGGAGGCGGACTCGGCGGATGAGACACCGGAGGAGACGCTCACGGAAGCCGAGTCAGTCGTGGAAGCCGAGTCGGACGTGGAGGCCGACGCGGAAGCGGAAGCTGACGCGGAAGCGGAAGTCGACCCGGACGCGGACGCCGAAGCGGAAACCGACGCGGACGCGGAGGTCGACCCCGAGCCGGATGTCGACGACGCCGTCATCCTCGACGACGAGCCCGCCGGCGACGACGCCGAGGACGACGCGGCCGTCGCGGCCCGGACGACGGTGCTCGACGAGGCGGAGTACGACGCCCGCCGGAACGACGACGAGGACGAGGTCGCGACCGTCGAGGACGCCGAGTCGGGCGAGTCCGCCGACATCGGCGAGGACGTGATCCCCTTCGCCCAGCAGAGCAAGGAGCGCACGGAGGAGGCGAAACAGCAGCGCGACGGCGACGAGAAGGATGAGAGGGACGACGGCCGCGACGGGGGCGGCTTCCTCGGTCGGCTGTTCCGGTCGTCGTAGGCCGCCGCGGGAGGCGGATCGGGAGTTTCTTTTCGTCGCCGCCACCTCTCGGGAGTATGAGCGAAGCAGGCAACGACTCCGTGCCGATCTGGTGGATCCTCGTCTTCATCGTCCTCGCGCTCGGGCTGGGCGCTATCGCGGTGCTCTCGGTCGGCGGGAGCCTGATCGATCCGGCGATGCTGCTGCCGCTGGCGTAACGACGAACCCAACGACGACCGGAACTGGCAACGACGGCTACGACGACGACTCTTTCCCCCGTCTCACTCGGAGATATCGCCACGAGAGCACGAACGCGACGCCGCCGGCGAGCCCGGCCACCGCGACGGTCGAGGCGACGCTCGACAGCAGCGCGTCGGCGACGACGAACACGAGCAGCCAGATCGTGACGACGGCGAGCGACTCGCCGGAAACCAGTTCGGAGGACACGCCATTCGCGCCGGGGTCGGTCATGCCGGCGGCACATCAGGAGGCCGTATCAGCTTTTTGGCCTGCCACCCCCGTCTCGCCCCGCCTTACATCGACTCCGGCGCCTCGACCCCGAGCACGTCGAGGGCGTTGGCGACCGTGTGGCGCGCGGCGGCGACGAGCGCGAGGCGCGCCTCCCGGGTCGCCTCGTCGTCGGCCGTGAGCACCGGACACTCCCGGTAGAAGGCGTTGAACGTCTCCGCGAACTCGCGGGTGTAGGTGGCGATCCGGTGGGGTTCCAGGTCCTCGGCGGCCTCCTCGACGACCGCCGGGAAGCGCGCGACGACCTTCAGCAGGTCGCGCTCCTCGGGCGTGGACAGCGCCTCCGGGTCGACGGCGGCGTCAGGGGCCAGTCCCTCCTCGCCGGCTTCCGAGACGATCCCGCAGCAACGCGCGTGGACGTACTGGACGTACGGCGCCGACTGGGCCTCGAAGTCGAGCGCACGGTCCCACTCGAAGGTGATCGACTTCGTGGGCTGCTTGCTGACGATGTCGTAGCGGACGGCGCCGATGCCGACCTGCCGGGCGATGCGTTCGACGTCCTCCTCGCTCAGGTCGTCGTCGCGGATGCGGTCGTCCATGCGCGACTCCACCTCCTCGCGGGCGCGGTCGATCGCCTCGTCGAGCAGGTCGTCGAGGTTCACCGCCGTGCCCGCGCGCGTGGACATCTTCCCCTCGGGGAGGTTCACGTACGAGTAGAACATCGACTGCAGGCGGTCGGTGTCGTTGCCGAGGAGCTCGAGCGCGGCCTGAAGCTGGCCGGCCTGGAGCTTGTGGTCCTCGCCCAGCACCGTCACCGCGCGGTCGTAGTTCTCGAACTTCCACTCGTGGTGTGCGAGGTCCCGCGTCGTGTACAGCGAGGTACCGTCCGAGCGGAGGAACACGAGCTTCTTCTCGTAGCCGTGCGCCGAGAGGTCGACCTGCCAGGCGCCCTCCTCGAGGACGGACTCGTCGAGGTCCTTCAGGCGCCGTGCCACGTCGTCGCAGGAGCCGTCGCGGATGAAGCGCGTCTCCTTGACGAACTGGTCGAACTCGGCGGGCAGGCGCGCGAGCGACGCCTCCATCCCCGAGAGCACCGTGTCGACGACCTCGCCGACGCGCTCGTAGGTGTCCTCGTCGCCCGATTCGAGCCCCTGGAGGATCGAGGCGATCTCCGCCTCGGCCGCCTCCACCGTCTCCTCGTCGCCCTCCTCCAGCACCTCGTTGCCCTTGCGGTAGTAGCGCACGAGGTCGTAGTCGGGCTTGTCGCGGGCGGGCTCGGGGAGGTCGGACTCGTCGAACGTCTCATAGGCCCACGTGAAGATCGCCATCTGGCGGCCGGCGTCGTTGACGTAGTAGTGGCGGTCCACGTCGTAGCCGGCGTATTCGACGGCGTTGGCGACTGCGTCGCCGATGATGGGGTTGCGCGCGCGGCCGACGTGAACCGGGCCAGTCGGGTTCGCGGAGGTGTGCTCCACGACGACGGACTCGTCCTTCCGCGGGAGTCGGCCGAACTCGGCGTCACGGGCGGCGTCGAGCGTGTCCGCGAGGTAGGCGTCGTCGACGAAGAAGTTCACGTACGGGCCGCTGGTGTCGACGCGCGCGAGGTACTCCGTGGCCGCCACGTCGACCGCCTCGGCGACCTCGCCGGCGACCTGCGGCGGCGGCGCGCTCGCCTCGCTCGCCAGCCGGAAGGCGACGCTGGAGGCGAGCGTCGCGTCGACGCCGTCGGGCGGGTCCTCGATTCCGAGGTCGTCGGTCGGGTAGCCGAGGTCGGCGAGCGCGTCCGAGAGCGCCGCCGCCACGGCCGACCGGAACTGTCTGAACATGCGCGTGGCTTTCCCCGCCGCCGATAAATGGGTTTCCGAACCGCACCGCCGACCGCGGCGGCAACCGCGTCCCGTTCTCGTTCCCGTTCACCGGACGCGACCCGGCTCGCCGGCACCGACGCCTTTTGGTGTATCGCGCCCACAGCATCGGTACGAATCCCGGTCGCGTGACGCTCCGTAACGATTCTGTTATGCATACCGAATTCGGTATGCTTTTGGGTCGCGCCCCCCGAACTGTGGGCAATGAGCACTTCCACGACCGCCGTCGGCCACGACGAGGTGGCCGCGCTGAAGACGGTCGCGCTCCGGGGCGGGCTCCGCGAGCCGGTGAAGGTCTCCTGTTCGACGCTCGGCGAGCGCCTCGACGCCTCCAGCCAGACGGCCTCGCGGCGGCTCCAGCGGCTCGAATCCGCCGGACTGCTCGAACGCGACGTCGTCGGCGACGGGCAGTGGGTGACGGTGACCGACGCCGGCGAGCGTCGCCTGCGCGGCGAGTACGCCGACTACCGCCGCCTGTTCGAGGGCGAGGCCGGCCTCTCGCTGTCGGGGACGGTCACCTCCGGGATGGGCGAGGGCCGCCACTATATCCAGCTGTCGGGCTACCACGAGCAGTTCGTCGAGCGCCTCGGCTACGAGCCGTTCCCGGGCACGCTGAACGTCGAGCTCTCGGAGGCGGCCGTCCGCGCCCGCGCGGGGCTGGACTCCGTCGACGGGATCCCGATCGACGGCTGGGAGGACGAGGAGCGCACGTTCGGCCCGGCGACGTGTTACGCCGCCGAGGTGCGCGCCGACGGCGACGCGTTCGCGCCGGCGCACGTGATCGTGCCCGAGCGCACCCACCACGACGAGGACCAGCTCGAACTCATCGCGCCCGCGAAGCTGCGCGAGGAGCTGGACCTGGCCGACGGCGACGAGGTGCGCGTGCGCGTCACCGACGCCGAGCGCGCCGACGAGCCGGCCCCGTCGGCCGAGGCCGCTGACGCCGGGGGGTCGGCGTGAGCCGGCAGGCCGGCCGGTTGGACCGCGCGCTCGCCGCCTTCCGCGCTGGCGAGCCGGTGCTCGTCCACGACTTCGACGACCGCGAGGGGGAGACGGACCTCGTGTACCCCGCGGGCGCCGTCGAGCCGGCGGACGTGGCGCGCATGCGCAACGACGCCGGCGGGCTGATCTGCGTGGCCGTCTCCGACGCCGTCGCCGACGCCGCCGACCTCCCGTTCCTCGAAGCGGAGATCGACCACCCGGCGGCCGCGAGCCACGACCTCGCGTACGACGACCGTTCGTCGTTCTCGCTGCCGGTGAACCACCGCGACACCTTCACCGGGATCACCGACGACGACCGCGCGCTGACGATCACGGAGCTAGCCTCGATGGCCTCCGCCGTCGAGGCGGGCGTCGAGTACGGCCCCGACGAGTTCGCCGCGGAGTTCCGCGCGCCCGGCCACGTTCACGTGCTCCGGGGCGCCCCCGACGGGCTCTCGGACCGACTGGGGCACACCGAGCTGGGGCTCGCGATGGCCGCCGAGACCGGGCAGCCGCCGGCGGCGGTCGTCTGTGAGATGCTCGACGACGAGACCGGCCGGGCGCTGTCGACGCGGGCGGCCCGCGAGTACGCACAGCGCCACGGGTTCCCGTACGTCGAGGGCGAGGAGCTGGTCGAGGCGCTGCGGTAGCGTCCACGTTCCCGCCGCCGGCGACTCAGCCGAGCAGCCCGAACAGCCCGAGTACCCATCGACCGATCTCCGACCCCGCGAACAGCGCGCCCTCCGGACGGGAGAGCCGTCGCCCGGTCCACAGCGCGGCGACCATCAGAACCGTGACACCGGCCAGCCACGCTAACGTCTCCAGCGCGTTCGCGGACACGGCCAGCGGCCGGACGAGCGCCGCCGCCCCCATGATCCCCGTGATGTTGAACACGTTGCTGCCGACGACGTTGCCGACGGAGACGCCGAGGCTCCCCCGGCTCAGCGCCACCAGCGACACCGCGAACTCCGGAGTCGACGTGCCGGCGGCGACGATGGTCCCGCCGATCACCCACTCGGAGATCCCGGCCCCGCGCGCGAGCGTCGACGCCGCGGCGACCATGTAGTCGCCGCTCACCAGCACCAGCGCCAGCCCGCCGACGAGCACCAGCGCGTCGCGACCGCGGAACGACACTCGCCCCGTGATGTCGGTCGTCGCCGCGTCGCCGGGGAACGTCCCCGGATCGGATCCGGGTTTCACGTCCGAGGGGGCGGAGCCCGCCTCGGGCTCCACTTCCGGCTCTTCGTCCTCGGTCTCCGCTCCCGCCGCCGTGGACCCGCCTTCGGCCCGGAGCAGATAGGCGGTGTACGTGACGAACAGCCCGGCGAGCACGGCGCCCTCGACGCGGGAGATGGCGAGGTCGACCAGCGCGATCCCGCCGACGGCGGTGCTCGCGAGCAGCGCGAGGCCGTCCCGGTGAACCAGCGTCTCGGCGATCGGGATCATTCGGATCAGCGCGACGACGCCGAGGACGAACGCGAGGTTGTAGACGTTCGACCCGAGGACGTTCGCGACGGCGATGTCGCCGAGGCCGTTGGTCGCGGCGTCGAGCGAGACCGACAGCTCCGGCGTCGACGTGCCCATCGCGACGACCGTGAGGCCGATGGCGAGTTCGGAGAGCCCGAACCGCCGGGCGAGCCGTATCACCGCGTCCACGAGGAGGCGCGCGCCGATCCACAGCCCCAGCACCGACACGACGATGACCCCGACCTGCACGAGCGTCCCGCCCTGTATCATCGTTCGACCGTACCGTCCGGATGTCGAGGAATCAACCTTCGGGCCGGGGGAGCGTGGTCGCCGGTCGAGATCCGGGACCGGGCGGTCGGAACGCCCGCGTCGTTCCCGGGGGACCCCTCCGGTCGACCTTGTGTCGGTTATGGGCGGAGCGGCACAGGACCGCTCCGCCGTACTCCGAGACGCTCGGCTTCGCCTCGCGTCGCGCCCGATTCGTGCGCGGCTCGGCCCGAAGACCTCGCCGCGGTTCTTCCGAGACGCTCGCTTCGCTCGCGTCTCGCCTCAGTCGTCCGCGGGAACGGCCCCCGCCGGCGCCTCCGTCGGCGTCGTCGCCCGCCCGGCCAGCGCGAGCCCGACCAGCGCCAGCACCGACAGCGGCCCGAAGAAGTAGTACGGGACGAACGCCCACGACGACTCGAAGCCGAGCGCGGCCGCCATGAAGACCGCGCCGGCGTGCCACGGGAACAGCGGTCCGGTGGGGGTGCCGGCGGCCTCGACGGCCCGCGAGAGGTCACGCGAGTCGAGCCCGTACTCGTCGTACAGCCCCCGGAGGCTCACGCCCGGCACGACGATGCTCATGTACTGCTGGGCCGTGAACGCGTTCGTGAGCAGTGCGGAGGCGCCGGTGCCGACCACGAGGGAGTTGCGTGACCACACCACGTCGGCCAGGCGGTCGGCGACGACCGCGAGCACGTCGGTTCCCTCCAGCAGCCCGCCCAGCGCCAGCGCCGCCACGACGACGGCGATCGTCCAGCCCGAGCCCGCGAGCCCGCCCGTCGCCAGCAGGCCGTTGACGAGCTCGCTTCCCGTCTCCGGGGCGGTGCCGTTCAGGAAGGCGTCCCAGGCGGCGGTAAAGGAGCGCCCCTGCGCGAGCACTGTCGTCCCGGCGCCCGCGAACACGCCGGCGATCAGCGCCGGCAGCGCGGGGTACCCCCGGACGGCGAGGCCGAACGTGACCACCAGCGGAAGGAACACCAGCGGGCCGAGCGCGTACGTCGACGCGAGCGGCCCGGTGATCGCCGAAGGGTCGCCGCCGGAGCCGGTCACGGCGTACGCGCCGAGGACGGCGTAGCCGACGACCGAGAGGCCGAACGCGACGGCGGTGCCGAGGCGCATCGCGTTGATGTGGTCGTACAGGTCGGTGTTCGTCACCGCGGCCGCGAGGTTCGTCGTGTCCGACAGCGGGCTCTGCTTGTCGCCGGCATACGCGCCCGAGACGATCGCGCCGGCGGTCATCGGCGCCGACACGTCCAGTCCCGAGCCGATGCCGATGAAGGCGACGCCGAGCGTCCCGACGGTCGTCCACGACGAGCCGATCGCGAAGGCGACGACGGCCGCGAGCACGGCCGTCACGGGGAGGAACACCGCCGGCGACAGCAGCCCGAGCCCGTAGTACATGAGCCCCGGGATCGTGCCGGCGCTGGTCCACGTCGCGATCAGCCCGTAGATGACGAACAGGATGAGGATCGCCTGCATGCCCATCCGCAGGCCGCCCTCGGCGGCGTCGTACACGCCGTCCCAGTCGTAGCCGAGCCGGTAGCGCGCGAACAGCCCGGCGAAGGCGATGCTCCACAGCAGCGGTCCGTGCGGGGCCAGGCTGAGCAGCCCCGAGCCGACGGCCAACGAGGCGACGACGACCGCGAGCGGCACGAGCGCCTCCCCGAACGTCGGCCGCCGCGCGTCGCCGTGGGGCTCGTCGGCGCGTGGCGGTTGCGTATCCATCACCGGTCCGTAATTCACTGAGGTAATTAAACTACACGTCTTTATTATTCATGGTCGTAAATGGGGGTCGTTGCCGGCGAAACCGGGACTGTGTCGATGCGGTGACGGGGAAGTGACGGAGCGGCGAGGCGGCGACGGAACTGTGACGCCGCGGGGACGCCGCGGCGGCGACGCGGGCGGGGGAGACGAGCAGGGGGTGGACGCCCGGTGTTTCTGTGGTATTTATTGTCCGGCAAATCCTGCGACCGCGTATGGCTGGCTTCGCGGAGATGGACGTCGACACCATCTGGCAAAACGGCGAGTACGTCGACTGGGAGGACGCGACCACGCACGTCCTCACGCACGGATTACACTACGGCACGGGCGTCTTCGAGGGCGCGCGCGCGTACGACACCGAGAAGGGGACGGCGGTGTTCCGCTGGGAGGAGCACCTCGACCGCTTCTTCGAGTCGACGAAGCCGTACGACATGGAGATCCCCTACTCCCGGGAGGAGCTCACCGAGGCGACGATGGAGGTCATCCGCCGCAACGACCTCGACTCGGCGTACGTCCGCCCCATCGCCTACTACGGCTATCACAGCCTCGGCGTCTCGCCGGGCGACTGTCCCACCGACGTGGCGATCGCGGCGTGGCCGTGGGGCGCGTACCTCGGCGACGACGCCCTGGAGAACGGCATCAAGGCGATGGTGTCTTCCTGGCGCAAGCACTCCTCCTCGCAGATCCCGACGAACGCGAAGACGACGGGGCTGTACGTCAACTCCCTGCTCGCGGGCGAGGAGGCCCGCCGCAACGGCTACAAGGAGGCGATCGTCCTCAACAAGGAGGGCAACGTCGCGGAGGGTCCCGGCGAGAACATCTTCCTCGTGCGCGACGGCGAGATATTCACGCCCGGGCTCTCGGAGTCGATCCTCGACGGCATCACCCGTAACACGGTGATCGAGCTGGCGCGCGAGCGCGGCTACACCGTCCACGACAACGTGAGCATCTCCCGGGGCGAGCTGAACACCGCCGACGAGCTGTTCTTCACCGGCTCGGCTGCGGAGGTCACCCCGATCCGGCAGGTCGACAACGTCGAGATCGGCAACGGCTCGCGCGGGCCGGTCACCGAGGAGCTGCAGACCGCGTTCTTTGACCTCGTGGAGCGTCGCACCGACGACCACGAGGAGTGGTTCACGTACGTGTAGATCGGGTCCCTCCGATCTCGGTCGAGGTCACGGCCCCCTCAGCGTGACCGACCGATCTACCGCTCCAGTTCCTCGTCCACGCACTCGCGCACGGGCTCGACCAGTTCGTCGGCGACCGTGTACGGGTCCGTCTCCCTCGCCAGCACGCGGTCGGCGAGCGCCTCGATCCCGCCGCGGGCCTCGATCACCTCCTCGAGCAGGCCGGCGGTGTCCGCCCGCACGAGCTGTCGGATCTCCTCGGCGTACCGGGTGCGCGCCCGCTCGTCGATCCGGCCCGTCTCGTGGAGCCACTCGGCGTGCTCGCCGAGCGTGTCGAGCAGCTCGTCGACCCCGGTGGCGTCGGTGGCGACCGTCTCGACGACCCGCGGGTCCCACGCCTCCTCGTCCTGCTCGTCGAGCGCCACTTCCGCCATCTCCTCCTCGTCGACGGGGCCGTGGTGGCCCGTGTCCAGCCCCGCTGCGGGGTTCTCGCGCATGTGGATCATCTCCTCCAGCTCGGCGACGGTGCGCTCGGCCCCGTCCATGTCGGCCTTGTTGACGACGAACACGTCGCCGATCTCGAGGATGCCCGCCTTCAGCATCTGCACGTCGTCGCCCGACCCCGGCTGGACGAGCACGCACACCGTGTCGGCGGTCTTCACGATGTCGACCTCGTTTTGCCCGGCGCCGACCGTCTCGATGATCACCTTGTCCTTGCCGAAGGCGTCGAGCGCCTTTACCGCGTCCGCGGTGGCCGTCGAGAGCCCGCCGAGGGTCCCCCTCGCGCTCATCGACCGGAAGAACACGTCCATGTCGCCGACGTTGGAGGCCATGCGGATGCGATCGCCCAGCACCGCCCCGCCGGTGTACGGCGAGGAGGGGTCGACCGCGATGACGCCGACCGTCTCGCCGCGGTCGCGGTACGACTTCGCCAGCTTGTCGACGAGCGTCGACTTGCCGGCGCCGGGGCTGCCCGTGATCCCGATCACGTCCGCGGTTCCGGTGTGGGTGTGGAGCGCGGAGACGATGTCGCGGTACCCCGGCGAGCGGTTCTCGATCTTCGTGATGACGCGCGCGAGCGCCCGGTGTTTCCCGTCCAGCAGGTCGTCGACCAGCGACGACTCCGTCCCTGTGACCGTCATCACTCGCGGTCGTGGACGTTCTCGCGGACGAACTCGATCGTCTCCTCCATCGGCGTCCCCGGCCCGAAGACCGCGCCGACGCCCATCTCGAGGAGCTCCTCGCGGTCGTCGTCGGGGATGATGCCGCCGACGAGGATCAGGGTGTCCTCGAAGGCGTCGTACTCCTTCAGGCCGTCGACGATCTTCGGGACGAGCGTGTTGTGCGCCCCCGAGAGAATGGAGATGCCGAGGACGTCGACGTCCTCCTGGACGGCCGCCTGGACGATCTCGTCGGGCGCGCGGTGGAGCCCGGAGTAGATGACCTCGAAGCCGGCGTCGCGGAACGCCCGCGAGATGACGTGTGCGCCCCGGTCGTGCCCGTCGAGGCCGACCTTCGCGATGAGACAGCGGATCTGGCGCCCCGTCTCTCGTTCTTGCGTACTCATGCGATCCGGTTGGACGCCGCCGGTGTTGACTTTAACGGACGTCCATGACGTGTCGCCGGCGGGGAGTCGTCCGGATCGGCGGCCGTCCGCCGGCCCCGCGTGGCGTCCTACGGGAACTCCACGTCGGCGGCGTACAGCCCGAACGCGGCGGTCTCGACCCCCGAAAGGGGGATCGGGACCGCGCCGACGATCAGGTCGGCCGGTCCGTCGGTCGTCTCGCGTGTGATGTCGCGGTGGACGACCTCGTCGGGACCGTCGAAGCCGAACAGTTCCCGTTCGGTCTCGGTCGGGAACCCCTCCGACACCGGGTTGCCGACGCCGTCGGCGCCGAACAGCGCCTCGTAGGCCGTGTTCACCTCCACCAGGACGGGCTCGTCGCCGTCGGTCGACTCCACGTACACGGCCGGCGATTTGATCCCGTCGAAGAAGTAGTGGAGGCGGTCGCGTTCGACGCGGAGGTCCGCCTCCCGCTGGAGTCGCGCGAGCGCCTCCGCCGCGTGGGAGGCGACGATCTCCAGGAACTCGGCGTCCTGCTGGTCGAATGCCCCCTCACGATCGGTCGTCACCTGGAGAACGCCGTGGTCGCCGACGGGGGTACTCAGCACCGAGGCCACGTCGTCCGCGTCGCGGATCTTGTCGGGGTCGGCGTCGTACTCGTTGACGATCTGCGTCTCCTCCGTCCGGTACGTGCGTCCGATGACCCCCTCGTCGGTGTCGGCCTCGACGTCGTAATCGTTCGGGAGCGTATGGCCGTACGGGAAGAACGTCCCGTCGTCGAGCATGGCGAGGACGACCTCCTCGTGGCCGAGGGCGTTCGTGACGGCCTCGACCACGGTGTCGCTCACCTCGCGGACGGTCTCACAGCCGGTCAGCTCGCGGGTGTACGTGTTGAGCGCCGAGAGCTTCGTGTTCGCCTCGGCGAGCGCGTCGCGTTCGCGGGCGCGCTCGATGCGCTCGGAGACGCGGCGCGCGAGCAGGTCCGTCCCGCCGTCGGTGGCGACGACCTCGTCGACCGGAACCGACGGCACCTCGTCGCCGTACACTACCAGCGGCACCTCCCCCGCCGCCGGCGCCAGGTTCTCGACGCACGACGACCGGTCGGACACGGCGACGACGCAATCGAGCGTCGGCCCGAGCTCGCGGAGGTACTCCGTGGCGACGGAGCCGCGCTTGCTCAGGACGGTCGCGTTCAGACCGGCTTCGATCGCCTCGACGACGTCCCCACCGTAGTCGCTCGGCGTCCGATCCGACACCGCGACGAGGACGCGCGCGTCGTGTACGGTGGCCATCGATCGTCCCGTCGCTAATGAAGGATCCCAAAGAGATAACTCATTCGTCTACCCGGGCTCGCGCCGACCTGCCGCCGGCGGTCGTCCGAATCCTCACACGTGCTCGTTCAGGAACTCCACGATCGCGCGGTACGCCTCGATCCGGTTCTCCAGCTTCGAGAAGCCGTGTCCCTCGTCCTCGAAGATCAGCTTCCGCGTGGGGACGTGCTCGCTGGCCTCCTCGACGATCTGTTCGGCCTCGCCGACGGGAACCCGCGGGTCGTTCGCGCCGTGAAGGACGAACAGGGGCGCCGCGATCTCGTCGACGTGGTTGATCGGCGAGACCGATTCGAGGAACTCCCGGTCGTCCGCCAGGCTGCCGTACTCGGCCTCGCGCAGCTCGCGGCGCCAGTCGCCGGTGTTCTCGAGGAACGTCACGAAGCTGGCGATGCCGACGATGTCGATCCCGGCGGCCCACAGGTCGGGGTACTCCGTCATCGCCGCGAGCACCATGAACCCGCCGTAGCTGCCCCCCATAGCGACGATCCGCTCGGGGTCGACGACGGGGTGATCGTGGAGCCACTCGACGGCCGCCTCGATGTCGGCGACCGAGTCCATCCGGTGTTCCACGTCGTCGAGGTGGCTGTACGCCTTCCCGTACCCCGAGGAGCCGCGGACGTTCGGCTCGAACACGGCGTAGCCGTTGTTGAGGAAGTACTGCTTGACGGCGTTGAACGACGGCCGGCGCTGGCTCTCGGGCCCGCCGTGGATGTCGACGATGACGGGCGTGTCGCCCTCGCCGGCGTCATCGGGCGTCGAGAAGAACGCCGGGATGTCCCGCCCGTCGAAGGTCGGGTAGTGGACCAGCTCGGGCTCGACGAACGTCTCCTCGGGGATGCCCGCGGTCGCGGCGTGGGTCCACCGCGTCGCCTCGCCCCGTTTCACGTCCACGACGTACGTGTTCGTGTTCACGGTGCTGCCGGTGACGGTGACGGCCAGCCGGTCGGCGTCGGGGCCGAAGGAGACGCCGCCGGCGACGCCCCTCGGGAGGTCCGGCTCGGCGAACGGGTCGATGCGGTCGGGCGCGGTGAGCTCCCCGACGGTGATCTCCGTGTAGCCGTCGACGTTGCGCGAGTAGGCGACGCGGCCGGTGTCCTCGTCGACCGCGACGCCGTCGACGTTCCAGCCGTCGCCGTCCTCGACGACGAACAGGTCCCCGAGGGTCCCGCCGCCGTCGGCGTCGCTCGCGCCGCCGGCTCCGCCGTCCCCGTTGTCGCCGGTTCCGTCGCCATCCCCGCCGCCGGTTCCGCCTCGGTCGCCGCCGGCCTCGTTGCCGAGCGCGATCCGCTCCAGCCGGAGCGTGTCGGAAGCGTGGTCGGTGCACACGTACACGCCGTCGCCGTCGGGCGCCCACTCGGGGCTCTGGAACCGTGCCTCGGTCGCGTGCGGCGTCAGATGGGTGAGTTCGCCGGTCTCCACGTCGAGCACGTGAAGGTCGTGGTCGAAGCTCGCGTGGGCCTCGTGGACGAGCACGCGCGTGTCGTCGGGCGACCAGCCGGCCACCGAGAGCCAACCGTCGCCCTCGTACACCAGCTCCGCCTCGTCGCCGGTCTCGTCGCGCCCCTGCACGTACACGTCGAAGACGGACTCGTCGCGGCGGTTCGAGGCGAACGCGAACCGCTCGCCGTCGTGGGACCAGCCGCCCCAGCGGTGTTTCGCCTCGGGCATCCCCGTCAGCTCGGTGACGACGCCGGAATCGGGGTCGAGCCGGTACAGCTGCATCCGCTCGTCGCCGCCCTCGTCCATCCCGAAGGCGAGTTCGCGGCGCTCGGGCGACCAGTCCACGAACGTGACGCGCTCCTCGTAGAAGGTGTGCTGCTCAGGCCAGGCGGCCGGCTCGTCGAGGCTCCACACCTGCGGCGTGCCGGTGGTGTCCATCAGGAACGCGAGGGTGCCGTCGGGGGCGAACGCGGCGCCGTGGGCCGAGCGCACGTTGAGGTAGCGCTCGATGTCGTAGGTCGGGTCGCTCATGGCGTAGTAGTCCCCGCCGCGCATCGAAAACGTTCGGGTCGGCGAACAGGTTCGGTCGCGCCGGCAGGGCGCCGCCGGCGGCCGCCCGACCCCGGGGGAGTATCGCCTCCCTTTTTATTCCCCCACCGGTACCGGATCGCACAATGCGCGTCGCGGTGGTCTCGATGGACACGGTGGCGACGCGGGACGCGCCCGCGGTCCGCCGGACGCGCCGCGTCGCCGCCGGGCTCGCCGCCGCCGGACACGACGTCCACTGGCTGTGTGCGCAGTGGTGGGGCGGCGAGATCGAGCACTTCGAACAGGACGGCATCGAGTACCACGCGGTGACCGATCGTCCCTCGTCCGGACGGTTCCGGTCGAAGCTCCCGTTCGTCCTCCGCCGCGTCGACCCGGACGTCGTCCACGCCGTGTCGGTGCCGCCGGGTCACGCGACGACCGCCAAGACGACCGCCGCGATGCTTCGGGTCCCGGTCGTCCTCGACTGGTGGGAACGCGACCCCGACCGCGGTTCCGGCCGACAGTACCGGAAGGCCGCGACGCGCGCCGACCGGGTGATCGCGCCCTCCGAGACGGTCCGCACCGCCGTGCGCGAGCACGGCGCCAGCGACGTGAACGCCCGGGTGATCCCCGAGAGCATCGACATGGACCTGGTGCGGTCGGCCGACGCGGACGACCGCTTCGACATGGTGTGGGGGCGCGACCTCGACGGCGACGCCAACGTCGGCGAGTTCCTCCTGGCGCTGGCGGAGCTTCGCGACCGCGACTGGACGGCGGCGATCGTCGGCGACGGGCCCGCCCGCGACGACGCCGAGCGCATGGCCGCCGACCTCCGGATCGACGACCGCGTCCGGTTCCTCGGCGACCTGGACGAGGCGGAGTTCGTCCCGGTGTTGAAGGGGTCGCACGTGTTCGCCCAGACGGCGACGTACGAGCCGTTCGCGACCGGGTTGCTGTGGGCGCTGGCGTGCGGCTGCGTCGGCATCGTGGAGTACCAGGCGGGCTCGTCCGCCCACGAGCTCGTCGAGGGGCTCGACCGCGGCCGGCTGGTCACCTCCCCGCAGGAGTTGGCCGACGAGATCGTCGCCTGCGGCTCGCTGCCGGAGTGGGAGACCAACGACGGGTTCGCCGGCTTCGACCACGACGAGGTGCGCTCCGAATGGGTCGAGTGCTACGAGGACGCGATCGAGGGGCACGGCTGGCTCTGAACCGCTTTTCACGGGAGCCTCGCGCGCCTCCGGCGCGCTCGACCCCCGCCAAAACCCGTTCATGATCAAAAGGCCGCTCGATCGCCAGCCTTTCGGAAGACTCGCTCCGCTCGTCTTCCGTACTCTCGTTCGCTTCGCTCACGAGAGTGCCGGCTGGCTCGCTCGCGGTATAACTGCCAGTGACTTCCGCACCGCATCCGCATCGCCGCGTCCGCACCGTTGCCGCCACCGCCGCCGCGCCGCCACCGTTCCGCCTCTCCGCCGTCCCGCCACGGATTCGATCGACGGATATACGTTCGGGAGACGCCAAGCCGCGTGCATGGAAGACGACACGCTCAGCCGGCGGAGCTTCCTCCGCGGAGCGGCGGGCGCGACCGCCGCCGCCGGCGCGGTCACCGCGGGATCGGGGACCGCCGCCGCGCAGGCGACGGCCGACGGCTCCGGCACCGTCGAGGTGGGCGCCGGCAGCGACGGCCTCAAGTTCACCCCCGGAACCGACGAGCCCCTGTACGTCACGCCCGGCACGACCGTGACCTTCGAGTGGGTCTCCGGCGGCCACAACATCGCCGTCGACAGCCAGCCGGAAGGCGCCTCCTGGGAGGGTCACACCCCGATCGAGGACGAAGGCTTCTCCACGGAGTTCACGTTCGAAACGGTCGGCGTCTACGAGTACGTCTGCGAGCCCCACGCGTCCGTCGGGATGGTCGGGACCATCGAGGTCGTCGAACAGCTCCCGACGCCGACGGCGACGGCCGCCGGCCCGCCGGAGGTCCCCGACTCCGCCAAGAGCCTCGGCATCGCCTCCTTCATCGCGATGGTGTCGACGCTCGGCCTCGCGTTCTTCTTCACCAAGTACGGCGGCGACTACGAGCCGCCCGAGGAGTAACCGAAGGGACCCGCCGTCGGATTCGGCCGACGGTACACATCGTTCCGACCGCCGTTCTCGATCCCGCTCTCGTCGACGAGAGACCGGGCCCCCTGATGCGACACGGAGAGGCGTCAATCGTCGTCGCCGGCGGCCACGCCGACTCCGTCGCCGACGCGCGACCCGTCGTCCGCGGCGGTGTCGGCTCGTCGGACGGCCGCCCGGAGTCCGGCCTCGGCGATCGCCGCGCCGTGGTCGGCGGTCCGGCCGACGGCGTTCACGGCCGCGGTCAGCCGGGGGTCCGCCCTGTCCGACTCGAACAGCCGGCGGTCGAGCGCCTCCGTCGCCTCGCGGAGGTCATCGCGCGCGACCAGCGCCTCGCGGGCGGACGCGATCCCCCGCTCGTCGACGACGGCGTCGACCGCCGCCTCGACGACGCCGCGCGCGTCGCGAGCGCACTCGCGGAGGTCGTCGGCGACGCGCTCATCGACACAGTCGTCGAGCCGGCGTGCGGTCTCGGCCAGCTCCGTCGCGCGGCTTGCGACGCGTTCGAGCTCCCGGCTCGTCGTCCACAGGTCGAACAGCTCCGGCCGGGTGAGCCCCAGCGCGTCCACCTCGTCGAGCCGCGAGAGGCTGCGGCGGAAGTGCCGGTCGACCAGCGCGTGGAGGCGGCGCGCCTGGTCGCCGCGGTCGACGACGGCGTCGTTGCTCCCCCCGTCGAGCACGGCCGCCGTCGCGTCGCGGTGCGTCGACAGCGCGACGAACGACAGGTGGCGCACCGACTGCCGGATCGACACCTCCGACGGGTCCAGCGGCGTGGCCGCGGTGATCGCCGAGTCGGTTCCGTCGGCGACGGTCGTCCCCGTCAGCCCCCTGGCGGTGCGTTCGAGTTCGCGGCGCGTCTCGACGGAGAACCCGTCCTCCGCCTCGATCGTCGCCCGGTCGACGCCCGCGGCGTACGCCGCCCGGAGGAGCCGCCCCGCATGGGTCGGATCGGCGCCGTCGACCGGGAGGTCGACAGGGCCGCGGCCCGCCGGCTCGTCCGCCGCCGCGTCCGTCTCCACGACGAGCACCCCGTCGAGGTGGGCGTGCAGCGAGACCTCGTCGCCGGGGTCGACGCCCTGCGACTCCGCCCACGCCTTCGGCAGGGAGACGCTGTAGGTGCCGCCGCCGACGAGCTGGATCTTGCGTCTCGTCATCCGTCCGGGCGGAGGGTGTCGGTCGGCGCGGTCGAGCGTGGCGAGCCCACGGCGATCACCCGAACTTGCCGCTGATGTACTCCTCGACGCGCTGTGACTCCGGGTTCTCGAATATCTTGTCGGTCGCGTCGTACTCGACGAGTTCGCCGCCGGTGAGGAAGACGGCGGTCTGGTCGGAGATGCGCGCCGCCTGCTGCATGTTGTGGGTGACGATGACGACCGTGTACTCCTCGCTCAGGTCGTCGATGAGGTCCTCGATCTTCGCGGTCGCGATCGGGTCGAGCGCCGAGGCGGGCTCGTCCATCAGGATGACCTCCGGGTCGACCGAAAGACAGCGGGCGATGCAGAGCCGCTGTTGCTGCCCGCCGGAGAGGCCGAGGGCGTTGTCGTCGAGGCGGTCGTTCACCTCGTCCCACAGGGCCGCATCGCGCAGGCACCGTTCGACGAGTTCGTCGCGTTCCTCCTGATCGGAGCGACCGAACAAGCGCGCGAGCAGGCCGGTTTCGAGGTCGCCGTGCTTGCGCGGGCCGTACGAAATGTTCTCCTCGATCGACTTCGGGAACGGGTTCGGCGACTGGAACACCATCCCCACGCGCTTGCGCAGTTCGACGAGGTTGACGCCCTCCTGGTAGATCTCCTTGCCGTCGAGCGACACGGAGCCGTCGACGCGCGCGGACTTGACACGGTCGTTCATCCGGTTGAGACACCGGAGGAACGTCGACTTCCCGCAGCCCGAGGGGCCGATGAGGGCCGTGACGCTGTTCTCGGGGATGTCCATCGAGACGTCCTTGAGGGCGTGGTCCTCGCCGTAGTGGACGTTCAGGTTCTCGACGGAGAGCTTCGTCGCTCCGTCGAACTCGAACTCGCGCCACTCCTCGCGGACCCGCTCGTCCGTCTCGCCGCTCGTCGTCTCGATCCCTTCGCCGGTCCGTTTCCGCTCGGTGTCGATGTCGCTCGGTTTCTGTGTGGGTTCGCTCATTGGTTGAGTTCCCTCCTGAAGTAGTATCTCGCCGCGATCCCGATCGCGTAGAACGACAGGACGACGACCAGCAACACGAACGCCGTCGCCCACTTGAACTCGTCCGGGTTGCTCACGTTGCCCGAGGCGCCGACGCCCGCCGAGATGAGGGCGTACAGCTGGTACGGAAGCGCCGACGTCGCATCGAGCAGGACGGGGTTCTCCACGAACGGCGGCGAGCCGGTGAACCGGAACCCGCCGATCACGTCCGCCGTCTGGTTGCCCGGGACGAACACGCCCCCGGCCATCGTCAGCAGGATGGGCGCGGTCTCGCCCGCGATGCGGCCGACGCCGAGGATGATCCCCGTCACGACGCCGGGCAGCGCCGCCGGCAGAACGATGCTCCGGATGGTCTGCCACTTGCTCACGCCGAGGGCCGCGCTGGCGTCGCGATACTCGTCGGGAACGGCGAGCATCGCCTCGCGACTGGTGATGACGACCAGCGGGAGCAGCATGAACCCGAGCGTGATCATCCCCGCGAGCAGCGACTTGCCGTTCCCGAACCGGGGAATGAGGAACGCGAAGCCGAACAGGCCGAAGACGATGCTCGGGGTCGACCACAGCCCGTTGGTGGCGACCTCGACCACCTGCGTGAAGCGCCCGCGCTCGGCGTACTCGGTGAGGAAGACGGCCGCGCCGACGCCGAGCGGGACCGCGAACAGCACCGCGCCGACGACGAGCCACACCGTGCCGACGATCGCGGGGAGCACGCCGTTGAACTCGTTGGTGAGGCCGACGCCGTTCATCACGAACGGGAGGTAGAACGGCCACTCCCACGATATCGCGGTGCCGAACAGGACGACGGTCGACTCGGGGCCGACGCCGGGGCCGACCGCGAAGCCGTTGACCGCGCCGCTGAACCCCTTGTACACGGTGAACGCGACGAGCAGGAACAGCACCCCCACGATGGAGAGGGCGTTGAGATACACCAGGACGTACGCCCCGGTGTGTCGCCCGCGGGCGCCGAACCCGCCGTACGCCTTCGCCGCGGCCCAGCCGGCGATGAGCGAGACGAACAGCGTGATCACCGGGACCGTGAACTCGCCGGTGAAGGAGGCCTTCTGGGCCCATCCGAGGTTCCACACCCACCCGGGAGCGATGGCGCCTGTGAGGAAGACCAGCCCGGCGAACGCGGAGAGCGCCCCCGCGGGCAGCGTCGATCCGACGTCCTCGCGGGTCGCCGTCGACACGACGAAGACGCCGACGCCGACGAGCGCCGCCACGAGGAACCACCCGACGGTCCCGAGGCCGAGGGTCTGTGAGGCCACCAGGCCCGCGGCGACGAACCAGACGAACGCGAACGCGAGGCCGGCGACGATGCCCGCGCTCGCCTGCGGCTCCGTCTCGACGTAGCCGAGCCGGGAGCCGATCCCGAACGCCATCACGGCGCCGCCGAGCGCCACCAGCGCCCCGCCGGCGAGGGTGACGAGCGGGACGCCCGCCACGGTCGTGGTCAGCGCCAGCGCCTCGAACAGCGAGGCCAGCGAGAGGGCGAACAACACCGCCGAGAGCCCGACCGCGCCCGCCGCGACCGCCCCGGTCCCCTCGGTGCCGTCCTTGACCAGCGGGTCCCGAGTTCGCGTCCCAGTTCCGGTATCCGTTCCGATCGCCATCACTGCTCACCCCCGAGCTTGCTGCGCATCCGCGCCTCGATGTACTGCGAGCCGATCGAGAGGAACAATACGGTGACGAAGAGGATGATGCCGGCGGCGAACAGGGCGCTCAACTGGAGCCCGTCCGCCTCGCCGTAGTTCCGGGCGATGAGCGAGGTGAGCGTCTCCTGTCCGTAGAAGGCGTTGTAGATCGGGTCCGTGAGCCGGGGGACGCCCCGGAGCATCACGGTCGCGGCCATCGTCTCCCCGATCGCACGCCCCACGCCCAGCAGTACCGCGGCGGAGACGCCCGAGAACGCCGCCGGGAGCGTGATCGAGGTCATCGTCTGCCAGTCGGTGGTGCCCATCGCCAGCGAGCCGGACTTCATCGACTCCGGGACGCTGCCGATGGCGTCCTCGGCGACCGAGACGACGGTCGGCAGCGCCATCAGTCCGACCACGACGCCGACGAACAGGTACGTCCCCTGTCCGAGGATACGGAACTGGTCGGAGGCCCACGGGCTGAGGATGGTGAAGCCGATGAACCCGTAGACGATCGACGGGATGCCGGCGAGGATCTCCACGCCGGGCTTGACGGCCTCGCGAACGGGTCCGGGGGCGATCTCGGAGATGAACAGCGCGGCCGCGATCCCCAGCGGCGCCGCCACCGCCGTCGCGACGAGCGTCACCATCACGGTCCCGTGGATCATCGGCACCATCGAGAACCGGATCGGCGGGGAGACGGCGTCCCAGTTCGGCTGGATGAACATCCGGAGGCCGGGGACCGAGACGCCGAAGACGCTCGTTCGTTCGTACAGGAAGACGGGGATCGCCTCCCTGAAGATGAACGTCGTGATGAGGATCAGTATCAGGATCGTCGACACCGTCATCGCGAGCGCGAGCGTCTTCGCGGTCAGTTCTTGATGTCGGATCCAGCCGTAGCCGGCGGAGAGGACGAGTACCGCGACCGGGACGATCGTCAGCGAGGAGGCGACCAGGAATCCGGCCAGCGACACGAGCATCGCGCCGGCAACGACGCCGACGGTCGCGACGGCGGCCGGCTCCTCGTTGGCCAGGGAGTCGCGGACGCCCCGTAGGGTTCGGGCGACCCGTTCGATCCCCAGCTCGGATCTGTGTGGTTGTGCCATCGTGGGAAGTGTCGTATGTGTCGAAATTATGAAACAAAGGCGATGTGAAGGCGAGACGGAACCGACCGCGAGCGCCGTGACTACGGCCTCAGACCTGGTCGGGCAGCTTCTCGAACTCGTTCTCGATGTCCTTCGTCGGAAGCGGGATGTAGTTGTTCGCCTCGACGAACACCTGCTGGCCGAAGTCGGTCAGGAACATGTTCATGAACGCCGCCTCGCGCATGTCCGTTCCGCTCGGCGTGTCCTCGGTGATCTTCGTATACTGGTGCAGGTCGCGGTTGAGCGGATACGAGGAGTCGAAGATGGTGTTCTCGGCGTCCTTGTCGGGCTCGTACAGCGTGCCCTCGAACTCGATCCCGATGGGGCGGACGGACTCGCTGGTGAACGCCAGCGCCATGTACGCGATGGCGCCCTCGTTCTGCTGGACGGCCTGCGCGACCTGCTGGTTCTGGCCGAAGCGGGTGTCGACGCCGGGCATCGGCGCGTCGGCGGAGCCGAGCATGTTGAGGCGGAACGCGGTGTCGGTGCCCGAGCCCTCGGCGCGGCCGATGACGTAGATCTCCTGGTCCGGACCGCCGACCTCGCTCCAGTTGGCGATCTCGTCCTGATAGATCTGGCGGACCTCCTCGCCGGTGAGCTGCGTGACGCCGGCCTCGTAGATGTCCGAGGAGACGACGACCGGCTGGCCGTCGCGCCCGAGGACGTGGTCGACGACTTCCTCGTTCGCCTTCTCCTCGCTCCAGTCGAGTTCGGCCGTGATCGGACCCGAGGAGTTGCCGATGTCGACGAGGCCGTCGACGACCGACTTACAGCCGGTGCCCGAGTGGCTCAGGCCGACCGAGGTGGGGTACGGCGGCGTCGCCTGCTGACCCGTCGGTTCGAACCCGTACAGGCTGGCGAAGTAGTCCGCGAGGCGCATGTCCTCGGCGCCGTTCTCGGCGAGGGAGTCCCAGCCGGGGACGGTGTTGCCCTCCTCCTCGTTGCTTCCCCAGTACTCGCCGTCGCTGGCCGGCGGGTTGGAGTTCCAGTACGAGCTCCCCTTGTTGGCGATGGGATACACCGTCGAGGAACCCTCGGCGGTGAGCATCTGCACCGGGGAGCCCGAGCCGCCGTCGGAGCTTCCCTGGTCCGAGCCGCCGGAGCCCCCCGATCCGCCCGACCCGTCCGAGGCATCGGTGTTGGACCCCCCGCTGGAACCGGAACAGCCCGCGAGCCCAGTCGCGCCGGCCGCGCCGGCGGCGACGAGGAATTTCCTCCGCGAAACGAACTCGCTTCGAGCCGCTGTCTCCTTCGTCATCACCTGAACGCTTCCGGGATTAGTAAAAAGGGGTTTATAATAGGGGTACCCGGACCCGGGTACTCCGCCGGAGGACACGGGTGCGGTAGGTATCGATGAGAGCACCGCGTCCCGGTCACGTGGGATATATAGGACTCGGTGGGTGACGGAGTCGGTACGTATCCGAACGTATACACGTCAACTACACAAAATATTTGTCGCGGTAGCGGCGAGCCTCGACCGAGCATGGAACGTGCCGAGCGGTCCGAGGACGGCCGGATCGGGAGTCGAGCCGTCGAGGACATCGCCGAGACGGTCGCCGCGACGGACGGGACCGACGCGGGAGACCCCGAGGAGATCGCGGCGACGCTGCGGGGAGTCGCCGCCGACGGCGTCCTCACCGGGGAGAGCGTCGACTCGGCGATGGCGCACCTCTCGAAGGTCGTCTCGACGCCCGCCACCCGGGTGGAGCTGTCGGGGATGGAACTCGATTCCGCGCGCGAGGACGCGACCGAGATGGCCGACGTACCGAGCGTCGCCGCCCGGCTGGACGGGTTCGCCGCACGCGTGGGGTCGATCGAGTCGGACGTGGAGACGCTGGACGCGGACCTCCGGAACCTCATCGACCGTGCCGAGGACACGGCCGTTCCGGCGGACCCCTCCGAGAGCGAGGGAGTCGAACTGTACCGGATCGCCGCCGAGGATCGACGGATCCACGCCGAGGCGACGCGACTCCAGGGGGAGGCGGACGAACTGACGACGGAGATCGAGTCGTTCGGACGGTGGATCGCGCGGCCCTCGGTCCGACACGACGAACTCCGGACGGACGTCGAGGAGCTGACCGCCGCGGTCGGGGCACTGGAGGACGATGCGGCGTCCCTTGCCGACGCGGTGGACGCGGTCGACGCTGACGACGCGCAGGACGCCGCCGACGCTGACGAGGCCAACGATGCCTCCGACGCTGACGGCGACGACGGCGTCGACGACACCTTCGCCCGAACGTGGTTCGACTGCACGCTCCGCCGCCGCGTGTTGGAACTGCAGGCCGCTGACCTGCGCGCGGCGGCCGCCGATGTGGCGACCGTCGACGAGAGACTCGGGGCCGAGCCCGAGGCCCCCGCCCACGAGGCCGTCCGGGACCTGACGGCCGACCTCGAGGACCGCCTCGCCGCGACCGCCGACCGCCTCGACGAGCTCGCCCGGCAGTCCTGGCACGACCGGTACGACCGGAACTTGCGGGCGATCGACGAGGACATGGCGACGGTCGAACCGCCGGTCGAGTGGGGAAGCGTGCTAACGGCGCTGGAGGAGGCTCGGGCGAGCTAATCGGGAGTTTCGGCCACCGTCGTGACGATACTCGATCGACATCCGGAAACTACTGTCTCAAAAACAACACGTTCATGAGCGAGTGCCCGAACGGTCGGTCGGGGGGAGAAGGAGGGTTCACGGGGGGATCCGGGAGTTCACGGGGGGCGGGGAGTTCACCGAGGGACCGGGAAGTTCACTGGAGGCACCCGACGTGCCGCCGACCGATCAACCGGGGGGATCGGTCGCGGCGGCCTCCGTCGGAGCCAACCGGTCCGCGTCGGTTCACCTAGAGCGAGTAGTCGTGGCCGCCGTCCTCGCTCGCGAGGAACGCCGTCAACAGGTCGATCGTCGAGCGGATGTCGTCGCCGTGGGCGGTCTCGGTGACCGTGTGGAGGTACCGCGTCGGGATCGAGATCGCGCCGACGGGCTTCGCGCCGTTGGCCTTCTGGAAGGCGGCGGTGTCGGTGCCGCCCGAGGGAAGCACTTCGAGTTGGTGCTCGATCCCCTCGGCCTCCGCCACGTCGCGCAGGCGGCGCGTCACCTTCGGGTTCGTGATCACCGAGCCGTCCTTCAGTTTCACCGCCGTGCCCTCGCCCAGCCGGGTCACCTGTTTGTCCTCGGCGACGCCGGCGGTGTCGGAGGCGATCGTCACGTCGAGCGCGACCGCCAGATCCGGGTCCACGTCGACGCCGAGCGCCTGAGCGCCCCGGAGGCCGACCTCCTCCTGGACGGTCGCACAGAAGTGGACCGTCGCCTCCGGGTCCTCCAGTTCTCGGGCGGACTCCAGCATCGCGAACAGGCACACGCGGTCGTCGAGCGCCTTTCCGGTGACCGTATCGCCCATCTTCACCGTCGACTGCTCCATCGTGACGAGGTCGCCGACGGCGACGATCTCCTCGACCTCGTCGGCCTCGCGCCCGAGGTCGATCACCACGTCCTCGACGGCGTCCTCCGTCTCGCGTTCCTCCTCGGAGAGCGTGTGCGGCGGCACCGAGCCGATGACGCCCGTGAGGTCGCCCTGCTGGGTGTGGACGCGGACGCGCTGGGCGCGCAGCACGCGGGCGTCCCAGCCGCCGAGCGCGTCGACCTTGAGGAAGCCGTCGTCGGTGACGTGTTTCACCATGAAGCCGATCTCGTCCATGTGCGCGGCGACGGCGACCTCGTAGTCGCCGGAGCCCTCGACGGTCCCGATCACGTTGCCCATCGAGTCGGTGCGCACCTCGTCGACGGCCCCCTCGAACACGGTCCGAACGCGGTCGCGGACGCGGTCCTCGTAGCCGGGGACGCCGCTCGCCTCGGTCAACTCGCGCAGCAGGTCGAAGTCGAAATCGAACGCCATGGCCGCCCGTTCGGCACGGCCCCGATTAATCGCGGGGGTTCCGGCCCGGACCGCCGGGTGTGGGAACTCTCCCGGAGTTTCCTGTGGTTCCGGAACGTTTTTGCGGTCGTCGCCCCGCGGTCTGGGTATGTCAGACGACGTCGAAGCCGACCTCCGCGAGCAGTTCACGGACGCGTTCTCGGGCGCCGACTTCCCGGTGTCGAGCCAGATGGACCTCGTGCCCGCGCTGCCGCAGGGCCCCGGGACGAAGTTCGAGTCCGGCGACTTCTCGGTCACCGCGATGGAGCTGGCGGCGAAGCTGGGCTCCAGCCAGGACTTCCCCTACGATGACGTCGAGTCCCTCGTCGACGACGTCATCGAGGGCCTGAAGGACAACGGAATGATCTGAACGGCGACGACGACCCGCCCGTTTCACGCTGTCTCGATCCCGCGCTGGCGACGGCGTCGGCTATCGCGCCGGTGACCGCGTGGGCGACCGCACCGGTGACCGCGTCGGAGGTCGCGCCAGCGACCGCGTCGGCGGATCGGCCCGGCCCGGCCCGGCCCGGACCGGCGAGGGGTTCAATAGCGACCGTCGCCAATCGCGGGTGTGATCGGTGAGTGGCTCGCGGCGCTGCCGGGATGGCTCGTATGGGGCGTCGCCGCCGGCGTGGTCGCCTCCGCCGGCGTCGCGGGCGTCTTCCTCGCGGCCAACCGCCTGTTCCCGGACCCCCCCGCGCGGACCGGTTCCCGCGACCAGGGGTCGCTCCGGCGGAAGGCCGAGATCCGCGACTACCTCCGGCGCATCGACGAGCGGTTCGTCGAGAACGCCGACCTCGACGGCACGCGCGTCGAGTTCTACCTGCCCGAGCGGGACGTCGCGCTCACCTTCGACGTCCACGCGTACTTCGGCATCCGCGACGACGAGGACCGACACACCCGCGTGATCCTCTGTGAACACGAGATGCCGGGCCGCCACCTCGGGCGGCGCCTCCCGTTCGAGGTGCCCGACCTCCACCTCGGCCCCGACCCGACGGCGAGGCCGGTGACCGCCGCCTTCGACACGCTCGAACTGCCGGCCACCGCCGACGAGGAGTCCGTCGAGCGGGCCTACCGCGAGAAGGTGAAGGAGACCCACCCGGACCAGGGCGGGAGCCGCGAGGCGTTCTCGGAGGTCCGGGAGGCGTACGCGACCGCGCTGGATCACGCCGAGGAGTCGTCCGGGACCGGTCGCGGACGCGCCTGACCGAGCGCTCGTCCTACCGCGAGATCCCGCCGTCGCCCTCGGCGACGACGCGCTCGACCTCCTCGGGGGTGACGACCGCGAGGTCGCCGGCGATCGTCCGCTTGAGCGACGCGGTCGCGGCGCCCCACTCCAGGGCGGCGTCGATGTCGCCGCCGATCGCACGTTTCGCGAGGAAGCCGCCGACGAACGCGTCGCCGGTGCCGATGGCGTCGAGCGTGTCGGCCTCGTACACCGGCTGCTCGAACACCTCGCCGTCGTGGAGCGCGAGCGCGCCGCGGTCGCCGCGGGTGACCACGACGGTCTCGAAGCCGAAGTCGGTCGCCAGCCCGTGGGCGACCTCGACGGCCTCGCCGTCGCGGTCGAGTACCGCCTCCGCGTCGCGCTTGGCGACGAACAGCGCGTCGACGTGCTCGAACAGGGCCGTCAGGGTCTCGCGGGCCTCGGCGTGGCTCCAGAGCTTGCTCCGGTAGTTCAGGTCGAAGCTCGTCGTCGCGCCCGCCTCGCTCGCGCGTTCGAGCACCGCCCGGGTCGTCTCGGCGGCGGCATCGGACAGCGCCGGCGTGATCCCCGTGGTGTGGAACGCGGTCGCGTCGTCGAGCACGCCCAGCGGGATCTCCTCGGGCGCGACGGTCGTCACCGCCGAGTCCGCGCGGTCGTAGATGACGTTCGTGCCGCGGGGCTCGCCGCCGTGTTCGAGGTAGTAGGTGCCGAGGCGCGCGTCATCGTCCCACGCGACTCCGGTGCGGACGCCGTGGGCGCGCAGTTCGCTCACGACCCGGCGGCCGAGCGGCGAGCGCGGGAGCTTCGACAGCCACACCGAGTCCAGTCCCAGCGACGCGCCCGCGACGGCGACGTTGCTCTCGGCGCCGCCGACGCGCACGTCGAACTCGTCGGTCGTCTCCAGCCTGGTCCCCTGCGGCGGGGAGAGTCGCAGCATCGTCTCCCCGAACGTGACGAGGTCGGTCATGCGCGAGGCGACGGCGGGGGCCACCAAGAAGGGTCTGGAAGCGCGGCGGCGACGAGTCGATCTACTCCGCGCGCCGGCCGCCGTGGCCGGGATAGTCGCGCTCGAACCGATCTTCGATTTCCCCTCGGCCGAACTCCACGAGCACGGGCCGTCCGTGCGGGCATGCGTATGGGTTCTCGCAGGCGTCGAGCGCGTCCAGCAGGTCGGCGACGCTCCCCTCGGTCAGCGAGGTGTTCCCGGTCACGGACGGGTAGCAGGCCAGGTCGGCGAGCAGCGCGTCGGCGACCTCCGAGACGGGCCGGTCGCCGGCGGTCACCTCGTCGGCGAAGGCAGCGAGCACGTCCCGCAGCAGGTCCGGGTCCAGCGTGGCGTCGAACACCGCCGGCACCGCCGTCACCGCGACGACGTGGGTCGGGGGGTCGTCGCCGCGGTCGCCGTCGGAACCGCCATCGCCGCCCTCGTCCCCGCCGCGCTGCTCGACGCGCTCCGCCCGGAACCCGACCTCGCGCAGCGCCTCGCGGAACGTCTCGAACAGCTCCGACTCGCGGGCGGTCAGCTCCAGTTCGACGGGCGTCGCGAGCGTCTGTGCGGGCGCGCTGTCGCCGACGGCGTTCCGGAGCCGCTCGTAGTTGACGCGCTCGTCGGCCGCGTGCTGGTCGACGAGGACGAGGCCCTCGTCGGTCTCGCAGACGACGTACGTGTCGTCGTACTGCCCGAGCACCCGCATCGACGGCAGCCTGTCGCGCTCGGTTCGATCGTCGGTGGTGCCCCCCGCCAGGGTCGACTGCGAGGGCGCCCCCCACGTCCGGGATCGATCCGACGGCGTCGCTTCCGAGGTGCCGGGGTCGGAGCCGGCGCCGTCGGCCGGCCCGTCCGCGGGCTCGCGGTCGTCCGCCCCGTCGTCGGACTGCCACGCCCGCGGCGACGGCGCCCCGCCGGCGGTCGCGTCCGTCCGTCCGCGCTCGGGGTGGTCGGTCGGTCGGTCGTCGTCGGTGCTCCCGCCGAGGTCGACGCGCCAGGCCGCGTCGTCGTCGGTCGCGGCGTCCGTGTCGGTCGCGTCGGCCATGCCGTCCGCCCCATCCGCGTTCGTGTCGCCCGTGCCGTCCTCCGGCGGCGTCACGCCGTCCGTCGGGGCGTCCGCCGGATCCTCGGGCGTCGAGTCGTCGGGCCCGCCCCAGGCGTCGAGTACGGAGGAGGTGGTCTCGGCGCCGGCGCTCGTCGCGTCGGCGGTTTCGGGGTCGGCGTGGCCGTCGTCGGGGTCGGTGGTTCCGTGACCGCCGTCGTCACTGTCGTCGTCACCATCGTCGTCCTCCCGGCGCTTGCGCGCGGCGTGTTCGTGGTCGGTGCCGGCCCCGCCGACGATCTCCGGGTCGACGGCGGCCTCGTCGGGAGCCGAGCGCCCCCGCGGTGCCGACGAGCGCACGAGACCGTGCTCCAACAGCGCCGCCCGGACCGCCTCGCGGACGGTTCCGATCACGTCCGCGTCCTCGTCGAAGCGCACCTCCGTCTTGCGCGGGTGGACGTTCACGTCGACGGCCGGCGCGGGCACGTCGACGAACAGGACGGCGAACGGGTAGCGGTCGGTCGCCAGTTGACCGCCGTAGGCGTCGACGACGGCGCCGCGGAGATCGCCGTCGCGCACCCAGCGGTCGTTCACGTACGTGGTGAGGTACTCCCGGCCCACGCGGGTCGTCTCCGGATGTGAGACGAGCCCCGAGACGGACACCGCTCCGGAGTCGGACTCGTATGCGACGTCGACCATCGACTCGGCGACCTCGCGGCCGTAGACGGCGAGGACGGCCGAGCGTCGGTTGCCGTCGCCGGGGGAGGCGAACACCTCGCGGCCGTCGTGCTCCAGCGAGACCGCCACGTCGGGGTTCGCGAGCGCGTACGCCGAGACGACGCCGCTGACGCGGTCGAACTCCGTGGCGGGCGTCTTGAGGAACTTCCGGCGCGCGGGCGTGCGCCCGAACAGGTCGCGTACCTCGACGGTCGTCCCGACGGGGCAGCCCGCCGGCTGCACCTCGCGCTCGTCGCCGTGATCGACGACGAGTTCGGCGCCGGTGTCGGCGTCGGGGGTGCGCGAGCGCACGGTCAGTTCCGCGACCGCGCCGACGGAGTGGAGCGCCTCCCCGCGGAACCCGAGCGTCGCGACGCCCGAGTCGAGGTCGTCCATGCCGTCGAGCTTGCTGGTGGCGTGTTTCGCCACCGCCATCGGGATCTCCTCGGGGGGGATGCCCGCGCCGTCGTCGCGCACGCGGATGCCGTCGATGCCGCCGTTCTCGACGGCGACGGCGACGCGGTCGGCGCCGGCGTCGAGGGCGTTCTCGACGAGCTCCTTCACGACGGAGGCGGGTCGCTCGACGACCTCGCCCGCCGCGATCTCCCGGACGGTGCGGTCGTCGAGCGCGCGGATCTCCCCGGTCATCGCTCGAACGCTCGGGGTCGAGGGGTATCAATCCCGTGTTCGGACGCACCCCCACGTTCGACCCGCGACCGACCACGAATTCCCCGTCACCGAAATTCTACGCGCTGAGAACTCCGGCGGACTGATTAAATACACCGTCCGCATCCGAGGGGATACGCAGATGAGCAGGAGTGGGACGCAGGAGGGAGTGGGACCCCGAGCGGTCGAGCGGGAGCGCTCCTCGAAGGCCGAGTTGGTGTTGACGCCGCCGGGACCGGACCGACGAACGATGCTGAAGCGCCAGGCGGTCTCGGGGTACGTCGATCACCCCACGGTCGTGGAGTTCACCTACGACTCCGATCCGGTGGCGCTGCACGAGCGCTGGCGCGCCGAGGTCGGCGCGCCGCCGTGTCATATGATCGTCGACGCGTCCGGAACCGGCGAGGTCCCCGGGCCGCGCGTCGCCGCCGACGGCGGATCCTTCGCCGTCGAGGGCGCGCACCCGCGGGATCTCACGGGACTGTGCATGAAGTGGCAGGACGCGCTGGCGGAGGCTCGCGGGCAGGGGAACCTGTTCGTCGCGTTCGACTCGGTGACCGCGCTCCTCCAGTACGCCGATCTCAGCGTCGCCTATCGGTTCCTCCACACCCTCGTCGCCGGCGTCCACCGCGTCGGCGCCCGCGCGCAGTTCTATCTCGACCCGGAGGCGCACGACGACCGGACGGTCTCGACGATTCAGGGGCTCTTCGACGCCGTCCGACGGATCGGCTGACCGGACGGCCGCACTCGCGACACCCTGATAGACCGTCCCCGCGTTCGGGACGGTATGGATCTCCGACGACGATTCGCCGACCTCGACGTGTTCTGGGAGCGCCACGCCAACCCCAAGAGCGGGTGGTCGCGGCTGCTCGCGACTCCCCTGATCCTCCTCGCCGTGTACCTCAGGAGCAAGCGGATCCTCGCCCTCGCGCTCGGGTGGACGGTCGTGAACCCGGTGCTCTTCCCCAGAGTCGACCGGGAGGTCGACCACCCCTCGATCATGACACGCGGCGTCGACGCCGAGCGCGCGTGGCTCCGCGGCGACCTCGACCCCGGCGCCTGGGAGCGACTCAACGGGCTCTCGGCGGCGCCGTTCGCCTACGCGCTGTACGCCGCCTACCGCCGGCAACCCGTTCGCGCCGCGGTCGCGGGCGCGGTCTCGATGGCGCTGAAGCTCGCGTTCGTGTTCGGGATCGCCCGGCGCGACGTGAGGCGACTCGACGCCGCGCGCGACGACTGAGCGCCGGTCGGCGCGGGCGGGGCGAGCCGCGCCGGCGACACCCTCCTGTGACCCTTGACGAACCGCTGGTGTTTACCGCGGAAGTTCCACTTCCTCCCCGTCTCGCGGTTTCACCGCTCACGGGTCACTCCGTCCCCGTTCGCTTCTCGTGGCCTCTCTTCGGTCGGCCACGCACCGCTCGACTTACGGGAGGTCTACGACCTCCCCCGCTCACGGCTCCGCGGCTCACGGGTCACTCCGTTCCCCGTTCGCCTTCTCGTGGCCTTCCTTCGGTCGGCCACGCACCGTTCGCGTTATCGAGGAAGTTCCACTTCCTCGCCGTCCGCCCACACGGTCGGCTCCGTCACGATCCCGTCGAGATGCAGCGGCGCGTCCGTGTCGCCGCCGATGCCCGCGTCGTCGCCGATGGCGATGTGGACCGTGCCGGCGGCCTTCTCGTCGAGCAGCACCGACCCGACGAGATCCGTGACGCCGACGTTCGTCCCGATGCCCAACTCAGCGAGGTTGTACGCGTCGCGGCCGACCTCCTCGGCGGCGGCCTCGACCTGCTCGCGAACCTCGTCGTCCGAGATGTCGGTGACGAAGCCGTCCTCGACCTCGAAGCGGAGCTCCCGTCCCTCCAACAGGCCGTAGGGCATCATCGTCCCGTCGACGACGTAGGTGCCGTTCGCGTCCTCGGGGCTGACGAACACCTCGCCCGCGGGGAGGTTCGAGAACGAGCCCGCCTCGCTCACGTCGCCGGTGTCCGCCAGAAACTCCCGGTCGCCGGGCTCGAAGGTGATGTCGGTGCCGGCCTCGGTGGTCACGCGGATCTCCTCGGCGTCGCCGACCTGCGCCAGCACCTCGTCGCAGTGGCGGGCGATGGCGTCGTAGTCGGCGTCGAGGCCGGTGACGAACACCTCGCGGGTGATCCCCGGGAGCGTCGCGCCGCGGGCGCCGGCGTCGCAGGCGGCGCCGCGGGCGCGGGTGTGACTCAGGCTCTTCGTCGTCGGCGCGAGGAAGGCGTCGGCCTCACGCATCGCGGCGGCGACGGGCGCGGGCGGCTCCTCGCCGTGCTGGCTCGCGGGCGGATAGCGGACGATACTCGCGTCGTCGGTCACCTCGCTGGCGACCGCGTACAGCGCCTCGCCGATCTCGGCGCGCTTGTCGTCGGTGACGACCGCGAGCGACTCGTCGTCCCCGAGATCGAGACACTGGTGGATCGCCGTTTCGGCCGCGGCACGGAGGTCGTCGTCCATACCGACGCTGCGACCCGATCCCGTTTGGGCCTGTCGGAGCGACAGCGACGCCGATATCGTCGGAGCGATTCCGCCGAATTCGGGGCGCTTACTCGGTCTGTAGTTGTTTTCTGGTTATTCGACCCGTAACGATTAACCCCGGGCACGAAGGAGCATTTTACAATGATCCAGGTGGGCGTCAACGGGTACGGCACGATCGGGAAGCGCGTCGCCGACGCGGTGGCCGCACAGCCCGACATGACGCTGACGGGCGTGGCGAAGACCCGCCCGAACTACGAGGCCGAGGCGGCGATCCGGAAGGGGTACCCGCTGTACGCCGCGATCCCCGAGCGGGCGGACCTGTTCCACGAGGCCGGGATCGACCTCGCGGGCGAGGTCGAGGACATGGTGATGACCGCCGACGTGGTCGTCGACACGACACCCTCCGGGATCGGCGCCGACAACCGGGACCTGTACGAGCGCTACGACACGCCCGCCGTCTTCCAGGGCGGCGAGGACGCCGACGTGGCCGACGTGAGTTTCAACGCCCGCTCCAACTACGACCTGGCGAGGGACGACGACGTCGAGACCGCCCGCGTCGTCTCCTGTAACACGACCGGGCTCTCGCGGCTGCTCACGCCCCTGATCGAGACCTACGGCGTCGAGAAGTCGCGCGTCACGCTCGTCCGCCGCGGCGGCGACCCCGGACAGACCTCCCGCGGCCCGATCAACGACATCCTCCCGGACCCGGTCACGGTGCCCTCCCACCACGGCCCGGACGTGAACACGATCCTCCCCGACGTGGACATCGACACCCTCGGCGTGAAGGTGCCGGCGACGCTGATGCACCTCCACTCGGTGAACGTCACCCTCGATGCGTCACCGTCGGCAGAGGAGGTTCGCGAGCTGTTCGGGGACGAGCCACGGCTGTTCCTCGTCCCCGAGGAGACCGGCATCGACGGGACGGGGAAGCTGAAGGAGTTCGCGATGGACACCGGCCGCCCGCGCGGCGACCTCTGGGAGAACTGCATCTGGGAGGAGTCCATCTCGATGGAGGGGAACGACCTGTACCTGTTCCAGTCGATCCACCAGGAGTCGGACGTGATCCCCGAGAACATCGACGCGGTCAGGGCGCTGCTCGACTGGGAGGACCGCGGGACGAGCATGGCGACGACCGACGAGACGCTGGGCGTGGGGCTGGAGTCGCTGTTCGACGGCCAGCGCCAGCGCGTGGTACCGAAGCACAACGGCGACGATTGAGGCGAGACGCGAGGAAGCGAACGTAGTGAGCGACTGAGCGTCTCGGAAGAACGGCGGCGAGGTCGTCTGGCCGAGCCGCCCACAAATGAGGCGAGACGCGAGGAAGCGAACGGAGTGAGGCGACGGGAAACGGCGGAGCGGTCCCCGTCCCGTGCTTGTTATCCCAGGTCGCGGACGGTTACGTCCCCGGACGCCGTATCAACGAGCATCGCCGTGGGCGCCTCCTCGCGGCCGGGGATCGGCACGCCGCCTGGGTTGAGGTGGACGGTCCCCTTGTGCTCCTCGTGCACGCGCTCGTGGGTGTGGCCCCGGAGGACGTAGTCGTAGCTCTCGCTGGCGATCAGGGCGTCGACGATCGGCTCGCTGGTGCCGTGGTAGACGGCGAACTCGGTTCCGTCGAGCGTCAGCGACGCGAACTCGCCGTGGTAGGTGCCGAACCCGCCCACGGCGTCGGCGAGCGCCCACTCGCCGTCGTTGTTGCCGCGGACGGCGTGAAACTCCCAGTCCGCGTCCGAGCCGTCGACCGCGTCCGGGTCGAACGGCGTCGCGGAAAACGGCGCGACGATGTCGCCGCAGTGGATCACGGCGTCGGCGCCCGCGTCCGCGAACGCCTCGACCGCGGCCTCGACGTACTGTGCGTTGTCGTGGGTGTCGGAGACGACGCCGACGAGCATGGACGGGGCGTCACTCCGCGGGCTAATCAACTGTCCGCCCGCACCGCGGGGCATGGCGACGCCGGATCGGCGAACCTACGCGTCGCGCTCGGCGCTCCGGATCAACAGTTCGACCGCGGGCAGCGGCTCGCCGGTGAGCGCGCGGATGTACGCGCCGCCGGCGATGGAGACGTGCGAGAAATCGTCCTCCGCCATCCCGTACATCGTGATCGCGCGGGAGGTGTCGCCGCCGCCGACGACCGAGAAGCAGTCGGTGTCGGCGATGGCCTCCAGCACGCCGACGGTGCCGACGCTGAAGCGCTCGTCCTCGAAGACGCCCAGCGCGCCCTTCACGAACACGGCCTCGGAGTCGCGGATCGCGGGCTCGTAGTCCGCGACGGTCCCGGAGCCGATGTCGAGGAACGCCTGCGTCTTCTCCACGATGTCGTCCATGTCAATCTCGGCGCGCTCGCCCTCGGCGTCCTCGTACGCCAGATCCGACGCGAGCGTAACCTGCTCGCGGCGCTCCTCGAGCACCGACCGGATCGTCTCCTCGTTGGCGTCCCACTGCTCGTCGAACAGCTCGGTGTCCACGTCCTCGCCGACGGGGTAGCCCGCCGCGCGAAGGAACAGCTCGCCGGCGACGCCGCCGAGCAGGAACCGGTCGACTTTCTCGTCGAGCGCCTCCATGACGCCGATCACGTCGGTCGCCTTCGTCCCGCCGACGACCATCGTCACGTCGCCGTCGAACTCGCGCTCGGCGATGGCGGTGTTGGCCTCGTACTCGGTCTGCATCACGCGGCCGGCGTAGCTCGGCAGCCGGAGCGGGAACCCCACGAGCGACGCGTGCTTTCGGTGTGCGGCCGAGTAGGCGTCGTTGACGTAGGCGTCGAACTCCGGCGCGAGCGTCCGGACGAAGTCGCTGTCGGCGTGCTCCTCGGGCTCCTTCTCGGGCAACTCGTCGTCCGTCATCCGGGTGTTCTCCAGCAGGAGCACGTCGCCCGCGTCGAGGTCGCGGACGGCGGCGAGCGTCTCGTCGCCGAACGTGTCGGCGACGAAGTCCACGTCGACGCCGGCGTGCTCGGCGAGGATGTCGGCGTGCTGTTCCAGCGAGACGAAGGTGTCCCTGCCCGGGCGGCCCTGATGGGCCATGAGCGCGATGCGGTGCCCGGTCTCGGCCAGCTCAGAGACGGTCACGGCGTGGCGGGAGAAGCGTCGGTTGTCCTGTACGACGCCGTCCTCGACCGGGGAGTTGAGGTCGAGGCGGACGAGGACACGCTGCTCGGCGGGCAGGTCGTCGAGGGTGCGGAAGGAACGCATCACGCGGACAGTCGCCCGACTGCTACTTAGAAGGTGAGGACCCCCCGACGCCGACGTCGCAGGGTCACGGTTTCCCGCCCAGACCGAGCACCGCGAACCGACCCAACTCGCCGTCGACCTCGACGATCACGTCCGGGAGCTTCGTTCCCGTGATCGGGGTGTCGAGCGGCGTCATCCGGTACTCGTCGGCGAGGTCGCCGTCGAGGACCCCCCTGACGGTGTAGCGGCCGACCGTCAGGGTCGGGCCGTCCCGGTCGTATCGCTCGCCGGCCGGCATCTGGATCGCCTCGTGGAACCGCTCCGTGCCGTCGTCGGCGACGATCGACAGATCGACCTCGTGGTCGTCGTCGTCGTGATTGTTGACGTGGATCCGGACCGCGTCCTCGAACAGCCCGGTCCGCCACAGACAACCGGCCGTTCCGGCGATCCCGATCGTTCCGACGGCCGCGGCGACGGTCCGTCTGGAGGGCATTGCGAGCGCGTTCTCGTGGGCGGCGCAAAAACCTACGCCGCGGCCTCGAGCTCCCTCGATCACGTTGAGCGCGACGGCGACCCGACCGCTCGCCGCTGTTCCCGTGATCTTCTCGCCGTCGCCCGTCGGCCTCACGTTGTTCGTGGGCGGCTCGGGTCGCGCGGCGCCGGCCTAATCGTCGCTCGCTTCCGCCTCGGTTCGGGAGGCGCGCTTCGCCGCGCGGTCGATGAACTCCTGGGGCAACTCGTCGATCTCCCCGGCCTGCACGCCCCACAGGTGGGCGTACAGCCCGTCCTCGTTCAGCAGCTCCTCGTGGGTGCCGCGCTCGGCGATCTCCCCCTCCTCGAGAACGACGATCTGGTCGGCGTCCTTGATCGTCGAGAGGCGGTGGGCGATGGCGAAGGTGGTGCGGTCCGCGGTGAGTTTGTCGATGGAGCGTTGGATGAGCATCTCCGTCTCGGTGTCCACGTCGGAGGTCGCCTCGTCGAGCACGAGGATCTCGGGGTCCTTCAGGATCGCGCGGGCGATCGAGAGCCGCTGACGCTGGCCGCCCGACAGCTTCACGCCGCGCTCGCCGATCTCCGTGTCGTAGCCCTCCGGGAGGTTCGTGATGAACTCGTGGGCCTCCGCCGCCTTCGCGGCCTCGACGATGTCCTCCTCGTCGGCCTCGAAGGTGCCGTAGGCGATGTTGTCACGGACCGTCCCGTAGAACATGAACGTGTCCTGGCTCACGTAGCCGAGCGACCGCCGGAGGCTCGGGATCGTCACGTCGCGGATGTCCTGTCCGTCGATCTCGATGCTCCCCTCGTTCACGTCGTACATCCGCAGGAGCAGCTTCAGCACCGTCGACTTCCCGGCGCCGGTCGGGCCGACGAGCGCGAGGGTGTCGCCGCCGTCGACCTCGAAGGCGATGTCGTCGACGATGGTCTCCCCCTCGTCGTAGCCGAACGTCACGTCGTCGTAGACGACCGTCCCGTCGTCGACCACGAGGTCCTCTGCGGCCGGGTCCTCGACGATCCGCGAGGGCGTGTCCATCAGGCCGAACAGGCGCGCGCTGGATGCGCGGGCGCGCTGGTACATGTTGATGATGGAGCCGAACTGGGCCATCGGCCAGATGAACCGCTGGGTGTAGAGGATGAACGTAGCGAACGTCCCGGGGCGCAGTTCAGCCCCGCCCGTCAGCCACAGGGGGGCCAGCCCGAGCACCCACAGGCCGCCCACGGCGAAGGTGATAACGAAGCCGACCCCGGCGATGACCCGAAGCGCGGGGAAGAACTTGATCCGAGTCGTGATGGCGTCCCAGTTGGCGTCGTAGTACTCGCCGGAGACGTCGTCGACGCGGTCGGACTCGAAGCTCTCGGTGTTGAACGTCTTGATCACCTTGATGCCGCCGAGGTTGTTCTCCAGCCGGGAGTTCAGGTGGCCGACCGTCTTGCGCACGTCGGCGTACTTCGGCTGGATCACGTCGATGAACTTCCACGTCGTCACCGCGATAATGGGGACCGGGATCAGCGAGATGAGGGCGAGGCGGGGGTTCAGCCAGAACATGATCCCGGCGATCCCGAGGACCATCACCGACAGCCGGAACGCGGAGTTCATGCCGTCGTTGAGGAACCGCTCCAACCGGTTCACGTCGTTCGAGAGGACGGACATCATCTCGCCGGTCTGTTTCTCGGCGAAGAAGTCCATGTTCAGCCGCTGCATCTTGTCGTAGGTGTCCGTCCGGATGTCGTGCTGGATGTTCTGTGCGAAGGAGTTCCAGCCGAAGTTCCGGATCCAGTGGAACACCGAGCCGCCGAAGAACGCGAACGCGATGATGCCGACGCTGAACATGAGCTGACCGCGCGGCTCCGGCGGGATGACGCTGTCCGGAACCAGCGGTAACTCGAACGGTGCGTTCTGCAGGAAGATCGCGTCGATGGCGAGCCCCAACAGCAGGGGCGGGAGGAGGTCGAGGATCCGCGCGGCGACGCTCCCGAAGAATCCCAGCCCGAAGAACCGGGAGTTGGGGACGCCATACTCGGAGAACAACCGCTTCATGGGATTATCCGTCTTCTCACGGATATCCTCGAAGGGGTCGTCCTCGTCGGAGGGATGGCTCATTACATACTCTCAGCGACACCAGTACCCTAAACGGTTCGCTTCGAATCGAAATACCCGGAGACGGCGCAGTCGGCGCCCGTCTCCGTCGGTTCTCCCCGCCGCGGCTCAGTAGTCCCCGGCGATCTCGACGGTGTCGCCCTCGCACACGTCGTGATCGTTCGTCCAGCCGTGGGGCACTTCGAGCACGTACTTCCCGGTGCCGCGGTACCGCCGGAGCTCGGAGTCGTTCGTTCCCTCCGGCGGGAGTTCGGCGTGGTGGATGCGGGTGATCGTGCCGTTGGCGGCGATGAACACGATGTCGATCGGGAACGACATCTCGCGCATCACGTACGCGTACCGGTCCTCCTCGTCGTGGACGAACAGCATCCCCTCGTTCTCGCCGAGCGATTCGGTGTCGGAGAGTCCGGTGTAGCGCTTGCTGTAGGTGTCGGCGACGCGCGCGTCCACGGCGCCGAGTTCGGCACCGTCCTCGTCGACGACGGTGACGGTCGTCCGGTCGTACTCGCCGTCGTTCGCGACGTTGGTGACGGCGCCGGTGCAGCCGGCGAACACGACCAGCAGCGCGAGGAGGGCGACGGCGGGGAGACGGCGCGCGGCCATGGTATCAGTGTGGGGCGGGCGGCGGGAAAGGGTATCGGGCAAAAGGTAAGCGTTATTCGAACGCGGGCGGTGTATCCGGGTACGGGCTCGTGGTCTAGTGGTTATGACGCTTCCCTTACAAGGAAGAGATCGGTGGTTCAACTCCGCCCGAGCCCAGTTCTGCCGCCGACACGGCGAGGAGCGGAGCGACGAGCCGTCGTCGGCGTCTGGCGTGTCAGGAGTTGAACCCTGCAAGTCGCGCGCAACGAGCGAAGCGAGTGAGCACGTCTTGCTCCGGTTCAATTCCGCCCGAGCCCATTCGAGTGCCCGAGCCGGTTCTGCCGCCGACACGGCGAGGTTCCGGCTAAATGAGCTACTGCGCGGGGGCTGGGGCGTGGGTCGCCTCGGCGTACGGGAAGTTCTCGATCGTCTCCTCGCGGAACGCCTCCTCGTCGAAGGAGTATTCGCCGTCGAAGAAGTCCATCAGCGTGTGCGTGTCGCGCATCGCGTTCTTCAGGCACGTCGAGGCGCCGGGCGACGGCGTGATGTTGAAGATGATGTCCTTGCCGACGATCTTCGCCTCGCCCATGTCGAGCGAGCGCTTCTCGGTGTCGACGATCTGCGGGCGGACGCCGCCGTAGCCCTCGGCGCGCTCGATGTCGTCGAGCTCGACGCTCGGGACGACCTTCCGGACGTGCGGGAGGAACTGCTTGGGCCCGACGGACGGGAGGTCGTACACGAGGTTCCGCAGGACGTACGGCAGAAGGATGCGGTCGGCGAGGATGTTGGCGTAGCTGAGGAACGCCGCCACGTTGAGCCCGAACACGTCGAGGAAGTCGGGCACCGTCGAGATCCGCCCGCGTTCGAGCGTGGGGACGAGCTTCGCGGTCGGACCGAACCGCGTGACGTTGCCGTCGTGCACGTCGGCGTCGCCGTGGACGGCCGCGAAGGGGAGCTTCTTCATCTGCAGCGTGTAGACCTTCCCGTTCAGGAGGTCGTCGGCGAGGAAGAAACTGCCCGCGACGGGGAGCAGGACCTTGTTCTGGCCGTATCCAAGCTGCTTCGCCATCTGAAGGCTGTGGGAGCCGGCGGCGACGACGGCCGCCTCCGACTCGATAGTGCCGGCGGTCGTCTCGAACGAGTAGCCGTCGGGCGTCGGCTCGACGGATTCGACGGCCGTCCCGGTTCTCACGTCGACGGTCGCCTCCTCGCGGGCCTGCTCGACGAACGACTTCGTCGTCTCGCCGTAGTCGACGACGTAGCCGTCGGGCGTCTGCAGCGCGAACATCTCCGTGTCGGGGTCGCGTCCCTCAACGACCTTCGGCTCGATCTCGGCGATCTCGTCGCGGCCGATCGGCCGAAGCTTCGGGAAGAGGTCGCCGAATCCCTCGTCGTGGTACCGCTGCTCCAGCTTCTCGACCTCCTCGTCGCCGACCCCCAGCACCATCTTGCTGCGCTTGGCGTGCATCTCCCGGTCGGCGTCCTGGTTCTCGAGGTAGCCGGCGAGCAGCTCGGCGCCCTCCTTGACCTCCCCGGCCTTCTCCAGGGTGTAGTTGGTCTCGATGTCCCCGAAGTGAAGCGTCTGGGAGTTGTTCGTGTGGTGGGAGTTGATCGCGGCGATCTCCGGCTCCTTCTCGATCAGCGCGATCGACTCGATATCGGTGAACTTCGCCGTCGTGTACAACAGCGACGCACCGCTGATACCTCCGCCGACGATAACGAGGTCGTACGTGTCGGACATTGTGTGAAGGTGCTACCTACACTGCGATACTGGAGGCAGATAACTCATCTTCTTTGCGTCCGTCTTCGTCCCCCCGCCGTCGGCCACCGGACGGTGGTCCCTCGGCCGTATTCTCTCATATTTCGTCCGAGATACGATTTACACCGGTTCGAAGGAATCTTCTGTGTCAGCGGAATCCCTCCGGACGAACTATGAGTGACCGAGAGACGTGGACGTCACGAGTCGGCTTCATTCTCGCCGCCGTCGGCAGCGCGGTGGGGCTCGGAAACATCTGGTCGTTCCCCTTCCAGACCGCCTCCAACGGCGGTGCGGCGTTCCTCGTCGTGTACCTGTGTGCGGTGTTCCTGCTCGGGTTCCCCGTGATGCTCGGCGAGTTCGTCATCGGGCGACGGAGCGAACGAAACGCCGTCGAGGCGTTCCGGTCGCTCGGCTTCGGCGAGTGGTCGGTCGTGGGCGGCCTGGCGGTCGTCTCGTCGTTCGTGACGCTGGCGTTCTACAGCGTCGTCGGGGGGTGGGTGTTGAGCTACATCGTCGGCAGCGTCACCGGCGGCTACCTCGGCGACGCGGGCGCGTACTTCGGCGCCGTCTCCGCGGGTCCGATCGCCGTCGGCGCCCACGCGGCGTTCATGGCGCTGACGATCGGGATCGTCGCGCTCGGCGTCACCGACGGCATCGAGCGCGCGACGAAGCTGATGGTGCCCGCGATCTTCGTCCTCATGGGCGGGCTCGCCGTCTGGGTGAGTACCTTCGAGGGCGCGGCCGCGGGCTACGCGTACTATCTCTCCCCGGACGTGGGCGTGATCGCGGACAACATCGCCGGGATCGTTCCGCCGGCCGTCGGACAGGCGTTCTTCACGCTCTCGCTGGGGTTCGGCGTGATGATCGCCTACTCCTCGTATCTCGGACGGGACGACAGCCTCCCCGCGGACGGGTCGGCGATCGTCGTCGTGAACACGCTGGTCGCCCTCATCGCGGGCTTCGTCGTCTTCCCCGTGCTGTTCGCCATCGAGGGGTCGGTTCCGGACTCGGGCGGGGCCGGCACGGCGTTCACCGCACTCGCCGGCGCGTTCAGTCAGATCCCGGGCGGCCAACTCATCGGTCTCGGCTTCTTCGTCGTGCTCCTGTTTGCCGCGCTCTCCAGCTCGATCAGCCTCCTCGAGGTGCCGACGGCCTTCGTCGCCGACCGGACCGGGTACGATCGGACCGCGACCGCGGTGGGCCTCGGCGCGTTCGTCGCGCTCGCCGGCGTGCCCACCGCGCTCGACACCGGCATCCTCGGTTGGTACAACGACATCGTGTTCGAGCTCCTGTTGCCGCTTGCGGTGCTGTCCCTCTCGCTGTTCGTCGGCTGGGTCGCCGACGACCAACTGGCTGTGGAACTGAACCTCGGCAGCTCGTTCGGGAGCGGCTTCTCGACGGTCTGGCTGTGGTGGATCCGGATCGTCATTCCGGTCGCCATCGGGGGAACGCTGTTGCTCGGGATCCAGTCGCTGCTCGTGAAAGCGGGGATCCTCGCGGCCCCGATCGTCCTCGGGTAGCCGGTCGGTCCCCCGTAGGCTCGCCTCGACGACGCGCTGCCGTCCCCGTCTTAACTTCGGGTTACTTCGAGTTGAGTCGACTGAACAGCCACCCCTCCTTTTGTTCGTCGGGACGGTACGGGCGCTCGATGCACGAACGCATTCGCGGGGGGAAGCCACGATGAGCCTGAAGACCGTCGCGGTCGTCGGCGCCGTCGTCGCGGTCGTCGCCGTCGGCGGCGCGGCGGCGTTCATCGCCGGGATCGGGCCGCTGGGTGATCTCGGCGGCGGCCAGTCCGACACCGTGACGGAGACGCCGGAGTCGACCGGGACGGTGTACGACGGCTCGGGCGGATCGTCCGGCGGTGGCGACGGCGGAGGCGGCGAGGGTACCGCATCCGACGGGTCCGGCGGCGACTCGCTGCCGCCGTACACGTTCGCCGTCACGTCGATCGAGGAGTGCGGGCAGACCTGCCGGGACGTGACCGTTCGCCTCGACAACAACCGGGACGAGACGGCGACGGGGATCAGCGTGTACACGCGGATCTTCGCCGGCAACTCCACCGCCTCCAGCGACAAGGTGTGGGAGGAGAAGCGCGACGTGGGGAGCCTCGAGGCCGGCGGATCGACCACGGAGACGAGTCGCGTGAAGCTCTCGTACTCGGAGGGGTTCCAGATCCAGCAGGAGGACGGGTGGATCACGATCCTCACGACCGTCGAGTCGGACGACGTGACGATCACGTTCAAGGAACGACGCGACGTGCTGTGACCGCCACCCGACGTGGCGATTCGAAACGCTTTTTCATACTGCCGGGGTTCGTTGAGATGCGCCGCCTTAGCTCAGATTGGGAGAGCACTCGACTGAAGATCGAGCTGTCCCCCGTTCAAATCGGGGAGGCGGCATTTTCCGAACCATCGTCGCGAGCGAAGCGAGCGACCGGATTCGGAAAATCCATCGCGAGTCGATTTGAACACGAACGTCACAGCCCGCGCATCGACGGAGGAGCTGCCGTCCCCGTGAATCCGCTCCCGAATCGGGGATCAACGCTTTTGCACTGGTCGCCGAGCGTCTGTTCGAATGACCGACGACTCCGACTCCGAACTCGCTCGGCTGAAACGCCCGCTCCTGTACCTGATGAGTCTGCTCTACGTCGTGGCAGGCGTGGCGCACTTCCTCGCGCCGGCCCCCTTCGAACGGATCGTCCCCCGGGAGTTGCCCGCGTCGCGCGCGCTCGTATCCCTCTCCGGGTTCGCCGAGGTCGCGCTCGGGATCGGCGTGCTGATCCCGCGATCGCGCCGGATCTCTGCGAAGGGACTGATCCTGCTCCTGCTGGCTGTGTTCCCGGCGAACGTCAACATGGCCGTCCGCGACGTGGGCGCGAACCCCCTCCCCGAGCGCGCGGAGGGACTCTACGACGCGGCGCTGTGGATCCGACTCCCGCTCCAGGGCGTCCTGATCGCGTGGGCGTGGTGGTACGCGCGGGGTGACCCCGGAGCGTCGGCCTGACGCTGTCGCTCGGAGCACCCTCTCAGGCGGGTGGTCGTCCGGCCCCACGTCTCTTATCACCTCGCTCGCCGAAGGCGAGCCCGACCATGACGAAGCTCGCGATCACCCTCGATCGAGGCGAGGACTGGACGGTCGAGGAGTTCCGAGAGTACTACCGGGAGGAACACGCGCCCCTCGCGGCCGACCTGCCCGGACTCGAGCGGTACACCGTCTCGTTCCCGGCGGACCCCGAGTCGGCGTCCTACGACGCGCTCGCGGAGCTGTACTTCCCCGACGACGAGACCATGGCCGCGGCGTTCGACTCCGAACGCGGCCGGGAGGTGACCGCCGACGCCGAGACGTTCGCCGACATGGATGCCGCCGAGCGCGTCGTCCTCGACGAGGAAGTCGTCGTCGACTGACCGCGTCGTTCCCCACGAGAGGACCGTCGGCGACGGGAAGAGACGGATATATCGGGCGGTAGGAACCGACTCGGGGACGATCTCGGCGCCGCGAGTGGGTCGTTCACACGCGCGGCGGCGACTCGGAAGGGTTAACCGTCGTCCTCCGCTCGTGTCGTGTATGGCAACTGGGAAGGTCGACTTCTTCAACGACACCGGCGGCTACGGATTCATCGAGACTGAGGACGCGGACGAGGACGTTTTCTTCCACATGGAGGACGTCGGCGGCCCCGACCTGGAGGAAGGTCAGGAGGTCGAGTTCGATATCGAGGAGGCCGAGAAGGGCCCCCGCGCGAAGAACCTGCAGCGCCTGTAAGGCTTCGACGAGTCGGTCGCGAGACCGAGCCGCAGTTTTCACCGTTTTTCACCCGACAGCGAGCGACCGCGCCGCCGTTCGGTTCGGCCGAACGCGCCGGCGTCGGATCGCTCGCCAGCGGCACAGATGGCGACACCGACGCGTCGCCGGAGGGTCGCCGAAGCGTCGCCGGCGCGACACCGGGACATCGCCCGAGGATCGTCGGCGCGTCGCTTATTTCCGCCCGCGCCGAACCCGTCGACGTGAACACGGTTCGGCGACCGTCGCGTCGGCGGTGGTCGCGGTGACGGCGACGACGCTCCACGAGCCGGCCCACCGCGAGGCGCTGTGGGAGCTGGAGGCGGCGTTCGACCGCGGCGACCTGGTTACGCTGTTCGGCACCTGCACGGTCGAGTACGACGGCCGCGCCGCCTCCTCGCTGGGGCCGGGCGCCCGCCTGCTCGTGCTCAAGCCGGACGGCTCGGCGCTGGTGCACACCGACGAGGGGCGCACGCCGGTAAACTGGCAGCCGCCGGGGTGTGAACACCGCGCGGCGGTCCGCGACGGGCGGCTGCGAGTACGCAGCGTGCGTACGTCGCCCGCGGAGACGCTGGACGTGCGCTTCTCGGCCGTCGACCAGCTCGCCGCCTACGGCGTCACCGGCGGCCGGTCGGTCGAGGTCGTCGGCAGCGAGGCCGACCTCAAGCGGCGCGTCCTCGACGACCCCGAACTCGTCGAGCCGGGGTTCGAGCCGCTGGCGACCGAGCGAGCGTCCGACGCCGGACCGATCGACGTGTTCGGTCGCGACGCCGAGGGGCGGCCGGTCGTCGTGGAACTGAAGCGCCGACGCGTCGGCCCGGACGCGGCCGGCCAACTCGCGCGCTACGTCAACGCCGTCGAACGCGAGGAGCCCGACGGCACCGAGGTCCGCGGGGTGCTGCTCGCGCCGTCGATCACCGACCGCGCTCGCGACCTGCTCGACGACGAGGGGCTCGAACACGTCGCCGCGGGGCCGCCCGAGGGCGACGCGGCGGACGACCCCGCCGGCGACGACGCGTGACCTGCGAGCCACGGGTGGACACTCGACCGAGGCCGCGTCGGACCGATCCGATCGCCCGTGAGGAGCGGCCACACGCGCGGCGGGCGAAACGTAGGCTTTAACCACGCCACCGCCGTCGACTCTGACAAGTAACCATGTCCGACAAGCCGGCTTCCATGTACCGGAACATCGACAAGCCGTCGTACACGCGACGGGACTACGTCACCGGTATTCCGGGCTCGAAGATCGCACAGCACAACATGGGCGACCTCTCCTCCGACCCCGAGGACTACCCCGTTCACATCTCGCTGGTCACCGAGGAGGACGTCCAGATCCGCCACGGCTCGCTTGAGTCGGCGCGCCTGTCGGCCAACCGCCACCTCATCCGCGAGCTGGGCGAGGGTAACTACAAGATGGTCCTGCGGAAGTTCCCGCACCAGATCCTGCGCGAGAACAAGCAGGCGACCGGCGCGGGCGCGGACCGCGTCTCCGACGGGATGCGCCAGGCGTTCGGCAAGCCGGTCGGCACCGCAGCCCGCATGGGCGCCGGCGAGACCGTCTTCACGGCCTACGTCGACGTCGACCAGGCCGACGCCGTGAAGGAGGCGTACCGCCGCGCGTACAACAAGATGTCCCCGCCGTTCCGCGTCGTCGTGGAGAAGGGCGAGGACCTGCTCGTCCGGTAACTCGGACGCGTCGCGGTCGGAGCGGTCGTTCTCACCGCGTTCACCGTTCTCATCCTCGCGAGCGACGGCGCCGTCGTCCGCGACGGCCGGTTTTCCCGTCGACAAACGACAACCCGAATCCGAGTGAAAACGCCGTGCTTCGGCGGCGAAAACGCGAAACTCCGGCAGGTCTTTGGCCCGCGGGCGAGCATCCACACCACATGACAGGAGTACGAGTCGCGGGGGTCGGGCTGACGCCGTTCGGCGAGCACGCCGGGCGGACGGGCCGGGACCTGTTCGCGGAGGCGGCGCTCGCGGCGCTCGACGACGCCGGCGTCGCCGGCGACGACGTGGAGCACCTCAACTACGGCAACTTCATGGGCGCGCTCGCCGAGCGCCAGGGCCACCAGGCGCCGCTGATGGCCGAGGCCGCGGGGCTGCGCTGTGCGGGCACCCGGTACGAGGAGGCGTGCGCCTCCGCCGGCGTCGCCGTCCGCGAGGCGGTCCGCGCGGTCCGCTCGGGCGAGAACGACGTGATGCTCGCCGGCGGGATGGAGCGCATGACGAACCTCTCGACGGCGGAGGTGACCGAATCCCTGGCGGTCGCCGCCGACGAGCTGTTCGAGGTGCGCGCGGGCGTCACCTTCCCCGGCGCGTACGCGCTGATGGCGCGCGCCTACTTCGACGAGTACGGCGGCGGCCGCGAGGACCTCGCGCACGTGGCCGCGAAGAACCACGCCAACGCCGTGAACAACGAGTACGCGCAGTACCAGCGGGAGATCACCGTCGAGCAGGCGCTCGACTCGCCGGCGGTCGCCTCCCCGCTGCACCTGTTCGACGCCTGCCCGATCACCGACGGCGCGAGCGCGCTCGTGCTCGTCTCCGAGGAGTACGCCGAGGAACACGATCTGGACGCGCCGGTCGCGATCACCGGGACGGGACAGGGCGGCGACCGCGCCGCGCTCCAGGACCGCACCGACATGGCCCGGACGCCCGCCGCCGCCGACGCGGCCGCCGAGGCGTACGGCGACGCCGGTGTCGCCAGCGACGAGGTGGACGTGGCGGAGGTCCACGACTGCTTCACCATCGCGGAGGTGATGGCGCTTGAGGCGCTGGACTTCTTCGACCCCGGCGAGGGGATCGGCGCCGCGCGCCGCGGCGACACCACCCGCGACGGCGACCTCCCGGTGAACCTCTCGGGCGGGCTGAAGGCGAAGGGCCACCCGGTCGGCGCCACCGGCGGCTCGCAGATCGCCGAGATGACCCGCATCCTGCGCGGCGACCATCCCAACAGCGACGCCGTGCCCGACGCGACCGTCGGACTGACTCATAACGCCGGCGGGACGGTCGCCAGCGCCGTCGTCCACGTGCTGGAGGTGGCAGAATGAGCGACCCGGATCCGGACGCGCCCGCCGACACGGGCTACGACGAGTGGGCCGACGCGCTCGCCGAGGGCGGTTACTACATCGAGTGTGCGAACGGGCACGGGAACCTCCCGCCGCGGCGCGTGTGCCCCGACTGCGGGAGCACCGACCTCTCCGAGGAGCCGCTGCCCGACGTCGGCGCGGTCGCGACGTTCTCGGAGGTCCACGTCGCGCCCTCCGGCTTCGGCGAGGAGCCGCCGTACGTCACCGCTGTCGTCGATTTCGGCCCCGTCCGCGTCACGGGGATCGTCCGGGAGCTGTCGGCCGACGAGATCGAGATCGGGACCGCCGTGCGGCCGGACGTGGAGCACAACGACGCGACGGACAAGCGCCTGGTCGTGTTCCGGCCGGCGTAACCGTCGGGATCGCGTTCGTCCGTTCCGCCGGATCGCCGACCACCGACCGGGGAACTCAGAACTGATTCCCCGAGGGGAACACCTATGTCGGACAGCGACGCCCGCTCGCTCGTGTCCCTCCGGAACGCCGTCGGGGTGCCCGATCGGACGAACCGCCGGATCGCGGCCGAGCTGTCGACCCTCACCGCCGCGCTCGTCGGCCTGTCGCTCTGGCAGCGCGCCGTCTCGGCGGCGTTCGCGTCGTCCCCGCCGTTCGGCGGAGTGCTGGTGGGCGGCCTGGTCGCGGGCGGGGTCTTCGTCGCCGGCGTCGCGGCGTTCGCCGGCGCGTACGCGTCCGTCCGCGGGATCGGTCCCGGCGTCCGGCTCCCGTCGCGGCGCGATCTGCCGCTCGCGGCGGCCGCGGTCGCCGTTCCCGTCGCCCTCGTCGCCCTCACCGAACTCGTCGGCACGGTCACCGGCGTCCCGTACAACTCGTTGACGAAGACGTCCGTCGCCGCCGACGCGTCACTGACGCCGGTGGTGCTGGTGACGGCGGTCGGGGCCGTCGCCGCCGTCCCCGCCCTCGTGATCGTCTGTCACGTTCTCGTCCAGGGGAGCCTCGCACGTGCGGTCGACGACGGCACGGCCGTCGTCCTGACGACGCTCGTGGCCGGCTTCGTGCTGGTCGGCGGGACCGGCGGACTGGTCCCCGTCCCCGACACGGGCAAACTCGTCGGCGCGGTCCTGTTCACGCTCCTCGTAGGGGTCGGGGTGTTCGCGGCCGACCGCGTCGAGCGCGAGCGGGTCAAGTTCCTGGCGTACGTCCCGCTCCTGTCGTTCGGGGCGGTCGTTCTCCTCTCGGGGGTCGCCGGGATCGGGTCGGTCGCGGGCGGCATGTTCGCGGGCACCCGGCTCGCGGTTCTCGGCGTCGCCGCGTACACGTACGACCGCACCGACTCGCTGCTCGTTCCGGCGCTCGCGTACACCTCTCTGCTGGCAGCGGACCGAGCGGTGGTGGTCGTCCTCGAGGCGGGGATGCACAGCTGGTGAGGCCGCCGCGAACCCGGTATCAGCCGTGGCCGACGGACCCGCCGGTGGCTCTCGGGCCAGCGGTCGATGTATCGGGCGGCTACGCTCCCTCTCCCTGCTCGACGGTCACCGTCTCGTCGGGGCGGTCGCCGGCGACGACGCCGACGAACTGCTCGCCGAACTCCACGTGCGGGAGCAACATCGCGTCGTCGAACACGACCAGCTCGCAGCCGGCGGCGTCCGCGAGGTCACGCCCCTCGGCGAGCGGCGGGAGGTCGGCCTCCCGTCCCCACACGATCGTCGTCGGCGCCTCCAGCGCCGCGAGCGCGTCCGCGAGGTCCACGTCGCTGTTCAGGAACCCGGAGACGAACGACGCGGGGGCGAAGCGCGCGTTCTTCTGGTGGGTCGTGCGCCACTCGTAGTCGGGCCAGTCGTCGCCGGCCTTCTCGGGGTCCCAGTAGCCGTGGTCGGCGTTGAAGTAGGCGATGGAGGGCTTGGAGGCGAGCAGCCCGAAGACCGCCTCGCCGACGATCGGCGCCCGGATCAGCTCCCGCACCGCGGTCTTGGGCGGCTCGGGCCCCGCGACCGCGGTCGGGCACACGAGCGTGAGATCGGCGAGGTCGAGGCCGTCGGCGACGGCGGCGACGTACGCGCCCGTCAGCGACGAGGCGACCACGCGCGGCTCGTCGTACTCCGCGAGGAAGTCGCGGACGAAGTCCTCGTACAGCGCCGCCGAGTACCGCAGCGGCGGGCGATCGGAGCGCCCGAACCCGGGGAGGTCCGGGGCGACGACGTGGTACTCCTTCGAGAGCGCGGCGAAGACCTCGCGCCACTCGCCGGCGGAGCCGGCGGCGTTGATCCCGTGAAGGAGGACGAGCGTCTCGTCGTCCCCGTCGCCGGCCTCGGTGTAGGCGATGTCCATCCCGCGCCAGCGATAGGTGCGCTGGACGCCGCGAAGCGGCGGTTCGAGCTGACCCGCCTTCGCGCGCAGCGCGCGCGTCGCCGCGACTGTGATCCCCGCGCCCAGCGCGACGTACTTGATCGTCGAGGAGAGCTTCGATCGAAGAGTCATGGAGGATCGTAGGACCGCCGTGAACTTAGTTCGCGTGGCAGCCGACCGACATGGCGGTCCGCGCCGGCGACACGGCGATCGGACCCGCCGGCGACCCGATATCGACTCGACGACGACGCGACGACGACTCCGCGATGGACGGTCGATCGGTCGGCCGGGTCTCGCGGAGTTACAACGGCTCCTCGCCGTCGACGATCCGGAGACACCGCTGTGCCAACGCCGGCACCCGCGTCTCCATCGTCGGGTACAGGGGGTCGTCGCTGTTGCCCTCCAGGTATCGCCGGTAGAACATCTCCCCGAGGGCGGCGAGCTTGTACACCGCGAGCGTCCGGTAGAAGCGGTCGTGCTCGTAGGCGATCCCGGTCGCGTCCTCGTAGCGCGTGACGAGGTCTCGGCGGCTCGGGTACCCCTCGCGCTCCATGACCGTCGAGGTGAGTTCCGGCGTCGCCGGCGCGGGGTCGCCGGGGTCGCGCCAGAAGGAGAGCATCCAGCCCAGGTCCGTGAGCGGGTCGCCAAGCGCCGACAGCTCCCAGTCGAGGACGGCGACCAGCTCCGGCGGCGTTCCGGGCGCGAACATGACGTTGTCCAGCTTGTAGTCGCCGTGGACGAGCGCGTGCTCGTGGTCGGCTGGGACGTTCGCCTTCAGCCACTCGGTGACCTCGGCGATCTCGGGCACCTCACGGTCGTCGGCGGTCACCTCGAAGGCCCACTGGAACTGCTTCGCCCAGCGATCCACCTGCCGCTCGGTGAAGCCCGCGGGGCGGCCGAACTCGCCGAGGCCGACCGCACCGGGGTCGACCGCGTGGATCGCCGCGAGGGCGTCGACCAGCTCCCCCCCGACGCGACGGCGGTGCTCGGGCGCGGCGAAGCGCTCGGGTTCGTCATCGCGGAGCACGTCGCCCGGAGTGCGCTCCATCACGTAGAAGTCCGAGCCGAGCACGTCGTGGTCGTCGCACCCGAGCACCGTCTCCGGAAGCGGGACGCCGGTGTCCTGGAGCGCGTCCATCACGCGGTACTCCCGGAGCACGTCGTGGGCGGTCTCGGCGGTCTCGCCCGGCGGCGGCCGGCGGATCACGAGTTCGCGGTCGCCGTGGGTGACGAACAGGGTCTCGTTGGAGTGGCCCTCCGGGTGGCGGCGCACGTCGAACTCGTCGGCCGGGTCCAACTCGGCCGCGAGGTACGAGCGGAGGCGCTCGGGGTCGACGAGGCGTCGGACGTACGCCTCGGAGTCGTCGGACATGCGAGTCGGTTGCACACCGGCCACGAAAAACGCCGGGGGTCGCGAGCGCGCGGCCGTCGCCCCGCCCCGTCGGGCGGTTCGGGTTGACGGTTCGGGCGGGCGATTCTGGCGGGCGTTCGGGGGTAGTGTTTTGCCTCGGCGGTCGGACCCCGTGGTATGGAATACGACGACAGCGAGGCGGCGCGCGCGCTCGCCGAGCGAACCCGGGAGTTCGTCGACGAGGAGGTCATCCCCGTGGAACGGGAGGTGCTCGGGGACGGCCCCGTGAGCGACGAGCGGCTCGCGGAGCTCCGCGAGGCGGCCCGCGAGTACGACGTGTTCTGCCCGCAGATAGACGAGGAGTTCGGCGGCATGGGGATGGCCTTCCGCGACGTGCTCCCGATGTTCGAGCAGGCTGGACGGTCGCTGTTGGGCGCTGCGGCCTGCCGCGTCGACGCCCCCGACGAGGGGAACATGCACACCCTGGAACTGCTGGGCACCGACGAGCAGCAGGAACGGTGGCTCCGCCCGCTCGTCGCCGGCGAGGTCTCCTCCGGGTTCTCGATGACCGAGCCGATGCAGGGCGGCGGGTCGGACCCGAAGATGATCCGGACGACGGCCGAGAAGGAGGACGACGAGTGGGTCATCGACGGCCACAAGTGGTGGACCACCGGCGGCACCGAGGCGGACGTGCTCATCGTGATGGCGCGCACCGACCCCGACGCACACCCCTACGAGGGAACCTCGCTGTTTCTCGTCCCCGCGGACACGCCGGGCGTGAACGTCGTCCGCGACATCCCCCACGTCGGCGGCGGGGTGACCGGCGTCGGCCACGCGGAGATCGAGTACGACGGCGTCCGCGTCCCCGAGGAGAACCTCCTCGGGACCCTGAACGAGGGGTTCGCCCACGCACAGCAGCGTCTCGGCCCCGCCCGGCTCACGCACTGCATGCGATTCGCCGGGATGGCCGAGCGAGCGCTCGACGTGGCGAAGGCCTACACCAGCGAGCGCGAGGCCTTCGGCGGCCCGATCGCGGACAAGCAGGCCGTCCGCCACGACGTCGCCGACGCGGAGACGGAGCTGCACGCCGTGCGGACGATGGTGCGCGACGCCGCCGACCGGATCGACCGCGGCGAGGAGGCGCGCGTGCAGGTCGCGATGAGCAAGACGTTCGCCGCCAACACGGTCCAGGACATCGTCGACACCGCGCTCCAGCTGTGCGGCGCCAACGGTATCGGAAAGGACCTCCCGATCGGGGACTTCTACGAGTCGGTCCGACAGTTCCGCATCATCGACGGCGCCGACGAGGTCCACCGGCGCGTCATCGCCCGCGACGCCTTCTCGGACGTGGACGAGTCGGAGTTGGCGAACGCGACGCGCTACGGCGAACCGAACGGGTAGGGATCCGGCGAAAAACCGCCCCCGACCGGAAGCCGCCGCGGCCGAACCGTCGCCCCGATTTTTGTCCCCCGCGGGCGACGGGGCTTCCATGGTGACAGTCGACGCGGACCACGAGGCGTGGACGGCCGCCCAGTCGGAGACGACGGCGGTCGTCGACGGCCGGGAGCTGGACGTGGCGTACTACGAGGCCGGCCGCGACAACGGCGGTCCGCCGGCGATCTTCCTCCACGGGATCCCGACGTGGTCGTTCCTGTGGCGGGGGATCGCCCCCGCGGTCGCCGAGGACAGACACGTGATCGCCCCCGACCTCGTCGGCTACGGCAACTCCCAGCGTACCGACGACTTCGACCGGTCGATCCGCGCGCAGACGGGCGTGCTCGCCGAACTGATCGCCGACGCGGGGTACGAAGAGGTCGACCTCGTCGCCCACGACATCGGCGGCGGGGTCGCGCTGCGGTTCGCCGCCGCCCGCCCACGACAGGTGCGGAAGCTGGTGCTGTCGAACGCCGCGTGCTTCGACTCGTGGCCGGTCGAGTACATCAACTCCCTCGGCGTGCCCGGCGTCGTCGAGGGCTGGGACGACGCGGAGTTCGAGGAGAACATGGAGTTCCTGTTCGCCGAGGGCGCCCACGGCGACGCCGACCCGTCGTTCGTCGCGGGGATGCGGGCGCCGTGGGCCCGCGAGGGCGGCCGGCCGGCGCTTGCGCGGGCGGCGGTCGCGACGAACACCAACCACACGACCTGCATCAACTACGGGGCGATCACCGCCGAGACGCTGTGTCTGTGGGGCGCCGACGACGTGCTCCAGCCGATCGACAACGCAGAGCGCCTCGCCGACGCCGTCGCCGGCGACGCCGAGGTCGTCGGTCTCGACGACGCCTACCACTGGGTCACTCACGACCGCACCGAGGCGTACCGCGAGCGGGTGCGGACGTTCCTCGCGGACTGACCCGAACCCGTTCGCGGCGCTCGCGGACGGACGGGAACCGGCGGTGGCTATTTAGCGATGGAAACTCCAGAGCCGCCATGTCGTTCCAGCTTTCGAGCGAACAGGAGGCGATCCGCGACGTGGTCCGGGAATTCGGGGAAAACGAGATCCGACCCGTCGCGCGCGAACACGACGAGTCGCGCGAGTACCCGCACGACCTCGTCGAGCAGGCCGCACAGTACGACCTGGTGGCGCCGACGATCCCCGAGGAGTACGGCGGCGCCGGGATGGATCTCCTGACCTCGGCGGTCGTTACCGAGGAGCTGTGGCGCGCGGACCCCGGGATCGGCTCGGCCATCGGCTCGCGCGGCTTCGGCACGACGATGATCCGGGAGTTCGGCGACGAGTGGATGAAAGAAGAGTGGCTCCCGAAGGTCGCTGCCGGCGACGCGGCCACCTGCTCGTGCATCTCCGAGCCCGCGCACGGCTCCGACGTGGCGGGTATCGAGACCCGCGCGGAACTCGACGAGGAGGCCGGCGAGTGGGTGCTCGACGGCGACAAGATGTGGATCACGAACGGGACGATCGCCGACGTGGCGGTCGTGATGGCGAAGACCTCGCCCGGCGAGCGCCACCGGGGCATCACCGCGTTCCTCGTCGAGGCCGACCGCGACGGCTTCGAGCCGACGAAGATCGACAACAAGCTCGGTATCCGCGCCTCCGACCTCGCGGAGATCCGTCTCGACGACGTGCGCGTCCCCGAGGACAACGTGATCGGCGCGGTCGACCAGGGCTTCTACCAGCTGATGGCGTTCTTCGCCGGCGGGCGCACCTCCGTGGCCGCGCAGGCCGTCGGCGCCGCCCAGGGCGCGCTCGACGCCGCCGTCGAATACGCCGGCGAGCGCGAGCAGGGCGGCAAGACGATCCAGGAGTACCAGGCGATCTCCCACAAGCTCGCCGAGATGGCTACCGACGTGGAGGCGGCGCGGTCGCTGACGTACCGCGCGGCGTCGGTCGTCGACGCGGACGGCAACGACCAGCTGGCCGCGAAGTTCGCGTCGATGGCGAAGCTGTTCGCCTCCGAGCGCGCCGTCGAGGTCGCCGACGAGGGGATCCAGGTCCACGGCGGCGCCGGCTTCGTCACGGACCACCCCGCCGAGCGCTTCTACCGCGACGCACGGATCACGAAGATCTACGAGGGGACCTCCGAGATCCAGAAGAACATCATCTCGGATCAGCTGCTGTGAGCGCGCGAGGAGGGAGCGGTCAGACGGACGGTCGCAACGGTTCGTCGGCACGTTCGCGGACGAGTGCCGCCCGGCATCGGCCGGGGAGCATCAGCCTCAGACTCGGCCTCGGTTTCGGCCTCGGACTCGGATACGGCGCCGAGAGGGGTGGGGAATGAGCGACGACGCCGGCGACCACCCCGGCGGCGACGCCCCGGACTGGGACTTCTCCGAGCGCGACGTGGCGATCCTCGAGGAGGTCGCCGACAACCCGGGCATCTCCTCGCGGGAGCTGTCGCGGGTGCTGGAGGCCGATTACGGCATCGAGGTCTCGCACGTCACCGTCAGCGAGACGCTCCGGAAGATGCGCGAGCGGGGCGTGTTCCGCGACGCCATCGTCCCGAACGAGGACTACTACGCCTTCGGCCTGTTCGAGTTCAAGTTCGACCCCTCCAACTTCGCGGAGGAGTGGCGCGCGGCGATGGAGTACATCCGCGACGATCCTCACACGCTGCTGTACTTCCTCTCTGACGGCGAGTACCAGTGGAAGTCGGTGATGATGTTCCCCACCCGGGAGGCCCAGTCGAAGTGGATCCACGAGTTCTACAAGGAACACGGCGCGGTCGTCTCGAACCTCCGGAACCACGTCGTCCACAACGTCCTCAAGTTCCGCACCGACCCGGAGATCTTCCGGACCTTACGCGAGGAGTAGAGGACTGGACTGTCGTCCACCCTTCGACCCGTCGCTCGTTATACCACGGGGACCCGAGGGCCGACCGATAGGTGTACCGCCGCGAGCTTACCAATGGTAAGTTTCGGCCGGGTTCGCCCCCCGGGATTCATGGGATTCCGCCCCCGACCCACTGTCGATGACACGACACACTGACCCACACGACGCGGAATCGCATCACATGGACACACACGACACGGATCCCCACGGAAATCCCCGCCCTCCCGCCCGCACCCGTGCGACGACCCCGACGCCCTCGTCCGGCGGGTGGTCGGCGTGAGCGACCCCGGCGACGACGCCGCCCGCCGGATCGCCGACCGCTTCTCGCTTTCGGGCGAGGTGGCGGTGGTCACCGGCGCCTCCAGCGGGATCGGCCGCGCGATCGCCGAGGAGTTCGCCGCCGACGGCGCCGACGTGGTCGTCTGCTCGCGCGAGCAGGGGAACGTCGACCCCGTCGCCGAGGCGATCAACGAGGCCGCGGAGGCCGACGCCGACACGGACGGCGATGCCGAGGGTGACGACGAGCCGGGTGCGGACCCCGCTCACGGTCGCTGTCTCGCCGTCGAGTGCGACGTGACCGACCGCGACGCCGTCGACGCGCTCGTCGAGGCGACCGTCGAGGAGTTCGGCGGGCTCGACGTGCTCGTGAACAACGCGGGCGCGTCGTTCATGGCGGCCTTCGAGGACATCTCCGCGAACGGGTGGGAGACCATCGTCGACATCAACCTCCACGGCACGTTCCACTGCACGCAGGCCGCCGGCGACCATCTCGCCGACGGCGGCGGCACGGTGGTCAACCTCGCGAGCGTCGCGGGCCGACGTGCCGCTCAGTACATGAGCCACTACGGCGCGGCGAAGGCGGGCGTGATCAACCTCACCGAGACGCTCGCGCTGGAGTGGGCCGGCCGGGACGTGCGCGTCAACTGCATCGCTCCCGGGTTCGTGGCGACGCCGGGCGTCGAACAACAGATGGGCGTCTCCGCCGACGAGGTCGACCGCGGCGACGTGGACCGCCGGATCGGTACGAGCGAGGAGATCGCCGACATCGCCCGCTTCCTCGCGAGCGACGCCGCCAGCTACATGACCGGCGAGACGGTGGCGGCCCAGGGCGTCCCGCAGGGCGAGGAGCTCCCGCAGCAGTAGCACGACCCGCTCGATTGCGGGTACTACGCGCTCTACTGCGAGTCCCCGGACGGCCTGAAGGTCGAGGTCGTCGCCCCGGGTGCGTAGCTCACAGCGCGATGCTGGCGAGGCCGAGCGCGGCGACGGCGGTGACCGCGAGCACTGCCGCGGTCGCGAGGCCGAGTCGGACGCGAACGGCGGTCTCGGTGCGCATACCTCGACCTCCGGGACGGACTACTTCAACCTACGCCGCCGGTTATCGGAAGTGAAAACATCTACGGCTCGCGGGACGCGTCGACGACTTCGTAGGAGACGGCGGTCTCGCGGAGCCCCTCGGCGTGTGCCGCGAGGTCGCCGGCGACGACGACCAACAGCACGTCGAGCCCGCGCATGGCGGCCTCGCGGACGGCGTCGACGGTACCGAAGCGCACGTCCGGGTCGCGGTCGATGCGACCCAGTGCAGCCAGCGCCTCGGTCCCCGCGGCGACGACCAGGTCGGCGTCGCCGGCGAGGTCCCGCAGTCGGTCGGGGTCGATCGCGCCGCTCCCGCCGTCGCGGACGCCGGGGACGGTGACGGCCGTGACGGCGCCCAGCTCGTAGTCGACGACGCCGTCGAACTCCGCGACGCCGACGTCGTCGCCCGACTCGCCGGACGTGACGGCGACCGCGGTGGCGCCGGCGTCGTCCGAGCCGCCGGACGCGGCGTCCGTGTCGGGAGCGTCGCCGTCCGCGTCGGCGACCCGGCGCGCGTGGAGGACTCCCTCGCGCATCGAGAGGCCGACGTGATCACCCTCCTCGACGGGGCCGTCCGCGAGAGCAGTCTCGACCTCCACGTCGCCCAGCACGTCGTTCGTGACGTGATCGAGGTACTCGCTGAGCTCGTCGGTCCGGGAGATGAGCCAGTCGACGCCCTCCTTGGTGACGCGGTAGCGCCCGCGACCCTCGCGGTCGACGAAGCCGCCGTCGGCGAGGTCGCCGAGGTGTTCGGAGACCGCCTGGGCGGTGATCCCGATGGCGTCGGCGATCTCGCGCTGACTCACCGCCGGTTGGCGCTCGGCGATCTCGACGAGGATGCGGTACCGCGTCGCGTCGCGCTTGTGTCGGAGGACGCCGAGGTCGGCGTCGCCGTCCGTACCGTCGCTCACGGTCGATATACGGGGACGAACACAAATAGAGTTGCGGTCCCCGTCCGGAGATCGCGGCCGAGGGCCGATCACCCTCAAGCGGAGTTGTGCTCGCGGTCGGGTGGGTGCCCGCGATCAGACGCCCTCTAAGAGCCGCTGGAGGTGCTCCGGCGGCACCGCCCCCCGGGCGGCGTGGCCGTCGGCGACGAACGTCGGCACGCCGGTGACGCCGCGCTCGCGGGCCGCCTCGAACTGCGACTCCAGTTCCTCGGCCAGCCGCTCGTCGTCGACCGCGTCGCGGACCTCCGCGCCGTCGAAGCCGACCGACTCGGCCAGCTCCGCGAGGGTGTCGAGGTCGTCGATCTCGCGGCCGTCCTCCCAGTGGGCCTCGAGGACGGCGTCGTAGAACTCGCGGAACGTGTCGAGGTCGTACGACTGCTTGACGTACAGCGCGGCCTGCTGGGCGTCCCAGGAGTCGGCGTCGTGCACCTCGTCGAACGCGAGCATCTCCTCGGCGTCGTACTCCTCGCGCAGGCGCACGACGTTCTCGCGCACCTGATCGTAGTAGTCCTCGTCCTTGCCGTCGTTCACGTCGTCGCGGATCTCGCCGTCGGGGCCGCGCTTGTGCCCGCGGAGGTCGAAGAACTGCCACTCCACGTCCACCTCGGGGAGGTCGCGCTCGGCGCGGTCCTCGCGGTACTGTCGCAGCGACGCCCGCCCGAGATAGCAGAACGGACAGACGAAGTCGGAGTAGATCGTGACCGGTCGTCGCTCGCTCGCGTCGTCGGCCGGGTCGTCGGCGGATGCGTCGTCGGTGCTCACGGCCGTCCAAAGGACGCCCCCGGTTTAGGGTTCGTCGCTCCCGGCCGTTCTCCGCGCACGACCGGGGCCGGGGCGGCGACGGAGCCACGGCCGGGTCCGCGGTACCGGCGGGTTTTTCACGGGTGGGCCACCCCTGTGGAGGTATGAATCTCCCCCGTCTCGGCGGCCCGACGGGTCGCAAGCGACCGTGGCTCGCGGTCCTCCTCGCGCTCGCGGTCACCGGGCTGGGTCACGCGTATCTCCGCCGGTGGCTCCGCGGGTTCGCTTGGCTGGCTGTGACCTTTGCAGCCGTTCTTCTGTTTGCACCAGTTGACATGTTTGAGTCTGTTGTGGTTTCAGACCCCCAAACATATCCTATGATGCCTCCTGAAGTCACACTGGTAGTTATTGCTAGCGTAGTAGATGCGTATTTTGTGGCCCGGAGAATCAATTCTACCTCTCAAAGTTCTAAACCTGATATAGAAAACGAGTACCAATCCGAAGAAAATTCGCTAACATGTCCCAACTGCGGGAAGGACCTCGACGCCGACCTCGACTTCTGTCCGTGGTGTACGGCCCGGATCGACTGGGGCGGTCCCGGGACGTCCGAGGCGGCCGGCGGCCCCGACGACGGGTCGAACCCGTAGGGCGCCGCCGTCGGCCCGAGCCGCCGTCACGCTTTCCCCGACGGCCGACGGACTCGGCGCATGGTCGCAGCGATCGACTCGCTCGTCGTCTTCGTCGTGAGCGCGCTGGTGGGGGGAATCGGCATCCACGCGGGGGCGCTGGTGTTGTCGGACGCCCGGAGCTACGAGCACGCCGTCTGGACGGCGCTCATCGGGGCGCTGGCGTGGGTCGTCGCGAGCGCGCTGTTCGGCTGGCTGCCGTTGCTCGGAACCGCGCTCACGTACCTCGCGTACCTCGCGGTGATCAAGTGGCGCTACAGGGGTGGCTGGATCACCGCGGCGGGGATCGCGCTCGTCGGGTGGCTCGCGGCCTCGCTCGTGTTGTCGCTGCTGTCGGCGGTCGGCTTCGGCGGCTTCTCCGCGCTCGGGATCCCCGGGGCGTGAGTTGCCGCGGCGGGTCGTGAGCCGCCCGCGGGACCGGCGGGTCCCACATGCTTTCGAGGCGAAACGTAGAAGCGGCCCCCGAAACGCAGTAGTGACCGTCGCCGCTTCTCCGCGGGCGTCGGGTAGGGGCGTCGCCCCGGGCCGCGGCGGCGATACCGTCGGCGAAGCGGGACCCGTAGCGTTTTACCCGGACACGGCACCATCATCGACCAGACAATGACGACCGACGCCGGCGGCATCGTGGGCGAGTTCCTCTCGCTGAAGGAGTCCACGGACGCGGACGTGCTCGCGATGCAGTGCGGCGACTTCTACGAATTTTTCGCCGACGACGCCGAGCTCGTCGCCGACGAGTTGGATCTCAAGGTGTCCCAGAAGTCGAGCCACGGCTCCTCGTACCCGATGGCGGGCGTCCCACTCTCGGAGCTGACGCCGTACCTGACGGCGCTCGTCGAGCGCGGCTACCGCGTCGCCGTCGCCGAGCAGTACGAGACCGACGACGGCCACGCCCGCGAGATCGAGCGCGTCGTCTCCCCGGGAACCGTCGTCGACCCCGACGGCGCCGAGGCGCGCTGGCTCGCGGCCGTCGAACACGACGCCGGCGCCGACGGCGCCGACGACGAGCCGTGGGGCGTCGCGTTCGCGGAGGTCACCACCGGCCGGTTCCACGCCGCCGCCGTCGCCGACCTCGACGACGTGCGCGCGGAGCTTCACCGCTTCTCCCCGGTCGAACTGCTCCCCGGGCCGGGCGTCCGGGACGAGGACGCCCGGCTCGCGGATCTGCGGGAGTCGACTGACGCTCGCCTCACGCTCCACGAGGCCGAGGCGTTCGCGCCCGGTCGCGCGCGGCACCGCCTCGGCGACCACTTCGGGACGCAGGCGCTCGACGCCGTCGGACTCGACGCCGACCCCGCGGTCGCCGCCGCCGGCGCCGTCCTCCAGTACGTCGACGACACGGGCGCGGGCGTGCTCGCGTCGATGACCCGGCTCGGCGGGCTGGACGCGGGCGGCAGGGTCGCCCTCGACGCGACGACCCAGCGCAATCTGGAGCTCGTCGAGACCATGCAGGGCGAGCACACCGGCACTCTGCTGGACACCCTCGATCACACCGAGACGGCCGCCGGCACGCGCCTGCTGCGCGAGTGGCTCACCAGACCCTGGCGCGACCGCGGCGAGTTGGAGCGACGCGGTGCCGCCGTCGAGGCGTTCGCCGGCGCGGCGCTGGCGCGCGATCGCCTGCTCGACACCCTCGACGGAACCGCCGACCTCGAACGCCTGGCCGCGCGCGCGACGAGCGGCTCGGCCGGACCGCGGGATCTGGTCGCCGTCCGGTCGGCGCTGGGGCGGCTCCCGGAACTGGCCGCCGCCATCGACGGCACCGAGCTCGCGGACTCGCCCGTCCCCGACGTGCTCGCGCGCCCCGACCAGGCGGCCGCCCGCGACCTCCATGACGAACTGCGCGAGGCGCTGGCCGAGGAGCCGCCGGGGAGCATCGGCGGCGACGGCGGCGTCATCGCCCGCGGATACGACGAGGAACTGGACGAGCTGGTCGAGGAGTACGAGGAGGCCCTCGAGTGGCTCGACACGCTCGCGGAGCGCGAGAAGCACCGACACGGCCTGAGTCACGTGTCGGTCGACCGCAACAAGACGGACGGGTACTACATTCAGGTGGGCAAGTCCGTCGCCGGGCAGGCGCCCGAGCACTACCGCGAGATCAAGACGCTGAAGAACTCCAAGCGGTTCGTCACCGAGGAGTTGGAGGAGCGCGAGCGCACCGTCCTCCGCATGGAGGAGCGCCGCGAGGAACTGGAGCGGCGCATCTTCGAGGAGGTTCTCGAGCGGGTCGCGAGCGAGGCGGAACTCCTCCAGGACGTGGGGCGCGCCCTGGCCGAGTTGGACGTGCTCGCGGCGCTGGGCCACCACGCCGCGACGAACGACTGGACGCGCCCGGAGTTCACCGACGGCGACGAGCTTCACATCGAGGCCGGGCGACACCCGGTCGTCGAGCGGACGACCGACTTCGTGCCCAACGACCTCCGGATGGACCGCGAGCGCGGCTTCCTCATCGTGACCGGGCCGAACATGAGCGGGAAGTCCACGTACATGCGCCAGTGTGCGCTGATCTCGCTGCTCGCGCAGACCGGCTCGTTCGTCCCCGCCGATTCAGCGACGCTCCCGCTCGTCGACGGCGTCTACACCCGCGTCGGCGCGCTCGACGAGCTCGCGCAGGGACGCTCGACGTTCATGGTCGAGATGCAGGAGCTGTCGAACATCCTCCACTCGGCGACGGAGGACTCGCTTGTCATCCTCGACGAGGTCGGCCGCGGCACGGCGACGTACGACGGCATCTCCATCGCCTGGGCCGCCACCGAATACCTGCACAACGAGGTGCGCGCGAAGACGCTCTTTGCGACCCACTACCACGAGCTGACCGCCCTCGCGGAACACCTCCCGCGGGTCGCGAACGTCCACGTCGCCGCGGAGGAGCGCGACGGCGACGTGACGTTCCTCCGGCGCGTGCGCGAGGGGCCGACCGACCGCAGCTACGGCGTCCACGTCGCCGACCTCGCGGGGGTACCCGACCCCGTCGTCGGCCGCGCGGACGAGGTGCTCGACCGCCTGCGCGAGGAGAAGGCGATCGAGGCGAAGGGCGCCGAGGGCGGCGACGGGGGCGGAACCGGGACGAAACAGGCGGTGTTCGACCTCTCGGCGGGCGAGTTCGCGTCCGGCAGCGGGGACGCCGGGGCCGCCGGGGACGCCGGCGACGCTGGGGCCGAGGGCGACGCGGACCGATCGGCGGCTCGTGCACCCGCCGGCAACGGGGCCGCCGCGGCGACGGCCGACGCTGACGTGGAACTCGACCCCGAGACCGAGGCCGTGCTGTCGGCGCTGCGGGGGACGGACGTGAACGAGACGCCCCCCGTCGAGCTCATGGCGAAGGTGCAGGAGTGGCAAGACCGGCTCGACGGGGGGTAAGTTGGGGCGCGACCGGTCGCGCCCGGATCCCGCTTCGACCTACTCGGCGCCGTTTCACCGCCCCTCCGGGTCGTCCGGCGGCCGGTTGAACAGCATCGTGATGCGGTTTCCCTTCCCCGGACCACAGTCGAACCGGATCTCGCCGTTCGAGAGGTCGACCAGCCAGTGGACGAGCCAGAGTCCGAGCCCCGAGCCGTGATTGAGGCTGTCGATCTCGGTGTCGCCGGCGAGGACGGCGTACTCTCCCTCGGGGATCGGGGGACCGTCGTCGGCGACCGCGATCCCCACGCGGTCCCCCTCCTCGACGGTCGAGACGGACACCCGCGGTCGGTCGGTCTCGGCGTGATTGACGGCGTTCGTCAGGAGCTCCTGCACGGCGATCGCGAAATCCGGCAACGCGATCGCCTCGTGGCCCTCCTCGACGCTCGTGGTGATCGTCGCCTCGGGATGTTCCGCGCGGACCTCCTCGGCGGCGAACCGGACGGCCGCCGCGAGATCGACCACGACGCGTTCCTCGGTCTCGGCCAGCGTCTCGACGATGAGTCGCTCCTTCTCGGCGGTCGCGAGGAGCGACTCGGCCGTCTCGACGATCGACGCCACGCTCGCGTCGGTCGGGACCTCCTCGCGGTGTTTCAGTAGCTCGACCCGGCCGAGGATCACGTTGAGGTCGTTGCGGAGGTTGTGCCGGAGGAGCCGCCCCATCACGCGCAGGTGTTGCTCGCGCCGGCGTCGGTCGGTCACGTCGCGGACGAAGCCGACGATCCGGACGACCTCGCCGTCCTCGAACACGGGTCGACCCTGCACCCACACCCAGCGCCGGAAGCCGGTGTCGGGGGCGACGCGGTACTCGATGTCGACGGCCTCGCCGGCCGACAGCTCCCGCATCGCCGCCCGGACGCGGTCGCGGTCGTCCGGGTGGACCCCCTCGAGGAAGACGCGGGGGTCCTCGCGGAGCCGCTCGACCGGGATCCCCCAGAGGTCCTCGAAGGCGTCGTTGACGAACAGCACCTCCGACCAGTCGGCGTCGAACATCCACAGCACCTCCGTCGTGTTCGCGGCGAGCTCGCCCAGCCGCGACTGGGCCTCCTCGTGCTCGGCCTCCGCACGTCTGCGTTCGGTCACGTCGGTCGAGCTGACGACGTAGCCGTCGAGGCGGTCGTCCGTCGAGTTCATCACCCGGCTCCGCAGCCACACGTACCCCCCGTCGGCGGTGCGGTGGCGGTACTCGACCTCCGTCGTCGCGCCCGGGTCGTCGCCGATGACTGTCTCGAACGTCGACCGCACGCGGTCGCGGTCGCCCGGGTGGACGTACGCGAAGCTGGCCGTCCCCACGATCTCCGACGGCTCGTACCCCACGACCCGCTCGGCCGCGGCGTTCGCGTACCGGTAGACGCCGTCGTCGTCGATGACGACGATCTTGTCGTGGGCGTTGTCGAGCAGCGCGACCAGCTCCTCGGACCCGTACACGTTCGGTACCGTGGAGGCCACCACACAAAAAACACGGCTCGCCCCCGATACGCACGCGACGCTCGCGGTTCGGCGCTCTCGGTATTCCGGTAGGGCGGACGGTGCCGGTCCTCCAGTCGGTCGGGCAGTTCCGGATCCCCGCGCCGTCCCCGACCGCTTCTGCCCGTCCGCTTCGTTCCCGCCCCCGCCGGTTCCGACAGCCGGCGGGGGAACGCCCTCCGCGCGGTGAGTTTAACAGGAGTCGGGAGGTAGACTCGGACGGAACACATGGACATCGACGCACACGCCGAGGAGCTCGCCTCCGCTCTCGGCGAAGACACAGAGGAGGTCAAGCGCGACTTGGAGAATCTCCTGGAGTACAGCGTTCCCATCGACGAGGCCAAGCAGTCCGTGCGCCGGAAGTACGGCGGGGGGGGCGGCGGCGACGCGGCGCCCTCGTCGGTCGACATCGCCGAGATCACGCCCGACTCGGGCAACGTCACGGTCACCGCGCGCGTGCTGACGGTCGGGCGGCGGTCGATCCGCTATCAGGGCGACGACACCGTCATCCGCGAGGGCGAACTCGCCGACGAAACCGGGACGATCAGCTACACCGCCTGGCAGGACTTCGGCTTCGAGGCGGGCGACACCGTCACCGTCGGCAACGCGAGCGTCCGCGAGTGGGAGGGCGAGCCCGAACTCAACCTCGGGGAGTCCTCGTCGGTCGCGATGGAAGGGGAGACGCTCGAGGTACCCTACGAGATCGGCGGCGAACGCGACCTCGTCGACCTGGCCGCGGGCGACCGCGGTCGCACGGTCGAGGCGAAGGTGCTCGAACTCGAACAGCGCACCATCGACGGCCGCGACGGCGAGACGACGATCCACTCGGGCGTCATCGGCGACGAGACCGCCCGGCTCCCGTTCACCGACTGGCAGGCCCGCGAGGCGGTCGTCGAGGGCGCCGAGCTCCGGATCGAGGACGTGTACGTCCGGGAGTTCCGCGGCGTCCCCTCGGTGAACCTCACCGAGTTCACCGAGGTGTCGCCCGCGAGCGTCGAGGTGAGCGACGAGGCGCCCCGCGTGAGCGTCGGCGAGGCGGTCACCTCCGGCGGGATGTACGACGTGGAGGTGCTCGGCAACGTGCTCGAGGTGCGCGACGGCTCCGGGCTCATCGAGCGGTGTCCCGAGTGCGGCCGGCTCGTCCAGAACGGCCAGTGCCGCAGCCACGGGCAGGTCGACCCCGAGGACGACCTCCGCGTGAAGGCGATCCTCGACGACGGCACCGCGACCGTGACCGCCATCCTCGACCGGGAGTTGACCGAGGAGATCTACGGCGGCACCCTACAGGATGCGCTGGAGGCCGCCCGCGACGCGATGAGCCGCGAGGTCGTGGCCGACGACATCGCCGAGACGCTCGTGGGGCGGGAGTACCGCGTGCGCGGCCATCTCTCGGTCGACGAGTACGGCGCGAACCTCGACGCGACCGAGTTCGAGCCCAGCGAGGACGACCCGGCCGCGCGTGCCGCGGACCTCCTCGCGGAGGTGGACGCGTGAGTTCGAGCGACGGCGACGACGACGGGGGCGACGGGGGCGACCCCGGACCGGGCAGCCGCGAGGTCGCCCACCGGCTGTTCGCCACGGAGTTCGACGACGCCGACCTCGAACACTCCGAGAGCGACGAGGAGCGCGCGCCCAACTACGTCGTCACCCCGACGGGCCTGCGCGTGAACCGGCTGTTCGCGGTCGGGGTGCTCACCGAGGTCGAATCGGTGAACGAGCAGACGCTTCGCGGACGCGTCGTCGACCCGACGGGCGCGTTCGTCACCTACGCCGGGCAGTACCAGCCCGACGAGGCGGCGTTCCTCGACCGGACGACGCCGCCGGCGTTCGTCGCGCTCACGGGGAAGGCACGCACGTTCCAGCCTGAGGACTCCGATCTGGTGTACACCTCCGTGCGCCCGGAGAGCTTCGCGACCGTCGACGCCGACACGCGCGACCGCTGGGTCGTCTCCGCCGCGGAGGCGACGCTCCGGCGGGTCGCGGTGTTCGCCGAGGCGCTCTCGATGGACGAGCGCGGCGACCGCCTGCGCGCCCGCCTGGAGGACGCCGGCGTCCCGACGGCGCTGGCGGCGGGGGTCCCGCTGGCGATCGACCACTACGACACGGGGACGCGGTACCTAGAGGCCGTCCGGACGGTCGCGGTCGACGCGCTCGAGGTCGTCGCCGACGAGCGCGAGGAGGTGCGCGCGCTCTCGGCCGATCCCGGCGACCGCGGCGAGGCCGACCTCGGCCCGCTCCCCGAGGTACCCTACGACTTCGCGGGCGCGACCGCGCCCGACCCCGAACCCGAGTCCGAGCCCGTCGAGTCGGCCGAGTCCGTCGACGCGGCGGATGCGGACGCGTCGGAGGCCGACACGGGAGCCGCCGACGATCCGGCTGCGGCGGGGACCGACGCGGCGGCCTCGACGGCGTCGACCGTCGACGAGTCCGGCGCCCACGACCCAGACGAGGCCGGCGAACCGGCGGAGGCGGCTGACGCGACCGACGACAGCGTCGCCGTCGCGGAGGCCGATCCCGGCGCGGGCGCCGAACCGGAGCCCGTCGAGTCCGCCGACGCCGGCGCCGAGGTGGACGGGGCTGACGACGACGAGCCGACCGCGGCCGACGCCGCGGACGAGGGCGACGGGGACGCCGCCGCGGCGACCGAACCCGCGGACGCGGCCGGAGACCCCGACACGGAGGCGTCGGTCGCCGAGACCGATCAGGGCGCGAGCGCGGAGCCGGAGCCCGCCGAATCGGGTGGCGTGGACGATCTCGGCGACTTCGAGGACGCCGACGGCGACCTCGGCGAGTTCGACGCGGAGGCGGACGACTCGGCCGTCGACGCCGACGCGGACCCCGAGGACTTCGAGGACGCCCTCAGTGACGAGGAGCGCCGCGAGGTCGAGGAGGAACACGGCGTCGAGTTCTCCACGGGGAGCGAGGTGCCCGACGCCGGCGAGTCCGGCATCGAGACGCCGGAGCCGGACGACGACGGAACGGACCCCGCGGAGGCTTCCGAGCCGGCCGCCGATTCGACGGACGGATCGGCGGACACCGGTGCCGCCGAGGACGCGTCCGCCGGTAGCGACGACGTGTCCGCCGGTAGCGACGATGCGTCCGCCGACGGCGACCTCGGCGAGTTCGATGCGTCCGACGAGGAGGACGCCGCGACCGACGGGGAGGACGACGCCACCGCGGACGTGGACCTGGAGGACGCCGTCGTCGACCTGATGGCGGAACTGGACGAGGGCGACGGCGCCGACCGCGAGGCCGTCGTCGCGGCCGCGGTCGAGCGCCACGGCGTCGACCCCGGGGACGCCGAGGACGCCATCCAGGAGGCGCTGATGAGCGGCAAGTGCTACGAGCCGGCCGACGGGGCGCTCAAGCCGATCTGATGGCCGGGGGCGCGGACCGGGACCCGCCGTCGGACCGGCGGTCGTCGCCGCTCGTCGAGCCGGTGCCGGACGCGCCCGCCGCCGTCGCCGACTTGGGCGGGGAGACCGGACTGCTGATCGCCGACTACCACGCCGGCATCGAGGCCGGCCTCCGCTACGAGCGCGGCGTCGAACTCGACAGCGCCGGCGACGAGCGTCGCGAGCGCGTGCTCGACTTGCTCGCGCGCACCGGCGCCGACCGGCTCGTCGTCCTCGGCGACCTGAGTCATCGGGTCGGCGGCGCCGGCGACGCAGAGCGCGAGGAGCTGGCGGCGTTGCTGTCGGCGGTCGGCGTCCCCGTGACGCTCGCGCCCGGCAACCACGACACCGGGATCGCCGAGTCGTTCGGCGACCGGATCGAGACAACGCCGCCCGGCGGCGCCCGTCTCGGCGACGTGGGCGTGCTCCACGGCCACACGTGGCCGTCGCCGGAGGTGCTCGGCGCGATGGTCGTCTGTATGGGCCACGAACACGTCGCCGTCAGGCTGGAGGACGATGTCGGCGGCGCGCGCGCGGAGAAGGCCTGGCTGCGCGGACCGCTCTCGCGTGCGGCCTTCGACGGTAGTGTTGATCTCGCGAGCGCCGATGTGGAGTGGCGGGACCCGGAGTTGATCGTGTTTCCGGCGTTCAACGACCGATCGGGCGGCACGTGGGTGAACGTCGAGGGGAAGGGCTTTCTCGCGCCGTTCCTCCCGGACGCGCTCTCCGACGGCGAGGCGTACCTCCTCGACGGCACCCGGCTTGGTTCGTATCGCCGGATCTGACGGAGGACGCCCCGTCGGAACCGGATCCGCCGCGTTCAGATCCGCCGCGTTCAGATCCGCCGCGTTCGGATCGGCCGGTTCCGGATCGGCCGAACGAGCCCCGGCGTGTGAGCGGATCACACGTTCCCGGCGGTATGAGGGCCCCTACCACGCGTTTTCGCCCCGAAACAGCGAAGGAGTTATATACGGAAACCGTATATGTACAGGTACCAGAACGCCTTCGGGCGTGGTGGCATCGATCGCTGAATGACACGGTGTTTTCACCCCCAGACGGACGCAGGCAGTCGCAGAGCGTCCGCTGAGTCCGAAGCAGTATGGTGTCGAGGTAACGAACCATGGTAACGAAAGAGGAAGTTCTCGAAGAGTACGGTCTCGATCAGTTGGATGAATCACGAAACGTCTCCCTTTCCGAGGAGGAACTGGAGAACGATTCGAAGGGCCAGCTGATCAAGAAGGCCGGTCAACTCCGCGACCGACGTAACGAGCTCAACCAGATGGCGTCCGAGCGCGCATCCAAGCGCGACGACCTGAACGCGAAGACACGCGAGAAGGTCGACGAGGCGCAGGAGCATCGCGAGATGCGCGACGAGCTCAACGAACAGGTCCAGGAGCACAAGGAGTCGCGCAACGAGCTGAACGCCGAGGCGAACGAGCTGTTCGACGAGGTCGAGGAGATGAAGCAGGACCTCGAGCTCGGCTCGGGCAAGTCCATCGAGGAGCTCAAAGAGGAGATCGAAGACCTCGAGTTCAAACAGCAGACCGAAGTCCTCGGCACCGACGAGGAGCGCGAACTCATCGAGAAGATCGAGAACAAGCGCGAGAAGCTCGCCGAGAAGAAGGGCAAGGTCGACCAAAGCGACGAGCTGGAGGAGCTCATCGAGGAGGCCGAGGAGGTCCGCTCGGAGGCGTCGACGCACCACCAGAAGGTGACCGAGCTGGCCGACGAGGCCCAGGAGCACCACAACCAGATGATCGAGGCCTACCGCGAGGCCGACGAGATCCGCGACGAGGCGGACGCCATGCACGAGCTGTTCGTGGAGGCACAGGAGTCGGCCGACCAGCACCACGAGGACTTCGTCCGCGTCCAGAAGCGCCTGCGCGAGCTGGACAAGGAGGAGGAGGAGGAGAAGAAGGAGGAGCGCGAGGCCAAGATGGAAGAGGAGCGCGAGGAGGCCGAGGAGATCTACCAGAAGTTCAAGGAAGGCGAAACCCTCGACACCGAGGACCTGATGAAGCTCCAGAAGACCGGGCTTCTCTGAGCGCGGGATCCGACGCGCCGACGGTCCGAATCGCGATCTGACGTTCTGCGGTTTTCCCATACCCGAGAGCCGCCGCGCCCGTTCGCCGGCACCCGACCTTATTTCGCTCCCGTTCGAAGCGAGGCCATGGCAAACACCACTGGGAGATCCGTCCTCGGCGTGGCCGTCCTCGTCGCCGCCGCCGTGATCGCGGCGCTGGTCGGCTACGTCCTGTTCGTGGTCGTGCCGGGCGACCTCGCGGAGTTGATCGGGGTCGTGCTCACCATCGCAGTCGTCGCGGTCGCGCTCAAGGTCGCCGGCGGGACGCTGGCGTCGCGCTTCGCCGACTACACGGTCGCCGAGGTCGCCGTCGAGGGACCGATCACCCGCGACGGGGGCGGCGGCGGGCTCCCCTCGTCGCCGACGACCCCCGGCGCCGACGAGGTCGTCGACCAGATCGAACGCGCCGACGATGACCCGAACGCCGAGGCGCTGCTCGTGAAGCTGAACACGCCCGGGGGCCAGATCGTCCCCAGCGAGGACATCCGGCTGGCGGCCGAGCGCTTCGACGGCCCGACGGTCGGCTACGCGACCGACACCTGCGCCAGCGGCGGCTACGCGATCGCGGTCGGCTGCGACGAGCTGTGGGCCCGCGAGGGCAGCGTCGTCGGCTCCATCGGCGTCATCGGTTCGCGCCCGAACGTCCACGAGCTGGCCGACCGCCTCGGCGTCAGCTACGAGCAGTTCACCGCCGGCGAGTACAAGGACGCCGGCCTCCCGCTGAAGGAGGTCACGCCCGACGAGCGGGCGTACCTCCAGGGCATCGTCGACGACTACTACGACCAGTTCGTCGAGCAGGTGGCCGAGGGTCGCGACATGGACGAGGAGGCGGTCCGCGAGACCGAAGCGCGGGTGTTCCTCGGAACCGAGGCGCACGAGCGCGGCCTCGTCGACGGGCTGGGGGACCGCGAGGCCGTGCTCGACCGGATCGAGGAGTTGACCGGACACGAGGCAGTCGTCGAGGAGTTCACGCCCAGCTCGGGGCTCATGGGACGCCTCCGCGGCGGCGCCGCCGCGACGGCGTACGCCCTCGGCGCCGGCGTCGCCGACGCCGTCGCCGGGGACGGGAGCACGGGCGGGAACGGCGCCGGCGATATGCGCTTCCGACGGTAAGTCGCTGCGGCGGTCCGGCAGTCCGGCGCTCCGGCGGTATCCACGTCGATCGTGAACCCCCGCCATGGTGGCCTTTTTCACCCGGGGGGCCATCCCGACACACGTGACGACGCTGGTCCTGTGCGTGGACCGTTCGAACGACGTGGGCCGGAAGGCCGGCGTCGACACCCCGGTCGTGGGGTGGGAGGCGGTCAGATCGCTCGTGACGGATCTCGGCCTCGCGGACCCCGAGGACGCCGGCGTCAACTCGCTGCTGGAATCGCTCCGGGTCGCCCGCGACCTCTCCGACGAGGGCGAGGAGGTCGCCGTCGCGGTCGTCTCGGGCGCCGGCGACTCCGCGGTGCGGGCCGACCGCGCGCTCGCACGCCAGCTCGACGACGTGCTCGCGACGAACGAGTTCGACTCCGCGGTCGTCGTCATCGACTCCGCGGCCGACGAGCGCGCTGTTCCGATGATCGAGTCCCGGCTGCCCGTCGACGCGGTCGACCGCGTCGTCGTCCGGCAGGCGCGCGACCTGGAGTCGACGTACTACCTCCTCAAGCAGTTCATGGCCGACGAGGAGCTTCGCGAGACGGTGCTGGTGCCCATCGGTATCGGCCTGCTCATCCTCCCGGCGCTGCTCGTGTACTTCTCGCCGGCCATCGCGGTGGCGGCCGTGACGACGCTGCTGGGCGCGACGCTGTTGTACTACGGAATGGGGATGGACGAGGCCGTCGAGTCGGCCCCCGAGCACGCCCGCGAGGCGCTGTACTCCGGGCAGGTGTCGGTCGTGACGTACGTCGCCGCGCTCGGGCTGTCGGTCGTCGGCGTCTTCCTCGGCGTCCTCTCGGCGTCGCCAGTCGAGGGCGCGGAGTTCGTCGCCACACTCCAGTTCACGTACGCCGCGGTGCCGTGGCTGGCGCTGGCGGCGTTGACGGCGTCGTTCGGCCGGCTGCTCGACGAACTCATCCGCGACGAGGGCGTCCGGACACCGTACCTGAACCTCCCGTTCGGCGTGCTCGCCGTCGGGTTGCTGTTCCGCGGCTTCTCCGGCTACTTCCTCGAACAGGAGGCCGGGAAGGAGCCGCTCGTCCTCCTCGGGTACGCGCTGACGCCGACTCAGCGGCTCGCGGTGTTCATCGTCGGCGGCATCGCGCTCGCGCTCGTCGGCGTCCGCGTCGCCGCCAGCGTCTCCGACGAGACGCTCGACGAGGTCATCGACGAGACCGGATCCGGATCGACCGGCGACGCCAACATCGGCGGAAACCGCGGCGACGGCGGTCGTGGATGATCGCAACCGGACGCGAGTGATCGGAACGAGGTGAGCCTTCTCGTGGTCGGTCGCCGCCAGCCCGGTCTGCGGTCCGGGGTCGACCGCTGCCGGCCGTTCAGATCCGCGCGCTGGTTCCGGTCTCCCGCTTCGGCCGGATCACGTCCGCGAGCGCGACGAGCAGTCCGAACAGCCAGCCGACGGGCACGGAGATGCCGACCCACATCAGCACGTAGGCGGTGCCGCGCAGGTCGAACCGCGCGCGGATGAGTTCGTTGAGCCCGCCGACCGCGAGCGGCCCGTCGAGGATCCACACCGCGAGCGACGTGGTGTTCGGGAAGACAACGTCCGCCAGCGCCGGGGAGTATAGCGCCGCGACGACCGGCGGGAGGAGGAACGCGGTCACGGCTGCGGGGTAGGCGACTAGGACGCTCGTCCCCCGGCCGCCGACGCGGGAGGCGCCGACGGCGACCGCCGCGGCGACGGTCGCGACCGCGCCGGCGGCGCCGACGGCGATCAGGCCGCCAGTCGAGAACTCCCGAACCCAGGCGGCGACGGTGAGCGCCCCCCACGCGACCAGCGAGAGGAGGACGACGCCGACGACGCCGAGGCGCGTCGCCGCCGAGTCGACCCTGTTGACGTAAACGCGCGCGGCGAACCCGAACAACAACAGCGGGTAGCCGACGGCGACCAGCGGCACGCCGACGGCCGCCCAGAGATAGTACGCGACCGACTGCGGGGTCGTCTCGGGCGTCCACTTCCCGACGACCCTCCCGGGGTCGAGCTGGCGGGGGAACGCAAGCTCCATCCACGTGGCGTGGAGCCTCGCGATGTCGATCCGGACGGCACCCAACAGCCCCGTGGAACGTTGCTCCATCGAGCGAGGGATTCTCCGGCCGCCGATTGAAAGTTTCGCTCGTCCGCGGTTCCTCTCACACTTCCGACGCTTCCGACGCTTCCGACGCTTCCGACGCTTCCGACGGTTCGACCGTGAGGAGCCGGGGACCGGAAGGCCGGGCCCGTCGCCTCAGTTCCAAGGCGCGAACCCGGGGTCGACGCGGCGGTCCTCGCGGTCGATGGCGTCGATGGCCGCCACGTCCTCGTCGTCGAGCGTCACGCTCAGCGACTCCCAGTTGTCGCGGATGTGCGCCTCGCTCGTCGCCTTCGGGATGGCGGTGACGCCCTTCTCGCGCAGCCACGCGAGGCTCACCTGCGCCTCGCTGGCGCCGTGTTTCTCGGCGATCTCGGTCAGCTCGGGCACGTCGAACACCTCGCCGCGCGCGAGCGGCGAGTACGCGACGACCTCGACGTCGTGCTCGGCGCACGCCTCGCGCAGCTCCGCCTGCTGGAGCAGCGGGTGACACTCGAACTGGTTGGCGAACACCGGCGCGTCGCTGATCTCGACGGCATCGGCGACCTCTTCGGGCTCGAAGTTGGAGATCCCGATGCGGTCGATCAGGCCGTCGTCGTACAGCTCGTTGAACGCGTTCAGCGTGGGCTCGGGGTCGTACTCGCGCGCCGGCCAGTGGACGTACATGAGGTCGACGGCGTCGACGCCGAGGCGGTCGAGGCTCTCCTCGGTCGTTCGGCGCACGTCCTCGGGCGCGAGGTTGTCGATCCACACCTTACTCGCGAGGAACACCTCATCGCGGTCCACGTCGGCGCGGGCGATGCCGTCGCCGACCTCCGCCTCGTTGCCGTAGATCTGGGCGGTGTCGATGTGACGGTACCCCATCTCCAGGGCGGTCGCGACGGCGTTTCGACACGCCTCGGGGTCGGTGTTCTCCCAGGTGCCGAGGCCGAGTCGCGGCATGCCGTTGGCGGACGGAACGTCGTCGGGACCGAACGACTGCTGGTCTGTCATCGATCGATCGGAGGCGACTCGCGCGAAAAGGCGTTGTGGCAGGCGCGCGGGCTGCCGGTATCCGGGCGGGTCACGACCTCGCCCGACCGTGTCGCGAGGACGCCGCCACCGGGCCGTCGTCGCCGCGCCGGCGTCCGATCGGCCCCTCGTCAGCCGATGTAGCGCAGCTCGTCCTCGCTGGGCATCCCGCCGCCGCCGCTGCCCTGCATCTCCTGGATCTTGCCGACGACCTCCTCCATCTCCTCGGCACGCTCCTCCAGGTCCGAGAAGTCGACCTCGATGTCGAGCAGGTTCTGCAGCACTTCGAGCACGGCCTGCGCGCTCTTGGGGTCGACGAGGTAGCCCGAGGTCTCGCCCATGAGACACGCCGCGGAGAGCCCGCGTCGTGTGCCCAGCCCGAGCACCAGCCCGGAGACGCCGACGATGCCGCCGGCGGGCTCGTTCTCGCGGAACTCGACGCCCGCGGCCTCCAGCTCCTCGCGGTCGGTGTCGCCGGTGCGGGCGGCGAGCACGTCGTACTCGTCGTCCTCGATGAGCTCGCCCGTGGGCACCCCGCCGAGGGCGAACGCGCGCCCGCAGCCGAACTCCTCGGCGATGTCGAGGAACGCGGTCGTCAGGGTATAGTGGCCCTCGTTGCTCGCGGCCTGGTGATCGCCGGTCAGAACAACGAGATCCTGGCCGTCGGCGTCGACGTGGTGGAACTGCGCGTGCGTCAGCTCGGCGACGCCGTCGTCGTCGACGGTCACCTGCGGCGGGAAGTCGGTCGTGTACACGCGCCTGACGAGCTCGCCGTCGAACTCCTCGACGAGGTGCTCGGCGACGAGCTTGCCGACGTGGCCGACGCCGGGCAGCCCCTCGATGAAGACGGGGTCGGTGAGATCGGGATCGCTCACGACCTCGATGTCGATGTCGTCCATGCTCGTTGCTGGCGGGCGGGGGAGGTAAAGACGCGTCGGCTCGATCCGTTCGATCCGTCGGGACCGGCACTGTCGATCCCGACTGAGACGTGACGACGACCGCGGAAGCCCCCGTGGCTGTCGGCTCGGGCGACTCGCTGCGCGTGGTTCGAAAGGCGCTTCGCGCCTTTCGTCATCACGAGAGACGCGAAGCGTCTCTCGAACGACTTCGCTCGCGCCTCCGGCGCTCGCTCCAGTGCTTGCGTCGTCGGCCGTCGCCGACAGCCACGGCCCCTTCCAGTCCCACCCGTAGTTCTGACGGGCGTCGTCGCACCCGTTCGCGCGGTGTGCACGCCCGCGGCTGGTCGGGGTCGTTGTCGCCGAAAATCGGCCCTCGCTACTCGTCGTCGCCGTCGCGGTCAGCGTCGCCGTCGCGGTTCCGCACTCGCGCGCGCCGTCGGTACTCCCCGTGGGGGTCCTCGGGATTGAACGGCGCGGGCGCGGAGTTGACGGCGTCGGCGCCGCACTCGGGACAGGCGTCGCCGAGGGTGTAGACGGGCCGCTCGTGGGCCGTCTCCCAGTCGCCGCACACGCGGATGTCGGACTTCACGCGTCGGGAACGGGGTTACTCGTCCTCGGTCTCGCGCTCGCGGTGGAAGCGGCCGGTGCCGCCCTTCGCCTCGATCGCCTCGCGGGCGCGCTCGGCGGACGCCTCCAGCTCGGTCTCGGCGGTCTTGTAGTCGGGCGCGCGCACCTTGATGCGGTACTCGGGGGAGCCGACGTACGACACGTCGAGTTCGATCTCGTCGGGGACCTCGCCGTTGCCCTCGGCGGCCTCCAGCGCGGCGCGCACGTCGTCGACGCCGTCGTGGCCCGGCGACGAGAGGTCGACGTAGCCCGTGACGTTCACGTACGGGACGGAGACGTTCTCGCGGGCGGTCTCGACGATGGCCTCGATCTGGTCGTCGCTGAGGTCGGTGTCCTCCAGCGCCTCCTCGCCGTGGATCGCGGCGGCCTCGAAGCCGTCGTACATCGAGCCGAACTCGGCGTACAGCGCCTCCGCGACGGCGGTGTAGGTGTCGTCGTCGACGTCCTCGCCGAAGGCGATGCCCATCCAGTTGTCGGCCTTCCGCTCGTTCTTCCACTCCTGGATCTTGTCCGAGCGCTGGTGGTCGTTGACGTCCTTGATCGACAGGTCGATCTGCTGGCTCGATTTGTCGACGTCGAGCACCTTCGCGACGACGCGGTCGCCGACGTTCACGTGGTCGCGGATGTTCTTGATCCACCCGGAGGCGACCTCCGAGACGTGACACAGTCCGCGCTTGTCCTCGTACTCGTCGAGGTCGACGAACACGCCGAAGTCCGCGATCTCGTCGATCTCTCCCACGACGAGTTCGCCTTGCTCGGGCCAGCCGGTGAATTTCATACGCGAGTGTTCCCGACCGAGCCTAATACCGTTTGTCAATCGAGGGGCCGATACCTCGCGGTGCGGGCTGTCGGATTGTCGGGTTGTCGCGTTGTTGGACCGCCGTGTGGGACTGAAACGGGCCGGCAGGAGGGTTCGAGGACGGCCTATCAGAGGCTAAGCACAACAGAACTCAGCGCCGATTGCACGACGGGAACCCTCACTCGAACAGACGGGCAGTCGATACTCGATCGAAGAACGACTTCAGCGGCCCTGCTGAATACACAGCGCGAATCGGCGATCGGTTGGTCGCCACCATCGGTCGCGATGAGTAATGGTGACTGTCCCACGTTCTCTCTGAGTGAAGGCTACTCGAGGCTGTACTCGTTTGACCAGTAGGCGATGAGTGGGACACCGAGGAGGGTCGGCCAGAGCCACGCCGACACGCCGATCAGTGGCGTCAGATTGACCGCCGAGACCGCACTGACTGTCGCGATGAACGCGGCGATCATCCGCTGAAGGTGGCTTACCATCCACTCGTCCGTCCCGTCGCTGCGAAACGCTCGGATATCGATCGCGCCGAACACGATCCCGATCGCACCGAACACCGCCATCACGATCCCGAACGACCGCCCGTCGAGATACCAACTGAGGCCCCACACGCCCAGGACGAGACAGGCGAGAACGACCGACCCCGTCGCGATCCAGTCGATCGAGTGTGCCCGGTGGCTCGGTCGCTTCCGGGAGAGCGCCCGATATCCCGAGAACGCGAGGTAGCCGCTGAAGACCGCGACGAGCGTGAGAACGATCCGGAGTGTTGTCGGATCGAACGCCAGCAGGACGAACACGGTCGCAACGACGACGCCCATCGCCAGCAGGAACACCTTCCCGGCCGTGCGATGTCGCGTCCCCCCCTTGGCCGTCACGAGCGCACCGACTCCGGCGAAGACGGCGACCGCTCCCGCGGCGATGTGCAGCCAAAGCGTCCACGCTTCGACTGCCGCCATATCGACACCTGTGGCGGGTATTTAACTAAAGGTGTGGGGCTTTCAGAGTGATCCCGTTCGTTCGGTATGAGCCCTCGATAGATACGCACGCAACTCGTCTCCACTGTGGGGGTTCAACCGAGCCGAAGGCATCGCCACTCCGCACCGACGAGAAACCGCGAACCGCAGAACCCGACGTTACCGCGCTTCGACGGTCTCGACGACCTCGCCGGCGAACTCGGCGTCGCCGCCGGTGGGTCGCGCGAGCGTCGTCCCGCAGACGGCGCAGTTGACCTCGCTCGCGGCCTTGCCGAAGACGACCTGCTCGTTCTCACAGTCCGGGCACGTGACGCGGAAGAAGCTCCCTGCCATGCTTACTCCTGGAAGGTGAGCCGACCCGCGCGCCATCCCTCGCGCATGTGGGCCTTGCCGCAGTCGCCGCAGCGGTACTTGAGGTGGGTCTTCTTCGTGGGCTTGTCCCCGCCGGGCACCTTCGAGAACTTGCCGGCGTTCCCGATGACGGACGTGCCGCGGGCCTGCTGGCGGTCGGTCCACTTCATGCCGGTCTGGCGACCGGTTCGGACCTTCTCGACCTCGTGTTCGTGGTGGGCGTTGCAGTGCGGACAGTACGTGTTCATCCGGCGTGGCATCTCCATAGCGGAATCTCCTCTTGGAACACCGTTCAGTGTCGGCGCTTAAAACCCATACGGTACGGAGTTGCCGCGGGCGGGAGGCCGTCACAGTCGCCGCCGGGGAGATTCGGGATGAAACCGCGGAAGAACTGCGAGGGTGAACTGCGAGAGAACCTGCGGAAGAACAGCGAACGGGAGCTGCGGCGAGGTGGGGCCCCGAACGGCGTCGGTCGTCAGTACTTCGGATCCGCGCCGGAAACCGCGTACAGGTCGTCCATGAGCGAGTCGCGCTGCTCCTGCCAGCCCTCGAACCCGCCCGGTCGCTCCGGGTAGCGGTCGTAGTGGTCCTTCAGGTCGCCGGCGATGCCGCGGACCTTGTACAGCTCCCGCAGCGTGTCCCAGTGGCCGTACGTGTCGAACACCGTCTTCAGCTTCAGGCGCAGGCTCATCGAGGTCTCGCCCTTGGTCATCGCATTCAACAGCTGTTGGGCCGGGAGCGTGGTGATGATGTCGGTGAGCTCGTCCACCTCGTGGGCGGTCCCCCAGATGTTGTACACGTCCATCGCGGCGAAGCGCTTCCCGAAGTCGGTCATCACGTCGTGGTTGTACCGCCAGAGGCGCTCCTCGGTCGCGTCGCCCTCGACGACGGCGTCGATCGCGCGCTTGACCGCCCAGTGGGCCGACTTCGCGGCGCCCGGAATGCCGCCGCCGGTGGTGGGGTTGACGTGGCCGGCGGCGTCGCCGACGGCGACGAAGCCGTCCGCGACCGCCGAGTCGTACGGGCGCCGGGTGGGGAGCGCGGCGCCGAGCTTGTCCTTCACTTCCGCGCCCTCGAACTCAGGACGGCGGCTCATGTCGCGTTTGAGCACCTCCACGAGCTTCATCGGCGGCTCGGTCATCTGGAAGCCGAGGCCGGCGTTGATCTCGGTGCCCGTGCGCGGGAAGTACCAGAGGTAGCCCAGCTCCTCGGTGGGCTTGAACACGATGGCGTCCTCGTAGTCGACCGGTTCGGGCACCTCGACGACCTCGCGGTAGGCCGAACAGAACTGCGAGTACGAGACGTTCGTGTCGAAGCTCGCGTCGCCGAACTCGCCCTTGTCCTGGAGGATCGACAGCGCGCCGGCGGCGTCGACGGTGAGCTCCGCCTCGTAGGTGAGGGGGTCGCCGTTTCGCTTCGCGCGCACGCCCGTCACCTTCCCGTCGTCCGCCTGCACCACGTCCTGAACGACGGTGTCGTAGTGGATGTCGGCGCCGGCGCGCTCGGTCTCCTCGAGGATCACCTCGCCGTAGCGCTTTCGGTCGACCACCGCCCCGGCCTGGCCGAACGGCACGTCGAGCTCCTCGCCGGTCTTGGGGTTCTCGAACACCGCGCGGCGGATGTTCTGGTTGGTGAACGACTCCTCCCGGAGGTAGTCGAGGTCGATCACGTCCGGGAACGTCGACTTCCCCTTGATCGCGTCGCCGCAGGCGATGTGGCCCGCCTCCTCCTCCGGCTTTCGCTCGAGGACGACGACGTCGAGCCCCTCGCTGGCGGCCGTCGAGGCGGCGAAGGCTCCCGCCGTGCCCGCGCCGACGACGACGATATCGTACGAGTCCGATGCCGCAGACATAGCCTCCCCTTCCGAATCGGCCCCCAAAAAAGGCGCGTATCCGCCGCGGCCCGAACGGGTTCGGGTCCGGATCGACCCGTCCCGTGTTCGGGTCCCCGGCCTCAGATCGCGCCCGTCTCCCCCTCGCGGTCGCCGTCGCCGTCGGGCTCCTGCGGGAACCACGACTCCGCGACCGCGAACGTCAGCGTCGAGAGGACGCCGATCAGCGTCCCGGCGGTGAGCGCCAGCGCGAGCCGCGCGAGCGACAGCGGCGCCGTCCCCGCGTCCGGCACGTCGGGGAGGAAGTACCCCGACAGCCCGTACAACACGATCGCGATCGCGGCGACGTAGAACGGGGCGTTGAGGTACCGCCAGCGGAACCGCTCGGCGAGGTACTCGTCGGTCACCTGCCCGAGCGAGGACGTGACGCCCGCGGCCGCGGCCCACTGCACGGACGCGTGAACGAACACCGCCAGCCGCTGGGCGATCGGGATCTCGCCCGTCTCGGCGGCCTCGGCGACCGCCAGCGCGTCGAGCCCCTGGACCCCGCCGATGACCAGCAGCGCCAGGGCGACGAGGTAGGTGACGATCGTGACGCGCCCGGCGTACAGCCCCGTGCGTGCGCGCTCGGCGATCCCGTCGACGGTCTCCTCCAGCCCGAGGCCGCGCCACAGCGAGTACAGCCCCAGGAGCGTGGATATCGAGCCGAACACGACGGCGCCGGGCAGCTCCAGCATCCCGGCGATCACCGAGAAGGGGTACACGAGCAGGAGGACGCCCAGCGGGATGAGGATCGTCCCGCGGGTCTCCGGGTCCGACAGCACCTGCTTCATCGTGTAGTAGATCGATTCGAGGTCCTGCGCCTGCCGGACGACGACGCGGCGGACGCCGTCCAGCGGGACCCGCGAGCGGATCACCGGGAGCACCGACTCGTCCTGTGCGCCGTCGGTGATGACGATCGCACGGACCTCCTCGCCGGTCGACAGCGCCGCGAGGACGGTGTCGATCTCCTCACCGACCGCGCGGTTCGCCTTCACGTCGCCCTCGTTGACGCCGGTGACGGCCGCGACGGCGACCTCCTCGTCGACGGTCGGGTCTGCCCGGAGGTCCTCGTAGGCGTTGATCGCCTGAAAGAGGACGTTCACGTCGGAGTCCTCCGGGTCGGCCGTCGCGAGCTGCACCGCCGCGTCCTCTACCTCGTCCCGGCCGATGACCGGCGTGCGGACGCCGGTCTTGCGGCCGAGGTCGTCGTCGAGGTCGACGGGGAGGACGAGGATCATTGCCGTGCGGCGGATTGACTCTCCGGGTATATCTGCCTTCGGGCGATCGTCGGGATCCGTTGACTGGACGGTGGTCGGGTTGACCGTGGCGGCGACCGTCACAACCAATCCGACGGTGGCCTCGAAAGCCCCTGCCGGCCTCGTGGGCTGCGGCTCGCTGCGCTCCTCGGTTCGCTCCTTCCAGTCGCTCACCAGCGGTGCTTGCGTCGCCTCGCCTCACGAGACCGGCAGCCCCTTTCAGTCCCACCCGACCGCACCGCACCACGGCCTCCCCAGCCGACTCGCTCGGCTCACGCTGTTCGCCTCGCTCGCCCCTCGCACGCTTCCGGCGGGCACAGAGGCCCGCCGCCGCGCGCCACCGCCAGGTGCGGTTCGTGCACACCGTGCAGCGGACTACGACGCTCGACCCGTCCGAGCCACGGGCGGGAATGAAAGGGGCCGCGGCTGTCGGCGAACCCCGGTCCCTCAAGCACCGGAGCGCGAGCGAAGCGAGGCCGACCGCAGGGAGGCCTCGAAATGCGAACGGCGAACGGGGTGAGCCGTGAGCGAAGCGAGCGCGAGGAGCGCAGAGTGGACCGGGGCTCGCCGACAGCCGCGGGGGCTTTCGGGGCCTGCTGCTTCGTGTTCCCCCTCTCACAACCGAAGCCCGATGATCGCAGGAACCGACGCAGTCAACACGCCGCCCGCAGAACCAACGCCCAACGATCATGAGAGCGGCGCTCGTCATCCTCGACGGCTGGGGCCTCGGCGACCACGACCGACGCGACGCGGTGAAGGCCGCCGACACCCCGAATTTCGACCGCCTCCGCGAGGCGGGCGCGTTCGGGACGCTCACCGCCCACGGCCGCGACGTGGGGCTCCCGAACGACCAGATGGGTAACTCCGAGGTCGGCCACATGAACATCGGCGCGGGCCGAACCGTCTACCAGGAGTACACCCGGATCAACGACGCGATCGAGGCCGGCGAGTTCGTCGAGGGAACCGCCATCGAACGCGCCTTCGAGTACGCCGACGCGAACGACGGCCGCGTCCACCTCCTCGGGCTCGTCAGCGACGGCGGCGTCCACAGCGACCAGGCGCACCTCCATGCGCTGATCGACGCCGCCGCGGACAGGGGGATCGAGGCGGTCACCCACGCGTTCACGGACGGCCGCGACACCGCCCCGAAGTCCGGCCGCGACTTCCTCGCGGATCTGGAGGCGCACGCCGCCGCCCGCGGCACCGGCGACGCCGCTACCGTCTCGGGACGCTACTACGCGATGGACCGCGACCGCAACTGGGAGCGCACGAAGCGCGCCTACGACGCGATCGTGAACCGCGAGGCCGACCACGGCGCCGCCTCCGCGGTCGACGCCATCGAGGCGAGCTACGGGCGCGGCGACACCGACGAGTTCGTCGAGCCCACGGCGGTCGACGGCGAGCCGGGGATCGAGGACGGCGACGGCGTCGTGTTCTTCAATTTCCGGTCGGACCGCGCGCGCCAGCTCACCCGGATGCTGGCCGGCATCGACCCGGAGCTGTGGGAGGCCGAGGGGATCGAGACGAGCCCGCCGGAGGTGGAACTCGTGACGATGACCGAGTACGACGAGGAGTTCGGGCTGCCGGTCGCGTTCCCGCCGACCCAGCCGGCGGACACCCTCGGGGAGGTGCTCTCGGCGGCCGGCCTCACGCAACTGCGGATGGCCGAGTCCGAGAAGTACGCCCACGTCACCTACTTCCTCAACGGCGGCCGCGAGGTGGAGTTCGACGGCGAGGTGCGGCGGATCATCGAGAGCCCGGACGTGCCCACCTACGACGAGACGCCGGCGATGAGCGCCGAGGAACTCACCGACACCGCGATCGACCTGATCGGAACCGAGGACCCCGACGTGCTCGTGCTCAACTACGCGAACCCGGACATGGTCGGCCACACCGGCGACTTCGACGCCGCCGTCGCCGCCGTCGAGGCGGTCGACCGGGAACTCGGACGGCTCGCGGAGTCGATCCGCGTGGCCGGCGGTCACCTGCTCGTCACCGCCGACCACGGCAACGCCGACGACATGGGGACGCCGGATGACCCGCACACGGCCCACACGTTCGCACTCGTGCCGTTCATCTCGGTCACACCCGACGGCGACGACGGCGGGCAGACCGTCCGCGGCGGCGGGTCGCTGATCGACATCGCGCCGACGCTGCTCGCGCTCGCGGGCGTCGAGAAACCGGCTGCGATGACGGGCGAGTCGCTGCTGGTCGAGGCAGTCGAGGCCGGCAACGAGACGTAAGCCGACTCGGCGTCGCCGACGTGTTCGCGGTCGACTACGCCGACAGCATCCGGTCGGCGGTGACGACGCGGACGCTCGCGGGTCGTTTCACGTACTCGCCCTCCGAATCGGCGACGATCTGGTCGATCCCGCGCTGGGCGGCGACGTCGAGCACCCGCTGGGAGAGTTCCCCGTCGAGCACCAGCGCGACCGGCGACCCGTCGGCGTCGGAGACGGCGTCGAACACGTCGGCCGCGGGCACGTCCTCGAGGACGCCGCAGTCGGCGTCCAGCAGCCGCGCGCGGTTCGTCCCCTCGCCGACGACCGCCGCGACGTGGTCCCGCAGGGACCGGGGTCGATCCGTTTCGCGGGTGGATCCGTCGGCGGACTCGGCGTCCGCGGCGTCGGTGTCCGCGGTCTCTGCGTCGGCAGCCGCTCCACCGCTCGCGTCGGCGTCGGTCTCGCTCGTGTCGTCGCCGTCGAGTTCATCGGCCCGTTCGTCGCCGTCGCGTTCGTCGCCACCGAGGTCGTCGCCGTCGACGAGCTCGTCGGGCACGCTCGGCGCATCGGGCGTCGACACGCCCTCCGGGGACTCGCCCGCGGCGGACGGGGGGGCGTCCGGAGCGGGCGCCGCGCTGCCGTCGGTGGCGACGCCGAGGCCGGACGCGTCGGCGTCCTCGCGGTCGTCCGCGGACGCGTCGAGATCGAGGGAGTCGAACGGCACCTTCTCGCGGAGCGCGGCCATCAGCTCGTGGCGGGAGAGGTCCTCGACCGAGTGGCCCTCCGGGGCGAACGCGACGTAGTCCACGTCGCCTACCTGCGAGAGCTCCCGGAGGATGAGCTCGCCGCCGCGGTCGCCGTCGAGGAACGCGGTGACCGTTCGCTCGGCGGTGAGGTCGGCCACGGCGTCGGGGACGTTCGTGCCCTCGACGGCGACGCCGTTCTTGATGCCGTACTTCAACAGCGTGAGCACGTCCGCGCGCCCCTCGACGACGACGATCGCGTCGGAGTCGTGGACCCGCGGACCGGCGGGGAGCCCCCGGTACTCGTCGATGCGCTCGACGCGGTTGGCCTCGCGCACCTCCGAGAGGATCTCGGTGGAGTCCATCACCGACTCGTCGAACGAGGAGGTGAGCAGCTCCTTGGCTCGCTCGACGACCTCGCGGCGCTTGGCCGTGCGCATGTCCTCGATGTCCGAGACCTCGACGCGCGCCTCGCAGGGGCCGACGCGCGTGATCGCCTCGAGGCTGGCCGCGAGGATGGAGGTCTCGACCTTGTCGAGGCCGGAGGCGATGGTGATCTCCCCGAAGCTCTGGCCGTTCTCGCTGTCTATCTGTACGTCGATACGTCCGATCTTCGACGACTGTTGGAGATCGCGGAGGTCCAGCTCGTCGCCGAGCAGGCCCTCCGTCTGTCCGAACACGGCGCCGACCACGTCGCTCCGCTCGACGACGCCGTCGGCCGTGATCCTGGCGTGAATGAGGTATTTGGCTGAATCGTCCATGTGATGTCCCCTCCATGGGGCTGATGGTGATGTGAGGGCGGCGGGAACCGCCGACGAGTATATAAGTGCCGCGGGGTGGAAATACCTGTCGTCACGCCCGCCCTCCTGCCCGAACGGGGAGTCGCGGTCGCCCCACGCGAGCCGTTCTGGACGAGCGATCACCGACGGACCCCCGGACGAAAGAGCCATACGCGGAGGATTCGTCCCTCCGGCATCGACAGAACCGGCCGATCCGACCGCCGGCCGGCGCCGAACCCATGAACGAACCACACCTCCAGTCGCTGTGCGATCAGGAGACGATGATCGAGCGAGCGCGGGCCGACGACGCGCCGGAGTGGCTCACCCGCCACGTCGAGACGTTCACCGGCGCGCTCACCGGCGAGCGAAACGGGACCCCGTTCCCGTGTCACTTCGGGACCAACGCCGTCGAGCGCGGGGACCTCCTGTACGCCGCGGTGCCGTCGCTCACCGACCCGGACGCGCTGTTCGGGTTCCGGGACGCGCTCTTGGAGTACCTCGACACTTACCAGTCCCACGCCGAACTCGCACCCCTGGTGACGTTCTTCGCGCCGCCGGAGGCCGTCGGGGAGGGCGGGGGGGTCGAAGCCGTTCCGGAGGCCGACTGGCACGAGGCGCTGTGGCACGTGCTCCAGTTCCTCCACGTCAACGACCCCGAGCCGTGGCCCGAGGACGTCCCCACCGATCCCGACGACCCACACTGGGAGTTCTGCTTCGGCGGCACGCCCATGTTTCCGACCTCACGGGCGCCCTTCTACGACGACCGCCGGAGCCGCTACTGCCCGGTCGGGCTGGAGATCACGTTCCAGCCGCGGGACGTGTTCGACGGCCTTACCCACGACACCGAGGCCGGCGCCCGCGCCCGCGAGGTGATTCAGGGCCGCCTCGGCGACTACGACGGCGTCTGTCCGCACGCCGATCTGGGCGACTACGGCGTGGAGGGCGACCGCGAGTGGCGCCAGTACCTCTTCTCGGCCGACGAGTCGCAGTTCCCCGACGAGTGCCCGCTCACGGTGACGCGGGAGGTGACGGCGCTGGACGCCGACCCCGGCGGCGTCGGGGCCGACTGATGGGGGCAGACCTCCCCGCGCTGCTCCTGGTCGACCTCCAGACCGGGTTCGACGACCCGGGATACGGCGAGCGCAACAACCCCGACGCGGAGGCGAACGCCGAACGACTGCTCGACGCCTGGCGCGAGCGCGACGGGGCGGTGTTCCACGTCCGCCACGACTCCACGGAGCCGGACTCGCCCCTGCGCGGCGACGCACCCGGGTTCGCGTTCAAGGAGCCGTTCCGCCCCCGCGAGGGCGAACCCGAACTCGTCAAGCGCGTCAACTCGGCGTTCGTCGGCACCGACCTCGAAGCCCGGCTCCGCGAGGGCGGCCACGAGCGACTGGTCGTCGCGGGGCTCACCACAGACCACTGCGTGTCGACGACGACGCGGATGGCGGAGAACCTCGGCTTCGAGCCCACGGTCGTCACCGACGCGACGGCGACGCACGCGCGGACCGGCCCGGACGGCGAGCGGTTCGACCCCGAGACGGTTCACCGGACGGCGCTGGCGCACCTGCGCGGCGAGTTCGCGTCGATCTCGACGACCGAGGAGCTGCTGGCGTCGCTGGCGGCGGAGTGAGCGTCGTCCCCGACCGGGCCGCTCAGCCGTCGTAGCTGATGAAGCTCGCGGCGTCGTCGGCGAAGGCGACCGCGTCGGGGCCGAAGGAGTCCGCATAGCGGACGACGAGCGCGATGACCGCCTCCGGTCGGGCGACCCGATACCCCTCCTCGGTGTCGAGCAGGCCGGCGTCGGCGAGTTCGCCCGCGTACGTCGAGACGGTCGGCCGCGACACGTCGAGCGCGCGCGCCAGGTCGGCGCCGGAGGCGTCGGGCGTGCGAAGCAGCCCGAGGATCATCCCCCGCGGCGTCTCGCGCCGGAGGTACCCGAGCGCGCGGCGTTCGAACGCGGAGAACCGGCCCGCCGGGAAGTAGCGGCGGTAGTCGCCGTCCTTCTGGGAGATCACCTCGCCCCCGGACTCCAGTCGCTTGAGGTGGTGCTGCGTCTCGCCGGTCGCCAGCGAGAGGTCGTCCCGGAGCTTCGAGAAGTGCGCGCCGGGCGTCGTGGCGAGGTAGCCGCGGATGGCGTCGCGGGCGGCGGAGTCGTCGTCGCCGTCGGCGGCAGCGTGCGTCCGGCCGCCGGCCGCCAGGGGCGTCGCGGCCCCCAGCGCGGCGAAGCGCCGAAGGGTGGCGCGCTTGTCCGCGTCGACCTCGCGTGTCACACCGAACCGTAGCGAGGTGCCGGGCAAAAGGGTGTCGTTGTGGCAGGCGGTGACAAGCCGACTGACGCGCGGTAGCGAGCCTGCAACAACCGGATCAGCGATCGACGGCAACCGAGCCGACCGCGACGGGCACCGGCGTGGCCCCCGGCGACGGTCCGTTCACTCCGTCTCGGTCTCCGGCTCCTCGCCGCCGGCGCCGTCGTCGGCTTCCGCGACCACGTCGTCCGCGGATTCCATCGTGTCCTCCTCGTCGGCCTCGGCGACGACCTCGTCGGCGGACTTGATCGTGCCGCCGATGTCGCCCTCCTTCACCGCGGCGGCCTCCTGTTCGAGCGCCTCGGTGTCCATCTGGGCGGCCTCGTCGATCTCGCCGAGGATGTCCTCGATGTCGTCGAGCCCGAGCATCTCGCGGGTCTCGCTGTCGAAGTCGAGCGAGTCGAGCCCCTCGGAGTCCTGCACGTCCGAGCCGGTCAGCTGCTTGCCGTAGCGGCCGACGAGGCTCGTGAGCTCCTGCGGGAGGACGAAGGTGGTGGAATCGCCCTGGCCGATGCGCTCCAGCGTCTCCATCCCCTTGTCGATGATGGCGCGCTCGCCCATCGACTCGGCGGACTTCGCGCGGAGGACCGTCGAGATGGCGTCACCCTGCGCCTCCAGGATCTGGCTCTGCTTTTCACCCTGGGCGCGGATGATGTTCGACTGCTTCTCGCCCTCGGCGGACTCGACGGCGGAGCGGCGTTCACCCTGCGCCTCGAGGATCATGGCGCGGCGACGGCGCTCGGCGGAGGTCTGCTGCTCCATCGCCTGCTGGACGTCCTTCGAGGGATTGACCTCGCGCACCTCGACGGACTCGACGCGGATCCCCCACTCGTCGGTGGGCTCGTCGAGCTCCTTGCGGATCCGCGCGTTGATCTCCTGGCGCTTGTTCAGCGTGTCGTCGAGCTCCATGTCGCCCAGCACGGCGCGGAGGGTCGTCTGGGCGAGGTTGGAGACGGCGACCTTGTAGTCCTCGACCTCGAGGAACGCCTTCTTCGCGTCCATCACCTTGATGTAGACGACGGCGTCGGCGGTCACCGGCGAGTTGTCGCGGGTGATCGCCTCCTGGCGAGGCACGTCGAGCGTCTGCGTGCGCATGTCGAAGGTGTACGTCCGCGAGACGAACGGCGGGACGATGTTGATACCCGGTTCGAGCAGCTTTCGGTACTCGCCGAACACCGTGAGGGCCTTCTTCTCGTAGGCGTCGACGATGACGATCGCCTGATAGACGGCGACGATCGCGACGATCAGGAACAGCAGTCCGACGATCGCCGGACCGATCCCGACGATCTGCAGTGGGAGGACCATGGCTAGCGCTTCGACCGTCGGGGCTTAAGGGTTCTCCCGCTGTCACGCTCCGAGTGGCCGACGGCGGCTCACTCGCGCTCGGATTCGGTCTCCCGCTCGGCCTCGTCGTTCCCCTCGTCGTCCGCGGCTGGGTTCGGGTCTACCTCCACGTCGTTGGCGTCCGCGCGCTCCGCCTCCCGGCGCCCCTTCGCCAGCTCCCGGTCGATGTCGTCGACGCCGCCCGCCAGCGACTCGACGGTGAGAACGTTGCCGCCGCCGGGGTCGACGACGAGCACCTCGGTTCCCTCGGCGATCTCGCCGTCGACAGAGCGCGCCGAGTAGTACGGATTGAACCCGCCTTCGTCGAGCTTCACCTCGCCCCCGGTGGGCGTGACGGTCTCGGTGACGCGGGCGGTCGACCCCCGAAGCGACCGGGAGTCGGAGGTCTGCGCCTGGCCCTTCCCGCCGTACAGGTCGAACTCGTGGTAGCCGTAGAACGCGAGCGCGCCGAACACGAGCACGAGCAGGCCGAGCACGAACGGCCCGGCCAGCGGCCCGAGCGCGAGCCCGACGAGCCCGGCCGCGAGCAGCGCGACCCCGATGACGACGAAGTGTGCGCCCGGGGCCAACGCCTCGGCGATGGACAGCACGAGCCCGGCCGCGATCAACACGAGCGGCAGGGTCTCCGGGGCGACGAGGCCCGATTGGAGCAACATGGGCGGGTCTTGGGGACGGCGGGGTTAAAGCGTCACCGAGAACACCAACAGGAGCGTCCCGAGGACGCCCGCGACGACGAACAGCGCGTTCTCGGCGTCGATCGACTCCGGCTCGATCGGCGGGTTGCGCGCGGCCTCGCGTGCGGCCTCCGCCTCCGGTCCGACCTCGTCGATGGCGAAGCGCCACTGCTCTCCGTCGTCGCCCGAGTCGCCGTCGGGATCGACTCGGCCGCCGGCGTCGGTGCGGGGATCGTCCGACATGAACCAGGCTAGCCGTCGCGGTGGTAAAGAGGTGTCGGGGACGGCGAGAGCGCGAGCCGCGTACGGTCGTCAGTGGTCGGCGGCGGTCGTCGCCGGTCGGCGACGGCTCACTGCCGTCGCGCGTGCCCGATCACGTCGCCCTCGTAGACGACCCCGCGCTCGGCGTCGACCGTCACGGTCGTGTCGTCGACCACGTCGTCGGCCAGCGGCGCGCCCGACACCATCGGGATGCCGACCTCGCGGGCGACGAGCGCGGGGTAGCCGGTCATCCCCGCGCGGGCGTCGATGATGCCCCCGAGCGCCCCCGTGTCGCCGACGAACTCGGCGTCGAATCCCGCCGGGAGGTACGCGATCGTTCCCTCCGGCACGTCGGTGAGGTCGCCGTCGGGGAGCCGGCGCAGCGGCCCGGAGACGCGCCCGCCGACGACGTGGCGCCCGGTGGCGATCGTCTCGGCCGCGACGTGGAGCTTCAGCGTGTTCGTCGTGTTCGTCCCCTCAAGCTCGGTCATCATGCCCGAGAGGACGACGATCGTGTCGCCCGACTCGGCGGCGCCGGTCTCGAGGGCGGCCGAGACCGCCGAGTCCATCACCTCCTCGATGCTGCTGTGGTAGTCGGCGTACATCGGTCGGACGCCCCACGAGAGCGCGAGCTGACGGCGAACGCGGTCGCTGGGCGTCGTCGCGACGACGGGCACTGCCGGCCGGAACTTCGCCGTCTTGCGGGCGGTGTAGCCGGACTCGGAGGCGGCGACGACCGCGGCCGCGTCGGTGTCGCGAGCGAGGAAGCGCGCCGAGCGCGCCAGCGGCTCCGTCCGCGACTCCGTCTGCGCCAGCGGGACGCGGTCCTCGCGCGTCTCGGCGTACTCGTCGCTCGCCTCGATCCGGCTGACGATCCGGTCCATCGTCTCGACGACGCGAACCGGGTGATCGCCGATCGCCGTCTCGCCCGACAGCATCACCGCGTCGGTGCCGTCGAGTACCGCGTTTGCAACGTCCGAGGCCTCCGCTCGCGTCGGGCGTCGCGAGTGAACCATCGAGTCGAGCATCTCCGTCGCGGTGATGACGGGGGTGCCGGTCTCCATGCACTTGCGTATGATGCGCTTCTGGACCATCGGGACGTCCTCCAGCGGGCACTCGACGCCGAGGTCGCCGCGGGCGACCATCACGCCGTAGGCGGCGTCGACGATCCCGTCGAGGTTCTCGACGGCGTCGGCCCGTTCGATCTTCGCGACGACCGGTATGTCGCTCGCGCCGCGCTCCTCCAAGGCGTCGGCGACGGCGTACACGTCGCCGGCGTCGCCGATGAACGAGGCGGCGACGAAGTCCACGTCGTGGTCGACGACGAGGTCGAGTTCGCGCTCGTCGGCCGCGGTGATCGTCGGGAGATCGAGGTCGACGCCGGGGATGTTGACGCCCTTGCGCGAGCCGAGTTCGCCGCCGGAATCGATCCGGGCGCGCACGCCGTCGTCGGTCACCTCGATCACGGTGGCCTCGATCCGCCCGTCGTCGAGCAGCACTCTGTCGCCGGAGTCGGTTTCGACGAGCGCGTGGGTCACGCCGATCCGCTCGGGGGTCGCCGTGTCGTCATCGACGAACAGCACCTCCGAGCCGGTCGCGACCTCGATCGGCTCGTCGATCTCGGCGGTTCGGACCTCCGGTCCCTGGAGGTCGAGCATCGCCGCGAGCGGTTCCTCGGTCGCGTCGTCGACCGCGCGGATACGGTCGATCACCTCGCCGCGGTGGTCGGTGTCGCCGTGGCTCGCGTTGAGCCGGGCGACGGACATCCCGGCGTCGGCGAGCGCCCGAATCGTCGCTCGGTCGTCGGAGGCGGGACCGAGCGTACAGACGATCTTGGCTCGTCGCATAGTCTTACCCGGAGGTGACGCGCGCCAGTATAAAGGGCTGCGGAGAAAACTCGGGTTCGAGTGAACAGTTGACGAACGTCGATCCCGTTACTGCGTAACCATCCAGGTCGTGCCCGAGGAGTAGCCCCACTTCTCCACGTCGATGTCGACGGCGGCGTCGACGACCGCGGACATGTTCGCGCCGACCTCCTTCGCGGAGAGGCCGAGCTCCTCGGCGATGAGCCGGGACTTGAAGTACGTCTGCTCGGCGGCGTGCTCGCGGAGGTACGCGAGGATCCGGTGTTGCTTGTCGCTGAGGTCGGCGCTCGCCTCGACGGCCGCGGTCTCCTCGGTCCCGATCGACTCGACGGTGCTCGTCGCGCTCATATCTCCGTGAACGAGCTATCGGCTCATAGGGGGTTTGGTACGCGGGGTTAACACGCCGCAGTCGGGCGATCGTCTGATCGTGTCGACCGCGATCGGCGTCCCGAACTCGCCGCGTCGGTACGGTCGCCTAACATGGTCGCGCCCCGCCGGAATGACAGAAGGTTCTTACCCGGTCGACGGCCACCGAGAGGGTAATGAGTAGTCCGGACGGGCGCCCCGATCCCGACCCCGACGGCGTGGACCGCGCCGGCGTCGGCACCGCCGCCGGCGACGCCGCCGCCGACGGGATCCGCGTCAGCGTCGTGCTCCCCGCGTTCAACGAGGCGGCGACCATCGAGGGGACCGTCCGGACGACCGTCGGGACGCTGGAGGGGTTCCTCCCGAACGACGCCTTCGAGGTGATCGTCGCCGAGGACGGCTGCGACGACGACACTCCCGAGATCGCCGACCGGCTCGCCCGCGAGGACGACCGGGTGCGCCACTTCCACAGCGACCGGCGGCTTGGTCGCGGCGGCGCCCTGGAGTTCGCGTTCGAGCGCGCGGCCGGCGACACGCTCGTGTACTTCGACACGGACCTCGCGACGGACATGGGCCACCTGGAGGAGTTGGTGGCGAAGATCGACCGGGAGGGGTACGACGTGGCAACGGGGTCGCGGTGGATCCCCGGCGACGAGGCCGACCGCCCGGCAAAGCGCGGCGTCCCCTCGCGCGGGTTCAACCTCATCGTTCGGACCGTCCTCCGGTCCCGGCTGCGCGACCACCAGTGCGGCTTCAAGGCGCTCTCACGGGAGGCGTTCGAGGAGCTCCACGAGGCCGTCGAGGACGACCACTGGTTCTGGGATACGGAACTCCTCGTGCGCGCCCAGCGCAGGGGGTTCCGGGTCGCGGAGTTCCCCGTCGAATGGGAGCCGCAGGGCGACTCGAAGGTCGACCTCGTTCGCGACGTGTTCGGCATGGGGAGCCAGATCGTTCGGCTGTGGTGGCAGCTGTCCGTGTCGCCGCGGATCACTCGCACCAGGACGGTCGCCGCCGGCGTCGTCCTCACGGTCGCCGCGCTCGCGCTGATGACGGTGTACCTCGACCCCTCGGCGGTGCTGGCGGCGTTCGAGGGCGCCGACCCCGCGCCGGTGGCCGCCGCGACGCTCGTGTACCTCCTCTCGTGGCCGCTGCGGGGGCTGCGGTACCGCGACATCCTCACGGAACTCGGCTACCGCGAGAAGCTCGGGTTCCTCACGGGCGCGGTGTTCATCAGCCAGACCGGCAACCTCGTGTTCCCGGCGCGCGCCGGCGACGCGGTGCGCGCGTACGTCGTGAAGGCGCGCCGCGGGATCCCGTACCCGACGGGCTTCGCCTCGCTGGCGGCCGAGCGCGTGTTCGACCTGCTCACCATCACCGCGATGGCCGGCGCGGTGCTGGCGGGGCTGCTCGTCACCGACGGGACGAGCGCCGTCGCCGCGGCGGTGTCGGCGAACGTCCCGGGCGTCCCGCCGGCCGCCGTCTCGCGGGCGATCCAGGTCGCCGCCGGCATCGGCGTCGTCGCGGTCGCCAGCCTGTTCGTCATCGTCGCGACCGCCCGCAGCGACCGCAACTACGTTCGGGACGTGGTCTCCCGGTTCTCCTCCGATTCGTACGTCGACTACGTCGCCGGCGTGATCGAGGAGTTCACCGCCGGCGTGCAGACGGTGGCGGGAACGCGCGCCTCCTTCGCCCGCGTCGGCGGCGTCTCCGTGGTCGTGTGGACCCTCGACGTGGTGACGGCGCTGCTCGTGCTGGCGGCGTTCCCCGCCGCGGTCGAGTCGATGACGGTCACCCAGCTGGTCGTCGTCGGCTTCTTCGCCGTCTCCGTCGGCAACCTCGCGAAGGTGTTGCCGCTGTCGCCCGGCGGCATCGGGCTGTACGAGGCCGCCTTCACCGCGCTCGTGGTCGGACTCGGCGGCGTGCCCGCGGCCGTCGCGTTCGCGGCGGCGGTGCTGGACCACGCGGTGAAGAACGCCGTCACGGTCGCCGGCGGCGTCGTCTCGATGATCGGGTTCAACGTCTCGCTCACCGACGCCGTCGACGAGACGGCCGAGCTGGACGAGGAGGGCGAACCCGAGGGGAGCGAGTTCCCGAGCGACGACGACTGAGCACTCGACTCTCGGTCCGAGCGTTCGCGACGCCGCTCAGTACAGGTCCGTCACGAACGGGCCGAGCGCGCCCGCGACGGCGGTCCGAAGCGCGTCGGTCCGGTCGACCCGTCCGTCGGTGAGCGCGCCCGCGGCGCCCTGGTTTCTCGCCACGTCCGACTCCCCGAGCACGTCGTCCATCACCGGTCCGAGTTCCTCGCCGTCCCGGACGCGCGCGGCGATGGATCCCGGCAGCGCGAGGCTCGGGCCGGTGCCGACCCCGACGCGCTCGCCGTCGGCGACGGCCGCCCACATCACGAGAAAGAGCCCGTCGCTCCCGGCGTACTCCGCGACGCCGCCCTCGATCCCGACGCCGAGATCGTACGCCCCGGCGTCCGCATCGAGCACCGCGTTCGCTCGGTTCACCGCCCCCGTTCGGGTTTCGTCGTGCCCGAACGGCTGCTCGGAGACGCCCGAGGGGACGGGACACGCCTCGACGACCGTGCCGTCGCCGAGGCCGTCCGCGTCGCCGGCGAGGCCGTCTCCGTTCCCGCCCGAGCCGCCCGCGCCCGCTACCGCCCGTTCTGTCGCCTCGCGTTTCACCGGATTGCCGGAGCCGACGCCGATCCGCATACCCGCGGGTTCGCGTCGCGGTACGTGTGTCTTGCCTTCCGCCGCGACGGCGTACGTCGGCGAGGGTTGATGTACGATGCCGAGGCCAGTCCCGGCGATGGCCGGACAGTCCACCGCCGCCGAGCACGTCCGCGAGACGCTTCGGGCCCTTGCGGTCGGTCCGCCAGAGCACACTGGGGGCGCCCGCGGCGACGGCGCCGCGCGGGAGGCGACCGCCGAACAGCGCGACCTCGTCAACGAGGCCGAGCGGGCGCTGGCGAGCGTCGAGGCCGCAGCGGCGTTCGCGGACGACGACGGGTTCCGCCGGACTGCGGGGGTCGCGGAGACGACAGTCGACCCGGCGCTGGCTCGCCGGGCCCGTGCGGTCACCGAGACGATCGAACGCTACCGGGCGGCGTACCGGGACGCGGCTCCCGGTGGTGTGACGACTTCCGCAGGCGTCGCGGACCACTTTCACTCCGGTCGCGATAGGCATATCCCGACGGCGGAACAACCCGCCGACAACTGATGACGCGGGTTATCCACACCGGCGACACCCACATCGGGTACCGCCAGTACCACTCGCCCGAGCGGCGAGCGGACTTCCTCGACGCCTTCGAGCGGGTCGTCGCCGACGCGGTCGACGACGACGCGGAGCAAAGCTCCGCGAGCAGCCGGACGCAGTCCGGCGACGACGTGGACGCGGTGGTCCACGCCGGCGACCTGTTCCACGACCGCCGGCCCGACCTCCCCGACCTGCTCGGCGTGCTCTCGGCCCTCCGGACGCTGGACGACGCCGACATCCCGTTCCTCGCGGTCGTCGGCAACCACGAGTCCACGCGCGGCGGACAGTGGCTCGACCTGTTCGAGTCGATGGGGCTGGCGACCCGGCTGGACGACGAGCCCACCGTGATCGGCGACACGGCGTTCTACGGGCTCGATCACGTCCCGGAGAGCAGGCGCGACGAGCTCGACTACGAGTTCGCGCCCCACGACGCCGACGCCGCCGCTCTGGTGAGCCACGGCCTGTTCGAGCCGTTCGCGTACGCCGACTGGGACACCGAGGAGCTGCTGGAGCGGTCGACCGTCGACTTCGACGCGGTGTTGCTCGGCGACAACCACACGCCCGACACCGCGCAGGTGTCGGGCACGTGGGTGACCTACTGCGGGTCGACCGAGCGCGCGTCCGCCAGCGAGCGCGACCCCCGCGGCTACAACCTCGTCCGCCTCGGCGCCGACGCCGAGGCCGGCGACGACGCGGTCGACATCCGCCGCCGGGCGCTGGAGACGCGCCCGTTCGTCTTCGTCGACGTGGAACTCGCAGACGGCGAAGGCCTCGACCGCGTTCGTGACCGTGTCCGCGAGCGCGATGTCGAGGACGCGGTCGTCATCGTCCGGGTCACCGGCGACGGCGAGCCGATCGCGCCCGCGGCCGTCGAGGAGTTCGCCGCCGAGCGCGGCGCGCTCATCGCCCGCGTCACCGACCGCCGCGAAGTGGAGGCGGAGACGGAGCTGTCTGTGAGTTTCGCCGACCCCGACGAGGCGGTTCGCGAGCGCATCGGTGAACTCGACCTGTCGGAGGCCGCCCGCGAGGTCGACGACGTGGTCCGCGGCGATCTCCCCGACTCGAACGTTCGCGAGGAGGCGAAACGGCGGATCGAGAACCGACTGGACGGCGGCGACGCGGCGGACGGTGCCGACGACGGGGCGGCCGCGGACGAGGCAGGCGGCGACGACGGTGCCCAACCGGACGACGCGGCGGCCACAGACGATGAGGCGGCGGCGGACGATGGTACGGTCGCTGACGACGCGACCGGCGGGGACGGCGATGCCGCGGAGGAGGGACCCCCGCCGGCCGACGCCGAGGGCGACGACGGGCAGCTCACCCTGGGTGATTCTCAGTGAGGTTCGACCGCCTGCGGCTGCGGAACTTCAAGCCGTACGCCGACACCGACCTCCGCCTCTCGGACGGCGTGACGGTCATCCACGGGCTCAACGGCAGCGGGAAGTCCTCGCTGCTCGAGGCGTGCTTCTTCGCGCTGTACGGCTCGAAGGCGCTCGACGGCACCTTGGAGGACGTGGTGACCAACGGCGCAGAGGAGTGCGAGGTCGAGCTGTGGTTCACTCACGACGGCCGGTCGTACCACGTGCGCCGGGAGCTGAAGCGCTACGGCGAGCAGATCCAGACGACCACCTGCACGCTCGAATCAGACGACGAGACGGTCCACCGCGACGGCGCGACCGACGTTCGGTCGTTCGTGGCCGACCTGCTGCGCATGGACGCGGAGGCGTTCGTCAACTGCGCGTACGTCCGGCAGGGCGAGGTGAACAAGCTCATCAACGCCACGCCGACCGAGCGCCAGGACATGATCGACGACCTCCTCCAGCTGGGCACGCTGGAGGAGTACCGCGAGCGCGCCGGCGACGCGCGCCTCGGCGTCGAGGACGTCCGCTCGACGACGCGGGGCGCGCTCGAGAGCGTCGAGGAGCAGGTGGCCGAGAAGGAGGACCGCGACCTGCACGGACGGCTCAACTCGCTGGAGTCGACGCTCGCGGACGTGGACGAGAAGATCGAGAACTACGAGCAGCAGCGCGAGAAGGCGGCGTCCACGCGCGAGCAGGCCCGCGAGGTCCTCGACGAGTACGAGGAGCGTCGCGAGGAGCTGTCGGAGCTGGAGTCGGACATCGAGGACCTGGAGGCGACGATCCGCGAGGACGAGGCCGAGCGCGAACGGCTCGGCGACCGGGTCGCCGACCTCCGTGACCGCGTCGAGGACGCCGAGGCGACCCTGACGGAGCGGCTCTCGGCCGTCGACGTCGACGACGCGGACCCGGAGACGCTCGACGCGCGCCGCGAGGAACTCGACGACCGCGAGGACGAGTTGCGGGAAAAGCTTCGGGAGACGCGCTCGCGGGTGAACGCCCTCACGAACCAGTCGACGAACCTCGCGGAGAAGGCCGAGGAGGCGGCCGAGCGCGCCGACGAGAAGCGCGCCCGGGCGACGGAGCTCGACGAGGAGGCCGAGGCCGCGGCGGAGACGCTCGCCGAGCGCGAGGAGTCGCTGGCGGAGCTGGAGACCGAGCGCGAGCAGCTCCGGGCGAAGTTCGATAACGTGCCCGTCTCGGTTGGCGGGGCGTCCGCCCACCGCGAGTCGATCCGCGATGACCTCGAGGCGGTCCGCGCGGAGATCCGCGAGACGAGCAACGAGGTGAGCGCCGCACGGTCGAGCGTCGAGGAGGCCGAGCGGCTGTTGGAGGAGGGGAAGTGTCCCGAGTGCGGTCAGCCGGTCGACGGCTCGCCGCACGTCGACGGCCTCGACGACGAGCGCGAGCGCGTCGCCGAGCTGGAGGCGGAACTCGACGACCTGACCGAGCGCGAGACGGAGCTGGAGGAGGCGCTCGACCGGGCCGAGGAGCTCGTCGAGGCGGAGAACCGGCTCGGGCAGATCGCGGACACACACGAGCTGATCGAGGACGGCATCGCAGAGAAGGAGGCGGAGATCGAGCAGGCGGGGGAGCGCGCCGCCGAGCTGCGCGAGGACGCCGACGATCTGGAGTCGCAGGCCGAGGAGAAGCGCGAGGTCAGCGAACGGAAGGCCGAGGAGGCCGAGGAAGCGCGAGCGGACGTGGAATCGTTGGAAACGGACCTCGAGGCGGTCGAGACCGCCCGCGACCGGATCGACGCCGTCGAGGCGGCGCGCGAGGAGGTCGCCGACGCCGAGTCCGAGATCGAGCGGTTAACCGAGAAGCGCGCGGACATCGCCGACCGCAACGACGAGCGCCGGGAGTTCCTCGCGACGAAGCGTGACCGGCGCGACGACCTCCGCGACGCGTTCGACGACGAGCGGGTGGCGTCCGCCAGGGAGCGCCTCGAGAACGCCGAGGAGTACATCGAGAAGGTCGACGACGCCCTTTCGGACCTGCGCGAGCGACGCGACGACCTCACGAGCCGGATCGGCGCCGTCGAGAACGAACTCGACGAGCTGGAGGCGCTGCGCGAGCGACGCGACGAGCTGGCCGAGCGGGTCGCCGAGTTGGACGCGCTCCACGAGGAGACCGAGGAGCTGGAGACGATGTACGGCGACCTCCGGGCGGAGCTTCGCAGGTCGAACGTCGAGAGCCTCGAACGGATGCTCAACGAGACGTTCGAGCTGGTGTACGGCAACGACGCCTACTCGCATATCGAGCTCGACGGCGAGTACGAGCTCACCGTCTACCAGAAGGACGGCGAGCCGCTGGACCCCGAGCAGCTCTCGGGCGGCGAGCGCGCGCTGTTCAACCTCTCCTTGCGCTGTGCCATCTACCGGTTGCTCGCCGAGGGGATCGAGGGCGCGGCGCCGACGCCGCCGCTCATCCTCGACGAGCCGACGGTGTTCCTCGACTCGGGGCACGTCTCGCGGCTGGCGGACCTGATCGACGAGATGCGCGGCTTCGGCGTCAGGCAGATCCTGATCGTCAGCCACGACGACGAGCTCGTCGGCGCCGCCGACGAGCTCGTGCGCGTCGAGAAGAACCCCACGTCGAACCGGTCGACGGTCGAACGGATGGCCGATCCGTCGCTGTCGGCGGTCGAGCTTCCGACGGGCGAGGCCGAGCACGCCGACGACTGAGAGGCCGGATCGCCGGAGTCGGGAACCGGCGCCGGTCAGTCGCGGAACCGTTCGACGACTCGCAGCGCCGCCTCCGTGGGCTCGTAGCCGCGCTCGCCGGCGACGGTGGTCTCCGCGAGCAGCCCCGCGGCTTGAAACTCCGCGAGCACCCCGTGGAGGTCGGATTCACACAGGTCGTAGGCGTCCAACAGGGTTCGAACCGACACCGGCCCCCGGTCCGCGAACTCCACGAGCAGCCCGAGCGCGCGCTCGTCGCGACACGCCAGCACCGCCCGGCGAAGTTCGGACGGTAGGCCGTCGGCGGCCGCCGACAGCGGCGACTCGCCGTCGGGTTCGAGGTCGTCGTTCGGGACGTAGCGCTCCTCGCCGGTCGCCGGGTCGCGCACGAGACTCGACTCCGACGACCGCTTGACGATCAGGTACCGGGTTCCGTCCGCGTCCCGAACCGACTGCATGGGTGGCGAAAGCGGCCGCACGCGAAAAGTCGTGTCGGTGGCGGCGGGTAGTGGAGCGGTGGCGTCGGTGGCGGCGGGTAGTGGAGCGGTGGCGGTCGTCAGTGGATGGTGACGGCGGTCAGCGGTCCTCGGAATCGGGAGTCGCGACCGTCGACGCGGGAGCGTCTTCGTCCGCGCCGGCATCGGTATCCTCGTCCGTGTCACGCTGTTTGAACGAGCGAACCGTCTGATAGACGCGAACGCCGGCGAGTACGCCGATCACGATAGACGCGCCGCCCAGTCGCCAGTCGCCGCGGAACCCGACCAGCATCAGCCCCAGCGAGACGCCCAGCAGCGCGACGTTGGCGTACACGACGGCCGTGACGAACGCCCGCTGGATGGCGGGATCGACCGTCGACGGGTCGGGCAGCGAGTCGGACGGGTCGTCGACGGACGGAACATCGACGCGGGGGCCGCGCCCTTCGGCCTCGCTGGCCTGTCGCTCGAGGTCGAACAGCTCCCCGTCGTCGTCGTCCTCGCCGAGCACGTCGCTCGGTTGGCGATCGGCGGGGAAAAGGGTTGTCAGACCGCGCGGTTCACGGTTGTCTCGGAGGGGATATCGGCGACGTTACGCCGCGTCCGCGAGCGTGACCGCCTCGCTCGCCTCCACCCACGCGAGGGGGTTCTCGGCGTCGTACAGCACCGTTCGCCCGTCGTCCTCGTACGCCTCGACCGTCTCGACGGCCTCGTCCGGGCTCGAGCCCGAGCGCTCCAACGGGGTATCGGATGCGTGGGTCATCTCCGAACCGTGGTATGTAATGGCACGGTATATGCCTTTCCGTGGCGGTGTTCCTCGCCATCGCCGCCCCGGCGTGCGGATCGTGGACGAGATCGGGACCACGTCGGCGACCGAGTACGGCGGCCCTACCGGGGCGAAGGCCGACGTATTCGGTCGGCCTCGCCGACGCCGGCCGTCCACGGCGAGGACCGGTGCACGAAAGGGAGGTTTTTACCGGCGAACGGCAAAGACCCGTCAATGAGCGATTCGCAGGCGGGCCTCGACCAGTTCGCCGGCGGCGGGGACGCCGACGACGGGAGCGGCGACCGCCCCGCCGCGGAGGCGGCGCACGTCGCCGGCGCGGGACAGGGGCGAGTGAGCGCGGTCGTGGACCGCGAGGACATCGTCGTGCCGGACTCGACCGGCACGGTCGAGTTCATGGTTACCGCCGTCGACTACACCGTCGAGGGGAGCGGCGCCGAGGAGTACCCAGTCGTCCACGTGTTCGGCCGCACCGCCGACAACGAGCCCGAACACGTCCGCGTGCTCGGGACCGAGCCGTACTTCTACGTCCCGACGGTCGACATCGAGGGCCGGGAGCTCGTCGAGGAGTACGACGTGATCCTCGACACTCGCGAGGAGGGGCCCGACGGCGAGCGCTTCGAGTCGATCCGGGGGGAACCGGTGACGAAGGTCGTCGCCCGCACGCCCCGCGACGTGGGCCAGATCCGCGACGACTTCGAGCGCACCTACGAGGCGGACATCCTGTTCCCGAACCGATTCCTCATCGACCACGGCGTCACCTCCGGGCTGCGCGTCGAGGAACGACGGCTCGACGCGCGCGACGGCGAGAACCGGGGTCGGCTGCAGGTAACGCCCGATCACGTCGAGCCGTGCGACGTTGACGCGGACATCCGCGTGAACACCTTCGACATCGAGGTCGACGACCGCAACGGCTTCCCGGAGGACGGCGAGGAGCCGATCGTCTGTCTCACCTCCCACGACTCCTACGAGGACGAGTACATCGCGTGGCTGTACGACGCGCCAGTCGGCGGCGTCGACGCGCCCGCGGTCCTCGACGACTACGAGCAGATCGGCGACCGCGACAGCGACATCGAGGTGCGGACGTTCGCCGAGGAGGACGCGATGCTCGACGCGTTCGTCTCGTACATCGAGGAGACGGATCCGGACGTCCTCACGGGGTGGAACTTCGAGGACTTCGACGCGCCGTACTTCATGGACCGCTGTGAGGAACTCGACCCGCGGAGCGACCACGACCTCTCGCCGGACCGGCTCTCCCGCGTGAACGAGACGTGGCGCTCGGGCTGGGGCGGCCCGGACGTGAAGGGTCGCGTCGTCTTCGACCTGCTGTACGCCTACCAGCGCACCCAGTTCTCCGAGCTGGAGTCGTACCGGCTCGACGCGGTCGGCGAGCTCGAACTCGACGTGGGCAAGGAGCGCTATACGGGCGACATCGGCGACCTGTGGGAACAGGAACCCGAGCGCCTGCTGGAGTACAACGTCCGCGACGTGGAGCTGTGCGTCGAGATCGACCGCAAACAGAAGATCGTCGCGTTCTGGGACGACGCGCGCAAGTTCGTCGGCTGTCAACTGGAGGACGCCCCGACGCCCGGGGACGCGGTCGACATGTACGTCCTCCACAACGCCTACGGCGACTTCGTGCTCCCGACGAAGGGCCAACAGGAGGGCGAGGACTTCGAGGGCGGCGCCGTCTTCGAGCCCATCTCCGGCGTCGAGGAGATGGTGTCCGTGCTCGACCTCAAGTCGCTGTACCCGATGTGCATGGTGACGATCAACGCCAGCCCCGAGACCATCGTCGAGGACCCCGACGCCTTCGACGGGGAGACGTACCGCGCGCCCAACGGCACGCGGTTCCGCAAGGAGCCCGACGGGATGATGCGTGAGATGGTCGACGAGCTGCTCACCGAGCGCGAGCGCCTCAAGGGCCAGCGCGACGAGCACGAGCCGGGCTCCGACCCCTACGAACAGTACGACCGCCAGCAGGCAGCGACGAAGGTGATCATGAACTGCTTCACGCCGGACACCGAGGTCGTCACGCCCGACGGCGTCCGGGGGGTCACCGACCTCGACGTCGGCGACGAGGTGTACTCGCTCGACCCGGAGACGATGCAGATGGAGGCGAAGCCGGTCGTCGAGACGCACGCCTATCCGGACTACCGCGACGAACTGGTCGACGTCGAGACGAGCAAGATCGACTTCAGGGTCACGCCGAACCATCGGATGCTCGTCCGGAAGAACGAGACGAACGGCATCTCGTGGGACGGGGACGACTACCGGTTCGTCGAGGCCGGCGACCTCGACAGCGCGACGAACTACGAACTCCCGCACGACTGGTCCGGCCCCGACGGGGAGCGGATCGAGGAGGTCGACCTCACCCGACTGCTCGACGACGGCTACGAGGTCTGGGCGAACAACGACGTCCACGGCCACACGCTCGCGGCCGAGCTGGGGTACTACCCGAAGAAGGTCGTCAAGAACGACGTCGGGACAACCGGCTACGTGTTCTCGGCCGCGGAGTTCGAGGAGCACCGCGACTATCTCGACTCGGTCTGTTCGGACTTCTACGTCCACAGCGAGCCGAACAGGAAGTGGATCCCGCGGACGTACGACGGTGACGACTTCCTCGACCTCTTGGCGTGGTACGTCACCGAGGGGAACGTGTACACGTCCGAGGAGAAGCGGTTCGGCGATCAGCTCCGAGGGTCCGCCACGACGGTCAAGATCGCACAGAACGCCGTCGCGGATGGCGGGACGTCCCACCACGCCTCCATCGGCGACCTCCTCGACCGGATGGGGTTCGACACGTACGTCGACGACCGAGCGTATCAGTTCACGTCGAAGCTCCTCGGCGAGGCGTTTCGGGAGCGCTGCGGTGCGGACAGCTTCGAGAAACGGATCCCGGACCTGGTGTTCGAGGCGAGCAGCGAGCAGAAGCGGCGGTTCCTCGACACGCTCATCGCCGGCGACGGCGACCGGGGGTCGGCGACCTCGTGGCGCTACACCACGTCCAGCGACCGGCTCCGCGACGACGTGCTTCGCCTGTGTGCTCACCTCGGACTCACCGCGAACTACAACCGCGACAGCGGGTCGTGGCGGATCTACTGCACGGAGGACTCGAAGAACACCCTCCGGATGAACCGGAGCGGCGGTCGGAGTACCGCCGAGGAGGGGGTCTACTGCGTCACCGTCGCCGACAACCACACGCTTCTCGCCGGCCGGAACGGCAAGTTCCAGTTCGTGGGTCAGTCGCTGTACGGCGTCTCCGGCTGGGAGCGCTTCCGCCTGTACGACAAGGACAACGCCGCCGCGATCACCGCGATGGGTCGTCGTGTCATCGAGTTCACCGAGCAGGCGGTGGGCGAACTCGGCAGGGAGGTCACATACGGCGACACCGATTCGGTCATGTTGAGCTTGGACGGCATATCCGACGAGGAAATCGAGGAGGCCACCGTCTCCGAGAACATGGCCGAGATCCATCCGGAGATGTCGGACCACGAGCTCCTCAGGCTGGCCGCCGTGATCCGGCTCTCCCAGGAGATCGAGGAGCACATCAACGGCCGCTACGACGACTTCGCGCGCGACGAACTCGACGCCGAGGAGCACCGCTTCGAGATCGAGTTCGAGAAGCTCTACCGGCGGTTCTTTCAGGCGGGCAAGAAGAAGCGCTACGCCGGCCACATCGTCTGGAAGGAGGGGAAGGACGTCGACGACATCGACATCACGGGCTTCGAGTACAAGCGCTCGGACATCGCGCCCGTCACAAAGCGCGTCCAGAAGCGCGTCATCGAGATGATCGTCCACGGGGAGGACACCGAGGACATCGCCGACTACCTCCACGCGGAGATCCAGAGCTTCCTCGACGGCGACGCCGACCTCGACGAGGTGGGGATCCCCGGCGGCATCGGCAAGCGCCTGGAGAGCTACGACACCGACACCGCCCAGGTGCGGGGCGCGAAGTACGCGAACCTCTTGCTGGGCACGAACTTCCAGCGCGGGTCGAAGCCCAAGCGCCTCTACCTGGAGAAGGTCCACCCGGACTTCTGGGCCCGCATGGAGGAGGAGCACGGACTCGACCCACAGACCGACCCTCTGTACGGCGAGTTCAAGCGTGACCCCGACGTGATCTGCTTCGAGTACGCCGACGAGGTCCCCGACGAGTTCGAGGTCGACTGGGACAAGATGCTGGACAAGACGCTCAAGGGACCTATCGCCCGGATCATCGAGGCGCTCGGGATGTCTTGGGAGGAGATCAAAAGCGGCCAGGAACAGACCGGCCTCGGCAGCTTCATGTGACCGAGTCGGGACCGGTTCGTCCACCTCGATTTTCGCATCCGACAAACGATTTTTCGGATGTGAGAAAGACACGCGTGCGGATGCGAAACCTTCATGCGTCGAACGACCCCATTCACCCGTAGAGGCGTATACACGAACATGGCGACACTCGAACTCGAAAATCTCCAGGCGGAGGTCGCAGAGACGGGCGAAGAGATCCTCCGGGGCGTCGACCTCGAAGTGAACAACGGCGAGATCCACGCCCTGATGGGGCCGAACGGCTCCGGGAAGTCCACGACCGCGAAGGTCATCGCGGGCCACCCGGCCTACGAGGTCACCGGCGGCTCGGTGACGCTGACCCTCTCGGAGGCCGACGTCGAGGACATCGACGCGGACATCGACGAGGAGGACCTCACCTGGGAACTGCTCGATCTCGAACCCAACGAGCGCGCTGCGCTCGGCATCTTCCTCGGGTTCCAGTATCCCGCCGAGATCGAGGGCGTGACGATGGTGAACTTCCTCCGACAGGCGCTCAACGCCAAGCTCGACGAGCGCGAGGAGCTCTTCGAGGACGAGGACGACGAGGCGGAGGCGGACGCCGAGGACGACTCGGGCTACGAGACCTCCCCGATGGAGGGGCCCGCCGACGACGGCGACGTGGGCGTCGCCGAGTTCCAGCAGCTCATGAAAGAGAAGATGGAGCTGCTCGACATGGACGAGAAGTTCGCCGAGCGCTACCTCAACGCCGGCTTCTCCGGCGGCGAGAAGAAGCAGAACGAGGTTCTCCAGGCGGCTATTCTGGAGCCCTCGATCGCCGTGCTCGACGAGATCGACTCCGGGCTGGACATCGACCGCCTGCAGGACGTCTCGAAGGGCATCAACGCCCTCCGCGACGAGCAGGACACCGGCATCCTCCAGATCACCCACTACCAGCGTATCCTCGACTACGTCGAGCCCGATCACGTCCACGTGATGATCGACGGGAAGATCGCCAAGTCCGGCGGCGCCGAGCTCGCCGAGGAGCTCGAGGACAAGGGGTACGACTGGGTCCGCGACGAGGTCTACGGCACGGCATAACCGATTATGGTTACTGAACAGGCTAATGCGTACACACCCGTAAACACGATCAACACATGAGTTCCGAACAGGACCATTTGAAGGAGACCGACACCGAGGAGCGCTTCGACTTCAAGAAAGACTCGAAGGCGGCGTTCGCGGCGGAGAAGGGTCTCACCGAAGAGACCATCCACGCGATCTCCGAGGACAAGGACGAGCCCGAGTGGATGCTCGAGCGGCGCCTGCGCGCCCTCAAGCAGTTCCAGGAGATGCCGATGCCGACCGACTGGCCCGGCCAGCCGGACCTGAGCGAGGTCGACGTCGACGAGATCGTCCCGTACATCCGCCCCGACGTGGACGTCCGCGCGGGCGTCGACGACTGGACGGAGCTGCCCGACGAGATCAAGGACACCTTCGACAAGCTGGGCATCCCGGAGGCCGAGAAGAACGCCCTCTCGGGCGTCGGTGCCCAGTACGAGTCGGAGGTCGTCTACCAGAACATGCAGGAGCGCTGGGAGGAGAAGGGCGTCATCTTCTGCAACATGGACCAGGCGGTCCAGGAGCACGAAGAGATCGTCCGCGAGCACTTCATGACGACGTGCGTCCCCCCGAGCGACAACAAGTTCGCCGCGCTCCACGGCGCCGTCTGGTCGGGCGGCTCGTTCGTGTACGTCCCCGAGGACGTCACCGTCGAGATGCCCGTGCAGGCGTACTTCCGGATGAACTCCGAGGGGATGGGCCAGTTCGAGCACACGCTCATCGTCGCCGAGGAGGGCTCGGAAGTCCACTACATCGAGGGCTGTTCCGCGCCGAAGTACTCGGCGATCAACCTCCACTCCGGCGGCGTCGAGGTGTTCGTCGGCGAGGACGCCCACGTGCAGTACTCGACCGTGCAGAACTGGTCGAAGAACACGTACAACCTCAACACCAAGCGCGCGCTCGTCGAGAAGAACGGCCGGATGGAGTGGATCTCCGGGTCGATGGGGTCGAAGGCGACGATGCTGTACCCCTCCTCGATCCTCAAGGGCCGCGGCGCCTCCGACAACCACATCACCATCGCCTTCGCCGGCGAGGGCCAGAACATCGACACCGGCGCGAAGGTGTACCACAACGCGCCGAACACGAAGTCGACCATCGAGTCGAAGTCCATCTCGAAGGACGGCGGCCGCACGAACTACCGCGGCCTCGTCCACATCGCCGACGGCGCCGAGGGTTCCTCGACGGCCGTCGAGTGTGACGCGCTGATGTTCGACAACGAGTCCACCTCCGACACCATGCCGTACATGGAGATCAACGAGTCGACGGTGGACGTCGCCCACGAGGCGACCGTCGGGAAGATCGGCGACGAGGACGTGTTCTACCTGCAGTCGCGCGGCCTCGACGACGACGACGCCAAGCAGATGATCGTCTCGGGCTTCATCGAGCCGATCACGGAGGAACTGCCCATCGAGTACGCCGTCGAGCTCAACCGGCTCGTCGAACTGGAGATGGAGGGCTCGCTCGGGTAACCCCCGGCGCTCCGTCACCACCCACTCACCACACACAATGAGCACACAGCTACCCGCAAGCATCTCCGAGGAGACCGTCGACGAGATCTCCGCGGAGCGCAACGAACCGGACTGGCTCCGCCGGACGCGCCTGGACGCGCTGGCCGCGCTGGAGGAGTCGGAGATGCCGAGCGTCATCGAGACGCCCGGCCGCCGCTGGACGAACCTCGAGGACCTCGACTACGAGTCGATCGTCGACCCGCTCGACCAGCGCGACGAGACCGAACGGATCTCCGCGGAGGGCGCGGCGGTCCTCGACTTCGAGACGGCGCTCGAGGAGCACCCCGAGCTCGTCGAGGAGCACTTCGGCTCGGTCACCGACCCGCAGACGAACTACCTGACTGCGCTGTCGACGGCGCTGTTCACCACGGGGACGGTCATCTACGTCCCCGAGGGCGTCGACGCCGAGGACGTGAAGGTGCGCGCCGAGATGAACAGCACCTCGCTGTTCAGCCACACGCTCGTCGTCGCCGAGGACAACGCCTCCGCGACGATCCTCGAGCGGATCTCCAACGGCTCCGAGGTCGACGGCGACCGCTACTTCAGCAACCTCGTGGAGATCGTCACGGGCGAGAACGCGTACGTCCAGTACGGCTCGCTGCAGAACCTCGACGAGGACGTGTACGACTTCACGCTGAAGCGCGGCGACGCGAACCGGTACGCCACGATCGACTGGATCGAGGGGAACATCGGCTCCCGGCTCACCCGCTCTGACATCGAGACTGAGCTGAACGGCGACTCCTCGGAGACGAAGATCGTCGGCGCGTTCTTCGGGCACGACGACCAGCACTTCGACATCAACGCCCGCGTGTGGCACAACGCCGAGCACACGACCGCCGACCTGGTCACGCGCGGTGTCCTCGACGACGAGGCCCGCTCTGTGTACGAGGGCGTTCAGGACGTGGGTCGCGACGCGTGGGACACCAGCTCCTACCAGCGCGAGAACACGCTGATGTTGAGCGACGACTCCGAGGCGGACGCCTCGCCGAAGCTCATCATCCACAACCACGACACCGAGGCGTCGCACTCGGCGACCGTCGGGCAGGTGGACGCGGAGGACATGTTCTACATGACCTCCCGCGCCATCTCGGAGAACACCGCGCGCAACATGCTCGTCGAGGGCTTCTTCGTCCCCGTCCTCGAGGAGGTCGAGGTCGACGAACTGCGCGAGGACATCGACGACCTGATCGTCGCGCGCCTCGACTGAGGCCCGCGACACTCGCGGCGTTCGCGGCACCCGCGTTCGGAACTCACTGCCGCGGTTTTTCGGCGTCCGCTCCAGCACTCACAGCGACGGCACCGTCGAGTCAGTCGCCGCCGCTGAAGACCGCCGTCCGTCCGCTTCGTCGACCCAGCCGCACCAGCGCCGGCAGCGTCGCAACCGCGAGGAGGAACTCGCTGCCGCCGGCGACGACGAACGCGGCCCGGAAGCCGAACTCGGCGGCGACGGCGCCGCCGACCAGCGACCCCGCGAGGAAGCCGAGGCTGCCGGCGGCGTTGAACCCCGCGACCGCGGCGCCGCGGCCGTCGTCGCCCGCGAGGTCCACGACGAGCGCGAGCGTCGCCGGCGCCATCAGCGCGCCGAGGACGCCAACGACGACCATCGTCGCGGCGACCGTAGGCACCGTCGGCGCGAAGCCCACGGCGATCACGACGAGGCCGAACACCGCCGACCCGGCGGCGACCGGGACGACCCGGCCGATCCGGTCAGAGAGGAGGCCGAAGGGGTACTGCAGCAGCGCGAACGGCGCGAAGAACGCCGCCAGCAACAGGCCCGTCGCGCCCGGTCCGAGCCCGAACGCCTCCCGGAAGTACAGCGTGCCGACGAGCGCGAAGAAGCCCGCGACGAGCCGGTCGGCGAACGCGAACGCGTACGGGATCGCGAGCTCGCGCCGGTCGCGCACCCCAGCGAGCAGCGCCCCGAGCCCGCCGTGGCCGCCCTCGTTGTCGGCCCCGCTGTCGGAGCCGACCGCCGCCGACTCCGCCGGCTCCGGCGGTCGGTCGGGGATCGTGAGCGACCCCGCGGCGGCCACGCCGAGCAGGCCGGCGGCGGCGTACAGCGGGACGGTCGCGCCGACCTCGAACAGTTGGCCGCCCAGCGGCGCGCCGCTGGCGGTCCCGAGGCCGATCGCGATGCCGGCGACGCCCATATTTCGCCCGTTGCCGCCCGACCGGTCCGCGAGCGCGGAGATCGCCAGCGAGAGCGCGCCGACGGTCATCGCGCCCTGAAGTCCTCGAAGCACCAGCGCCGCGAGGAAGGGGAGGTCGCCTCCGGCGACGACCGCGAGCGCGAGGTAGCCGGCCGCGCCGCCGGCGGCCGAGAGCGCGACGAGCCGCCGGCGTTCGCCGAGCCGGTCCGACAGCGTCCCCCAGGGGCCGGCGAACAGCGCGAAGGCGGCGAACTCGACGGCGAGAAACAGCGTCGGCCCGGCGACGCCGCCCCCGCCGAACTCGGCGGTGAGCAGGTCGACGCCGGGGTACACGAGCGTCTGCGCGAGCAACACGGCGTACACGACGAGCGCGAGCGCGACCCGGTCGCGGCGGTCGCTGTCGGGGGTCGTCCTCGCGGGTGACGTGTCGCCGGCGGCTGCCATCGGGGGGCGTTGGACCCCCGCCGGCTTGAGCGTTCGGCGTCGGCGCCGTGGCCCTCGTGCGGTCGACGCCGCCGCGGCCGTCGCCGTCGGTGTCGCCGCCGCCGCTGTCGTGGTCACCGCTGTCGTCGTCGCCGCTGTCGGCCACGGGGAGCAGGCCGGCGGGAGGGGAAGGCTTACGGTCGCCGTCCCCGGACGCTGAAGCGATGACCGTGGAACAGGTCGACGACCGACCCCTCGCCGTCGCGCGGACGGGTGGTCGCCCGTGAGCGTGGGACAGCGGGTCACCTCCGACCACCAGCTGGCCCGGCTCCTCCAGATCGGCGTGGTGCTCGAGGAAGTCGTGGAGGCGCGCTCCACCCAACACCACCGCGAGATGGACGGCGACTTCGACGACGAGGTCGAGGCGTTGCTGCGACACGCGGCCGAGGAGTCGGCCGACCACCGCGACCGACTCGAGGGGCTCATCGACGAGCTCGACGCCGAGTCCGTCTCCTACGAGGAGATCGAGGCGCTGGTCGAGGCGCAGTACGGGAAGACGAAGCCGGAGGACTTCGACGGCGTGTTGTACGACCAGTTGTGTAACGAGGAGACCGCCTACAAGTTCTACGACGACCTCATCGAGGCGATCGAGGGGAGCGACTCGTCGTTCTCCGTCGACCGCGACCGGGTGCTCGACACGCTCCGGGGGATCCGCGCGGAGGAGGAGGAAGGCGTCGAGGAGGTAACGGAGATCATGGAGCGGCGATAACGATGAACACGGCAGACCAGTATCTGAAGGCGATTTACCTCGTGCAGGAGACGGAGGACGGCCCCGCCTCGACGGGCGCGGTCGCCGACGCGCTCGACGTGAGTCCCGCCTCCGCCAACGAGATGATCGGCAAACTCGAGGAGCGCGGCCTCGCCGAACACGAGAAGTACAAGGGCGTCTCCCTCAGCGACGAGGGGATCGTCAGGGCCCGTGAGGCGCTGTCGAACTACTGCATCATCGAGCGGTTCCTCGCGAACGTCCTCGAGGTCGAGGAGTTCCGCGCGGAGGCGCGCTCGCTGGAGGCGGTCATCGACGACACCGTCGCCGAGCGCCTCGACACCATCATCGACCGCTCCTCGGAGTGCCCCGACTGTTTCGACGCCGAGACGGACGCCTGCAAGTACATCGCGGAAGTCGAGTCGGAGAACCCGGCCGACTGACCCGCGTCGCCGCCGCGTCGTTCGCCCGGACGTGTCGGTCCGCGGCGACCCGGCGGGATTAAGTGGGGGCCTCCGGTAGACCGGGTCCATGGGTAGCGGGGTGACCGATCGGATCAGGTCGTTCGTGGGGGCGGACGACGACGACGATCACGACTTCGAGTGTGCCGGTTGTGGGCGAGGGTTCGACGCGAACAGACAGCAGTGTCCCGAGTGCGACGGCTTCGACATCCGTCGGACCTGACCGGAGGCGCGGAACGGTTCGGCCGGGGCTCGGACGAGTGTGGAAGGCAATCCTATTGTACGTCGGTCCAGTACGCTCGGTTGCGCAGTCCCGTGGTGTAGTGGCCAATCATGAGGGCCTTTGGAGCCTTCGACGGCGGTTCGAATCCGCCCGGGACTATTCTGTGCGAACGAAGTGAGGACGGACAGTCGCACCGCGGATTCGAAGCAGGGAACGGAGCGAAGCGGAGTGACCGCGGTTCGAATCCGCCCGGGACTATCCTCAGTCGTCCTGCGCTCGCGTCGATAAGCCGACCGTCGGACGGCGCTTCACGTCGCCGGCGGCGGACGCGCCGGCGACGTTTTCACTCCCCACTCCCTGCGATCGACCGTGACGCTCACCGTTCACGACATCCGCAACGGCATCCGGGGCGGCGTCGGTCGGTTCAAACGCGAGGCGACCGCGACGTTCACGAAGGAGGAGCTGGCGGCGCTGGCCGACGCGCTCGACGTTCCCGCGGGCGACCGGTCGACGAACGAGTCGACCCGTGCTGCCGTCAGGGTGGCCGTCGGGCTGGCCGAGACGACCGAGGAGGCCGACACGGGGAGCTTCTCGAAGCCGGAACTGTTGACGATCGCCGACGCCCTCGGCGTCGACCCCGTCGAGGGCGACGAGCCGGAGCCGCTGTATTGAGTCGGGGGGCGGAGTTCTCGCGTCGGATCGCGTCAGATGAACGAGACGGCGTACGCGAGCGACGAGAACACCATCAAGCCGACGAGAACCAGCGCGAGCACCTGCTGGCGGTCCATGGCATCGAATTCGACGGGACCGACAAAACGGTGACGTTCACAGAGTGAACAGGAGGTAGGGAACGCCGAACAGCAACGCCGTCATGACGGCGAGGATCGCGCCGTAGCCGAGGGCGGTCCCGACGGCCGCGCGGAACGACTCGTGATCGAGGTGGCCGAGGTCCATACAGACGGCTCCCACGGCGGCGACAAAACCGTTCCCCCTTCGTTCGATTCACCGCCTCACGTGCTCCGCCCCCCGCCCTCCGGCCTCCGCGGTCGACCGCCACGGAGCCGTCCGGCTTCGAACCGTTGAAGCGGCCGGGGTCGGTGGATCGCGTATGGGAACGCCGCTGGACTCCCGGGAGGCGCAGGTCGACGAGGTGCTCGACCGCCTCTACGAGGAGTACCCCGACACGGACATCTCGCTGAACTTCTCGACCGAGCTGGAGCTGCTCGTCGCGGTCGTCCTCTCGGCGCAGTGCACCGACGAGCGGGTCAACGAGGTCTGCGAGGACCTGTTCGAGAAGTACCGCACGGCGGAGGACTACGCCGAGGCCAGCGAGGAGGAACTCGCCGACGACATCTACGGCATCACCTTCCACAACAACAAGGCCGGCTACCTGAAGGGGATCGGCGAGATCCTCGTCGAGGAACACGGCGGCGAGGTCCCGGACACGATGAGCGAGCTGACCGACCTCCCCGGCGTCGGGCGCAAGACCGCGAACGTCGTGCTCCAGCACGCCCACGACGTGACCGAGGGGATCGTCGTCGACACGCACGTCCAGCGCATCTCCCGACGCCTCGGGATCACCGAGGAGGAGCGCCCCGGCGCGATCGAGACGGACCTGATGGGCGTGGTCCCCGAGGACGACTGGCGGATGTTCACCCACCTGTTGATCAGCCACGGGCGGGCGACGTGTACGGCGCGGAACCCCGACTGCGACGAGTGTGTGCTCGCGGACGTCTGTCCGTCCGAGCGCGGGGACGCGGCCGTGGACCTCGCCAGCGGCGAGGCGTGGTAGACCGGAGATGGTCGAAGCCGGCGTTCGGCCACCGAGCTTACCCGTCGGAACAGTCAACCTGTAGCCATGTCCGACGACGGACACGGCACGGACGTCGAGGAGGACACCGACCTCGAAACGGCCGAGGACGCCACGTCGTCGAGGGACGCGGACGACGACGCTCCCGAGGACGCGATGCCGGATCAGGAGCCGGGACGCGACGACACGGACGGCGAGGCGCGCGAGGAGGAGGCCGCCGAACAGGAGAACCCCGACGCCCACCGCGACGAGGAGCCGTACCAGTAGCGATCGAGGTCGCCGCCTGAGACTTCTTCGCCGGTCACGCGATGTACAGCCCGTAGTAACGGTACAGCCCGACGACGTACGCGAAACACCAGAACAGCACGTATCCGAACACGCCGATCCGGAGGCGACCGCGCCACGCGGCCATGTTCTCGTGGAGGTCGTTGAGGCTCGTGTCGGGGTCCTCGATCTCGTAGAGGTCCGCGCCGCGTTTCACCTGGAAGATGCGGACGATGCCGGTTAGGCCGAACGCGAGCAGGGCGTACGCCTGGAGCCCGAGGAACGCGTGGATCGCGGCGGCACCGCCGAACTGGTCGAACAGCCGCGGCGCCATCCAGAACGCGACGGGGACCGTGTTGAGCACCAGCCCCGGAACGATGACGCGGAGGTGGCGCATGAGCCGGTCCCAGGTGACGTGATCCTGGTCGCGTCCGACCATGATCCACGCCCCGTAGAGGTAGAAGGGCAGGCTCGCCGTCACCATCGCCGCGGCCACCGTCGCCGTCGTCGCCTCCGAGACCATCCGTCCGCCCATCGGACCGGGGAACCCCTAAGCCCTCCGACGGCGGTCGGTCGGTCGCGTCGACGACGACCGAGTGCTTACTCGTCGCCTTCGCCGTCGTCGTTCCCGGTGCCGTCGTCTCCGCCGTCATCGTCGTCCCCGCTGCCGTCGTCCCCGGTACCGCCGCTTCCCTCGCCGCCGTCGGAACCGGCCCCCGACTGCACCGAGTCGAGCGACTGCCACTCGACCGTTCCGGCCTCCACGATCGCCGACGGCTGTAGCGCGGGGTCGGTAAGCGTCACGCGCGCGAGTCCGACCGGTCCCGCCCTCGGCTCCGGGAGCGCGGACGGGTCCTCGGTCTCGAAGGGGGCCTCCGGATCGTCCCCGACGACGACGCGCATCGCCATGCCGAACCCCTCGTGGGGCGAACAGAGGAGGTCGTACACGCCCGGCGTGTCGAAGCTGTGCAGCCACGTGTCGGGGACCGGCCCGTCCCCCCCGTCATCGTCGGTGTCGTCGTCGCCGCCGTCGTCACCCTCACCCGGGCCCATCGTCTCCGCGGGCGGATCGACCATGTCGCCCGGGATGGAAGACGGCGCCCAGCCGAGCAGCGGCGAGGAGAACGCCTCGACCCCGATCGGCACGCGGCGGCGCATCCCGTACGCTGGATGGTACCCGACGACGTTGTGATCGGGGGTCGCGAAGACGAACCTGATCACGTCCCCCGGATCCACGTGGAGCCCCGTCGGCTCGTAGTAGAAGTCCGCCGGTCGGTCGGGATTCGTCGGCGGACCGCCGATCACGGTTCGGACTTCGTGTACCGTACCGGCACCTGACCCGTCGGGGACGGTACCCGGTTCCTCGTCGTCAGTTTGGGCTCGGACCCCGCTGTCGCCGGTCCGGGCGGCCGCGGTCCCTCCGGCAACCGACAGGCCCGCTCCGACGCCGAGCGCCTTCATCACGTCACGTCGCGACTGTCCGTGCGTTGGGTCGTTGCTGGTACCCATAGGAGTTCATCGACGGCCGACGGGTTCGTTACTCGCCGAGTGCGGTCCCGCAAGCCGACCCTGTCGACCGGCGGTCGCCCGAACTCGATCGCTCGTCGATCCGGCGCCTCGGCGGGCTGGTTCGTCACCCGGACCGGACGCGACCGGTTCCGGTTTCAAGCTGTCACGAAACGAGAACATACCCGGATCACGTTCGGGTACGGTCGACCAACGTGTCGCCGTCGAGGCCGGCCCGCGCCGTCGAACGTCGCGGCGCTTATGCGCCTACGGCCCGGACGTGGAGGGGATGACCGACGCCGCGGACGAGCCCGAGCGTGCCCGCGCTGTCGACACCGGTTCGGTCGAGGACGCGTCCGACGACTCGATCGAGGCGCTGCGGGCCGAAGTCGAGGAGAAGTACGACTTCGACGACTTCGGCCCGGCGGACATGGCGGAGATGACCGAGGCCGAGTGGGACGCGGCGTTCGACCCGGACGCGTGGATCACCGGTCGCGACTTGCTCGACCGTGTCGAGCGGGACCTCCGAAGCCAGATCGCGTCCCGGGAGGTGTTCGCGGTGCTCGACCGCCGGAACGACCCCCCGTCAGTCGTCGCGTACTCCGACGAGGGCTGGGCCGTCGTCTACGATGACGGGAGCGTCGAGGGGGAGGGGACCGTCCTCAGGGACGTGAAGCCGACCGTGGCGCTGTGCTCGATGGACTCCTACGAGGTCCGAGACCCGCCCGAGGAGTACGAGCTCCCGACGCCCGAGGAGGTCGAGTCCGGGACCGGCGAGTTCGGGAACCTGATGATCCAGGTGGTCGCGGCGATGCAGATCCTCGGCGGGTTGGGGCTGTTCGTCGCGTGGCTGTTCCTGGGCGTCGAGACGATCGTCGCGCCCGTCATGGGCGGGTTCTTCCTCGTCGTGGGGGTGCTGTTGTTCGGGCTGGTCGCGAACGCCAGGCTGTCGGACCGGTTCCGCGCCGAGGAGTACCGCGACCGGCTCCGGGCGGCCGGCATCACCGATCCCGGCGACGACGCGGAGTTCGTCCCGTTCGAGGAGGTCGCCGAGGAGGCGCTGGCGGCCGCCCGGGGAGAGGGGCCGGATCCGCCCGAGACGACCGTGTCGCCCTCGGGCGACACGGAGGGGTCGGCCGACGCGGCCGCGGGGGCGACCGGACCCGACGCACGGACCGGGGCGACCGGCGACGAAACCGACGGATAGCGGGCCGTTGTCCCGGCAACACGCCGGCCGAGAGGTCGGTGGGTTTATGCGCGCCCAACCCCGACCCTGAAACACCCATGAAGAGGCGGGACTTTATGCGACAGGCCGGCGGTGCGACGGCCGCCATCGGGGCGGGCGCGACCGCGACGGCCGGCACCGCCGCGGCCCAGGAGGGCGGCGGCGGCCAACGGCCCGACTTCGGCGGCTACACCGACGGTGCCAAGGGCGGCACGTATCAGGACGCCCGCGGCAGCTCCGAGGTGACCGTCGAAGTCGGCGGCGGCGGGGGCCTCGCGTTCCTGCCGACCGAGCTGTGGATCGACACCGGAACGACCGTCACGTTCGAGTGGGTCTCAGGCGGTCACAACGTGCTGTTCGATGACAATCCCGGCGACGTCTCCGGCCACGAACCTCTGGAGGACGAGGGGTTCACGTTCGAGGTGACGTTCGAGTCGGGCGGGATCTACACGTACTACTGTGACCCCCACCGGTCGCTCGGGATGCTCGGCGGGATCGCCGTCGGCGAGGACGTGCCGACGGTGTCGACGGGGGGCGGCGGCCGGAAGGAACTGCACGACCTCGGGGTCGCCATCCAGGCCCACTGGGTCGGCGCGGCCACCATCCTCGGCATCATCATGAGCGTGATCTTCACGTTCTACCTGGTGAAGTACGGCGAGTCCGCACACACGGGGACCGGGAGGTGACCTGAGATGTCCAGTACCGGATCGACCTACGGCGACATCCACCGCTACGAACCGGCCCGCGAGAGCACGGCCGCGGCCATCGCGATCGTCCTGCTGACGGTCGTGGAGGTCGTGTTCGTGTTCATGTTCACCTACGGCCTCGTCAACGGCTGGGGCCTCTCGGACACGGGGAACATGTTCCTCGGCGGCATCCTCGCGGTGATCTTCATCGACCTCGCGTTCATTCTGGCGCTGTACCGCAAGGAGTTCCTCCCGGACGTCGTGATCGTCAAGAAGCGGCGTCGCAAGTGGGAGGACCTCTACATCCGCGAGGAGGACGTCGACGGCGAGACCCTCGGAACCGACGCCTGGGAGCAGGTGAAACGCGCCGTCTACCCCTACTACAAACGGTGAGACGATGAGTCTGGAAAAGAAAGACGAGTACGACCACGAGAACTGGCTCGAGAGCAAGGACCTCACGCCGGTGGAGGCGACGTTCCTCACCGCGCTCATCTGGGTCGACAAGCGCCTCCGCATCGTGGATTACCTCGAACTGCTGGAGTCGCTGTACTACCGGTCGAACCTCCAGATGCCGAAGTCGCACACGGAGCAGTACGACCTGGACAACAAGTTCTGGTACTGGTACGCGCTGTACACGCTGGGCTTCTTCAGCACCCTCGCGTACGTCGTGGCGGCCATCTCCGGGGCTTTACTGGGATTCTACTACGTTCCGGCGGTCGGCTCTGCGGGCCCGGGAGAGGCGTCGATCGCCTACAGTCAGATCGCGTTCATCATGCGCGACCTCCAGTTCGGCTTCATGCTGCGCTCCATCCACCGGTGGTCGGCGCAGGTGATGACCGCCGCGGTGTTCCTCCACATGCTGCGCGTCTACTTCACCGGCGCGTACAAGGAGCCGCGCGAGCTGAACTGGCTGCTCGGCATCGTGCTCATCTCGCTGACGATGGTGTTCGGCTACACCGGATACCTCCTGCCGTGGGACCAGTTGGCCTTCTGGGCCGGCCAGATCGGCGTCGAGATGGCGCTGTCGATCCCGCTCATCGGCGAGTGGGTCGCCCAGCTGATGTTCGGCGGCTTCTCGCTGAGCCAGGCGACGCTGATGCGTATGTACATCATCCACGTGTTCCTGCTCCCGTTCGTGGTGACCGCCCTCATCGCGATCCACATCGGCATCGTGTGGGTGCAGGGCATCGCGGAGCCGCACTAAGACAATGAGCGACGAACCCACCACCAACACGGACGACGAACCGCGGACGGACGGCGGCGGCACCGGCATCGTCGCGCCGGACGACGAGACCCCGACGTGGCGCGAGCGCAAGGAGCGCACCGAGGGGCTCTCCCGGCTGACGTACGAGTACTTCGAGCGCGCGCGCAGCGAGGACGAGTCGCTTCGCCGCGAGTCGGACTACGTCGAGCGCGACGTGCTCGCGTTCCCGACGTGGCCCCACGAGACGGTGCGCAACCTCGCGCTCACCAGCTTCTTCGTCGGGATGATCATCTTCCTGTCGGCGACGCTGCCGCCCCACATCGGCAGCCCCGCGAACCCGAACTCGACGCCGGCGATCATCCTGCCCGACTGGTACCTCTACTGGTCGTTCGGCCTGCTCAAGCTCGGCCCGCTCAACCCCGAGCTCGCCATCCTCGGCGGCCAGAAGCTGATGGCCGACCGGACGTACGGCGTGCTCGCGAACGGCATCGTCGTCGGCGCCATCGCGATCGTCCCCTTCATCAACAAGGGCTCGGCCCGGCGCCCCGTCGAGCAGCCGTTCTGGGCGGCCGTCGGTATGTTCGGCGTGACGCTGGCGTTCACGCTGTCGATGCTGTCGGTGAAGAACCTCATGCCGATGAACGTCGACCTGCTGTTCGACCTGACGTTCCTCCTCCCGCCGATCGTCGGGGTCATCACCTACGCGGTGTTGAAGACGATGCGCGAGGGGTACATGTACGACCTGAACCGCCGGTACTACCGGCTGCGCCCCCCGAAGTAGGCGCCCTCGGTCGCGCCGGTCCGGACGCTTCGGTTCGCTCCTCGTCTTCTCGCCGGTCCCGCCGCTTCCGCCGCTATCGTCCCCGACCTCCTCGCGAGTGTCGCCGCGGGCGCCGACCCGGAACGGTTCTACACGGTCGCCCACGGCGACCGATGCCGCAGGACATAGTACCGTCGAGCCCCTCCCGCGAGGTATGAGCGATACGTCCCGCGAGGGGGATGCCGCGGCCGACGACGGCCCGCCGGGGACGACGGCGAGCGCCGACGGCGCGACCGCGGGTGGGGACGCGTCAGAGCCCGACGGGCCGGCCGCGAGCGGCGAGGGCCGCGCCCGCGACGTGGTCGTGCCGATCGCGGTGTACAAGCGGGTGACGGCGTACTCGACGCTGGCGGCGGTGGTGACGGTCGTGCTCGGGTTCGTCATGCTCGATGCGGCGACGCTGAACGTGTCGCTGACGCGGCAGCTCGTGGTGGGCGTGTTCGGCGCCGTCGGGGTCGTTCCCTCGGAGACGCTCCTGACCGCGCTGTTCTCGCTCGCGGGCCTGGGCCTCATCGCGTTCGGCGCCGGCGTGTACGTGTTGGGATCGCGGTTTCGGGCGCCGGGGATGACCGGCGAGAACGGAAACTCTCAAGACGACGACCCCGAAGTATAGGACAATGGCAGACGAGTTCATCAAGGGCCTCGGGCTGTTCTGCGGCGCGGGCCTCGCGTGGATGGTGCTCGCGGGCTGGTACCGGACGCCCTCGTTCGAGAGCCCCCGGCAGCTGATCGCGGCACCGCCGGAGCCGAACACCGTCTTCGACGCGATCGGCATCTTCCTCAACGACGTGTTCTTCTGGACGGCGATCATCGGCGCGCTGACGTTCTGGGTGGTGATCCCGGCGATCAACCAGTTCCGCGGCTCGGCGTCGGGCGCGTAACGGGCTCGTCGCCGGCGACGGCTCCCCCGCCGATTTCGACTCATCGTCCCCGCCGGTCCACGGCGGAGCGCTTTTCATCGCCCGCAGTCCCACTCCCGGTATGGATCGCAGGGCGACCGTCCGCCGCGTCGGCGTGGTCATTCTCGGCGTCAACCTGGCGTTGGCGGTCGCGAAGGCGCTCGTCTGGCAGGCGACCGGGAGCCTGGCCGTCGGGTCGGAGGCGGTGAACTCCGTCGCGGACGTCGCCTACTCGGCGGTCGTGGTCGCCGGACTGTATCTCACCACGCAGCCGCCGGACTTCGAGCACCCCCACGGCCACGAGCGCATCGAGCCGTTCGTCTCGCTGTTCGTCGCCGCGGGGGTGTTCGTCGCCGGGATCGGCGTCGCCTACTCCGGGGCCACGGCGCTGTTGTCGGCGGGGCCTCCGCGGACGATCACCGGCGGTCCCCTCGCGGTGGGGGTGCTCGTCGCCACCGGCGCGGTGAAGCTCCTCCTGTACCGCTACTGCCTGCGCGTCGGTCGCCGGCGGGACTCGCCGGCGCTGGTGGCGACCGCGCTGGACAACCGCAACGACACGCTCACCGCGGCGGCGGCGCTGGTCGGCGTGCTCGGGGTCGCCGCCGGCTATCCCGCCCTCGACGCGCTGGCGGCCGTGGCCGTCTCCGTCGGTATTCTCTACACGGGCTATGAGATCGTCCGCGACAACGTCGGCTACCTCGTGGGCGCGGCGCCGCCGGAGGACCTCCGCGGGGAGATCCTCGACCGGGCGCTCTCACATCCCGAGGTTCGTGGCGCCCACGACGTGGTCGCCCACTACGTCGGCCCCGAGGTCGACGTGAGCCTTCACATCGAGGTGGAGGGCGAGCGGTCGCTGTTCGAGGCCCACGACATCGAGACCGAGGTGGTCGAGTCGATCCGCGCGCTCCCGGCCGTCGACGACGTGTTCGTCCACGTCGACCCGAAGGAACTGGGCGAGTGGAAGGAGGCCGACGACGCGCGCATCGCCGCCGAGGAGGCCGACGGGACCGAGGCGGACGTTCCTCCCCCGGACGCCGCCGATCAGTAGAAGTTCACCCGGCGGTCGTCGTCCCCCGACAGCGACACCGACGGCTCCGCCCGGTCGACGGTCGCCTCGCCCGACGCGCCCGTCTCGATGCGGGCGGCCGCGCGGCCCGCCGCACGGAGCGCGGCCTCCAACTCCGCCCGTCCGTCGCCGGTCGTCGGGACGCCGGCGACGACGGTCCGCCGGCCGGCGACGCGGTCGCGCTCGTGGACTGCCAGCGCCTCACCCTCGCCGGCGCCGGCGTCGGTGATCACGAGGTCGCGGGGGTAGTCGCCGTGGCCGAGCGTGACGCCGTCGGCCGGGAGGCGGTCCTCGAACTGCACCACCTCGGTGCCGACCCGCCACCCCGCGGGGACGAGCGCGTCGACCGGAAGCTCGTGGAGCGTGTCCCGAAGCGTGTGCTCGGTGCGGGTCGCGCTCAGGTCGCCCGCGCGGTCGCCGCCGCGAGGCCGGGTCATAGCTGTCAGTACGTTGCCGTCCGCTATCAATCCGACGGCCCCGATGGCGCGCTCACGACGAGGCGAGAGCGTTCCCCGGTCCCCCCGAGGGCCCCGTCCGCCGCCCGCGGTCACTCTCCGGCGAGCGTGAGCCGGATGTGGCCGAGCATGGGGATCCTAACGCGCGCCTCCGACCGGATCCGGTCGCGGGTGACGATGGGGGAGTTCCCGTTCACCTGGTCGTAGCGCGCGTTCGCGTCGCCCTTCGTGATGAACCCCGACCGGGGCGCCGGGCAGTCGGTGAGATCCGCACACGAGTCGACGCCCGGCGGGAGGTACTCGGGGTTCGCCTCGTCGTACCAGTTCTCGCCCGCCTCGACGTGGAAGTGCGCCCGGTGGATGATCGGCGTCCCCGGCAGCGCGGGCGAGGAGAACACGATCACGTCGCCGCGCGCGCCGAAGGTCCGGTGCTCGGCCGGCGCCTCGTGTGCGGTTCGGACACCGGCGACGCCGTCGTCGCCGAAGCGCGTGGGATCGGAGACGACGATCAGGTCGCCGCGTTCCATGTGCGGCTCCATGCTGCCGGACTCGACGGCGACCATCGGCGGCCACACGCCCACGACGGCGAACAGCAGCGCCGCGACGAGAGCCACCCCGAGCGCAGTGCTCGCGGCGTCGCGGGCGGCCTGTCGGAGGGCGCGGATCACGACGGAACCTGCGGTCGAGAGAGAATCAGTCTTCGGGTCCGGATCCCGGTTCCAACTCGGCCCGTCGTCAGCACCGGTCAGACCGGGTCGCCGAAGGCGTACATCGTGTTCTGGCCGGTGATCTCAACGTCGAGGAAGTCGCCGGGTTCGACGCCGCGCGCGTCGGCCTCCTGCACGATCACCTGCCGGTAGGCGCCGTCGCGACACTTGACGGAGTCGCCCGTGCCCTCCTCGACGACGAGGACTCGGCGTTCGGTGCCGACCATCGACTCGTACGCCTCGCCGACGATCTCCCGCTTGGCCGCGCTCATCTCCTTCGAGCGGTCCTTCTTCGTCTGGCCGCCCAGCCCCTTCATGTCGGCCGCCTCGGTGCCGGGGCGCTTGGAGAACCGGGTGACGTTCACCTTCTCGGGGCGCACCTCCCGCAGCAGCGCCATCGACTGCTCGTGGTCGTGGTCGGTCTCTGTGGGGAAGCCGACGATGAAGTCCGTCGAGAGCGTCCACTCGTCGAGGCGCTCGTCGAACGTCTCGACGATCTCGAGGAACTCGTCGACGCGGTGCTGGCGGCGCATGTCCTCGAGCACGTCGTCGCTGCCGGACTGCACCGGCAGGTGGATGAAGTCGTACAGCTTCTCGTGTTCGGCGAACACGTCCGCCAGTTCCTCGCGGATGCCGTGGATCCCGCCGGGGTTCGCCATCCCCACGCGCACGCGGAACTCGCCGTCGATGTCGCAGACCCGGTCGAGCAGCTCGGGGAGCTTCCGCTCGCCCTCGTCCCAGCCGTAGACGCCGGTGTCCTGGCCGGTGACGCGGATCTCGCTGGCGCCCGCGTGGACGAGCGCGCGCGCCTTCTCGACGTTCTCCGCGACCGGCGGGGAGTCGATGCGGCCGGTCGCGAACTTCGTGATGCAGTACGAGCAGTTGCTCATGCAGCCCCGCGCGATCGGGAGGATGCCGACCTCCCCGTCGAGGACGGGCGCGGTGCCCTCGGTCGGTGTCGGGCACTCGCCGTTCATCACCGCGGTCGGCACGTCCTCCCAGTGGAGGACCTGCGCGTCGACGTCGGCCTCGGCGAACTGCTCGCCCTGCGCCAGCGCCATGCAGCCGGTGACGATGAGGTCGGCCGTCTCCTCGGACAGCTCCTCGGCGCGCCGGAGCATGTTTCGCTCGGTCTTCTCGACGACCGTGCAGGTGTTGAGGATGGCCACGTCCGCCTCGGCGGGTCCGTCCACGGGGCGGTGGCCGCCGTCGCGGAGCCGGCGCTCGATCTCGCGGCTCTCACCCCGGTTGGACGTGCAGCCGTAGGTCTCGATGTGGTACGTCGCCATTCGCTTGTCACGATCCTGCCCGCGCGCGAGGTTAAGGGGTACGGTCCGGGGCGACCCGCGGGCGACCCGCGGCGTTCGGTCCCGCGGATGGGAAACGGATATACGCCGTCCGTCGAAGGATCGGTCGAACCGATGCCCTCGCGCCGCCGGCTACTCTCCGGGATCGCCGCCGTCGGAGCCGCGGGGCTTGCGGGCTGCTCGGGGAACGGACCGAACGCGACGACGTTCTCGCCGGGCAGGGAGTCGAACACGGAGTGGCCGCTCCCCGGGCACGGCCCGCGCGCGAGCGGCTACGTGGCCGACGCCGTCGCGCCGCGCACGCCGCCGACAGAGCGCTGGCGCGCGGAGACGGGACTGTCGGTCGGGAGAATCGTCGTCGCGGACGGGACGGCGTTCGTCCCCGCCGAGGACGGCCTGTACGCGCTCCGGCTGCGCGACGGCGACGAGCGCTGGCGGGCCTCGATCCGCCCGTACGGCGTCTCGGTCGCCGACGGCGTCGCCTACGTCTCCAGCCGCGACGAGCCGGCGGTGTACGCCCTCGAGGTCGACTCCGGGGAGGAGCGCTGGCGCGTCGAGACGAGCGGGGACTTCGCGGCCGCGCCGCTGCCCGCGCCTGACGGCGACGCGGTGATCGTCGGCGACACGGACGGACGGGTCGCGGCGCTGGCGCCGCGCACCGGGGAGCCCCGCTGGACGTTCGAGGCGTTCACCGGCGTCTACTCGCTGGCCGCCCGGGAGGACCGGATCTACGTCGGGACCACCGGCGGCGAGGCCTACGAGCTGCACGTCGTCGAGAACGAGGACGAGGAGCCGCGCGGCGTCCCGCTGTGGCGGCGCAAGCTCCCCGGCACCGTCCGCGCGCTGACGGCGGCGCCCGGGTCGGTGTACGCGGCGACCTTCGGCGGCGGCGTCCTCCGACTCGCCACGGGCGCGGCCGCCGGGCGCACGGAGTGGCACGCGCGGGCGGCGCCGACGGTGACCGACGCGCTCGTGCACGCCGGCGGGCTCGTCGCGGGCGCGGGCTCGGAGGGCGTCTCGGCGTTCGACGGCGGCGACGGGGACCGGCGCTGGCGCGTCGCCGTCGACCGGGTCGCTCCGGTGTCGCCGGCGGTGGCCGCGGGCGACACGCTGTACGCCGGCGTCGGCGGCGCGCTCCGGGCGTACGCGCTCGGCGGCGGCGTCGGCGTCGGCCCCTACCGCGTCGACGTGGAGCGCTGGCGCCGCAGCCTGTCGGTCAGGAACCTCGCGATCGCCGACGGCGCGCTCGTCGTCGCCTCCGACGACCTCGACGGGTCCTCCGGCGTCGTCGTGTTGGAGTGAGGCGACGGGACTCGGGAGCGGTCGGCCGCGACCTGCAGCTCGGGCTCAGGCGTCCGGATGTCCCTCGACGATCGCGACGCCCGAGGAGGCGCCGATGCGGACGGCGCCCGCCTCCAGCATCGCGATCGCCTCCGCGTAGCTGCCGACACCGCCGCTGGCCTTCACGGGGAGGTACTCGCTCATCAGCTCCACGTCGGCGACGGTCGCGCCGGCGCTCACGGCGTCGCCGTTCGCACGTTGCGTCTCCGACGCAACGCTGTCGGCGAACCCGGTGGACGTCTTCACCATCGCGGCGTCGGCGTCGCGAGCTGCCGCACACGCCCGGCGCTTCTCCTCGTCCGACAGCAGCGCCGTCTCGATGATCACCTTCACCGGGACGGGGACGGCGGCGACGACCTCGGCGATCTCCTCGCGGACGGCGTCGTCCTCGCCGGCCCGCAGTCGACCGACGTTGATCACCAGGTCGAGTTCGTCGGCGCCCGCGCGCCAGGCGTCCTCGGCCTCGTCGCGCTTCGCCTCGGGCGTGTGCTGGCCGTGGGGGAAGCCGATCACGGTCGCGAGCGTCACGTCGGGGGCGTACTCCGCGGCCTCGGCGACGTAACACGGCGGGATGCAGGCGTTCAAGCCGTGCTCGGCCGCCTCGTCGAGGAGGGCTTCCACGTCGGCGAGCGTCGTCTCCGGGCCGAGTACCGTGTGGTCGATCGTCGCGGCGAACGCCGCCGGCGACAGCGACGCGGGGTCGTCGATCGCGGACGGGCGCTCGGGGTCGTGTGAGCGGTCGGTATCACGCGCGTCGTCGGCATCGTGCGCGTCATCGGCGTCGGTCGCGTCGTGCGCGTCGTCGGTCATACGTGCCTCTCCGGCGGGACGCCCGGAAAAGCTACCGAGTATCGCCGCTCACGCTTCGGCGCGACCGATCGCGAGGTACGCGACCGGAACGGCGACGAGTGATCCCCCGAGTCCGACGAGGATCGGCGTCGTTCCGGTCGGGTCCGGCACGAGGACGAACGACAGCGCCAGGAGCAACGGTACTACACCGAACGCGAGGAGAGCACGAACGAGCGGGTGCACGGGTCCGCCGGACGGGGGCGCGCCGCCTAACGGTGTCGGTGCGGTCGGGCGGAATCGGGTGCATCCGGTTCGGGTGGATGCGATCGGGTGTGGCCGGGTGTGGCCGGATGCGACCGGATGCGGCCCGGTGGAGACGAGTGGGTTCGCATGCGACCAGCCGGCAGGGTCGGCCCGCTCGTCGACCGCGGCGGCGACGATTCCCCCAACGCTTTCATCCGGCGGGCCGCCCGCACGATCATGACTCCCCTCGCCTTCGCGCGGTCGGTCGCGCTTCCGGGGCAAGTGCTCTCGGAGCAGGTGCTCCCGGGGCAGGTGCTTCCGGCCGGCTTCGGCCTGCCGCCGCTCCCGTACCTCCTCGCGCTCGGGGTCGCGCTCGGGGGCGTCGCCGTCGGCGTCCGGCGCCGCGACCCCGCCTTCGGCGGCCGGCACGTGCTCGCGCTGGTGCCGTGGATGTGCGTCGGCGCCGCCGGCCACGTCCTGTACGGCCTCGGCGCGCTCCCTGCCGCGCTCGCGCCGCTGTTCGGCACGCCGAGCGCGTACCTCACGACCGCGGCCGTCGCCGGGGCCGTCTGGCTCGCGACCCTCTCGATCGGCGGCGACGACGCCCGCGCGCTCGGGGTCGCCGGCGCGGTCGCGCTCCTCCCGGCGGTCGGCGGCGTCGTCGCTTACGGCGTCGCGAACGGCACGCTCTCTCCCGTGCTCCCCGCCGCCGGGCTGGTCGGCGGTGCCGCCCTCGGCGTCGCCGTCGGGGCGCTGCTGTACCGCCTGCGCGAGGACGCCGCGGTCGCTGGGCGCGCGGGGCTGCTCGCGGTCGCCGCCCACGGCGTCGACGGTGTGACGACCGCCGTCGGGGTCGACCTGCTCGGGTTCGGCGAGCGCACGCCCGCCTCGCGGCTGATCCTGGAGTTCGCGGCCGGGCTCCCCACGGCGGAGGCGCTGGGCGCCGGCTGGCTGTTCGTGCTCGTGAAGCTCGCCGTCGCCGCGGTCGTCGTCCTCGCTGTCGCGCCGACGGTGCGCGAGGAGCCGCGCTACGGGTACGCGCTGCTCGCGCTCGTGACGGCGGTCGGGCTCGGACCGGGCGTGCACAACGCGCTGCTGTTCGCGGTCGAAATCGCGTAGGAACGGGAGTATAGACGGGACGACGGGGCGAGGTCGAACCCTTCCGGCTACTCCGAGGTCGCGACGCTCGTTTGCATCCCCTCGGAGTTGTACGCAGATCCCGCGCCCCCTTCGTCAAGGACGATTACGCCCGCCGACGAGCCGGTCAGTTCGCCGAACTCCTCGATCGCTCGATCCGCGGCCGCCTGCGCGTCCAGCCCGTTCTCTAGGTGTCGCACCGCCCGGCACGTCAGCGTCGCCTTCGCGATGTCCTCGCCGGCGCCGGTGGCGCTCGCGCCCCCGGCGGGCGCACAGAAGAACCCCGAGCCGATCTGGGGCACGTCGCCGACGCGGCCCGCGAGCGCGAATTTGCGCCCGCCGGTGGAGGTGCAGGCCGCGAACGAATCCGTCTCCGGGTCGTGTGCCACGGCGCCGACGGTGTCGTGGTCTCGCGGCCCGAGGCCGCTCGACTGATCCGCGTCGCTCCGCGACGCGCTCCCCCCGAACTTCTCCTCCAACCACTCCAGATGTGACTTCGGCCCGGCGTCGTGGCTCGGCGGGTCGGCATCCTCGTAGGACTCGCGGCCGTCGTCGGTCAGCAGGTCGCGCTCGACCTCGATCCCGAAGTCGTCGGCGAGATCGACCGCGTGCACCCCCGAGACGAACACGTGGGGTGTCTCGTCCATGACGACGCGCGCGACCGCCGCGGCGTTCGCCACCCCCGGCATCGACGCGACGGCTCCGGCCTCGCGCTCGTCGGTCATGAGCCCCGCGTCCGTGCGGACGACGCCGTCCGACTGGACCGCGCCGCCGTAGCCGGCGTTGAACCGGGGGGACTCCTCCAGCACCTCGACGGCGGAGACGACCGCGTCGACCGCGTCGGACTCGGCCGCGCCGGTCTCGGCGGCCTCGTCGAGGACCGCCTGTCTCGGCTCCGGTTCGTCGGGGACGCCGCCCGCGCCGCCGTGGCAGATAACTCGCATGGGAGTCCCGGCGGCGTCGGCCCGCATCAATCCACGGAAACCGGCCGGCCAGGGCGGCACCGAGACGAGCGGCGCGTTGTCGTTCCCGGCGTCAGTCGTCGGCAGGATCCGCACCGTCGCTCGTCGCGCCGGCGTCGGTGTCGCCCTCGGCGTTGCCGGTGCCCTCGGCGCGCCCGCCGTCGAGGTGCCCCGCGACGACGAGGTAGTCGCGCGCGAACACCGCCAGCGAGGGGACGAGCACTGCGACCGCGACCGCGGCGACCACGGACGGCGGGAGTATCGGCGCGAGCGCGACGGCGATGAACGCCATCTGCGTCCCCGCGAGCGGTCGGCGAACCCGACTGTCTGGCAGGTCAAACACGGGGAGGCCGCGGCGGCGACGCCGCCAGCGACCCAGCTTGAACAGGTAGCGCGCCGCCGACAGCGAGAGGTACCAGATCGGCAGGCGCCCCCACGCGACGCCGACCAGCGGCGCGACGAGGAACCCGAGCGTGTCGATCCCCATGTCGAGCTTCTCGCCGAGCACGGTCCGGCGGCCGAGGCTCCGGGCGATCGCTCCGTCGACGGCGTCCAGGGCCGCGCCCGCCCCGTACAACAGCGCCGGCGTCCACGCGAGCACGCCCGCGAGCGGCCCGGTCAGGAGGAACCCCGCGACGCCGGCGTACAGCAGCCCCCGCGTGAGCGTCACGGCGTTGGCGAGCCCGACGCCACCGGAGACCGCCGCGGGCTCGCCGGGCGGATGGTTCAGCCCCCGTCGCCGGAGCAGGAATACGCACTCCCAGGCGACGACGACGGTCGCCGGGACCAGCCACGCGCCGGCCGTGTCCGGGTCAGCGACCGCGGCGAGCGCGCCGGCGCCGACCCCGACCCCGACCGACAGCACCGCAACCCCGACCCAGACCGGGGCGCTCGCGCCCGGCGACGCCGGGTCGACCGCGACGGGGTCCGCGTCGGCGTCGCTCATCGCTCGAACTCCGGGTCCGCGAGGCCGTCCAGCCGTCGGCGCTGCGCCGGGGAGAGCTCGATCCGCGCGGCCGCGAGGTTGTCGACGACGTGCTCGGGGTCGTTGCTGGCCGGGATCGGGACGACGCCGGCGGCGACGTTCCACGCGAGGACGACCCCGGCGGGGGTCGCGTCCGACTCCTCGGCGACCGCGGTCACGACCGGGTCGTCGAGCAGCCCCGGCGCCGACAGCGGGGAGTGTGCGATCACCCGGATCCCTCGGTCGTGACACCACTCGACCAACTCGCTCCGCGGCGTGTACGGGTGGCGCTCCACCTGCACCAGCGCCGGCTCGATGCCCGTCTCGGCGACGAGGCCGCGCAGGCGGTCGAGGTCGACGTTGCAGATGCCGATCGTCCGGACGAGTCCCTCCTCGCGCAGCGACGCGAGTTCGCGCCACGTGTCCGCCAGATCGCGGTCGGCGGTCGCGCGCTCGCCGTCGTCGTTTTCCGGGAACGCGAGCCGCTCCTGCTCATCGACCGGGCGTTCGGCCAGCCCGCGGAGGGGTTCGGTGTACGGCCACGCGTCCGGCCAGTGCAGCGCGTAGCAGTCGAAGGAGTCGATCCCCAACTCGGACAGCGACCCCTCGCAGGCCTCCCGGAGGCGGCCGTGGTTCGTGTTCCACGCCTTCCCGAGCAGGAACAGCCCCTCGCGGTCGGGAGTCCCGGGCGACGCGAGCAAGTCGCCGATACGCGACTCGTTACCGTACAGCTCCGCCGAGTCGAGCAGGCGGTAGCCCGCATCCAGCGCCGTCGCGATCGAGTCGATCCGGTCGACGTACTCGTCGCCCTGATAGCGCGAGCAGCCGAACCCGACCGGCGGGAGGCGGAGCGCGGACCCGGAGTCGCGCCCCCACGCCGGCGGCCGGACCGCGGGGGCCGACCGGGCGCCGACGGCGGCCGCAAGCTCGCCGGCGTCGCCGCCGTCGCCGCCGCGGGCGCCGACCGCCCGCCCGGTCCCGTCCGGGTCGGTCGCCGCCGCCTCGATCGCAGCGCAGACGGCGACGACGTGTGCAGCGCGCCGCGCGGACGCCCGTGGGCGGTCGCCGCGCCCGATCCCCCGAGCGACCCGTTCGGGGCCGTCGAGGTGCGAGCGCTCGCGTCGCGGACGCGGGTGCGGCGCGGGCACCGAGTCGCGGTCGCCGCCGCGGACCCGGACCGCGTCGCGGTCGGCGGCCATCGCGCCGGCGTCCGCGAGATAGAGGGTGCCGTCGTCGCCGTGGCACTCCAGCGAGTAGAACTCCCGGCTGCGGTGGTCGGCGTACAGGCTCGCGCGCAGGGAGACGACCGGCCCGTCGGCGAACTCGACGGTCGCCTCGACGTGCGCGGGCGCCTCCGGTCGGCGGGGCTCCCGCTCGGGCCACGCGTCGACGGCGTCGGCCGAGCGCACCCGCGCGACGGGGCCGAACCAGTCGACCAGCACCGACAGCGGGTACACCGCGCCGTCGTACAGCGGGCCGACCGACAGGAAGGAGTCGGGCCGATCGTGCCACTCGGTCACCCGGCCGACGTGGGCCGTCGCGTAGACGAGGCCCACGTCGCCGAGGCGGCCGTCCGACAGGAGCGTCCGGGCGTGGCGCTGGGGGTCGCAGTCGGGGGCGATGGGCGCGCAACCGAGCGCGAGATCGCGGTCGCTGGCGAGCGTCAGGAGGTCGCCCGCCTCCGACGGGTCGAGCGCGAGCGGCTTCTCCGAGAAGACATGGCGGTCGGCCTCCAGACACGTCCGAGTCACCGCCGCGTGGGCGGCGTGGCTCGTGAGGTTGACGACGAGGGGGGCCGACTCCGCGACGAGCATCGCGTCGAGGTCGGCGTAGGCGGCGGGGGTGTCGGCGTCGCCCCCGCCCGCGTCTCCGTCGGCGTCGCCGTCAGCGTCGCCGTCGGCACCGTCGGCACCGTCGCCGACATCGGCGGCGAACGATTCCGCCCGCTCCCGGTCGAGGTCGCAGACGGCCGCGAGCGACAGCGGCGAGGCGTCGAGCCCGGCCGCGTACTGGCGGGCGACCGCGCCGGCGCCGACGAACAGACAATCCACACCCGATCCACGGACCGATCGACCAAATAACCGGAGGGCGGAACCCCGAGGGGGACGACGGGAAGAAAACCTGGTCGGCGGTCCGCCCGGCCGATGGTCGCCCGGTTGACGATTTTCCCGGCCCCGGTTTCCCAGGTCGCGTCCGACCGTCAGTGTGTGGCTCGTTCCCGCCGTTCGGTCCCGGGAGACGGAGAACGGCAGGCTTTTTCGCTCGCCGTCGGAAGCCGCTGGTAGCCTATGAGCTACGACATCGCCGAACGCCCCGAGGAGGGCGAGGTCATCACCCTCGCCGACGAGGAGACGGGCGAACTCGACGTTCCCGAGAACCCGATCATCCCGATCATCCACGGCGACGGCATCGGCACCGACGTGGGGCCCGCGGCCCAGAAGGTGCTCGATGCCGCGGCCGAGGCCACCGGCCGCTCCATCGCGTGGATGCGCGTATACGCCGGCGAGTCCGCCCGCGAGAAGTACGACGAGAACCTCCCCGACGAGACCGTCGAGGCGTTCCGCGAGTTCCGCGTCGGCATCAAGGGACCGCTGACGACGCCGGTCGGATCCGGGTTCCGATCGCTCAACGTGGCGCTGCGCAAGACGCTCGACCTGTACGCGAACGTCCGCCCCACCTATCACCTCGACGGCGTTCCGTCGCCGGTCAAGAACCCCGAGGAGATGGACATGATCACGTTCCGGGAGAACACCGAGGACGTGTACGCCGGCATCGAGTGGGAGGCCGGCACCGACGAGGTCGAGCGGGTCCGCGAGTTCGTCGAGGAGGACATGGGCTTCGACTCGACCATCCACGACGGCCCCGTCGGCATCGGCGTCAAACCCATCACCGAGTTCGGCTCCAAGCGCCTCATCCGCGAGGCCATCGACTACGCCGTCAAGAACGACCGCGACTCGGTCACGCTCGTCCACAAGGGGAACATCATGAAGTTCACCGAGGCCGCCTTCCGCGACTGGGGCTACGAGGTCGCCGAGGAGGAGTACGGCGAGAACGTGATCACCGAGGACGAGCTGTGGGACGAGTACGACGGCGAGCAGCCCGACGGCACCGTGGTCGTCAACGACCGCATCGCCGACAACATGCTCCAGCAGCTCCTCACGCGGACGGACGAGTACTCCGTCATCGCGACGATGAACCTCAACGGCGACTACATGTCCGACGCCGCCGGCGCGCAGATCGGCGGCCTCGGCATCGCGCCGGGCGTCAACTACGGCGAGGGCAAGGCCCTGGCCGAGCCGGTCCACGGCTCCGCTCCCAAGTACGCCGGCCAGGACAAGGTCAACCCGACCGCGATGATCCTCTCGGGCCGCGAGATGCTCGATTACCTCGGCTGGAGCGACGCCGCGGACCTCGTTCGCGACGCCGTCGAACAGCAGATCAGCGAGGGTCGCGTCACCTACGACCTCGAACGCCAGCGCGAGGGCGCCACGAAGCTCGCCACCTCCGAGTTCGCCGAGGAGGTCGTCGAGCGCATCCACGACCTCGCGTAAGCGTCGTCGCCGCGCCGCACGTTCGCGGCGCACACACGACCACACCGCAGTTTTTCAGCCTCCGACGCGTACCCGCGGGTGTGAGCGACGACGACGATCCCTTCGCGGGGATCCCGGACGACCCGACCGCCGACCTCGACCGGGCCGACCAGACGCTGTCGATCCGCGTCGAGCGGCGCACCTACGACAAGCCCGTCACCGTGATCGAGGGGTTCGATCCGGACGCGACCGACCTCGCCGACCTCGCCTCGGAGCTGAAGTCCGCCGTCGGCGCCGGCGGCACCGTCGACGCCGACGCCGGCGTCATCGAAGTGCAGGGCGACCACGCCGACCGCGTGCGCGACCTGCTCGCCGACCGCGGGTTCGAGGTCGCCTGAGCCGCTCGGTCGGTCCGATCGATCCGGTCGATCCGGTCGGTCTGAGCGTTCCGGGACGGCGCGGTCACCGGCGGCGACGCGGAGTGACGCGCTCGCCCGGAGCGCCGCCCCCGGTCAGTACGCCGACAGCCGGGCGTTCCGTCCGTCGGCGAGGAACGCCGTCACGTCCTCCCGGTCCCAGCCGAACGGCGAGACCACGCTGAGCGCGGCGCGGAGCAGTCGCTCGCGGTAGGCGTCGGCGTCGTAGCTCCCGGGGCTCTCGAAGTCGAGCCGGACCCGGTCGGCGCCGCGGGCGTCGTCGTCGACGACGACGTACGCGACCGTCTGTCCGGCCGAGCGGTCGACGCCGGCGCGCTCGTACCGCGCCAGCGCCGCCGCCGTCGTCGTGTCCCGGTCGTACGCCTCCGGGTCCTTGGAGGCGCGCGTCCGGATCACCAGGTCCGCCGGGTCGACGCCGCCGGTCCGGAGGTCGCGGAGGCGCTCGGCGAGCACGCGACAGGCCGCCGCCGGGGGGTCCTCGACGAGGCCGGAATCGGCGTCGGGGTCGGTGTTGGCCGCTCCCGCGTCCCCCTCCGCGTTCGTCGCCTGAGCGGTCCCGTCGAGCGCGCGGATCATCTCCCGCTGTGCGTCGGCGACGAACGCCGTCGTGCTCCGCTGGCGGCACTCGATCCCGCGGACGCGGACGCCGCCGTCGGCGCGCCGGCCGAAGTACTTCGTGAGCGCCCCCGCCCGCGAGTCGCGCTTGGGGACGAAACAGACCCAGTCGTAGCGCGCCTCGAACTCCAGGGCCACGCCGACGGCGTCGCTCACGTCTGCGGCGAGCTCCCGTGCCGGAACGGGGTCGCGGTCGTCGTCGCGGGCGACCCAGACGCTGTCGACGATGGCGTGGAGGACGCGCCAGCCGCCGGCCTCGAACGCCGCCTTCGCGTCGAGCAGCGCCTCGCGGGCGTGGGCGTTGATCGCCTCGTGACACTCGATGCGGCCGAACTTCGCGTTCCGGTACCCCTGGTAGCCGAAACACGACACGAGCACCCACTTGATCGCGTCGGCGATGCGGCCGGCCCCCGCCGGGTCGACCGCGTCGCCGCCGATCCGCCGCCGCGTGTCGTCGCCGCCGGCGACGAACGCCTTCGCGGTCGCGCGGTCGTCGAGCAGGCGCCCGAGCACGCCCGGGAGGAACCCCTCGCGGTCGCAGACGCGGTAGCCGAGGTTCGGCACCGACCCGGTTCCCGGGTCCCCGTCCCGACAGCAGTCACACCGGACCGTCTCGGGGCTGACGTTGTGCGCGCGGATGACCGCCGGGTACAGCGAGGCGAAGTCGACCTCGACCACGTCCTCGTGGACGCCGACCCGCGGCGAGACCGTGACGCCGCCCCGGTCGGCGTCGTGCAGCGTCGAGAGGGGCTTGAACCGCTCGGGCGTCCAGGGTCGCCACGGCGCGTGGACCCCGCGGCCGCGGGCGTGGTACACCTGCATCGAGGTGAGCACGCCGCCGATGCTCGCCCGAGCCGTCGCCTGTAACGGCCGCCGGGAACGCCGCGCGAAGTACACGAGTCCCTCCAGGCCGCCGTCCCCCCACAGGAAGCTGCCCGAGCGGTCGACGACGGCCCGGCCGGGGACGACGTACCGCGCGGGCGAGAAGCCGACCCGGCCGTAGCTCTCGTAGCTGTTCGCGCCGGCGACCCGGCGGACCTGTCGCTCGTCGTGGCGGCCCCACCGGAACGACACGCCGAGGTCGTCCGCGCGCTCGGCGACCACCGGGAGGAGGTCGCCGTCAGAGACCACGAGCGCGTCCGGGTCGCGGCGGGCGAGCGTTCCGTGCAGCGTCTCGATCGCGGCCCGCTCGTCGCCGTCGGGCGCCGCCGGGTCGCCGCCGATCCGGAGCGCGCCGGCGTCGCCGGCCGCCAGCGCGTCCTCGGGCAGGTCGACCCGGAGCGTCGTGAGGTCCGCGTCGCCGGCGTCGGGGACGGGCCGCGCCCCTGTGTCGAGGCAGTAGCGGAACGTCGGGTCCAGGTCCACGTCGAACAGGCGCAGCGTCCCCGGCGCGTAGTGCGCGCGCTCGAACCCCCGCCGGACGCGACGCGCGACCGACCGAACGGCGGCGGGGTCGCGAACGCCGACCCGAAGCATGCGTTCGCCCTCGCGGTCGGCGAGCGACCGGTAGCGACGGCGGGTCGCGGTCCCGGTCACGCGGTCGTCGCCGGCGAGCCAGTCGGCGAGCCGGGCCCGGGCCCGCGAGGGCCCGGCGACGAGGAACGCCGGCTCGTAGTCGGGATCGCGGCGAGGGACGGCGGTCGCGGGCTCCCCCGGCGGCGTCGCCTCTGCCGGACGCTCCCAGACGACCGGGTCGCCGTCGACGAACTCGATCGCGACGGTCACGTGTCGGACTCCGGGGGGCCGGCGGACTCCGCCGACTCGGCGGGTTCGGTGTCGTCCGTCCCCGCCGACTCGACGGCGTCGAGCCGGTCCCGGAGGCGACGGATCTCCGCCCGGTGGGCCAGTAGCATCGAGAGGTACATCGCCTCCAGCGCGTCCGGCGGGTTCTGGAGGCCGGCGGCGTGCGCGTGGGCGGCCGCGCCCTCGAACAGCCGGTCGAAGTCGCCCCGGTGCTCGCGGCGCAGCGCGCGCCGGTAGTCGGCCCAGTCGTCCTCGTAGGCGTCGAGGAACCGCCGGTAGGTGGGCGTCGTGCGCCCCATCAGCCACCCCCGTCGCCGGCGTCGGCGGTCGCAGCCAGCGGTCCGGTCGTCGCCGCCGCGACGGCCGCCGGCGAGGCCGTCGACAGCGGGTCCGCGGGGTCGACGCCGAACAGGTCGACCCAGTAGGGGACCGTCGTCTGCCAGCCGCCGGCGACGCGGTAGCCCCGGACGGTCTCTCCCGGCGCGTCGAAGCGGGTCCCGAACGGCGTCGCCTCGCACTCGATGACGCGGTCGGCCGCGTCGGCGACGGCGTCGGCGTGGTCGCCGTCGCCGGCGACCGACACGAGGACGGGACAGTCGAACGCGGCCGCGAGCTCTGTCAGGACGGCCGTGCCCGCCCGGCGGAGGCGACGGGCCTCGTCGTCGGGCGCGTCGCCCTCGCGGTACGGGCGCGCGGCGTCGGCGACGACCATCAGCCGCGTCCCGGGGCGGGCGCGCCGGGGGAGCCGGCGGATGAGTTCGGCGTGCTGGTAGGCGGTGAACGCCCGGGCGACGCGAAGCCCCGCGAGCGTCCGGCGGGTCGGGGCGGCGTCGTACAGCCGGCGGGTGTCGGCAGCGCCACCGGCGTCGACCCAGTAGGCCGGCCCGGGGTCGCGCGCGAGCCAGTCGGTCGCGAGGCGGGCGACCGCGCCGCCCCCGGCGCGCTCGGTTCGCAGCACGGTGACGCCCGGCTCCGGGGCCGGACGGTCGGTCGGCGCGGGACGGTCCGTCGTCGGGAGTCGCATGGTCGAGGGATCCGCCGCTCGACACTTAGTCGCGAGCCGTGAGCGCGGTGGAAGTGAACCGACTCACGAGGCGAATCCGGTACAGAGGCGGCTCGAATACGCAGAATTTCGGCTGTTCGATCTGTACTCTCCGGGCGGAAGTGAACGTCGACGCGACCGCGGCGCCGCGGGACCTCGATCCCATCGGCGGGTCCCGGACCGCCGCGGAGGACCGACCGTCCCCGGGGATCAGTTCCCGAGGATCCGGTTGGCGCACTCGTAGCCGGCGACGACGCCGCCGTTCAGGCTGCGCTCGGGGTACTGCGCCTCGCTGGCCATCCCCGCGTAGTAGAGCCCGTCGGCGACCTCGTCGCCCAGATCGTAGGGGACGACCAGGTCGAGGTAGCCGCGCTCGTAGACGGGCGCCGCCCGCGGCGCGCGCGCGAGCCGGAACTCGGTGACCGCGTCGCGCGAGAAGTCGGGGAACATCTCCGCGACGTGATCGAGCCAACGGTCTTCGATCTCCTCCTCGTCGGCGGTCGCGAGCCACTCGTCCTCGGTTTGCACGTAGCTGGCGACGTACAGGAGGTGGTCGCCGCCGTAGCGCTCGGGCGGCACGAAGTTCGTGTGCTCGATGAGCGCGCCGAAGGGGGCGTCGTGGGCGATGTTGAGCCAGTAGGTGTCCGTCAGCGGCTCCTCCATCGTGACCACCGCGCAGACGGCCCCCTGGAAGTCGATGTCGCAGGCGTAGCCAGTCAGGCCCTCCAGCACGTTCGGCATCGTCGCGACGACGACGCCGTCGACTGCCTCCGTTCGCGTCTCCCCGTCCTGCTCGACGGTGATCGCCGAGACCGCGTCGGCGCCGTCGGTTTCGTTGCTCTCTCTGTCTCCGTCGCCCTCTCCGTCGCCGGCGCCGTCGATGTCGAGGTCGACGACGCGGGCGTTCGTCTCGACGTTCTCCATCCCCACGTCGTCGACCAGCGCGTCGATGACGGGCGCGAAGCCGCCGTCGAAGTAGCCGAGGATCTCCCCCCGGAGGAGGTCGCGCTCGCCGCGGAACTTCACCCGACCTAGGAGCCAGGCGGCGCTCACGTCGTCCTTGCGGCTGCCGAACTTCGCGTCCAGCAGGGGCTCGAAGAAGTTCTCGTACACGCCGCGGGAGGTGTGTTCGACGAGGAACTCCCGGATCGGAACGTCCTCGAAGTCCGCGAGGTCGTCGTACGTGTCGAACGAGGGGATCCCGCCGCGCACGTCGATCTCCAGGGTGAGCATCCCCAGCCGGAACTTGTCGTACACGCTCATGTGCGGGTACGCGAGGATCTGCCACGGCGTGTCCAGCGGGTGCACGACGCCGTCGACGTAGTAGGCGTTCTTCCCGACGAGCCACTCCAGGCGGTCGCCGACGCCCAGCTCCTCGGCCAGCTCGACGATCGTCTCCTCGGACTTCGAGAGGTGGTGGTAGAACTGCTCGATGTCGTCGCCCGCGGTCCCGTAGGTGCGCGCGAGCCCGCCCAGCGCGTCCTCGCCGCCGGCCTCGTACACCGTCACCTCGCGCCCGTTCGAGCGCAGGCGACGGGCGGCGGCCAGGCCCGCGATGCCGCCGCCGACGATAGCGATCATGCCGTGGACTGCGGGACGGCGTGGCAAGTCGCTTGTGGATGGGCGACGGTCGGCCCTGAGCGAGCCCGGCGCGGCGGGAACGCTGAAACCGCTGGCGAACGAACGCGGACGTATGACGGACGACGACATCGAGGTGGAGGTCGAGGTTGAAGTGGAGGTCGACGGCGACGAACTGGAGGTCGAGGTCGGCGACGCGACCGAGTACGAGGCCGAGTTGGAGACCGACGGGCTGGAGATCGAAGTCGAGGTGGAGGTGGAGCGCCACGGCGGAAGCGACCACGGGGAACACGGTCACGAGGGCGCGGGAGACGAGGACGAGGACGGGGAGCACGAAGGGCACGAGGAGGCTGATCACGAGGACGAAGATCACGAGGAGGGGAAGGGCGTGCTCGACCCGGACGAGGAGGTCGGGGAGGTCGGCCAGCCGGAACACGAGGCCGACGTGGACGCGGATCCGGACCCCGACACGGAGGGGCCGGCCCACGAGAACTACGAGTGATGGTCGGCGAGGGGCCCGCGGTCGGGATCGGGGCCGTCCGCCGGACGCGACCCCGACCCGGCAGACGTGCGACCGCGGCGTCGCCGGCGACGAACGCGCTTTTTAACCCACGCGGGAGCCAACGGCGGGTATGAGCGAACCGCGCGTCCCCGGAGGCGGGGACGACGCCGTCGAGCTGCCGTGCGGCGAGACGCGGCCGATGTCGGTGTTCGACCTCGGCATGCGCGAGTACGACTGCGCGTGCGGGGCGACCCACGGCGTCGTCACCGACGTGAACCCGCCCGAGCGCTTCCTCCCGGAGTTCCTGGTCGGGACGCTGCGGGAGGCCGTCGAGACGACCAGCGACGAGATGCCGGAGTTCGGCACCCCGCACCTGATGGGCATCGTGCTGGAGGAGTTCCCCGAACGGGTGACGGCAGTCGACGCCAGCGAGAACCCCGACATGGGCTACTCGATGCTGTGGGTGACGGAGTTCGACTCCCGGCGCCTCCACGAGATCGTCGTCGAGTTGGTGATCGAGCTGATGGAGCACGCCGTCAGTCACGCCGACGACTCGACGGCGATGACGCAGTTCGAAGAGCAGATGCTGGAGTTCGACGTGAGCGATTTCGTCGAGCAGTACCGCGCCGAGCGGGACCTCGAAGCCGACGACGTGTACGTCTGATCTCCTGCGAGTCTTGCGTTTCTGTTGTCGGTACCGATTCGGTCGATCGGCTCGGACAGCGACCGCGACCGCCGCGGCGACGGCGACGACGACCGCGAAAGCCCCGCGGCTGTCGGCTCGGGCGGCTCGCTGCGCTCCGCTCACGGGTCACTTCGTTCCCCGTTCGCATCGAGGCCTCACTCCGTTCGGCCTCGCTCGCCTCCCTGCGGTGCTTGCGTTACCGGCCTTCGCCGACAGCCGCGGCCCCTTTCAGTCCCACCCGGCCCGGGTCGGTCGAGCGTCGAACCCATACGCACGGTGTGCACGAACTGGGGGCGGTCGGCGCGCGCCGCCGCGGCTCCGTCCGCGGCGGAAGCGCGCGAGGGCGAGCGAGCGAACGGAGTGAGCGAGTGAGTCGGTTGGGGAGGACGAGGTGCGGTGCGGTCGCGGTGGGTGGGACTGAAAGGGGCCGCGTAGCGACACGGGGGCTTTCGAGAACAGCGACTTCATCAACGCCAGCGACTCCTCACCCACGCCGGGGACACTGCCCGGCCGGAACCGTCCGATCCACATCCGACAGCCGCGACCACGGCGTGTGTCACGCCGTACCATTACGAATTTCGTAAAGTCGCTACGAAAATCGGTACGAGTCGTCGGCCTTATTACGATGAACGCACTCGATGGCGGTAATGAGTCAGGACACCGACGAGGAGACCCGGACCATTCTCCTCATCGGCAGCGGGCCCATCCAGATCGGACAGGCGGCAGAGTTCGACTACTCCGGCGCGCAGGCGTGTCGCGCGCTGCAGGAGGAGGGCGCGCGAGTCGTCCTCGTCAACTCCAACCCGGCGACGATCATGACGGACCCGGAGATGGCGGACAAGGTGTACATCGAGCCGATCACCACCGAGGCGATCTCGGAGGTCATCGCGACAGAGCAGCCCGACGGCGTCATCGCCGGCCTGGGCGGCCAGACCGGCCTCAACGTCACCGCCGAGCTGGCCGAGGAGGGCGTGCTCGAGGAGCACGACGTGGAGATCATGGGGACGCCCCTCGACACCATCTACGCGACCGAGGACCGCGACCTGTTCCGCCAGCGCATGGAGGAACTGGGCCAGCCGGTCCCCGCCTCGACGACCATCTCGATGGACGAGGACGAATCGGTCTCACAGCTCACCGAGGACGACCTCCGCGAGCGCGTCGAGGACGCCGTCGACGAGGTGGGCGGCCTCCCGGTCATCGCGCGCACGACCTACACGCTCGGCGGGAGCGGGTCGGGCGTCGTCGACGACATGGAGGAACTGATCGCCCGCGTGCGCAAGGGGCTGCGCCTCTCGCGCAACTCTGAGGTGCTCATCACCGAGTCCATCTCCGGGTGGGTCGAGCTGGAGTACGAGGTGATGCGCGACGCCGACAACTCCTGTGTCATCATCTGCAACATGGAGAACCTCGACCCGATGGGCATCCACACGGGCGAGTCCACCGTCGTCACGCCCTCGCAGGTCATCCCCGACGACGGCCACCAGAAGATGCGCGACGCCGCGCTCGAAGTCATCCGCGACCTGGGCATCCAGGGCGGCTGTAACATCCAGTTCGCGTGGCGCGACGACGGCACCCCCGGCGGCGAGTACCGCGTCGTCGAGGTGAACCCGCGCGTCTCGCGCTCCTCCGCGCTGGCGTCGAAGGCGACGGGCTACCCCATCGCCCGCGTCACCGCGAAGGTCGCGCTCGGCAAGCGCCTGCACGAGATCACCAACGAGATCACCGGCGAGACGACCGCCGCCTTCGAGCCGGCCATCGACTACGTCGTCACGAAGGTGCCGCGCTGGCCCATCGACAAGTTCGAGGAGACCGACTTCACGCTCTCGACGGCGATGAAGTCGACCGGCGAGGCGATGGCGATCGGGCGCACCTTCGAGGAGAGCCTCCTGAAGGCGCTCCGGAGCTCCGAGTACGACCCCGCCGTCGACTTCGGCGACCTGGAGGACGACGAACTGACCGAGCAGTACCTCGAACGCCCGAGCCCCGACCGGCCGTACGCGATGTTCGAGGCGTTCGAGCGCGGCTTCTCGGTCGAGGAGGTCGTCGAGGCGACCGGCATCTACGAGTGGTACGTCGAGCGCTTCCACCGCATCGTCGAGGCGAGCAAGGAGGTCGTCGACGGCGAGTTCACCGAGGCGGCGACCGCGGGCTTCACGAACGCGGAGATCAGCGCGCTCGCGGGCAACGTCTTCGAGGACTCCAGCCTCACGTGGCTGCCGGAGACGCGCGGCGCGTGGCGCGAGGCGAGCGACGCGACCGCGGCCGCGGCGACCGCCGGCGGCGACGCCGATGCCGACGCGGGCGGCGACCTCCCGGTGTCGGCGGCCCGCGCCGGCGTCGGCGAGGTCGAGGCGAACGTCCCCGGCCGGACGTACAAGCAGGTCGACACCTGCGCCGGCGAGTTCCAGGCGTCGACGCCGTACTACTACTCCTCGCGCAAGCCGGAGTGGTTCTCCGGCCCGTTCGAGGGCGACGCCGCCGGCGGCGAGCTCCGCGTCGACCGCGACGCCGAGAGCGTCGTCGTCGTGGGCGGCGGCCCCATCCGCATCGGGCAGGGCGTCGAGTTCGACTACTGCTCGGTCCACGCGGTGCGCGCGCTGCGCGAGCAGGGCATCGACGCCCACGTCGTCAACAACAACCCCGAGACCGTCTCCACCGACTACGACACCTCCGACGGGCTGTTCTTCGAGCCCATCACCGCCGAGGAGGTCGCCGACGTGATCGAGGCGACCGCCGCCGACGGCGTGATGATCCAGTTCGGCGGGCAGACCTCCGTCGACATCGGCGAGCCCCTCGCCGACGAACTCGACCGCCGCGGCGTCGAGTGCGACATCATGGGCACCTCCGTCGAGGCGATGGACCTGGCGGAGGACCGCGACCGCTTCAACCGCCTCATGGACGAGCGCGAAATCGCCCAGCCGGAGGGCGGCAGCGCCACCAGCGAGGAGGAGGCGCTGGAACTCGCGCGCGACATCGGCTACCCGGTGTTGGTCCGGCCGAGCTACGTGCTCGGCGGGCGCGCGATGCGCGTCGTCGACGACGACGACGAGCTGAAGGAGTACATCGAGGAGGCCGTGCGCGTCTCCCCCGACAAGCCGATCCTCGTCGACGAGTTCCTCGCGGACGCGGTCGAGCTCGACGTGGACGCCGTCGCAGACGGCGAGGACGTGCTCATCGGCGGCGTGATGGAGCACGTCGAGGCCGCGGGCGTCCACTCGGGCGACTCCGCCTGCGTCATCCCGCCGCGCTCTCTGGACGACGAGACGATGTCCCGCGTGCGCGAGGTGACCGAGGAGATCGCCGACGCCCTCGACACGGTCGGCCTCATGAACGTCCAACTGGCCGTCCGTGACGAGAGCGAGGCGCGGAGCGCCTCGGATGCGAGCGGTGAAACCGCGAGCGAGGTGTACGTGCTGGAGGCGAACCCGCGCTCCTCGCGCACCGTCCCGTTCGTCTCGAAGGCGACGGGCGTCCCCATCGCGAAGCTCGCCGCGCGCGTGATGGCCGGCGAGTCGCTCGCGGACATCGGCGCCGAGGAGTCGGTGCCCGAGCACTTCTCGGTGAAGGAGGTCGTCCTCCCGTTCGACCGCCTGCCGAACTCGGACCCGCGGCTGGGCCCCGAGATGAAGTCGACGGGCGAGGTGATGGGCACGGCCAGCGACTTCGGCGTCGCCTACGGCAAGGCGCTCGACGCCGCCGGCCAGCGGCTCCCCGACGGCGGCACCGTCGCCTTCGAGACCGTCGGCGACAGCCTCCCGTTGAAGGGCACCGAGGAGTACGAGCACCTCCGCGCGGGCTTGGAGGAGTACTACGAGATCGAGCCGGTCGGCGACGTGGAGGAGGCCCTGCGCCGCGGCGACATCGACCTCCTGATCTCCGACGAGGTCGACGCGCTGCGCGCGGCCGTCACCGAGGAGGTCGCGTACCTCTCGACGACCGAGTCCGTCGAGGCGTCGCTTTCGGCGCTCGCCTCCCGCGGGAAGGACCTGGACGTGCTCGCGGTCTCCGAGCGCCCGCGCCACAACGAGGCGTGGGGGCGCGCCGACGACTGAAGCGACGCTGACGGCCGAGGCCACGCCGCGGCCGAATCGCCTCCGACTGAAGCGACGCCGCCGGCCGAGGCCACGCTGACCGTCGATTCCGACCCCCGGCCCTCGGCTTCGGTCCCCGACCCGCTTTTCACGCCGCTCCGCGAACGGCGGCCCATGACCGACGACGCTCCGTCCTCGACAAACGACGACACGCCCCAGCCGGTAGCCGACTCGCTCCCGGACGACCTCGCCGAGGTCTTCCCCGCGTACGCCGAGATCGCCGACCCCGACCTCCGCGTCGGCGTCCGCGACGCGTACGCGGTCGCGCTCGCGGAGACCGACTGGACCGACCTCGACGCGGTGCCGTGGCTCCCGGACGAGCAGGCGCGGCTGGGCCTCCCAGACGAGACGAACGTCAGGCACGTCAACGACGTGGCGGCGCTGGCGACGGCGCTCGCGGACGCGTTGCTCGCGCGCCGCCCCGACTCGGGGCTCGACCGCGACCTCGTCGTCGCGGGCGCGCTCCTCCACGACATCAGCAAACTGTACGAGTTCGGTCCCGGGGACGCCGACGCGTTCGACGGGGACGAGGGTCCCGACGGCGACGAGGCGACCGTGGACGGCCGGTACGGCACCGAGTACTACGACCTCCTCGGCCACCCGTACGTCGGCGTTCACGTCTGCGAGGCCGCGGGGCTGTCGGTCGAACTCTCACACGTCGTGCTGTCACACACCGGCCGCACCGCCGTCGAACCGGCGACGCTGGAGGCCGAGATCGTGAAGCGGGCCGACGAGGTCGCCGCCGCGACGATCCGAGCGCGGGCGCTGGAGGACCTGCGCGACACCTGATCCGGGGCGGGAACCCGACCCCGCGGCGACTACTCCAGCTTCCCGAGGGCCTCGAAGAAGTCCGCGGAGGGCCCGGCGATCCGGACGGGCGGCTCCGTCGTCGCGACGGTCACCTCCGTCGGCACGTCGAACGAGCGCCCGCCGCGCCCGTCGGTGATGACGATCGCCTCCTCGGCGTCGGTGAGGGTGAGGCTCACCGACGCGTCCGGCCCGGTCACCAGCGGGGGCATCCCGTCCTCGGCGCACATCTCGGTGACGACGAGGCCGTCGACCGACGGGTGGACGAGCGGGCCGCCCTCCGAGAGGTTGTACGCGGTCGACCCGGTCGGCGTCGACACGAGGACGCCGTCCGCGTGGCCGCTGGAGTACAGCGAGCCGTCGACGCGGACCTCGTAGCCGACGCCGCCGCCGCGCCCGCGGCGGCCGCCCTGGACGACGATCTCGTTGGCTGCCGGCTCCGAGTGCCACCCGTCGCAGGCGGCCGCGAGCCGGGGTGCCTCACGGACGTGCATCCCCTCCCCGCGAAACGCCTCCACCTCGTCGAGGACGGCGTCGACGGCCTCGCCCGGGGAGACGGCGTTGAGGAACCCGACCTCGCCGAGGTTGACGCCGAGGATCGGCACGCCGCCGGCGCCGCGGGCGGCGAAGAGGAAGGTGCCGTCGCCGCCGATCGAGACGACGAGATCGACGCCGTCCATCGCCGAGACAGGGACGCCGTCGAGGTCGAGCGCGTCGGCGGTCGCCTCGTCGACGGCGACGCGCACGTCGGCCGCACGGAGCCTGTCGCGCAGGTCCTCCGCGAGGTACGCCGCGCGGTTGTTCCCTCGCTGAGCGACGATGCCGACTTCCATACGCGGACCTCGCCGTCCCCGGGCAAAAAGCCACCCGACAGCGGTTTCGCCCGCCCGACAACGGCCGCCCCCGCCCGACGGCGCCCGCCCGCGCTCGACAGTCGTCGCCTGTGCGTGCGGTCGGCTCCGGCGACGCGCTGGGGAACATTCATGCCGGCGGCCCGTCTCCGGGGTGACGATGAGCGAACGGCCGACGCCGGCGCGCGCCGTCAGCGTCCCGCCACGGCAGGCGCCGGTCGGTCGAGCTCACGGGAGGTGGCGACCGTGAGCGACGACGAGGACTGGTTCGAGCGCGCCCTCCGCGAGGACAACCGGGACGACGACGACGGGGACGAACCCGACGACGAGCGAGCGGACGACGCGGACGGTGCGGACGACGCTGGCGGCGGGAACGGGGCAGACGGCGCGAACGCCGCAGACGGCGCGGAGGATGAAGCGGCGGGCGTCGAGGACGACATCGACGGCGACCGCGACGCGCCGTCGCCTGACGACTCGCCGCTCGACGTCGATGTCGACCACGTCGACGAGGAGTTCGACGATATCGACGACGGCTCGCTCGACGCCGCGTTCGCGGACGACTTCGAGGGGGACGCCACCGACGCCGCCGAGCCGGAGTCGGTCGACGGCGACGGGTTCGACGGTGAGGAGATCGATGCCGGCGGATTCGGCGGCCTCGACGGGAACGGCGGCGTCGACGACGGTCCGGCGGCGGACCCGTTCGGCGGCCCACGCGACGAACCGGACGGCGACGCAACCGACGGCTCCGAGCCCGTCGACCGTGACGGTGGCGACGCGACCGACGATCCCGAGTCCGGCGACCGCGACGCCGACCCCGCCGAGGACCCGTTCGGCGAGGGCTTCGGCGCGGCGATGCGGAACACACCCGGGGCTGGCGGTCCGGACGGCGGTGCTGGCGGCGGGGGACCGGCGGAGCCGGGGAGCGACGACTTCGGCGGCGGGTTCGGCGACTTCGGCGGTGACTTCGGGGGCGGCGGTCCCGAGTTCGACGAGGAGGAGTTCGACTCCGACATCGCGCGCATCGACATCGGCATCGAGGGGCTCGACGAGATGATCCTCGGCGGGGTCCCCGAGCGGTCGCTGATGGCCGTCATCGGGAGCGCGGGGACGGGGAAGACGACGTTCGGGCTCCAGTTCCTCAACGAGGCGCTGGAGAACGACGGCGACGCGGTGTACATCACCCTCGAGGAGTCGAAGGAGGCGATCCTCTCGACGGCCGAGGAGAAGGGGTGGGAGTACCGCCGCTTCGCCGAGGAGGACCGCCTCGCGGTCGTCGCGATGGACCCCATCGAGATGGCGAACTCGTTGGACTCCATCCGCGACGACATCTCCCGGCTCGTGACCGAGTTCGACGCCGACAGGCTCGTGCTCGACTCCGTCTCGCTGTTGGAGATGATGTACGACCACCCGAGTAAACGCCGCTCGGAGGTGTTCGATTTCGCCCGCTCGCTGAAACGGGCCGGCGTGACGACGATGCTGACCAGCGAGGCGAGCGAGGACAATCCCTACGCGTCGCGCCACGGCATCGTCGAGTACCTCACCGACGCCGTGTTCGTCCTCCAGTACGTCCGCCCGTCGGACTTCCGGGAGACTCGCCTCGCCGTGGAGATCCAGAAGATCCGCGACGCGAACCACTCCCGGGAGACGAAGCCCTACGAGATCATGAGCGACGGGATCTCAGTGTACCGGCAGGCGAACATCTTCTGAACCGACCGGGAGGCACCGACCGGAGGTCACCGACCCTCCACCGTATCCGAGCGCGCGCCGCCACGTCGCCAGCGCCGACACCGACCTGTCGGTCCGCCGATCCGATATCCCGATCCATCACGAACGTCGCCAATGTAATGGACGTTCATACGCTATCAGTCTGTAATGGTCGATACCTTCGTTTTATTCTCCGCACACATGGACAAATATTTGGTGTTGGGGCCATATCGGTGTAGTAATGGCAACTACGAGTTCGAGCATCGACGCGGTGGACGAGGGGGCGGTCGGTTCGGGCGCGACGGCGGTCGGCGCGTTCGACCGCGTGCTCCTCGCGGTCGACGGCGACACGGACGAGCGGGTACGGGAGGTGGCGGTCTCGCTGGCGGCCGCACACGGCGCCGAGTTGGACGTGCTGTCGGTGGTACCGCTGGATTCGTCCGTCGACCACTGGGACATGGTCGTCGAGCGTCGCGAGGACGAGGCGGAGGCGGCGCTCGACGGCGTCGGCGAGGTAGCCGACGCCGCGGGTGTTCCGGTCTCGAAGCGGCTCCGCTACGGCACGCCTGCCGAGGAGATCGGGCTGTACGCCGACGGCAACGACGTCGACCTCGTCGTCGTCGCCGAACCCGACCGGAGCGGGTTCAAGCGGCTGTTCTCCCCGTCGAACCTGGCGAGCGACGTTCGGGACGCGACCGCCGTGCCGGTGGTCTCGGTTCCGACGAACGAGTAGTCGGTCGCCACTGGCGGATCGCCGCGGTCGGTCCGCGGTCGCGGGTCGCGCTGATCAGACCTCGGCCGTCCAGTAGGACACCGACGAGAGCTTCTCCCCGATCGCGTTGCCGCCGACCGTCCGATCGACCGACCAGAACGGGTCGGCGACGGCGTTGGGAACCTCGCGGTAGAAGCCGTACGGGAACACGAAGTCGTGGTCGGCGTGGCGGAGCCGCAGGCCGGCGCCGTCGATGAGCCGCTCGACCTCCTCGCGCCCGTACAGCCGCGAGCCCATCGGCAGCGCCCAGTTGTACAGCACGCGGAACGAGGAGCCGCGGAACGTGTCGAAGAAGACGACGTCCTTCGAGACGCGGGCCATCTCCGCGAGGAACTTCGCGGGGGTGTCCGCGAGGTGAAAGAAGCGCATCGCGAACACGGCGTCGAAGTGGTCGTCGGGGAACGGGAGCCGGGCGGCGTCGCCGCGCATGAACTCGACGGTCGACTCCAGCCCCGCCCGGCGCGCCTTCTCGCGCCCCTGCGCGAGCATCGCGTCGGAGATGTCGAGGCCGACGATGTCGGCGCCGCGCTCGGCGAGCATCACGGTGAACCGGCCGGTGCCGCAGGCGATCTCCAGCACGCGCTCGTCCTCGACCGGCGCGAGCGCCTCGAGCACGGCGCGCTTCTCGCGGCGGTCGATGAGCCGTCCGCCCTTCGAGAATCGCTTGTCGTCGTACTCCTCGGCGACCGAGTCGGCCTGGTACCACTCCTGGCCCTTCACACTACCTCGGGGTCCTCGGGCGAACGGTAAAACGATACTGATAGCCCCTCGGCCACCCCGCGATCCGCGACCACCTGTCGGTCGGTCGCGGACCCCTCGTTCAGCCGCTCGTGACGATCTTCTCGGTCGGGATCCGGACGATGACGCGCGGGCCGGACTCCTCGCCGTGGTGGGGGTACTCGTCGACGCCGAAGTACCGGTTCGCCAGTTCGTCGATGTGCTCGACGGCACCCTCCTCGGTGAGCTCCGCCTCCCCCATGACCGACACGTAGCGGTACGGGTCGTCGGGGTCGGTGACCGAGAGCCCGACCTTCGGGTTGTTGCGGACGTTCTTCTCCTTTCGACGGCCGCGTGCGGTGTTGACGAGCACGTACTCGCGGTCCTCGTGGTCGACCCACACCGGCGTGACCTGCGGCGTGCCGTCGGGCATGACCGTCGAGAGATGGGCGAACGACTCCGACTCGAAGATGTCGACGTGCGACTCGGGGATCACGTGCCTCCCTCGCACGCGGACAACTTGGTCGTTGGCGTCGACGAGGTGGTCGCTTGGGTCGACGAGGGATCGGGGCGCCAACGTGGAGCAATCACGGCACCGACACGATGGCGCCGACGCACCGCAGATCGCCCGACACCGTTTGGGTCACGTCGCGATCGGCGCAGCTCGCGGCCCGATAATATGCGTATAAGGGATATACACGAGTTGGACTTGTATTGAGGCAACCTTTACCACCACCCTCGGACTTCGCTGGAGTATGAGCACCAGTACCGCGGACCCGGACGCCGCAGACGCGCTCACCGACACAGAATATCGCGACCTCCTCAGCGACCTGCCGCCGAGCGCGAAGCTCGTCGCCAAGGTTCTCGAGGGCGACGCGCCGCTCTCGCAGGGCCAGCTGGCCGAGGAGTCGCTGCTGCCCGACCGCACCGTGCGCTACGCGCTCAATCGGCTGGAGGAGCAGGGGCTCGTCGGCTCGCGCTACTCCTTCAAGGACGCGCGCAAGCAGGTCTACTACCTGAACCGGTAGACGATCGACCGGCGCGGCGACGCCGACGGGTCGTCGTTCGACGCCGTCGCCGACGGCGGTGCGTTCGGCCCGGAACCCGATCTGAATCCCCCCTTTTAAGTCCACGACTTCCTACAATCGGCTATGGAGCTCTCGGTGGTCGTCCCGACGCTCAACGGTCGGGACAGGCTGGCGGCCAGCCTCGACGCGCTGGCGGCCGTCGCGCCTGACGCGGAGGTGATCGTCGTGAACGGTCCCTCCGCCGACGGGACGACCGGGATGGTGCGCGACCGCGACGACGTGGACGTCCTCGTCGAGATCGCGGCGCGCAACGTGAACGTCGCCCGCAACGCGGGGCTGGAGGTCGCCGACGGGGACGCGGTCGCCTTCCTCGGCTACGACCACGAGGTGGAGCCCGGCTGGCGCGAGGGCGTCGCCGACGCGTTCGCCGAGGGCGCGTCGGTCGTCACCGGGCCGCTGCGTCGGACAGTGCGCGGCGGCGCGACCAGCGACGGGCTGGAAAGACGCCGCATCGGCGACCGGGAGGTGTCGTACTTCAACGGCCGAAACGTCGTCTTCGCGCGCCCCGTGCTGGATGATCTGGACGGGTTCGACGAGTACCTCGAGACCGGCGGCGCCCGCGACGCCGCCCACCGTCTCGCCGGGATGGGCGTGGACGTGACCTGGAGCGGCGACGCCGCGGCCCGGCGGCGCACGGAGGCGACCGACGGCGGGATCGAGCGCCGCGACCTCGGGTGGAAGTACCGGGCGCTCGCGTACCGGCTCGCGAAGAACTACGGGATCCGCCCGACGGTCGTTCGCCGGACGATCAGCCACGCCGTCGGCGACGCCGTGGGCGCGATGCGCGACGTCTTCGGCGGCGAGGCGACCCCGACCTCGTGGGCGCGGAACGGACGCGACGTGGTCGTGGGGATCTCCCGGGGGGCGTCCGACGGGCTCGTCGCTCGCGCGCGGGACCGCTCGCCGAAGCGGAACCCGAACGGCGTCACCGTTCGGGCCGACCGGGCCGTCGCCCGGTACGACCGACGAACCGAGTAACGGACGGTTCCCGTAACCGACGATATCGGGGGCAAAACGGGGATCAGCGGACGGCTCAGGCGTCGGCGCCGGGCGCCAGTGCCTCGATGACGCGCGCGGCGTTCTTCGAGAGCGCGCGATCGAGGAGGTCCTCTGGCACGTCGAGCGTGAGCACCTCCATCACGCCCACGTCGGGGTGGGTGTCGGGCGCGCCCGAGCCGAACAGCACGCGGTCGGGGTGTTCGAGGAGGCCGCGTTCGAGCACGTCCCGGAATCGGACGAACGCGGTGTCGAGATAGAGGTCGTCGTGGGAGTCCAACAGCTCCAGCGCCTCGTCCATCAGCGTCCGGTCGAGGGGGTAGCCGCCGAACGACGAGAGGATCGTCGGGAAGTCGTACGACAGCACCGTGTCGGCGACTGCGCGGGGCGGATACCCGCGCCCGGCGTGGACGAGCACCGGTTCGCCGGCGGCCTCGATCTGTTCGAGCGTCGCCTCCGTGGGGAGGCCGTCGTTCACCGGGTCGAGCACGAAGCCGTGGAGGCGGCTGTCGTAGGCGTACTGCTCTACGTCCCCGGGGTCGGTGTGGTGGTCCTCGGGGGCCGCCGCGAGGTTGCGCAGCCGGGAGACGGGCGAGTCGCCGGGGTCGCGCGGGCCGTTCAGCCGGGCCATCGCGCGGAACGGCCGGTCGACCGAGAGCCGCGCGACCGCGTTGTTCGCGCGGAGGTACCCCTCACCCGCGGGACGCGGCCCCGGCGCGACGGCCGACTGCACGACGCCGGCCTGGTGCATCTCGCGTTGGAGCCGTTCGGGAGTGATGTCGCGCCCGCGTGAGGCGACGACCGCGCCGTCGTCCGGGTCGAGGCGGGCGTGCACGTCGACCACGCGGAACCCGTGCTCCAACTCCAGCATCTATCACCCCCCAACGACGCGCTCGACTTGAGTGTTGCAGTCTCCGGGCGCCGGTCGAGATCCCGGAGGCGTCGGCGCTCCGCCGACCGATCCGCCGGCGACGCTGACGAGCGCTATCACGCCGCAGTCGTGTAGTTTCCGACCGGAACAGCTACGATAACTTCATATAGAACCACAACCATTCTACTCGTTGATCACTCCATGAGCTACATGCAGCAACCCCTCTACGTCCTGGCGGAGTCGACCCAGCGAACCAGCGGCGCCGACGCGCGCCGGTCGAACGTCGCCGCGGGTCGAGCCGTCGCCAACGCGGTCCGAACGACGCTCGGACCTCGCGGCATGGACAAGATGCTCGTCGACTCCTCGGGCGGCGTGGTCGTCACGAACGACGGCGCGACGATCCTGAAGGAGATGGACATCGAGCACCCCGCCGCCCAGATGCTCGTCGAGGTCGCCGAGTCCCAGGAGGCGGAGGTCGGCGACGGCACGACGACGGCGGCGGTGCTGGCGGGCGAGCTGCTCGCACGCGCCGAGGACCTCCTCGACGACGACGTCCACGCGACGGCCGTGGTCGAGGGGTACCACGAGGCGCTGCGGCTCGCGCTCGACGCCGTCGACGGCATGCTGATCGACGGCGAGGTCGACCGCGAGGCGCTCGTGACGGTCGCCGAGTCCGCCATGACCGGCAAGGGAACCGGCGACATCGCGACCGGCGTCCTCGCGGCCATCGTCGTCGACGCCGTCCTCCAGGTGGCCGACGACGACCGCCGCGTCGACCGCGACGACATCCGCGTGTTCACCCACACGGGCGCCTCCGCGGCCGCGACGGAGCTCGTCCGCGGCGTCGTCTTCGAGGAGGAGCCCGCCAACGACAACATGCCCCGGAGCGTCGAGGACGCGACCGTCGCGGTGCTGGACACGAAACTCGACGTCCGCTCGGGCGAGGTCGACACCGAGTACACGATCACCTCCGTCGACCAGCTCGACGCCGCGCTCTCGGCGGAGGACGCCGAGCGTCGCGCCATCGCCGAGACCCTCTCGGCGGCCGGCGTCGACGTGGTGTTCTGCTCGAAGAAGATCTCCGACCCCGTCGCCGCGTACCTCGCTGACGCGGGCATCCTCGCGTTCTCGAACGTGAAGGCGTCGGAGGCGCGCGCGTTCGCCCGCTCGACCGGCGCGCGCCGCCTCGGGACCATCGACGACATCGAGGCGAGCGACCTCGGCACCGCCGCGTCCGTCCGCGTCGAGCGCCACGGCGGCGACGACGTCGCCTTCCTCGAGGGGAGCGACGACTCCCGCACCGTGACGCTGTACGTGCGCGGCTCGACCGACCACGTGGTCGACGAGACCGAGCGCGCGATCGACGACGCCCTCGGCGTGACGGTCGCCGCCTACGAGGACGGCGAGATCGTCCCCGGCGCCGGCGCCGTCGAGGTCGCGATCGCCGACCGGCTCCGCTCGGGCGCCAACGCGGTCACCGGCCGCAAGGCGCTGGCGGTCGAGGCGTTCGCCGACGCCGTCGACGCGATCCCGCGCACCCTCGCGGAGAACGCCGGGCTCGACCCCATCGACGCGCTGGTCGACCTCCGCGCGCGCCACGACAGCGAGGGCGTCGCCGGCATCGTGATCGACGGGCCGTCCGTCGCGATCACCGACCCCCGCGAGGACCACGTCGTCGACCCCGCGGCCGTCAAGCGCGAGGCGCTCGAGTCCGCCACCGAGGCGGCGACGATGATCCTCCGCATCGACGACGTGATCGCGGCGAACTGAGGGGGCGACCGCCCCGCGGTCGACTCCCGGAATCCCCCGGTACTCCGGAATCCCCCGGTACTCCGGAACCCCCCGGTACTCCGGAACCCCCCGGTACTCCGGAACCTCTCGTTCCTTCGCTCCGGGATCGGCCGTGCGAGTTTAGTTTTCGACGCGACCACCGTTCCCCGTGAGCGACGACGGATCGTTCGGCGTCGTCGAGGGGGTGTCGATGGCGCTTGGCGGCATGATCGGCGGGGGGATCTACGCCGTCCTCGGCGTGGTGACCACGATCGCGGGGGCGACGACGTGGGCCGCGTTCGTGCTCGCGGGGGTCGTCGCGCTGTGTGCGGGCTACTCCTACACCGTCCTCAACGCGATCGCCGACCAGAACGGCGGGTCGGTGACGTTCGTCCAGTGTTTCACCGGCAACACCACGCTCGCGGGGATGACGGGCTGGACGCTGCTGTTCGGCTACGTCGGCTCGATGGCGATGTACGCGTTCGCGTTCGGCGAGTTCGCCGTCGCGCTTCCGGCGGTCCCAGAGTCGGCGTTCGGGGTCCCGCTTCGCCCGGTCGTGTCCGTGGCCGCGGTGGCGGGGTTCACGGGACTGATCCTGCTCGGGTCGCGCGTAACCGGGCAGGCCGAGAACGTCCTCGTCGGGGCGAAGGTCGCCATCCTCGTCGCCTTCGGCGTCGGCGGGATCGCCTACGTCTACCTCGTCTCGCCCGACCCCGCCGAGTACGGGGTCGCCGGGGTGGCGTCGTTCGGCCCGATCATGGCCGCGGGCGTCTCGTTCGTCGCGTTCCAGGGGTGGCAGCTCCTCTTCTACGACCAGGAGAACATGAGCGACCCCGTCGGGACGACCCGGCGGGCCGTACTCATCTCGATCCCCGCCGCGGTGCTGGTGTACGTGCTCGTCGCCGTCGCCACGTACAACCTCGCGCCGGAGGCGCTCCGGAGCCATCCGCACACCGCGTTGACGGATGCCGCCGCGCGGATCGCGGGCGTCGTCGGCCCGGCGGAGGTCGGCGCGGTCGTCATGTCGCTGTCGGCGCTGTTCTCGACCGGGAGCGCGATCAACGCGACGCTGTTCTCGGCGGGCCACTTCGCGAAGGGGCTGCTCTCGAAGGACCTGCTCCCCGACCGCGTCGGCGACGCGAGCGCCGACGGCGTCCCCGAGCGGACGCTGCTGGCGCTGGGTGCGATCACGGCCGCCCTCACCTCGGTCGGGACCCTGGGCGCGATCACGAACTTCGCGTCGATCGCGTTCATCGTCGTGTTCGCCGCGATGAGCGCGCTCGCGTTCCGCCACCGCGACGGCGACGCGGTCAACCCCGTGCCGCCGGCGGTCGGCGCCGTCGGCGCCGGCGCGTTCCTCCCCCTGATGACGTGGCACCTCTACACGACCCGGCCGAGCACCTTCTACACGGTCGTCGCGCTGGCGGCGTTCGTCGTCGCCGTCGAGCTGCTGTACTTCGAGCGGGAGACGCTCGCCGAGGAGATCGAACCGGTCGAGGAGATCCTCGACGACGTGGGCGGATGAGCACGAACTGCACGGGCGGACGGGGACCGGTGTGGAGCCGGCGTGCCGCTCACAGCGACGGCAGCGACCATCCGCGCCGAACCGCGAGCACCCGGAGCGCGAACACGCCGACCGCGACCCCGAGCGTCGCGGTCGCCCCGCGGACGCCGACCGCGCCGGCGACGACGTAGGCGACGCCGCCGCACAGCGCGGGCGTCGCGTAGAAGTCCTCCCGGAGGACGACCGGCACCCGCGCGAGCAACAGGTCCGACAGCGACCCCCCGCCGACGCCGGTGAGCGTTGCCGTGACGACGACGCCGAACGCCGACAGTCCCGCGTCCGCGCCGACGGCCGCGCCGGAGGCAGCGAAGGCGGCGAGCCCGACGGCGTCGGCGACGAGGAACGCCGGATGGTCGCGGACGCGACCCGCCCCGCCGGACAGCGCCCACGCGACGAGGAGGCCGACGCCGACGCCCGCGAGCACGACGAGCACGTCGCCGGTCGAGCGCAGCGCGGCGGGGACGCGCCCGACGAGCACGTCGCGGACGGTGCCGCCGCCGAGCGCGGTGAGCACGCCGAGCGTGGCGACGCCGAAGGGGTCGAGTTCCGCGTCGGCGCCCTTGAGCGACCCCGCGACGGCGAACGCCAGCAGGCCGACGAGGTTCATCGCGGTTACCGCGGCGGCGGCGGAGACGACGCCCACGGTCAGGCCGTCGGCACCGTCGCCGCGAGCGCCTCCTCGAACGAGAGGGTCACGGCCCGGCCCGGCGCCAGGTCGAACGCCTCGTCGCCGCGCCCCTGGTTCGCGTCGCACTCCACGTAGCCGTGGCTGCCGACGGTGACCAGCGGGTCGTGTTTGTTCACGTCGGCGAACGTCTCGACGACCGGCACCTCGCGGACGCCCGCGGCAGTCTCGACGGCGATCGTCTCGCCGACGCGCCCGTCGAGGAACGAGCCGGGGACGTTGGTGATCGCGTTACCGAAGTCGTCGACGACGAGCACCTCGCCGGCGGCCGTCTCCGCCTCGACCCACGCCCTCGGGATCTCGAAATCGTCGTAGTCGTCGACCCGACGGAAGCCGTCGAGGGACCCGATCGCGTCGACGCCGGCCTCGTGGACGCGGGCGGCCGCGGGGGCGAACACGTCGCGGCCGTGGAAGGTGCTGGACCGGGGGTCGGCCTCGTCGACAGCGTAGACTTCCACGTCGTCCTCCTCGCCCGCCAGCTCCCTCGCGGGCGGAAGGAGACAGCCGTTGTCGGGGCCGACGAGGGCGTGATCGCCCGCGCGGACGCAGATCGCCGCGCGGTCGGTGCCGACGCCGGGGTCGACGACGACGAGGTGGACGCCCGGCGGGAACTCGGGGAGGACGAAGCGCAGCCAGAAGGCGGCCGCGCGGGGGTCGCCCTGGGGGAGGTCGTGGGCCACGTCCACGAGGTCGGTGACGCCGCGCGAGCGGAGGACGCCCTTCATCGCGGCGGGGTACGGCGAGCCGAAGTCGGAGGCGAGCGTCAACATCGGGGGATCACGCCGGGTCGGCGGTGGAGCTGTCGTGGTCGAGATCGAGGGAGTCGCCGGTGCCGTTGGCGTCCGAGGAGGCCACCTGCCGGATGCGGTCGACGCCGTCGATCTCGGCGATCGTCTCGACGACCTCGTCGGGGACGAGGTCCTCCCAGCCGTCGCCGCGGATCATGCGATCGCGGAGCTCGCTCCCCTCCAGCACCTCCCGGCGGAACATCGGCGAGGAGCGCACCTCGACGCCGGCCTCCTCGAACAGGCGAACCACGAGGGGGTTGTTCGAGTACGCCACGTCGAACTTCGGCGACATCGACTGGACGTGGCTCACCCACACGGAGTTGCGCTCCAGGTCCTCGATGGGGACCACGTAGGTGGTCAGGTCCAGATCCGCCAGCGCCTTCGTCACCATCATGACGCGCTCGCCGGCGGTGAACGGGTTGCGCCGGGTGTGGGAGTCGCCCGCGGAGCCGATACCGAGGACGAGCTCGTCCACCTCGCCGGCGATCTCCTCGACCATGTGGTGGTGGCCGTTGTGATACGGCTGGAACCGCCCGATGTAGAACCCCCGCATGGGTTGACGTATCTCGCGGCGAGTTTAAAAGCCCGGCGAGTGCCGCGGGCGCCGTGGTCCGTCGGATTCAGCGGCGCTACCGGCGGTTCTAGTTCGGGCAGGGGCGGCTCACAGGGGGAGAAAGTATATGAATCGACGGACCCTGTTTTACGGTAGCGACGATTCTATGAGCAACGATCGAAACGACAGCCGGGACGGCGGCGATGTCCTGGATCCGGAGGACGCCCCCGCCGATCGCGGCCCCGAGTCGAACGGGGCCGACGACGGGCGGTCCGGCGGCACGACCGGCGGCCGGTCGGTCGGCGCCTCCAACGATCCCTCCGACCAGGAGGCCGACATCGACGACCTCGGGAGCGACGTCGAGATCGACGCCGAGATCGACGAGGAGATCGCCGAGGAGCATCTGCTCGGCGGCCTCCAGATCGACTCGACCGACGACATCGAGGTTCCCGACCGACTCGTCGACCAGGTGATCGGGCAGGAACACGCCCGCGACGTGGTGATGAAGGCGGCCAAGCAGCGCCGCCACGTGATGATGATCGGCTCGCCCGGGACGGGCAAGTCGATGCTCGCGAAGGCCATGTCCGAGCTGCTCCCGAAGGAGGAGCTGCAGGACGTGCTCGTGTATCACAACCCCGACGACGGCAACAACCCGAAGGTGCGGACGGTGCCGTCGGGCAAGGGCGAACAGATCGTCGACGCCCACAAGGAGGAGGCCAGAAAGCGCAACCAGATGCGCAGCTTCCTCATGTGGATCATCATCGCGGTGGTGCTGGGCTACTCGCTGCTCGTCGTGAGCAACATCCTGCTGGGCATCCTCGCGGCCGGTATCATCTACCTCGCGTTCCGCTACGGCTCGCGCGGCAGCGACTCGATGATCCCGAACCTCCTCGTCAACAACGCCGACGAGAAGTCGGCACCCTTCGAGGACGCAACCGGCGCCCACGCCGGCGCGCTGCTGGGCGACGTGCGTCACGACCCGTTCCAGTCCGGCGGGATGGAGACGCCGAGCCACGACCGCGTCGAGGCCGGCGCCATCCACAAGGCGAACAAGGGCGTGCTGTTCGTCGACGAGATCAACACCCTCGACATCCGCTCTCAGCAGAAGCTGATGACCGCGATCCAGGAGGGCGAGTTCTCCATCACCGGCCAGTCCGAGCGCTCCTCGGGCGCGATGGTCCAGACGGAGCCCGTCCCGACGGACTTCATCATGATCGCGGCGGGGAACCTCGACGCGATGGAGAACATGCACCCCGCGCTGCGCTCGCGCATCAAGGGGTACGGCTACGAGGTCTACATGGACGACACCATCGAGGACACCCCCGAGATGCGCCGCAAGTACGCCCGCTTCGTGGCCCAGGAGGTCGCCAAGGACGGCCGGCTGCCGGCGTTCAGCGAGGAGGCCATCGAGGAGGTCATCCTCACCGCCCGCCGCCGCGCCGGTCGGAAGGGCCACCTCACGCTGGAGCTGCGGAACCTCGGCGGGCTGGTCCGCGTCTCGGGCGACATCGCCCGCGGCGAGGACGCCGAGCGCGTCACTCGCGACCACGTACTCCAGGCGAAGGGCCGCTCGCGCTCCATCGAGCAGCAGCTCGCCGACGACTACATCGAGCGCCGCAAGGACTACGAGCTGCAGGTCGCCGACGGCTACCAGGTCGGCCGCGTGAACGGTCTCGCCGTCATGGGCGAGGACTCGGGCATCATGCTCCCGGTCATGGCCGAGGTCACCCCCTCGCAGGGGCCCGGCCAGGTGATCGCCACCGGCCAGCTCCAGGAGATGGCCGAGGAGGCCGTCCAGAACGTCTCGGCGATCATCAAGAAGTTCTCCGACGAGGACATCACCGAGAAGGACATCCACATCCAGTTCGTCCAGACGGGCCAACAGGGCGTCGACGGCGACTCGGCGTCCATCACGGTCGCCACCGCCGTCATCTCCGCGCTGGAGAACGTGGGCGTCGACCAGAACCTCGCGATGACGGGCTCGCTGTCGGTCCGGGGCGACGTGCTCCCGGTCGGCGGCGTCACCCACAAGATCGAGGCCGCGGCCAAGTCCGGCTGCGACACGGTCATCATCCCGAAGGCGAACGAGCAGGACGTGATGATCGAGGACGAGTACAAGGAGATGGTCGAGATCATCCCGGTCGAGCACATCTCGGAGGTGCTCGACATCGCGCTGGAGGGCGAGCCCGAGAAGGACTCGCTCGTCGACCGCCTCAAGAGCATCACCGGCTCCGCGCTGGAGAAGACCGGCGAGGGCGCCGGCACCGGCCGCGGACCGACCAGCCCCAGCCCGCAGTAACGACCCGACGTGACGCGCTGGACGGCGTTCGCGGGGCTGGCGACCGTCGTCCTGCTTCTCCTCTTGGGCCTCGCGCGGCTATCCGAGGCACAGTTCGCACCCGTCGACGAGCCGGCGGCTCGCGGCGGCGACCGTTACGGCGACGGCAACGCTGACCGCGCCACAGGTGCCACGGGTGGGACCGACACCGCGCCGGAAACTCACGGGCCCACGGCGACTTCGTCACGTCCGGAGACGCCGTCACGTCCGGAGACGCCGTCACGTCCGGAGACGCCGTCACACCCGGCGACGACTCCCGACGCGGACCGGTCGCTGTCGGCGCCCGAGCGCAGCCCCGTCGCCGCCGCGGAGGCGGAGGCGTCGCTGTCGGCGGGCGTGTTGCTGGCGAACGTCGCGCTCTCGCAGGGCGTCTTCGGCGCGATGCTCGTCGCCGCCGCGGTGTGGGCCGACGTGCCGGCCGCGGCGCTGGGGCTCGTCCCGGCGGCGACGCCCCCGGACCTTGCGCTGGGCGTCGGTCTCGGTGTCGCGCTGTGGCTCGCCAGCGAGGCGGGCGGCCGGTTCGCCGAGCGGGTCGGGATCGAGGTGAACGAGGCGCTGCGTGGCGCGCTCGCGCCCGACACGCTCGCGGGCTGGGCGATCCTGTTGCTCGCCGTGTTGCCGACGGTCGCACTGTTCGAGGAGTTCCTCTTTCGGGCCGTGCTCGTCGGCGCCTTCGGCGTCGGCTTGGACGCGCCGGCGTGGCTGCCGGCGGGTGTCGCGGGCGTCGACCCGTGGCCGTGGCTGCTCGCGGTCGGCTCGTCGCTCGCGTTCGCGCTCGGCCACGGCGCGCAGGGGCGGGCGGGGATCGTCGCCACCGGGGCGCTGGGGTTCGTGCTCGCGGGGGCGTTCGTCCTCACCGGGAGCTTCGCGCTCGTCGCCGTCGCCCACTACCTCGTGAACGCGCTCACGCTGGTCGTCCACGAGTTCGACCCCGCCGCCATCGGCGTCCGCCGGTAGCTCTTTGTCCCGTGCTCGCCGCCTTCGATCCATGAGCGACGTTGACAACCACGCGTGGGACATGGCCGCGGAGGCGGAGGCCGACGTGGAGGTGCTGAGCATAGACGAGGCCCACGAGGAGTGGCAGATGATCGGAGGCGAGGACGGCGAAAACGACGACGGGAGCACCGACGACGCCGCGGACGATCCGGACACGTACTACCTCGACGTGCGCGACGTGCGCGAGCGGTGGATCGAGGGCGCGATCCCCGACGACACGCACGCCCCGCGCGGGATGTTGGAGTTCTGGGCGGACCCCGAGACGGAGTACTACCGCGACTACTTCGAGACGGACCGCCGGTTCGTGTTGTACTGCAACGAGGGCGGCCGGTCGGCGCTGGCGGCGAAGGCGCTGCGCGACATGGGGTTCGCGGACGTGGCCCACGTCGAGGGCGGCTTCACCGCGTGGCAGGAGGCGGGGTACGAGCAGGCCGACGTGGAGCAGCCGGACTACTCGGACCGGTAACTCCCGCGTCGGACGGACGGCGGACGATCGGCGGACGGCGACGCCACGCTTACCTACGTCCCGGCCGCGTCCTGTGGTATGCACGCGTCGAAGCGGAGCGTCGACCTGTCGACCGGGGCGGCGGTGTTCCTCGCCTGCGCGGCGGTCGTCGCCGGCGTCGGCGGCTGGTACCGCGGGACCGTCCCGGTCGACATGGCCGTCGGGGCGGGAATGCTCGCCGTCGGCGTCCTCGCGAGCCAGCGGACCATGTGGCTGCACGGCTCGCCCACCGAAGCCGGCGCGCTCTCGAACGCCGGGCTGTTCGCGCTCGCGACGGGCGCGAAGATCGGCGGCGTCGACCTCGGGATCGCCCCGATGGAGACCGCGGGCGAGGCGCTGTTTCTCATCGCCATCGCGTACTACCTCGTCCGCGCGTACGGTCGCTGACGGTCGAACGCCGGCCGAGAATCGACCGAACATTGACCACCGACCGAGCACCGTCCGACCTCCGGCCGATCATGCCCCCACCGGCCGACCGCCCTCTCGCTCAGAACGACTGAATTCCCTCGATCTCCCTGAGCCGAGCGGCCACCGCGCCGGGCGTCGCGCCCCCGACGTCGCGGACGCGGTGATCCGGGATGACGATCGGGATCGGGTTCGCACGGAGGGCCTCCCGGGCGGCCTCCAGGTCGGCCTCGTCCTCGTGATCGAGGTCGGCGGTCATCTTCACGACCCGCGCGAGGTCGACCGACTCGCCGTACGGGACGTTGCGAACCGACTCCAGCACCGACCGTCGGTCGGTGGGGACGGTGATGGCGACCTCGACGTCGGCGAAGTCGTCCTCGGCGCCGGCGAGGTACTCGCCGATCCGGTCCAACAGCGGGTGGTCGCCGTCGGCGTCCGACGGGAGGGTCTCCGGAAACGAGACGGAGATGAGCCGCCCGCTCGCGGTTCCCAGTTCCACCGCACGGTCGATCGCGTCGAAGCGGCGCCCGAACACGCCGGTGTCCCCCGGGCCGCCGCCGATGGTCGCAGCCATATCCGATCGAACGCGACGACGACGCTTCAATCCCGCCCGTCGCGGTCGCCGTCGGCGAGCGGATCGGGGGGCCGATGCCGAGCAGATCGCGGGGTCGACGGCGATCCGACGCGGGACCGACAGCGCCGGCGACCGAGCCGGCGACGACCCCCGACGCCCACCGAATCTTCGCCCCCACCGACGCAACACTTTTGAACGAAAGCGCCCACTGATGTACATAGATGAACACACGATCCGAGGAGCTCGCGCCGGCGGTGCGATCGATCCTCGAGGCCGCGAGCGAGCGGTCCGGCGGCGACGAGCGCGTGTCCGTCGACGCGCGGTCGCTGTCGGAGGCGTTCGCGGCCGCGGAGGCCGACGGGCGCGTCCCGGTGATCGCCGAGGTGAAGCCGACGAGCCCGACGACCGACGGCGCGCGCGACGACGACCCGGTCGCGCTGGCGGCGTCGATGGTCGAGGGCGGCGCCGCGGCACTGTCGGTGCTGACCGAACCGGAGCACTTCGACGGCTCCGTCGAGAACCTGACGCGCGTCCGTGAGGCGGTCGACGTGCCCGTGTTACGGAAGGACTTCATCGTCCGCGAGGACCAGCTCGACGCCGCGGAGGCGGACCTGGTGCTCCTCATCGCGCGGTTCGTCGGCGACGACCTCGCCGACCTGGTCGAGGCCGCGCGCGACCGGGGCTTCCAGCCGCTCGTCGAGGTTCACACGCGCGAGGAACTCGCCGCGGCGCTGGCGGCCGGCGCGGAGCTGATCGGCGTCAACAACCGCGACCTGGGGAGGCTGGAGGTCGACCTCTCGACGTTCGAGTCGGTCGCGCCCGAGGTGCCCGACCGGGTGACGGTGATCGCCGAATCGGGGATCACGACGCCCGCGGACGCCCGACGGATGCGCGAGGCCGGGGCGGACGGGCTGCTCATCGGCTCCGCGATCATGGATTCCGAGGGGGAGGACGCGTCCGGTACCGGCGGCGACGTTTCTGCCAACACCCGTCGGTTTACGGCCGCGGAGTCCGAGGAGGAGGTATGAGCAGCGAGGGCGAACGGAGCGGGACCGGCGGCGACGGCGGCGAGTGGATCGCCGCCGGCGACGGGAAGTTCGGCCGCTACGGCGGCCAGTACGTCCCCGAGGCGCTGATGCCCGCCATCGAGGAGCTGACCGACGCCTACGAGCGATACGTACTCAACAACGAGGACGGCTTCATGGACGAGTTCCGCCGGCGCATCCGCGAGTTCGGCGGGCGCCCCACGCCGCTCCAGCGCGCGGACCGGCTCTCCGAGCGCTACGACACCGAGGTGTACCTCAAGCGCGAGGACCTGCTTCACGGCGGCGCGCACAAGCTGAACAACGCGCTCGGGCAGGTGTTGCTCGCGAAGTACATGGGCAAGGAGCGCATCATCGCCGAGACCGGCGCCGGCCAGCACGGCACCGCAACGGCGATGGCGGCGGCCCACCTCGACATGCCCTGTGAGGTGTACATGGGCGAGCGCGACATCAACCGCCAGCGCCCCAACGTCTTCCGGATGAAGATCAACGGCTCGGAGGTGACGCCGGTGACGACGGGCCGCGGGACGCTGAAGGAGGCCATCTCCGAGACGATGCGCGACTGGGCGACGAACGTCGAGGACACCCACTACGTCATCGGCTCGGTCGTCGGCCCGCACCCGTTCCCGAAGATGGTGCGGGATTTCCAGGCGCTCATCTCGGAGGAGGCGCGCGAGCAGGCCATCGAGCGGACCGGCGACCTCCCCGACTCGGTCGTCGCCTGCGCGGGCGGCGGCTCGAACACGATGGGCGCGTTCCACGAGTTCGTGGGCGACGGATCGGTCGACCTGTTCGCCGTCGAGGCCGGCGGCTCCTCGCTGGCGGTCGACGAGGAGGAGGGCGTCGCGCCCAACTCCGCGTCGCTGTCGACGGGCAGCGAGGGCGTGCTCCACGGCGCGCGCACGAAGCTCCTGCAGGACCACGACGGCCAGATCGTCGAGAGCCACTCCGTCTCCTCGGGGCTGGACTACGCCGGCGTCGGCCCCGAGTTGGCGTACCTCGTCGACGAGGGGCGCGTCACGCCGGTGAACGTCGACGACGACGCGGCCATCGAGGGCTTCCACCGGCTCTCCCAGGAGGAGGGGATCATCCCCGCCCTGGAGTCGGCTCACGCGCTCGCGTACCTGCACGAGCAGCACGAGGAGCTGGGCGAGGTGACCGTTGTGAACGTCTCCGGGCGCGGCGACAAGGACCTCGAGTCGGTCATCGAGGAGACGACGCGGCGGGACGTGCCGAACGCGCCGGACATGTCGATGTTCGAGGGGGGGCTGTGACGATGGCGGAGGACCGCCGCGGCGACGCCGGCGACGACCGGTCGGCCGGCGACCCCGTCGCCGACGCGTTCGCCGACGGCCCGGCGTTCGTCCCGTACCTCGCCGTCGGCGACCCCGATTACGAGTCGTCGCTCGCGTACGTCGAGGCGCTCGCCGAGGGTGGCGCCGACGTGATCGAGCTCGGGCTCCCGTTCTCCGAGCCCATCGCCGAGGGACCGACGATCCAGAACGCCGTCGCGCGCGCCCTGGAGGCGGGGATGACGCCGACGCGCTTCTTCGAGTTCGTCGAGGATCTCGACGTGGACGTGCCGCTCGTCTGCATGACGTACTACAACCTGATCTACCAGTTCGGTTCCGGGCAGGGCCCGCGCCCGTTCGTCGAGAGGGCCGCCGAGGTGGGCATCTCGGGGTTCGTCGTCCCGGACCTCCCGGCCGAGGAGGCCGGGCCGCTCCGGGAGGCCTGCGACGAGTTCGGCCTTCACCTGATCTCCATCGTCGCGCCCACGACCGACAAGGAGCGCCTGGAGAAACTCGTCGAGGTGTCCTCGGGGTACGTCTACGTGCAGGCCCGCCTCGGCGTCACCGGCGCGTCGTCGTCGGTGTCCGACCGGACCGGCGAGTCGCTCGCGCGCCTCTCGGACGTGGACCTCCCGAAGGCGGTCGGGTTCGGCATCTCCTCGGGGGAGCAGGCCGCGACGATCGTCGAGGCGGGCGCCGACGGGATCATCGTCGGCTCGGCGCTGGTGGACATCGTCGCCGAGGGCCACGAGCGGGGCGAATCGACCGAGGCGGTCGCCGACCGACTCGAAACGAAGGCACGCGAACTGAAGCGGGGCGCGCTCGACGGGTACGGGCGACGGACGCCGGCACCCGAAGGTACTTCCGATTGAGTCGTTCGCAAGCCATTTACTCCCGATCACGCCATACCACACCAATGGAACACGCCGGACTCGCCGCACGCATGGATCGCATCTCCACCGACGACCGAATCCTCATGGTCCCGATGGACCACGGGATCACGCTCGGGCCGGTACGGGGGCTCAAGGACATCGAGGGGACCATCGACGCCGTCACCCGCGGGGGCGCCGACGCGGTACTCACCCAGAAGGGGATCGCCCCGCGCGTCCACGCCAACCTCAACGGCGCGGGCTACGTCGTCCACCTGAACGCCGGAACCTCGATCGGACCGGACAGCAACGACAAACGCCCCACCGGTACCGTCAAGGGTGCCATCCGCTCGGGCGCCGACGCCGTCTCGATGCATATCAACGTCGGCTCGGACTACGAGCCGGGACAGATGACGTTCCTCTCGGAGCTGTGTGAGGAGGCGGCCGACTACGGCGTGCCCGTGCTCGCGATGGCGTACGCTCGCGGCGCCAACCTCGCAGGCGACGATCCCGAGCACGACGCCGAGAACCTCGCGCACGCCGTCCGCCTGGCCGAGGAGTGCGGAGCCGACCTCGTGAAGACGGCGTACTCGGGCGACTCCGCGAGCTTCGAGCACGTCTGTGAGTCCACCCGACTGCCGGTCATCATCGCCGGCGGGTCGCCCTCGGGCGACCTCCGGACGCTGAAGGACGTGCGCGGCGCGATGGACGCCGGCGCCGCCGGCGTCTCGATGGGCCGCACCATCTTCCAGCACGACGACCCCGAGGCGATGACCGCGGCGGTCTCGGCGGTCGTCCACGAGGACGCCGACGCCGAGGACGCCCTGTCGGCGTCGGGGCTGTAGGACCGCCCACGGGACGCTCGGGTCGCCACCGCCGTCTCGTCGGGTGCTCGTCCGGTTCTCGGCCGCACTCGGTCGGTGCCCGGTTTTTTTGTCCCCGCAGCTATCCTTGTGAGCGGATGGCACCCAGACGAGCGCGCGTCCCGAGCCGTGATACGGAGGGATCCGTCCCGTGAACTACGTGTTCTGGGCGGTGGTGGCGATGGCGTGTTACTCGTTCGCGTTCCTGTTCATGAAGCTCGCGATGCACGACCTGCCCGCGTTCACCGTCATGCCGATCGCGGTCGTGACGCTGGCGGTGGGAGCGACGACCGTGACGGCCCTGTTCGGCGGCTGGTCGCTTCCCTCGGTGCGCAGCCTGCCGGTCGTGTTCGCCCTCGCGGCGGGGGTCTGTCTCGTCGGCGCCGTCGTCGGGTACTTCCGGGCGCTCTCGACCGGCCCCGTCAGCGTCGTCGTCCCGATCTTCGGGATGTTCCTCGTCGGGGGCACGCTCCTCGGCATCGTCGTGTTGGGGGAGGGCGTGACGGCGAGGAAGGTCCTCGGCATCGCGTTCGGGGCCGTCGCGATCGTTCTCATCGCCACCTGAGTCCGGGCCCGTCTCGTTTCGTGTCGCCCCCCGTCGCCGTATCCGCCAACTTGAAGCGCCGTCCACGATAGCGACCGACAATGACCCGAACGCGATCCGTCTGGATCCGGGCCGACGGCGACGTGGGCGACTGGGACGCGCGGCGCGAACGAATCACCGCCGGGCTCGAGGCCGGCGTCGACTGGGTGCTCGTCGACGAGCGCGACGTGGCGAAGGTGCGCGAACTGGGCGACGTGAACGTCGCCGCCTTCCGCTCGGACGCCGACGTGGACGTCATCGGCGACGCCGAGTCCGACGGCGACGAGGCGGTCGCGGACGCCTACATCGTCGGCAAGGACGGCGAGGGCGACGGCACGGTCGATCTCCCCTCGGACTTCTCCGGCTCGGCGGACCTGTCGACGCTCCGCCGCGGCGACAACCGCGCGCAGGGGGCGTTCGTCCGCATCTTCGACGAGGACTACGAGGCGTTCGCGGAGGCGGCCGCCCGCGACGCGGAGTTCCTCGTCGTCGCCAGCGAGAACTGGGAGATCATCCCGCTGGAGAACCTCATCGCCCGCATCGGCGACGACACGACGCTCGTCGCCGGCGCGACGACCGCCGAGGAGGCCAGGACGGCGTTCGAGACGCTCGAACTCGGCGCCGAGGGCGTCCTGCTCGACACGGACGACCCCGACGAGATCCGCAAGACGGTGGAGGTTCGCGACGAGGCCGACCGCGAGACGCTCGATCTCACGACCGCGACGGTCACCGCCATCGAGCGCACCGGCTCCGCCGACCGCGTCTGCGTCGACACCGGGACGATGATGGACCACGACGAGGGGATGCTCGTCGGGTCGATGAGCAGGGGGCTGTTCTTCGTCCACGCCGAGACGGCCGACTCGCCGTACGTCGCCTCCCGGCCGTTCCGCGTCAACGCCGGCGCGGTCCACGCGTACGTTCGAACGCCCGACGGCGGCACGAAGTACCTGAGCGAACTGCGCTCGGGCGACGAGGTGCAGGTGCTCGACACCGACGGGAAGACGCGCGAGGCCGTCGTCGGCCGCGTGAAGATCGAGAAGCGGCCCATGTTCCGAGTGCAGGCGGAGGTCGAGACCGACGACGGCGAGGTCGACCGCATCGAGACGCTCATCCAGAACGCCGAGACGGTGAAGGTCGCGACCGCGGACGGCCGCAAAGCCGTCACCGACCTCGGGGAGGGAGACGAGGTGCTCGTCTACTACGAGGACGTGGCCCGCCACTTCGGCGAGGCCGTCGAGGAGTCGATCATCGAGCAGTAGCGGGGCCGAGTTCGGCCCGACCGTCGGTCGCGGCCGGTCACCCCTCCGTCCGCTCGAACGACTCCACGAGTCCGTCCTCGAACAGCTCCGCCGTCCCGTCGGGGCCCGAGATCCTGAGCCAGGTCTCCTCGTACGGTGGCGAGATCTCGATGCTGTAGGCGGCGAACGAACAGCATCGGCGCTCCGCCGAGACGAACCCGGCCACGTCCGCGATCGTCCCGTCGATCCCGTCGAACACGAGGACGATCCCGTCCTCGGCGTCCCTCGTTCCTCGATACGCGTCCGCGAGCGTCGACCGGGCCCGTTCGGCGCGCTCGCGGCGCTCGTCCTCGGTCAGCGTACACGCGACCGCGAGGTCGGCGGCGGCCTCCTCACCGCCGGCGGTCGTCTCGCTCGCGTCGCTCGCCTCGCCTTCGTCGTGTGTGTCGGGGTCGTCCATCGTCGGTCCGTGTTCGGGTGGCGGAGGGGTTAAGTTGTCAAGTAGCGATCATCGAAGCGACTTCGACCGATCGAAGCACATGACCGACCCAGCCCCCGACGCCGACGACCGAGGCGAGCCGGACCGCGAGCGATGTTACTGCCGGCTGAACCCGCTGTTCGACCTGCTCTCCCGGCGCCACGCGATGGGAGTCGTCTGCATCGTCGGCGCGGCACAGCCGGTCAGATACTCGGAGATCGAGGCGACCTTCGGGGAGGTGAGCAGCTCGACGCTCTCGGCGCGTCTCGACGAGCTCACGGAGGCGGGCCTCCTCGACAGGGAGCAGCGGGAGACGATCCCGCCCCGCGTCGAGTACGCGCTCACCGACGACGGCGAACGGCTCCGCGAACGGCTCGAGCCGGTCCGCCGCTGGACCGCCGATCGGTCCGAGCGATCGGATGGCTGGTGATCGGGCTCGGGAAAGCGGCCCGATCGACCCCCGTCTCAGGCTACTCGTCGACGTACTCGAACTCGACCGAACAGTACCAGCAGAAGCCGATCGAGAGGTCGACTCCCCGGCCGCATCGGGGACAGGCGATCCCGGTCGGGCGGGCGTCCCGCTGGGCGAGCACGTAGGCGTCGACCGCCGACAGCGCGAGCACCACCGCGACCGGCACGGCGATCCGGAGCGCCGTCGTCACGGACGGGCCGAGCGACGACGGCGCGATGTCGTCGACGCCGAACATCCCGGCGAAGACGAGCGTCGCCCCGGCCAACAGCGTGAGCCAGGCGAGCCCGCGCGTCCATCGCCGCAGGTAGGCGTGCCCGAGCGCCGGCACGACCGCGAGCGCCGCCGCGAACGCCGGGCGTCGTCGCATACCACTCACTCATCCCAGCCACGGGCATGAAGGTTCTCACGCGGCGTCGGACGCGCGGCCGCCGGGGAGCGGACGCGCGTCCGAACGGGGTCGCGGGCGCCTCGAGTCCCACGCCGGCGGCGACGACCTCGCCGGGTCGCGTCGGACCGCCCGAGCTACCGGAGGTCGTCGACGAGCCGCCGGAGCGTCGCGAGGTCGTACTGGCCCGGCGCGGTCGCGTCGGCGGCGTCGACCGGCGCGTAGCCGAGCCGGGAGCCGTACACCGGCGCGACAGCGCGCGTGTGGCTCCCGTGTTCGCCCATCGCCATCGTCGCCACGCGGTCGCCACGGGCGGTCGCCCGATGGGTCGCCGCCAGCAGCGCCAGCGCCTCGCCCTTCGTGTGGGCGGTGACCGCCAGTTTACCCACGTCGCCTGCGGCGGCGGCCGCCCGAAGCAGGAGATCCAGCGTCGCCGCCGGCGGCGTCCCGTCGAAGTCGTGGACCGACGCGACGACCGCCGCGTCGTGCTCGCGGGCGTGGGCGACCAGCCCCTCGGCGTCGACCTCGTTCGTTCCAGTCGGTCGACCCCGGAGGGTGGCGAGCTCCACGTCGACGGCGGCGACCGCCTCGTGTTCGACCGCCGCGGCGAGGGCGTCGAGCCGGTTGTACGGGGCGGTCTCGCCGCCCTCCCAGCGTGGTCGGTTCGTCACCAGGAGCGGGAGGTCGCCGTCGTACGTCGACAGCGCGTCCAGCGGGTCGTCGGCGAGATCCATCCGGAACTCGACGCAGTCGGCGTGCTCGCGGGCGGCCGGCTCCGCCGCGAGGTCGGCGGTGCTGGCGCACAGGCGAAACGAGTCGAGGTCGAGGACGTACGCGTCGCTCATGGTCGGGGAAGGTGGGCGGCACGCAAAACCGTGGGTGGTCGCGGGTCGGCCGGCGACGTTACGCGACGAGGCCGTCCTCGGCCTCGAGCAGCTCGTGGTAGCGGTTGCGGATCGTGACCTCGGAGATGTCGGCGACCTCCGAGACGGCCGCCTGCGTCGTCTTCTCGTTGGTGAGCAGCGCGGCGGCGTAGACGGCGGCCGCCGCGAGGCCGACGGGGGACTTGCCGGAGTGGACGCCCTTCTCCTTGGCGTTCTTCAGGAGTTGTTTCGCGCGCATCTCCGACTCCTCGGAGAGGTCGAGCGAGGAGGCGAACCGCGGGACGTACTGCTCGGGGTCGGCGGGCTTGACCTCCAGCTTCAGCTCACGGACGACGTAGCGGTACGTGCGCGCGACCTCGTCCTTCGAGACGCGCGACACGTCGCTGATCTCGTCGAGCGAGCGCGGGACGCCCGCCATCCGGGCGGCCGCGTACACGCAGGCCGTCGAGACGCCCTCGATGGAGCGGCCGGGGAGCAGGTCCTCGTCGAGCGCGCGACGATAGATGACGGAGGCGGTCTCGCGAACGTTGTCCGGGAGTCCGAGGGCGCTCGCCATGCGGTCGATCTCGCCGAGCGCCTGCTTCAGGTTGCGCTCCTTGGAGTCGCGCGTGCGGAAGCGCTCGTTCCACTTGCGCAGGCGGCGCATCTTCTGGCGCTGGCGGGCGCCGAGCGAACGGCCGTATGCGTCCTGGTCGCGCCAGTCGATGTTGGTCGACAGCCCCTTGTCGTGCATCGTGTTCGTGGTCGGGGCGCCGACGCGGGACTTCTGGTCCTTCTCGGCGGCGTCGAACGCGCGCCACTCGGGGCCGCGGTCGACGGAGTCCTCCTCGATGACGAGGCCGCAATCCTCACAGACCGTCTCGCCGTGCTCCTCGTCGGAGATGACGTTGCCCGAACACTCGGGACAGGCGAGCTCGTCGCCCGACTGCTCCTCCTGTTCGGATTCGTCCTGGTGTTCGTGTGCTGTTCGTCGGTCGCGCCCGGCGGGTCGCCGGCGGGTGTGTGTGTTCTCGCTCATTGCGTCTGATGGGGCGGGAGCCCGAAAGGGGATACAAAAAACCCCGGGTGACTCTGTGCCCAAAGGAAGCGCGATCAGTATATAAAACAAACGGTGTGAGCACGACAGTGGGACGCCGTCACGTGATCCGGAAACCGCCCGACGGGAGGTATTTATGCGATCGACTCTCACGGGCTAACGATGGTGATCGTTGCGCGATGGTGACCGAACGGGTCGTCTCGCTGGCGCCGAGCGCGACGGCGATCCTCGGCGCGCTCGGCGCGCTCGACGCGGCCGCGGGGCCGCCACGGGGGGAGTCCGCGGACGGATCGACGGTCGCGGACGCACCGTTCGTCGCGGACGCGCTCGTCGGGGTGACGCACGCCTGCGGCCCGCCAGCGGGGGCGTCGCCGACCGTCGTCGGCGGGTGGCCGAACCCCGACCTCGACGCCGTCGAGCGACTGGATCCGACCGTCGTGCTGACGTGTGACCCGCTACAGCGCGAGACGGCCGACACGCTGCGCGACCGCGGCCTGGTCGTCGAGCACGCCGAGCCGACCCGACTGGCGGAAGTGTACGAGTACGTCGCGGACGTGGGAGCGGCGGTCGGTCGACCCGACGCCGGCGACCGGCTGGCGGGCGATCTGCGCGACCGCGTTGACCGGGTTCGGGCGGCGGTCCCCGACGACCCCGCCGAGCGACCCGTCGTCTACGCCGAGGAGTGGGGCGATCCCCCGATGGCCGCGGGCAACTGGGTGCCCGACGCCGTCGCCGCCGCCGGCGGGCGGTGTCCGTTCGTCTCGGCGGGCGAGCGCTCACACGAGGTTGACGCCGCGGCGGTCGAACGTGCGGACCCGGATCACGCGGTGTTCCACTGGTGTGGCGCGAACCGCAATCCGGGACCCGACCCGCTCTCGGACCGCGACTGGGATATCGATCCCGCGGTCCACGTGATCGACGATTCCCTGTTGAACCAGCCGAGCCCGCGACTGGTCGACGGGATCGAGACGTTGGCGGAACTGTTCCACGGCGTGAACGTGTCCGAGACGTAGACTGGATAGCCGGCCGGGCGGTCGACCGGATCGCGGACCGGGCGGGTCGCCTACGAAGCGCCTACAGGTCCAGCGAGTAGAGCCGCTTGCGCGCGTCGGTAAAGGAGAAACGCGACTCGACGGCGTCCGCCTCCTCCAGCCGGGTCAACGCGTAGCGGACGGTTCGCGGCGGGAGCAGCGTCTCCTCGGCGAGCTCGCTCTGGCTCAGGGTGTCCTCGTACTCCAGTACCTTCGCGACCAGCTTCGCGCTCGGCGGCAGGTCGCGAACGCGTTCCCATTCCTCGATCGAGGCGTCGTCGACGACGGCCTCCGCGTCGGATGCGCTCATACTATCTGGATCCACGCGATGCCGTTTGTTAATAGTTTCTATTCTCATTATTACCTTTGAGCATCCGATTCTCACGGTCCTCACCCCGACCCGAAGTCTCTTGGTACTCACCGCCCTAGCCTCGCCGATGACTGACACCGTTGACGACGTCGACCTCCCGTACGAGGAGGAGGCGGCGTCGCAGCAGGAGAAGATCGAGGCCCTTCAGGAGCGCCTCGAGGTTCTCGAGGGGCAAAACGAGGAGATGCGTGACAAGCTCCTGGACGCGAACGCCGAGAACAACAAGTACCAGCAGAAGCTCGAGCGGCTTACCCACGAGAACAAGAAGCTCAAGCAGTCACCGCTGTTCGTCGCGACGGTCCAGGAACTGACCGACGACGGCGTCGTGATCAAACAACACGGCAACAACCAGGAGGCGCTGACGGAGGTCACCGACGAGATGCGCGAGGACCTCGACCCCGACGACCGGGTCGCCGTCAACAACTCCCTGTCGGTCGTGAAGAAGCTGGAGAAGGAGACGGACGTGCGCGCTCGCGTCATGCAGGTCGAGCACTCGCCGGACGTGACCTACGAGGACATCGGCGGGCTCGACGAACAGATGAACGAGGTTCGCGAGACCGTCGAGATGCCGCTGAAGAGCCCGGAGATGTTCACCGACGTGGGCATTCAGCCCCCGAGCGGCGTGCTGCTGCACGGCCCGCCCGGGACCGGGAAGACGATGCTCGCGAAGGCCGTCGCGAACCAGACCGACGCGACGTTCATCAAGATGGCCGGCTCGGAGCTGGTCCACAAGTTCATCGGCGAGGGCGCGAAGCTCGTGCGCGACCTGTTCGAGGTCGCCCGCGAGAACGAGCCGGCGGTCATCTTCATCGACGAGATCGACGCCATCGCCTCCAAGCGCACCGACTCGAAGACCTCCGGCGACGCCGAGGTCCAGCGCACGATGATGCAGCTCCTGAGCGAGATGGACGGCTTCGACGAGCGCGGGGAGATCCGCATCATCGCGGCGACGAACCGCTTCGACATGCTCGACCCCGCGATCCTCCGCCCGGGCCGGTTCGACCGCCTCATCGAGGTGCCCAAGCCCGAGGCCGAGGGGCGCGAGCTCATCTTCAAGATCCACACCCGCGACATGAACGTCGCCGACGACGTGGACTTCGCGAAGCTCGCGGAGCTCGCCGAGGGCGCCTCCGGCGCGGACGTGAAGGCCGTCTGTACGGAGGCCGGCATGTTCGCCATCCGCGAGGACCGCACCGAGATCACGATGGCGGACTTCGAGAACGCCTGGGAGAAGACCTCCCAGGCCGAGGAGACCGACGCCGACGACTCGCTCGCGTTCGCGTAACGACCGGCGTTTCTACCGACCGCAGTTCGTCCGACCACTGTTCTCCCGATCGCCGTTCCCCCGATCCCCAGTTCTTCCGACCGCCCGTCCCTTGAGCGACCGCGCCCCGAGCGGCTTTTGTTCCGTGCGGCGAACCAACGGGTATGACCTTGGAGGCCGCGGTCGCCGCGCCGTTTCGCGGCGCCGGCACCGACCGGATGGGCGAGGGCGAGTTCGTCGTCGCGCTCTCGCTCGATCGCGACTGGTTCTCCCCCGATCAGGCGAAGCGACTCGTCGACATCGCGACGGCCCGGGGGCTGTTGGCCGAGGAGGGCGGCGACCTCCGCGCGCAGTTCGACCCCGCGGAGGTGCACGTCCCCGCGGACTTCGTCCCGGACGAGTCGATCCTCCGCGAGCAGTCGACGTTCGAGAAAGCGGTCGACGCGGTCGTCGCGGACGGGATGGAGAAGCGCGACGCCGTCGCCGCGGCGAACCGTCGCCAGCGCGAAGCCGGCGTGACCCTGGAAACCGCGGCCGTACTCGTCGCCCGCGAGCGGGGCGTCGACGTGAGCGACATCGCCGACGCGGCACGCGAGGAACTGACGGCGGACGCGACCGAAGGGGAAGAACCGGACGGGTCGCCCGACGCCGACGACGCCACTGACGCCGCCGGCGACGACGCGTCCACGGGGGGAGCGTGATGGTCGCCGACCGAACCACCGACGGCGTCCGCATCGCACAGCTGCTCGCCTCGGAGCTGGTCGGCGACGGCGACGCCCTCGCGGCCGTCCGCGTGAGCGACGCCGACCCCGACGTGGAGCCGACGACGCAGGGGACGCTCGCGTACCGGGTTCGGCTCGACGCCGAGGACGAGGTGAGCACTGGGGAAAGCGAGGGCGCCGGCCGTCCGCTCGCGGAGGTGTACGTCCACCCCGAGCGCGCGCACGTCGAGTTCGTCGTCGCCCCCGACGCCGCCGCGACCGCGGCGGAAGACTCCGGCCTGCGCGTGCGCCCGAAGGCGGTCACGCCCCCGCGGACGGTCGTCTTCGTCGAGGACGGCGCACAGGTGAAGCGGGTGCTGCCGGCGTTCGAGGCCGTCGTGAGCTCCGACGCAACGTAACGCGGCAGGCACAGATACGGTAAGGGCGGCAGCGTCGGAGTGATGACGCCGCCAGCGACGCCGGCGGCGGCGACGATGCCGGGTTACAGCTCCCGGAGGATGTCGGGGAGGTCCCGGGCGAGGTGGTCGCGTGGGACTGTCGCGTCCGCCTCCGGCGCAGGATCGTCCCCGTCGCCGAGGACGTGGACGGTCCGCAGCCCCGCCGCGGCGGCGCCCCGCACGTCCTCGACCGGGTGGTCGCCGACGAACGCCGTCTCGTCCGGGTCGCTCCCGAGCCCGTCCAACAGCGCTTCGAAGGCGCGCTCGTCGGGCTTGCCCGCGGGGAGGTCCCCCGATATGTGGACGGTGTCGAACGCGTCCCACCAGCCGAGGTAGTCGAGCTTCGCCGACTGCGCGCGCACGGGGCCGTTGGTGAGCAGGCCGACGGGGTACTCCTCCCGGAGGTCGGCGATCAACTCACGCGTGCCGCTCACCGGGACGAGCGCGGTCGTCACCGCCTCGCGGTAGGCGTCGGCCAGGGCGGCCGGGTCCGCCTCCGCGTCGTGCGGTTCCAGCAGCTCGGCGAAGACGGGCTCCCTGCTGTCGGCGGTGCGGTGGTTGGCGTGGGCGTCGAGGTACGCCGCCCGATCGACGGTGTCGGTCAACTCCGGGGCGCCGCCGGCGTCGAGCGCGTCCGCGAGGATCCGCGATCGCGGGCGTTCCGGGACGGCGAGCGTGGCGTCGAGGTCGAACCCGACCGCGCGTATCACGACCGGGGGAAGGGTGCGGGAGGGTATGAAGACAGCGACGCCGGCGGACCGGGCGGCGTGCGGGCGGGCGGGACGATCCCCCACGTCGCCGACCGCACCGTTTTTGCGCCGTCGGCGCCCGCGTTCGGCCGTGACGCTGGACCCCGTTCACGTCGACACCATCGCCTACCTCGCCTCGGCCATCGCCGACGGGGTCGACGACGCCGACCACGACGACCTCGCGGGCACGGCGTGGGCGGAGTGGCTCGACCCCCTCCACGACGACGGCCGGGTCGTGCTGGAGTCGCTCGGCGACCACGAGCTGCGGCGCACGCCCGTCGAGGACGCCGCGCTCGCGGACCGCCCGTTCGAGACGAGCCACGGCGTCGACTCCGGCACGCTCAACCCCACGTCGTTCAAGAACGGCCTCGTGCTCGACGTGGCGCAGGCGGCGATGGGCGCCGAACCGACGGATCTGGACCTCCACCGTGCGCGCTCCATCGTCGTCACGGTCCACGCCAACGACGCGACGGTGGTGTTCCCCGACGTGCCCGACGGCTGGATGCCGTACGACGACGGCAACTCCGAGCGCCGGGTGCTGAAGGTGCCCCGGAGCCGCCGGTTCGCCGACGAGATGGTCCACGAGCTGGCGCTGTCGCTGGCGGAGTCCCACCACGCGCGCAAACACCTCGAACGCGGCGAGGTATCGGACCTGCTCGTGCTCGACGGGCCGCTGTACCCCAAGCGCCTGCTCAACTGGGCGACCCGCGACCGGGAGCTGCGCGAGGTCGCCCACGGCGAGACGGTGCAGGAGGCGGTCCGCACCTACGTCCGGCTCGTGGAGTCGTGCATCGAGCGCGGCGTGCCCGTGCTCGGGTTCGTGAAGAACCCGACCTCGGGGTACGTCACCCGGACGCTCGACCGCAAGGGCGTCGAGGCGCCGTGGCCCGACGACGCCGCGCTGTTCACCCGGCTGCTGGAGCGACGGCCGGACGGCGAGCGGGCGGACGACGCGATCACGTTCACCTCGTGGCTGCGCTCGCGGGGCGGCTCGGACGCGCCGCTGGCGAGCGACGGCGACGCCCTCGGCGTCGAGCGCGACCTCGACCCGGCCGGGTACGAGGTGACGTTCATGCACGTGTACGAACCCCGCGAGGACGTGCTGTTCAAGGTCGAGGCGCCCGCCGCGTTCACGGACGACCCGGCGGCGCGCGAGCGCCTCACCCGGCAGGTGATCTCGGAGGTCGCCGCCGAGGCCGGCCCGCCGACGCCGGTGGCGAAGGCCGACGAGCTGGCGCGGATCGGCGTCGGCGAGACGAAGGCGCTGCGCGGGAAGTTCGAGGAACGCTTCGGTGCCGAGCACCTGCGGACGTACGACGACGTGCGGTGGACTGAGTCGGAGTGACGCCGGGGGCGGCGTCGACCGGGACGATACCGACGCCGGCACCGACCGAAGCGACGCTGGTGTCGACCCGACCGGTCACTCGGGGTCGCGCTTCTCGACTTCGATCTCCACGTCGGCCTCGCGAACGCCGACGCGGGCGAACTGCGTTCGGACGTGTTCCTTCGCGGCCGCGAGCGCCTGCTCTCGGGTGTCGAACCCGCGGGGCGCGGGCGACTCGAAGGCGACGCGGATCGCCTCGCCGTCGACGACCAGCTCCGAGCCGCCGGACTCCACCTCGTAGAACGCGTCACACACCCACACGTACGGCGCGTCCTCGTCGGGCGCGCCCTTGAACGTCGGCGCGCGCTCGCCGCGCTCGTACACCGTGCCGGTGAGCGCGGTGCCGCCGCCCCGCCCGCGGACGAGTAACATAGCGAAAAGTAGCCGTCCGAGTCGGAAAAGCGGTCGCATCCGGGCCGAGCGCGGCCCCGTCGCCCGACGGATACGGTTTTCACCCCGGGTCACGCAGGCCGTGACATGACCGACGCCGGAGAGCCGAACCTCGGCGACTTCGAGGACCCCGGCCAGTTCGACGAGACGGGCGACGGCGACGCGAGCGGGAACGACGCCGCCGACCCCGAGGACGGCGCGGCCGACTCGGCAGACCCGGCCGACGGGTCGGCGGATCGTCCGGCGGACGAGCGGGCGGGCGCCGACGAGGGCGCGACCCGCGAGGGCGACGCCACCCCTTCCTCCACCGCCGGCACCGGCGACAGCGACAGCGACACCGACGCCGACGCGGACTCCGGGTTCGCACAGTACGCGATGGAGGCGGCGGAGGCGGGGACCGCCGACGGCATCGGGACCGTCTCGGTCGCCCAGGGGCTGCGCGTCGCCGAGGACGACGACGAGACGAGCCTCAAGGCGTTCGTCACCGTCGGGAACCGCGAGGACGTCCGCATCGGGAAGTACCTGATCGTGCCGTACCCCGACGGCGAGCAGCTGTTCTGTCGGATCACGGCGCTGGAGTACGACCAGGAGTTCCGCACGGACGACGCGACCGAGCTGACCGCGCGCCGGCGGATGCAGACGGGCGGGGGCGAGTTCACCGAGGCCGACTACAAATACCTCGCCGAGCTGTCGCCCGTAGCCGTGTTGTTCGAGGACAGCGGGGCGCGAAGCGCCTCGGGCAGCCGGACGGAGTCCGGCGACGCCGATCTGAAGCGCCGGATGGTCGACCGCGTGCCCAAGCCGGGCGCGCTGGTCCGGCAGGCGGGCGACGCCGAGCAGATCAAGACCGGGCTCGCGATCCCCGAGGACGGCGTGTTCCTCGGCCACCTCTCGGTCGGGGGCGAGAAGGTGCGGACGGCGGCGGAGCCGCCGACCGTCGACTACCGGTTGAAGGACGACTACGCCGACGGTGACCCGCTTGTGTTCCGGCACACGCTCGTCGCCGGCGGGACGGGCTCGGGGAAGACCCACGGCGCCAAGAACGTCCTCCGACAGTACCTCGGGCGAACCTACGAGACCGACGACGGGCGCGACGCGCGCGCGGCCGTCGTGATGTTCGACCCGCAGGACGAGTACGCTCAGATGCACGACGACAACCCCGCGCTCGACGAGGAGCTGGCGCGGCGGCTCGAACGCGAGAACGTCGCCTACGGCGGCCACGACGACACGATCGCGCTCGTGCCGAAGGAGGCGGGAGTCAGCTATCCCGGGCACGGGCATCGCGCGGAGCAGGTCGAGTTCACGATCCCGTTCTCGGTCGTGGACGAGTACGACATGCCGTGGCTCGTCGCCGGGGCGTCGCTCAACGAGAACCAGTACCCCGCGCTGCTCACGCTCATCAACCGCTTCTTCCGCAACTACGACGACGGCACCTACCGGCAGTTCCTGAACTTCCTCGACGACCCGGCGCTGAAGGAGGAGCTCGACGAGACCGGCCGCGTCCACGAGGCCACCTTCGACGCGGTGAAACGGCGCGTGCGCAGCGTGCCGTCGGGCGTGTTCGACCAGGACGCGACGCCGATCACGGAGCTGGACACGACGCTCGTTCGCCCGGGCGGGCTGACGGTCGTGCCCACCTATCACCTCTCGTCGGCACGGGCGAAGGAGATGTTCGTGCTCGCGGTGTCGGCGATGCTCGTCGACGACAAGCTCTCGAACTCGCCGCGAAGCGGCCGGATCGACGAGACGCCGCTGGTGCTCGGCATGGACGAGGCGCATAACTTCCTCTCGGGCGCCGACAACGTCCAGGCGCGACAGGTGGTGTCGAAGTTCACCGAGGCGGCCAAGCAGGGGCGCAAGGAGCGCCTCGGGCTGTTCCTCATCACGCAGGACCCCCAGGACATCGCCGACCCGGTGTTCAAGCAGGTGAACACCCGGCTCGTGCTCAACCTCGGCGACGAGGAGGCGATCATGTCGGTGAACATCCCGCCGTCGCTCGCCAAGAAGGTGCCGTACATGGAGAAGGGACAGCAGGTCGTCTACTCCCCGGACAACTCCGAGCCGGTGGAGGTGACCGGGCTGCCGGTGTGTGTGACCCGCCACGGGGAGTGACCGTCGGCGGGGACGGATGACGGGCCGTTCGGCGCACGTCGCGACCGTTCGTCGGCTCCGTCGGTTGCGTCGATTCAGTCGGTTCTGTCGGTTCCGTCGGTTCCGCCGATTCAGTCGGTTCCGTCCCCGGCGGGAGGACTTTTTTCTCGTCGTACGGGGATCGTTCAGGCATGACCGACCGCATCCTGATCGGCGTAGACGACTCCGAGCAGGCGCGAGACGCGCTGACGTTCGCGGCCGACGAGTGGCGCGACGCGGACCTGGTGCTGGTGACCGTGATCGACCCCTCCGAGGCGGGGCACACGCCGGGCGCGGGCATCCCCAGCGGGGCCGAGCAGTGGTACGAGCGCCGGAAGTCAGACGCCGAGGAGTTGCTCGCGGGGTCGGCCGACTCGCTCGACATCGCCGGCACCGTCGAGACGGCGACGACGGTCGGCAAGCCCGCGGCCGCCATCGTCGAGTACGCCGCCGACCACGACATCGACCACATCGTCGTGGGGAGTCACGGTCGAAGCGGGATCTCGCGGATCGTGCTCGGCAGCGTCGCGGAGGCCGTCGTCCGCAACTCCCCGGTTCCAGTCACCGTCGTCAGGTAGGACCGACGCGGACGACCGGCACGACCCCACGGTTCGTCGCGGTTTCAACTTCGATAGCCGGGGGCGAGGGTTTAGGTCCGGGCCGGAACCCGCTGTGAGCATGGGAGCGCGGAGCGCGGTCGTTCGCGGCGCAGTCGTACTGTTCATCGCGGCCCTGCTGGTCGGGCCGGCCGTCGGGGGGACGGCCGGCGCGCAGGCGGCGTCGTGTCAGGCGAACGGGGGCCAGCAGGTGTGTCTCACCGAGGCGAACCTCGACGGTGAGACGCTGACGGCCGGGGAATCGACGGAGCTGTCGCTAACCGTCGAGAACACCGGGGAGGAACGCGCGACGGCGATCGTCGTCCTCAACGTCGTGAGCCCCGACAACGAGACGGACTCCTACGAGCTCCGGAAGCGCTCGCTGGAGCCCGGCGAGACGCTCACGGTCACGCAGTCGGTCGACGCGAGCACGCCCGGGGAGCACGGGCTGCAGGCGGTCGTCTACGGCGACGGCTACGAGCACCGCTTCGACGCCTCCGAGCCGATGAGCGTCACCGTCGAGCGTCAGGGGCTCGGCGGCGACATCGACACGCCCGAGTACGCGCTCGCGGCGCTCGTCGGCTCGATCGCGGTGATCGCGGGGATCGTCTACCGCCGGCGGTAACGGGGACGGTCGAACACGATCGCGTCGGCGACGCCGTCGCTCGTCGGTCGCTGCGGCGGTCGTTCAAAGATCGGCCGCGGGCGCCGTCAGGCGTCGTCGTCGATGACTTCGCCGACGGCGAAGTTGGATTTCACTTCGGTGATCTCGATCTTCACGCGCTCGCCGACCTCGGTGTCGGGGACGATGATCACGTACCCGCGCTCGACGCGGGCGATCCCGTCGCCCTGCTTCCCGAGGTCCTCGATCTCGACGTAGCGGATCTCGCCGCGCTCGACCGGCGGCTGCGGGCCGTCGGCGGTCGCGGTCGATCCCGCGGCGGTCGCGTCGCCGGCGTCGCCGCCGGCGCCCTCGCGCTCGATGAGCGCCACGCGGTACACGTCGCCGGGAGTCACCGACCCGGCGTCGACCTCGCGTTTCGGGATCTCGATCGTGTATCGGTCGCCGTCCTCGCGGACGTCCGCGCTGAACAGACAGATGAGTTCGTCGGAGATTTCCACGGAGATATCCCTCCACCCCGCACGTTCGGGCGATGTGACATATACCTACCGCCGCACGGGAACGGCTCGCCTCCCCCGTTCGTCGGCGTGCTGAATCGCTCCCGTCGTCGGTCGGACTACCTCTCCGTCGACGGCCGGGTACTTCTCCGTCGCCAGCCGGCTATTCGTCAAGTCGGCTTCCGTCCGGGTGTTTGGCGCCCTCGGAGTCGTGGACGACGACCTCCCCCGACTCGGGGGAGGCGGGGTCGTAGTTGTCGCGGACGGCGATCGCCTCCTCCAACTCGCGGACGGCGCGCTCCTTCAGCGCCGTCGCCATCGACTCGGCGTCCTCGCGGTCGATGTCGCGGCCGAGCCCCTCGCACTCGTGGGCGCGGACGGTCCCCCCGGCGTCGTCGGCCTCGTCGGCTCCCCCTTGGGCGCCCAGCGCGACGCTGTCGACCGCCTCGCCCATCGGCTGGCTGGTGCCCTCCAGATCGACCGAGAACGGGTACGTCTCGCAGATGAGCGGTCGGTCGGCGTGGACCCCGCAGGCGCCGACGCCGTCGTCGTCCTCCTCGTAGAAGACGCAGTCGCCGCAGGAATCGGTTCGGAGCGCCCACTCGAACGTCTCCCCCTCCGGCCCGTCGTCGCCGTCGACCAGGCCGTACGGCATCGGACGTGCCACGTCCCGCCAATCGCGGGGGTCGCCGCCCTCATCGCCGTCGCCGTCCGTCCTATCGCCCCCGTCGTCCTCGTCGGCGGTGCCGGCGGCGGCCGCCTCCTGCAGCCGCCGGACCTCGTCGGGGAACACCGTCGCCGTGTGCGGGTCCTCGGCCTCGCTCTTGCAACAGGCGCCACAGCGGGTGCACTCGAACCCGATCGTCTCGACGGCGTCGGCCAACTCGCTCACGTCGAGGGCGCGTGCGCGCTCCAGTTCGGCTTCAAGCGACTGCACGGTCGGTCGTGCGGCCCTCGCGAACAAAACGTCGTCGGGCCTCCCGACGAGGTCAATTCGCTCTACACTGCTCGGGAGTGCTCGGTACCCGCCCGGACCTGTCTTAGCGAGGTTTAAGTAGTTTCGTCGTTTTGACACGAGTATGTCGGCCGCATCCGACCGGTCACCCGAGGACGTGCGCACGCCCGACCCCCGCTTTTCGGCCCCGTCGGGGCTCCGAGCGGCGGTGGTTCGCCACGACGGCGAGCCGGACCGGTGTACGGTGTATCCGGAGGACGCCGACGACGTGGCCCTCGTGACGACGTGGCTCTCGGTCGACGCCGACTGCCTCGTCGCCCTCGACGACGCCCGCTGACGACGGTTACTCCCCCTCGTGTGCGACCGGCGCGATCGACTCCGCCTCCGGATCCCACCGGACGCGCCGCTCGCGCGCCGACTTCTCGACGTGTGCCCGGACCGTCGCGCGTGCCAGATCCCGAACGCCCGCGAGATCCTTCTCGTAGGCGTGATCCAGGACCGCATCGAGATCGCTCGCGCCCGCGTCGACCGCCGCAAGGACGGACCGTTCGCGGTCGAGCCGGTGGGCGATCAGCCGGGCACACGTCGCTCGCGGGTCGTCGATCCGGGGCCCGTGCCCCGGAAACAGCGCCGGCGGGTCGCGGGCGTGGAGCCGGCGGAGCGCCGTCAGGTACGCGCGCATGTCGCCTTCGGGGGCGGCGACGACGACGCTCCCCTCGGCGACGGCCACGTCGCCGCAGACGACGCCGTTGCCCGTCTCGAACCCGACGCCGTCCGGCGCGTGGCCCGGGAGATCGAGGACGGTCGCCGGGCCGACGCGGTCGCCGGGGCCGAACGTTCGGTCGGGCTCGACGCCGGTCGCGTCGGCGAAGCGGTCCTCGTATCCTCGCCGTGCCCAGACCGTCGCGCCCGTCTCGGCGGCGTAGTCGGCGACGGCGCCGACGTGGTCCGGGTGTGCGTGCGTGACGGCGACGTGGTCGGCGACCTTCTCGCGGACGACGGTGTCCAGCGTGTCGGTGCGCGCGGCCGGATCGACGAGCAGCGTCTCGCCGGTGCCGACCACGTAGGCGTTGGTCGACCCGCCGGGCGCGCGCGTCTCGACGGGGACGGAGAAACGGTCGACGTGGGTGTCGGCGGCGAGCGCGGGATCGGCGGCCCGTCGGGTCATCAGTCGGCGCTCCGCGGGGCGGGCGCGCCGGGGTACTCCGCGTCGGCGTCGACGCCGGGGACGCCGGCGTCGGCGAAGCGCGTCAGGTCGGCGTCGGCGCCCGCGACCTCGGCGGCCTCGGCGGCGCTCGCGTACGGCCGGTTCACCACTAGGTCGCCCGCGGCCGACTTCCCGATCCCCGGGATCGCGGTCAGCTCGTTCATCGAGGCGCCGTTGAGGTCCATCGGGTACGGCACCCCCGTCACCGAGCGGTATCCCCAGTCGACGACGCCCACGTCGATCGTCCGCCCGAGCTCGCGTTCGCCGGGGACGCCGACGAGGATCGGGTAGGTGCCGAGCTGGCGCCCGAAGGTGGTTCCGTCCTCGTGGTACTCCAAGTAGACATCGGGGAGGACGGTCCCGGTCGGCATCACGCGCTCCAGCATCGGTCGGTCGACTGTCTCGCGCACCTCGCGCTTGTACCGCTTGAACTCTGCCTTGTGCTCGCGGGCGAGTTCGGCGCCGGTCTCGGCCATCTCGGTGCCCTCGAACGCCATCACCTGCCGGACGTTCACCCGGCGCAGCATCAGCCCCTCGTCCATCACCGAATCGAGGAACTCCTTGTTGTGCTCGAAGGTGTCCGCCGTCTCGCCTTCCAGCCCGTGGACGAGGTTGATCCCGGGGAGGAGCTTGGGGAGTCGCCGCGGGGCCGAGTCGCCGAAGTTGGGCGCGTCGGCAGGGGCCTCGCCGGGGCGCCAGCCGGCGGCCTCGTTGACGACGCGAACCGCCTCCAGACACTCTTCGGCGCTGACGAGGAGGTTGTTCTTCTCTCTGACCTCGGGATCGGCCGATTCCAGGCCGAAGGCGGCCGTGTCGCCGGGCGTGTTGTGGCGGGCGATCACCTCGATGGCCTCCCGCGACGCCTCGGGGTAGTCGGTGATCGTCACGGGGTTCATGTTGTCGAGGTGGAGCGTGCGCAGGTCGGGCGCGACCTCGCGGATGCCCCCGTACAGTTGGCGGAGCGCGTCGGGGTTGGGCGCCTCGCCGTCGCCGCCGAACGCGAGGATGTCCGCCTGTCGGCCGAGTCGGAAGTGGCGCACGCCGTGGTCCGAGAGGGCGTCGACCTCCGAGACCACGTCCGGCGCCGTGCGGAAGTCGGGATCGCCGTACAGCGGCTCCGTGCAGAACGAACAGCGGTAGGCGCAGCCCCGCGATGTCTCCAACTCCGCGATGAGGTAGTCGGGGTGATTGGGGTGCTGCTCGACGACGAACGCGCCCATGCTCGACCAGCGGCTCACCTCGTCGTAGTCGCGGATGCGGTTGCCGAACCCCTCCAGCCCGCTCTCGACCATATCGAAGGCTGCCGCCTCCACGTCGCCCATGGCGACGAAGTCGTAGTCGAGGTCGTCGCGCTCCATCTCCTGGGCGCCGGCGTTCTCGTCGCCGACGCCGAAGCGGACCGGTCCCCCGAGGAGGGTGACGCCGTCGGCGGTCCACGCCAGCTCGCGCACCTCGTCGGGCTCCGCGGGGGTGCCGCCGACGTACTTCCCGGGGACGGTCATCCCGCCGACGTAGATCATGAGGTCGGCGTCGGCGACGTCGCCCCACTTGCGCCGGTCATCGCGCAGTTCGTCGATGGTGTGGTAGGTGACGTTCGACTGGGGGACGCCGGCGTCGACGAGCGCGCCCGCGGTGAAGCGCGGGTACGTCGAGACGTAGGGCGGAACGCCGAAGTGCGCCGGCTCGTCGACGTAGCCGTCGATTATCGTGACGGAGAGGTCGCTCGGGTCCGGCGCGGTCATACCCGTCTGTGGCGGGCCGAGCGGCTAAAGCCGTGCGGTCCGGGGTCGGTTCCCGGGAGGCCGGGATCGGTCCTCGGCGGTCGTGGCTCGGTCACGCTCGCGGCAGCGGCGGCCTCGGCTTACCAGCCGCCGCGCGTCCGCGCGTCGCCGTCGGCCTCGAACCCGCCGACCTCCTCCTCGATGCCGCCGACGAGCGCCGCCTCCTCGTAGGTCACCCCGTCGCCGTCGGCCAGCACGTCGATCAGGTCGTCGACCGTCCGCGGCGGGTCCGCGACCGTCTCCGCGACCGACCGTCGTTCCTCCCGGTCCGCGGCCTCCCGGGCGCGTCGCTCCCGCTCGTGCTCCCGCCGTCTCGTGCGCATTGGTTTCACCCCACACGGTGTCTAACGCCATGACTATTCAGTGTTGCGTCGGATCGGCGCTTCATGCCGGTCTCGACGCCCTCAGGCGTAAATTCGGGCTTCCCGTCGATCGCGGTCGACGCGCTCGGCGTCGGGATCGACCGCCGTCCGGTAGTTCCGGGCGGCGGCGTACGCCGCCGCGACGGCGTCGAGGGCGTCGTCGGTCGCGACCGCGCAGTCGCGGGTCGCGTCGTCGGGGACCGTTTCGTCCCGGAAGCGGACGCCGGCGTCGATGAGCGCGGCGGCGTTCCGTCGTCGCGCCTCGACGTGTCGGCGCTGGCTTCCCTTGTAGCCGGTCCGGTCGACCCCGTCGAGGCGGTCGAACACCGACGCCGGGTACGTTTCAAGCACGGCGAGTCGGGGCGGCGAGTCGGGCTCGCTCCCGACCTCCGCTGGGGGCAGCGTCGGCGGGACGCACACGCCCTCGCGTTCGATCAGCCGACGGAGCACCACGGAGATGCCGTAGTAGGTCTGCGTCTTGATCCGGAAGCCAGCGGGCTCCTGTCCGCCGTGGGCGTCGTCGGTCGCGCGCCGGAGGGGCCTCCCGGCCTCCGGGTCGGCGGCGTCGTGCACCGCGTCGTACAGGTCGCGCGGGTCCTCGACCCCGTCGAGGATCCCCCACTCCTCGGGCGTGGCGGCGACGAACTCGCGCCAGGTCCGGTCGCCGAGCACCCACGCCGGGAGGCTGAACGGCACGTCGATCCCCACGACGGCGGGACCGTCGACGCCGCCGAGGTGGGTCGCCAGCGCCGGCAGCACGTCCTCGCGGGCGGTCGAGTCGAGGTCGAGGAACTCGGCGGCGGACGCCAGCTCCGCGACGACGAGCGCGTCGCCGTCGACGACGCAACGGGCGACCCACGTGTCGGCGCCCGCACGCGTGGCGGCGGCGCTGAGGTCGACGCCGTACACCGCGTTCGGCTCGGGGATACGGGACACGAGCATTCGAAGGGACGGGGCACCCAAAGCCGCGACGGCTCCGGGCGGGCCGCGTGGGGGCCCCGGACGGCCGCGGGATCGTCGCGCGTGCGACCGAGAGATACCGGAAGCCCCCGCCCGCCCCACGTCGTTTATGCCCCACGCGGTCCAAGTCGGGGTATGCCCGCCACGAAGGAAGTCAAGTGCGTCAGCGACGACTGCGAGCTCGACATGTTTGAGAACCACTACACCTACGACATCGCCGACGACCACACGGTCGCGGACCTGTCGTGCCCGCTGTGTGGGGGCAGCGAGCTGGAGGAGATCGAGCTGTAACCATGACCGAACGCGACAAATTCGCCGAGGGCACCGACCGCCTGAAGGACGTGGGCGAGTCCGCGATGAACACGGTGCTCGACCGCGTCGGCCGCGGCGTCGCGACCGTCCAGGAGAAGTCGCCGCTCGCGTTCGACCTGCTGGAGTCGGAGGACGCCTTCCTCGTCGTCTTCGACGCCCCGGGCGCCGAGCGCAGCGACGTGCAGGTGCGGTTCAACGAGGGCGCCGTCGAGGTGCGGATCGACCGCTTCCGCGACTTCCGCGAGGGGTTCGAGATGCGCTTCCCCGGGCGCGGGCTCGCGCTCGACGGGCGCGCGGAGCTTCCCCCGGGCGCGGCCGTCGAGCCCGAGGACGCCACCTCGACGCTCACCGACCACGGAACGCTCCGCGTCCGCGTCCCCAAGGCCGAGGGCGGCTCAGTCGCCGTCGAGGAGGGCGATGCCGACGCCGAAGCTGCGGACGGCGAGGACGACGAGCCGGTTCAGTTGGATATGGACGAGGACGAGTCGGATTCCGACGAGGCGGCCGGCGACGACGCCACAGACGACTCGGACGCCGACGGCTCGGAGGGCGAGACCGACGACGCCGAGTCCGACGACGCCGACGAGAAGTAGCGCTCCGATTCGCGGTCAGCTCCGCTTCTCCGCCCCGTCGTCCGTCTCGACGGCCATCCCCTCGCTGATCTCGAACTCCTCGTCGCCGTCGAAGCGACCGGGGTCGAACTGCGCGATTCCCCCTCCCTCGCCGAGCACCTGCTCGGCGATCGCCTCGCCGGTCGCCGGCGCGCGCATGAAGCCGTGGCCCTGCCAGCCGGCGGCGACGAGGACGCCGTCGGCGACCTCGCCGAGCAGCGGGTCGCCGTCGGGCGTCGCCGTGCACAGGCCGGCCCACGCGCGCTTCACGTCGGGGTCGTGGCCCGCACGCTCGCGTAGCGTTTCGCCCACGTCCGCGAGGAACCAGTCGTCGGCGTCGCGGTCCCAGTCGTCCGGGTCGGCCTCGACCGGGACGGTGCCGTCGCCCGCGAGCAGGCCCGTCGGGTGCGGGCGCGCGTACACGCCCGCCGAGGCGTCGTACCACATCGGCCCGCCGAAGCGCCGCGCCGAGACGAGCGCCTGCACGCGGTAGGGTTTGAGCGGGACCGCGACCCCGGCGGTCGCGAGCAGCCGCTTCGTGTGCGCGCCCGCGGCGACGACGACCGCGTCGAAGCGCCGCGTGACGGGCGCCTCGCTCGCGACGGCCACGTCCGGGGGCGCCGTCGACACCGCGACCGCGCTGTCGGTCCGGATCTCGGCGCCCGCGGAGGCGGCGAGGTCGGCGACCGTCGTCACGTAGCTCTCCGGGTCCGTCCAGCCGGCGTTGCGCGCGACCGCCGCGACGGCGACGTCGTCGGTCCGGAGGCTCGGGAAGCGCACCCCGAGGTCGTCGCCGTCGACGGTCTCCACGTCGCGGTCGTGGACGCGCATCCGTTCGGCCGCGCCCTCGATCGCCTCCGCGAGGTCGTCGTCGCCCTCGCGCGCGAGCATCACGTACGGACACTCGACGAACGAGAAGTCGCCCGTTCCCGAGAGGGTCCGAAAGCGCTCCAGCGCGCGTGCGCCCAGCTCGGCGTCGATGTCCTCGGCGTAGGCGTCGTAGAGGACGCCGGCGGCCCGGCCCGAGGCGCCCGACGCGACCTCCCCCTTGTCGAACAGCGTCACGTCCGCGCCGGCGACCGCCAGATCGTAGGCCGTGGTGACGCCGACGGCGCCGGCGCCGACGACCGCGACGCGCATGCCGTCGCCGGCCGCCGAACCGACTCCGGCGCCCGGATCGCGTCCGGCCATCAGCGGTGCGGCTCCGGGGTGAGCGCGTCGAACGGCTGCTCGGCCAGCCAGCCGACGAGCGCGTCGAGTTCGCCCGTCGCCTGCTCGAACAGCTTCCGGCCCTTCTCGGCGGTCCCCCCGGTCGGCGTTCCGACGGCGCCCGACTCGGAGAAGTCGGCGGTGTCGAAGCCGACGGCGGCGCCGTGAACCGACTTCCCCCAGGAGTCGGCCGCGCCGGCTTCCGCCTCCTCCAGGAGGGCTTCGCGGACGAGGTCGCCGGCGAGGTGGGCGACCATGCTCGTCTCCATCGCGTCGGCGTGGCCGATGCCCGACGCCCCGAACAGTTCCTCGTCGAGCCCGCCGAGGCTCGACCACCAGTTCCACGGCGCGGCGTACGCGATCCGGTCGCCGCGAAGTCTGCGGGCGGCCCGACGGAGCGCGTCGCTGTTCCCCCCGTGGCCGTTACAGAACACGAGCTTGCGGACGCCGTGGCTCGCGACGGAGGCGGCGATCTCGCCGACGTAGTCCTCGAACGTCTCCGGCTCGGCCCACAGCGTCCCGTCGAACTGGCGGTGGTGTGCGGACACGCCGACCGGCACGGTCGGCAGAACCACGGCGTCGTCGCGGTCGATCCCGCGGGCGACGGCCTCGGCCGCGAGGAAGTCCGTTCCCAGCGGGAGGGCCGGGCCGTGCTGTTCGACCGAGCCGGTCGGCACGATCGCCACCTCGACGCCGTCGTCGAACGCCTCGCCCGCGCTCGTCGTCGTCTCCTCGTGGAGCAGTCGCATACCGGCCGGTCCGCGTGCGGGAAGGTAGGCGTTCGGGTGGCGGGTGCGTCGACCGCGACTCGGCCGCGTCGGGGGCGTCGTGACCTACCGCAGCGCGTCGACGCCGGTCGCCGGGTAGCCGACGACGTGGTCGACGCCGACGGCCTTCAGGTCGCGCACGCGATCGCCGACCGTCTCGGGGTCGCCAACGAGCGCGTAGTCGCGCACCGCCGCCGAGAGCACCTCGCGGGCGCGCCCCGTCGCCGCGGCGTCGGTCGCGGCGCCCTCGGGGAGCGCCTCGCGGACGGGCCTCCGCCGGGCGGCGTAGTCGCCGACGGCGTCGAGCACGGCGTCCTCGTCGTCGGTCGGAACGACAGGGGCGTACAGGGCAACCTCGCCGTCGAAGCCGGCCGCCCGCAGTCCGCGCACGTCGCGCTCGGTCGCCCGCGAGAGCAGGTCGTACTGGACGCCGCCCGCGGCGAGCGCGAGGCGCTCGACGCCCTCGGTGCCGACCCACGGCGTGCCGCCGGCCTCGCGAACCGCGGCCGCGGCGTCGCCGAGGCGGGGCGCGACCGCGCGCTTGCGCTCGGTCTCCGAGAGGTACGCGCCGTGGCCCGCGACGAGCACGCGCTTCGCGGCCTCGGGGAGTGTCTCGACCAGGGAGTCGTCGCCGCGGGGGTCGAAGCCGTCGGCGCGGACGGGCGTCGTCACACGGAACTCGACCGACTCCGCGAGGGCGGCGAGCGCGGCGGCGTCCGGCAGCGCCTCGCGTCCCTCGTAGTCGAGGCACACGAGGTCGACCGGGAGGTCGGCCGCGGCGGACACGTCGCACTCGGTCGGCTTGAGCGCGACCCCGTCGAGGTTCGTTCGGGCGACGACGCTGTCGGCGGCTTCGGATGCGGTGAGCTTCATGTGAGAGAGACGGTCGGGTGATCGGTGATCGGTCGAGGCGTCGAGCGGTCGGATCCGGATGTCGGCGTCGGTGTCGATGTCGGCGTCGGTGTCGATGCCGGCGTCGGTGTCGGCGTCGCCGACGCCGTCGGCGGAGAACTAGAACGGTCGCGGAACGCGATCCATCGCCTGTGCGGCCATACTACTGGTGAACACGCTCGCGGGAATAAGCGTGGTGTTCTCGTCAGAATCGGCGAGGCCGGGGATTCTTGTTCCAGGACATACACGAACGCGATATGTCCGACGCGGGCGACGCCGACAGGGGGCCGATCGTCACGAGCGGCGAGCGGTCGATCGCCGACCGGTTCGGGAGCGTCGACGGCTGGGCGAAGGCGTCGATCGCGCTCGCGGGCGTCCTCGTGCTGTTCTTTCTCGCGCTCGTGGTCGTGAGCTACGTCTGAGCGGCGCCGACTACTTGTAGACCCACCGCCTACCGGCGGTGTGGACCTCAGTAACCTCTCGGTGGGCACCGAGGACGGCGGCCGGAGCGTCGTCCAGTCGAGCCGCGTGGTCTCCATCCTCGTGCTGGCCGGCGCGCTGGGCCTGTTCTTTCTCGCGCTCGTCGTCCTCAGTTACGTGTGAGCGCCGCTCCGCGGGCCCCGAAGCCCGCGCTCACACCGGCAGGTCGGCGTCCGGGTCGACGACGCGGTCGACCTCCGCGGGCATCTCCCAGTCGGTGAGCAGTTCGAGCAGTTGAACGAGCATGCGGCCGGTCGCCCCCCAGACAGTGTAGCCGTCGACGTGGAAGAAGTGGAGGCGGACCTCCCCGTAGTGTGGGTGATCGCGGCGCTCGGACTCGTAGTTCTCGCGGGCGGTCAGCTCCGAGACGGGGAGGATCGCGATCTCGGCGACCTCGTCGTCGCTGGGGACGTACGTCCGGTCGGGCGCGGTGCCGACGAACGGCGTGACCGCGTACTCCGAGACGGTTTGGATGTCGTCCATGCGGCCGATCACCTCGACCTCCTCGGGCCGCAGGCCGATCTCCTCGTCGGCCTCGCGCAACGCCGTCGACGTGAGGTCAGGGTCGTGCGACTCGACGCCGCCGCCGGGGAAGCTCATCTGCCCGGGGTGGCTCCCGAGGTGGTCCGCACGCTTCGTGAAGAGGACGTGCGGCGCGCCGCCCCGGTCGACGATCGGCGCCAGCACCGCCGCGCGTCGCTCGGCGTCCGTCACCTCGACGGGGGCGTACCGACGAACGCGCTCGAAGTCCATACCCCCTATGCTGGCCCGTCCGGCTTCAACCGTGCGGTCGTGTCGGACGTTTCGATCGGCCGCCGTCGCCCGAACACGTTCAGTCGGCCGGGGCCGTCCCGTCACTCGTCGGTTACGTCGCCGTTCGCCGCGTCGCGCGTGTCCGCCGTCGCGGCGGCAGCAACGTCGTCCGGCGACAGGGAGACATCGTTCCAGGGCGGGAGCCGGGTGTCGGCACCCGGCGCCGCGATGGACTGGGCGTACGTCCGCACCTGATCGCGCTCGCCGCCCCGATCGTAGGAGAGCCCGTTGAACGCCGCGTCGGCGGCGTAGCGGTCGACGTACGACTCGGCGGCCCCGCGGTAGGCGTCCGGCAGCGCGTCGTAGTCGGGCTCGACGCCGTGCTCCTCGGCCGCGCGCAACAGCGCCGCGCCGACCGACCGGCTCATGTCCGAGAGCCCGGTCGGCCCCGAGACCGCGCGATGGTCGTGTTCGTAGCTTCCCAGGTCGACCTGCGCGGCGCCGTCGATACCGACCGCGTCGTATGCGGCCGCGAGTGTCCCGACCTCCAACCCCCAGGTGCGCTGGACGGGCATCGCGGCGACCACGTCGCCGGTCGCGGCGAACTCGCCGGCGAGCGCGTACCGGAACGCGGCCATGTACTCGAGGAACTCCGAGTCCGGGTGGGCCTCGCGCAGCGCGCGGACCAGGGGCGTGTAGAACAGCCGGAAGAGCCGCCCGTACAGCTGTCCGTTCTCGACGCGGGCGTAGTATCCCTTCGAGAAGTCGAACCCGTTCGCCAGCGGGAACAGCAGCCGCCGGACGTATTCCCGTGAGTAGGACTTCGTGTCGGCGTCGTGGACGACGACGTACTCCTCCTCCAGTGCGCGCCCCAGGGCCAGCCACACGTCCCGACCCTTCCCGCGCTCCCCGGCGAGCCCGGCGTCGGCGAGCAGGTCCCCGACGCGCGGGCCGTCACACCACAGCGTCTCCAGCGGGAGGTCGAAGCCGTCGAGCCACTCGCGGAAGGCGCCGACCCGCTCGGCGGGCGCGCGGAGGGGGACGACCACCCGCGCGGGGTCCAGCGCCTCCAGCTCCGAGAGCACGCGCTCGGCGGCGAGGCCGGCGTACTCCCGCTCGGTCATCGGCACGACGACGGCCGCCCGGTCGGCGGGCGCGTCGGGCGCCCCCTCGCCGAACGCGTGGAGCGTGGCGACGCGCTCCTGCACGTATTCCATCCCCTGAACGCAGGGGGGCGCGGCGAATAAATCCGGGGATGCCGGGCGCGTCGACGGGGAACCCGTTCGGTGTCGTCGCGGGCCCACCGGAGTGAACCGAGGGGTCCGAACCGAACCGAATCGAACCGGGTGGAACCGGGACGGGCCGATTCGAGTCGGTCGGACGCGTCCGAGTTCGGGGATTGAAACGGTTACGGAACCGGGATCGGTGTATCGAAGAAATATTCTCTTCGAACATGCTAACGGAGCGACGATCTGATAACATTCATGGTGTATGAATTACTACCACCAGGTGATGACGCGAACTCGAAGTGACGCGCTGTGGATCGCGGCGTTCGGGCTGCTGGTCGCGTTCGCCGTCCCGTGGTTCCTCTGGGGCGACGCGACGGTCGTCGCGGGGTTGCCGCTGTGGCTGTGGTGGCACGTCGGCTGGATGGCGCTGGCGAGCGTGGTCTTCGCCGCGTTCGCGCGCGGCGGCGCGTGGGACCGCGGCGTCGACGCGGAGGTGATCCGCCGTGGCTGACCTGGGCGTCTCGCTGGGCGTCGTCGTCGGCTACCTCCTGATCGCCCTCGCGATCGGTGTGGTGGCGTACCGGCTCACCGACCGCACGGCCGAGGACTACTACCTCGCGTCGCGGTCGGTCGGGACGGTCGTGTTGCTGTTCACGACGTTCGCGACGCTGCTGTCGGCGTTCACGTTCTTCGGGGGGCCGAACCTCGCGTTCTCGGCGGGGCCCGAGTGGATCCTCGTGATGGGCCTGATGGACGGGATCCTGTTCGCGCTGCTGTGGTACGCGATCGGCTACAAGCAGTGGCTCGTCGGGAAGGCCCACGGCTACGTGACCCTCGGGGAGATGCTCGGCGACCGGTTCGACTCGACGGCGCTGCGGGGGCTCGTCGCCGGCGTGAGCCTGCTGTGGCTGTTCCCGTACGTGATGCTCCAGCAGATCGGCGCCGGCCAGGCGCTCGTGGGGCTGACCGACGGCGTCGTCCCCTATTGGGCCGGCGCGGCGCTGATCACGGTGTTCATGGTCGCGTACGTCGGCCTCTCGGGGCTTCGCGGCGTCGCCTGGACGGACACGCTGCAGGGCGTGTTCATGCTCGGCGTGATCTGGCTGGCGGTCGCGTGGATCGCGACCGCCGAGGGCGGCGTCTCGGCGCTGACCGCCGGGATGACCGACTCCGCCCCGGAGTTCGCGGCGCTGGGGGGCGGGCTGTACTCGCCGCAGTGGATGATCGCGCAGGCGGTCGTCATCGCCTTCGGCGTCGCGGCGTTCCCGCAGGTGAACCAGCGGTTCTTCATGGCCGACCGCGTCGAGACGCTCAAGCGCTCGTTCGCGCTGTGGCCGGTGCTGGTCCTCCTGCTGTTCGTCCCGGCGTTCCTGCTCGGGTCGTGGGCGGTCGGGCTGGGGATCGAGGTGCCCGACGGGAGCAACGTCCTCCCGCTGCTGTTGAACGAGTACACGCCCGCGTGGTTCGCGGCGCTGGTGATCGCCGGCGCGCTGGCGGCGATGATGTCCTCGTCGGACTCGATGCTGCTGTCGGGGTCGTCGTACTTCACCCGCGACCTCTACCGCCCGTTCGTCGCGCCCGACGCGAGCGACGCCCGCGAGGGGTGGGTCGCCCGCGTCGGCGTCGCCGTCTTCGCGGGGTCGACGTTCCTCGCGTCGCTGCTCGTCGGCGCCGGCGGGGGGCTGGACGCGCTCGTCACCCTCGGGGACACGGCATTCGGCGGCTACGCTCAGCTCACGATCCCGCTGCTCCTCGCGCTCTACTGGGGCGGCACGACCCGTGACGGGATGATCGCCGGCGTCGTGAGCGCCGAGCTGGTGTACCTCGCGCACGTGTTCCTGCCGCTGCCGGCGACGTACCTCACGTGGGACTTCGCGCTGTGGTGCATGCTGCTGTCGCTGGTCGCGACGGTCGCGGTGTCGACGGTGACGGCACCCGCGCCCGCGGCCAACGCCGAGAAGTTCGGCGTCGGCGCCGACTGATCCGCGCCACGGCACGCTTTTCCCGTCACCCGATCACGGTCCGATCATGCAGACGCACGTCGTCCCGGTCGGCTTCGACTACGACCGGCTCATCGCGCCGCTGGTTCGCGACCAGTTCGACGTGGATCGGGTCGTCCTCCTGGAAGGTGCGGTGGGGAGCGAGGCCAACGTCGAGTACTCCCGGAACCTCTCACAGAAGCTGGAGACGGACTTCCGGAACCTGCTGGGGGCGGAGACCGAGCGCGTCGAGATAGCCGACGTGTACGACTACGACGCCGCCTTCGAGCAGGCGTACGACCTGATCAACACCGAACTCGACGCCGACCGGGAGGTGTGGGTCAACGTCTCCTCGATGCCCCGCCCCGTCTCGTTCGCGTTCGCGACCGCTGCCCACTCGGTCACGCTGGAGCGGCAGGCCGACCGCGACCGCATCCACACCTACTACACGGCCCCCGAGAAGTACCTGGAGACCGAGTTGGCCGAGGAGCTCCGGGCGAACCGCGACCTCCTGGGCGACCTGCTCGACGGCGTCGGCGACGACGCGACGGAGGTCGCCGGCGTCGACGCCGACCGGCTCCGCGAGCGCCTGTCGACGGCGACGGACCTGCTGGCGGAGTTCGACGAGCGGGGCACGACCATCGGCGCCAAGGAGGTTGACGGTAAACACATCATCGAGCTTCCGGTTGCCTCCTTCTCGAACGTGAAGCCCTTCGAGGAGGTGATCCTCTACAAGCTCGGCGAGGACGGCGAGTTCGAGTCGGTGAGCGAGCTCGCGAAGGCGCTGGCCGCGGAGTTGAACGAGGAGTACACCGACTCGTTCCGCTCGAAGGTGATCTACAACGTCGACCGCCTCGGCCCCGGCGGGAAGGGGTACATCGAGCAGGAGTCACACGGGAAGTCCTACCGGACGCGCCTCTCGCGGATCGGGGAGCTGTGGGTGCGCGCGCACGCCGCGGAGGACGCGACCGACTACGACTGGTGACCCCCGCCTCGCCGATTGCCGGCGACCCCTGACAGATCGACGGCTCCTGACCGACCGGCGACCCCCGGTGCCGACCGACCGTTCGGTCGCGCCGGCTACCTGTACCCGGTGGTCAGCCCGGCGACGATGTGGTCGTCGGCCAGCGCCAGCAGGAGGATAACCGGAAGGAGCGCGGTCACCGCGGCCGCGGCGGCGAACGACGCGTCCGCCGGGGCGAGCCCGCGAAGCGGGGGAACGATCGGCGCCCAGTCCCCCGGGTCGCCGTTCGTCATCAGCAGCGAGAAGAAGAACTCGGTGTACACCTGGAGGAACGTCAACACGGCCGCGGTCGCGATCCCCGGGCGCGACAGCGGAACGATCACCCGGACGAGCGCGCCGAGCCGCGTCGTCCCCTCGACGCGCGCGGCGTCCTCGAGGGTGTCCGGGATCCGGTCGAAGAACGTCGTCAACACGAAGATCGCCAGCGGCATCGTCAGCCCCGTCAGGGGGACGCCGGGCCCGGCAGGGGTGTTGAAGAGATCCGGGCTCGCCAGGGTGACCCCGAACGCCGACCAGGAGAGCGCCCCCGAGAGCAGCCGAAACAGCGGGATGACGAACGCCACCGGCGGGAAGTACGCGACACAGAGCGTGATCAGCAGCAACACCCGTTTTCCGGGGAACTCCAGCCGACCGAAGGCGTACCCCGCGAGGGCGGCGACGACGACCACGACGACGGTCGTGCTCCCGGCGATGACGAGGCTGTTGAACACGTACCTGAGGAACTCCGCCGCGGCGACCGCGAGGTAGTTCGCCGGCGTCGCCGCGGCGGGGACGAGCGCCGGGGACGTCCCCGTTGGCGTCACGGAGACGACCAGCAGCCAGTAGAGGGGAAACAGGGCGAACAGCAGGAAGAAGCCGGTCGCGACCACGAACAGGAGTCGGTAGACGGCGGTCGGATACCGGATCGCGTTGTCGGTCGCGCGTGCGATCCGACCGTCGTCCGTCGCCATGGGTCCACCGTGCGCGAGACGGCAAATAACGGTTTACCTTCCGAGGGCGACGCCCCGGGCTTCAGATCTCGCCCTCAGAACTCGAAGCCGCGCGCGGCGGCCGCGGGGGCCAGCGGCGTCGCCGGGAGCCGGTCGGGTACGTCGGGGTCGTTGAACACGCGGGGGGCCACGTCGTTCGGCGCGTCCGGGTAGAACACAGACGCGAGCGCGTGCAGTTGGTCGCGGCCGACGCCCAGTTCGAACTGCCCGCCGCCGTACAGCGTCACGTCGCGCTCGCGTGCCCACTCGATCGTGTCCGACAGCGACTCCAGCGTCCCGAACCGCGAGGGCTTGACGTTCAGCCACTCCGGTTCCCACGGCAGGGCCTCGACGCTCTCGACGCCGTCGATCGGGTAGTCCCACGAGACGCGGTGCTCCTCGCCCTCGAAGACGTGCCGGGTCTCGTCGGTGATCGCGGGATCCTCGATCACCGCGTTCGGGAACGACTCCAGCACCCATTCGTAGAACTCCGGGTCCGGCTCCTGGTCGACCTCCGTCCCCTCGTACAGCCCCTTCAGGTCGAGCACGCGAACCTGTTCGGTCGGGAGGTCGTCGACGACGGCGTCGGTCCAGTCGTCGGTGGGATCGAGCTTGAACCCGATTCCGGGGACACGCTCGGCGATGGCGGTCACGCGGTCCGCAGTGGGTGGCTCGCCCAGTCGGGTCGACGCCGCGAACGTGACGGGGGCCGCCTCGCGCCCGAGGATGCTCGGGAGGTCGGTGTCCGCCTGCCTGAGCGCGAGATCCATCGCCGCCGACTCGACGGCCCAGCGGCGATAGGGGTACCCCGTCTTCCGTTCGGGCTCGCCGACCGGGAACAGGTCCACGTCGTCGAGGTGTCGGGAGAACTCCCGGAACGTCCACTCGCCGGCGAACGCCGCCTCGAACCCGAGGCCGTCGACGGTCGTCCGCGGGTCGCGCTCGGGATCCGCGAACAGCGCGTCGTGATCCGGCGCGTCGTAGGTCACGTCCTCGCCCCGGCCGAGCTCCCCGCCGCCGCGCAGCCGAAACGTCGTGCTCACGCGCTCGAATCCCGAGGATGTGTCGCTGGCGCGACGCCGGAGCGCCACCGACTCGATCGTCAGCGGGAGGTCGGCGATCGCGCGAAAGAGTGTGGGTGTGCTCACGGTCGGAGCCTCTCCCCCGTGGAGGATAGTCCTTACCCGTCGGGGACGGTCGCCGTCACCGGGACGGGAGCGTGTCAGCCTCCAGCAGCTTCACCCGCGTCGCCAGCGCGAGGAACGTCGCCGTGAGCGTGAGGACGACCGCGCCGGCGGCGGCGATCTCGTGGGTCGGCGACGGGTGGGTGAAGCCGACGCCGGAGTCGAGCAGCACCTGCCCGGGCATGAGCGTGTGGTGGGGCGTCCCGGCGACGGGGACGAAGTAGTCGACCACGTCGTTGAGGCCGTACCACGCGACGGCGACGGCGACCGCGCGCACCGGGAACCCCGAGATCCGATAGAGGAGAAAGCCCTCGACGGTCATCGCGAGGTGCGAGAACAACAGGAACAGGTACATCGGAAGCGGGTTGGCGGCCGTGAAGCCGTCGGCGAACGCCAGGAGGACGAACGGCGTCCACAGCCCGAGCTTCCAGCAGCCGAAGAAGGCCAGCGCGTTCACGTACTCGTTCGACCGGCCCAGCGCCCACAGCCCCAGCGCGAGCGCGATGAACAGCGTCGCAACCGGCGAGTCGGGGACGAAGACCCACATGCTCGGGGGCGTCCCGGCGAGCTGCCAGGTGATCAGCGGGTCCGACAGCGGCAGCGGGTGAACGCCGTAGTACCAGAAGCCGAAGGCGGTGCCGACGAGGTTGATCGCGACGACGACCCACGCGATCCGGAGGCCGACGTTCTCGACCGCCCGCGGGAGCGGCGCGACGTACCACGGGAGATCCGGGCGCTCGGGGAGTCCGTCGTCGGCGGTCAGGTCGGCGAGGAGGCTCATTCGGGTGTGGCGTGTGGTGGCGCGTCGCCGGCTTAGCCGTGGCGATGATCGATACGGATCCGACGCACCGGTCGTCGTGGTCGTCGTCGTCGCCCCCGACTCTCCGCCGGTCGACCCGTCGCGGACACCCGCCCGTGTCCCGTGAGGTATCGAGGGATGTCTCCCGAGTGGTTCCGAACCACGCGCCGTTAAGCCGTGGGCGGACGAAGCAGGCGACAACCCGTGGCCGACGACACCGCGACCCGAAACCCGCTTCCCGAGTCGCTGGCGGAGTTCTACCTCACGACGCCGTTCACGCTGGGGCTGTTGCTGCTCGTCAACGCGCTCGCGTTCCTCGTCGGCGTCCGCTACTACGTCGAGACGATGCCCGCGGTGGCGACGTGGCTGTGGCCGCTGTACGGCGACTCGCCGACGGCGATCGCGCTCGCCACGCTCGTGCTCGCGGCGCTGGTCCCGTTCGCCGGCCGCCGGCTGTCGTCGGTCTCTCGGACCACCCTGCTGTCGGTGCTGTCGACGCTCGCGGTCGTTTGGCTGGTGAAGACCGGGCTGTGGACGTTCCTCGCGCTGAACATTCCGTTCGTCCGGCCGGATCTCCCCGCCGACCTGTACGTCGGCTTCGACGCCGACTCGCTGTGGGCGTACTGGGGCATCCTCGCCACGCACGCCGCCTTCCTCGCGGAGGCGCTGTTGATCGCCCGCGTCGGCCGAACGTCGAGGCCGGTCCTGGGCGGCGTTGCCGTCCTCGCACTCGCGAACGACCTCTTCGACTACGGCTTCCTCCTCGGGCTCCCGCTGTCGAATCACCCGCCGGTGCGGTACGATCCGGGCTGGACCCTCGCGCTGGGGAGCCTCGCCGCGACGGTCGTCGCGGTCGCGGTCGCGGCCGCCGTCCTGCCGTCGAGCGACGGCGGGCGTCGCCGACGCGGTGCTTAAATACGCCCGGCAGTTACCTCGGGTGTATGGACTCCGCGGTGCTGCTTGATCTCCTGGGAAACGAGAACCGCCGGCGCATCCTCCGGCTGCTCTCGCACAAGCCGTGTTACGTCACCGAGATCAGCGAGTACCTCGGCGTGTCGCCGAAGGCGGTCATCGACCACCTGCGGAAACTGGAGGACGCGGGGCTCATCGAGAGCCACACCGACGACCGCCGGCGCAAGTACTTCCACATCGCCCGCGACGTGCGCCTGGAGGTGAACGTCTCCCGGCACGGCTTCGGCACGAAGTCCGCGTACCCCGCCAACCCGAGCCTCGACATCCAGGGTCGCTGCCCGCACATGCACATCGACCTGGAGCTTCGGTCGGCCGGCGATAACGGAGACAACGAAGACAACGGTGAATCCGGCGGCGACAACGACCGCGACGGCGACGCGACCACGGGCGACGGCGACCGCGGCGGCGACGACAGCCGGGGGGATCTGGCCCAGTTGGCCGCCGAGTTCGACGAGCTCCAGGACCTCGAAAACGAGCTCTCCCTGGCCCAACGGTGGGTCCACGGCCGGATGAGCGAGCTGCTCGACCGCGTGAACGACCGCCTCGGCGTCGACGCGGACTCCCGGTTCTACGCCAAGTTGCTCGCGGCCGTCACCTCGACCGACGGAAGCCACCGTGCGGTCGTCGAGGAGGTCGACGCCGACCCGCAGGCCGTCGAGGACGGGCTGCAACGGCTCGCGGACGCGGACCTGCTCGCGCGCGAGTCCGGTCGCTGGCGGCTCGCAGGCTAGGAACGTCCGCGGCGAGCGCACCCGGGTCTCGCGCGCCGGACGACTACTCGACGTCCCGCGTCAGGCCCGCCCGGAGGTCGCGGCCGAAGTACACGCCCGCGACCGACAGGAGCACGCCGACGGTGACGCCGACGCCCGCGACCGGGAGGCCGTAGTCGGCGAGCAGGCTGGTCCCGATAAGCAGGCTGCCCGTCGTGAGCGTTCCGAGGAGGAACGCGCCGCCCGCAGCGAGCGCGCCGGCGATGGCCGTCTCCAGATACGCCCGTCGCGAGCGACCCAGGCCGAGGACGAACGCGGCGACGAACAGCCCGAGATACCGCGCGAGCCCGCCGACGAGCGGCACCGCGGAGCCGGCGATCAGTCCCGTGAGGAGCACGGCCAGCGTGACGAGAAACCCCTTCGCCGAGAACGGCGTCCGCCCCAGCAGCGCGCGCGAGTCGTCAGCGTCGCTCCGGGGGCCGGGCTCGTCGTCCCCGTCTGTCGCCCCCGTCGACGAGTCGGCGGAGGGGTCGCCGGCGGCGCCGTCGCGCTCGGCGAGTTCCTGAAGCTCCTCCAGGCTCTTGGACATGGGTTCACCTGGGCGGCGCGCGCTCATGGCTCTTGTGCCGGTTCCGGGGGGACGCGATCGACCGGACGCGCGCGGGCGACCGCGGCAGTTCGACACACGGCGCGGCCACGGACCCCGCACCCGGAACCGCGGACGGGCAGGTTCAAGTTCGCGCCGGCCGCTACCCTCGCGTATGACCCCGAGCCCCGGAGACCGCGTCCGCGTCGAGCGCGCGGGCGTCACCGACGAGGGCGTGTTGATGCCGTCGAGCGACGAGGAGCACCTCGTGCTCAAGCTGGAGGGCGGGTACAACGTCGGCGTCGACCGCGCCGACGCCGCCGTCGAGGTGCTGGAGCGCGGCGCCCGCGAGGTCGGCGAGGACGAGGACGCCGAGGACGACGCCTCCGAGGTCGCCTTCGACGACGACCTCCCGACCGTGGCGCTCATCTCCACCGGCGGCACCATCGCCTCCACCGTCGACTACCGCACCGGCGCCGTCACCGCCCAGTTCGACGCCGAGGACGTGCTGCGCGCCGTCCCCGACCTCGCCGGACGCGCGAACTACCGCGGCCGCGTCGTCGCCAACATCCTCTCGGAGAACATGGACCCCGCGATCTGGACGGACCTCGCCGAGGCCGTCTACGAGGAGATCGCGGCCGGCGCCGACGGCGTCGTCGTCATGCACGGCACCGACACGATGCAGTACTCCGCGTCGGCGCTGTCGTTCATGCTCGACACGCCGGTCCCCGTCGTCTTCACCGGGAGCCAGCGCTCGGCGGACCGACCCTCCTCGGACAACGTGATGAACGCCGTCTGCGCGGTCGAGGCGGCCAAGTCCGACTGCGCGGAGGTGATGGTCTGCATGCACGGGACGCCCTCCGACGACTACTGCGCGCTCCACCGGGGGACGCGCGTCCGCAAGAACCACACCTCCCGCCGGGACGCCTTCGAGACCGTCGGCGCCGAGCCGCTCGGACGCGTCGACTACGGAACTGACGAGTCCGACATCGCGGTGTCGTTCGGGGAGGGGAAGACGTACGCCCGCCGCGGCGACGCGGGCCTCGCGCTCGCGTCCGATCTCGTCGAGGACGTGGAGCTGGTGAAGTTCACGCCCGGGATGGACCCGGCGGCGCTCGACTACCTCGACGGGAAATCGGGCGTCGTGATCGAGGGCACCGGCCTCGGACACGTCCACACCGACCTCATCCCGCGGTTCGAGGACCTCGTCGACGACGGCGCGACGGTCGTCATGACGAGCCAGTGTCTGGAGGGGCGCGTCTGCGACCGCGTGTACGACACCGGGCGCGACCTACTCGACGCCGGCATCGTCGAGGCCGGCGACACGCTCCCAGGCACCGCGAAGGTGAAACTGATGTGGGCGCTCGCGAACGCCGCCGGCCCCGAGGACGCGATGGGGCGCGATCTGGCGGGCGAGCTGACCGAGGAGTCCACGCCCTGGGTATGAGCCGACGGGAGATCGCCCGCGAGGACCCCGACCACGAGTTCGCGATCCGGCAGGCACGCGAGTCCGACGTTGAACACGTCGTCCGGTTCACGCGCGACACCTGGGGCGACAGACACGGCGATTACCTCCCGGACGTGTTCGACGAGATGGTCGCCGGCGACGGGCCGGACCAACGCACGCTGGTCGTCGATGTCGACGACGGCGACGACGTGGCCGGCGTCCTCCAGTGCGTCATGCTCTCGGACACGGAGGCGTGGGCGCAGGCGATGCGCGTCAATCCCGACTACCGCGGCCGGAACCTCTCGCCGGAGCTCTCGCGGGCGGCGTTCCGCTGGGCGCGCGATAGGGGCGCCGTCGTCTGCCGGAACATGGTGTTCTCGTGGAACGTCGCGGGCCTGGGCCAGTCGCGCTCGGTCGGCTTCGGCCCCATGACGGAATTCCGCTGGCTCCAGCCCGATCCGGACGCCGACGCCGACCCCGCGCTCGACGTGGTCGGCGATCCAGACGCCGCGTGGGCGTACTGGACGGCCAGCGACGCCCGCGAGCACCTCCGCGGGCTCGCGATGGACGACGAGGAGTCGTGGGCCTGCTCGGAGCTGACGCGCGCGGACCTCCGGAACGCCGCAGACCGCGACGGTCTGTTCGTCGTCGCCGACGGCGGCACCCGGGCGATGTCGGCGCTGGCGTACACGTACGACCGCGAGACCGACGACGGGGAGACGGTGACGTGGGGCATCTACCACGTCGCCGGGTGGGACGACACCGAGGCGTTGGACGCCCTCACGGACGCGGTCGCACGCGACGCCGCCGAGCGCGGGATCGACGAGACGCGCATCCTGATCCCAGAGGGGGTTCGGTGGGTGTCGGACGCAGCCGCGGCGCGCACCCCCGTCTCCGACGAGCCCGACTTCGTGCTCGCGGCCGACCTCACCGACGACTCGCTGTACTGACGACCGGACGGTTTTTCTCCCGCTGCCGGGGAGCCCGACCGTGTTCCCCGGCGACTTCCTCCCACTGCTCGGCGCGTCGCTCCCGCCGCTGTTCGGATCGCTTCCGGGCGGCGCCGACCTCGCGTGGACCTTCCTCGTCCGACTCGTGCCGGCCGCCGGTGTCGCCGGCCTCGTCGGGTGGGACGCCGGGTTCCGCAGCGACAACCCCCGCGCGTGGCCGACCGCCGCGGTCCTCGTCGGCGTCGCCAGCACGGCCGCGCTGGTCGTCCTCGCCGCGCTGTACCTCGTCGCCGGCCGCGACCATCAGGTCCCCGACCCCGCCGGAGGGGACGGGAACGGCCGACGCGAGGAGTGACTGCGCCAGGAGGCGCGAGGAGCGGTGCCGCAGGGGTTATCGTCTCCGAGGCGGTGTTCGCAGACATGGACCTCACAGTCGCGGCCGCGGCGACGCTGCCGCTCCAGTTCGGCCTGATCGACCCCGGGATCTTCGGCCTGCTCAACGTGATCGTCGCCGCCGTCGTCGGCTACTTCACCTACCAGGACGCGACGGCCCGAAAGACCGACTCGCCGAAACTGTGGGCCGGCGGGATGGCGCTGGCGTCGTTGCTGTTGAACCTGTTGGGCTTTCTGGTCGCGTTCGCGGTGTACTACTTCGTCGTCATCCGCGACTGAGTCGCGGCCGGCGACACCGACGGGATTTTTATCGGACGCGTCGCAACGCCGGGACATGGTCCCCCTTCCACTGTTCGGCGGTATCCCCGGCGGCGTCGAGCTGCTGATCGTCTTCTTCATCCTCGTGCTGATCTTCTCGCTGTTGCTCCCGGTCGGGATGGCCTACTGGGTGTATCAGGACGCCAAGGGCCGGCGCGACACCGACGAGACGCTGTGGGCGCTGGCGACCGTGCTCGCGGGGCTGTTCGTCTCCGTCTTCGGCGCCGGCGCGGTGCTACTGTTGTACCTGCTCATCGAACGCGAGTAGGTCACTGATTCCGCGTCGGCGACGGTCCCGACCGCTCAGGCTCAGACCTGTACGACCCACGCCCGGTAGTCGTCGGGCTGGTCGTACACCTCCGCGAACGCGCGGTCGAGAAAGCCCGCGAGCCGGTTGGCGTCCGAGCGCGCCGAGATGCGGACGTTCGTCCCCTCGGCGTCCTCGGGCGTCTCCTGCTCGTCGATCCGGAACTCCGGGTACTCGTCGAGCAGGTCGTGCAGGCGCTCCAGCTCCTCGTCGGTGCAGTCGAGGTTGAACGTCTTCTCGGCGAACTGGATCCACGGCGGGGGCGACTCGGCGTCGTCGGGGTCCGCGTCCGGGTTCGCGTCGACGGTCGGCCCGCCGTCCTCGTCCTCGGCCTCCCCGAATTGCAGCTCCTCGCGCGGCGGCTCGACCTCGATCGTGAGGAAGGCGCTGCCGCGCTCGCGGTGGGCCGTGACGGCGTCGGCGAACAGCTTTCGCCGGTCGGCCGGCGTGTCGGCGTCGAATCTGGTCATGCTCGTTCGTACGGCCAACCGGGGTAAAAACCGGGCGCTCGCGACCCCGCGAACCGCGCCGGATTCAGCACGCCTTTCACCGTGGCCCCGGAGCGTTCGGGTATGACCGACCACCGAATCCTGCTGCTCGGTCCGCCGGGGGCCGGAAAGGGCACCCAGGCGACGCGACTCACGGACGAGTACGACCTCGATCACATCACGACGGGCGACGCGCTCCGCCAGAACAAGGAGATGGAGACGGAGTACGGCACGCCCGGCGAGTACATGGACGCCGGCGAGCTCGTCCCCGACCCCGTCGTCAACGAGATCGTCGTCGCCGCCCTCGAGGACGCCGACGGCTTCGTGCTCGACGGCTATCCGCGCAACCTCGACCAGGCGGAGTTCCTCAGCGAGGAGACCGACCTCGACCACGTCGTCTTCCTGAGCGTCCCCGAGGACGAACTCGTCGAACGACTCACCGGCCGCCGCGTGTGCGACGACTGCGGTGCCACCTACCACGTCGAGTTCGACCGGCCCGAGGAGGCGGGCGTCTGCGACGAGTGCGGCGGCGAGCTGGTCCAGCGCGAGGACGACACCGAGGACACCGTCCGCGAGCGCCTGCGCGTCTACCGCGAGAACACCGAGCCGGTCGTCGAGCACTACCGCGAGGAGGGAACGCTCGTCGAGGTGTCCGGCGAGGGCACCCCCGACGACGTGTTCGACCGCCTGCGCGACGTGGTCGAGGCCTGACCCGGCGGTCCCGGCGTCGAGCCCGCGGCGCGCCGAGAGTACAACCTTCTTACGTGGCTATCGCTTAGCGACTGCCAATGGCACGAATCGAGAAGCGCACTCGGGAGCTCGCCGAGGAGCCCGAGATGCGCGAGGCGATCGAACTCGTCCTCGAGCGCGCGGAGGACGGCGATATCCGGTGGGTCGACGTGCGCGAGGAGCTCTCCAGCGGGCAGTGGGGTCGGCTCATCGAGCGCGGCCTCCTCGAGGACGGCGAGGCGGGCTTCGCGCTCGCCGACCGCGACGCGATCGAGGACGGGCTGGAGGCGCCCGACGACTCCGGCGGCGGCGCGAGCACGGGCGGCAGCAGCGTCGAGATCCCCGACTCCGACGGGGCGTCGTGGAGCATCTACGACAAGGGCGCGGCCGTCGTGACGCTGCTGTTCTTCGTCGGCTACTCCTACGGCCCGGTCCGGGACGTCGTCGGCAACGGGATCGACGTGATCTTCGGCCCGCTGCAGGACCTGCTGCCGCTGTATGCGGTCATCATGATCATCGCGACGCTCACCGGGCTGTACTCCACGCTCCTGCGCGCGAACCTGATGGACATGGACCGGATGGCCGCCTACCAACAGCGGATGAAGGACATCCAGGAGCGGCGCAAGGAGGCCAAGGAGCGCGGCGACGACGAGGCGATGGACGCCATCCAGGAGGAGCAGATGGAGGCCATGGGCGACCAGCTCGGCATGTTCAAAGAGCAGTTCCGCCCGATGGTGTGGATCATGGTGCTCACGATCCCCGCGTTCCTGTGGATGTACTGGGGGATCGGCTTCCGCGGCGCCGAGGGCGTCTGGACCGACCTCCAGCCGATCGTGCTCCCGATCGCGGGGCAGGTCGGCTGGACGGACTCGCTGTTCATCATGCCCACCTGGATCATCTGGTACTTCCTGTGCTCGATGGCGTTCACCCAGATCATCCAGAAGGGGCTCAACATCTCGATGTCGCCGTCGACGTCGTAAGCCGGCGCGACGACCCCTCGCGGATTCTCCCGTTTCTTCGAACCGGTTGGCTTCACCCCGCCCCGCTACCGCGTCGCCGACTTCCACTCCCGGAGCCCGACGACCGCGCCGCCGTGCTCGTCGGCGTCGGCCTCGGTGGCCGCCCACACGAACATCGGGGCCACGTCCTCGGGCTTCCTCCCGTCCTGGTTCCCCGTGAGCGCGGTGTCGACCAGCCCCGGATCGAGCGTCATCGCCGTCGCGTCGAGGTCGGCGTGCGCCTGCCGGACGACCGCCTCGGCGCCGGCCTTCGAGACGGCGTACGCACCCATTCCCGGCTTCGCGTCGCGGGCGATCGACCCCGAGGGGACGAGGATCCGCGCGTCGTCGGCCAGGTACGGGACCGCCTCCCGGACCGTCGCGAACACGCCGCGGACGTTCGTGCGAAGCGTGTCGTCGAACCGGCTGTATGACTCGCCGTCGAGGGGCATCTCGCCGGGCGCGCCGTGGGTGACGCCGGCGTTGGCGACGACCACGTCGATCCCCTCGCGCTCGCCTGCGCGGTCGGCGTGTTCCATGAGGCGTTCGAGGTCGAACTCATCGCGCACGTCCGCCCGGAGGCCCGAGGCCGAGCGCGAGAGCGCGTCGACCGTCTCGTCGACCGCGTCGCCGTCGCGCGAGCAGACGACGACGTGTGCGCCGGCGTCGCCGAACGCCGAGGCGACGGCTCGCCCGACGCCGCGCGTTCCGCCGGTGACGACCGCGGTGATTCCGTCCATGGGATCGCCAGGGGTCGGCGGGAGGTAGTGGTTGCGGGCCGCGGCGCCGCGGGTGGAGGGGTCCGTGGGTGACGAAATAGGGCTCGTCGGAGAGCGCCCCCGTCCGTGCGCCCATATTTATACGCCGCCCCGCCGTAACACGGTTAATGCGTGACCCTCGTGACCGCTCCTCGCTGGCCGGCGAGGACGTGGTCGTGATCGGCGGCGGCTTCGGCGGGCTGTCGACGGCCTGCTACCTGGCCGACGCCGGCGCCGACGTGACCCTCCTGGAGAAGAACGAGCAGCTCGGCGGCCGGGCCTCCACGCTGGAGGCCGAGGGCTTCCGGTTCGACATGGGGCCGTCGTGGTACCTGATGCCCGACGTGTTCGAGACGTTCTTCGGCCACTTCGGCCGGAGGCCGTCGGAGTACTACTCGCTGTCGCGGCTGGACCCCCACTACCGGATCTTCTTCAAGGACGGCGATCGGGTGGATCTCGTTCCGGACCTGGAGACGAACCGCGAGACGTTCGAGTCGTACGAGACCGGCGCCGGCGACGCCTTCGACGACTACCTCCGCAAGTCCGAGCGCAACTACGAGATCGGGATGGAGCACTTCGTGTACGAACACCGCGACGACCTCGCGGACTTCGTCGACCCCGACGTGCTGCGCTACTCGTGGGGGCTGTCGCTGATCGGGTCGATGCAGGACCACGTCGAGGACTACTTCGATCACCCGAAGCTCCAGCAGATCATGCAGTACACGCTGGTGTTCCTCGGGGGATCGCCGCACAACACGCCGGCGCTGTACAACCTCATGAGCCACGTCGACTTCAACCTCGGCGTCTACTACCCGGACGGCGGCGTCGGCGCCGTCGTCGACGGCATCGTCGAGTTGGGCGCCGAACTCGGGGTCGACTACGTGACGAACGCGCCGGTCACCGCGATCAAAGGACAGCGCGGCGGGTTCAAGGTGGAGACCGCCGCCGGCGACGGCGACGCCGCGGCCGGGATGGCCGGAGTCGCCGCGGACGGCGCCGGTGACACGGCCGGCGCGTCGGCCGACGCCGCGATCGCGACCGGAGGCGGCGAGAGCTACTTCCCGGATCTCGTCGTCAGCGACGCCGACTACGCCCACACGGAGCAGGAGCTGCTCGCGCCGCGCAAGCGCCAGTACGACGCCGACTACTGGGAGTCGCGCACGTACGCCCCCTCCGCGTACCTCCTGTACATGGGCGTCGAGGGCGACGTGGAGGAGCTCGCCCACCACACGCTCGTGCTCCCGACCGACTGGGACGAGCACTTCGAGCAGATCTTCGAGGACCCGGCCTGGCCCGACGACCCCGCCTACTACCTCTGTGTCCCCTCGAAGACCGACGACACCGTCGCGCCGGAGGGGCACTCGAACCTGTTCGTCCTCGTCCCGATCGCGGCGGGGCTTGAGGACACGCCGGAACTCCGGAGCCGGTACCGCGAACTGGTCCTGGAGGACATCGCCGAGAACACCGGCGTCGACCTGCGCGAGCGCATCGTCTTCGAGGAGGAGTTCTGCGTCGACGACTTCGCGACGCGCTACAACTCGATGAAGGGGTCGGCGCTGGGGCTCGCGCACACGCTGCGCCAGACGGCGCCGTTCCGCCCCGGCCACGAGTCCTCGGAGGTGGACGGCCTCTACTTCACGGGGTCGACGACGACGCCCGGGATCGGGGTTCCCATGTGTCTGATCTCGGGGCTGCTCACGGCCGAAACGATGGCCGAATCGTCCTGACCGCGCCCATGCCGACCGCCACCGACCCGACCGATTCCGGCGACGCCGATGCGACCGACTCCGCCGATCCCGACGCGAGCGACTCCCTCGACGGCGACCCGACCGACCGCGCCGGCGCCGCCGCGAGCGCCCGCTACCTCCTGAAGCTCTCGCGCCCGCGCTTCTGGCTGTACCTCGCGGGGCCGATCGTCGTCGGGGTCGCCTTCGGCGCGGCGAACGTGGCCGAGCTATTCGCCCTGGAGAACGTCCTCCTGTTCGGCTACTTCCTGCTCCCGGCGAACCTGTTCCTCTACGGCGTCAACGACGTGTTCGACCGAGACGTCGACGAGGAGAACCCGAAGAAGGGCGGCCGGGAGGTCCGCTACGGCGGCGACCGCCTCGTCCCCGCGGTCGTCGTCGCGTCGCTGGCGCTGGGCGCGGGGACGTTCGCGATCATGCCGCCGGCGGCGTGGCCGTACCTCGCGGGCTTCTTCCTCCTCGGGGCGGGGTACTCGGCGCCGCCGCTGCGGTTCAAGACGACGCCGCTGCTGGATTCGCTGTCGAACGGGCTATACGTCCTCCCCGGCGCGGCGGCGTACGCCCTCGTCGCCGGAACCGCGCCGCCGCTCGCGGCGCTCGCGGGCGCGTGGCTGTGGGCGATGGGGATGCACACGTTCTCGGCGATCCCCGACATCGAGCCGGACCGCGCGGCGGGTATCCGGACGACCGCGACCGCGCTCGGCGAGTCGCGGACGCTCGTGTACTGCGCGGCCTGTTGGCTCGCCGCAGCGGGCGCGTTCGCAGCGGTCGACCCGCGGATCGGCGCGGTGTTGCTCGCGTACCCGGCCCTCGTGGCAGTCGTCCGCCTCGCGGGCGTCGCCGTCGACCGCGCGTACTGGTGGTTCCCCGCGATCAACACCGCCGTCGGCGCCGTACTCACGATGGGCGCGCTGACCCGGATCGTCCCCCCGGAGGCGGTGCTGCCGTGAGTCCCGAGACCCGCCCGGGACGGCTCACGGCCCTCCGCGAGGCGATACCGGCCGACCGGCGGGAGGCGGAGGCGAGCCTCGACGCGCTCGTGCGCGAGAACCGGTTCACCATCTCGGTCGTGTTTCCGGTCGTGGGCGCGGTCCTGCTCGTCGCCAGCGCGGAGGGCGCGTTCGCGGGCACGCCGCTTGCCCCGCTGGCGTTCAACGGCGGCATGCTCCTGCTCGGGACGCTCGTGATGCGCTCGCCGCTGGTGGTCGGACTCGCGCCGCTGGTGGGGAAACGCGAGTTGGCGGGGATCGGGCTGCTGTCGGCGTACGCGTACGCCATCGAGTACGTCGGCGTGACGACCGGGTGGCCCTACGGCGAGTTCGAGTACCTCGTCGCGCTCGGGCCGGAACTGGGCGGCGTTCCCCTGGGGTTGCCGGTGTTCTTCCTCCCGCTTGTGGCGAACGCCTACCTCCTGTGTCTGCTCCAGCTGGGCGACCGGGCGGAGCGCGCGGCCGTGCGGCTGCTCGCGGTCATCGCGCTCGTGCTCGTCATGGACGTGGTGCTGGATCCAGGGGCCGTCGCGCTCGGCTTCTGGGCGTACGAGGGGGTCGCCGACGCGGGCGCCGTCGGCGTGCTCTCCGGAGCGGGCTTCTACGGCGTCCCGCTGTCGAACTACGCCGGCTGGGTCGTCTCCGCGACCGTCGCGGTCGTCGCGCTCGACGCCGCCTTCGACCGCGCGGCGCTGCGCGAGCGCCTCGCCGAGTGCGAGTTCATGCTCGACGACATGGTGAGCTTCGTGCTGCTGTGGGGCGGCGTCAACCTCTGGTTCTGGAACCCCGTCGCCGCCGCGGTCGCGGCGTGCATCGGTATCGGACTGGTCCGTGCCGACCGCTTCGACGCGTCGCTGCTCAGGCAGGCGTTCTGAAGGACGGACCGGGAAGGAGAGGCCGCGGCGTCGACAAAGAAACCGAAACCGACCGCGTCAGCGCGCGCGAGAACGGCGACCCGCGGCGTCAGCGCGCGCGAGAACGGCGACCCGCGGCGTCAGCGCGCGGGGACGCGGTCGGCGTGGCCGGCGCCCGAACGGTTCGACTCGCTGTCGCCGTACCGGACACAGGAGACGCGGCGGAACACGGTTTCCGGGTCCTTACATCTGAACCACGCCCACCGCGTTCTGACGAACAGCTTCAGCTTGCGCAGCGACCCGAGTTCCGGCGTCTCGGTGAGCGTGTCGAAGCCGCGCTCGCGGATGAGCGCGTGGTGCTCGGCGTACAGCACCGCCGCCAGCAACACGGCGAACTGGCAGTCCTCGGGGAGGTATTTGATCCCCGCGACGCCCTCCTTGTACAGCGACTCCGCGCGGCGAAGCTCGTGGCGCATCGCCGCCTCGACGTTCCCGTCGAACTCGAAGCGCTTCAGCTGTGCCTCGGTGACGCCGTACTCGCGGAGGGTCTCCTGGGGAAGGTACACCCGGTCCAACTCGACGATGTCCTCGCGCACGTCCCGCAGGAAGTTCGACAGCTGGAACGCGTCGCCGAGGGCGGTCGCGTGCGGGAGGGCGGCATCGGGGTCCTCGGGGTCCATCACCGCCGTCATCATCCGACCGACGGCGGAGGCGGAGCCGTCCATGTACGCCTCGAGGGCCTCGTACGTCTCGTAGCGGTCGGTGTCGATGTCCTCGCGCATCGCCTCGATGAACGTCTCGACGTCCTCCTCGGCGATATCGTGTTCCTCACACAGCTCGGCGAACGCCGAGAGGACGGCGTCGTCGGTCTCCTCGCGGCCGAGCGCGGCGTCGCGGAGGCGATCCAGCTCCCGGCGCTGTTCCTCGGACGGGGCCGTCTCCGCGCCGTCGACGACCTCGTCGGCGACCCGGAAGAACGCGTACAGCACGTACGTCGGCTCGCGAACCCGTTCGGGCAGCACCCGGGTCGCGAAGTGGAAGGTCTTCCCCGTGCGCTGTTGGATGCGCTTGCTCCGGGCGATCTGGTCGTCGGCTACCATCGTCGCCCCGACGCGTCCCGCACGCTGTCTTCACTGTCCCGTCCTCGCATCTGAGTAGAATTCCTTACGGCGGCCGACACCATAACAGTTGGTGCCGGTTCGGGCGTGCGGTTTCGGCCGTTCTCGACCGGAATTTTCTCGCCGTGAGCCACGTCACATTGCGCCCGCTCGGCGCGCCGATCCCGACGGCGTTGCGAACGAGGCGGCGGTCAGCCGTAGAACGGGTCCGAACAGTCGAAGACGACGCCGTGATGCGGACAGACGTACTCGCAGTGGCGATGGACCATCGACGCCCCGCAGTAGGGACACGGGCGCGTCCGCTTCGTCGACTCCTCGGGTTCGCTCACGGTCGACCCGTCGTGGCGCGGCGACAAAGCGGTTCTGACCGCGCAGCGTCGTTCGGCGGCGACAGCGTCCACCGCCCATCCGCCGGCGGCCGTCCATCCGGCGACCGCGACGCCGCCGGCGACGGTCCCTCCGCCGACGCGACGGTTACCCCACCGTGCGCGTTTTACCGCTGGAAGCCCGTATACGCACGAATGACACCACCTCGCGTCCGGCGCGTCGCGGTCGCGACCGCCTCCGGCGTCGCGGTCGCGGCGGGCACGTTCCTCGTCGCCGGCTTCTCGCCCCGGTGGGTCGTCGTCGCGATCGCCCAGACCGTGCTGCTCGCGCTCCCCGACGCGGTGTTGGCGGCCGGGATCCAGGGACTGGGCAGCACCGGCCAGCCGCTGCTGGTCGCCGGCTCCGCCGGGCTCGCGGTGGCGCTGTTCGGCGGGCTCGCGCTGCTCGCGCTCCGTGTCGGCCGGGTCGCCGACAGAGACCGTGCCGAGATCGTCTTCCTCGTCGGGGCGCTCCAGGCGCTCGCGGCGTTCCTCCTGGCGGTGAACCCGGCGGCGGCCGTCGTCGGGGGCGCGCTCGGCGCAGCGGTCGTCGGTCTGGCGGGCGCGTCAGCGACCGGAACGGGGGAGGTCTCCCGGGGGCGACGCGGGCTGTTGCGGTCGGCGGGCGCCGCGGCGGCGGCCGTCGGCCTCGCGGGAGCAGGACCGCTCGCGCGGGCCATCGGCGGCGGGCCGGACGGACGCGACCGGGCGGAGCCGGTCGAGCGCGACCCCCTCGTCGAGCGCCTGCTCGATGGCGCCGCGGCGCGCTCGTTCGACCTCGCGGGCGCGGAGCCGCTCGTCTCCGAGTCGTTCTACGTCGTGGACAAGAACGCGGCCGACCCGCGGGTCGACCCCGACTCGTGGTCGCTGCGGGTCACCGGCGCCGTCGACGAGGAGATCGAGATCGACCTCGACGCGGTCGAATCGCGGCCCGCACAGCACCGGTTCGTCACGCTCCGGTGCGTCGGCGACACGGTGAACGGCCGGAAGACCGACACCGCGGTGTGGACCGGGTTCCCCGTCGCCGATCTCCTCGAGGAGTCGGGCGTTCGGCCCGACGGCTGCTGTGTCATGGTGCGCGCCGCGGACGACTACTACCAGGCGTTCCCGCTGTCGGCGCTGCGGGACGGCCTGCTCGCCTACCGGATGAACGGCCGTCCGCTCCCGCGCCAGCATGGTGCGCCGGTTCGGGCGCTGATCCCGGGTCACTGGGGGGAGATCAACGTGAAGTGGATCACCGAGATCGAGATCCTCGAGGAGGAGGCGACGGGCTACTGGGAGGAGCGCGGCTGGCACGGCACCGGCCCCGTCTCGACGGTCGCGAAGCTCCACCACGTCGAGACCGACGACGGCGCGGTCTCGGTCGGCGGCCACGCGTACGCCGGAACGAGGGGGGTCTCGGCCGTCGAGGTGTCGACCGACGGCGGCGACACCTGGAGCGAGGCCGACCTCACGGATCGCCTCCCCGGGGCGACCCCCGCCGACGCGGACCCCGACGACCCCGACGCCGTCGGCGGCGAGGCGGCGGACGCCTGGCGCGGCTGGCGCTACGAGTACGAGGCCGACGGGGAACACGAGGTCGTCGTCCGCGCGGTCGAGGCCGACGGCACCGTCCAGCCCGCCGCCGAGCGCGACCCGTTCCCCAGCGGCGCCTCCGGCTACGCGAGCCGGACGGTTCGCCCCTGAGCGGGTCCGGTCCCGGGTCGAGCGTCCAGAGCCCGGTCTATCGATCGGAGCCGTTATTAACCGCAACCGGCGCGTTAGCAACATGGCCGACGTGACTACCGACGGGGCCGGGCGTTCCCGGCCGACTCGGACCCGGCTGATCGGCGCCGCGAGCACGGCGGCGCTGGTGGCCGCCACCGCGTACGCGCTCGCGACGGGACGGACGAAGCTGTTCGGGATCGCGTGGATCGCGTTCGCGGCGATGGCGCTGGCAGGCTGGCTCGGCGCCCGGACGAGCGACACGCACGCCGGAACGCTCGTGTGGGGGTACGGGCTCGCCGCCGGCGCGATGATCACCAGCGCCGCCGTCTTCCTCCTCCCGCAGTCGATCGGTCAGCACCCCGCCTACGGCGGGTTCGGCGTCGCGCTCGGGCTGCTCGTCGGCTACGGCGCCCACACGCTCGGTCACCGCCTGTCGCACATGGACCTCCCGCTGGACCGCTCGCTGGCGGAGCTGACCGCCCACGCCGTGAGCGCCGGCGCCATCATCGGCATCATCTACGGCAACATGCCGGAGTTGGGCCTCCTGCTCGGGCTGTCGATCGTCTCCCACAAGGGACCGGCCGGCTACGCGGCGGTCCGCCGGTTCTCCGGTGGCGGCGGCGACTGGTCGGCGATCCTGCTGCCGGCGTCCGGCGTCGGCGTCGCCGCGATCGCCTCGTCGCTGTTCGCGCTGCCCGCCTCGGGGGCGGTCCGCGGCGTCGTCTTCGGCTTCGCGACCGGCGTCTTCCTCCACGTCGCGATGGACTTCCTCCCCGAGTGTGAGATCGGCAGCGAGGTCCACGAGTCGCTGAGCCACGAGGGCGACGCCCACACCCTGCTGGACCGCCTGCGCGTCCACGCCGTCGCCAGCACCGCGCTCGGCGGGCTCGCGGTGTTCGTCGGCTGGACGTTCGTCGTCTGATAAGGAAAACGGACCGCGGTTTCCACGGCGATGCTTACGACGTGACCCGTCGGATCTGCACGGAGATGCCGGCGGCCGCGACCAACAGCACCGCCAGGTTGAACGCGCCGTGGAACAGCGAGCGGTACTCCGCGACGACCCACTGGTTGATCGTCCGGGAGACGGCGCCGTAGAACTGGATGCCCGCGACGAGCGCGAGCACGACCAGCGCGACGAGCACGAGGTAGTTCACGTACCGGGTGACCCTGTCGCCGACGCCGGCCCCGCGGTCGGCCGTCTCGGTCGGCGCACCGCGATCGACGGATTCGGTCGCGCCGCCGCCGTCGACGCTCGCGGGCGTTCCGGAATCCGCAGACTTCGCCTCTCGCCCCGTCGTCGCCGGTTCGGTGTCGCTCGATTCGTCCGCCGTCTGGATCTTGTCGTCGGTGCCGCCGGTCTCGTCGGTGTGATCGGTCTCGTCGGTCCGGTCAGTGTTGTCGGTGTCGTCGGTCATTGTCGGGTTCGCCTCCGTGCGAGCAGCGCGGCGCCGAGCAGCGCCACGACCGCGAGCGCCGGGCCGAACCCGGGCGCCCCGGTCGAGGTCTCGGTCGCCCTCGGCGCCTCCGTCATTCGGTCGTCCGCCCCGTCGCCGCCTTCGAAGTCGCCGACCTCGAACTCCACCTCGCGGGTGGTCTCGTTGGCCGAGATCGTCTCGGTCGGGTCGAGGTTCGCCACCGAGCGCGCGGTGTCGACGAGGACGCCGTCGCGGTACACCGCGGCGTCGACGTAGTAGTTGTACTCGCTCGGAACGGTCACCTCGGTCGTCGCGTCGGCGGTGCGGCCGGGACCGATGTCGCTGACGGTCGTGGAGTCGCGCGCGGCGACGAGGTTCGACTCCGCCTGCCGGACGATGACCTCGACGCGCAACTCGTCGCTCGACTCGGCGCCGCCGTTCGTCAGCGACGCCGCGACCGCCAGAGTGGTTCGGTTCGCCTCCTCGTCGACCGAGGCAACGGACACCGAAAGCGGCGGCACCGCCTCGCTCTCGGTGAAGCGGACCTCGGTGCCGAGCGCCTCCAGCCCGGAGACCTCCGTCCGATCGCGGTCGACGACCTGTCCGTCGCGGAAGACGACCGTCTCGATCACGTAGCCGCCCTCGCGGGGCACCTCGATCGTCGCGTTCACCGGAACGCTCCGGTCGCCGGTCAATTCGTCCAGCTCGAGCGTCCGTTCGGTCGTCAGGAGGCCGGATTCCGCGTCGTAGGCGCGGTAGCGCACGGAGACGTTGTCCGTGGGGTTGCCGCGGTGGCCGATGCGGGTGTGGAGCGTCAGCGTCGCCGTCGCGCCGTCGACCTCCCCGGGTGCGATCGCCGGCGACTCGGCGATAGAGACGTGACCGGGACGGACCGGCCCGTCCGCGGTCGGGTCTGCGAGGACGCCGGGACCCACGGCGACCCCGAGGAGGGCGACGAGCAGGACGGCGACCGCGCCCGCGGTCAGCCGTCGTTCTCGTGACATGCGGCCGGGACTGCACAGGCGCGTGGTAAACCCTTTGTGCTGTCCCGATCCCGCACAGTTCCCCGACCCGACGATCGCCGGTACCGTTTTGCGCCGTGCGCTCGGGAGTTCGATCATGCTGTACGTCCTGGCGACGAACTCGGTTCGAACCAGCGAGGTGCTGTGCGAGTACCTCCGCGACCGACTCGCACCCGGCGATGCGGTCCACGCGGTCAACTCCCAACGGGGCGGCGACCGGACGGATTCCGTCGAGATCAGGGACGGCGAGAACGCGCTCGCCGCCGTCGAGGACGCGCTCGGGGGTGTCGCGGACGTGACCGTCGAAACGCACCAGTTCGTGCGCGGCAACCCGCCCGCCGAGGACGTGCTCGCGTACGCCGACGACGTGGACGCCGACGAGTTCGTCATCGGGATCCGCGACCGCTCGCCGACGGCGAAGGTGGTCTTCGGCAGCGTCGCCCAGGACATCCTCCTCGGGTCGAACCTCCCGATGCGCGTCGTCCCCCGGGAACAGGTGTAGGAACGCCGATCCCCCGCCCGTCGCCCTCCCTCGGCCGCACGCTACCTTTCGTGAGTCCGGTTCGCACACCGGCGGGTGATTGAAGCGCCGGGACGGCGAGGTCCGGGGTATGCCCGGTCCCGTGTTCCGTCGCGGCGAGACGGTCGAACTGCGGACGGTCGAGGAGGAAGACGCCGGTTTCCTGGCAGAGCTGGTCAACGACCCGCGGGTCCGCGCGGGGACCGCGATGGCGACCCCGGTCAGCGAGGCGGACGAACGCGAGTGGATCGACGCCGTCGGCGACGACGGCGGGGTGCACCTGCTCGCGTGCGTCGACGGCGACCCCGTCGGGATCGCCGGCGTGAACGCGCCGAACGAGACGTGGGGGGTGGCGGAGCTCGGCTATCAGTTCGCGCCCGACGCCTGGGGGAACGGCTACGCCACCGACGCCGCCCGCGAGCTGTGCGCCCACGCCTTCGCGGAGCGACGCCTCCACAAGGTGTCCGCGAAGGTGTACGAGACGAACCCCGCCTCCGCGCGGGTGTTGGAGAAGGTCGGCTTCGTCGAGGAGGGACGCCACCGCCGGGAGGCGTTCGTCGACGGCGAGCACGTCGACGTCAGGCGGTTCGGCCTGCTCGCCGACGAGTGGCGCAGCGAGGCCGACAGCCGATAGCGTTCGCGGCGGCCTTCCGCCGGCCGTCCCCGCTCGAACGGACGACGACCAACGCCGTCGATACCGAGGCGAGCGGGAGTCTCGCCTGGGTCGATCCCGGGTACCGGCCCTACTTCGTCCACCTGATCTCGTATTCGAGTTCGTACCGCTGCTCGCCCGTCTCCGAGTCGGTGAGGCGTTCGAGTTCGACTTCGAACGTCGGGTCCTCGGGGACGGCGACCTCCCGTTGGGTCTCGGGACTCTCGAGGCGGACGGTTCCGGCTTCGATCGCTTCGGCCGCGGCGACGAGCGTCTCGGCGATCTCCGCTCTCGTTCGCGGTTCCTCGGTCTTGAACAGCTCCTCCTCGGGCATACTCGACTGTCGGTTCCCGGAGGTATTAGCGTCCCCTGTCGGTTCCCGTGGCGTGGGTTCGAGGATCGGTTCCCCGCCGTTCACCGCGGTTCCGGGGCGAGAGACATCGCTTGAGGCGTCTGGGGACAACCGCGCGCTCAGCGACCGGTTCCGTCGTTCGGACGCACACTATCGCGTCCGGACGCGCAGTTGTCTACTCCAGCAGCTCCTCGGCGAGCATCGGGACGAACGTCCCCACGTCGGTCACCATCCCGACCGCCTGCGCGGAGCCGCGGTCGAGCAGTTGCGTGACGGTGGCGGGGTTGATGTCGACGCAGACGGTTCGCGTCGTCGACGGGAGGCAGTTGCCCACCGCCACCGAGTGAAGCAACGACGAGAGCATGAGCACGAGGTCCGCGTCCCGAGCCTGGTCACGGATGGCGTTCTGTGCCTCGACGGCGTCGGTGATCGTGTCCGGGAGCGGGCCGTCGTCGCGGATCGAGCCCGCGAGCACGAAGTCGCGGTCGTTGTCGACGCACTCGTACATGACGCCCTCGGTGATCAGCCCCTCGTCGACGGCGTCCTCGATGCCGCCCGCCCGGATCACCTCGCTGATCGTGTAGATGTGGTGTTTGTGACCCTTCCGGGGGTGTTCCATCGTCTCCACGTCCATCCCGAGGCTGGTGCCGTACATCGACCGCTCCATGTCGTGGACAGCGAAGCCGTTGCCCGCCGAGATCGCGTCGACGTACCCCTCGCGAACGAGCCGCGCGAGCCCGGGCCCGCCGCCCGAGTGGATGACCGCGGGGCCGGCGACACACAGCACGCGCCCGCCCTGGGCCTTCGTCTCGGCGATCGCCTCGGCGATGTCCCGGATGAGCGACGCGGAGGGACGCTCGGCTGAAACGCCCCCGCGCATGAACCCGAACGGTCCCGAGGAGTCGCGGGGGCGTTCCGGCGGCTTCACCCGGATGCCGGCGTCGCCGGTGACGACGAGGTCGCCCGCCTCGATCCCGTTGAGCACCTTCGTCTCGGCGGAGACCGAGTCGCCGTCGCGGTCCACGACGATCGCACAGTCCATCTCGATGTTGTCCACGCCGACCCAGTCGCCGTCGACGCGCACGTCGGTCGGGTGGTTCGTCGTCGAGTAGAACCCGTCCGGGACGACGTTGTCGTCGGGCGCGGGCGTCAGCGTCGCGTCCGTCGGCGCCGCGAGCGTCGCGCCCGACTGGTGCAGCTCGTGGAGGATGGGGTGCAGCGTCGCCTCGTCGTCGGCGATCACCCGCATCCGGCAGTACGACTCCTTGTCCTTGCTCGTCCCCACGCGGAACTCCTCGATGTCGAACTCGCCGCCGAGGTCCATCACGACGGTGAACGCCCGTTCCATGAGGCCGGAGTCGATGATGTGGCCCTCCAGCTCGACCACGTCGCTGACGGTCATATCTCCCCTCCGCCCCGCGCCGGTGAAAAGGTACTCGTAACCGCGGTATCGGCCGTGAACGACGGTCCGTATCGACGGCTCGCGGCGAGCGGGAGGGCCGCCTACGGTCGCTCGAAGACGGCGTCGAGGAACGCCACCTCGTGGGCGAGCACCTCGGTGAACCGCTCGTCCCAGGCGTCGAAGTGTCCCATCGGGAGCGCCACCAGCGAGGAGTCGGGGAGCTCGTCGGCCAGTCGCTCGGCGGTGTGGTACGGGATGATCTCGTCTTCAGTGCCGGCGACGACGAGCGAGGGGCACGTCACCGCAGACGCGTCGGCGACCGGGCGGTACCGCGGCAGCGCCAGCAGCGTCCGCGCGCGTGTCCCGTTCTGCCACGTCGAGTCGCGCGGGATCAGCGCCGCGTAGCCGTCGAGCGCGCCCGGCTCGGTCAGCGCCGCGAACTCCCCGGGGCGGCCGTACACCTTCACCTCGTGGTCCCGGCCGACGAGCCCCGCCAGCCGGTCTCGCAGCCCCGCCGCCGTCGCGCGCGCCAGGAACCGCGGCGACTTGCTCCGCAGCAGCGCCCGGCCGTCCGAAAAGGGTGTGCGCGCGACGACGGCGTCCACGTCGGAGCGCTCGGCGGCGACGCCGACGACGTGCCCGCCGCCAAGCGAGACGCCCCACAGCGCGATCCCGTCGCCGAGCTCGTCGAGCCCGCGGACGCGGTCGACGGCCGCCTCCCAGTCGGCGACCTGCCTACTCGGAAGCACCAGCGGCTCGCCCTCGGAGGCGCCGAAGCCGCGGTAGTCGAACGCGAACGCCGCGTAGCCGACGTCCGCGAGGTGCTCGGCCACCAGGTCGAGCCCGAAGGCGGCCTCGGCGGCGAACCCGTGGCCGAGCACGACCGTCTCCGGGTCGTCCACGTCGCGCGGGCGATACAGCGTCCCGGCGCAGTCGTCGCCCTCGACGGAGAAGGTGAGCCGGCGCGTGGAGAACCGCTCGCGGGAGGGGCGCTCCCCGCGAACGCGCCGCGCCGGCGCCCGGTCGGGGGTCGCGAGCGGGGCGCTCACCGGGCCCCTCCGTCGTCGCCGTCGGTCGCGCGGGGGGTGTCCGCGTCGCCGAGATCGGCCTCGACGTCTGGGTCCGTCTCGACGGTGTCGAGCACGCGGGCGGAGAACTCCTCCTCGGAGATCCGGTAGTTCGTCACCCCGTCGAGCCACTCGGCCTCGACGTGCCACGTCGCCTGTACGTCGTCCTCGAACCGCAGCGAGGTGGCGTCGACGCGACACGGCTCCAGGTCGCCGGCCTCGACGAGGTCGATCACGGTGTTGCAGACGCGCCCCATCTCGCCGTGGGCGGGGCGTTCCGCGGGCAGGGTCGTCGTGTAGACGACGGCGACCCGATCCGGCGAGACGCGGACGTCGGCAACGTCGATGCCGTCGGCTCGCAGCTCCCGGGCCAGAGTCGACTCGTCGATGGTCATGGCGCGGGCTACACTCGCGGGCGACTTACTGGTTCCGGGCGGACACGCGGGTTCGCGTCGCACGGCCGTAGAACGGGACGGCTGGGAGCGGAGGGGTGGGAGTCCATGTCAGAGGCACTGTGGTCCCTTCGCTCCCAACGCAATGTACCGGACGACGCACAACGACTTAACCACTTGGTGAAAAACCGTTCACCACGTGTGTACTGCCCGATATCAGGTGAAGCGAGTTACACCCGATCGTACTGATATAACGAACGGAACACGTATCCGTTCCCGTGTGGCAGTACGGGTCGATGGGTGTCGACGAGTCGTCGCGGCGGACGTTCGAGTTGCTGGCGAACGAGACGCGCCTCGGGATCATCTCGGCACTCGGTGAGGCCAGCGGCGAGGGCGGGTACGCGACGCTCACGTTCTCGGAACTGCAGGAGGCGACGGGCGTCGAGGACAACGGCCACTTCAACTACCACCTGCAAGAGCTCGTCGGGGAGTTCGTCGAGGACCGCGAGGACGGGTACGCGCTGACGCTGGCGGGGATCCGGGCGTATCAGGCGATCGTGGCGCGCGTACAGAGGGACTCGCTTTCGGTCGAACCGTTCGAGATCGACGGGACGTGTCCGAACTGTGGCGAAACTAAGGAAGCGTGGTACGAAAATTCGAGAGCACAGATCGGCTGTCGATCGTGTGGTAAACTCGAATTCAGATACCCGGTATCTCCCGAATCTATCGATGGTTCGGAGCCTGAAACACTCCTAAATGCGCTCGACAGACAATTGAGTCGGGACTACCTTTCGATGTTCAACGGAGTTTGTCCGTACTGCGCCGGCAGATCGACCGTTCAGTTGGCCGAGTTTGAGGAGTATTACGAGGACCTGGGGATGGCATCGACGCCAGTCAACGTCCACGCCGCCTGCGATTCCTGTGCTTGGTTCTTGTACGGGAATCTCGGCGCGCTACTCATTTTCGAGCCACCGATCTACTCGTTCCTTCGAGAACGTGGCGTCGATCTGTGGGAGGAGTACGTGTGGGAACCGACGCCCGACCATGAGGTCACAAACGTGAGTTGGGAACCGCAGCGAGTCGCGGGTGTCTTCGGCCTTGCGGGAGAGGAACTCCGATACGTGCTTGACGAAGATCTCCGGTTGCTCGAGTACGAGATCGTCTCCGGCGACTAGCTGGCTCGTTGCCGTTACATCGGATCTGCTCCCAACCGCTCGAACACGAGAACCCCCACCGCTCGCTGTTCTCGCGCACCTGCATCGACGTTAGCTTGCCGACTCCGTAGCGGTCGTCGCCGTCGCTGTCGTCGCCGTCACAGGCAGCGACACCGGCGGCGTCGGCTCCCGCGTCGCTGTCGGTCATCGGTCCGTCCTCCGGCGCCCGCGGAAAGTCGCTACCGTTCGACGGCCTTGCCGGCTTCGCCGCCCGCGATCGCGACGGACGGGCGGCCGCCCCGACCCGGACTACCGGCCGAACAGCCGGTCGCGCAGGCTCCGCCCGGTCGGCCGCTCGGCAAGCAGCACCGAGCAGTCGACGTCGTTGACGACATCGAGCGCGAGCGCCCCGCTGACAAGTCGCGAGAGCATCCCGCGCTCGGTCGCCCCGATGACGACCAGCGAGGCGTCCTCGGCGTGGCGCCCGATCGCCTCCTCGACGTCGCCCGACTCCACCAGCAGCTCGGCGTCGCCGAGGCCGTGGTCGTTGGCCCACGTGGCGAGGAACTCCTTGCCGTCGCCAACGTCGTCGGCGACGTGGAGCAGCCGGATCTCCGAGCCGAAGGAGTGGCGAAGGGCGACGGCGATCTCCGCGGAGAGGTCCGAGTCCGGCCCGCCAGCGGTGGGGACGAGCACGCGCTCGGGGTCGAACCCGCGGTCCTTCAGGACGAGGAAGTCACACGGGAGGTTCCGCGTGAGTTCGTCGACGCGTCCCTCGACGCGGCCGGGGACGCCGTGTCCCTCCGGCCCCCAGCCCATCACGACGAGGTCGGCCTCGTGGGTGCGGGCGGCGTCGAACACCTCCTCGAAGGACCGGTGGGAGACGATGGTGCTCGTCTCGACCGGAACGCCGAGGTCCTCGGCGCCGACGCGCGCCCGTTCGAGGAGTTCGTCGCTCCCCTCGTCGAACTTGCGGACGTTGTCCGCGGCGTACTCGAGGGAGGTCTGGTCCGGGACGGAAACGATGTGGACGGCCTCGACGGTGCCGCCGCGCTCGCGGGCGATGTTCGCGGCGAGCTCGATGAGCGTCCCCTCGGTCGCGGGGTTCGCCAGCGGCACCATCACCCGGTACTCCCCGCCGTCGGGGGCGACCGCGTCGGCCGCGTCGACGGCGGCGTCGGGCATCCGCTCGGCGCGCGAGCGGACGAACTCCGAGAGCGCGCCCTCGCTTTCCGTGCGCGAGCGGGCGTACCCGAAGTACCACAGCAGCGCGAACCCGACGAATCCGCCGCCGATGGCGATCACCCGCGGGTCGATGAACGCGATGAGCGCCAGGGAGGCGACGGTGCCCACCACCGGCACCGCGGGGTACAGCGGGACGGTGTAGCTCGGCTCGTACCCCTCGACGTTCGCCTCGCGGAACACGATCAGCGCGACGTTGAGCAGGGCATAGATGACGAGGTGGAGCACCGACCCGAGCGTCGCGAGCGTGTTCACGTCCGCGAGGACGATGAACAGGAGGATGAGCGCGCCCGTGATGGCGATCGAGCGGTAGGGCGTCCCGAACCGGGGGTGGATCTCGTTGAGGTTCGGGGAGACCAGGCGATCCCGCCCCATCGCGAAGTTGATCCGCGAGGACGCGAGGATCGAGGCGTTCGCCGAGGAGGCGGTCGCCAGCAGCCCGCCGATCAGCATCGCGATCGCCCCCGCGGGCCCGAGGACGATCCGCGCCACCTCGACGACGGCGATCTGGCCGTCGGGGATGGCCGCGATGAACCCCTGCTCGACGGCGGCGCTCATCACGATCAACACGAGCGCGTAGATCACGGTCACGATGACGACCGACCCGATCACCGCACGCGGGAGGTTCCGCCCGGGGTCTTTGATCTCCTCGGCGACGGAGGTGATCTGGACGAACCCCAGATACGAGACGAAGATGAGCCCGGTCGTCGTCAGCATCGGCTCCAACCCGGTCCCCTCGGCGACGTTCGCCGGATCCGCGCGCAGCGTGCCGGCGATCGTGAACACCGCGAGGATGAGGACCAGCAGCACGACGATCACGTTCTGGAGGCGGCCGGTCTCCTTGGCGCCGACGTAGTTGACGAGGACGAACAGCGCCGCGCCCGTGATCGCGACGGCTTTCACCCCGACGGGGATCGCGATCCCGACGAACGGGATCCCGATCGATCCGCCGGAGATGTTGACGACGTACTCGCCGAACCCGACCATGTAGAACGCCGAGGCGAACGCCAGCCCCATCCAGTTGGCCCACCCGGCGACGGAGCCGAACATCGGGCCCAGCGCCTGATTCACGTAGTAGTAGGCGCCCCCCGAGACCGGCATGGCCGTCCCCAGTTCGGAGGCCGAAAACGCCGTCAGGATCGCGATGGCGCCGCCGAGCACGAACGAGATCACGGCGAACGACCCGGCCTCGCTGATCGCCTCCCCCGGGAGGACGAAGATCCCGGCGCCGATCATCGTCCCGACCCCGATGGTCAGCGCCGCGAGCGGGCCCAGGTCCTTCGCGAGCTCCTCTTCGCCGCTCATTCGTCCACCGGGGACCCGCCGTCGCCGTCGCCGTCACCGTCGGCCGGGCGCGGCAGGCTCACGACGGGACGGTCGGCCTCGGTGATCAGCCGCATCGCGACGTCGCCGGAGAGCATCCGCACGAACCGCCCGCCGTCGCGGGGCGTGAACACGATCGCCGTCGCCTCGACGTCGCCGGCGACCGCGAGGATCCCGTCCACCACGTCGGTGGCGTACGCGATCTCGCGGTCGACGGTCACGTCGGGCATCGCGGCGTCGAAGGTGTCGAACGCTTCCTCGGCGACCGCCTCCCGCTGCTCGACGCCCGCCTTGTCCACGGCGCCGCCGGCCTTCTCGACGACGTACACGAGCGTCACGTCGCCCGCGTCGGCGCCGTGGGCCGCGAACGCGGCGGCCGTGTCGGCCGCGTCCCCTTCGGAGGCGACAGGGACGACGACACGCGAGAGCAGGCCGTTCATCGACGTTCACCCCCGTCGGGGGCGTCGAGTTCGGGGGGAGCGGGGTCGCGTCGGCCGGGCGGCCGACGCGGGTCGCCGACGGTCGCACCGCTGGGACGTATGTCGGTCATGTACCGTCGGTCGGACCCGATCGGAGTAAACGCTTCCCCTCGCCGCTGACGATCCGGTACCCGGCGGCCTTATACTCCCGTCCCGGTTCCTCTCCGGCCCCCCTCCGGCTCCGTTCCGGCCGCCCGGTCAGCGAACGTCCTCGAGCGACACGGCCCCGTCGGCGTCGACGGTGATCCACGTCGTCTCCAGCGTCTCCGGGTCGTAGACGGTCACCGAACTCGGGTCCGACCCGTCGTCGAAGAGGTATCGGAGCCCGAACTCGGGGAGATCCTCGAGTGCGGCTGCCTCCCGGAGCTGCGGCAGATCGTCGCTCGCGTGCATGCCAGTACGTCACACGTTCCGGTATATGACAGTGCGGTTCGGATTATCGCGCGTGAGAGTTGGCGGCGGTCGTGTGGGCTGTCGCCGTGGCCGTCGTCGCGATCGGTCGGCTGCCCGTTCGCCCCGGGTTCCCTATGCCCGGTCCACGTCCGTCCGGTTCCAATACTGTCGCACCCGCAGCCCCACGAACACGACGGCGGCGACGGCGATCACGCCCAACTGTGGATGCGTGCCCATGTCTCGATAGATCCGGATCAGCCGTACCCACGGCGCCACCTCGTCGGCCGAGGACACCGGAACCGGGAACAGCGGGTACAGCAGGAAGCGCGCGGACCACAGGTCACCCGCGAGCAGGAAGCGGTACGTGTCGCCTATCAGGTGGCTCAGATAGCCGATCGAGAACGCCCCGGGCGTGACGACCCGCAGGCGCTCGGGCCACGTGTCGCCGTCCCAGCGTCCGGAGAGGCGTCGCGCGATCCACCACACGGCGAGCGAACACGCGGCGAACGCGAACAGCGAGTGTGCCAACGACCGACCGTACGAGAGGACTTCCACGTACGCGAGCGGCTTGTCGACCAGATCCGGGAACTGACTGCCGACCGCGAGCGGGACGAGCGCGGCGCGTGCGGGCAGACGATGTCTCCCGACGGCCGCGTACCCCGCATACCAGAGGTACGCGAACGCGAGATGCCCCAGCGGTAACACGATGGGAGACAGGTGAGGCGTCCCGATAAGCGGGACGATCGCGTTCGTTCTCCCGGCGAACGGGTGCGGGTCGACGGGGCAAGACGGAACTCGAAAAACGACGACCGACGAGCCGGCGTCGGTCGGTTCGGCGGTCGATCCCGGTTCGATTCAGTCGCTGCCGAACATCTGGCGCATCATCGGGTGCATCTCCATGAGCTGCTCCTCGGCGATCTCCTCGTACAGCTTGTAGGTGATCGACACCGTCAGCAGCAGCCCCGTCCCGGAGACGCCCCCGAGCGTGCCCAGCATGTTCGCCAACACCGCGAGCAGGCCGACGAGCGCGCCGCCGATGACGGTGACCTGCGGGATGTACCGCTCCATCACCTTCTCGATGACCTGCGGGTTCTTCCGGAAGCCGGGGATCTGCATCCCCGAGTTCTGGATCTGCTGGGCGGTCGACTCCGGCCCCATGCCGGTCGTCTCGACCCAGAACACCGCGAAGATGGCGCCGCCGACGATCATGAACGTGAGGTCGACGAGCACGCGGAGGACGATCTGCCAGGGTTCGGCGCTCACGGTGAACGCCCCGGAGAACCACATCCAATCCGAGCGCGTCTGGATCGGCGCGAGGTAGTAGAACAGCCCGCTCACGGGCTGTCCCTGCGAATAGACGCCGACGAACGCCGGGAGCGTCATGTAGTTGTTGAGGATCTGCCCGAGGAACTGGATGTTCGCCTGCAGCGCGCGAACGAGGATCATCGGGAGGACGGACGCGTAGATGAGCTTCACGGGGAAGCGACCGCGGGCGCCCTTGACGCGGGCGTGGCTCAGCGGGATCTCGACGCGCACGGACTCGGTGTACACGACGACCGCGAAGATGAGCACCGTGGTGAACAGCGCGAGGATGTTCCCCGGGTCGAACAGCAGCGACTGGACGAACGGGTCGAGCTCGACGCTGCCGGTGATGATCCCGTACCACGCGGGGAAGAAGCCGGTCACCTGGGTACCCAGCGCGGGCACGGCGAACAGTCCGGCGACGAGCTGCTGGCTCACGCCCGCGATGATGAACAGGCCGATCCCTGAGCCGACGCCCCACTTGGAGATGACCTCGTCCATGAACAGGATGAGGACGCCGCCGACGAAGATCTGCGCGAACAGTACCGCCCGCATGCCGCCGCCGCCGATGCCCAGCGACGCTGCGAGCTGACTGTCCACCGGGAGGTAGTTGCCGGCGAACACCATCGGCAGGCCCGTCAGACAGATCATCACGACGACGAGCAGCTTCTGGAGCCCCTGATATAGCACCTGGTCGCGGGGGTCGTCGGTGTCGAGGCCGAGCAGGTCGGCGCCCCCGAGCAGCTGGAGGACGATGGACGCCGTGACGATCGGTCCGATGCCGAGCTGTAGGATCGACCCCTGCGAACCGGCGAGGATCGACCGGAAGCGACCGTAGAAGTCGCCCCCGGCGCCGCCGGTGGCGAGTCCGAACATCGTGATATTGGTGAGGAAGAAGTACATCACGAGGATGCCGGCCGTCCAGGCGAGCTTCCGTTTGAAGGGCACGTGCCCCTCCGGACGCTCGACCGTCGGCATCCGCGTGAGTACGGGTTCCGCGGTCTCTTTCCAACCCATATATCGTGCACCTGGTCGGCCGGCACACCTTAACGCTTCGATCAGGTCCGCGGCAGCAACGCGCCGTGAGGCGCCGACGCCGGCCGATCCCGGTCCGATCTACGGGGGCGATCACGCGCAGTTTGACGCGGCCGACGACGCGGTCGGCGCGGCCGCCAGCCGTCGCTCGGGGCGTCGGGACGCGTCGTGTGAAGAAGTGAGCCGCGAACCGCGGGATCCGACCGCGGCGTTCGTCGACGGGGCCGATTACTCGTCGTCGCTGTCGGCGTCGGACTGCTCCTCGGACGCCTCGGCGTCGGCCTGCGCCTGCTCGGCGCGGTCGGTCAGCTCCGCGGAGCCGCCGGCCTCCTCGATGAGGCGGCGGGCTTCGGCGGTGAACGCGTCGGCCGTGACGTGCAGCTCCCCGCGGACCTGCCCGCCGCCGAGCACCTTCACCACGTCGACCTCGTGGCCGTCCTCGGCCACGTCGCGGGCGTCGAGGGCGTAGCCGTCGCCCTCCTCTTCGGCGAGGCCGTCGGCCGCCAGGAGGGCGGCGTCCTCGTCCAGCTTCTGGACGGAGACCTCGACGACCTCGTCTTGCACGCCCTGCGGGCGCTTGAAGCCGTACTTGCCGAGCGGACCGTACAGCTGCCGTTCGTGCTTCTTGCGGCCGGCCGCGCCGCGACCGCCACGGTGACCGGCGCCGCGCCGGTTCTTGTGGGAGCCGCCGCCGTGCGTGCGCGAGCCGCGCTGGCGTCGCTTCTTGTTCGTCATTATCGCATCGCCTCCAGGAGGGTGTCGATGTCGTCGTGACGACCGAGCGCGCCGCCGTTCTTCACGGCGTGTTTGATGCCGTCGTGGCCGCCGCGCGGGGCGTGCAGGCGGAGGACCGGGGAGAGACCCTGCTCGCGCAGCGTCGTCTCCTCCTCGACCAGCGCCGCCGAAAGCGACTCGACGTCGTCGTAGTCGGTGTTGTCGGCGACCCACTCGTCGTCGACGTCGGCGTCGCCCTCGAGGGGCTCGCCGCGCCGTTCGATGAGCATCGCGACCGTCTCGGTCTCGGGCTCGCCGAACGCGACGAAGTCGTTCACCTTCGCGATCATCCCGCGGTAGGTGTCCTCCTCGGGCACCAGCGCGCAGTGGTTGATCGCGTGGATGTTGAGCATCTTCAGGGTGTCGCGCTGGGCGGCGGACATGTCGATCTCGCCGCGCAGTTGGACGACCGCCTGCATCAGTGCTCACCCTCCGCTTCGCGCTGGACGCGCCGCGCCCTGTCGGGCGTGCGCGCCTGCGAGGCGTTCTTCAGGGCGTTGAACGTCGCCTTCGCGAGGTTGACCGTCGTCCGCGTGTTCCCGTTCGAGGAGGTCCAGGCGTCCTGGACTCCCGCGAGCTCGAGGATGTTGCGGACGGTCGGCGCCGCCGCGAGCCCGAGCCCCTGCGGGGCGGGCTTGATCTCGACCTCGACGGAGCCGGCCTTGCCGGTCGCCGTCCGGGTGAGCGAGTTGACTCCGCCGGCGGAGTCCTCCCACGAGCCCGAGCCGCGGTCGACCTTGATCATGTTCAGCTTGGCGACCTCGATGGCCTTCTGGATCGCGCCGCCGACCTGGTCGTCGCGGCCCTCGGCGTAGCCGAGGTAGCCGTCGCCGTTGCCGATGGCGACGACACAGCGGAACTTCACCCGGCGACCGGAGTCGGTCATGCGCTGGACCATGTTGATGTCCAGCACCTCGTCCTCCAGATCCGGGAGGAGCTGGTCGACCAACTGGTGCTCCTTCAGCGGGAGCCCCGAGTTGAGCGCCTGCTCCATCGAGGTGATGTCGCCCTCCTGTACCTTCCGGCCGAGCCGCGTGCGCGGCTCCCATCCGCCGTTTCTACTCATTGTCGAATTCCTCCGTCAGGGTCTCCCGAACCTCGTCGAAGTGTTCGGGCAGGTCCGCCGCGTCGAACTCCCCGCTGTAGAGCGGCTCGTCGAGCTGCTCGTCGTAGGCGGCGATGTGCTCGCCGCGGTTGCGCGACCAGTCCGCGAGGACGCTCTCGTTGTGCGGGATCTCGAGCCCGGCGTCGATCGCTCCTTCCTGCACCGCGAACGCCTTGTTTCCGGGCGTGGCGGTGTTCAGGCCGATGTCGAGGACGGCCTCCTCGAGGCCCGCCTCGACCGCCCGCAGTCCCGCGAGATAGCCCGTCAGGTACGCGCTGGGGAGATTGGCCGTGGGGGCCTCCCAGCCGTACTCCGCGAGGTCCTCGCTGGATGCGGCCGCGTGTGTCTCGTCGCCGTTCGGCCCGGGGGAAACCAGCTGCGCCCTGACGTGCTTGTTCGACAGGCGCGCGACGAGGCGCGGCTTGCCGGATTTCAGCAGGCGCAACCTCTGGTGGTAGTCCGTCCGGACTTCGCGACGGCGACGCATCGGTACCTTGTAGCGTGGTCCGGTCGCCATCAGTCGTCCTCCAGTGTTACGTCGTAGTTGTTCACGATGTACGAGTCGAGTCGTCGCACGTCCTCGAAGGCGCCGCCGGAGGCCTTGTTGTACAGCTCGCGGTACTGCGAGCTGTCGAGGGGCCCGTCGTCGCGGAGCTCCTTGAGGCGTGCGCGCTGGGCGCGGATCCGCGAGATCCACTCGTCCTTCTGACTCTGACGGCCGCCGGCCTTCCCCTTGCGGGAGCCGGCGCCCGTGCGGTGGCCGTACGAGCGCTTCTCGTCGCGCTCGCGGGCCCGGCCGCGGGAGTTGCCCTTGGCCTCCTTCTCGCGGATGTTGCCCTGTTCGATCTGCTCGCGGATGTCCTCACGCGTGATCGCGTCCGCGAGCTCGTCCTGTGCCTCCGGGTTGAGCCACACGCGGCTCTTGCCGACGTCGAGTTCGTCGGCGGCGAGCCGGCGCTGTGCTGCCAGATCGCTCATTCTTCAACCTCCACTTCGACGTAGGTCGGGTTGAGGACGCGGATCTCGCGGTCCTCACACTCGTCCTCGATCGCCTCGCGCTTGCGGCCGCCGACCGACGAGGCGATCCGAACCGCCTGGGTCGCCGGGTCGACGCCCTCGAGGTCGTCCGTGTTGAACACGCGGACCTCCTCGAAGCCGCTCGGGTGCAGGCCGCGGGCGGCCGTCGGCGAGCGGAAGCCCGCCTCGACCTTCGGGCCCTTCCCCTTCATGCTGCGGCGCTGCTTCGACAGCTGGCCGCGCGGACGACGCCACGAGGTCGGGATGCGCTTCTTCTTGTGGTAGTCCTGCCGGTTGAACTGCGGCTTGCCCTCGCGGAGCTTCTTGGCGAGCGCGCGGGCGCGCTCGTCGTCGAGCTCGGGCGTCTTGTCCGCGTGGCCGCGCGGGCGAAGCTCGGTCTCGACGTCCTCCTCGGCCTCCTCCTCGTCGGGTTCGGCCTCGGACTCGTCCTCCTCGATCTCCGCGTCGGCCTCCTCGTCGACCTCGAGCCCGCCCACGTCCGCCTTGATGCGGGCGGCGAGGGCGTTCCCGACGCCGTCGACGTCCGCGAGCTCGGACTGGGAGGCCGCCTTCACGTCCTCGACGGTCTCGTAGCCGGCCTCGCGGAGCGCGTCGGCCTTCGACGGGCCGACGCCGGAGATGTCCTCGAGCGAATCCACGTCGTCGCTCATTTAGACATCACCCGTGGGCTTGCGCGTGATGTACACGCCGTCCTGGAAGATGCGCGTGTCCTTGTCGGTCACGCGGGTGAGCTGTTCGATGCTGGCGGCCGTCTGGCCGACGTCCTCCTTGGACGGGCCGGTCAAGACGAGCTCCTCGCCGTCGATCTGTACGTCGGTGTCGCCGCGGATCGACGCGCGGCGGGGTGCCGTCTCCCCGAGGAAGTTCGTGATGACGACCTCGTCGCCCTCCACGTCCACGTCCATCGGGAAGTGGGCGTAGAAGACCTCCATCTCGTACTCCCATCCCTCCGTGACCCCGTGGATCATGTTGTCCACGTGGCTCGCGAAGGTACCGACGGTCGCGTTCGTCTGGCGGTCGGCGTCGTCCGGGTACGCGATGACGACGGCATCGTCCTCCGCGGAGACGCTCACGTCCGGGTACCACAGGCGGCGCGTCACCGAGCCGTTCGGCCCCTCGATCGTGAGATCGAGGTGGTCGAGGTCGGCGGAGACGTCCTCGGGTAGTTCGATTGTTCGTTCTGCCATTGTCAGTAGACGTATGCGATTACCTGGCCACCGATGCCCTCCTCGCGGGCCTCGTAGTGGCTCATGACGCCGTGACTCGTGGTCACGATGAGTGCGCCGTAGTCGCGCGCCGGGAGGAATCGCTTCTCCCACTTCTCGTAGCCGTCCGCGGCCACGGAGTAGCGCGGCTTGACGGCGCCGCACTCGTTGATGGCGCCTTTCAGTTCGACCTCGAACGTTCCCGCTCGGCCGTCGTCCACGAACTCGAAGCCGTCGACGTAGCCGTTGTCGTACAGCACCTCGAGCGTGGAGCCGATGATGTTCGAGGCGGGCTGGACCGTGTATTCCAGATGTCCGACGTCCTCGGCGTTGTCGAGGCCGGCGAGGGCGTCGGAGAGGGGGTCGTTACCTGCCATTGTTATCGGTACTTCCGGAAGCCCATGTCGCGGGCGACCTCGCGGAAACACTGGCGGCAGAGGTTGATGTCGTACTTGCCGACGAGCCCCTGCTTGCGCTCGCAGCGCCGGCACTCGACCTCCTGGCCGGTGCGCTTTGCGGCGTGCTCGCCCGTTTCCTCGGGTCCGGTCGTTTCTATGTCTGCGTCGCTCATGCTGTGACCTCCACGTCGAACTCGCGTTCGAGGAACGCGACGGCGTCGTCGACGTCCATCCGGTGACCGGTCGGGATCGACCGGGTGACCTTGTCCCGCTTGGAGACGCGGTAGCCCGGTCGCGTGATGGTCACGGTGACGTCGAGTCCGTAGATGCCGATCTGCGGGTCGTACTCCTGACTCGGGAACTCCGTGTGCTCGGCCACGCCGAAGCTCACGTTGCCCGTGTCGTCGAACTGCGAAGCCGAGAGGTCGGCCAGCTCCAGCGCGGTCTCGAGGAACTCGTCGGCGTCCTCGCCGCGCAGGGTGACCTTCGCCCCGATGGGGTCGCCGGGTCGGATGTCGAACTCGCCGATGGCGCGCTTGGCCGTCGTGCGAACCGTCTCCTGGCCGGTGATCTCCTCGAGGATCTCCTCGCCGTTGGCGAGCTCGCGACCGCCCTGACCGACGCCCATGTGGACGACGACCTTCTCGATGCGCGGTTCGCGCATCTCGTGGAAGTCCGCGTCAGCCTCGCTCATTCGTCATCACCCACGAAGTTCTCGTCGATAACGACGACGTACTCCTCGACCGTCTCGAAGTCGCCCTCGTCCTGCGTGACGCTCACGGCGTTGTCGCCGGAGCCGGCGGTGACGGTGATCTCGTCGATCTCGCCGATCTCGCCGGCGTGCGCGCCGGCGACGGCGGTGACGAGCGCGCCCTCCTCGTAGGGGAAGTGCGCGACGACCTCCTTGGTGTCGTTGTCGACGACCAGCGAGTCGCCGCCGGCGTAGCTCCCGTCCTCGCTCACGAGGGTCGTCCCGTCGTGGAGCGTGTACTGGAAGTTGCCGCCGGCGACCTGCGTCTTGCCCGCGACCTTCCCCAGGCGCGAGGAGGCGGCCTCCTCGTCGATGGGCGTCAGCGAGAGCCGACCGCCCTCGCCGGGGAACACGCGGTAGTACTCCTCGCGCTCGGCAAAGGCCAGGATGTCGAACATCCCGACCGGGCGGGCCTCGTCGGACACCGCCTTGCCGTTGACGAGCACGGATCCGTGATCGAGCGCGTAGCGCGCCTCCTTCCGGGAGTCGACGTACCCGAGCACGTCCCGAAGGACGATGAGCAGGGGCACGCCGGACTCGCCGTGCGGGCCCGCGCCCGCCTTCACGGTGAACGTCTCCTCTTTCCGCTCGATCGGCCACGAGTTCGGGGCCGACAGTCGCTTCTGGTGGTTACTCATGTTATGCAGCCTCCTCGTCGGACTCCAGACGCGCCTCCCGGCGGTCGTCCTCGAGGTCCAGGTCGACGACGCGCACGTTCGAGGTGTCGAGCGGGCGCGGGGTCTCCTCCCCATCGGCCTTCTCGACGGTGACGTCCTCGACGTGGATCGCCGACTCGCGGAGATCCACCTCGAGCACCTCACCCTCCTCGCCCGCGAAGTCGCCGCGCATGACCTCGACGGTGTCGCCCGCGTTGACGCGGACGTTCCGCTGGCCGTACTCCTCCCGGAGCTCCTCCGAGAGGGTGGCGCGGACGAACTTCTGCCGCTCGTGGAGCGGCGCGTCTCGGGTCCGTGTGCGCTGTTTGTGCGGTTGTTCGCTCATACGATCTGAGTCGCGGTGGATGCGATGCTCCCGAAGCGTTCGGCGACCTCGCGCGCGATGGGACCCTTGATCTCGGTCCCGCGCGGCTCCTCCATGTCGTCGATGACGACGGCGGCGTTGTCCGCGAACTTCACGCGGGTGCCGTTCGGTCGACGGATGGATTTGCGCTGGCGGACGATGACGGCCTCCAGCACCTGGCGCCGCATCTCCGGCGTCCCCTTGGTCACCGAGACGGTGACCTTGTCGGCGACGCCCGCTTTGGGGTGGCGATTCTTCGTGCCCGAGTAGCCCGAGACGGAGATGACCTTCAGCTCACGCGCGCCGGTGTTGTCGGCGCACGCGATCAGGGAGCCCTTCTCCAGGCCCTGCGTGACGTCGGCCTTGAGAGCCTCCATCAGGCATCACCGTCCGTGTCGAGCTGCTCGACCACGACGTGACTCTTCGTCTTCGACAGCGGCCGCGTCTCGGCGATGCGAACCTCGTCCCCCTCCTCGACGTCGAGGCAGGGCGACAGGTGCGCCGGCACGCGGCTTCGTCGTTTCATGTACCGGTCGTACTTCGGCACGAATACGTCGTATTCGCGCTCGACGACGACCGTCTTGTCCATCGATGTGGAGGCGACCGTCCCCTCGAGCGTCTGTCCGCGCACGGAAAGCGATCCGTGGAACGGGCAGTTCTCGTCGGAGCAGGCTTCCTCCGGTTCTGTTACGTTCAGTCCGATTGCCATTAGTGATCACCCGCACGTTCCGTGCGGAAGGCGGGTCGTGAGAGCAGTCTGGCCCCATCCACCGTAACGGAGACCGCGTCCTCGCAACCGTCCGACTGACCGGTTCTGACGCCGGTAGTATCGTACTGCCCGCGCTTCCCGGCCAGTGTGGGGAAGTCGGGCGACGGAAGTTCGAACGCGGACCCGGGGGCCTTGCGGTCCCCCGCGGCTTCATCTATGGGCTCGGTGTGACGGCGGCCCACGCCGTCTCCCGATTCCTGCGCGGAGAGGGCGAACCGGAACGTCGTCCCCTCCTTCGGCACCTGTTTGTCCCCCCGAGCGGTGCGCACCGTGATGGTGCGCATGCTCTCGGACACGACGACGCCGGCGAGCCCGACGTGGGCGTCGCTGGCGGCGGCGGCCACCCGTACCGGGAGGCCGCGGAGTTCGTGTCGCGTGAGCGTCTCGGGGGTCAGTGCCATGTTATTCGTCGGTGTCGTCCAGGTCGCCTTCCTCGCGCTGGATCGTCTTGATCCGCGCGATCGTGCGCTTCAGCTCGCCGACGCGACCCGGGTTCTCCGGGGCGCCGCCGGCCGCCTGCACGGCCTTCGCGTTGAGGAGCTCGGTCTCGAGCTCCTCCAGCTCGGCCTCGCGCTCGGCGGGCGTCATGTCGCGGATCTCCTGGGTGTGGAGGATCGCCATCGGTTACTCCTCCTCCCCGTCGTCCGCGTCGGCTTCCTCGTCTTCCATCTCCGCGACGAGGTCCTCGGCCTCGGCCTCGACGTCCTCGTCGAGGTCGTCGAGCTCGGGCTCCTCCTCTTCGGGCTCGGCCGTCTCGGCCGCGTCGCCGTCGGCGGTCTCGTCGGCCTCGATGACCTCCTCGACGACCTCCTCGTCGATGACCTCCTCGGGCTCGCCCTCGGGGATCTCCGGCTCCTCGAAGTCGCCCTCGCCCTCGTCGGCCTCCGGGACCTCCTCGTCGTCCACGTCGGCCAGCAGGTCCTCGACGCCCTCGTCGGACGCGGCCGCCTGCTCGACCTCGGGCGCGTCGGCGTCCTCGGCGATCTCGAAGTCGTCGGGCAGCTCAGCGCCCGGCGGGATGATCTTGACGGTGACGCCGATGGTGCCGAGCTTCATGACCGCGACGCCCTGGCCCTCGTCGACGACGTCCTCGGCGGGTTCGCCGTTGTGCTTGATGTAGCCGCGGTTGAACTTCTCCACGCGCGAGCGGGCGCCCGTGACCTTCCCGGAGAGGACGATCTCGGCGCCCAGCGCGCCCGCGTCCATGATCCGGTCGATGGTCGTGTGGCCCGCGCGGCGGAAGTACCAGCCGCGCTCGAGGGCGTTCGCGAGACGGTCCGCGACGATCTTCGCGTTGAGGTCGGGTTCGTCGACCTCCTGCACGTCGATCTGCGGGTCGTCCATGTCGAAGCGCTCCTCGAGCTCGGTGGTCACCTTGCGGATGTTCTTCCCGCCCTTGCCGATCACCATGCCGGGCTTCTCGGCCTTGAGCACGATCTGGGTGCCCATGGGCGTCTTCGCGACCTCCATCCCGCCGTAGCCGGCGCGACCGAGCTCGTCCTCGAAGAACTCGTTGATCTGGCTCCGCTGGAGCCCGTCCTCGATGAACTGGTGCTCGTCCGCCATGTTACTCGTCCTCCTCGATGATCATTTCGACGTCCACTTGCGGGGTGTTCCAGGCGCTTGCGCGACCCATCGCTCGGGGCTTGCGGCCCTGCTGCTCGCCGACCTTGTGGGCGGCGACGTGTTTGATCGTCATCGACTCGCCGTCGAACCCCTGCTCGTCGGCGTTGTGTTTGACGTTCTCAAGGAGCTTCAGGAAGTCCTTGGAGGCCTTCTCGGGGTAGCGACCGGCGTCCCAGCCGTCGATGTCCGAACGGTGACCGACGCCGGAGTTGTGCTTGCGGAACGGGACGGAGCGCTCCCCGTCGATGACCGCATGCAGGTACTCCTCGGCGTCGGCGACCGTCTCGCCCTTCAGTTCGCGGGCGATGGCCTTGCTGTGCTTGAAGCTGATCTGCCGCTCGCGGAGCATCCCCTTGGCGGTGGTCTCCGGGTCGGCGTCGACGCTGTAGCTGATTCCCATTGTTACTTGAGGGGCACGAACTTCGAGGACCGGGTCGCGCCGATGCCGGCCTGACCGTGTTCCACGGAATTGCGAGTCAGGTTGAACTCGCCCAGGTAGTGCCCGATCATCTCGGGCTCCACCCTGACGCGCTCGAAGTGACTTCCGTCGTACACCTCGAACGTGAGGCCGACGAACGACGGCAGGATCGGCATGTCCCGGACGTGCGTCCGGATCGGGTCGTTCGCCGTCTCCTCTTCCGTGGCGTCCTCGGCGCTCTCCAGCAGCTTCTGCTGCTGGATACCGAGTCCTCGGTCGATGGTTCGCCGCGCGCGGGCGGGAAGCAGTGCTTTGACCTCGTCGAGCTCCATTGCCTGCAGCTCGTCGAGCGTGTGGCCGCGGTAGGTGAACTCACCCTCGCGACCGGTGCGGTATTCCGAACTCATGGTTTAGTTGTTCCCTCCGCGGCCCGTCCGCTTGGAGGCGATGTCGCCGACCTTCCGGCCCGGCGGAGCGTTCCGCGAGACGGACTTCGGCTGTCCGGGGTGCTGGCGGCCGCCGCCACCGAACGGGTGGTCGACGGCGTTCATCGCGACGCCACGGACGCGCGGGTACTTCGTCCCGCGACTCCGCATCTTGTGGTGCTTCTTTCCGGCCTTCACGAACGGCTTCTCCGTGCGACCGCCGCCCGCGACCACGCCGATGGTCGCGCGACAGTCGGGGTTGAGCCGCTTGACCTCCCCGGAGGGGAGCTGGACGACCGCCACGTCGCGGTCGTGGGTGAGCAGCGTCGCGTTGACGCCCGAGGCGCGGGCGAACTTGCCGCCGTCGCCGGGCTTGGACTCGACGTTGCACACCGGCACCCCCTCGGGGATCTCCGCGATGGGGAGCGTGTTGCCGGGCTTGATCTCCGCGGAGACGCCGACCGACAGCGTCTCGCCGACCGTGATGCCCTCGGGCGCGAGCACGAGACGGCGGTCGCCGTCCTCGAACTCGACGTCCGCGAGCGGGGCCGAGCGGGCGGGGTCGTGCTCGATGCCGACGACCTCGCCGTGGACGGTGTCCGCCTCGTCCTCCGCGATCTTCTTGTGCTGTTTGTCCGACTTGTAGCGGTGCGACGGGGCTCGGAACGTCGAGCTGCCGCGACCGCGTCGTTGTCCCTGAATTCTACGTCCCATTATCAGAACACCCCGATCCGGGAGGCGACTTCCTGTGCGTCGCTGTCCTCGTCGAGTTCGACGGTCGCCTTCTTCTTCCCCTGCGGGGTCACCTGCGTCCGGACCGACTCGACGCCGACGTCGAACTGCGCGGCGACGGCCTCGGCGATCTCGGGTTTGGCGGCGTCCACGTCGACGATGAACTGGAGCTTGTTCTGGAAGTCCATCTCGTCCATCGCCTTCTCGGTGACGAGCGGGTGGTGGATGACCGAACTCATCGCTCGGCCACCTCCTCCAGCGCGCTCTCGGTGAAGACCGTCAGGCGACCGGCGTGGGTGCCGGGCGCAAGGTCCTCGACGCTCACCTCGCGGCCGGTCGCCACGTCGGCGCCGGCGAGGTTGCGCGCCGCCTTCGACGGCTCCTCGCTGGTGACGAACAGGACCGACTTCGGCTCCTGGGTCTTTCGCCCGCGGGTCGTGCCGCGGCCGGCGCGGATCGAGCGCCCCTCGTCGGCGCGCTCGATGTCGTCGGCGATTCCGACGGCCTCGAGGAAGGAGACGACCTCCTTCGTCTTCACGAGGTCCTCGAACTCGTCGGAGACGACGAGCGGGAGCTCGGTGTCCTCGTCGAAGGCGTGGCCGCGCTCGGCGACCAGCTCGGCGTCGGCGGTGGCCGCGATGGCCGACCGCGTCGCGAGCTTGCGCTCCTTGTCGTTCACCTTCTTGGTCTGGTCCTTCTCGGCCTTCGGCGGGTGGGCCTTGCGACCCTTGACGGTCTGCGGGACGCGGCGACCCTGCCCGTTCTGTCGGGGCACGTGGGCCATACCGCGGCCGGAGCCGAACGACTCCGCGGGTGTGCGGAGGCCGGCGAACTCGTCGGCGCCGTACGCCTGTTTCCGGTTTGCCTGCGCGGCGACGACGGCCCGCCGGATCAGGTCCGAGCGGAACTCCGTCTCGAAGACGCCGGGGAGGTCGATCTCCCCGCTCTCGTCGCCGTTCAGGTCGCGTACTGTTGTGTTCATTATCCTTGGTTCGATGCGGTGGAGACGTAGCGCACCTCGGGGTCGAGGCGCGGCTGGTCGTTCGGCCGGATGGCCGGGCGGAACCGCAGGAGGCGCTTGGAGGGACCCGGCAGCGAGCCCTTCACGAGCGCGTAGTGGCCGTCCACCTCGCCGTAGCCCTTGAAGCCGCCCTCGACGGAGGCGTCGTCGCCCTCGCCGAAGTCGATGAGCCGCTTGTTGAGCTCCGTGCGCTGGTGGTAGCCGGTCTGTCCCTGCTGGGGCACGGTCGAGCGAACGCGCGAGGGGTTCCACGGGCCGAGGTTACCGATCCGGCGCCGCCAGCCCTGTCGCGCGTGCTTGCCCTTCCGCTTCTGGACGCCCCAGCGCTTGACGGGGCCCTGGGTGCCCTTCCCCTTCGTGACGCCGGAGACGTCGGTGTACTCGCCCGCACGGAAGACGTCGCCGAACTCGTGTTCGCCGCCGTCCTCCAGCAGGTCGAGCCCGTAGTCGAGGCGCTCCCCGAGGGAGCCGCCGCCGACACGGGTCTCCATCACGTCGGGCTTCTTCTTGGGGACGTTCGAGAGCGCGGCCGGCTCGGTGTGGGTGATGAACCGGAGGTCGTCGACGACGCCGTCGTCGACCAGCTCGCGCAGCTCCTCGGCGTCCTCCTCGAAGGTGTTCTCCGCCGGCAGGTCGAGCGTGCGGTCGAGCTCCTCGTGGAACTCGGTGGCCCACACTTCGGTGACCGGCTTCTGTCCGTACGGCGTGTCCTCGTAGGCTCGCAGGGCGGCCGCCCGCATGGGGGGCACCTCCACGACCGTCACGGGAACGGACTCCTCCATCCCCTCGCGCGGGGAGTCGGATTCGTCGTTCACCATGACGACGTGGGTCATGCCCGCCTTGTAGCCCGCGAAGCCCTGGACGCCGGCCGCGCCGTCGTCCTCGGGCCACGAGCGGATGCGGGGGACTTCGCTGCTCGCGCGCTTGCGCGGGCCGAAGCCCAGCGAACCCTTGCGTGGTCTGCTTGGTTGTGGCATTGTGTTTGGCTTACTCCGTGAGTGTGAGCGGCGAGAGCGCGGCGAAGATCGCCTCTTCGGTCCGCACCACCTCGCTGCCCTGTCGCGGAATCGCGTTCAGCCAGAGGTCGAACCCCGAGCCGTCCGTGGCGTCGGGGTCGACCGGGACATCCTCGGTGTCCATGCCGAGGATGGCCGGGAGCCCCCTGCCGGGCGAGCCGAACGCGACGGCGACGTGTGTGTCGCGCATGCGTGCACGCACGTCGGCCAGGCCGGACACGGACAGTTCGCGTCCGTGTCGCGACGTGGCGACGGCGAGTTCGGCGTCGGCGAGGGCGTCCTCCAAGGCCGCGCCCGTCACCCGAAACCCCGGTGCGGGGTCGTCGGTGAGGCGGGCACGGACCGGTTCTCTCGAAGAGACCCTGACGGTGACGCGCTCCCCCTCCACGTACTCCCGTCCGGGAGACGCGTGCAGGGAGATCGGGTGTTGCGTTCCGCAATTGACCCGAACGCGGCCTTCAGGTCCGACCTCGGTCACGATTCCCTCTCGTAGTTCCGACCCGTCGGGGCCGGAGCGAGCGGGCCGCATCGGCGGGAGCACGCCGGCGTGCCGGAGTTCCTCGCGTTTCCCCCACACCTCCCGACGGAGGTAGGCGGGGGTCGCGCAGTACTCCAGCACGGTTCGGACGTACTCGCCGCCTCTGCGGCGTTCGCCTTCCCGGTCCGGGAAGACGACCAACCGGTCCGCCCGGAAGACCGTCGCCGCGCGGGCGACGTAACCGAGTTTTCGCGTGGCCTCGCGGCCGTCCTCGGCCTCCCGGACGAGCGACGACGGAACGAGCACGTCGAGCGTCGTTCCGTTCATTGTCGCTGCACCGGACTGTACTCCGTTGATCCTCAGCCGCGAGGTAAAAGGGTATTGACTCGCGCCCCCGTAGACACGGCGTCACACACCCGTCCGCGGGCGTTTCACGTGGTAACCACTCCCGTACCAGTCACCGTCACACGGGTGCGATCGCACCCCACGAGACGTTCCCGCACGGCGCCGTCGGAGGAACGGATTTATATACAACCCTGCCGTTAGTGGTGAATGCGCACCGGGAGAAAGCCACAGACGGCGCCCGGATGCAGGTACGCACTGGTAGTGTAGTGGTATCACGTGACCTTGCCATGGTCACAACCTGGGTTCAAATCCCAGCCAGTGCAGTTCTCCGCCGGCGACCGAACTCGCGAGGCGACGCCTCGCGAGTTCCGCCGGCTGTGTCTCTCCTCGCTGGGATTGTGAATCAGGGAGTGGAGCGAACGGAGTGAGCGGAACGACCGTGGTTCAAATCCCAGCCAGTGCAGTTCTGTCGCGACCACCCGACGAGCGAGACGCAGTCTCGCGAGTCGCTTACGATCGCGTGCCACGCGATCGCCCGCGGGGCCAACGCTTATTCCACCCCCGGCGCATCCCCGAGTACCGATGGACGATCTAGACGATGTCTTCGTCGCGCAGGTGATGTCCGAGAGCCTCTACACCGTCACCCCCGACACGCTGGTCGAGGAGGCGGCGAAGGGGATGATGGAGCGCGGGATCGGCTCGGTGATCGTCGTCGACGACGACGGGACCCTCCGCGGGATCCTCACGAACACCGACTTCGTGCAGATCGTCGCCGAGCGACAACCGAAGGACCAGACCCCGGTCTCCGAGTACATGAGCACGAACCTGGTCACCGCCGACCCCGGCGACTCGCTGGCGGACGTGGCCGCGACGATGCTGGAGCACCGGTTCCACCACATGCCCGTCACCGACGGCGAGAGCGGCGTCGTCGGCGTCGTCTCGACGACAGATCTGACGGCATACGTCTCGAACCTCCCGGCGTAGCCCCACCGGTCCGCCCGTCCCTCACTCGGCGTCCCCGTTCGCGTCGTCGATGTCCCCGCTCGCGCCCTCGACGTCCTCGCCGGCGTCCCCGCCGTAGCCGACGGCGTCGGCCGTCTCGACGAGCGCGAGTCCGTCGAACGAACAGAGGTCGTCGACCGCATCCTGGGGCAGGACCACTCGATAGGAGTCGTACTGGAGGGCCGCCGTCACCTCGCCGCCGAGCGCCCCGACCGCCTCACGAAAGCCGTCGGCGTCGCGGTCGCCGAGTTCGACGACCAGCGTCGCCGACTCGTCCGGAAGGGGGTCCTCGCGCATCCGCCTGACTGGATGGCTCACGTACACGGATCCTCGAACGACCGCGGCGGTGTTGTGTGTTCCCGTTGCCGCCGCGGACCGCGCTCCGAACCGCGCCGTGGACCGCACCGGGAAGCGCCCCGCCCGTGGGACGGGAAAACCGATTTGCGTTCGGCCGCCGTTGGTTCGGTATGACCGTCATCGCGATGTTGAGCGTCGCGCCGGTCGTCGAGGGGAGCATGGCGGGAGCGGTCGCCGACGCCGTCGACGCGCTCGACGAGTTCGACGTGGACTACGAGACGAACCCCATGGGCACCGTGATCGAGGCCGACGAGATCGAGGAGGTGATGGCCGCCGCGACGGCCGCGCACAACGCCGTCGACGGCGACCGCGTCTCCACGTTCCTCAAGATCGACGACAAGCGAACCCGCGACCAGCGCGCACGCGAGAAGGTCGACGCCGTCGAGCGCGAACTCGGCCGTCCCGCTCGGACCGACCCGGATTAATAACTCAAACGCCGATCGATACTAGAAACGAGCAGCCACAACCCGACTTTTAGCAGTCGACTTAATAACCGACGAGCGGCTAGTCGGAGTCGAGATGACTCACGAAGACGCCGACGGCGGCCCCGACCGCCCCGGCGACCGGTCGATCCCGCCGGACCACGACCGGACGGCGGACGACAACGCACACGACCGCACACATGACCGCGCTCACGGCGACGACGCCCCCGCCGCGGTCCGCGACGGCGACGAGTTCACCCTCTCGGTCCCCGACATGGACTGCGCCTCCTGTGCGGCGAAAGTCGAGCGGAGCGTCTCCGGTGTCGACGGGGTCGTCGAGATCGACCCGTATCCGACCACCGGAACGCTGTCGGTCGCGACCGACGGTTCGATCGACCGCGACGCGGTCGCCGCGGCCGTCGAGTCGGCCGGCTACGCCGTCGAGGACGAGCTCGAATCGGTGACGCTGTCGGTACCGGAGATGGACTGCGCCTCCTGCGCCGGGAAGGTCTCGGGCGCGCTGGAGACCGTCGACGGCGTTCGCGACATCGACACTCGGCCGACCGCGGGGACGGTGCTCCTCCGATTCGATCCCGGGGCGACGACGCTGGCGGCGCTGACCTCGGCCGTCGAGTCCGCCGGCTACGAGGTCGTCTCCACGTCGATGGACGGGGACGGCGAGGCCGCGGGGGGCGACGGTGAGGAACGGTCGGTCTGGCGGAGCCGTCGCGCGTACGCGACGTACCTCGCGGCGCTGTTCACCGGCCTCGGCCTCGTGCTCGCGAACCCGCTGGCGCCCGCGGGCGCCGGCCCGACGGTCGACCTCCTCGGCCGCGCGGTTCGCATCGGCGACCTCGCGTACCTCGCGGCCGTCGCCGTCGGCGGCGTCGCCGTCTTCCGCAACGGCTACTACTCGCTGCGCCAGCGAAGCCTCGACATCGACCTGCTGATGAGCGTCGCCATCCTCGGCGCCGTCGCAGCCGGGATCGGCTTCGACGAGCCGCTGTACTTCGAGGCGGCGACGCTGACGACGCTGTTCTCCGTCTCCGAGCTGCTGGAGGGGGCGGCGATGGACCGCGCGCGCGACTCCCTGCGCGAGCTGATGGAGCTGTCGCCGACGGAGGCGACCGTCGTCAGAAACGGAACCGAGGAGGTCGTCCCCGCCGACGCGGTCGAGGTGGGCGAGACCGTCGTCGTACGGCCGGGCGAACGCGTTCCCCGCGACGGAACCGTCACCGACGGCGCCAGCGCGGTGAACCAGGCGCCCGTCACCGGCGAGTCCGTCCCCGTCGACAAGGCCCCCGGCGACGAGGTGTTCGCGGGTACCATCGTCGAGGGCGGCTACCTCGAAGTGGAGGTCACGACCGAGGCGGGCGAGGACACCCTCTCGCAGGTCGTCGACATGGTGGAGGCCGCCCAGGGCGAGCGGTCCGAGCGCGAGCAGTTCGTCGAGCGCTTCGCGAGCTACTACACGCCCGTCGTCGTCGCGTTCGCGCTCGTCGTCGCGCTCGGCCCGCCGCTGGCCGTCGGCGCGGCGTGGGACACCTACGTCCTCTACGGGCTCACGCTGCTCGTGCTCGCGTGCCCGTGCGCGTTCGTGATCTCGACGCCCGTCACGGTCGTCTCCGGCATCACTTCCGCCGCCCGCAACGGCGTGTTGATCAAGGGCGGCACCCACCTGGAGGCGATGGGCGACGTGGACGCGGTCGCGTTCGACAAGACGGGCACCCTGACGAAGGGCGAACTCACCGTCACCGACGTGATCCCGCTGGGCGACAACAGCGAGGACGACGTGCTCCGCTGTGCCCGCGGCCTCGAACTCCGGTCGGAACATCCCATCGGCGACGCCATCGTCGACCGGGCCGACGCGGCCGGCGTCGACGACCGCGCGGTCGACGACTTCGAGTCTGTCACCGGCAAGGGCGTGACCGCGACGCTCGACGGCACGCCCCACTACGCGGGCAAGCCCGGGCTGTTCTCGGATCTGGGCTTCGACCTCTCGCACGTCCACGCCGCCACCGACGGCGGGGTCGTCACCCGCACTTCCCGCGCCATCTGCGAGCGGAACAACTGCCTCGACCTGCTCTCGGACACGGTCCCCGAACTCCAGGCCGAGGGGAAGACGGTCGTGCTCGTCGGCACGGAGGAGGACCTGGAGGGCGTCATCGCCGTCGCCGACGAGGTTCGACCGGAGGCCCGTCGAACCGTCGAGCGCCTGGGCGAGGCGGGCGTGCACACCGTGATGCTCACCGGCGACAACGAGCGCACCGCCCGCGCGGTCGGTCGCGAGGTCGGCGTCGACGACGTGCGCGCCGAGCTGCTCCCGGACGAGAAGGTCGCCGCCGTCGAGGAGCTGCTCGCCGAGCGCGACGGCGTCGCGATGGTCGGCGACGGCGTCAACGACGCGCCCGCGCTGGCGACCGCCACGGTCGGAATCGCGATGGGCGCAGCCGGCACCGACACCGCCCTCGAAACCGCGGACGTGGCGCTGCTGGCGGACGACCTCTCGACGCTGCCGTACCTTCGGACGCTCGCCGAGCGCGCGAACGCCGTCATCCGCCAGAACGTCTGGACCAGCCTGGCGGCGAAGGCCGTCCTCGCCGCGGCGGTCCCCTTCGGCCTCGTCCCCATCTGGTTCGCGGTTCTCGCCGGCGACGCGGGCATGACCGTCGGCGTCACCGCGAACGCGAGCCGGCTGGCGCGCGTGTCGCCCGAGGACCCGGGAGCATCCGGCGGAGCCGGAACGCCCGCGGGACCCGGGGCGCCGAACGATCCGGATGCACCGACCGACCCGGCTTCGCCGGCGGACGACTGATCCCGGTTCCTCCCCCGATCGGAACGTATTCCGGACGCAGGGTCCATCCCCGAGACAATCGTGACCGTCACAGCGTGGCTGAGTCGGAACCAGATCGCGGTGTATGCCGTCGCCGTCGCGTGCGCGGTCGCCGCCGCGGTCGGACGGCCCGGCGCTGTAACGGGACTGGATCGGGCGATCGATCCCGTCTTGGCGGTGTTGCTGTACGTCACGTTCCTCGAGATCCCGTTCGTCAGGCTGCGCCGCGCGTTCACGAACGGCCGGTTCGTGGCGGCGGCGCTGGCGACGAACTTCCTCGTCGTCCCAATCGTCGCGTGGGTGCTCACCCGGCCGATCGCGGGCGACCCGGTCGTCCTCGTCGGCGCGCTGTTTGTCCTGTTGACGCCGTGTATCGACTACGTCATCGCCTTCACCGGGATCGCCGGGGGCGACGCCGAACAGCTCACCGCGACGACGCCGGTGTTGCTGCTGGCCCAGTTCGCGCTGCTGCCCGTCTACCTGTGGCTGTTCGCCGGCCCCGCCGCCGCGGCCGTCGTCGAGGTGGAGCCGTTCCTCGAGGCGTTCGCGACGCTGATCGCGGCGCCGCTGACGCTCGCGTGGGTGACGGAGGCGTGGGCCGAGCGCTCGGAGACGGGGCAGCGCGCGGAAACCGCCCTCGGAACCCTTCCGGTGCCGATGATGGCGCTGACGCTGTTCGTCGTGATCGCCTCGCAGCTTCCCCGCGTCCGCGCGTCGCTCGATCAGGTCGCGGCGGTCGTCCCCATCTACGTCGCGTTCCCGCTGGTGATGGTCGCGGTCGGCCGGGTCGCCGCCGAGGCGTTCGACCTCGACCTGGGCGAGGGTCGCGCGCTCGTGTTCACCGCCGTCACGCGCAACTCGTTGGTCGTCCTCCCGTTGGCGCTGGCGCTGCCCGATCGCTACGCGCTGGCGCCCGCGGTCGTCGTGACCCAAACGCTCGTGGAGTTGGCCTGGATGGTCGTGCTCACGCGCGCGGTGCCGCGATGGGTGCTGCCGAGCACGGCTGCGGCGGGCGCACCCCACCCGGGCGAGGGCGGCGACTGACGCCCGGACCCGCCCAGCCCGACGCATCCGACCGGCCGAGCCGAGCCGCACGAACCGGGAACCATTATTCGCCGGCCGCCGAACCGTCGGCAATGCCCGAGTTCAACGCCTTCTTCGAGACGCTGCGCGAGCGCATCGACCGCGAGGACACAGTCGTCTCCGTAGGGCTGGACGCCGACCTCGACCGGATCCCCGAACACCTGCTGGAGAAGGACCTCCCGCGGTGGGCGTTCAACCGCCGGATCATCGACGCGACCCACGAGTACGCCGCCTGCTACAAGCCCAACGCCGCCTTCTACGAGGACGCCGACGGCTGGCGCAGCCTCCGCGAGACGGTCGCGTATGCCCACGGCAAGGACGTGCCCGTCCTGCTGGACGCCAAGCGGGGCGACATCGGCAACACGGCCCGGAAGTACGCCGAGCTGCTGGAGCACGTCGACGCGATCACCGCGAACCCGTACATGGGCCGCGACTCGCTGGAGCCGTTCCTCTCGAAGGCCGACAAGGGCGTGTTCGTCCTCTGTCGCACCTCCAACCCCGGCGGGTCCGACCTGCAGGACCTGGAGCTCGCGTCGGGCGAGCCACTGTACCGCCGCGTCGCCGCCCTCGCGGACCTGTGGAACGAACGCGGCAACGTGGGGCTCGTCGTCGGCGCGACCGCGCCCGCGGAGCTGGAGGAGCTTCGCGGCGAGGTCCCGGACCTCCCGTTCCTCGTCCCCGGCGTCGGGGCGCAGGGCGGCGACACCGAGGCGGCCGTCGAGCACGGCCTCGCTGACGGCGTCGGCCTCGTCAACTCTTCGCGGGGGATCATCTTCGCCGGAGAAGACGCCGGCGAGGACTTCGCGAAGGCGTCGGGACAGGCGGCCAAACGGCTGCGCGATCGGCTGAACCGGTACCGGGACTGACTTCGCCGCGTCGCAGGTGGCCGGTCGGCCGGTCGGTGATCGGCTACGCGTTCGCCCCGGCGGCACAGTCGGCACAGAGCCGACGCTCGCCGTCCCAGTGATCGTCGCAGACGACCGCGCCGCATCCCGGGCACGTGTGCGACGCCGTCTCGCGCTCGCAGATCTGACAGAGTCCCGTGACGCTCATGGTGATTCCCGTGTCGGATCGTCGGTCCCCACCGTCTTGGACGCTCCGGCGAGACGAACCCGACGGCGATCTCCCGGCGACACGGACGCGGCGTCGACCGACGACAACCGGCGGCGAGGGGTTTACGGTTCGGCGTCGCCGATCACGGGTGTGGACCGCGACGTGCTCCTGCTCGGGATCGCCGCCGTGCTCGCCGGCCTGACGGCCACCCTCGCGATGTTGGGCATCGCGTACTCGCCGTTCGTGTTCCTCGCGGCGCTCCCGACCGGCGCGGCCGCCTACTTCCTCTGGTATCAGGCGTCCGGCCGGCTGAAGGAGGACATGCGCTCGCGCGCGGCCGGTCGGCGGTCGGCCCGGGGAGCGGGCGAGGGCGCGCCCGGCGGCGACTCCCGGTTCGCCCGCGAGGCCCGCGCCCGGATGGGCGACGGCGGCCGCGTGGGCCCCCGCGGCGCCGACGGGCGGGGCGCGCGAACGCGCGGTCGCGGGCCGACGGGCGGCCCCGCGATGAACGCCAACTCGGGGATGCCGCCCGGCGACGCGCGCCGAACGCTCGGCGTCGACGCCGACGCCTCCGGGTCGGAGGTGAAGGCCGCCTACCGCGACCGCGTGAAGGAGACGCACCCGGACTCCGGCGGCGACGAGGAGGAGTTCAAGCGGGTGAACCGCGCATACGAGACCCTGAAGGGCGACTGACGCGCTCGGCCGGTCGCTCTCCCCGCCGCTATTGTGCCATTGGGTGGCACACACGTGAAAACCGTTATACCCGCCCACCGCTACCCGTCGGTCATGGGCGCTGACCGGGCCGTGCTCACACGGACCATCGAGCGCGGCGAGGAGGAGGGCGGGAACGTCGAGTTCAAGACCCGCCTCACGCGGGAGGTCCATCTCGCGGAGGGCCGCATGGAGTCGCTGGCCGCGCAGCTTCGCCACCGGGTGCTCTCGGGCGACGGCGAGGCGCTGTACGTGATCGGCGTCACCGACGACGGGGGGATCGCCGGCATCGCGCCGACGGCCTTCTCGGAGTCGATGGACGTGCTCTCCCTGCTCGCGGAGGAGGCCGACGCCCACATCCACGAGGTGGAGACGTGGGCCGCCGGCGACGGCGAGGCCGAAGGCGGACTCGTGGGACTGGCGACGATCCGCGAGGGCGCCGCCTTCGAGGCCGACGACGACCACATCGTCGTCGGGACGGCGGGCCACGTCGACCACGGCAAGTCGACGCTCGTCGGCACGCTCGTCACCGGGCAGGCCGACGACGGCGAGGGCGGCACCCGCTCGTATCTCGACGTGCAGCCCCACGAGATGGACCGCGGCCTCTCGGCGGACCTCAGTTACGGCGTCTACGGCTTCGACGACGAGGGGGCGGTCCGCATGGACAACCCCGACCGCAAGACCGACCGCGCGCGGGTGGTCGAGGAGGCCGACCGGCTCGTCTCGTTCGTCGACACCGTCGGCCACGAGCCGTGGCTCAGAACGACGATCCGCGGGCTCGTCGGCCAGAAGCTCGATTACGGGCTCCTGACGGTCGCCGCCGACGACGGGCCGACCAAGACGACCCGCGAGCACCTCGGCATCCTGCTCGCGATGGAGCTCCCCACGATCGTCGCGATCACCAAGGTCGACGCGCCGCCCGAGGAGCGCGTGCTGGAGGTCGAGCGCGAGGTCGAGTCGATGCTCCGGGACGTGGGCAAGACCCCACTGCTGGTGGAGCGCCACGGCGTCGCGACCGCCGTCGAGGAGATCGGCGACGGGATCGTGCCCGTGTTGCTCACCTCGGCGGTGACGCGGGAGGGGCTGGGCGAACTCGACCGGATGCTGGAGCACCTCCCCAAACGCGAGGACGACGCCGACGGCGACTTCCGGATGTACGTCGACCGCTCGTACGACGTGAAGGGCGTCGGCGCGGTCGCCTCCGGCACGATCCGCTCGGGCGAGGTGGAGGCGGGCGACGAGCTCCTGCTCGGGCCGATGCCCGACGGCTCTTTCCGCGAGGTGGAGGTGCGCTCGATCGAGATGCACTACCACCGCGTCGACAAGGCGCGCGCGGGCCGCATCGTCGGCATCGCGCTCAAGGGCGTGAAGGAGTCCGCGGTCGAGCGCGGGATGGCGCTGGTGCCGCGGGAGGCCGACCCGCGCCCGGTCCGCTCGTTCGACGCCGAGGTGATGGTGCTCAACCACCCCACCCGGATCCAGGAGGGGTACGAACCGGTCGTCCACCTGGAGACCGTCAGCGAGGCGGCGGTCTTCCACCCGGACGGCGGCCGGCTGCTCCCGGGTGACACCGGCGAGACCGAGGTGCGCTTCAAGTTCCAGCCGTACCTCGTCGAGGAGGGCCAGCGATTCGTCTTCCGGGAGGGCCGGAGCAAGGGCGTCGGCACCGTTACGGGCGTCGAGTACGCCGACGAGTGAGGCGGCTGTCGGATCTGCGCCTCAGTGAACGAGGTCCGCCAGCGACGGCACCCGCACCGCGCCCTCGGGCGTCGGCTCACGGTCGCCGACGAGCACGGCGCCCATCCCCGCCGCGAGCGCGCCCTCGGCGTCCGACTCCGGGGAGTCGCCGACGTGGACCGCGTCCGCGGCGTCGACGCCGAGCGCCGACACCCCGACCTCGAACGCCTCGACGGCGGGTTTCGCGGGCGCGTCGTGGCCGGCGAACACCACGTCGACGGCGCGGTCCTCCAGGCCGACCGCGCGCGCTTTCTCGGCCTGTGCGTCCGGCGGGCCGTTGGTGACGACGGCGTAGGGAACGCCGCGGGCGTCGAGCGCCTCCAGCAGATCGCGCGCGCCCGGCCGCCACGACACGTTCGCGTGGTCGCGCTCGTCGGCGAACGCCGCCGCCACCGCCCGTCCGAGGTCCGGGTCGCGACCGCGGTCCGCACAGAGCGCCGCGAAGCATTCCGCCCGGAGGTCCGCCATCGTGCCGGTCCGGTCGTTGAACTCGGCGAAGCGGTCGTAGTAGGCCTCCACCGGGAACGCTGGGTCGACGCCGACGGCGTCGAAGGCCGCCGACAGCACCTCCCCCGGCGAGCGACGGTAGGAGACGAGCGTGTCGTCGAGGTCGAACGTCACGGCCGCGGCCTCGGCCAACGGGGGCGCGAGCCTCGGCTGGTTCCTGTCCTCACCCATCGTTGTCCGCGCGCTCGCGCAATTCGCGAAGCCGATCGGTCGCGGCGTATGCGTCGCCGCGTCTCTCGGCGAGATCGAGCAGCACGAACCACGCGAGGTGACGCTCGACGCGCTCGCGCCACACCGACTCCCAGTCGTCCGTCCGGTACCGCTCCCAGTTCGGGACGCGGTCGACGAACACCGCGAACGCCTCGTCCGCGGCGAGGCCGTTCGCCTCGTCGGGATCGCTCTCCCTATCGGGATCGCTCTTCCCCTCCGCGTCGGCCGCGAGGAGCGCGTCGGCCACGTCGCCGGCGCCGTACACGCCAGTGAGGAACTGCTCGCGCAGGTACGCCGGCGTCGGGTCCGCCCGGAGTCGCTTGAACCCGTCCTCGGTCTCCTCGGCGAGATCGAGCGCCCGGAGGAACGTGAGCCACGTCCGGGCCACGTCGCGCGAGCGGAGCCCCAGCCGTCGCATCAGCCTGGCACAGCAGTCGTCCTCGCTGCCGGGGACGAGCGGCACCGCGGCCTGCGCGTCGGCGACGAACCCGAGCGCCTCGGGCGCCTCCGGGACGAGTTTGAACTTCATCGCCGGCGGCGGGTCACTGGTAGTCGAAGGACTCCGCGAGCAGGTCCTCGCGGGTCTCGCCGAGCGCGTACGTCGGGCCGTCGAGCACGTCGACGGTGACCTCGGCGGGCGCGAACACCGACTCGTCGAGCTCGTAGAAGTCGTAGTCGGCGTCGGCGAACACGTCCGCGAACGGGCGGCCGTGCTCGTCGGCCGCGTTGGAGGGCACCTCGTCGAAGCGGTCGAACTCCTCCGCGACGGTGAGGTGGACCTCGCCGCCGTACGCGAGCGCGTCGTTCGTCCGGCCCATCGCCTCGGTCTCGTCGTAGCTGACTGGCGCCACCGGCGCCGATCCGGCCACAGACTTGACGTGCTCGGGGTCGTACCCCAGCTCGAACAGGCGGAAGACCGCGAGTTCGGCCGCGCGCGCCGCCGCCGTCACGCTCCCCGCTGTGGAGCCGAGGGCCGTCGTCGGAAGGAAGACGGCCTGCTCGTTCACGTTCGCCTTCTCCGCGACGTGCTCGACGACCTCGTCGTCGGGGAGCGTGGCGCTCTCGACGCACAGGACCGTGAGGTCGAACTCGTCGTAGTACCCCAGCGCCTGGAACTCGCGCTCCTCGCCCACGAGCGCGCGGGCCGGGCCGGAGCCGAGGCCGGAGAAGTGCTCCGTCTCCAGTTCCCAGCCGGCCTTCTGGCACCCGAGCAGCGCGATCCCCGGGTGATCCGTCGTCAGCTCCACGTACGGCGTCGGCGAGTCGTCGACGCGGCCCATCCGCGTCTGCAGGGTCGCGAGCCCCGCCGTCTGGATCTCTGCGAGGAGGAGGCCGGCCTCGAGGCCGCCGTCGGCCTCGACGCCGAAGTCGACGACGGTCGCGCCGGAATCGAGCTCGTAGCCGGCGATGTTGAGTTCGTCGGCGAAGTCGAGCGCCTCGTCGACCAGCTCCACCGCCATGCGATTGAGGCTGTCCATGGGCGGGCTTGGTCGGCATCCGGGTTAAGTTCGGTCTTGTCTCGGTGTCAGGACGCGGCGGGCGTGCCGCTATCGACCCGTCACGGGGAGAGGTACCAGCCGAACAGCGGCGGGGAGACGAGCAGCGCGATCGGGACGGCGATCCAGACTTGTCCTGCGAGCACGTCGTACTGGCCGAGGGTGACCGAGACCGGCGTCCCTTCGACGTGCCCGACGACGAACTCGAAGCCGACGGTGAACGCCGTCCAGACGATCCCGATGAGGAGGAGTTCCGCCCGCGTGTAGTCGATCGGCGTCCACGAGAAGTAGGCGAACGAGAAGAGGAGTATCGCGGCGACCAACGCCGCGGTGCTCGCTACGTGCCCCGTGTACTCGCCGACGCGGGGAACGAGGACGGTCTCTCGAAGAACGCCGTTAGCGACGGCGATCGTCGCCATCGCGACCCAGACGGCCAACGGATACACGAACACATGCGGTCTGATCGATTCTGCTCCCGGCCCGATCGAAGCGTCCATGCGGATAGATTCTCCCGAGGACGGGAAAGTCGCATCGGGGATCCCGGCGAGGGCTCGGTCGTAGTCCGCGGGGAACGGTTTCACCCGGGAAGCCGGACCGGCCTAATCGTCGCTCGCGACGCCCGCGCCGAACTCCGCGGTCGCGGCGCCGCCCTCGGCGGCGTCGGGGAGCTGTTCGCGCACGTCGTCGCCGCGACCCTCCGCGATGACCTCCGCGTAAGCGTCGGGCAGCACCCGGGTGAACTCGCCGACGACCGACTCCCAGTCGTCGAGCAGTTCGCGCGCGCGGTCGCTGCCGGTGCGCGCGAGATGGTTCTCGACCAGGCGGCGCAGCATCGCCTCGTCCTGGTCGGTCAGCTCCGCCGAGAGGCTCACCATTCCGTGGTTCGTCTTCGCCGCGAGTTCGTCGTCGGGGTCGTGGACGTACGCGACGCCGCCGGACATCCCCGCGGCGAAGTTGCGGCCGACCTCGCCCAGCACCGCGACGACGCCGCCGGTCATGTACTCGCAGCCGTGGTCGCCGACGCCCTCGACGACCGCCTTCACGCCGGAGTTGCGCACGGCGAAGCGCTCGCCGGCGACGCCGTTGACGTACGCCTCGCCGTCGGTGGCGCCGTACAGCGCGACGTTGCCGACGAGGACGTTCTCGTCGGGTTCGAAGGCGGCGTCCTCGGGCGTCTGGACGACGACCGTGCCGCCCGACAGGCCCTTGCCGACGTAGTCGTTCGCGGCGCCGACGAGGTGGGCGTCCACGCCCGCCGCGAGGAACGCGCCGAACGATTGTCCCGCCTCGCCGCGGAAGTCCAGATCGAGCGTGCCCGCGGGGAGACCGTCCTCGCCGTGGGCCTCCGAGATGCGGTTCGACAGCGTGGCGCCGACCGCGCGGTCGGTGTTGTCCACATCCGCGGCGAGTGCGGCCGGCTCGCCCGACTCGACGCTGTCACCGAGTTCGTCGAGCAGCTCCCAGTCGAGCGCCTCCGCGAGGTCGGGGTGGTCCTGCTCGCGCACCTTGTGGCGCGGGCCGTCGTCGTTCGGCTCGGCGATGAGCGCCGACAGGTCGAGCTTCTTCGCCTTCGGGTGGTCGATCTCCCGCTGGGAGAGGCACTCGACCCGGCCGACCATCTCGTCGACGGTCGCGAACCCGAGGTCGGCCATGATCTCGCGCAGCTCCTGGGCGATGAACTGCATGTAGTTGATGACGTGCTCGGGCTCGCCGGGGAACCGGTCCCGGAGGTCCTCGCGCTGGGTGGCGACGCCCACTGGGCAGGTGTTCTGGTGGCACTGCCGGGCCATTACGCAGCCCGAGGAGACGAGCGCGGCGGTCCCGAACGCGAACTCCTCGGCGCCCAGCAGCGCGGCGACGGCCACGTCGCGGCCGGTCTTCAGCCCGCCGTCCGCGGAGACGGTGATCCGGTCGCGCAGGCCGGTCGCCCGGAGCATCTGGTTCGCCTCCGCGACGCCGAGCTCCCACGGCAGGCCGGCGTTCTTGATCGAGGTCTTCGGCGAGGCGCCCGTGCCGCCGGAGTGGCCCGAGATGTGGACCACGTCCGCCTCAGCCTTGGCGACGCCGGCGGCGATGGTGCCGATGCCGGCCTCCGACACGAGCTTCACGTTGATGTCGGCCTCGGGGTTGGCCGCCTTCAGGTCGTAGATGAGCTGCTTGAGGTCCTCGATGGAGTAGATGTCGTGCAGCGGCGGCGGCGAGATGAGCCCGACGCCGGGCGTCGAGTAGCGCACGTGGGCGATGTACTCGTTCACCTTCGCGCCGGGGAGGTGGCCGCCCTCGCCGGGCTTGGAGCCCTGGGCCATCTTGATCTGGATCTCCTCGGCGTTCGCGAGGTAGTTCGAGGTGACCCCGAAGCGGCCGGAGGCGACCTGCTTCACGCTGCAGTTGCGCTCGGTGTCGAAGCGCTCGGGGGGCTCGCCGCCCTCGCCCGTGTTGGACTTCGCGCCCAGGCGGTTCATCGCGATCGCGTTGTTCTCGTGTTGCTCGGGCGAGAGGCTCCCGAGGCTCATCGCGGCCGTCGAGAAGCGCTCGGCGATGTCGCCGACGGCCTCGACCTCCTCGACCGGGATCGACTCGCGGTCGTTGTCGATGTCCAGCAGGTTCCGGAGTTCAGCGGGCTCGTCGGGGTCGTTCACCTGGGCGGCGAACTCGTTCCACGCCTCGCGGTCGCCCTCGCGGACGGCGGTGTGGAGCGCGTTCACCGAGTGGGGGTTCCAGCCGTGTTTGATTCCAGACGACCGGTTCTCGTACTCCCCTTGCGTCTCCAGTTCGGGGTCCTTGCCGAAGCCGACCTCGTAGCGCTCGCGGAGGTCCGACTCGATCTCCGGGAGGCCGATCCCCTCGGTCCGGATCTCGGTGCCCTCGAAGTACTCGCGCACCAGGTCGGAGTCGAGGCCGACCGCCTCGAAGATCTGCGCGCCCTGGTAGGACTCGGCCGTCGAGATGCCCATCTTCGCCATCGTCTTCAGCAGGCCCATCTCCAAGGCGTCGCGGTAGGCCGACAGCGACTCCTCCTCGTCGGCGCCGTCGGGGCCCGCGACGATGTCGCGGACGGTGTCGTACGCGAGGTACGGACACACCGCGCCGGCACCGTAGCCGACGAGACACGCCACGTGGTGGACCTCGCGCGGGTCGCCCGACTCGACGACCAGGCCGGCGCGGGCGCGCAGCCCCTCGCGCACGAGGTGGTGGTGGACCGCGCCGGTCGCCAGCAGGCTCGGCACGTGCATCCGATCGGGGCCCATGTCGCGGTCCGAGAGGACGACCACGTCGGCGCCGTCGCGGACCGCGTCGGCGGCGGCCGCGCGCAGGTCCTCGACGGCCGTCCGGAGGTCGTCCTCGGGGTCGAACGTCATATCGAGCGTCACCGACGTGAGATCGCCGTCGGTCGCCGTCTCCAAGTCCCGCAGCGTCTCGGTTTCCTCCTCGGTCAGGACCGGCGAGTCGTTGACGACCTGCCGGGCGTGTTCCGGGGTCTCGCCCAGGAGGTTGCGCTGGGGGCCGAGCCGCGTTTCGAGGGAGGTGACCAGCTCCTCGCGGATGTAGTCGATCGGCGGGTTCGACACCTGCGCGAACAGCTGCTTGAAGTAGGTAAACAGCGGGCGGTCGAACTCCGAGAGGACCGAGAGGGGCGTGTCGTCGCCCATCGAGCCGACCGGATCCTTCCCCTGCTCGGCCATCGGGCCGATGAGGTGGTTCAGTTGGTCGGTGGTGTAGCCGAAGGCCGCCTGTTTGCTCCGGAGGTTGTCGTCCGGGCCCGTCCCGGGCGACGGGTCCGCGTCGGCGGTGACCTCGGCGAGGTCGCGCTGCTCGGCGTCGACCCACTCGCCGTACTTCTCGTCGGTGAGGTCGGCGAACACCTCCTCGTCGTCGAGGACGCGGCCCTCGCTGCGGTCGGCGACGAACGTCTCGCCCGGGCGGAGGCGGCCGCGCTCGCGGACCTCGCTGGGGTCGTGTTCGAGCGCGCCGACCTCGCTACCCATCACGAGGCGGTTGTCGGTCGTCACGTCGTAACGGCACGGTCGGAGCCCGTTGCGGTCGAGCACGCCCGCGACGCGGTCGCCGTCGAAGCCGATGACCAGCGCGGGGCCGTCCCACGGTTCGACCAGCGAGGCGTGGTAGTCGTAGAAGTCCCGACGGGCCTCGCTCATCGCGTCGTCCTTGCGGTAGGCCTCCGGGATCATCATCCGCAGCGCGTGCGGGAGGTCGCGGCCGCCGTGGAGGAGCAGATCGAGCGTCTCGTCGACGGAGGCGGTGTCCGACTGGTTGGGGTCCGAGATGATCGGTCGAACGGCGTCGAGCTCCTCGTCGGTGAAGCCGCCGTCGGCGAGGTCCGACTGCCGGGCGCGCATCCAGTTGACGTTCCCCTGAATGGTGTTGAACTCGCCGTTGTGGACGATGTTGCGGTACGGGTGTGCGAGGTGCCACGCGCCGAGCGTGTTCGTCGAGAAGCGCGCGTGCACCAGCGCGACCCCCGACGTGAGCCGGTCGTCGCGCAGGTCGGGGTAGTAGGCGTCGATCTGGTCGGCCTTCAACAGCCCCTTGTAGACGACGCGTCGGCGGTCGAGCGAGCAGACGTAGAAGCGCTCGCCGGCGAGGTCCTCCGCGGCCGACTCGAGGTCGCGGCGGGCGACGTACAGCCGTCGGTCGAACGTCTCATCGTCGAGGTCGGCGTCGTCGTCGGGCGCGACGAACGCCTGCCACACGTCCGGCTCCGAGTCGAGCGCCGTCTGGCCCAGATCGGCGCCGGCGGCGTCCGTCGGCACGTCGCGCCACGCGAGTACGTCCAGGTCGTACTCCGCGAGCGTCGACTCGAACAGCGCCGCCAGGTCCTCGCGAGCGTCGTCGTCGGTCGGCATGAACACCGACCCCACCGCGTACGTCTCGGGGAGGTCGCCGACGACGGCCTCGAAGAACTCGTCGGGCCGTTCGACCATGATGCCGGCGCCGTCGCCGGTGTTCTGTTCCGCGCCCGTCGTGCCCCGGTGTTCCAGGTTCTCCAGCAGGTCGAGTGCGTCCGATACTACTTCGTGTGATCGCCCGCCGTCGAGGTCGACGACGGCCCCCACACCACAGTTCGAGCGCTCGTCACTGGGGTCCGCCAGGCCCCCGACGCGCGCCGACGCGTCCGGCTCAGTCATGGATGCCGGTTCTCGCGTCCCGGGTAAAGGGTTGACCCTAAACGGCTAAGGGTGTGTTATTGGCATATTAGGATGATATAGGGTGACAGTATCCTCTCGGACGACCGTGAACGATCCGATCGCGGGACGGCACGCTGTGACTCGAATTCGAGTTGTCGTTCGGAGAACTGGTGGTCGGGCCGGTCGCGACGACTCGGGCGGACGGGCAGTGCGACTCCGGCAGTCAGTGCGACTCCGGCGGTCAGTACGACTTCGCGAAGTACGCCGTTCGCGTCGCGTCGTCGTCACAGACCGCGCAGGTGTCGTCGTGGTCGGTGCCGTGGCGGTCGTCGTCCTCCTCGAAGGGGACCATCACGATCTCGGCGGCGATCTGGTCTTTGATCTCGCCCTCGCAGTCCTCGTCGCCGCACCAGGGCGCCTTCACGTAGCCGCCGTGCTGGCCGATGGTGCCGAGGATCTCGTCGCGCGAGTCGGCCTCGCGCACCTCGCCCTCCAGGTTCTCCTCGGCGGCGGCGTACAGCTTCGCGTACACCTCGTCGAGGTGATCGCGAGTCGTCTCCGCGATCCCCTCGCGGTCGACGGTCGACTGCTCGCCGTCGGGGCGATGGACGACCGTGACCTCGTCGTCCTCGACCTCGTAGGGGCCGATCTCGAAGCGAACGGGGATCCCGTTGAGCTCGTGTTCGTTGAACTTGAAGCCGGGGTTGCGCGTGTCGCGGTCGTCGAGCTCGACGCGGATCCCCGCCACCTCCAGCTCGTCGGCGACGCCCTCGGCGTACTCGAGCACCTCGTCTTTCGTCTCCTCCTGCCAGATGGGCACGATCGCGACCTGGGTGGGCGCGACGGTGGGGGGAAGGACGAGCCCCTGGTCGTCGGAGTGGGTCATGATCAGCGCGCCCAGCGCGCGCCAGGACAGCCCCCACGAGGTCGTGTGCGCGTGGCGCTCGGCCTCGTCCTCGTCGGAGTAGGTGATGTCGAACGCCTCCGCGAAGCTCGTCCCGAGGTAGTGGGAGGTGCCGCCCTGCACGGACTTGCCGTCGGGCATGAGCGCCTCGACGGTCGTCGTCGTGTCCGCGCCGGGGAACTTGTCGTGGTCGGGCTTCTGTCCGCGGAGGACGGGGATCGCGAGGAAGTCCTCGTACACCGACTCGTACTGGTCGAGGCGCGTCATCGTCTCGCCCCAGGCGCCGTCGCGGTCGGCGTGTGCGGTGTGGCCCTCCTGCCAGAGGAACTCCTTCGTGCGGAAGAACGGCTTCGTCTCCGTCGCCTCCCAGCGAACGACCGAGCACCACTGGTTCACGCGGAGGGGGAGGTCGCGGTGGCTTCGCACCCACTGGCTGATGTAGGGCGTGATGATCGACTCGGAGGTGGGCCGGACGGCGAGCCGTTCCTCCAGCTCGTCGTGGCCGCCGTGGGTCACCCACGCGACCTCGGGGTCGAAGCCCTCGACGATGTCCTTCTCGGCTTCCAGGTACGACTCGGGGATGAACAGCGGGAAGTAGGCGTTCTGCACCCCGGTGTCCTTGAACTTCGCGTCGAGAAAGCCCTGCAGGCGCTCCCACAGCGCGTACCCGCGGGGGCGGGTGATGATGAACCCGGACATCCCCTCGGGCGCGTAGTTCGCGAGGCCGGCCTTCTTGACGACCTCGGCGTACCACTCGCCGGTCTCGTACTCCTTCGACTTCGTGATCCCCAACTCCTGGTCGTCGTCGCCGGAGTCGGCGGATTCGTGTTCGCTCATACTCGTGGATATCGGACTGCCGTCTTAAACTCGGTGCGATCGGTCCGCCGGCGGGTGCGGTGGGGAGAAGGATGGATGCGTGGCTACGCGCCACGCGGCGGAACCGGGAGGCGAACGCGCCGCTCGCGGCGACGGCGGACCGCTGTCGAGGCGCGGCGAGCGGCGCTCATGCCCGAATCGACCGTCGCCGCGGACAAGAACGTTCCCTCGCCGTGTGTGCCGCTGTCACGGACGGCCGAACGCGACCGCGTCGACGCCGGTCTTCACGTCGACGTGTCGCGGTTCCCCCGCGTGATAGACGAAGGTTCCCCGGAACCGGTCGCCGTCGAGCACCGCCGGGAGCCACTCGCGGTCGGTCGCCCACATCTCCCCCGTCGGGAGGTCGTCGACGGGCGCCCACACCGGAACCGCCTCCTCGCTCTCGGTCGGCGTGCCGTCGTACGCGGTCGCGCGGAACACGTGGACGACGGCCGACCAGTCGTCGGCCCAGTAGGCGAACGCGCCCGCACGGTCCGGGTCGCTGACGCGGATGCCGAGCTCCTCGCGCACCTCGCGGACGACGCACTCGCGGGGCGTCTCTTCGCCCTCCAGCTTGCCGCCCGGGCCGACCAGCTTCCCGGCGCCGACGCCGCGCTGCTTGCGGATCAGGAGCGTCCGGTCGCCGTCGACGATGTGGCACAGCGTCGCCTCGGGAAGGGCCTCGCGGGCGGCCGCCGGCGTCAGCGCCGCGGGTGTCGCGCCCCTCACGGCTCCCCTCCGTTCGGTCCGGCCGAGTCCCCCGGGTCGCCCGGTCCGCTCCCCCCCGTCCCGCGCGGGGGGACCGCGAACGGGCTGTCCCCCTCGCGCCACGACCACCCCGGAAGTCTGGTCTGAAAGCCCGCCGCAAGCGCCGCGTCAAGGTCGTCGGCGCCGGCGGCCTCGTCGGGTCCGCCCTGCGCGCGCGTGTCCGCGAAGTGGAACGTCGCCTCCGCCAGCAGCGCAAGGGGCTGGCCGCCGGCGATGGTCGACGCCAGCCGGCGCCCGAGCAGTTCGTCGACGACGAACCCCGGGTAGTCGCCCTCCACGTCGAGGTCACGCAGGAGGCCGGCGAGGGCGGCGACGTTGACCGCGCGGTCGCCGTCGGCGAACACGCGGTCGACCTCTCGCCGGTACCGCCCGTCGGCGACGGGGTCGACCTCCGTGTCGAACAACTCGCCCAGCGCAGCTCGGGTGTCGTTGAGCAGGGGAACGACCGTCGGGGCGCGCTCGCGGAGGCGGTCTCGCTCGGCGGCGACGGAGTCGGGCGTGAGTCGCATACGGGTCGTTCGGACCGGCCCCGGTAGTGGTTTGCGAAGGGTTTTATAACACGCGGGGGATACGGGGAGACAAGCGGGTTTTCCGTCGCCCACGAGGGCAGCTACAACGGAGCGTCCCGTACGCATGCAGTCTTCAACTCACAGTCGACCCGAGGGCGTCGCGTCCGACAGCCGCGCCCTCCGGGACCCGCGACGATCCTCTCACATATGAGTCAAGTCGAGAAGCAGTTAGCCGACACGAAAGCACAGATCGAATCGGAGATCCCCGACGACATCTCCGTCACCGACGTGAAATACGAGGGCCCGGAGCTGGTCATCTACACGCGCCACCCGAAGGAGTTCGCCCAAAACGGCGACCTCGTTCGACGGCTCGCCTCCAAGCTCCGAAAGCGGATCACCGTCCGCCCGCACCCGGACGTGCTCTCCGAGCCGCGCGAGGCCAAAGAGAAGATCGAGGACATCATCCCCGATGACGCCGGCGTCGCCGACCTCGACTTCCACGAGGACACCGGCGAGGTCGTCATCGAGGCCGAAAAGCCCGGCATGGTCATCGGCCGCCGCGGCTCCACCCTCCGGGAGATCACCCAGGAGGTCGGGTGGACGCCCGAGGTCGTCCGCACGCCGCCCATCGAGTCCTCCACGGTCTCGAACGTCCGCAACTTCCTGAAGCAGGAGCGCGAGGAGCGCCGCGACATCCTCGAACGCGTCGGGCGCACGATCCACCGCGAGGAGATGGCCGACGAGCAGTGGGTCCGCATCACCACCCTCGGCTGCTGCCGGGAGGTCGGCCGCGCCTCGTTCATCCTCAACACCGCCGAGACCAGGATCCTGGTAGACTGCGGCGACAAGCCCGGCGCCGAGGGCGAGGTGCCGTACCTCCAGGTTCCGGAGGCGCTCGGCGCGGGCGCGCAGAACGTCGACGCGGTCGTGCTCACCCACGCCCACCTCGACCACTCGGCGCTCATCCCGCTGCTGTTCAAGTACGGCTACGACGGCCCGATCTACTGCACGGAGCCGACGCGCGACCTGATGGGCCTGCTCACGCTCGACTACCTCGACGTGGCGAGCAAGGAGGGCCGCACCCCGCCGTACGAGTCGGCGCAGGTGCGCGAGGCGATCAAACACACCATCCCGCTGGAGTACGGCGACGTGACCGACATCGCGCCGGACGTGAAGCTCACGTTCCACAACGCGGGCCACATCCTCGGGTCGGCCGTCTCGCACTTCCACATCGGCGACGGCCTCTACAACGTCGCCTTCTCCGGCGACATCCACTACGACGACACCCGGCTGTTCAACGGCGCGGTCAACGACTTCCCGCGCGTGGAGACGCTCGTGATGGAGTCCACCTACGGCGGGCGCAACGACTACCAGACCGACCAGGAGGACTCCGAGCGCAAGCTGATCGAGGTGATCAACGAGACGTACGACAACGACGGGAAGGTGTTGATCCCGGCGTTCGCGGTCGGGCGCTCCCAGGAGATCATGATGGTGCTGGAGGAGGCGATGCGCACCGACAAGATCCCGGAGATGCCCGTCCACCTCGACGGGATGATCTGGGAGGCGACGGCGATCCACACCACCTACCCCGAGTACCTCCGCGACGACCTCCGCGACCGGATCTTCCACGAGGACGAGAACCCCTTCCTCGCCGATCAGTTCAACCACATCGACGGCGGGGAGGACGAGCGCCAGGAGGTCGCCGACGGCGGCCCCTGCATCATCCTCTCCACCTCGGGGATGATGACCGGCGGGCCGATCATGTCGTGGCTCCGCCACCTCGGCAGCGAGGAGAACTCCACGCTCACGTTCGTCGGCTATCAGGCCCAGGGGACGCTCGGCCGCCGCATCCAGAACGGCTGGGACGAGATCCCGGTGCAGGACCCCCGCGACCGCAGCCGCGAGTCGACCATCTCCCTGCGGATGGGTATCGAAGTCGTCGACGGCTTCTCCGGGCACGCGGACCGCCAAGGGCTCGAGAACTTCGTGAAGACGATGAACCCCCGCCCCGAGAAGGTGCTGTGTGTCCACGGCGACGAGCGCTCCGTGCAGGACTTCTCGTCGGCGCTGTATCACGACTACAACATGCGGACGTTCGCGCCGAAGAACCTGGAGACGTTCCGGTTCAAATGAACCTCTTTTGACCGGGGGTTTCCTCGGCCGCCTTCGGCGGCCTGCGGGAACCCCCGGCCAAAACCCGTTCATGCCAAAGCCGCTCGCTCGGCCTTCGGAGGGCTCGCTCCGCTCGCCCTCCGTGCTCTCGTTCGCTTCGCTCACGAGAACTTCGGCCTCGCTCGCGGTACAACACGGAGTGGTCCCGCACGTGGACCGGTCGTGAGACGCTCACGGTAGGTCGACCGACCATCGCCGGGACTCAAGTCATCTCCCGTCGACGAGCACGTATGCGCCTCGCGCTCATCGCCCACGACGAACAGAAGGACACCCTCGTCGAGTTCGCCCGCGAGTACGTCGACACCCTCGCCGCCCACGACCTGCTCGCGACGGGGACGACCGGCAAACGGCTCAACGAGGAAACCGACCTCAGAGTCGAACGCAAGTCGTCGGGTCCCCTCGGCGGCGACATGCAGATCGGCGCCGAGGTCGCTAACGGCGACTGCCACGGGATCGTCTTCCTCCGCGACCCGCTGACGGCGCAGCCCCACGAGCCCGACATCTCCGCGCTCCTCCGGATCTGTGACGTGCACGACGTGCCGCTCGCGACCAACCCCGCGAGCGCGGCGTACCTCGTCGAGGGGATCGAACGCGAGCCCCCGGAGTATCACGAGAGATAGCCGGCACGGGCGACTTTTTCACCTCGACGGTGGAACCGCCGTCAGTGAGCCATCGGTTTCCGGTCCGCGTCGCGTTCGCCCTCCTCGTGTCGCTGGCGGCCGTCGGGGGGCCCGCCGTCGCGCCCGCGGCGGCCGCGCCCGAGGACTGCTTCGGCGACGGCCGGGATCTGGACGTCGGGACCGAGGGGCCGACGATCGATCTGTCGATCTACACGTCGCTGTTCACGAACCTCGGCGGAAAGGGCGCGCTCGGGATGTCGGCCGTCGGCCACACAGGCGAGTACGAGGTGATCAGCCTCCGCACGGGCGTCGTCTTCGCCGGCGTCAGCGATCCCGAGGCGTTCCTCGCGGATCCGTTCTCGCGGTTCGCGATCGCCTTCGACTACACCCTCTCGTTGCCGATGCTGTCTGCGGCGCCCGGCGACTCGACCTACGAGCAGTCGGAGGCTCCCGTCGAGGGAGTCCCCGAAGCCGAGTGCTCGGTGGAGTAGTCAGTCCGTCGTCGGATCAGTCGTCGTCGGGAGCGGCTGCCTCGCTCGGATCGACCGCCTCGCCGGACAGCTCGTCGATCCCGACGCGATCGCACAGGTCGTACAGCGGGCACGCCTCCGGCCCCTCCAGACACGCCGGCTCGCGGGCGGTACAGTACTCCCGCCCGAACTGGATCATCGCGGTGTGGCCGAACCCGCATTTCTCGGGCGGCACCGCCTCCTCGAGTGCGGCCCGCACGCCCTCGTGGTCGGCGTCCGCGGGCGCCAGCCCCATCCTTCGAGCGATCCGGTGGACGTGCGTGTCCACGGGGAAGACGCCGCCGCGGCCGCCGGCGAACAGGAGGACGCAGTCCGCGGTCTTCGGCCCGACGCCGTTCATGTCGAGTAGCGTCTCGCGAACTGTCTCCGGGTCTTCCTCGCGAACGAACGCGTCGAACCCGTCGGCACCGCCGTACTCCTCGACGACGTGCCCGGCGAGCGCGACGATCCGCTCGGACTTCATGTTGTAGAGCCCGGCACCCGAGATGGTCTCGGCCAACTCGTCCTGTGCTGCGTTCGCCAGCGACGCCGCTAGATCACCTCTCCACTCCGGTCCGCCGCGCTCGCGGCTCGCGTCGCTCTCCGCTCGCGTTTCCGAGGCGCTGGGCGCCTCGCCCGGCCCGTACCGCGCCATCAGCGCGTCGTGTGCCGGCTGGCTCGCCTTGTCGCTGGTGTTCTGGGAGAGGATCGTCCGGACCAGACACTCGAAGGCGTCCTGTCCGCCGTAGGCCTTCTGCCAGTACAGGTCGCCGAGAGCGTCGACGACGGCCTCGGCGCGCGTCGCCGGCTCGTCGGCCGAGTCGAACGCGGCCGGACGACCGCCGCCCGCGTCCCCGCCGCTGATGTTCTCGGCCGGTTCGTCGTCGGGCATGACCGGTACTCGGGCGGCATCGTACAAGAACCGTCGCCCGCACGGTCGGGCCAATGTGGTGGTCGGGCGGGCTTCTCCCGTCAGACGGCGGGGGCAGTTACGGCTCGACGCGCAACGTCACCGTCAGCGGGGCGCCCCGCTCCAGCGCCGTCACGAGTCGCCGGCCGAAGTCCGCGGCCGCCTTGTCCGCCCCGATCATGACCGTCCGCTCGTCGACGTAGTCGCTCGTCCGGCCGACCATGCTCCGGTCGCCCTCGTAGGAGAGGTCGGGGTGGCCGTGACCCGTCGCGGTCTCGGTCGCGTCGGCTGCGCCGAACTCGGCGACGATCGTCGCCTCCCGGGAGCGACACGCCTCGACGAACGAACGCGGCACGTCCGCGGGGGTGGTGTCCGCCTCGACCGCGAGAATACAGTCGCCCGCGGGGGTGAGCCAGTCGTCGCTCGTCACCTCGAAGGTGCTCGCGTGCTCGGCGCTGACGTGCTCGTGGCCCGACGCGCGGACGGTCACCTCGCGAACCGGATCCGCGGTCGTCGTCGCGTCCGACTCGCTCGACGCCTCGTCGGTCATATCGGTGGTCGGGGACGGCGGGACTAAACGGCCGCGGGTCACGGTCGAGTCGATCAGTCCAGGTCGACACCGCCCGCCAGCCTGTCGAGCCCGACGACCAGCAGCGCGCCGACCGCGGCCGCGACGACGAACTCGGCGCCGATCGCGGCGGTCCACGCGCCGACCTCCTCGCCGACGCGGACGACCGGCGCCCGGAGCGCGCCGACGATGAGGCCGATCAGGAACGCGAGCGTCGCCTCGCGACGCGCCGCGAGTGCCGCCCGCACCGCGTGCGCGACGGTGAGCAATCCGACGACACCGCCGGCGAGGAACGCGACGACCGGGACGCCGGTCTCGACGACCGCCGCCGTCGGGCCCCCGGTCGCGAGCGCCAACAGCGAATCGACGAACACGGACAGCGCCTCGGTCATGCGGTCGTACTGCCCGAGGATGACGAGCAGGAGCGACCCCGAGATCCCGGGGAGGATCATCGCGCTCACCGCGACCGCCCCCGCGAAGAACGTCGCCGGCGCGGTCTCCCCGAGCGCCGCCGAGGCCTGTCCGGAGGCGACGAACGCCAGTACCGCCCCCGCGACCGCCGCGGCGACCCGACCGCCGGTGTCGACGCGGAACTCTTCACGGAGTACGACCGCCGACGCGCCGATGAGGCCGAAGAAGAAGCCGTAGGTGAGCACGGGCGTCGTCCCCAGCGCGATGTGCAACGCCCGCGTCACGGTGAGGATCGCGGTGGCGATCCCGGCGCCCAGCGCGAGCAGGAACCAGCCGTCGACCGCCGTCCAGACCGCTCGGAGCTCGTCGCGGTCGCCGAGCAGGCCGTCGAGCGCACGTCGAGCGAGCGACGGCGACGCGGCCGTCACCGCGGCGATGAGGCGGTCGTAGATCCCGGTGATCAACGCGATCGTCCCGCCGGAGACGCCGGGAACGGCGTCGGCGGTCCCCATCGCGACCCCGCGGAGGTACGTGCCGAGCGGCCCCTCGTCGCGCTCGATCAACTGTACGTCGTCCGCGGACGAGGAAGTCGCGTCGGCGTTGGTCGCCGATGCATCGGCCTCTACCGTTCCCGTCGCGTCAGCCGACTCCGCACCGTCACCGCCGGCGTCCGTCATCTACGGGGCGACCGTGCTCCGGGTGGGGGCGCGCACGGCGGGCTCGGCCTCGCCAGTCGCCGCCGAGCCAGCGAACGATCCGTCCGCCCGCGAGTCGTCGTCCGGCGTCGTCACGTCCTCGTCCGTCGAGTCGAGGCCGTTCAGCGAGTTCAGGTCTTCGGACAGGGAACTCGAGTTGTCGGAACCCTCGGTCGAGTTGTTCGTCTCCGAGCCGTTCTGGGCGCCCTCGGGCGCGCGGAGGACCTCCTCCGAGAGGGTGACGGTCGCGGTGCCGTCCTCGTCGCCGTTGACCAGCCCCTCGCTCACGTTGAACGTCCCCTCGTTGCGGACGATGTACGCCGACTCGTTGCTCTCGACCTCGCCGGTGACCGTGTACGCGCCCGTCGCGCGAACGCTCACGTTGGTGTAGCCGTTCTCCGGGCCGTACTCGTCGTAGCCGGTCGTCGAGTACGGGACCGTGAACTCGAACTCGCCGTCCTCGTTCGCGGTCGTTTGCTGCTCGTAGGTGAACGTCGAGGCGTTGCCGCCGGTTCCGGCGTCGGGGACGCGCATCTCGACGGTCGCGGTGACCGTCTCGTTGGGGTCGGCGCCGTCACCCTCGACGGTCGCGCCCGGCACCTTCTCGAACGTCTTCACCCACTGCGGCTGCGTCTGCTGTAGCAGCGACGGGCGCAGCCCGAGCGCCTGCGACTCCTGGAGCACCGTCCGCTGGTACTGGCTGGAGGCGTACGCCGAGGTCTCGGAGGTGCTCACGAGCCGGTAGTGCTCCATCGCGGGCACGGACTCGCGCGGGAACGCCCCCACGCCGCCGATCTGGGCGGTGCCCTCCTCCTCGACGAACTCCTGGGCTGCGCTCTCGTTGGCGAACGTCCGAATCGCGCTCGCGTTCTCGCCCTGCGGCAACACCTTGTAGGTGGTGCTGCCGTCCTCCGTCGAGACCGTGTCGTAGTCGAACACGACGACGCGTTCGCCGAACAGCGTGTTCACCGTCGGGTCCGCGCGGCTGCCGTGGTACAGGTACAGCCGCACCATCTGACTCTCGTAGTAGCGCTGCGTCTTGTCCCGGAAGGCGACGCCGTATCTCGTTCCCTGCTGGGTCTGCTGTGCGCGTAGCGTCGGCGAGTAGTAGTCGGAGGCGTTCGTGTCGTCGTCGAAGACGACGGGCGCGCCGAACTTCGAGCCGACCGTGACCATCTGCCAGTCGACCATGACGTAGCGCATCCGTTCGGCCTCGCCGTCGTCGTCGATGTTCGCGAGCACCTCGTCCGCCTCTTCTTCACTGGGCGCGAGGAGGTAGTTCGCCGCGGAGCTGGCGCCCTGCTGGAACGGGTTCGCGTGCGGGATGCGCTCGCCCTGCGTGGTGATGTAGTGGCCGTAGTCCCACCAGGACATCACCCCGTAGGTGCCCTCGGGATAGTCGTAGTCGTCGTCAACGGGCCGCTGATAGGTGCCGTAGTAGTCGAGGTCGTCCGCGTTGCCGGCGCCGCCGAGGTTCCCCTCGGCGGGCGTGTTGTCGTTCATCCACTCGAGGTTCTCGTCCCAGATCGTCACCGCTCCCGGACCGGTGCTGTTGCCGACGGCGACGGCGGTGTTCGTCCGGTCGATGGACACCTGTCCGGTGTTCCCGAGCGACAGCGGGACGACCAGCACCGGGCCGAGGACGACCAGCACCGTGAGCACCACGGCGATGATCTGGTACGTCTCGACGTCCGGCATCGAGAGGTCCGCCGAGAAGTCGATCCCGATGACCGCGAGGATCTCCCGGAGGAAGTAGGCGTTCAGCCCCGCGACGGCGACCGCGAGGTAGTAGTTGAAGCGGACCTGCGTGAACGCGGCGGCCGTGATGAACGCCGCCCACACGAACACGAACAGGTGCTCGGCGTCGTAGCGGACGCGCGCGGCCGCGCCGAACACGAGCAGCGCGACGATGGCGAGTCCGAGCACCTGCGGGTTGAAGCCGAGGCCGTTCGCGAGGTCGTTGAAGATCGGCGAGCCGACGAAGACGAACAGGACGACCAGCGCCGAGGCAGCGAGGTAGTAGTAGTCGCTCGTAGTGCCACGCTTCCACAAGGGCTTGACGAGCATCCAGACGGCGGCCGCGAGGGCGGTGATGAACGCGAAGCCGTACTCGGCGATTACGACGCCGAAGCCGCCGTAGTACTGGACGAGCCCGGACTGGAGGAACGGCTGGGCCTCGCCGATGGTGCGAGTGGCCGCGCCCGCGGAGAAGCCGACGAACCGGAGGAGGTTATTCTCGACCGTGGTGAATGGTGAGGCGTCGACGACGATGACGAGCAGGACGCCGAGTGCGGCGAGGACGCCGACAGTGGCTGGGAAGCCGTGTTCGTTCAGGCGTTCGTCCGGGAACTCGCGCGAGTCGAACTGTCGAGCAAGAAACGCAAGGAACACCGCACCTGCGGCCGTCGCGAGAGCGAATAAGGGTTGGATGAGGCTGAACTGTGAGGGGCTGAACGAAGCTTCTTGGAAGCGCACAACCGCCATCAGCGCCGCCACGGCCATCGAGACGACCGCGACGAACGCGACGTGATCCGGTGAGCGGTCGCCTGTGTAATCTGAGACCGACTGGAAGGCGACGTAGGCGGCGAAGACGCCCAGCAGGAAGACGCCCGGCGGCCACGTCCAGATGTAGAGACCCATCCCGAATCCGGCGAGGGCGCTCCAATACAGGGTAGGCTTCAGCTCGTCCCACTCACGTGCCTGCACAAGCTCCCAAATGGGGCGGTCGCGTTGTGCGACCGTGAGTGCGATCATGAGCGCGACGACCGCGAACGCTTGGAAGAACGGCTCGGCGATGTTGTGGTCAGCAAATCCAACGAGCCCCCGACGGAGGAACGTACCCGGTAGGAGCATGAGGATGACGGCACCGAAGAGGCCGGCGAGCCGGCCCCCGAGGCGCTTTCCGATGAGGTAGGTGGGGACCGCGACGAGTGCACCGAAGACTGCGGGCGCAACGAGGAGCGTTTTGGCGACGAGTGCGTCGGAGGGTGATCCGAGGCCGACGACGAGGGCCGCGGTGGCGATCAATTGGTCGTACAGTGTACCGAACTGCCCCTGTGCCGTACCGAACGGGTAGTACGACCACGGGTCGAACGGCATCGTGGACGGCCAGTTCGCGACGGTGTAGCGCACCTGCCGGAGGTGATACCACGCGTCGTTGCCGTTGAAGTACACCTGGCCGTCGCGGATGAAGTTGCCGTAGGACTGGAGGCGGACCCACAGCATGAACGCGACGACCGCGAGGAGTGCCGGCACGTGATAGAGGTCGCGGACGACGTCCGCGGCCGACTTCCCCGCGAAGGAGTAGTCGATGCCCGGGACGGTGGAGGCGGGATTTCCGCCGTCCGGGGTCGTGTCGCTATCGCTTCGACTCATTGCTTCGTAGGACTTGGAAAGTGGGGTTAAGGCTTGTGAAGTGGTCTTGTGATCCGGAAACGGTCAGAGCCAGACCACGATTCGAAATCATCTCACGCACCCCTCCGAGTACACCGGATCTGTCCGAAGGGCCTCCTGGGCATCGGGTACTGTTTCTCGAGCACGTTGATCACGGGAGACTACGAGAACGTTCGAGTGGGTAGTCTAGGTTTCGCAGGAGCGAGTGGCTATCGCTTCGGAATCCCGACACCGTCAATCCGAAGCGTACGGTCGTTAGTCGATCGGGTACGTACTTCCTCGAAGAGGATCCCTCGGCCGTCCCGTTCGAACGAGTCTGCTTCGGGAGGTTCTCTACATCTACCCTGACTTCACGCGTCCTTGGTCGACGTTCCCCGCGTTGATCGACGAGGTTGGTTCTGCCTGTACGCTCCGGATCTGAACTCATTTCACCCTCGCCCTCGACCGGGTGGTATGCCCGATAGGTTCGATCTCGACCTTCGCTCGGCGAAGCCGGGGACAGACGATGCCGCCGAGGCGTTCGACGGCCACGCCGTGCCCGACGTTCGAGACTGTACCAGCGCGTTCGGAGCGTCCGGGCTCGACGTCGTCATAGCGCTCCTCTCTCTCGCCCTCGTCGATCACATGGCTACCGACTCGGAGTTCCCGGAGGCGTACGTATGACCGAGCGTGTCGCGGTAATCCACGACGGCTTCGCTGACACGCCCGGTGGGGCAGCGAAGGTAGCAACCGCGCTCGCGGAGACGCTGGATGCGGACCTCTACGTCGGCCGGGCCGGAAAGCCGACATGGTACGAGGAGCGTGTCGAGGGGGAGGTGACGCTATTCGCGGGCCGGGCGAACTCGCTCCCGACGGTGCTCCGGGACGCGATGGTTGCCTACGAGACGGGACGCCTTCACCTGCCGGAGTACGACACGGTGGTTACAACCGGCGTCCCCGCGAAGTTCTACCAGCCGGAGTCCCACCAGCTACACCACCACTACGCCCACCACCCCCCGCTTCGCTACACGGAATGGCTAGGGCGCGATACCCTCACGGGCCTGGGAAACCTTCGGTATCTCGTCCGGAAGGCGGCCATGTACGCCGATTGGATAGAGATGCAGCGGGTCCGCAGGACACTCGCCAACAGCCGAACGACCCGGGACCGCATCGACCGCCACTACGGACTGGACGCGACGGTGGTGAACCCGCCGATCGAGTACGACGAACGGTCGGTCCTCGCCACCGAACGACGGGAGGACTATTTCCTCTCCGCCGGCCGGCTCGGCGAGCGCAAGCGTCTCGACACGCTCATTCTCGCGTTCGCCCGAACGGACGAACGGCTCGTGCTCTGCGGCGACGGGCCGCTCCGAGAGGAACTGGCCGATCTCGCCGAGGAGACGGGCGCGGATGTCGAGTTCCGTGGCTTCGTATCCGACGACGAGGTCGTCGAGGCGATGCGGAAGGCGAAGGGCGGAGTGTTCATTCCCGTCGAGGAGGACTTCGGAATGGCCATCGCGGAGTGCCTTTGCTATGGAACGCCGCTCATCGTCACGGACGAGCCGAACCCGAAATACATGATCGACGATGGGAGCGGGCGTCGGGTCGAGCCGACCGTCGACGCCGTCACGGAGGCGGTCCGGGAGTTCGACCCGTCGGCGTTCGACCCAGAATCGATAGCGGCGGAGGCTCGCGAGCGCTACGGTGCCGAGCGGTTCACGGCGGAGGTCCGGGAGGCCCTCCGCGAGGAACGAACCATTTAACCGGGTTTCTCGTATACTCGGCCTCGATGAGCGACCCGGGAGCCGGTACAACCGACAGGAATGTCATCATCATATCGGGCGACAGCCTCCGATACGACAGGGCGACCGATCCCGAGGTGATGCCGTACCTCACGCGCCGGGCTGAGGAAGGACTCCACTTCACGAATGCGGTGTCGAACGCCGGATTCACGCCCGGATCGTTTCCCTCCATGATGGCATCGCGCTACCCGAGTAGCATCGACGGGATAGGCATCCCCGAGGAGGATGGTGTGACGACTCTCGCCGAGGAGCTCTCCCGGGCGGGCTACGAGTGTGGCGTCTGGTCGGATAACAAGTTCGTCGGTCCCGACTACAACTACGACCGCGGCTACGCGACCGGCTCCGGCTACGAAACCAGCGTCAGAGACAAGGTCAGGGAGTACGTCGACGAGTCAAGTCATCTCTTCAAGCTGCTGGAGTTCAGCTACATGCAGGTCTGGCAGCGGGTCAAAAACGCGCTCACCGAGTCGCACTACTACAGCACGGCGGCCGAACTCAACGGACGGGCTCGGTCGTGGCTCGATGATCGGGACCCCGACTCGGGACCGGTCCACCTGTGGTTACACTACATGGACTCTCACCACCCCTACGAGCCACCCGCAGACTGGATGCCCGACGACCTCGAAACGGTGTCGAACCGGAGCGAGGCGAACAACCTCACCCGACGGGTCTGCAAGCGAGATGGCGAGGGGTGTACGGACGCCGAGATCCGGGACGCGGTTCGCCTTTATGACGCGGAGTGTGCGTACCTCGACGAGCAGATCGAGTCGTTCGTCGAGGAGTATCTGGTCCCGGAGGGGTGGCTGACCGAAGACGACGTGCTCGTCATTACGAGCGACCACGGCGAGATCATCGAGGCCTACGAGACGTGGGGCGAGTTCGGCCACGGGAACTTCTTCTGCGAGGAGTGCACCCGTGTACCGCTCGTTTTCGATGGCCCCGTCGAGCCCGACGAGCGGGACGAGCAGGTCTCGCTCGTCGACTTGGTGCCGACCCTGCTAGACCTCTGTGGCGTCGACTCCCCCGTGGAGGACCTCTTGATGGGGCGCTCGCTCCTCGGGGGGCCGGAGGACACGGACCCGGTGTTCTACGACGGCACCCTAGACTTTCACGGCGCGCGCGGCGCGGACGCCAAGCGGTTCAACACCGAGGCTGTCGGGGACGACACCTACCTGAACACGGAATACGGGGGCGGCGACGAGCGAATCGTGGACGGCGACGAGCGCCACGACCACCTGGACTTATTCGTTCAGGAGCGACTGGCTACCTGCGCCGAACTCGCGGAGGACACGAAGGCGATCGATCCGGACAGCCTCCAGGTCGAACAGCACATGAAGGACCTGGGGTATCTGGAATGACCGCGGTCAGCGTCGTCATCCCTTCGAATCGCGAGCGGGTGTTGACGACCAACTCGGTGCCCGATCGTCCCGACGTAGAAGTGCAGGTTCGCCGGGATGAGGGACTCAATCGAGCCCGGAACGCGGGGGTGGCGAACGCGAGCCACGACGTAGTGTTGATCCTCGACGACGACCTCGTCTTCGAAAAGGCGTGGTTCGAACGGGTCATCGAATGGGTCGCGGCGGAACCGCGAACCGTCGTCACGGTAAGGGGAACCGGTATCCTCCCGCAGGTGTCGTGGCCAGACGGGTTCACGCCGGGGATGGGGCGCGTGATGGGGTTCAGGAAGGAAGCGTGGCGAGACGCCGGTGGGTTCCCGGTCCCCTGCTCACACGGTGGTGATACCGACTTCCTGATGAGTGCGTTCGAAGCGGGATACACCGTCGTCGGCATCGACCACGAGTTCGAACACCGGGACGACGACGAGGACCACTATAGCTTCCTCGACAACATCCGGTGGCTTGCTACGCTCCTGCGACGCCATCCGCGGCTGGTTGGTCCTCGCCTCCCCGCGATTCTCGCGGAGAAGCTTCGATAGTCCTCACCAGAACTGTCTCTCCTCGGGTACCGCGTTCGTGAACGCGTGCCCCAGTGTCGACCGGAAATGCGCGCTGATGATCCCGAGCGCCGCGAAGTAGACGGCGGCGCCGACGCCGACAACGCCGATCAGGCTGACCCAACCTGTGACCCCGACGGCGTCGACGAGCCACGCGACGACGACGAACATCACGACGCCGCTCAGCAGCTGTTTGCCCAGCTGCCACGTGAGAACGATCTCTTCGAACAGTTTGCGTGCCGCGTACAGATAGAGGCAGACGCGAACGATCTCAGTTGCGACCGTCGCGGCGATGACCCCGAGGAGGCCGTATTCCAGTCCCAATCCGACTGCCAGGGGCGCGTGGATGACGAGGACGAGGAACTTTACTCGGAACTGTAGGTCGGGGCGGTCGATGCCGTTGATGACCATCGCGAACGGCTGTCTGAGGGTGTTGAACAGCTGAAACGCGGCCAGTCCGACGAGCGCCGCCGCGCCCGCGGCGAAGTCGGGCCCGTAGACCACTGTCATCAACTCCGCCGGCATCGCCACGACCCCGAAGAAGATGGGAATCGAAAGCAAGCAGGTGTAGGAGACAGCGTTCTTCAGGTCGTCGACCACGTCCCGGTCGATCGAGTGGAGACCGCTGGCCTTCACCACCAGCGAGTCGCCGATACTAGCGGAGATGAACGTCGCCGGAATCGTCAACCGAAGTGCCGGCTCGTAGAGCCCCACGGCGGAACTCCCAACGATGGCGTAGAGCAACAGTACGTCGAGACGCGAGTACATGTTCTGCAGGAGGCCGTTCGGAACGTTCCAGCGGGCAAACTCGTAGGTGCGCGACACCGTCTCCCGTGAAGGAATCGCGGGCCGGAGACGCAAGAGAAGGTAGACGACGACGGCTGTCGCCGCGGTCGCCGCGACGAAACCGATGAGGAGACCGAGCACGTGCCAGCCGAGCCACAGCAGCACCACCTGCGCGGCGAGGGTGAGCAGGCTGCGGAGCGTGTCCGTCCAGAACGACGCCCCGGTATTGCCGATGCCCGCGTACACCCGGTTGACGAGCGCGAAATAGCTAAGGCTGGCGACGACACCGATGAAACCGATGCCGAAGGCGAAGGGACCGACGTACGACTGGAGGAGGGGGTACGTAAGTACCAGGAGGACGGCCAGCACCGCGACGAACGCACTGTTGAAGACGACTCCGAGCCCGAAGTACTCGCTGACGGGAGTCTCGACCTCGCTCACGCGCTTCTTGATGGCGCCGTTCACTCCGCTGGATATCTGTGCGACGAGGTTCGCCGCCGCGAGCAATGTGTAGTAGCGCCCGACACCGTTGACCCCGAGCACCCTGGAGAAGATGACGACGCCTAGGAAACCCGTCGCCGCGAGTGCGAACTTGGCGATAATGGCGATGAGCGCCTCACGGCTCATGCTCAGATCCGCGGTGCTGTCAGACATCCTAGTCGGAGATCACTCGATGTACCCCAGATCGGCGAGCCGCTCCTCGACGGCTTCGTCGCGCTCGGTCTGAGAGGTTTCGTCGGCTGTGCGGAGCCGCGGACGCGGGACGTCCGTCGGGGACATCGTCTCCACGGCACGTTCTTCGGCGAGGAGGTCGTGCCTGACGCTCCCGTCGAATGTCGGGGACACCGGTTCGCACAGCACGTGCATCAGCGTCGGGAGGATGTCGACGATGGAGAGCCCTTCGACGGTCTCGTCGGTGCAGAACGCCGGTCCCTCCGCGGCGATCATACCGCGGTAGCGGTGGTTGTAGTTATTCGTCTGGCTCACGGGCTCGTCGGTCGGCGAGTCGAGCATCGTCGGATAGCCGCCGGGGGCGGGGCGGGCGATGACGTCGGGAGCCCACTCGCCGGGATCAGCGTATGCCTCCTCGGCGAACAACACGTCGCGGAACGCCGGCTCACCGTCCGGACCGGTTATCGTCGCCAGTTCCTCCTTGAGTTCTCGTTTCAGTGCTTCCGGGTCGTCGACGTTCGGTTGGTCGAACCGGTCGTCGTTGATGAACAGACAACCGTAGCGCAGCTCCCAGGCTCGGGAGTTCGGGTAGTCGACCTCCGACTCGGCGGCCTCCTGGAGGCTCTGTCCGACGCTGGTGCCGATGATGTAGTTGTACACACGCCGGATCCGCTCGTACACCCAATCGGACCGCTTGCCGACGGCCTTGGCCGCGGCGACCGCGAGGTGCTGGGGGGTGACCCGCTCCTCCTCGACCTGCAGGTAGCCGCGGTCGGCCAGCCAGTCGTTGACGTGGATGTTTCGGGTCTTCTTCTCGAAGCCGTGGTCGCTCATGAGGAGGACGTTGTCCGCGAGCCCCGCGAGGTCCGCCGTGCACTCGTCGACCACAGTGAGCAACTGACGGTAGTACGTCGCGCGCTCGGCGTCGTCGGAGAAGTTCGAGAGGAGGTGACCCGCCCAGTCGGGGGTCGAGAACAGCACGAAGCCGAACCGGGGATCGTACTCGTCGAAGGCCTCGCGGGCGAAGTCGCGGCGGCGACGCGTTATGTCACAGACGTGGTCGAAGTAGACGCTGGGCCGTTTCTTCAGGCTCTTGTCGTGGTCGAGGATGTAGTCGTCGTAGCTGTCGAGCTCGCGGAGATGTGGGGGGACGGCGTCCGCCTTGTCCTTCGCGAGCATCGCGCTCACGAGGTGAGTGTCTTCGGCGCTCGGCTCCCGACCGATGGACGCGGGTAGATTGATGAGGACCGTGTCGTCGAGGTAGTCGTAGACCGCCGCCTCCGTCTCGTTCGTCTCGAACGGACTCACGTCGTAGTCGGCAGACTGTTGGATCATGTTCGTGAGCCCGTGCGTGCCGGGATCCGTCCCCGTTTGGAAGGACGTCCACGCGGGGAGGGTCGTCGGCGTATCGACGCTCATCAGATCGCCAGACACGCCTTCCTCCGTGACTCGACCGATGTATTTGGGGTCGATGTCGAATCGGTCGAGCATGTTGTAGGAGAGCCCGTCCAACCCGACCACGAGAAGCTCCATGGTACGTAGGTCCAGAGTGCACCACGTGTCGTTTGAGTGTGTCGGTCCCGACCGCTCAACGGTACCCCAGCGCCTCCAACCGGGCCTCCGTCCCCGCATCGACCTCTCCCTCGGCACGGCCGACGACGCCGACGTCCGTGAGTCCGTCGAAGACCTCGGCAACTCGTTTGCGGTTGTCCGCGCCCGTCTCCCGCACGGTGTGGGCGTCCTCGATCTCGAGCGTAACGTGGCGATCCTTCCAGTTGACCATCTTCCGCACCGTCCCGTCGTCGGTGTTCTCATAGAGGACGTGTGTCGCGTCCTCGAAACGGGACACGTCGCCGTCGCAGAACTCGCGCATGCGCTCCCAGTTCACCTCGTTCAGACCGTGCGTGGAGGCGAGTGCCATCCCGTCATCCCGTGTGAACGCGTCGCGTTCGACATCGTCCCGGACGGTGGCGCGCACGACGTTCGCGAACTCGGTGAGCGAAGCGACGCCCTCGACCTCCGTCCGCTCGGTCTGTCCGGGGAACTTGGCGACAAGCGGCACGTGCAGGAGGCTCTCGTTCGATCCCACCACGTGCTGGACCGTCGGGAGGTTCGGGCGTATCTCGTCTGGCTCGCCGAATCCCTCGCCGTGGTCCCCCGTGACCACGACGAGCGTGTCCTCCAGTACCCCGCGTTCGCGTAGCGTCGAGACGATGTGCTCGACGTAGCTGTCGGCCTGTCGGATGGTTCCGTCGTAGAGGCCCTCCAGGCGGGCCAACTTCTCGATCGGCTCCTGGCCGCCGAGGAACTCCCAGTTGCCATATTCGAGGCTGTCCTGTATCTCGCGAGTCTCCTCGTCGCCCCAGCGGTCGTGTTCCGGAGGCGGGTCGTACGCGTTGTGGGTGCACATGAAGTTCAGACACGCCGCCCACGCCCCGTCGCGTTCGGCCTGCCAGTCGAGAAAGAGGTCGGCGTACACGTCGTCGGGTGTTTTCCCGGCAGAAGTGTTTCGGAGGAGCGTCTCCGGGAGGAGTTCCGGATGGTCCCAGCCCAGTTTCATCAGCGCGCCGTTCAGCAGCGAGCGGACGGGTTGGTCGTGTCGCAGCGATCGGCCGAGGAACTCCCGATGTTGGCCTCGGATTCCCTGCGGATCGGCCGCGTTCGGGAACGGCGGATCGCGGTACCCTTCGACCGTCTCGAAGCGGTCGAGTCCGGACGGTGTGGCGCCGTTGATGTAGCCGTTGTAGGAGAACACTCCTGTGTCGTAGCCGGACGCTGCGAGTTCCTCGAACACCGTGTTGTGGGGGCGAAGGGTGAGTCCCTCGTCGTAGAGCCCGTGTTCTGCGACGTGGAGCCCCGTGAAGATGCTCGCGTGGCTCGGCAGGCTCCAGCGCCCCGGTGCGCGCGCCTGCCGGTACACCGTCGCCTCTTCGGCGAACTCGTCCAGGAACGGCGTCGTTTCGCGCTCGTATCCGTACAGCGAGACGTTTCGTGCGCGGACGGAGTCGAGGACGAGTAAGAGAACGTTCGGCTGGCTCATCCACGCTATCATGCGACGCTCCGTTATTTGCGTCTTTCGGAGCCCTCCGATACCTGACCCGGACACCGCATGGAAACATTCACGTCCGGGTTGGCTGTAGGCTGGGACAGATGACGTTCCGGGAGTGGAGCCGCGACGCCGTCTCGCACGTTCGCGAGGACGGATTGGCCGAGGGCGGGCAGAGAGCGGCGCGGGAGTTCTACCGAGGGCTGTTCCGTCAGACCGGTCGCCGGGTAAACTACGGCCGGCGGATATACGACCACGATTGGGACATGCTGGTCGTCCTCGATGCCTGTCGCGCGGACCTGATGGCTGAGGTTGCCGACGAATACCCCTTCACCTCCACGCAGAGCGGGTACTCCTGTGCCAGCAGTTCCGGTGAATGGCACGTGAAGAACTTCGGGGACGAGTATGCCGCGGAGAAAGCCGACACGGCGCTCGTCTCCGCCAACCCGTACACGGACATGCACATCGATGGCGACGACTTCCACCTGCTGGACGAAGTTTGGCGAGACGCCTTCGACAGCGATGTCGGAACGGTCCTCGCCGACCGCGTCACCGACCGGGCGATTACGGCCCACCGCGAACACCCCCCCGATCGACTCGTCGTCCACTACATGCAGCCGCATTACCCCTTCGTCCCCGAACAGTTCAGCGACGACGGCGGCGGGATGGCCCTCGGCTACGACCACACTCCCTGGGATACGGTCTGGGACCGGCTTCGGAAGGGCGACATCACCAAGGAGCGCGCGTGGGAGGGGTACCGGGAGAACCTCCGGTACGTCCTCGACCACGTGCGAACACTGCTGGGGAACGTGGACGCGGAGCGAGTCATCATCACGGCGGACCACGGGAACCTGCTGGGCGAGTACGGCCTTTACGCCCATCCGCAGTACGTCCCGATCCCCGCGCTGAAGCGTGTGCCGTGGATCGTCACCTCGGCGACCGATGACGGCGACCACCAACCGGAGGAACGCGAACCGACGGAGACAGACCTCGACGAGCAACTCGAAGCTCTCGGCTACAAGTAACCCGTCCGGCGTGTCGCCGGGCTTTAAACGAGCGGCGCGCTCTGGACGCACATGGACAAGGACATCGCGGTGTACGGACCGCTGAACACCGAGGAACTCGGTCCCTCCGCCGTCACCCGAAAGCTCGTCCGAGCGCTCGACGCCGTCGGCTGCGACGTGACCCTCTATACGACCGGCGACGACACCCACGACCAGGTCGAAACCGTCCACGTTTCAGGGTCGGTCGATTCGGTTCCAAACTTCGTTCGCACGAAGCGACGGGTCGCCAGGACCGTCGAGCGAAACGGCCACGACATCTTTCACTCGATCCCCGGTCTCATCGACGGGGCGGACATCCAGAGCAGCCTCGGCTTTGCGGGGGACATCCAGATGCTCCTGTGGGCCCCGCATATCATCAACCCGCGAGAGTTCGTCGGCGCGAACATCTACTCCCTTCTGAAGGCCATTGGCTACCACCGGACGGACACGATCGTTGCGGCCAGCCCGATGGTCGCGGACCAACTCAAAACGTACGCCCGGTGCTCGGCCGACGGTGTGATCCCGCTCGGCGTGAGCGAGGCCGACCGCTTCGAGCCGGGCCCCGTCTCGGATCCGGTTCGGGTTCTCATCCCGGCACTCATCGGACCAATAAAGGGCCAGCACCGTGTGCTCCAGCATCTCGACCCGAACGACGAACGCTATGTCGTCGACATCGTCGGCCCGGTGAAGGACGAGGCGTACGCGGAGAAGCTCTCGGCGTGGCAACACCGGATGCACGGATACAGCCACGACATCGAACAGCACTACCGCGACGCGGACGTGGTTCTCATCCCGTCGGAACACGACAACCACCCGACGACGGCAATCGAGTCGGCTGGAGCTGGCTGTAGTATCCTCATCACCGACACGTGCGGGTTCGCGACGCTCACGGACGCGAGGGAGAATCACGGAGTGGACGTGGTGAGCAACGGCAAGGAGATGGCGGAGACGCTCGAGTACCTCGTCGACCATCCCGAGGTGTTGGCCGAGAAGAAGCAGGCGGCATACGAACTCTCGGGGACGATGACGTGGGAACGAATCGCCGAGCAGTACGTCGAGTACTACCGTGACCTGTAGCTACTCGGTGTAGTACTCGACGGTTCGGGCCAGCCCATCCTCGAAGGTCCACTCCGGCTCCCAGCCGAGATCATCGATCTTCTCCGTGTCGAGGGCGTACCGCTGGTCGTGTCCGGGGCGGTCATCCACGAACGAGATCTGTTCCTCGGACCCGCCGACCGCGTCGATGATGGCCTCCGTAACGTCGAGGTTCGTTCGCTCCTCGCCGGTGCCGACGTTGTACACCTCGCCGACCTCGCCATCGCGAAGTACCGCGTCGAGCGCCCGGCAGTTGTCTGCGACGTATATCCACTCGCGCACGTTCGACCCGTCGCCGTACACCGGCAGATCCTCTCCGGCAGCCGCGCGTTGGATGAACTTCGGGATCAACTTCTCCGGATGCTGTCTCGGCCCGAAGTTGTTGCACGTCCGCGTCACGAGAACCGGAAGCCCGTAGGTGGTTTCGTAACTCCTCGCTAACAGATCGGCGCCCGCCTTCGTCGCAGCATACGGGTTCCGAGGGCTCAGGGGGTCGCCTTCCGAGAAGGTCCCGTCGAGTATCTGTCCGTACACCTCGTCGGTTGAGATCTGGAGGAAACGCTCGATGTCGGTGTCCCGCGCAGCATCGAGGAGCGTCTGCGTGCCTTCGACGTTCGTCGTGACGAACGGCTCGGACCCCTCGATGGAACGGTCGACGTGGGACTCCGCGGCGAAGTTCACGACCGTGTCCGCCTCGGAGACGAGGTCGGTTACGAGCTCCCGGTTCCGGATGTCCCCCTCGACGAACTCGTGTCGTGGGTCGTCGAGTACGCCGTCAAGGTTCTCCTTTGACCCGGCATAGGTGAGCGCGTCGAGCGAGACGACGCCGACATCCTCGTACTCGCGGAGCAGATAGTGAACGAAGTTCGAACCGATGAACCCTGCCGCGCCGGTCACGAGAACGTCCATACCGTTCGGAGCGGTCCCACCTATTTCAGCGTACCGTCAGGCGTCCCGGTTCTCCGCGACGAAGTTGCTCGCTTTCAGCAGTCCGTCGGGGGTACCGACATCGAACCACTGCCCAGTCAACTCGCTGTAGCCGAGGGAGTCATCCTCGATATACGTCCGGTTGAGGTCCGTGACCTCCAACTCCCCGCGGTCGGACTTCGTCAGCTCCGGGATCCTATCGAACACGTCCGACGTGTAGAGGTAGAGACCGATGACCGCGGTGTTGGTCTCCGGCGAGTCCGGCTTCTCTTTGAGCTCCACGACGCGGTCGTCCTCGACCTCGGCCACGCCGTATCGGGAGGGGTCGGAGACTTGCTTCAGGAATATCATACAGTCCTCGTCGCTGTCGGCGAACGCGGAGATGTTCTCGCTGATGTCGTCCATCACGATGTTATCGCCCAGCACAACCGCGAAGGTGTCATCGACGAACCCCTCCGCGAGCTGGATGGCGTGTGCGATACCGGCGGGCTCATCCTGTACCTTGTAGCTGAATTCGGCGTCCTCGAACCTCTCCTCGAGGAGCTGGATGTAACCGCCGATGTATTCGGGGGCGCTGATGACGAGTATCTCCGAGATGCCATTCTCCAGAAGGGTCCGAACGGGGTAGAATATCATCGGCTCGTCGTAGACGGGGAGGACGTGCTTGTTCATGATCTCCGTCATCGGCCGTAGCCGGGTCCCTCGCCCTCCCGCCAGAACAACGCCTTTCATGGTTTGCGCTCTGCGTAATCGCGCAAAAAGGCTTTGATAGGGCTACCGGCGGTGGGCGGTGTTCAGATAAGGATGAAGAGTGAGGCGGAGCGATCTTCTAGTGGTTCATGCCAGAAATCGCCCGCCTCATCGGAGGTAGCGATTGCTTCGAGTTAGGATTTGTGGAGCGAGAGGCGACACCCGAGCCCGCGATGAAGCTCGGTATCCGACTCCATCTGGCTGGATTATCACGTTCGGATACCATCTCGATTCTCGATACATTGGGTGTCGAGCGCTGTCGAACGACCGTTCACAACTGGGTGCAGAAGGCCGATCTACAGCCGCTCGATGGTGCGAACCCGGATCACGTCGCGGTTGACGAGACCGTGATCCAACTCAACGACGAACGGTTCTGGCTGTACGCGGCAGTCGATCCTGCCACGAACCGCTTGCTGCACGTCACGCTCTCTCCGACGAGAAATCAAGCGATAACCGAGATGTTCCTCTCCGAACTCCGCGAGAAACATCTCGTCGATGACGCGGTCTTTCTCGTCGATTCTGCACCGTGGCTGCAAGCAGCTCTCCACCGGCATGACCTCGATTACAGATACGAGAAACACGGTACTCGAAACAGCGTCGAACGTGTCTTCCGAGAACTAAAACGCCGTACTAATCAGTTCTCAAACTGTTTCAGCCATGCCGAAGCAGATACCGTTGAACATTGGCTTCAAGCGTTCGCCTTCGCATGGAACCAGCTTATCTGAACACTACCGGGCTACCGGCTCCATGGCGCGAAATCGTAGTCCACGACGCGGTGTTCCTCCTCGATAGCGTCGATGCGGGCACGCTCGGCCGACGTCAGTTCCAACGCCGTCGCGGCGTAGTTCTCCCCGATGTGGTCACCGGTCGCCTTCGGAATTGGACAGGCAGGACGGCCCAACAGCCAGGCGAGCACGACTTGCGGAACTGTCGCTCCGCGCTCTGTCGCGATGTCACGCAACACGTCCGAGCGGAACACCGCACCGCCGGCCAGCGGCGTGTGAGCGACGACCTCGATCCCCTCGGCGCGACACGTTTCCAGCAGGTCGGCCTGCGGCAAGAAGGGATGCATCTCGATCTGATTCGCGAACAGCGGTACCGGGGAGGTCGCTATTGCCTCCCGCAGCAGGTCGACCGTAAAGTTACAGCCGCCGACGCGTCGCACCGCGCCCGATTCGACGAGTTCACCCATGGCCCCGAACGTCTCCGCGGGGCCGTACGTGTGCGCCGGCCAGTGGACGTAGAGGAGGTCTATCGTGTCCAACCCCAAACGATCGAGGATCGCCCGCGTCTCAGTCAGCACCGCTTCGTGTGTCAGGTTCTTCGAGTGAAGCTTCGTGGCGACGAATATCTCCTCACGTGGCACGTCGGTCTCGGCGATCGCTTCCCCGACCGCGGCGGAGTGGCTATACTGTTGGGCCGTATCGAGGTGCCGGTACCCCACCTCCAGGGCCTCCTTCACGGACTGCACTGCGAGGCTCCGACTCTCGAAGCCGGCCGTCCCGAACCCCAGGGAAATCGAAGAGACCTGAGCCATGGATATGGGTCACCTCCGCGAAATAAAACCGTTTGCCTGAGAGCACCCGTCTCCCGTGCTTACCTGGGGGCACACGCAAACAGTTATCCACGCGTCTACCCTCCGGTCGTTCATGGACGACCTCGCCTTCGTCTTCGCCTCCGGGAGTGGGCAGATTGGGAACCAGTCCCGTCACCTCCTCCGCTCCATCCGCCGTCACCACGGGGAGGCACCTGTCTACGTCTACGTGCCGACCGAGGAGCTCGACGACATGGAAGCGGCGGTGCGCGAGGAACTGGCCGCCGATGCCACCATCCTCGAAGGGTCCATTCCGATCCCCGAGTACCCGATCTCGACGAAGATAGCGGCACTCGAAGCCGCGGAACCCGTCGCCGACGCGGAGTACCTCCTCATGCTCGACACCGATGTCTTGGTGCTTGACGAGATCGAGGTCCACCGCCGCGAGGACGCCGATCTGTACTTGAAGCCGGTCGACGTCGGGAATCAGTTTTGGGGGCGCGAACGCTCCCACGATCGCTGGCGCGACCTCTACGAGCGATACGACCTCCGGTTCCCAGATCGGCGGGTCGATAGCACGTTCGACGGCCGGGGGATGCTCCCCTACTGGAACGCGGGCTTCGTGCTCACGCGGGTCGACGGCTTCGGAAGCGAGTGGCTCGACGTGACCGAGGCCCTCCACGGCGAGATACCATACGACCGCCACGCGGACCAGGTAGCGCTCGGTCTCCTCTCGGAGCGGTACGCCACGGCGACCGTCGACAATCGCTATAACTACCCCATTCACCTCCGCCTTCGCTGCCCCCCCGACGTGCGGGTGCTTCACTACCACAACGCCCCGAACCTGGTGAAAGTCTCGGACCCTGATATCCGTGAACAGATTCGGGCGGTGGGCCTGAGCGACGCCATCGACCTCCCGGCTGGTGAGCGTGTTCGGCTACTCGCCGACGGCGTCCAGAGCTACGTCCGACGACGCACTCTCCCTATCGACGAGACGCACGCGCTCGAACGGGCATATCTGAAGGCGCGCTCGCTCGTGTCGACGTAGCTCGTCAGTCGATATATCCAAGATCTCGAAGCTGTTCCTTCGGAAGGTCGAGATTCGATTCCTCGTACTCGCTCACGTCGATTCGCTCCTCCACCCACTCCTTCACGTCGAAGACTGACTCCGGCGGTCCGTCGGGATGGGTCGTTGACGCGAACGCACGGAAGGCGTGTTTTCCAGGGACCTCCCCTGGGTCGAGGAAGGAGGTGTAGCTACCGTGGTCGCTCAGAATGAGGAGCTCGTCGTCCTCACCGAGTCCTTCGCGGACGTGGCGCACTTGGTCTGCGGTCCAGCGGTAGAGCCGTTCGAGTTCGTCCTCCTGTTCACCGTACGCGTGTGAGGCCATATCCACCGTGTGGACGTGGACTCCGCCGAGCGAGATCGGATGCTGTGCCATCTCACGCGCCCACGCGAACTGCTGCACGGCCATCCCCTTCAACTCGCGCTCGAAGTACTCCTTGGGAGGGTCACCGTCCGTTATCTGCCAGGTCTTGCGCAGTTCCGCTCCGTTGGCGACGCCGGGCCAGTTATGGACGACCGCGTACTCGGGATCGAAGATCGTCGGCGAGTCCGTCACGCCGACGGTGTACTCCTCTCCAGTGAGCGCCGTGATCTTATTTCCCAACCACGCTCGGGTGTGGACATCGAGGTGGCCGACGAACTGCGAGGCGAAGTCGATGAGTGGGTTGTCCCACGAACTGGTTCCCTCCTCGGTGACGCCATGTTCCGTCGGATGAAGGCCGGTCGCGACGGTCGCCCACGCTTCGGGGGTGAACGGGTGTTCGAACTGGTGGGCGACGGTCTCCATCTGGGTGTGGCCGTCTAGGCGGTACTCGTCGATGTCGTAGTGTTCTACGAGTTTCGTGTCGAGCGCGTCGATGGCGAGGATGACCAGAGTCATGTGTTATTTGTAACCGAGGTGTTTAAGTTGTTCGTCGCGCGAGACCTCCTCCACGTCGGTGGCCGTCTCGGCGTCCGTGTCCGAGGTATGGGTTTCCTCGTCCGTCGCGGACGTGACGCACTTCGGCACGCGCTTGAGCGGCTTCAACGGCACGTAGTCCGGGTGAGCATAGAGGCCGTACTCACCCAGCAGGTTCCCGTGGTCCGCCGTGATGAGAACCCGTTCCGCGTCCACGTTCTCCAAGAGGAGCGCGACGTCGTCAAGGACGTACCGGAGATTGTCCCGGTAGCCGTCCCACACTTCCTCGTACTCCAGCTGGCCCCGTCGGAGCTTATGCCAGACGTTGTCCCACGGCGTTGAGGAGAATTCATCGCGAGGGATTCCCTTGTCGAGGGGTTTGCGGACGAAGGGATGGTGGGGCTGCATGTAGTGAACGAGAAGCCGATCGTGGTCTCGCTCGCGCCCCGCTCGTATCGCCGCGTCGGTGACCGCGCGGGCGGGGATGGTCCGGACGTCGCGGTCGAACGTGTGCTTCCAGACTTCTTCGAGATACGCGAACGACTGCGGGTCGAGTTTCTGCTCCGAATAGGGGTTCGCGGTGACGTGGGCGGTTCGGGCCATCTCGGCGGCGTACGACGGCCGGAAGTTCTTCTCCATCCACTCCGCCGAACTGGACGCGACAGAGTACGTCCACTCCTCGTCGACGAAGTCGTACTCCTGAGCCACTTCGGCCATCAGGTCCCACCGGCAGGCGTCGAGGACGACCAGCATGTCCCAGTCCTCCTCGTAGATGGGTGTCCCGAAGTTCCACACACCGCCGAGACGACGGAAGGTGCCGACGTAAAACTTGTACGCCGAGTCCTGTACGCCCTGCCAGCCGTCCTGTCGGACCTGTCGGCGGGTCTCTTCCACCCAGTCGGTAAACGTCATGAGAGCGGTCGTATCACGCCCAATGCGAGGGGTGGGCCTATGAGTTTCGGATACCGACAGCCGGATATCTCACGCCCCGAAAACGGGACAGTAACGGTTCAGTAGTGAGTCGCTCTATCGAGCCTCGAACGCCTCCCGCAACTCCGCGTCCACATCCCACGTCCCGTCTCCCTCTCCGCGCAGCAGCTTCACTGCAGCCCGAAACAGCGACACCTGTGTGTCGAACAGCGCGTACGCCGGCTGCAACGACCCTAACGAATCCCTCGCCCCCAGCCACACGAACGCCCCCAACGCCACCGGCACCGCGAGCCCGAGCGGCCCGCCGACCGCGACCGCCCCCAGCGACGCCAGTCCCACGCCGGCCATCACCAGCGTCGGCGAGACGCCCATGAACCACCAGTTGAACGGCAACACCACCGTCCCGTAGCCGCCGTAGCGACCCAGCATGTCCCGCTGGCGCCACAGCAACCTCAGCAGGCCCATCGCCCGACGGTCCTTCTGCGTCCGGCGCTTGCGGAACTCCGAGTGGCTCGCCTCCTTGTAGCGGATCGCGGGGTCGAACACCACCCGGCCGCCGTTCTTGCGGATCTTCAGCGCCAGCTCGGTGTCGTCGGCGATCGAGTCCTCGTCGATCGCGACGATCGAGTCGCGCTCGAACGCCGAGAACGGCCCGTGGAAGATGAACGTCGAGTCGACGTGCGACTCCAGCGTCTGTATTCGCGCCTGCACGTCGCGATACCCTCGCTCGACCTCGCTGCCGCCGAGCACCTCGGCGTTGCGTCCCGTCACTGCCTCGATCTCGGGGTCGGCGAGGTTCGCGACCGCCTCCCGCAGCGCGTCCTCTGCGACCTTCGAGTCGCAGTCGGTCTTCACGACGACCTCGTTGCTCGCGGCCGCGTACGCCTCGTTGAGCGCGACGGCGAGCCCGCGACGTTCCGTCTCCTCGATCAGCCGCAACTCGGGCGCGTCCCGCTCGGCGAAGAACTCTCGAACGATCTCCGGGGTCGCGTCGTCGCTGGAGTCGACGACGACGACCTCCATCTTCTCCGGGGGATAGTCCCACTCGCAGATCCCCGCCAGCTTCGACTCGACGATCCGTTCCTCGTTGTACGTCGGGAGCACGACGCTCACGGACGGCTCGACGTCGTGGTCCTTCTCCGCGGGCGACCCCTCGGGATCGCGGACGACGTACAACAGGCCGTACAGGAGATACGGAAGGCCGGTGAGGCTGATCAGCCCCGCCAAATGGGCGAAGAGGCGACGCGCTCGCATGGCCCGTGGTTGGCCGACTCCCTACAAAACGACGGCGGTCGGACGGTCCGACACCGGGTTCGGCGACGACGGAACCCCGGTTCGCTCCCGAAACCCCTAACTCGCCACCCGCTGCACCCCACACACATGACCGACGACGTCTGCGTCCTCCTCCCCACGTACGACGAGGCGGCCACGGTCGCGGACGTCGTCACCGACTTTCGCGATCACGGCTTCGAGAACGTCCTCGTCATCGACGGCGGGTCCTCGGATGACACCCGCGAGCGTGCCCGCGACGCGGGCGCCCGGGTCGAGATCCAATCCGGAACCGGGAAGGGCCAGGCGATCCGCGAGGCGGTCCGCGAGCACGTCACCACTGACTACGTCCTCATGGCCGACGCCGACGGAACCTACCGTGCGAGCGACGCGGAAGCGATGCTCGAACCGCTCCGCGAGGGCACTGCCGAACACGTCATCGGCGACCGCTTCGCCGACATGCACGAGGACGCGATGAGCGGCCTAAACCGCGTCGGCAACGGCATCTTCAACGGACTGTTCTCGCTCATCCACCGGGAGGAGTACGGGGACATCCTCTCGGGATACCGGGCGTTCACGGTCGACTCCTTCGAACGCCTCCGCCTCTCGGCCGACGGCTTCGGCATCGAGACGGAGCTGGCCGTCGAGTGCGCGCGCCACGGGGTGCGCACGACGGTCGTTCCGATCACGTACCTCCCGCGGCCGGACGGCTCGAACACGAACCTCCATCCCGTCCGCGACGGCGGGATCATCCTGATGGCGATCTACCGGCAGGCGAAGACCTCGAACCCCCTGTTCTACTTCGGGAGCGCGGGCGTGGTCTCGGGGCTCGCTGGTGCCATCGTCGCGGCGTACGTCGCCTACGACTGGTTCGTCAACGGGATCCCGCACAACGTGCTCGCGATCGTCGCGGGCGTCGGGATCATCCTCGGCGTCCAGCTGCTCATCTTCGGTGTGCTCTCCGATCTCTTGGTCACGCTCCACGGCGAGACGCTCGACCGCGTCGAGGCGCTCGAACGGGAGGTCAACGGGGCCACCGACGCCGCTGTCGACGGGACGGACTCGGGCCCGGAGGGATCCGACGCGACGGCGCCCTCAGAAGGGAAGGATCGAGCGGACCCGCCCGAGCAGTGACCCGGCGCCGCTGCGGCGGCGGTCCTCGAAGATCGGATGCAGGCGGTTGAGCAGGTCGCGCTCGGTCTCGAATTCCTCCTCGGGAAGCTCGTGCAGCACCTCGGCGAGATCGAGGGTGTTGCCCGCGGCGTCGTAGGGAACCTGGGTGTTCCCCATCGACGCGACCAGTTCCTCGCTCGTCGCCGGGAACCGAACGCCGGCCCGGTCCAGGCGTTCGTCGAGCGCCGCGATGCCGAACTCGATGGATTCGGGCTCCTCCGTGTCCCCCTGCGGCGGTCTGGCTGCCATTACGCTCCGGGTTGCCGCCCCGGGGACTAAAACGGACGGGCCCCGGCTCCGTCGCGCTTATCGGTCGCGCGCCCCTCCGTCGAGCCATGACCGACTACACCACCGTCTCCATCCCGAAGGACCTGGCCGAGCGCGTCGAGGAGACCCTCGAAGGGACGAGCTTCTCGTCGACCTCGGATCTCGTCCGGTTCCTGTTGCGAAGTATCGTCATCCAACATCAAAAGCAGGGCTCGCTCTCGGAGGCCGAGTTCGAGGAGATCACCGACCAGCTCCGGGACCTCGGCTACCTGGAGTAGCGCGGTCGCGACGCCGACCACGCGCGACACACGGGCTCACTCTTCGACCCGCTCCTCGGGCGGCTCGGCGTCGACGACGACGAGTTCGCGCCGGCGTCCCCGGCGGTCGTACGCGATCACGTTCTCCCGTTCGTACGGCGGAACCGCCACCAGCACCGCGGCCGCGAGGTCGTCCTCCTCGGTGAGGTGCCGGTCGCCGCGGGGGTGTGAGAGGAAGCGCGCGCTACCCGCAGGGCGCCCCAGGTCCATCCCGAACACCGCCGAGACGGAGCCGCCGGCCGAGGGGAAGTAGAAGTGCGTGAGCACGGGCGTCGCCGGATCGATGTCTGTGGGTGCGTCGATCAACTCGCCCGCTGGCGTCGCGTCGAGCACCACGTTCTCCGCCTCGGGGTCGGCGTCGGCCGCGCGCTCACACAGCAGCGCGAGCAGGTCGACGGTGATGTGAACGGGCGCTGGATCGTCCCGCGTCGCGTCGTGCTCGGTGTCCACCTCGCCCCCGGTGGCGTCCTTCGTCCCGTTTACCGCGTCGTCTGCGAGGCCGTCCACGGGGCTCACGACGGGACGGTCACCCGAGGAACTCCCGGAGCGTCTTCGCGTACAGTCCCGGCGCGTTCCCGCGGGAGCCGTCGAGTGCGGCCGCGAGCGCCCGCCCGCCGTCCTCCATGACGCCGGCGCCGTGGCCGCACAGCACTCGCTCCGGATCGATCCCTCCGAGCGCGCGTCGCGGTGGGAACAGTCGGAGCATCGGGTGGACGCCGAGCGTCTCCCCGCCCGTGCGCATGTACGAGGAGGTCCCGACCGCTTCCGGGACGTACAGCGTCCCGCCGTCCTCGTCGTACAGCCCGACCTCCTGCCACGGCGGGATCGACGAGTCGCGGACCGTGATCGCCCGGAGCCCGCCCACCTCGCGCGCGAACCGCTCGACGGGCGCGTCGAGTTCCGTTGCGACGCCGGTCATCCAGTCGGGTACGTACACGGGGACGTCGTGGCGGGTCGCTATCGCCGCCGCGTCGCGCTTGTGGCGGTCGAGACAGACGACCGTCCCCGCGACCTCGCCGTCGAGATCCGCGAGGAGGTCGTCGACGCCGTCGGCGTCCACGGGGTCGAGCACCCACACGTCGCCGTCGACCGACAGCGCGTGGCTCGCGCGCTCCATCGTCTCCTCGGGATAGGCGATCCACCCAACGCCGCCGTCGAACTCGTCGATCACGGCGAGGTCGGCGTCGCCGGACCCTTTCATCGCCATCGGGAACGGAAACGGGCGCCGCGGGCTTAAGTGGGGTGCCGCCGGAAGGGCGGACGAGATGACGACGCGACCCGCGACGACGCAGCCGCGCCCGGCGCTGGCGTCGCTGGCGCTGGAGGTGACCGACCTCGGGCGCGCGGCGGCGTGGTACGCCGACACGTTCGGCCTCGTCCCGACCCGGCGGACCGACACGGAGTGCGCCTTCGACGTGGGCGGCACCGAGTTCGTGCTCAGGCGCCCCGACTCGGTCCCGCGCGGCGGCCTCCACACCCACTTCGCCTTCGAAACGCCCGGGCGCGAGTACCCCGCGTGGCGCGCGCGATTCCCGGAGGCCCCCGAGATCGACTTCGGTTCCTTTCGCTCGCTGTATCTGGAGGACGCCGACGGCCACGCGCCCGAGATCGGCGGCACCGCCCCGGACGGAACCGGCGCGGGATTGGTCGGGATCTTCGAGGTGGTGCTGGAGGTGGCGAACGTCGACCTCGCGAGCGACTGCTGGTCGGCGCTGGGGTTCTCTGCGGTCGACCGCGGCGACGAACGCCGACGGGTCCGGATGCGCGGGCCCGCGGGCGCCGAGCGACAGTTCGACGTGGAGCTGTGGGAGCCCCAACTCGGCCTTGCCGGCGCCCGCGGCGGCGTCCACGTCGACCTCACCGTCCGGGTGCGCGAGCCCGCCGCGGTCGCGGACCACGCCTACGGCGACCTCCCCTCGGTGACGGTCCGTGAGTCGTCCGACGGCTCGGTCGAGCTGTACGACCCCGACGGCCATCACCTCGTGTTGCTGCCGGCCGACAGGGCTGCGGCTGAGGAGTGTGAGTCGTGACCGAGGAACGCCCCGGCGACGCTGGCGGCGACGGTGGAGAACCCGAATCCGACGACCACGGCTACCGCCACGTCGCCGTCGACGACGTGCCGAACACGCCGAACCCGACGCGCGCGAAACGCGAGCTGGACGAGGCGGTCGGCGCGTCGCTGTTCGGCTGCAACTACTACGAGGCGGATCCGGGCGAGCGCGTGCCGTGGGGGTACCACCGTCACCCCGATCACGAGGAACTGTTCTACGTGATCGCGGGGGAGCTGGAGGTCGAGACGCCCGCCCGCACGTACCGCGTCGGCGCCGACGAGGCGTTCTTCGTCCCCGCGGACGCGCCCAACCGGGCGGTCGCCGCCGGCGACGAGCCGTGTCGGTTCCTCGCGGTCGGCGCGCCCAAGGACGCCGACGGCGCGGTGATCTGCGAGGAGTGTCCTGCCTGCGGCGCCGCGACCGACCGCGAGTACGAAGTCGAGGCCACGGGCGAGGGGGCCGACCCGGATGCCGAGGTGTACGTCCTCCGGTGTGCGGCGTGCGGTGCGGAGACCGACCGCTTCTCGGGGTAGCGTCGGTGTTCGGGAGCCCGTCCACACGGGGACCTGTAGCGGCCGCACCGCGCCCGCGTCAGTTCAGTCGGTCGGTGTCGATGCCCACGTCCGGCGGCGACACGATGAGAAACCCGCGGAAGTGCGTGAGTTCGCCGCCCATCTCGTTGATCTGGCGCGCGAACCCGCTGGCGAGCTCGTTCAGGTCCCCCTCGACTGCGAGCACGAGTACGTTGCCGTATTCGACGTTGCGCACCCACTGCTCGGGCTCGGTCTCCCCGTCGAGCACCCCCAGGACCACGTCCCCCACCGTCCCCTCCGACTCGATCATCTCCTCGGCGTCGCGGAGGTCGAGCCCGAAATCGCTCATATCGCCGCTCACGGCGTGTGCTTTCAAAAGGGTTCGGTCCGCGGTCGGACGCCCGTCTGACCCCGAGGGTTCCGGCGAGGACCCCGAACCCGTAATCGACCGGGGCGCCGAATCCCTGTTCGCCAGTCGACGCCGATCACGCATCCGTCAATACCATGCATATAAGGATATACTAAGAGTCGGGTTCGAATGATAGTCGACGCCCTCCTGCGATTCTTCCATCGATCGAACGTTCGTGAACGTTTCTCGACGGCGACGCGACCTGTCCGACCACAACGCTTTACAATCAGTTCTGCTCTCCCATGCGATGATGTCCCATAATCAGGACTCGTCGGTAACCAGTCCGGCGGAACGAGTTCTTCCAGGGCACGCTGAGTGCAACTGACGAGTTCGATTCTGTCCGTATCTTCGACACGACGCTTCGCGACGGCGAGCAGTCGCCGCGCACGTCGTTCGACTACGAGGAGAAGCGTGAGATAGCCGCGGCGCTCGACGACCTGGGCGTCTCCGTCATCGAGGCGGGGTTCCCGGTCAACTCCGACGCGGAGTTCGAGGCCGTCAAAGACATCGCGGAGTCGACCGACACGACCGTCTGCGGGCTCGCCCGCGTGGTCGAGAAGGACATCCAGGCCGCCATCGACTCGGGGGTCGGGATGATCCACACGTTCGTCTCCACGAGCGACGTGCAGATCGAGGACTCGATGCACGCCACCCGCGAGGAGGTGAAACAGCGCGCCGTCGAGGCCGTCGAGACGGCGAAGGGCTCCGGCGCGGAGGTGATGTTCTCGCCGATGGACGCCACCCGGACCCAGGAGTCGTTCCTGGTCGAGGTGATCGAGGCCGTCGACGAGGTCGGCGTCGACTGGATCAACATCCCCGACACCTGCGGGGTGGCGACGCCGCGGCGCTTCGGCGACCTGATAGAGGTCGTCGCCGAGCACACCGACGCCGGCATCGACGTGCACACCCACGACGACTTCGGGCTGGCGGGCGCGAACGCGCTGGCCGGCGTCGAGGCCGGCGCCGACCAGATGCAGGTGTCGGTCAACGGCATCGGCGAGCGCGCCGGCAACGCCGCCTTAGAGGAGGTCGTCATGGCCGCCGAGTCGCTGTACGACGCCGACACCGGCGTCGACACGACGAAGATCACCGAGGTGTCGCGCATGGTCGAGCAGGCCAGCGACATCGCGGTGCCGCCGAACAAGCCCGTGGTCGGGCGCAACGCCTTCAGCCACGAGTCCGGCATCCACGCCGCCGGCGTCATCGAGAACAGCGACACGTTCGAGCCGGGCGTGATGACCCCCGAGATGGTCGGCGCGACCCGCGAGCTGGTGATGGGGAAACACACCGGCACCCACTCGGTCCGCCAACGGCTGACCGACGCCGGCTTCGACCCGACGGAGTCGGAGGTCCGCGCCATCACCCGCCGGGTGAAGGACGCCGGCGCGGAGGGCCGCGTGACCATGAGCGACGTGCGCCGGTTCGCCCGCGAGGAGGGCGTCGCGGAGATGGACGACGACGAGGAGGAGCGCGAGCAGGAGGCCCGCGTCTGACCGGCGGGGGTGCAATCGTTGCCACCCGCGTCACGGTTATGAGGCACGCGCCGAAAGCCGGAGGCGAGATGACGACGAGATCCGCGCCGACCGCCGTTCGCCCGGCGCCCGCGGAGCGCGTCGTCGCCCTTCTCGCCGGGGTCGCGGGTATCGTAGGGGCGTGACCGCCCCCACAACACCCACCCCGACGCACGTACCGACCGAACCCGACCAGCGACCAGCGATCACCGACCGCGAACGAATGACACACACGGACGGAGGACCACGACGATGAGCGAGCCAGCGACCCCCGACGCCGCGTCGCCCGAGGAGGGCGACGACGAGGGGCGAACCGACCGAGCGGAACAGCCGGAACAGACGGACGAGGAGGCCGCAGCAGCACGCGAGGACGCGGCGACGCGCGCGCCGGGCAGCGGCGCGAACGCGGTCGTCGCCGCGCTCGAGGCCGCGGGCGTCGAGACCGCCTTCGGCGTGCAGGGCGGGGCGATCATGCCCGTCTACGACGCGCTCTCGGAGTCGTCCGTCCACCACATCACCATGGCCCACGAGCAGGGGGCCGTCCACGCGGCCGACGCCTACGGCATCGTCCGCGGCGACCCGGGCGTCTGTATGGCGACCTCGGGCCCCGGCGCGACCAACCTCGTCACGGGCATCGCCGACGCGTCGATGGACTCGGACGCGATGCTCGCGCTGACGGGGCAGGTGCCCTCGGACATGGTCGGATCGGACGCGTTCCAGGAGACCGACACCGTCGGCGTCACCGCGCCCATCACGAAACACAACTACTTCGCCAGCGACTCCGACGAGGTCGGTCGAACCGTCGGCGAGGCGTTCGCGCTCGCGAACACCGGCCGCCCGGGACCGACCTTAGTCGACCTCCCGAAGGACGTGAGCTTCGGGGAGACCGACCGCCCGGTCGGCGAGCCGACGGCGCCCGAGCGCGCGGTGCCCGACGAGGAGGCCGACGAGGCGCAGGTCGAGGCGGCCGCCCGCGCCATCGAGACGGCCGAGCGTCCCCTCTGCCTGTTCGGCGGCGGCGTGATCAAGGGCGACGCGACCGAACAGGTGCGGGCGTTCGCCCGCGAGTTCGGGATCCCGGTCGTGACGACGATGCCCGGCATCGGGAGCTTCCCGGAAGACGACGACCTCTGTCTCTCGTGGGCCGGCATGCACGGCACCGGCTACGCCAACATGGCGATCACCCACACCGACTGCCTGATCGCGGTGGGCACGCGCTTCGACGACCGTCTCACCGGCGGCGTCGACACCTTCGCCCCGGAGGCGGAGGTCGTCCACGTCGACATCGACCCCGCCGAGATCTCGAAGAACGTCCACGCCGACTACCCGGTCGTCGGCGACGCGGCGACGGTGCTCGACCAGCTCGACGCCGCCATCGGCTACGGCGACGCCCCCGACACCGAGGCGTGGCGCGAGCAGTGCGCCGAGTGGCGCGAGGAGTACCCGATGGACTACGCCATCGACCCCGACGAGCCGGTGAAGCCGCAGTTCGTCGTCGAGGCGTTCGACGCCGCGACCGACGACGACGCGTACGTCACCACCGGCGTCGGCCAACACCAGATGTGGGCCGCCCAGTACTGGACGTACCGCGAGCCGCGCACGTTCGTCTCCAGCCACGGGCTCGGAACGATGGGCTACGGCCTGCCCGCCGCAGTCGGCGCGCGCGTCGCGGCCGACGACGACCGCGAGGTGATCTGCTTCGAGGGTGACGGCTCGTTCCTGATGACGATCCAGGAGCTCTCCGTGGCCGTCCGCGAGAACCTCGACATCACGGTCGTCGTGCTCAACAACGAGTACATCGGGATGGTCCGCCAGTGGCAGGACGCCTTCTTCGAGGGCAACCACATGGCCTCCGAGTACGACTGGATGCCGGAGTTCGACACGCTCGCGGAGGCGTTCGGCGCGAAGGGCTTCCGCATCGACGAGTACGACGACGTGGAGGCGGTCGTCGAGGAGGCGCTCGCCTACGACGGCCCCTCGGTCGTCGACGCCCACATCGACCCTGAGGAGAACGTCTACCCGATGGTCGCCAGCGGCGCGGCGAACGGCCAGTTCGCGCTGGCGGAGGACCAGCTATGAGCGGCGAGGACGACGACGCCACGAACGCTGCCGCCGACGGCGGCACCGACCACCCGGCGGACTCCCCGATCGCGGAACACGCCCGCCCCGCCGGCGGCGACGCGCCCGAGACGGGGCTGGCGGGACCGACGCCCGAGGAGCGCCCGCACCCGTCGGGTCGCCGCGACGAACACGGCGTCCGCAAGGAGCCGGACGACGGCGGCGAGGCGACGCGTCGCGCGACCGTCTCGGCGCTCGTCGAGGACGAGCCCGGCGTGCTCGCGCGCGCCGCGGGCTTGTTCCGCCGGCGCCAGTTCAACATCGAGAGCCTCACCGTCGGCCCGACCACCGTCGAGGGACACTCGCGGATCACCCTCGTCGTGGAGGAGACCGAGGCCGGCATCGACCAGGCGAAAAAACAGCTCGCGAAGCTCACGCCCGTCATCGCGGTGGGCGAGCTCAGCGACGACGCCGTCGCCGCCGAGTTGGTCCTGCTCAAGGTTCGCGGACACGAACCCGACAAGGTCCACGCGATCACCTCGATGTACGACGGCGAGACGCTCGACGCCGGCCCGCGAACCATCACGGTGCAGATCACCGGCGACGAGAACCTCATCGACGACGCGATCGACGCGTTCGACCAGTTCGGCATCATCGAGATCGCCCGAACGGGCCAGACCGCGCTGGAGCGGGGCGACTCCCCGACGACGCCCGGCGAGGAGCCCGGCCACTCCGCGGGCTCGACCGACGACGACGAGTTCACCAACTACGACGACTGAGACCCTTCACACAGACACACACCACAACAATGACAGACTCCGATTCCACCTTCGACACCGAGGTATACTACGACGAGGACGCCGACCGCTCGCAGATCGACGACAAGACCGTGGCCGTGCTCGGCTACGGCAGCCAGGGCCACGCCCACGCCCAGAACCTGCACGACTCCGGCGTCGACGTGATCGTCGGGCTGCGCGAGGACTCCTCCTCGCGGGCGGCCGCCGAGAGCGACGGCCTGCGCGTCGAGACGCCCGCCGACGCCGCCGCCGAGGCGGACATCGTCTCCGTGCTCGTCCCCGACACGGTCCAGCCGGCCGTCTACGAGGAGATCGAGGACGGCATCGAGCCGGGCGACACCCTCCAGTTCGCGCACGGCTTCAACATCCACTACAACCAGATCGTCCCCAAGGACGGCGTCGACGTGACCATGGTCGCGCCGAAGTCGCCGGGACACCTCGTGCGGCGCAATTACGAGGCGGGCGAGGGGACGCCCGGCCTGCTGGCTGTCTATCAGAACGAGACGGGCGAGGCCCGCGAGGAGGGACTCGCGTACGCCCACGCCATCGGCTGCACCCGCGCGGGCGTCGTCGAGACGACGTTCCGCGAGGAGACCGAGACGGACCTCTTCGGCGAACAGGCGGTGCTGTGCGGCGGCGTCACCTCGCTGGTGAAGCAGGGGTACGAGACGCTCGTCGACGCGGGCTACTCACGCGAGATGGCGTACTTCGAGTGCCTGAACGAGCTGAAGCTCATCGTCGACCTGATGTACGAGGGCGGGCTCGGCGAGATGTGGGACTCCGTCTCCGACACGGCGGAGTACGGCGGACTCGTCAAGGGCGACGAGGTCGTCGACGAGCACGCCCGAGAGAACATGGAGGAGGTGCTGGAGGCGGTGCAGGACGGCACCTTCGCCCGCGAGTGGATCGCCGAGAACCAGGCCGGACGCCCCTCCTACACGCAACTTCGCGAGGCCGAGAAGAACCACGACATCGAGGACGTCGGCGAGGACCTGCGCGCGCTGTTCGCGTGGGACGCCGACGAGGCGAGCGAGGAGGACGAGGAACCCGAACAGGCCGAGGTGCGCGCCGATGACTGAGGAGCGCGACCGAGTCGCCGCAACCGACGGTGATCGCGCAGGCGACGGCCGCGCCGGCGCCGGTCGCTCCAGCGACACCATCGCCGACGTGGACCACACCGCGCCCTACCCCGAACCGAACGACGTGTGGTCGCGCGGCTTCGCGCGCGCCAGCGACGACCCGAGGGACGTACGCCGATGAGTCGGGGCACGCTGTACGACAAGGTCTGGGAGCGCCACAAGGTTGCCGACCTGCCGAACGGGCAGGACCAGCTGTTCATCGGCCTTCACCTCGTCCACGAGGTGACCAGCCCGCAGGCGTTCGGCATGCTGCGCGAGCGCGATATGGCGGTCGCGTTCCCCGATCGCACCGTCGCCACGACCGACCACATCGTTCCGACGACGAGCGAGGGGCGGGATCGGCCGCTGGCGGACGAGCGCGCCGAGGAGATGCTCACGCACCTCGAACAGAACACCGAGGAGGCGGGGATCCGGTTCTTCGGCCTCGACGACGACCGGCAGGGCATCGCCCACGTCGTCGGCCCGGAGCTGGGCTTCGTCCAGCCGGGCATGACCGTCGTCTGCGGCGACAGCCACACCTCCACCCACGGCGCCTTCGGCGCCATCGGGATGGGGATCGGCACCAGCCAGATCCGCGACGTGTTCGCCACCGGCTCGATCTCCGCGGACAAGAAGGCCGTCCGCCGTGTCGAGGTCACCGGCGAACTCGGCGACGGCGTCGGCGCGAAGGACGTCATCCTCCACGTTATCCGTGAACTCGGCGTCGACGGCGGCGTCGGCCACGTGTACGAGTACGGCGGGGAAGCCATCCGGAGCCTCGACATGGAGGGACGGCTCGCGGTGTGCAACATGTCCATCGAGGGCGGCGCCCGCGCGGGCTACATCAACCCCGACGAGACCACATACGAGTACCTGAAAGGACGCGAGTTCGCGCCCGAGGGAGAGGAGTTCGAGGAGCGCAAGCAGTACTGGGAGTCCATTCGCTCGGACGAGGACGCCCAGTACGACGACTGGGTCGAGGTCGACGCCGACGACCTCGCGCCGCAGGTGTCGTGGGGCACCAACCCCGAGCAGGTCGTCGGCGTCGACGAGCCGGTCCCGGCCCCCGACGAGACGCGTGATCCCGAGGCCGCCGAATCGGCACAGGATCACACCGAGGTCACGCCGGGAGAGACGATGGAGGGACACGAGGTCGACGTGGCGTTCCTCGGCACGTGCACGAACGGCCGCGTCGCTGACTTCCGCGAGGCCGCGCGCGTCCTGAAGGGCCGCGAGGTCGCCGACGACGTGCGCGCGCTCGCGGTTCCCGGTTCCGGCACCGTCAAGCGCAAACTGGAGGCCGAGGGCATCGATCAGGTGTTCAAGGACGCCGGCTTCCAGTGGCGCGAGGCCGGCTGTTCGATGTGTCTGGCGATGAACGACGACGCGCTGGAGGGCGATGAGGTCTGTGCGTCCTCCTCGAACCGCAACTACGTCGGTCGCCAGGGCAGCACCGAGGGGCGCACCCACCTGATGTCGCCGGCGATGGTCGCGGCCGCGGCCGTCGAGGGCGCCGTCACCGACGTGCGCGAGTTCGACGTGGCCGAGGAGGTCGGCGAGCCGGTTGACGACCGTGGCGCCGACGCGGAGGTGAGCGAATGAGCGACGACGCGGCCGGACACGCCGGCGACGACGCACCCGAGGACGACGGCGCCGCCGTCCCCGCGATCCGCCGGGTCGCCGGTACCGGCGTGCCGCTCCGCGGCGACGACATCGACACCGACCAGATCCTCCCCGCGCGGTTCCTGAAGGCGGTCACCTTCGACGACATGGGCGAGTACGCCTTCTACGACCAGCGCCGCGACGCCGACGGCGAATTGAACGAGCACCCGTTCAACGAGTACCAGGGCGCGAACGTCCTCGCGGTCAACGACAACTTCGGCTGCGGCTCCTCCCGGGAGCACGCCCCCCAGGGACTGATGCGCTGGGGCGTAGAGGCCATCGTCGGCGAGTCGTTCGCGGAGATCTTCCAGGACAACTGCAAGTCGCTGGGGATCGCGACGCTCGCCGTCGACCACGGGGACGCCGTCGACCTCCAGGACTTCATCGAGGCGAACCCCGACGCCGGCATCGAGGTCGACGTGCGCGAGGAGACCGTCCGATACGACGGGAAGACCGTCGAGGGCGACGTGCCCGACGCGATGCGCGAGGCGCTGCTTGAGGGCATCTGGGACACGACCGCCGTAATGCGGACGAACCTCGACCGCGCGAAGGAGGTCAACGACAGCCTCCCGTACACCGATGACTGAGGGATCGAGGGGCGACGCCGACGCACCCCCCGAGATCGCGGTGATCGAGGGCGACGGCATCGGCCGGGAGGTCGTCCCCGCGGCCGTCGAGGTGCTGGACGCCGTCGGCGAGTACGCGTTCGCCGATGCCGAGGCGGGCGACGCGACGCTCGACGAGACGGGCGAGGCGCTGCCCGCGGAGACGTACGAACTCGCCGCCAGCGCGGATGCGACGCTGTTCGGCGCCGCCGGCGAGTCCGCCGCGGACGTGATCCTCCCGCTGCGGGAGGCGGTCGGCTCGTTCGTCAACGTCCGGCCTGCGCGGGCGTACCCCGGCGTCGACGCGCTGCGCCCGGAGACGGATCTCGTCTTCCTCCGTGAGAACACCGAGGGCGTGTACGCCGGCCACGAGGACCGGCTCACCGACGAGGTGTCGACGCTGACGCGCGTGGTGACCGAGTCGGCCTCCCGACGGCTCGGGGAGTTCGCCTGCGAGTACGTCGAGGAGCGCGGGAAGGACGGCTTCACCGTCGCGCACAAGGCGAACGTGATGCGCGAGACCGACGGGCTGTTCCGCGACACGGTGCTCGCTGAGGCGGAGGCCGCGGGCGTCGACGCCGACACCGTCCTCATGGACGCGTTCGCGACGCGGGTGTGTCTCGACCCCGAGCAGTTCGACGTGATCGTCTGCCCCAACCTCGCGGGCGACGTGCTCTCGGATCTCGCGGCCGGTCTCGTTGGTGGACTCGGGCTGCTCCCCTCCGCGAACATCGGCCCGGAGCGCGGGCTGTTCGAGCCGGTCCACGGCACCGCCCCCGACATCGCGGGCGAGGGCGTCGCGAACCCGTCGGCGACGATCCTCTCGGCGGCGATGCTCGTCGAGTCGCTCGGCGACGACGACGCCGGCGCGCAGATTCGGTCGGCCGTCGAGGGCGTCCTCTCGGACGGGCCGCGCACGCCCGATCTGGGCGGCGAGGCGACGACGCGCGAAGTGACCGACGCGGTGCTGGCACGGCTCTGATCGGGCGGATACCGGCGCGGGCGGGGAGGACGCGACCGGGACTGGCCTCCCGACCGACCCCGGGCACCAGATTCACTTCTCTCGACGGCGTAGTTCCGTGCGGCCATGTCCGAGGCAGCACTCGACCCCGAGGAGTGCCCGCACGACCTCGACGCCGAGTACCTCTACCCGTCGGACGCGGAGGTGTTGCGGATGGAGTCGACCGACGCCGGGATCGCGTTCGTCGTCGAGGTCCCGTGCCCCGACTGTGACGTCTCGCTGGAGGTGACGACCCGCACCGAGTCGGTCGAGGAGTCGGCGCTGTCGCTCCCGCTCGACGACGCCGAAGACGTGTACGACTGACGCGACGCGCCCGGGTTCCCTCCGCGGGCGTCGCGGCTGGTCACTCCTGATACGCGAGCCGGACCTGCTCGAACTTCCCCTTCGATTCGAGGTGTCGCTGGAGCTCGTCGGCGTACTCCTGCGTGAGGCGCTCGGCGGCCTCGAGCTTCTGCTTGTCGACCCCGCCGCCGCCGCCACCGGCGCCCAGGAGCGCGTCCTTGATGTCGGAGACGATGTCGCCGAACGGGCCGCCCGAGGAGTCGCCGTCCGGGTCGGGTCCGCCCATCGCGCCCATCTGCTTCGAGACGTTGTCGAGCTCGGGCATGATCTGTGGCAGCTTCGACGTGTCGGCGACGATCCGGGCGTCTTCGGGGTCTTCGGCGTCCTCGATCTCGAACTCGACGGCCGTCATGATCAGCCCCCACTCCTGGTTCGAGAACTCCGACTGGCGGATCCGGTCGTTGAACTCGCGGTCGACGGTCATCCGCTCGCCGACGATCGCGTCGGTCCAGTTGCTCATGCCGGTACGATCGCGGGCGGCGGGTATGTCGGTTTCCCTCCCCGACGGCCGCGGCGGCCCTCGGGGCCGTCGCTCCCCGCCGATCCCGCGAACTCGTCCGCCGGATCTACTGGTACTCGGTGATGGTCAGCGTGTAGCTGCCCGACCCGCTGTAGGAGTCCACGTCGACCTGCATATCGGTAGACGTGTCGGGATCGTCGACGGTGATCGACTCCTGGCTGTCCAGCGAACGCGACGTGTAGTCGTAGTCGCCGGGCGAGGCGTTCCCCGTGGTGCCGGTGTTGACGTAGAGGTCGAAGTCGGCGTCGGCGGGTCCGTCGAGTTCGACCACGACGCGGCTCGGCGAGGAGTAGTTCCACGACCACGTGTAGTCGTCGTAGTCCCAGTAGCCCGAGAGGCTCCCGTCGACCGAGCCGGTCGTCGAATCGCCGCTTCCGCCGTCCCCGCCGTCATCGTCGTCGCCGTCGTCTCCCCCGCCGCCGCCGGAATCGGCCGGGTCGGTCGTGACGGCCGCGAGCGCGTCGACCTGGCCGCTGCCCTGCTCGTCCGCGGAGAGCCCGATGTCGGCCGCGGTCGCCTTCAGGTGATCGCGCAGTTCGAGGGTCGTCAGGTCCGGCCACGCCGCGAGCGTCAATCCGGCGACTCCCGAGGTGACGGGCGTCGCCATCGAGGTGCCCGACAGCTCCTCGTAGGAGCCGCGCGCCTCCGTCGTCGTCGAGAGGACGTTCACGCCCGGCGCACACAGCTCCACGCTGTCGCCGTACTGCGAGAACGACGCGAGGTTCTCGTTCGAGTCGACCGCCGAGACGGCCACGCACTCGCTGTACGCAGCGGGATAGCTCACCGACGACGTCCCGCTGTTGCCGGCGGCGGCGATCACGAGCGCGCCGTTGTCGTCGGCGTAGCTGACGGCGTTCTTCATCGTGTCCGTGTAGCCCCCGCCGCCGAGGCTGAGGTTGATCACGTCGGCACCCTCGTCGGCCGCCCACTGGATCGCGTCGGCGATGTCGGCGGTCGAGCCGGAGCCGGACTCGTCGAGCGAGCGCCCGTTGATCAGGGTGGAGTTCCCCTGCCCGGCGACGCCGCTGCCGTTGTCGACGACCGCGGCCGCACAGCCGGAGACGTGCGTGCCGTGATACTCGTCGCTCGGCGCGTCGGGAGCCGGGTCCGAGTCGCCGTCGGCGAAGTCGTAGCCGGGGTCCGACGCGTAGTTGCCCGCGAGGTCCGGGTGGTCGTACTGCGCGCCGGTGTCGACGACGGCGACGGTGACCGACGAGTCGCCGAGCGTCGTGTCCCACGCGTCGTCGGAGTTCACCTGCTGGGGCGCGTACTGGCTGGAGAACTGCGGGTCGTTCGGCGACAGCTGCGTCTCCAGCGTCTCGTTTCGCTCGGCGTACTTGACGTGCTCCTTCTTCGTGATCGCCTCGATGAAGTTCTCCCGGGCCACGTCGGCGGCCTCCTCGGGGAACTTCACGGCCACGTAGCTGAGCGTCTCGTTGCTGTGGACGACCTCGGCGTTGCCGGGCACGTACTGGGCGACCTCGCCCTCGATGTCGTCGGCCGTGACGGAGACGCCGACGAGGATCTCGTCCTCCTTCGGACCGGGCGAACGACCCTTCCGGGCGGAGGCGACCCCTCCGAAGGCGGCCGCCCCGGCCGCCGCGCCGGCCAGCTTCAGGAACCCACGACGCATCGTGTCGACACGTTCGGTGTTGTCTGTCATGCGACGACACCACAGGGGGAGGTCCACAACTTAATTCTACTGTAATCTATCCAAATATAATATATCACATCAAGAATTTTGAACTCGAATAAACGACACGTGAGTGGCTTCTCACGGTCGTCTGGGGCGGGCAGGAGAGCCCGTCTCGCGGCCGAACCCGGCAACGCAGCGGCAGGATTAGAATCACCTCTATCTCGTGTGAAGAAAAGGTTGAAATAGGGGGTGACGAACCGGAACGCGTATCGGCCGGCACGCGCACCCGCGAGCATGGGACTGATCGAACGGCTCCTGGGGAGACGCGGGGGGCCGTCAACGGGGGACGGGACCCCCGACCCGCGGGACGGCGACGCCGGACGCGACCGTGACGGCGGACGCGACGGCGCGACATCGGGGCCGCACGGGCCGTGGCGCGACGCCGGCGGGGGGCTCGCGAGACCCCGTGGGGTCGCGCTGTTCGTCGACGGGCCGAACGTGTTCCGCGAGGAGTTCGACGTGGATCTGGCGGACCTGCGCGCGGCCGCGGAGGCCGACGGCGACCTCGTCACGGCGCGGCTGTACCTCGACGAGCACGCGACCCCGGGGCTGATCCAGGCCGCGGAGGCGAACGGCTTCCAGGTGGTCACCACCAGCGGCGACGTGGACGTGAAGCTCGCCGTCGACGTGGCGTCGTTCGCGGCCGAGCGCCGCGCGGCCACGGTCGCGGTCGCCTCCCGCGACACCGACTTCAAGCCGGCGCTGGAGGTCGCCAACGAGTACGGCCTGCGAACGCTCGCGATCGCGCCGGGGAGCTACGGCCGGTCGGACGCGCTCCGCCGGAGCGCCGACGAGGCGGTAACGCTCGGGGAGTAGGGATCTGACTAGCGGTAGCGACGGCGCGCGTGCTGCCCCCGGAACCACCCATACGCATATGTTCTTTCACTATCAATTGGTACGTATGAACCATGTCCTCCTCGCTATCGACGAGAACGACGACCGCGCGGTCGCCCAGGCGGAGACGGTTCGGGACCTGTTCGACGCCGAGGACACGACCGCACACCTGTTACACGACTTCACCGACAACGTCGAGGGCGCGTCGGTCGGGCAGATCGGCGCCGTCCGACACGCGGCTACGGTCCTCGAGGACGCCGGGATCGCCGTCGAGTACCACGAGACGAGCGGAACTCCCTCGAGATCGATCATCGAGGCCGCCGACGAACTGGACGTCGACGTGATCAGTATCGCCGGACGCAAGCGCTCGAAGGCCGGGAAGGCGCTCTTCGGGAGCGTCTCCCAGGAGGTCGTCCTCGGAACGGACCGCCCGGTCCTCTTTTGCACCCGTACGGACGGGCAGTGACCGGCGGACGTTCCCTACGGGACGGTTGTCCACCTGAAGGTTCGCCCCGCCGCATCAACCGCCACCCGTCGACCTGCGGCTCGTCGCGCTCACCGGGACGACGGAGCGGTCACGCCAGCGGCGTTCGCTCGACGACCGTGCCGTCGTAGGTGGGGTACTGCTCGACGACCTCGCCCTCGTCGAGGTCGCCCTCCTCGATCATCTCCTCCAGGAGCCACCACGCAACCTCGACGTGATCGCTTTTGACGGTGTAGAACTCCTCGGGGACCTCCAGCGACTCGAACCGCTCGGGGTCGGCATACGTCTTCCCGTACACGAGCGTGCCGTCGTCGGTCACCTCGTCGAACGGGCGGCGGAGGTTGCGCGCCATCCGTTTGAGGCGGTTGCGGTGCTGTGCGGCGTCTTTGAACACGGACGTGCAGAAGTACACCTTCTCGTGGTCGCCCATCACGTCGAGGATCTCCTCCTTCGAGCCGTCGACTGCGGACATGTGACCCTCCTGTAGCTCGAACCCCTGCTCCTGCATCCGACGGTAGTTCCCGTCGGACATCTCGAACTCGTTGACGTTGCAGAAGTCGGCGGCGCCCTCGTCGAGGAACTCCAGGAACTCCTCCTCGGCGCGGATGCCGGGGATCTCGAACGCCGGCGTCAGGCCCTCCTCGCAAGCGACGTAGAGGATATCCTCCCACTCGGTGCCGTGGAGGTCGCCCCACTGCTGGACCGGCGGATGAAAGCGGATCTCGTCGAGGCCGGCCTCCGAGAGCCGGCGCATGTTCTCGCGGCCGCCGGGGATGCCCGTGTAGAGGTGCGTGTGGTGGTCCTCGCCGAACTCCTCCTTGAGCAGACGGAGATAGCGCGTCGTCTTCCCCATCGCCTCCTGCGGTTCGCCGCCGGTGATGGAGGTGCCCAGCGCCGACATCCGCTTGGCCTCCTCGATCACGTCCTCGTCGGACTCGACGAGGCGTTCGTTGGCGTATACGTCGGTGACGTTCTTGCGGTTCTCCCCCAGCGGGCAGTAGAAACAGTCGCGCTGGTCGCAGTAGCCGTAGACGAACAGCACCATCTTTCCCCCTTTGGCGCACTGTTCACAGCCCTTCGAGATCATTCAGTGGGCCATCTTTTCGCCCGAGCGGCAAAAGCGGTGCGATACCGCGCCGTTCGTCCGTGTGGGACTGTGACGCGGCCGTCCTCGCCGGCCGGTACCGCCGTGCGCCAACCACGAAACTGATACCGTTCGCCGTCCACGTGGCGGGCATGTCACGAGAGGCACGCAGACGGGAGTTCCTTCGCGCGACCGGCGGAGCGCTCGCGGCGGGGACCGCGATCGCGACCAGCGGCTGTCTCGGCGTCATCACCGGCTCCGAGCCGGCCGAGTTCTCCGCGAGCGTCGCCTCCGTCCCGGACGCGACGCTGGAGTCGACCGGGTTCGAGGAGCATCGGATCGAGCCCATGGAGCTCACCCGAGAGTTCACCGTCGCCGGCCAGACTCGCGAGGTCGTCGTGACGAACCAGGTCGCGCAGTACGACAAGGCCGCCGAGGTGCTCGGCGAACGCATCCGCGCGTCGCTGTTCACCGCGTTCTCGACGCCGGCGGTGGACATCGCCGGACGGACGCTCAACCCCATCGCCGAGTTGAGCACGCGCGAGCTCGCCCGGCGGATGCTCACCCAGTACGACGGGATCGACGACCTCCAGTCCGACGGCGAGGAGACGGTGGCGGTGCTCGGAACCGACACGACCGTCGGGCTGTTCACCGCCGACGCGACGATCGCGGAGGGGGTCACGACGGAGATCCGGCTCCACGTCTCGGAGGCCGTCCGATCGGGCGAGGACTTCGTCGTCACCGTCGGCGCGTACCCGACCCGGCTGTCGGGGCAGGCCGAGGACGTCCGGGCGATGATGCGCGGCGTGACTCACGGCGGGGAGTAACCCGCGATGCGGGGGCCCGCCGACAACGCTCACGGAGGGATCGATCCCACTCGACGGGACGTGCTCGCCGCCGCCGGCACCGCCGGCGCCGCAACGCTCGCGGGCTGTGCGGGCGTTCTCGGCGGCGACGACGCCCCCGAGAGCGAACCCGTCGAGGGCGACCGCGCGCGGGCGCTCGCCGAGGCACACGCACCGGACCTGTACTTCGGCGTCGGCGAGCGGTGGTTCCCGACGGACCCCCGCGAGTACCTCGAGGGCGACGGCGCCACGCTGGACGGCTTCGCGGCGTTCGACGGCTACGCCGGCGAGTACGACCCGGGCGGCGAGCCGCCGAACCGCACGGCCTTCTACAACGCCGTTCGCTACCCCGACACCGACCTGACCGTCGTCCAGTACTGGTTCTACTCGGCGTTCGACCAGTTCTCGGTCAACTTCCACTGGCACGACTGGGAGGTGCTGCACGTGTTCCTCGACGTGGGGGAGGGGTCTGGCGACCCCGACACCGGCGACCCGACGCTGTTGGTCGCATCCTCGCACTCCCGCAAGGTGCCGAACAACGAGTTCCTCGATCCCGAAACCGAGCGCGCGAGCGTCATCGCCGAGGTGGGGAGCCACTCCTCCGCGCTGGGGGTCAACGAGACGCCCGCGGAGTTCGAGCGGCTGCCGACCTCGACGGAGATCCCGGACGTCTCCAACGGCCCGCTCGCGCCCTCCGACATCCCCGCGGCGTACGGCCTGCCCCGCGGGGAGGGATATCGACTCCCGTTCGCGGTGCCGGAACTCGACGGCGCGCCGGTGTACGAGCACCCCGAGCTGCCGAACGTCACTCGGGAGCACCTCGTGCCCGAGGGGATGACCGTCGGATCGTTCTCGGGGATCCCCACCCCGCCCGACGACCTCCCACTCCGGGAGATGGGACTCATGTTCGCGTTCGAGGACGCAGAGGGCGTCGCGGAGGCGGACTACGACTACGCGCTCGAACCGATGGCCGACCTCGACATCGAGCGCTACGACGGCCCGCAGTTGAGCTTCGAGTTCTCCGTCCCCGCCTTCGCCGAGGACGCCGTCGCCTCCCACCTCACGACCGTGGGAACGCCCCAGGCGCAGCCGCGGTTCGCCGACCCGATCGCCGACGTGACGGACCCCCGCCACCGGTCGGCGCTGTCGGAGCGGTTCGACATCGACGTGACTGGCCTCGCGGGCGACGTGGTCGGCCTGTTGCGGAAGGCGACCGCCAGCGAGGACGCGCCGGGAAGCAACGGCGTCGACACGGATGAGCCGACCGTCGAGGGGGTCGCGCTCCTCGAATCCGATCCGGAGGCGGTGCCGACGTTCAACGGCGTCGTGGCCCTCCGGGACGTGCCCGCCGGCGAGCACCGCCTCACCGTCAACGGCGCGGGGGTCGCGCCGTTCAGCCAGCGGATCGTCCACGGCGAGGAGGGCGGGGACGACGGGGGAACTCCCGACACCACGGGGCCCGGGTCCACATCGACCGGGGGGACCGGCACCGCGTCCGCGACGACCGACGGAACCGCGTCCGCCGACGGCGACGCGGACAACGACACCGACGGGGGCGACGCGGCCGAGACGCCGCCGACCGTCACGACCGCCGGCGTCGACGGCGACGTGGTGGTGACGCCCAACGAGGACGCGGTGAAGGTGCGCGCCGAGCCCGCCGACGACGCGGGGGAGTTCGGCCGGGTCGCCGTCGAGGACGACTTCGCGGGCCGCCTGTTCGACGGCCTCCCCGCCGACGAGGACGCGGACGGGGTCGCCGTGTACGCCCACCGCGAGGGAGCCTACACCGCCGAGATCGAGGACGAATCCGGCGCCCTCGGCGCCTTTCGGGTGAACCCCACGGCCGACCAGTCGACCGCGACGATCCGCGAGGCGCGGACCGGGAAGGCGTCGCTCACGTCGTTCCTGCTCACGCTGCTCGTCGAGACGACCGCCCAGGCGACCGTCTTCGCCGACGGCGACGCCGAGGGCATCGACGACGTGGGCGTCCCCGACAGCACCGCCGAGCAGCCGGGGAGAGCCGCCGAGGTCGCCGGCGAGGTGGCCGCGGCCGCGGCAGCGGCGGCCGCGAGCGCGGGCGACGACGATGACGATGACGATGACGATGACGACGACGCCGGAAACGGCGCCGGCGGCGGGGGCGGCGCGGGCGGAGGCGCCGGGGTCGTGGGGCTCCTGCGGGCGCTGGAGGCGACGACGACGGCCGCCGTTCGGGCGAACGAGGCCGCGCAGTCCGGAAACGCCGCCGGCGCGGACAACCGCCTGCGCGGACTGCGTCAGCGAACCGAGGCGCTAACCGACGCGCTCGAACGCAACCGTGACAGCCTCCCCGGACGGCTCCCCGCCCTCGTCGAGCGGCGTCTGCCGCAGGTCGAGCGGCGGATCGAACAGGCGATACAGGCCGACGCCTGACCCGGCCGTCGGGCACCCTCGTCCCGGGAAGGACAACCGTTACGTACGCACACTCGAATGAGGATACATGACCGAGGAGACCGATCTGGAGAAGCTCAAGCGCGGGACCGATCTGGTCAAGCGCGGGTTCGCGCGGATGCAGAAGGGCGGCGTCATCATGGACGTCGTCAGCCGGGAGCAGGCCCGCATCGCCGAGGACGCCGGCGCGGTCGCCGTGATGCACCTCGAATCCGTCCCCGCCGACATCCGCAAGCGCGGCGGCGTCGCGCGGATGGCCGACCCGGGCAAGTTGGAGGAGGTGATCGACGAGGTGTCGATCCCCGTGATGGGCAAGTGCCGCATCGGACACACCGCCGAGGCGCAGATCCTCGAGGCCGCCGGCGCCGACATGCTCGACGAGTCGGAGGTGCTCACCACGGCCGACGAGCGCTACCACATCGACAAGCGCGAGTTCACCGCGCCGTTCGTCTGCGGCGCCCGAAACCTCGGGGAGGCGCTGCGCCGCATCGACGAGGGCGCGGCGATGATCCGCACGAAGGGTGAGGCCGGCACCGGCGACGTGAACCAGGCGGTCACCCACCAGCGCTCCATCCAGCGTTCGATCCGCAAGCTCTCGGGCATGAACTACGAGGAGCGCGACGAGTGGGCCCGGGAGAACGAGGCGCCCCGCGAGCTCGTCCACGAGACGGCCGACATGGGCCGGCTCCCCGTGGTCAACTTCGCCGCCGGCGGCATCGCGACGCCCGCCGACGCCGCGCTCATGATGCAGCACGGCTGTGACGGCATCTTCGTCGGCTCGGGCATCTTCGGCGCGGAGGACCCGAGCAAGATGGGCGAGGCGATCGTCCAGGCGGTCAACAACTACGACGACCCCGAGACCCTCAAGGAGATCGCGAAGGGCATCGGCGCCGGCATGAAGGGCCAGGCCAACGAAACGATGCCCGAGGAGGAGAAGCTCCAGGGCCGCGGCGTCTGACTCCGGGCCGACGCGTCCGTCCCTCCGCTCGAACGAACGTTTTTATCCGATACCGGAACCAGAGCCGCGCGACCGTCGTGACCTGAAGCCGGCCGCGGGGCGCACGCGGGTGCGCGACACGCCGTCCCGCGGAGCGTGCGGGCCGTGTCGCCTGTCAGCCACACCTTCCGTGTCGCCGCCGCGACGTTGAAACCGGCGGCCACCGTAGCGACTGCCATGTCCGATGCGCACGCGGGTCCGGGCGCCGGCGAAGACGCGGACGCCGATGCCGACGCTGACGCGGACACGGACGCCGACGCGAATCCCCTCGCGGACGTGGACCCCGATCGTCACCCGGTGGTCCTGTTCGACGGCGTCTGCAACCTCTGTCACGGGGCGATCCGCTTTCTCGTGCGCCACGACGACGCCGGTACCTTCCGGTTCGCGCCGCTGGACTCGCCGGTCGGGCAGGCGCTCCTGGAGCGTCACGGCCTGCCGACGACCGATCACGACTCGATCGTCCTCGTCGACGCCGACGGTACGCACCGGCGATCGGCCGCGGCGCTGCGGATCGCACGGCGGCTCGACTCGCCGTGGCACCTGCTGTGGGCGCTTCGGGTCGTACCGCGTCGGCTTCGGGATGCCGCCTACGATCTGGTCGCCGAGTACCGGTACAACGTGTTCGGGAGGAAGGACGCCTGTGAGATCCCGGAGCCGGAGATCAGGGAGCGGTTCGCGGAACGCGCGCTGGAGTGACAACCGGGGCGGCGAGTACCGCGGGGGCAACGAGTGATACCGTGGGGCCAACGAGTGATACCGCGGGGCCAACGAGTGACCCCGAGCGCCGCGGATGCCCGTGAGAGCTACAGGACCGTCGCGCCGTCGCCGACGGCGGTCTGGTAGGCCCGCGCGCCGACGCCGGCGTCGGCGAAGCCCTCGACCATCGCCGAGGCGACGCCGCGCCGTCGACCGGACGCACACACCGCGAGCACGCTCGGGCCGGCGCCGCTGACGGTGACGCCCGTCGCGCCGGCCGACAGTGCCGCCTCGCGGACGTCCGCGTAGCCGGTGATCAGCTTCGCCCGCGCCGGGGTCACCACAGGGTCGTCGAGGCCGCGGCCGACCAACTCGGGGTCAGACCGGCACATCCCGGCCGTGAGCGTCGCGGCGTTGCCGACCGTCTCGACGTGATCGGCCATCGACACGGAGTCGGGGACGACCTCGCGGGCGTCGCGCGTGGAGACCACCACCTCCGGGAGACACGCGACCAGCGACAGGTCCGCGTCGACGCTCGTCGCGCCGTCGTCGCTGCGGACGATCGTGAACCCCCCGAGCAGCGCCGGGGCGACGTTGTCGGCGTGGGCCTCCCCGGAGACGACCGCCTCGCCCTCGGCGGCGACGGAAACCAGGTCGTGTCGGCTGTATCCCCGGTCGTACTGTTCGTTGAGCGCGACCGCGGCGGCAGCGGCCGACGCGGCCGAGGATCCCAGCCCCGAGGAGGGCCGAACTCCCTTGTCGATGTGGATGTGTGCGGGGGCCTCGAGCGCGTCGGCGACGGCGCCGACGACGTTCTTCTCCGGGTCGGTCGGAATGAACTCCGCGCCCGCGCCGGTCACCTCGATGGTCGTCTCGGCGGCGCGTTCGACCGAGACGGTGTCTGCGGGGTGAGAGAGCGCGACGCCGAAGGTGTCGAAGCCGCTCCCGAGGTTCGCGCTGGTCGCCGGCGCGCGCGCGGTTACCATGCCGCGTCGGTCCGGCGCGGCGGGCAAAAGGATGACGTTCGGGGCGAGCGACTGCCGCTCCGTTTCGGTCGCGAACGAGACGTGACGCGAGAGCCGGCCGCAGGCGCGGGGTTACCGACGCGCGGTGACGAACACGAGCGGTCCGACGACGACCAGCACGATGCCGAGGAAGAGGTAGTGGACCGGAACGAGCGACTGCGGCGTGAGCAGGAATATGATTCCGAACAGCATCGTGTTGAGCGCCATCGCCTTCCGCGAGACCGGCAGCGTGGCGAGCGTCGTCAGCACGAACCCGAGCAGCAGCGCCTGTCCGACGTTGTACGGGAGCAGGAAGCTGTCGACGATCTGGAGCGGGATCATCTCTTGTCTCCAGTTCGCCCGGGGCGCCGCATTAACGTTCCGTTCTCGCTCGTTTACCTTCGGCCGATGCGGCGACGGGTCGCGATCGCGAGGGTTCCTCCTCGGGGGTCGACGATCCGGTCAGTTCGGCCGATCGTTCGCCTGCGTCGTCGGGTCGCCCCGTGATCCGTCCGTCGCGTCATCGGACCCGTTCCTGTCGGATCCCTCGATCGACGAGCCCGATGGCGGAACCTCGCGCTCGGTCCCCGGTCCGGTGATGTCGAGGGGCCGGATCCAGCCGTACCAGACGGCGAACACGGTGAGCCCGTAGCCGAAGATGAACACCAACCGGCCGAGGTCGTTGAACCCGAGCAGGCCCAGCTGACGCCGGACGATCCCCGTCCCGGCGATGCCGACGACCAACACCGCCGCGAGCAGGAGTCGGTCGCGGGTGATCCGGTCGCGAAACCGCGTGTCGTCGCCCATACTCACGCTGGGTGTTCCAGCACCGAGAACCCCGCGATCCGGCGTGAGTGTCGGTCCCACGGCGTCACAAACGCTTTCCCCGACGGCGAACCCCTCGTCACATGCACTACAGCGCGGTCCCCGACGCACACGAGGACACCTTCGACGGCTACCTCGTGTACGCCTTCTCGCCGGAACGCGGGCCGGATCACGAGCCGGAGGGACCCGACCGGCCGGCGTCGTTTCACGCCAGAGGTCTCTACGACACCGAGGAGATCGAGAACGCGGCGGACCCGGAGGACCCGGAGGACCCGAAGAACCCGGAGGACCCGGAGGATCTCGACGCCGCCGACCTCGCGGTCGTGTGTGGCTACTACGACTTCGCCGCCCGCATCCGCGGCGGCGTCCGCGACGTGGCCGGGATCTCGGCGGTCGCGTCGCCGCCGGAGGCGCGCCGACGCGGATTCGTTCGGGAACTCCTGACTAACGTCCACCGCGAACTTCGCGAGGACGGGGTCGCCTTCGCGGCGCTGTGGCCCTTCGAGTACCCGTTCTACCGTCGCCTCGGGTACGAGCGGATCTGCGACTACGCGCGGATCGAGGTCGCCCCAGGCCCGCTGGCGAGCGCGTGCCCGGATCCGACGGGATCGTACGAACGCCTCGACGCCGACGACTGGCCCCGGCTGGACGCGGTGTACGACGAGTGGGCGACCGCCGAGTTCCGGCTGAACCGCAGCGAGGACTGGTGGCGCGATCGGGTCTTCGAGTCGTGGGGAACCGACCCGTACGTGTACGGGTGGACCGACGGCGATCGGGGCGACGAGCTCCGTGGCTACGTGGTCTACACGATCACGGACGACGACGATGCCGAGGGGAAGACGATGGCCGTGAGCGAGTTCGCCCATGTCGATCGCGAGGCTCGCGGGCACCTCCTGCGCTTCTGTCGCAACCACGACTCGCAGGTCGAGCGCGTCCGGTTCACCGGGCCGGCGGACACCCGGCTGTTCGACGGCCTCGACGACCCGCGAGCAGCCGAGACGGAGATCCGACCGGGACCGATGGTCCGTATCGTCGACGTGGAGCGGGCGTTGGAGGCGATCGCGTATCAGGAGGACAGCGACGCGACGCTCGTGCTCGACGTCCGTGACGACGACTGCGAGTGGAACGACGATGTCTTCCACCTCCGCGTCGCCGACGGCCGTGGCGCCGTCGAACGCGTCGCCGCCGCCGACGAGGTCGACGTGTCGCTCGATATCGGCGCGCTCTCGCGACTGGTCGTCGGCTCACACGGAGTGGACGGGCTGGTCGAACTCGGTGCCGTCGAGGTCGCCGCCGAGTCTGATCGCGAGATGCTGGCGACGCTCTTCCCCGAGACGGATCCGTTCCTTCGGGAGGGGTTCTGAGTCGCGACAGGGGACGTTCGATCCCTTCGGCTATCGTCACCGCTGGACGGCGTCGGGGTGCGGGTGCTACCTTGCCGAGACAAGACGATGGACTACCGTCTCAGTTTCGTTAGAACGTCGAAATTGGGTGGCTGGGGAGCCAGTGGCCCAATTCTCACCGGCCAAGGGCCGGTGATACCTTGGATGGGCCAACACGGATTTGAACCGTGGACCTCCCGGTTATCAGCCGAGCGCTCAACCTGACTGAGCTATTGGCCCAGGCGAGCGCATCTTCGAGTAGTGGAAGGGATTGGTTAAGCGTTTCCGTTCGGCACCGGCGTCACGTCATGCGGTTGCACGGCCCGGGGCGACGGGCCTACCGCGGGCGGTCCTCGCGTTCGTCCTCGTCGTCGACCTCCTCGAAGTCGACGTCGACGACGTCGTCGTCCGCGGCGTCGGTCGCGTCGGGGTCGTCCGCGGTCGCCCCGCCGCCGAAGCCCGCGGTTCCGGTCGGTCCGGTCCCGCCGGTCGCGTCGCCGCCGACCGCACCGTCCGGGTTCGGGAACCCGCCCGTCCAGACCGCGCCCGTCGCGAAGCCGTCCATCCGCGCGTCGACGTACGGCACGACGACGTAGCGGCGCAGCAGCTCGCGGATCGGGTACCGCGTCGGCGGGAGCGCGAGCAGGAACCCGATCACGTCGGTCACCAGCCCCGGCGTGAGCAGGAACGCGCCCGCGGCGATCAACAGCCCGCCGTCGAGCACCTCGCCGGTCGGCACTTCCCCCGCGGCGAGCTTTCGCTGGACGGCGCGAAGCGTGTGGCGCCCCTCGGCGCGCACGAGCAGCATCCCGAGCAGGCCCGTGAGTACGACCAGCGCGACCGTCTGCACCGGCGTCAGGAGGTTCGTCGCCACCCACAGCAGGAACGCCGCGTCCGCCAGCGGGATCGCGAGCAGGGCCACGAGCAGGTAGCGAACCCGAATGCGCATACTCGGGCTATCCGATCGCGGTGTATAGCCCTTTTGGAGGGTCTCCGGTCGCGGCTCGCGCTCCCTCCGCGTCCCGGCCGACGACCGCGAACGCCGACTTTACCCTCGGGCGCCTCCGAACGCGAGTATGACCGACGACACGCGCGTCGAGTGGCGCGAGTGGGGCGCCGATGCGTTCGCGGAGGCCGAACGAACGGGGCGACCCGTGCTGCTGTTTCTGACGGCTACGTGGTGTGATGACTGCCACCGGATGCTCGTCGAGACGTTCGGCGAGCCGCGCATCGCGGCCAACGTCAACGACGGCTTCGTCCCGGTGAAGGTGGACGTCGACCGCGAGCCGCGCGTCCGGGAGCGGTACAACATGGGCGGGTTCCCCTCGACGGTGTTCACGACGCCGAGCGGGGAACTGCTCACGGGCGCGACGTACCTCGGCCCCGACGGCTTCCGCTCGGTGCTCGATCGCGTCCGCGAGACGTGGGACGAACGCGGCGAGGAGGCCGGGCGCGTGCCACGCGCGCTCGCCGGCAACGAGACGCCGGGAGGGTCCGTCACGACCGCCATCGAGGAGCACCTCGCGGGGCAACTCGACTCGCAGTGGGACCCCGAGTTCGCCGGCTGGGGCGACGACGCGAAGTTCCCGATGCCACGGACGGTCGAGTTCGCGCTCAAGCGCGACCGGTACAAGGCGACCCAGACGCTCGATGCGATCGAGCGCAACCTCCTCGACGACGACGGCGGCGTCTTCCGCTACGCCGGCGCGCGCGACTGGTCGGACCCCGCCCGCGAGAAGTTGCTCGCCGACGACGCCGGCGTCCTGCGCGCGTTCGCAAACGGCTACCTCTACACCGGCGACGAGTCGTATCGCGAGACGGCCGAGTCGGTCCGCGCGTTCCTCGACGCCGACCTCTGGTCGGGGTTCGCCTACGGTGCCAGCGTCGGCCCCGACGGCGAACGGACCGACCTCACCGCGTACGCCGGCGGCAACGCACTCGCCGCGGACGCCATGCTCACCCTCGCGGCGTACACCGACAACGAGCGCGCCCGGGAGTCCGCCGAGAAGGCGCTCGCCTACCTCCGGGAGACGCTCGTCGACGCCGACGGAGCCGTCCGCCACCTCGACGCCGACGACGCAGAGACCGACCTCCTCGAGGACGTGGCTCGCGTGGCGGCCGCGTTCTGCACCGCCGAGTCGGTCCTCGGCGACGGAGTCGGCGTCGCCCGCGTGGTCGCCGACCGGGGGCTGGAGGTCCTCGGCGACGCCGACGCCTTCCGCGACGGCCCCGCCTCGGGGCCGGGGATGCTCGATCGGCCGCTGCGCCCCATCGACGGCGTCGTCGAGTTCGCCGACGCGCTGATCGATCTCGCGGCGCTCACAGGCGAGGACGCCTACCGCGAGCGCGCCGAGGTCGCCGTCGGCGCCTTCGCCGGCGCGGCCGAACGGATGGGCGCGCAGGTGGCCGGCTACGGCTCCGTCGCCGGTCGCCTCACGCGCGACCCGCTCGTCGTCGACGTGGGCGCGCCCGTCGGGGCCGACCTCCACCGCGCCGCGTTGCGGATCGCGGATCACGAGGCGGTCGTCGTCCCCGACAGCGACCGCACCCCCGAGGGAACGGCCGCCCTCCGCGGCCGCGACGCCGCGCCCGCCGAGTCGCCCGACGCGTTGATGCGGCTGGTCGCCGACGCCGCCGAGTGACCGACGGGCCGGGCGATCGCCCGGGCGGGTAAACCCGGAGTGTGTTTTTTCATCCCCCATCCCGTGGAGGGGATATGGCTGACCTTCGCGACCTGGGGCTCTCGGAGTACGAATCTCGCGCGTACCGCGCCCTCCTCGACGCCGGGCCGGCAACCGCAAAGGAGTTGTCCGATGCCAGCGGCGTGCCGATGGGCCGGGTGTACGACGTGCTCAACAGCCTCGAACGACATCGGCTCGCCCGGAGTCAGGCCGCGAGCCGACCGAAGAAGTACCTCGCGGTCGAGCCGGACGCGGCCCTCGACCGACTGCTGGAGGAAAAGAAGCGCGAACTCGACGAGCAGGCCGAGCAGTACGAGGCCGTCGTCGACGAGCTCTCGACGGAATTGGAGGCGGGTGACCCGCCCGACGAACAGTTCTGGACGGCCGCGCTCGGCCCGGAGGACACCGCGGACCTGCTGCTCGAACGGCTGTCGGCGGCCGACGACCGCGTCGTGATGATCGCCGCCGCGCCGGCGTCCGGGCTTGACATCGGCGCAGTCGGCGAGGCGATCGCCGAGGAGCTGGAGGCGGCGCTCGAACGCGGCGTCGACGTATCGCTGCTGCTGTCGGAGGAACTTCCGGCGCAGCTACCCGAGAGCGTCGGCGATCGCTACTTCGACCGGATGGCGGATCACCCGAACTTCACGGTGCGGACGGCGCCGGGGCTGCGCGGGACGTTCACGCTGGTCGACGACGCAGAGGTGTGCATGGAGGTACCGAGCCCGGTCGACCCCGACGAGTCGTTCGCGATGATCGACCTGAAGGACCCCGAGTTCGCGGGCGACGTCCGGCGGGCGTTCCGCGAGCGGTGGGCGGAGGCGTCGCCGCTGGGGCTGTAGCGTCGCCGTCGGCGGTGTCGTGTCGGCGGTTGTGCGACCGCTTTTGCAGAATACCGGGGAGAAGAGATCCGAGGCCGCCAGCGACGGTTACGTCCGGAGTTCCTCGCGCAACGTGCCCATGGTGATCTCGCGCTCGGCGTGGGCGTTGTGCTGGTGGATGGACTCGTCGTTCGACTGCTTCATGTGGACGACCACGTCGTCGTCGAGGTTGTCGTAGCGCTCGACCACGTCCTCGGCCATCGTCCGGACGCAGTCCTCGACGAACTTGGCGTCCATGTGGGCTTGGTACGTCATGTGGTCCTCGTCGGGACGCTTGGCGTAGTTGTAGATCCGCGCGCTCATCGCGTCGCGGGCGGTGTCGATCACGTCGAGCAGATCGACGTCGGGCGACCCCTCGGCGGTGAACGTGAGCGTGGCGTGCCCGCGCTGGGAGTGGCCCGGCTGGGGGACCTCGTCGAGGAACTCCTCGGCGACCTCGTCGTCGACGCCCAGGTCGTCGAGCTTCTCGCGGGCGCGCGACTCGGACATGCCCTGCGAGCACGGACAGACGGTCATGCCGGTCACCTCGGCGCCGATCTCCTCGCGGGTGCCGTCCTCGTCGGCGACCGCGCTGGCGATGACGGAGAACGTCGACTGCGTCTCGCGGCCGGAGGCGGGGGTGTCCTCGCGGGCAGCCAGCTCCGCGGTCATCTCGATCTCCGCGGTCGTGGTGTAGTCGTGTTTCGCGAGCAGTCGCTCGGCGGCGTCGCCGCAGACGTCCTCGATGCGGTACGCCTCGTGGCGCGTCGCCGCCTCCAGCACCTCGTCGATGACCTCCATGTTCCGGCTCATGTCGATCCCCTTGCGCTCGCTCGGGAGGTCGACGAACACCGAGAACTCGGCCATGAACACCCACGGTCGCTGGTCGCCGCGATCGATCTTCACGAGCTTGTCGACGCCGGTCACCCCGACCTGACTCAGTCCGACGGAGACGTCAGGCCGACTGGCCTGCACGTCCGGCAACTGGTGACTCATTGAGTGGATACTCCCAAGGGTCGGCGCTGATTAGTGGTTTCGAAAGCTGAAGGTCGCCGTCGGACGCGCAGAGCGCGCGCTCCGCCGGTCGAGTTCGTGTGGGTCCTCGCGCGCTCAGGGCCAGTCGTCGCGCGTGTCCTCGTCGAAGTGCTCCGACTCCTCCTCGGGGTCGGTCAGCGTCCAGCCGGCCGCCTCGGCCGCCTGCGCAAGCGGGAGGAACTCCCAGCCGGTCTCCTCGGCGACCGCGCGGTCCTCGTCGGTCGTCCCGACGAACACGTGTCGGTCCGTGTCGAACTGGCGTTTCACGTTCTCCAGCGACTCCGTCACGCCCCGCGGCCCCGAGAAGAAGTCCTGGCGGACGCGGTGCTTTCGGGTGAAGTTGGTGACCACGTACGTGGGCTTCTCGGAGACCACGCCGACGTACTCGGTCCACCCGCGCGCGTCGTTGAACACCGTGTTCGGGTCGGCCAACGACTTCAGCGCGTCCAACTCGAAGGCGAGCGTCATGTCGCTCGAACCGCCGCCATCCATGGACGTACTCCGGGGGTGGCGCCGAAAACGGTGTCGGTCCGGGGCTTCCGCTATTCGGCAGTCACACATCCCCGCTGTCGGTCGCCCGCTCCGCGTCTACCGACCGATCAGCGCGTGTCGGTCGCCCGCTCCCCGCCGTCCGACGCGACCGTCACCCCGTCGTCCGACGCCGCGGCGTCGGCGGTCCACCTCGTCCGTCCCGCTCCGACGACCCGGTAGTACGACGTGTGCACCACGACCTCCCCGGCGTCGAGATCGGGGACGGACCGCCGTTCGCCGGCGATCAGCGCGAGGAAGTCGGCTAACGCGCGCTCGCTCAACTGATCGACGTGCCGGACCGTCGCCTCCTCGGCGACGGACTCGGCGTGACGCACCGTCAGTTTCGGGCCGTTTCGTGACACGTGGTACCAATACACATGATTATTACTTAACGTTGTGGGTGCGAACGAACCGGCGGCGGTCGGGGTATCGACGGTGGGTCCGGAAGAACGAGAAACCGAAGGAGAAACGGAACGAGAAACGAACGCGAACGCGACGGTCGCCGGACCGGTGGGTTACTCGGCGGTCGCGCCCTCGGTCTCGAGATCGTCGACGGAGAAGCCTTCGGTCATGAGGAGGTCCGTCTGGCCGCTCACGTCGACCTGCTCGCGCATGAGCTGCTTGTACGCCGACTGGGGCGCGAGGTTGCCGATGAGGACCCCGCCGACGATCTTGCCGTCCTTCAGCGCGAGGCGGCGCCACTCGTCGTCGCCGAACGAGCGCATGACCTCGTCGTCGCCGAGCGTCGGGTGACCGAACGAGAGGAACGGGAAGTCGAAGTGCGTGATGGAGTACGAGGAGACCCAGCGGAACTCCGCGGACTCGTACTCGAGCATGTTCTTCGCGGCGATGGTGCCCTGTTCCTTCGCGCTGCCCCACGCGCCGTTTTGCGCCCGTTCGCCGAGGATCACGTCGTGGAAGCGGGTGATGTCGCCCGCCGCGAACACGTCCTCGTCGTTCGTCTGCATGTACTGGTCGACGACGATGCCGTCGTCCGTCTCGATGGGCGTGTCCTCGACGAGTTCGGTGTTGAGGTTCAGCCCGATGGCGACGCCCGCGAAGTCGGCGTCGAAGCGCTCGCCGTTGGGGTCGACCGCGGCAGTCACGTGGCCGTCGTCGTCCGTCTCGAAGTGATCGACGCCGGACTGGAAGACGGGCTCGACGCCGCGCTCGCGCATCGCCTCGTGCATGATCTCGGCGCCCTCCTCGTTGAGCGCGTAGCGCCACCAGGAGTCCCCGCGCATGAGGTACTTGCCCTCGACGCCCTGGGCGCCGCAGATGGCGGCCAGGTCGATGCCGAGCAGGCCCGCGCCGACGATGACGGCGTCCTCGGCGTCCTCGGCGGACTCGCGGATCCGACGGGCGTCCTGGAACGTCCAGAAGTGGTGGACGCCGTCGGCGTCGCTCCCCTCGACGGGGAGCTGTTGGGGCGTACCGCCGACCGCCAGGAGCAGTTTGTCGTACTCCAACACGTCGCCCTCGTGGGTCTCGACCCCGTGCTCGTCGGTGCGGATGTCGGTGACGAGCGTGTTGAGTTCGAGCTCGATGTCGCGCTCCTCGTACCACCCCTCCTCGTGGATGGAGATGGGCGCCTCGGGAAGCTTCCCCTTAGCGAACTCCTTGATGAGGATACGATTGTAGAGGGCCTCCCCCTCGTCTGTGATCACGGTAATGTCGGCGTCGGGTGCCTCCTCCCGGAGGGTCTCGGCGGCGGAACTGCCGGCGATCCCGTCACCGATGATGACGAACGACTCGCTCATACCGGCGATTCGGATTCGGGGTTAATGTGGGTTGCTATCGACGTGAGGATTCACGAGGATACGTACCAGGGGAATTCACCCGATCCTCTAGGGGGGTTCACCAGACCCTCTAGGAGTAGAAGGGACTTCCCGGCCGACGGGGCTGGTGACCCGCGATGCCGGTTCGCCGCACATTCAAGAGTACTCGATCCCAACGATGGAGCATGAAGCTCCGGCAGAATATCCGCCACTGGGCCGCGAAACGCGCGCTCACCACGCCGGTCGTCGGCGGCTACGTCAACGACAAGCTCGTCGGCATGCACACGGACATCTTCCTGAACAAGGCCGACGAGGACCGTCGCGAGGAGCGTCGCGACCACCTCGACGACTTCTTCGACGCGACGATGGACACCTACGTCGCGGCATTGGACGCCGGCTATCCCGAGGCGGAGGCCCGCGAGATCACCCACGTGCAGGCCAATTTCGACTTCTTCAACCACGGCTGGGCGGAGATGATGGAGATCCCCAGCGGCGAACTGGAGGAGCACTACCGCCGCTACGAGAAGTTCTTCGAGCGCTACGACATCACCATCGACGACCCGCTGGGCGAGTTCCGCCCCGCCGACGGCGTCGCCGACGCGTCGGGCACCCCCGAGCGCATGGCCGAGGGGGAGTTCGAGAACGCCGTCGCCGGCTTCGCCGACGACGCGTACGTCGAGGACGCCGACGGCGAACTCCACGTCGGCGGCACCGACGAGCCCGAGGACGTCGACGTGAGCGCCGCCCCGGGCGTCGACGGGAGCGACCTCGACGAGTCCGACCTCGACGGCGACGAGGTCGACGACGACGCCCAGGCGAAGGCGGACTGAGCGACGACCTACTCCTGCCAGTCGGGGTTCGGCCGCGGCGGGCTGAACACGTCGATCCCCTCCACGCGCTCGTCCCCCCTGTTCTCGGCGCCGTGAACCTCCTCGCCCGCGAGGACGTACGAGTCGCCCGCCTCGCAGACGACCTCCTCGCCGTCGGCGAGAACGAACGTCAGAGCACCTGCGGTGATGTATCCCGCCTGCTCGTGGTGGTGGCTGTGCGACGGCACTTCGGCGCCCGGCTCGATCGAGAAGTGCTGGACGCTCATGTTCTCGCCCGTCGCGAGCTGCGCGAGGTGGACGCCGTCGACCGCCTCCGTGTCGCCGCTCGGGTCGTGGGGTACGTGATCCATACAGTGGTCGGCGACGGCGCACCTCTTAGTTCCGCCGCCGTGGGGGCGCGACCGCCCCGCCGACGGTGACAAGGTTCAATTCCGATGACGGGCAACCCATCGGTATGTACGCGGTCGTCGGCTGTCGCTCCTGTGGCACCTACTGGCTCGTCTCGGACCCGGACGCTCAAGAATCGGCGACGTGCCCGCGCTGTGACACGCGACACCCGACAGACCGGCTCAAACGCTTCTACGAGTCCGAGGACCGGGCAGCCGCGGCGCAGGCGCGGGCGAAGCTGCTCGCCGACAAGCGCGGGCAGTCGGGGGCGTTCGAGCGCGCCGGATCGGTCGCCGAGCTGGAACGCGAACTGGAGGGGTTCGAGGGCGCCGTCGACGACCGCGAGTACCTCGAGGCCTCGGGGCTCGACGCCGACGAGGTCGCGGCCGCCGGCAGCGACGACGCCGGCGGGTCGCGCTCGCGCGACGAGATCGTCCGAGATGCTATCCGCGAGGGCAACGCGACCGAGGAGGCCGTCGTCGCGTACGCGACCGACCACGGGGTCCCCGCCGAGGCCGCCCGCGACATCCTCGACCGGCTCGCGCGCCGCGGCGAGGCGACCGAGTCGGGCGGCGAGTATCGACTCCTGTAACCGCGACGGAGCGTTTATACCGGATTGCGGACCAGTCCGAGCATGTCGATCACCGCGGGGGAGGCGCTCGCCGGCGTCGCGACCGCGGTCGCGGCGGCGGAGACGTTCCACGCCACGCTCGCCTGGCCGCTCCAGTCCGGCGCCACGGCGGCCGACGCACCCCCATACGCCGGCCTCCTGTTCCTCGCGACGTTCGTCTCGCTGCTGGGCGTGTTCCTGACGATGCACGGCGCGGCGGCGTACGCGCTGCTCGTGTGGGAGGTGACGACCGGGATCGCGGCGTGGGTGTACGTCCACCCCGCAGTCGGCGGGTTCCTGATCGCCGCGGCCGCGGTCCAGACGCCGATGGCGGCGCATCTGTGGGGCGACCCGCTGCACGTCCGGCGGCGGACGGTGTGGGCGATCCGGGCGGTCGCGACCCACCTCGACGAGCGGTAGCGACCCCACGTACTTGGACGAGCCGTAGCGACGGCCCCGGGATATCGGGTTCTCGCCGCCGTTGCGCCTACCGACCGAGGCTCGCGTGCGCCGACGAGAGGTTGCGCGAGGCGAGCGCCGACAGCAGCGAGAGTTCGCCCGCCAGCGCCGCGACGGCGACAGCCTCCGCGAGCGCGTCGGCGTTGCTGCCGGCGGGGTTGCCCCCGCCGCGGATGCCGAGCACCTCCAGCGCCTCCGACTGCGTGGGAAGCTTGGTGCCGCCGCCGACCGTTCCGACCTCCAGCGACGCGATGGTGACGCTGACGTATAGATCGCCGTCCCCGTCGACCTCGGCGGTCGTGATGGCGTTCGCGCCCTCGACGACCTGCGCGGCGTCCTGTCCGGTCGCGAGGAACATCGCCGCCACCGAGTTGGCGACGTGGGCGTTGAAGCCGAGGCTGCCCGCCTTCGCGGAGCCGACGAGGTTCTTGCGGGTGTTCACCTCGGCGACGGCTTCGGGGGTCGTCTTCAGCGTCTCCCGGACGGTCTCGCGGGGGATCGTCACGTCGGCGGCGACGGTGCGCCCGCGGCCCTCGACGGCGTTGATCGCGGCGGGCTTCTTGTCGGTGCAGAGGTTGCCCGACAGCGCCACGAGCGAGGCGCTCGTCTCCGCCTCGATCACGTCGCAGGCCTCCTCGGTCGCGATGGTCGCCATGTTCATCCCCATCGCGTCCTTCGTGTCGTACGCGAACCGGACGAAGACGGTGTTACCGACGACGTACGGCGTCGCCTCCTTCAACTCGCCGTGGCTCGTCGTCGACTCGGCGGCCTCCCGCAGCGCCTCGGTGTTGTCGCGCACCCACGAGGAGAGGGCCTCGGCCTCGGCCACGTCGGCGACGCGGAAGGCGGGCGCGCGTGTCATCCGGTTCTTGAGGACGCGCGCGCCTGCGCCGCCGGCGGTGTTCAGCGCGGCACAGCCGCGGTTCACCGACGCGAGCAGCGCGCCCTCGGTCGTCGCCATCGGGAGGTAGTGTTCGCCGGAGATGACGCCGCCGTCGATCGCGACGGGGCCGACGACGCCCAGGGGGATCTGGACCGCCCCGAGCATGTTCTCGATGTTCGCGTCGGCGGCCTCGGCGGGGAAGCCGTAGTCGCCGCTGACGGAGAGATCGGCGCCGGAGTGGTCCTCGACGAGCAGCCGTCGCGCCGCCGCGGCGGTGTCGGCGTCGGCGTGTTCCTCTAGCTCGTACAGGCGGAGATCGCCGTCGAGAACGCGCCCGGCGAGTTCCTCGGCGTCGGTGTCGGTCATGGATCGGTGTGGTCGGGGGTGTCGCTAAGTCGTGTCGATTCTGGCGATCGGAGTCCGATGGTGATCGTTTCGGAGTGACCGCGACGACCGGTTCCGCCATCGCGGGGTCGCAGCTCCCGAAAGCCCCCGCGGCCCCTTTCATTCCCACCCTCTGCTCGGACGGGCCGAGCGTCGAAGTCATCTGTTTGGTGTGCACGAACTGCGGTCGTTCACGAGAGCACAGCTCTCGTGAGCTCACGAGACGCGCCACGTCTCGTGAACGGCGCGCGCCGGCCGGCCTCCGTGCCGGCCGGACGCGCGCGAGGGATGAGCGACCGAGCGGAGCGAGGGAGCGAATCGGCTGGGGAGGACGAGGTGCGGTGCGGTCGCGGCGGGCGGGACTGAAAGGGGCCGGTTCGCTCGTGAGCCGAGACGACGCAAGCACCGCAGGTCGAAGGCCGAGGAGCGCAGCGAGGCGTAGGCCACGAGCGAACCGGGGGCTTTCGCGGTCGTCGTGTTCGCCGTGTTCGCGGTCGCATCCGGAGATCCACCAGCCAGAACGAAGCCTGATCGTTCCCGAACCGTTACCACCCCGCCGACCACAACCCAGCACAATGACCGAACCCGCAGACCTCGTCGTCACGAACGCCGAGGTACACACGCTCGCCGAGCCCGACGAGACGCACGAGGCGTTCGCCGTCCGCGACGGCCGCGTCGTCCGCCTCGGCGCCGCCTACGACGTGGAGTTCCTCGCCGGCGCCGACACCGAGACCATCGACGCAGAGGGCCGCGTCGCGATCCCGGGGCTGATCGACGCGCACACCCACCTCCTCAACGCCGGACGGACGCTCGTCCACGCCGACCTCTCGGCGGCCGACTCCCCCGACGAGGCCGTCGAGTCGCTCCGCGAGCGCGCCGCCGAGGTCGACACAGACGCCGGCGAGTGGGTGCTCGGGTTCGGCTACGACGAGTCGACGTGGGACGAGTCGCGGCCGCTCACGCGCGAGGACCTTCACGCGGTGTCCGAGATCGTGCCCGTCGTCGCCGTCCGCGAGGACATGCACGTCGCGAGCGTCAACGACCCGGTGTTCGACCGGCTCCGAGAGCGGATGCCCGACGGCGACGTGCGAACCGAGGGCGGCGACCCGACCGGCGTGATCGTCGAGGAGGCCGTCGACCCCGTCTACGAGGCGATCGAACCCGACGCAGAGGAGGCCGAGGAGCTGATTCGGGCCGTCCAGTCGACCGCCAACGAGCGCGGCGTCACGATGGTTCACGACATGGTCCGGCAGTCGAAGGCGCCGGAGGTGTACCGCGATCTGGACCTCGCGGACGAGCTCACCCTCCGGGTTCGGATCAACTACTGGGCCGACCACCTCGACTCGCTGATCGACGGCGGCCTCCGCACGAACCACGGCAGCGACATGGTGCGGACGGGCGCCGTGAAGTCCTACACCGACGGCACGTTCGGCGGTCGGACCGCGAAGCTCCACGAACCGTACGCCGACGATCCCGACGAGACGGGGACGTGGGTGCGCGACCCCGACGGGATCCGCGACCTCGTCGCCCGCGCCGACGACCACGACTTCCAGGTGACGCTGCACGCTATCGGCGACGCAGCCGTCGACGCGGTGCTCGACGCCTACGAGAACACCGACGACCCGGGCGACTCCCGCCACCGAATCGAGCACTCGGAACTCGCGAGCGACGAGGCGATCGAGCGGATGGCCGACCTGGGCGTCGTCGCGTCGATGCAGCCCAACTTCCACAAGTGGGGCTTCGAGGGCGGCCTCTACGACGACCGCCTCGGCGACCGGCGCACCGACGCGAACCGCCTGCCGGCCTACCTCGACGCCGGCGCGCCGCTGGCGTTCGGCAGCGACTGCATGCCGCTGGACCCCCTCCTCGGCGTCCACTACGCTGTCAACGCCCCCAGCGAGGGCCAGTCGCTCGGCGTCACCGAGGCGCTGCGGGCGTACACCGGCGGCGCGGCCTATGCCGGATTCGACGAGGACCGACTCGGGACGCTGGAATCGGGCAAGCGCGCGGACGTCGTCCTGCTCGACGACTCGCCGTGGGAACAGTCCGACCGGATCGACGAGATCGAGGCGGCGCTGACGGCCGTCGACGGCCACGTGGTGTACGACGGGCGCTGAGTCGTCGGCCGAGTCGCCCCCGCCGCGGTCGGCCGACGCTCGGCTAGTCCTCGGCGGCGGCGTCGACCGCGGTCGTTTCGGTTTCCGTTTCCGTCTCCACCTCGGTCGCGAGCACCTCCAGCGTCTCGTCGACGGTGACGCGGATCGTGTCGCCCTCGCACGGCAGGTCGAGGCGGACGCGCAGCGGCTCCTCGCTGACGAGGGTCGTGTGCACGTCGCTGACGGTCCACGGGTGCGTCCAGAACGGCTCGGTGGTGAGGTCGACGCCGCGGTCGGAGAAGAACGTGAGCACGGGCGCGGTGTCGAGGAGGTTCACCCCGACCGCCGAGGTGAGGCGGTTGTCACAGCGGCCGCAGGTGTGGCGCACCGCGACCTCCTGGCCGGGGACGGCGATGTCGTCGACCAGCTCAGTCTCCATCCGGCCCATGCACTCCGGGCAGACGCCGTCGGCCGCGAGACAGTAGTGGTGACGGACGTGGTGGTGGAACGCGTCGAGGAACTCATCGGGGGTGCGGTCGGCGAGCCCGCCCGGCGGGAACGAGTAGTTCACCGGCGTGCGCCCACAGTCCGTACAGGCGATGGTGAGGAGTTCGTTCGCGTACCGCGCCTCCAGGTCGCCGTCGCACTCGTAGCAGGCGCCCGGCGCGTCGAACGGACCGACCTCCCCGCGGCCGGTGAACGTCCCCGCGAACACCGAGCGCACGACCTTCCATCCCGGCGTCCGGAACTCGTACCCCTCCACGCAGTCTCCTGCGGCCACGGCGTCGTCGCCGGCGGCGGTGCCTGCGTCGCCGGCGGCTGTGCCCGCGCCGTCGGCACCGTCGGGGTCGTCGTCGACAGCGTCGTCGCCGCACTCGACCTTGCGCACGAAGTGATCGAGCAACTGCTTCAGGTGGTAGTTGAAGTGGGCGCTGTCGTCGAGGTCGGTGCGCTCGTACAGCTCCGAGAACGCGACCGGTCGGTCGTCCTCGCGCTCGATCGTCGCCTCGTGCAGCGACTGGAGGATGTCGATGCGCGTCTCGTTGCCGAGGAGGGCGAACGCCTCCGCCGGGTCGAGGTCCGCCTCGCCCGCGTGGTCGACGGCCTCCTCCGCGGATCTGCTCATACGTGCTCGTGCGTCATCGTTCGATAAAGTCGTTGGGTCGCCTCCGGCCGACCCGCCGGCTCACTCGAACGCGATCCGCACCGCCTCGTCGTCGTCGCCGACGCGGGCGCCCTCCTGCCCGGCGAAGGCGTCGCGGAGGCGCTCCCACGTGTCCTCCAGCGCCTCGACGATCACCTTCGTGTCCGAGATGACGGGCATGAAGTTCGTGTCGCCCTCCCATCGCGGGACGATGTGAGTGTGGAGGTGGTCGTCGATGGAGCCGCCGGCGGCGCTCCCCCCGAGGTTCATCCCGGCGTTGAGGCCGTTCGGGTCGAGCGCCTCGTCTAACGCGCGCATCGTCCGCTGTTTCATCCTGGCGTGATCCAGCAGCGTCGCGTCGTCGAGGGCGGGGAACTCCCCCTCGTGGACCCGCGGGATCACCATGACGTGGCCGGGGTTGTACGGGTAGTTGTTGAGCAGGACGAACGCGCGCTCGCTGCGGGCGACGATGCGGGAGGCGCGGTCGTCGTCGCGCTCGGGCAACACGCAGAACGGGCAGCCGTCGATCGCGTCCTCCTCGGGGTCGCGTTCGACCCACTCGATGCGCCACGGCGCGAACACCTGATCCATACCCGGCGGTCGTCCGCGCGGCTCTTAGAACCCCGTGAGCGCGGGCCGGGAACTGGTCGACGGGAACACGACACATCGGTCGGCGGGCGAACGACACAAAGAGTTATTACACACGTGGTATCTTTATCGGGGTTAGCGTCGTATGCGAACGCGCATGGCGACCCAACCCTCCGAGCCCGACCACGTCACCGAGCGCTGTTCGAACTGTGGCGGGGAGACGACGCACGACGTGCGGGTGGAGATCCGCACCGAGAGCCAGAAGGAGGAAAACGCGGAGTTCTCCCGCGAGCCGTACCGGATCACGACCTGCAGCGAGTGCGGAGCCGAGACGGCGACCCGGATGAACAACGCGTAGCACCTGCCCGCATCGGCCGACCGTCCCACCGGGCCCGACCGGAGCGGCCCCGGGACCGCACTACCGCTCCGCGTGTTCCGTTCGATCCCCAGCAACGGCGTTGCCCTCGACCGTCGACGCGCGCCGACTCAGGCGAACAGCCCCTCGGTCGTCACCTCGATCCCGTCCTCGGTGACGACGATGGTGTGCTCCGCCTGGCTGACCAGCTCGCCGTCCTGTTCCTTCAGGACGGGGTACCCCTTGACCGCGCCCTGCCGGGCGAGCCGCCGCAGCGCCATCTCGTCGCGCGATGAGTCGAGCCACCGCGCGGCGAAGGGGAGCCCGTCGAACTCGCGCACCTGTTCGAGCGCCTGTCGCGCCGCGCGGTTGCGGACGGACACGTCCTCGGTCAGCTCGAAGATCTCCTCCTCGTTGCCCTCGCCGACCTTCCCACGGCCCGTCGTCGCGAACGGCTCGATCGCGACGACCTGCCCGGGCTCCAGCTCGACGGAGCGGTCGACCCCGCGGTTCGGCACGTTCGGCCCCGTGTGAGCGTCGAACCGCTCGACGCCGTGTCCCGAGAGGTTGTACACAGGGGTGTAGTCGTACGCCTCGATCACGTCCTCGATCTCGGCGCCGATCTCGCCGACCGGGACGCCCGGCCCCGCGGCGTCGACGGCGGCCTCAAGCGCCTGCTCGGCGGCCTCGACCAGCTCCGTCTCGCCGGCGAGATCGACGGTCACGGCCGCATCGGCGATGTAACCGTCGACGTGGACGCCGATGTCGAGACAGACAACGTCCTCGCCGAACTCGGTCTCGTCGTCGCGCTCGGGCGTCGCGTGGCTCGCCTCCTCGTCGATCGAGACGTTCACCGGGAACGCGAGCCCCGCGCCCTCCTCGCGGATGCGCTCCTCGGCGAACTCGGCGACCTCCAGGTGGGTCGCGCCCGGCTCGACCAGCTCGCGCGTCTCGCCCATCACCGTCGTCAGGATCTCGCCCGCCTCGCGGTACTTCGCCAGCACGTCCTCGTCGAGGGCACTCATACGCGGGCGTTCGACTGAACGGGGGAAAGGGGTTGCGCTACTGCGCGGACGGCGTCGCCGTCGGTCCCGTCGCGGCCGACGCTTCCCGCCGTCGGCTCCGCTGCGGCCGACGCTTCCGCGGGGTTTTTGCTGAGCGCGCGGCGAGCGAGCGTATGGCAAACCAGCCCCACCTGCTCGTCGACGAGGGCGACGTTCACGAAATCGCGCTCATCCCGGGCAACCCCGACCGCGTCGACCGAATCGCCGACCACTGCGACGAGTCGGAGCTCGTCGCCGAGAACCGCGAGTACCGGATCGTGAACGCCACCTACGACGGCGTCGACCTCACGATCTGCTCGACGGGGATCGGCTGTCCCTCCGCGGCGATCGCCATCGAGGAGCTGCATAACGTGGGCGTCGAGACCGTGATCCGAGTCGGCACCTGCGGCGGCCTCCAGACCGACGTGGAGATCGGCGACATGGTCGTCGCCACCGGCTCCGCCAAGGAGGAGGGAACGAGCAAGCGCTACGAGTCCGAGACGTACCCCGCGGTCCCGGATTACGACACGCTCACCGCGCTCGTCGACGCCGCGGAGGCCAATGACGAGGAGGTGCACGTCGGTCCGATCGTCTCCGACGACGCGTTCTACAACGAGTCCGACGAGTACGTCGACGACTGGGAGGAGGCGGGCCTGCTCGCCATCGAGATGGAGGCGTCGGCCGTCTTCTCGCTGGCGCGCCGCCGCGGGATGAACGCCGGCGCCATCTGCACCGCCGACGGCAACCTCGTCGCCGGCACCCAGAAGGGGGCCGACTCCGAGGAGGAACTGCCCGAGAAGGCGAAGAACAACGTCGGCCGCGCCATCGACATCGCGCTCGACGCCGTCGCGTCGCTGTAGGCGGTCGGTCGCAGTGTCGGCGGTCGTTCGTGTTATCGGCCGTCGGTCGCGTTTCGGTGGTCCGAGCTGTCGGCGGCCGGTCGCGCGGTCTTCGGTCGGTCACGCGATCGGCGCCAGAATCGGACGGTGCGGCGTTCCTCGGGCGTTCCCCTCGCTCGTGAGGGACACAGCCCGCCAACATGACGAATTTCTGGCGAAGACCCTTTGTTCCACGACTGGCAATATTTGTGAGTGTATGACGAACGAATCGGTCGACCAACGTGAGGGGGGACAGGTCGAGAGCAACGTGACGCTGGCCGACGACGCGCTCTATCGGGGACTCGCGTCGACACAGCGGCGACGGCTGCTGGCGATACTGCAAGACGAGGGGCCGGACGGAACGTCGGTCGACGAGCTCGCGACGCTGCTGTGCGGGTGGGAGGCGACCGAAACCGGGGCGATGGCGACCCAGAGCGAACGGGATCGACTGCTCGTCGCACTGACGCACGTCCATCTCCCACAGCTCGATACGATCGAGTTGGTGGAGTACGACCCGGCGTCGGGAACCGTCGCGCCGCGGCCGCTCGACCCGGAGGTCGAGGAGCTCGTCGGTCGAAGCGCCGCCGCCGAGTCCTCCCGGCAGGCCTGAGGGTGACGGTGCTCGATTCGCTGCTCGCGAGCGCGGGGAACCGGGACCACGCCGTCACCGTCTACCGACGCGGGGCGCCGGTCCAAGCGGAGTCGCTGTTCGCCGCACACGGCATCGAGTTCGAGGTTCGGACGCTCGGCCCGACCGGACCCGACCCGTTCGTGCTCATCGAGGCCGACGGCGAGTTCGTCGGAGTGATCGCCGCCGCCGATCTGGCCCACATCTTCGATGCCCCCGTCGTCCGCCCCGGCGAACGCGACGAGGTTCCTGCGGGGTATCGCGCGATCTTCGAGCTGTTCGACAACACGCTGTTCGCGTCGATGCGCCGCCGCACGCTGCTGGCTGTGAGTCGCGAGATCGAGGAGCGAGCCTATCGGATCGGCTCGGGAACGCTCCGCGCGAGCTTCCAGCGGTTCTCGGCGTTCCGACCGCAGGTCGACGTGTACCGCCACCTCGCGGCCGAGACCGACCTCGACATCCACGTCCACGGCGCCGACGACTGGGACCCGCCGGCGATACCGGGGGTCACGTACCACCCGGTCGGCGACGGCGAGATCGGAGGCTTCTGGGTCGTCGCGTTCGACGGCGGCGACGGGGGACACGCGTGCGGGCTCGTCGCCCGCGAGGAGTCGGACGGCTACAAAGGGGTGTGGACCGACGACGCCGGCCTCGTCGAGGAAGTCCTGACCGCGGTCGCCGCGGCGTGACCCCGCAGGCGTGACTCCGAAGACGTGACCCCGGAGAGAGGCCTCCGTCGGGCGCGCGGGTCCGGTGGCCCACCGAGTCGTTACGATTCGTCGAGGAGCCGTCGAGCGACCGCCTCCGAGTCCTCGCCCTGGAGGGCGGACTCGACGAGGAGGTGGCCGCCGATCGTCGCCGGCGAGATGACCGTGTCGGCGCCCGCGCGCTTCAGTTTGTTCACGTTCTCGCGCCCGGTCGCCGCCGCGACGATCGTCACGTCGGGGTTGAGCTGGCGGGCGGTGAGGATGGCGAGCGCGTCCTCGGCGTCGTTGTTCGTCGCGGCGACGACCGCGCGGGCGTCGGCGACGTTCGCTCGTTCGAGCGGCTCCTCGTCGGAGGGGTCGGCGGTGAGCACGCGGACCCCGTCGCGTTCGTTGAGAACCCGCGCGACCGCCTCGTCGGGGGTGATGACGAGAAACGGCGCGTCGGCCTCGATCAGTTCGTCGATGAGCGGTTCGGTGAGTTCGCCGTGGCCGAGCACGAGCACGTGATCGGCGAGCAGGTCGATGTCTGTGTCTGTCATGCGTCCGAGGGCGGTCGTGAGGCGGGCTTCGATCGCGGGGGTGATCAGGACGCCGAGCGCGACCGCGAAGGCGGCGACGTTGAGTACGAGTGCCGACATGGCGAACCACTTCGCCAGCGGCGAGGTCGGCGTCACGTCTCCGTAGCCGACGGTCGAGGCGGTGACGACCGAGAAGTACACCGCGTCGGTGATCGTCGCCAGGTTGGTGAACTCCTCGTTGAGCGCGTACGCCCCCGCCGTCGAGTAGCCCAGCGATCCGACGAGCCCGGCGAGGGCGGCCCACTGGGTCGCCGTGAGGTCGATCTCTTCGGAGAACGGTCGGCGGTTCGCCGCGAGCACGAGCAGCGCGACGACCGACAGCAGCGCCAGCAGGAGGCCGACGCGCGTGGACCCGACGAGCCCCTGCAGCGCCGTCAACGGGAGCAACACGAGCGCGGCGTACCAGCCGGCACGGAGCCGCCGCCGGAGGCCGTACGCCGCGACCAGCAGGAGAAAGCCGGTGATCGCGCCGGTGAATCCCGCGAGCAGCGTCGCCTCCTCGGGCAACAGCGCCAGGAACGGCAGGCGGCTTCCCGGCGGCGCGACGATACGGTTGATCCCCGTGACTATCGACAGCAACGCGGCGGCGCCGACGAGTCCCACGGCCGGCCGACCGCCGAGTCGCTCCCGCAGCCTTCCCATTACCCGACTCCATCCGCCGTGCGGTGATAAACCGTGCGGCACGTGGCGGCCGCGGCGGAGGCGGCGGTGATCGCGCCCCGGTACGAATTTGTGTTCCCGCCGTCACCGGCCGGTATGGTCGATTCCTCGCTCCCGGTGCAGGTGTTGCTCGGGGTCTATCTGGGCCTGCTCACCGGGATCGTCCCCGCGCTCGTCGCGTGGACGCTCGGGTTCACGTTCAAGTACGTCACCGGCGTCTCGATCCCCGGGTTCGGTGTCGTCGTCCTCTCGCTCGCCATCGCCGGAGTCAACGGCGGACTGCTCGCGCTCAACGACGAGACGATCACGGAGGCGACCAACGGCACCGCGTTCCTGGTCGCGATCGTCGTCATCCTGATGATCTCGATGTACGCCCACGCGAAGGGCGACGCGATGGGGGCGGCGCTTCCCAAGCGGATCAGCCTCAGTCAGCTCACCGAACGGACGCTCTCGTCGGAGGCGGTCGACCTCGCGAGCGGCCGGGGGCGCGTTCGCGTCACCGTCGCCGGCGACGTGGCCGACATCGAGGGGTACCCCCCGCTCCCGCCGGAGCTGCGCGCGGAGCTTCGCTCCTTCGAGGAGGACTTCGACGCGGACCTCCCGCTGTCGGAGCTGGAGACTGCCGTCGCCGACCGCCTCCGGTCGGACCACGACCTCGCCGAGGTGACGGTGCGGCTCGACGAGCGCGGGCGCGCGACCGTCGCCGCCGCGCCCCCGCTGGCGGGCGTCTCGAAGCGCGTCCCCGCCGGCAAGCAGGCGGTTTCGGTGTCGGCGCTGCTGCCGACGGGGCTCGCCCGCGGCGACGAGGTCACCGTCGTGACGGCCGACCGCGCCGTCGACGGCACGGTCGTCGCCGCCAAGACCGACGGCGGCGGGACCGCGAAGCCGTCGAAGCCGCCCGCGACCGACGGGGGGGAGGACGCCCCCCGACCGCCCGCGTCGCCGACGACGACCGGCGGCGACGGGCGGCTCACGGTCGCCGTCGACAGGGGGGCCGCGACGCGGCTGCTCGACGCCGACGTGGAGCGCGTCGTCGTGCGCTCGCGGGGCACGAGACGCGAGTTCGAACTGCTGTCGCTGCTGCGCCGGGCCGGCAAGCGCTTCCGCCGGCTCTCGGTCCGCGCCGGCGGTCCCCTCGACGGGACGAGCCTGCGGGGGGCCGCGGTCCGCGACGAGTACGGCGTCGCCGTGCTCGCTATCAACGACGGCGGCCGGTGGCGGTTGGCGCCCGGCGGCGACACGGTCCCCGCCGCCGGGGCGGACCTCCTCGCCGTCGGGACGCGTCGCGACCTCGACCGGTTCGAACGCGAGGTGGGAGCATGATCCCGGGCCCGTCCGGCGTTCAGACGGTTGCCGCCGCGTTCGCGATCGCGGTACCCATCCAATCGTTCGTCGACGTGTTCGGCGGGCTGAACGCCCCGCGGCTCGTCGGCTTCGCGGTCGCGTCGTTCCTCGTCGCCGCCGCGGGCGCCGCCGCCTACCGTTGGTTCGTGAACGAGGCGGTCCCGCGGGGACTGACGACGCTGCTCGGGACGGCGGTCGTCGCCGTGTACCTCAACACCGTCGGCCTGTTCGAGACGGTGATCCCCGTCGGCGGCGCGATCGTGGCCGACCCCTTCGCGCCGGCGACTGTCCTCCGGAACGTCGTCAGCCTCCTCGTGGCCGCCGTCGCCGCCCCGGTCGGCAGGCGGGCCGGCGACCGGTTCGCGACGAGCGTGACCGCCGTCACCGGCGCGGACGCGGTCGACGGCGAACTCAGCCGCTTCGCCAGAACCGTGGGACGGATCCGACCGCTCACGCTCCCGGAGACGATCGTCGACATCGACGGCTACGACCCCGTCGACGACGCGACCAAGGAACGCCTCGCCGGCGAGACCATGCTGTTCCCCCGTCGCCTCTCCGACGAGGAACTCCGGGAGCGATTCCTCGCCCGGCTGAAGACTGAGTACGAGGTCGGTCACGTCGACGCCGAGTTCGACGGCGACCGGATCGTCCACCTCGGCGTCGGCCGCCGCGTCGCGGGGATCGGCCCGACGCTCGACCCGAGCGCCTGCGCCGTCGCCGTCCGCGCCGACCCGCCGAACGGCGCGGGTCCCGGGGACGTGGTCCAGGTGTGGCGCCGTCCCGAACCGGCACCAGAGCCCACGGGACCCGAGTCTGACGCGCAACCCGTCCCGGAGACGGACGCGGGCGACAACTCCGGAGCCCCAGCCGAGCCTCATTCCGCGGCTTCCACGGCGACCAGTTCCGCCGACACGCCCGCCGCCGCCGCCCCCGCGGACGAATCCGCCGACACCGATCCCGCATCGTCCGCGTCGCCCGCGCCGCCCGACTTCGAACGGGTCGCGACGGCGGAGCTGCGAAGCGCCGCGGGCGACGTGGTGACGCTGGCGGTCGACGGATCCGACGCCGCCCGGTTCGACGCCGACGGCGAGTACCGCCTCGTCACGCTCCCCGCGAGCCCCCGGGCGGACCGCGAGTTCGCGTCGGTGTTGCGCGCGGCCGACGAGACGATGGCCGTCGTTCGGATCGAGGCGGGCAGCGACCTCGAGGGCGACGCCGTCGAGAGCGTCGCCGGCGCGGTCGTCGCCGTCGAGACCGCCGGCGGGGAGGTGGAACCGATCCCCCCGCGCGGACGGACGCTGTCCGCCGGCGAGACCCTCTATCTCGTCGCCCGACCCGAGGCGATCCGGGAGGTCGAACGACGGGCGAGCGCCCCTGAGGCGTAGCAGGATCGCCGGCGAGGGGGTTCGCCCCGGCGGCGCAACGCTCTTGGCCGCCCGAGGGGGACGGATACGTATGAACTGGAAGCTGTTCGCCGATCTCGCCGAGGCGGCCGGCGAGCCGGAGCCGGACGTCGAGGCGCCCGACGCCGCCACGGTTGGGGAGGCGCTTGACGCGCTGGTGGACACCTACCCCGCGCTCGCTGCCCGGGTGCTCGACGAGGACGGCGACCTCCGTGGGCACGTCAACTTCCTCCGGAACGGTCGGGACGTCCGGGAGGCGGAGGGACTCGACACGCCGGTCGACGACGACGACGAGCTCGCGCTGTTCCCGCCGGTCAGCGGCGGGTGACCCGCGAAACCGTGGGACGGCGCCTCGGGGACGGGCCCTTTCGGAAGCCTTAATTATATCCCTGCGAATTCGATGAATGCAGAGAACGACCGGTCGGGTTGGTAGTCTAGTCCGGTTATGACACCTCCTTGACATGGAGGAGGCCGGCGGTTCAAATCCGCCCCAACCCACTTTTGACCCTCTCACGAATCGCCAGCCGGTAGCTTCGTTCACTCAGTCGCGGTTAGTGATGAAAGAGCCGGGCGGACGGCGCACACCGACCGCACGGCCGAGGCGGCGGCGGAGACCGGGATGACCTGGTACGAGCAGGACGTGAGCGTACAGGACTACAACGGCAGCGTCCGCACCGTGTGGCCCCAACCGTGGGCGCGAGCGGCGGGCGTCGGGCATAAGACCGAGGTCACGCCGCGTGAGCGAGCACGCGACACCGCTCGGCGACGCGTCCTCAGTTCCGACAGTTCACGGACGCGACCGTCCTTGCTATCTCCGCAGGTCATAGACACCGCTCTGCAGAAGTCATCCAAGATGTCACGGCCGGCTGAAACGTCGAAACGGGGATCGTTCCGAAAATGCGAACGACGGGGACCAACCGCCGACCGACTTACCGCGAGCCGTAGCCGTGGCCGAGCACCAGCGCCGCCGCGTTCGCGAGCAGCAGGCCGACGAGGACGGTGAGCTGTTCGACCGTGACGCCGTTCGCCAGCATGGGCAGGTAGACGAACGGGAGCGCGATCGCCGCGTAGAACGCGACCGCACGCGCCGGTTCGACCGCGACCGTCCGGCCGGTGCCGGTGAACTGGGTAAGGGTGTCCTTCAGCTTGGACGGCGCCGGCATCACGTCCCGGAACCCGGCCAGCGTTCGGAGGGGATTGGAGGGAGTCATTGCACACTCTACCGGTACACCCCCGACCACATATAGTATGAAGAGCATTCGGTCGGATTCGAACCGTTCACCGAGCGCCGGCGCGACCTCGGGGACGTTTCACGACGGCTTGAAAATCGACGAAACCATTCATACTGTTCGTTGAATCTTTTTCTCATCTCAACCGGACAGGACGAAATAGGGGGCGCAGGTGCACGTATCCGGTGTCGTTCCGAGATCGATCGTGACACTGTGCGGGATCGATCGCGACACGGCGCGGGGGTGTGCGTGTCGCCGGTGTTCGATGCGTCGACTATCGTCCCAGGTAAGCTGTTCGTAACAAGCGACCCGTCGACCGACGCGCTGTGAGAGCCGCGGACGCGAGGGCACGATCGCACGGCTCGGGAGGTGCGTTCGAAACGTCACGGAACGGGAACGACCCGACGAGGCTACCGGTCGTCGTCCGAGCCGACGGCGTCGTCGATGTCGTCGATGTCGTCCGGGTCGAGTTCGGCGTCGTCGGGAACCGCCGACGGCTCCGGCGGCGCCATTCCGCCCATCGCGGTCCCGACCTCGTCGGGGTCGAGGTCGCGGTCGTACTCCTCGTCGGCGAAGAGGTGGCAGGCCGCGGCGTGCTCGCCGCCGATCAGGGCCGGGTCCTCCTCCTCACACGGCGATGCGAACGACGAGCGCAGGCGGTCGGCGGCCTCTTCCTCGCGGCCGTTCGCGAGGATTTCGAGGGCGTCCTCGACGGTGTCCATCGTCGCGCCCGAGAGGCCCGCGAGGTCGAACTCCTCGCGCATCGCCTCCTTGAACGCGACGGTGTCGCGCTCGAAGTCGTCGCCGTCGTGCTCGCTTTCCAGGGTGTCCCAGACGGAGTCGGCGGTGAACCCCTGGCGTTCGAGCCGGTCGCGGAGGTTCATCACCCCGCGGTACTGCTCCTGCGGGATGTCGACGGTCGCCGGCTGGATGACCTTCGGACAGCGCGTCCGGAAGTGACACCCCGACGGCGGGTCCCGCGGCGAGGGCACGTCGCCCGAGAGCGCGTCGACGCGCCGCCCCTGCTCCTCGACGGACGCGCGGGGAACCGACTCCAACAGCGCCTCCGTGTAGGGGTGTTTCGGCGACTCGAAGATGGCATCGGTCGGGCCCGTCTCGACCACCTCGCCGAGGTACATCACGGCGACGCGGTCGCAGATGTGCCGGACGACCGAGAGGTCGTGCGCGATGAACAGGTACGTGAGCCCGAAGTCCTCCTGGAGGTCCTCCAGGAGGTTCAGGATCTGCGCCTGGACGGACACGTCCAGCGCCGAGACCGGCTCGTCGAGGACGATGAACTCCGGATCGAGCGCGAGCGCGCGGGCGATGCCGACGCGCTGTCGCTGCCCGCCGGAGAACTCGTGCGGGTAGCGGTCGATCTGGTCGGCCGAGAGGCCGACGCGCTCGAGCAGTTCCTTCGCGCGGTCGCGGCGCCACTCCCGCTTCGAGCGCCCGTCCTCGGGCGACTCCTCGGGCAGGTTGTGGATCTTCAGCCCCTCGCTCACGATGTCGCCGACGGTCATGCGCGGGTCGAGGCTGGAGAACGGGTCCTGGAAGACGATGCCCGCGCGCTTGCGGAAGCGCGTCAACTCGTCGTCGGCCATCTCCATGACGTTCTCGCCGTCGAAGCGCACGGTGCCGTCGGTGGCCTCGCGCAGGCGGAGGAGCGTCTCGCCGGTCGTGGACTTCCCGCAGCCGGACTCGCCGACGACGCCGAGCGTCTCCCCTTGGTACACCTCGAGGTCGACGCCGTCGACGGCCTTCACGCTGGTCGGCTCCCGGCCGAGCAGGCGGTCGAACAGCGAGTCGTTCTCGTAGTAGTACTTCCGGAGGCCGCGAACCTCCAGCAGCGGTTCTTCCCCGTCGCGTCCGGCGGAGACGGCGTCGGCGGAGTCGTCGCCGTCGCGGGCGTCGGTCCCGGCTGGCGTCGACTCACTCATCGCCGCGCACCTCCTCGTTGCGGTCGAAGTGGTCCGGCGGGAGCGCGTCCGCCTCGCTGTACTCCCGCTCGGCGAGCACGCAGCGGACGGCGTGCTCGTCGGTGCCGGGCTCGGCGTCGTACTCCGGGATCTCCTGCAGGCAGTCGGTCATCGCCTTCGGGCAGCGGTCGGCGAAGAAACACCGGCCGCCCATCTCCTCGTCGACCAGCGAGGGGACGTTCCCCTCGATCGGCTGGAGACGCGGGGCGGGGTCGTCGAGGTCCGGGATCGAGCCGATGAGTCCCTCCGTGTACGGGTGGACGGGCGACTCGAATACGTCCGCGAGCGTCCCCCGCTCGACGATCTGGCCCGCGTACATCACGCCCACGCGGTTGCACATCCGGGCGATGACGCCCAGATCGTGGGTGATCATCACGACGGAGGTGTCCTGCTCCTCCTGCAGGTCGCGCAGGAGGTTGAGGATCTGCGCCTGGATCGTCACGTCGAGGGCGGTCGTCGGCTCGTCGGCGATCAGCACGTCCGGCTCCCCGGCCAGCGCCTGCGCGATCATCGCGCGCTGGAGCATCCCGCCGGAGAACTGGTGGGGATACTCGTGGGCGCGCTGGGCGGGATCGGGGATGCCGACCTGTTCGAGCAGCTCGATCGCGCGGTTCATGCTCGACTCGGAGGTGTACCCCTTGTTCGGCAGCAACGCGTCGGTGATGAGCTTCCCCATCCCGTAGCCCTGGGTCCGCGAGCGGGTGCTGCGCGGGTTCGAGCGGGCGCGGCGCTGCACCTCGACGGCCTCGGCGATCTGCTCGCCGACGGTGATCGACGGGTTCAGCGAGGACATCGGGTCCTGGAACACCGTCGAGAACGCCGGCCCGCGCAGTGCGCGCCGGACGTCCTCGGGGAGTCGTCGGGTGTCGACGAAGTCGCCGTCGACGGCCTCGGGGAGGTCGTCGCGGAACTCCTCGGCGAGGTCGGCGTCGCGGTACCACACCTCGCCGCTCGTGATCCGGCCGGGCGAGTCGACGAGGTCGATGAGCGACAGCGCCGTCACCGACTTCCCGGAGCCGGACTCGCCGACGATGCCGAACACCTCGCCGTCGCGGACGGCGAAGTCGACCGACTCGACGGCGTTGATCTGCCCCTCCTCGGTGAAGAAGCGAGTCGAGAGGTTCCGGACACGGAGCACGTCGTCCGAGTGCCCTTCAGGGGCACCGTGGCCCTCGGGGGCACCGTGGCCCTCGGAGGCGCCGGCGTGTTCGGCGGCGGGGGCGGGTTCGCTCATCTACATCCCCCCCTCGCCCTCGATACCAGGATCGAGCGCGTCGCGGAGCCAGTCGCCCACGAGATTGATGCCGATGACCGCGAGCACGATAGCGAGCCCGGGCACGGTTGCGATCCACCACGACGACGAGAGGTAGCCACGTCCTTGCGCAATGTCGAAGCCCCACGAGAGCGTCGTTCCGGAGAACCCGAGGAACGACAGCGACGATTCCAACAGGATGATCGCGGCGACCTGGATGGTCGCCAACACGAGGATCGGCGTGATCGCGTTCGGCAGGACGTGCCGGAAGATGATCCGGGCGTCGCTGCCCCCCAGCGCGCGGGCCGCCTTCACGTACTCCTCCTCGCGGATCGAGAGCGCCTCGCCGCGCGCGATGCGGGCGAACCACACCCAGTTCACGAAGCCCACGACCAGGATGACGACCGTCGGCAACACGAACACCTCGGGCATCGGCGTCGGCAGTCCGACGGCCTCGCGGAACGAGCCGGCGATACCGGTGGTCACCAACGGATCTGTGACCGCGTAGGCGACGTCCGCCTGGAAGCGGCTGAACAGCCCGATCAACGCGATCGCGAGCACGAGCGACGGGAACGCCAGCGACACGTCGGCGGTGCGCATCAGCAGGTCGTCGATCCGCCCGCGGTAGTACCCCGCGGTCAGCCCGACGGTGACGCCCAACACCGCCGCGAGCACCGTGCCGAAGAACCCGACGAGCAGCGACGTTCGGGCCCCGTAGATAGCTCGCGAGAGGATGTCCTGTCCGAGGGAGTTCGTCCCGAGCGGATGCTGGGCGGTCGCGTTCACCGTGACGTTCTCGGTCACGGTCTGGATGCTGCCGTTAACCATCTCGGTGGTGGTCTGCTCCTCGGTGTCGGTGAACCCGAGCGGGGGCAACTGCGCCCGATCGAGGTCCTGCGTGCGGGGATTGTGCGGGGCGATCATCGGGGCGAGCGCCGCCGCGAGGATGATCACCACGACGAGCACCACGCCGATGCGCGCGAGTCCCGACGACCGGAACTCCTTGCGCAGGTTGCGAATTGTCCGCGGCGAGATCGAGAGCGGTCCGATCTTCATTCTGCCATCACCCGCGGGTCGAGATACGCGTACAGCGCGTCGACGGCGATGTTCAACAGGACGAAGCCGGTCCCGATGACGATGAGGCTCCCCTGGAGGATCGGCCAGTCGCGCGCGTTGATCGCGCGGATGATCTCCGAGCCCAGGCCCGGCCACGCGAAGACGGCCTCCGTGATCACCGCGCCGCCGATGAGCGTCCCCAGTTGCAGACCGAGGACGGTGACCACCGGCACGAGCGTGTTACGGAGTACGTGCTTGTAGCGGACCAGCGTCTCGGGCAACCCCTTCGCGCGGGTCGCGCGGACGTACCCCTCCGACAGCTCGTCGAGCATCCCCGAGCGGACCAGTCGGGTGATGAGAGCCGTGAAGTACGTCCCCAGCGTGATCGCCGGCAGGAACAGCGAGGCGAGCCACTCCCTCGCCACCTCGAAGAACGGCGCCGGTCCCGTGATCGCCGCGAGCGCCTGCATGAACCCGTGGGCCCGCCCGCTGGTGGGGAAGACGTCGAACTGGACGGCGAACACGAGCACGAGCATGATGCCGAGCCAGAAGTTCGGCGTCGAGATGCCCAACAGCGAGAACGTCGTGGCGGCGTAGTCGGCCGGCTCGTGACGCCGCGTTGCGGAGATGACCCCCAGCGGGATCGACAGGACGATCGCGACGACGCTCGCGGCGATCGCGAGCTCCAGCGTCGCCGGCAGCTTCTGGAACACCTGCACCGAGGCGGGGATACTCGAGATGTACGAGTACCCCATGTTGCCGTGGAGCAGCTCCCAGAGGTAATCGAGGTACTGGATGTACAGCGGCTCGTTCAAGCCGAGCTCCTCGGCGATCCGTCGGCGCGTCTCCTGGCTGGCGTCCAGCGGCGCGACCGTGTCGATCGGCGACCCCGGCGTGATGAATCGCAGGACGAACACGACGGTCACGACTCCCCAGACGACTCCCACCCCCTGCACGCCGCGTTTCAGAAGAAATCGACCGTAGCCCATGACGGCCTAGTTGCTCTCGCTTGGGAGGCTCTGCGCCTCGTCGAGCAGGCTGTCCAGTTCGTCGTTCTTGTACGAGGTCAGCGCCCCGTCGCTCGCGAGGAGCGGCTGGATCGTCTGGATCGCGTCGAACGTCGCGTTCCCCCACCCGAGCAGGTACCACGGGGGCTTGTCCTCGATGTTGCCCGTGGTGACCTGGCTGACGAGCGTCGAGAACTCCACCTGCCGGGCGCTCGCGGAGACGTTGGAGAGCTCGTCGACCTGGGCGGCGACCGCCTGGGCGATCTCCACGTCACGCAGGTACCGGCCGATCGGCGTCACGAGCTCGATCTCCGCGCCGGCGTAGCCGGACTCCTCGACGAGCTGTTCGGCCCGTTCGAGGTCCTGCGGGTACGGGTCGATGTCCCCGTTGTGGCCGAAGAAGCCCTCGAGCGTCGGCTGGCCGGTCGGCGAGCCGAACGTCTGGAGGACGTTCTCGACGATGGAGTCGAGGTCGATGGCGTAGTTGACCGCCTGACGGAACTCAGGCGAGTCGAACGGCTCGACGTCGTACCGCATCGCGTTGAAGAGGATCCGCGTCGACGGAACCGCCGAGATGCTGGTGCCGTCGTTCTCCTCGACCCGGGAGACCTCCTGGGGCGGGACGTTGACCGCGATGTCCGTCTCGCCGCTGAGGAGTCGATTCACGCGGGTCGACGATTCGGAGGCGGAGTTGATCGTGAACGTCGAGATGGCCGCCGGCTCGTCCCAGTAGTCCTCGAATCGATCGAACGCGACCTCGACCCCCTGCTCGTAGTTCGAGAGCTCGAAGGGGCCGGTCCCGTCCATGTTCTGGTTGATGTAGGCGTCGTCGTTCTCCTCGACCCACGAGCGGTTCATCACGTCGCAGTAGGTCGCGAACGACGCGAACACGATCGGGTTGAGGCCCGCGAGGTTCACGTTCACCGTTCGGTCCTCCTCGGATTCGACCTCGGCGCCCTCGACGCCGATGAGCTGGTCGACCTGCGGGGATTCGATGCCCACGTCGGGGTCGACGATCCGGTTGATCGAGTAGGCCACGTCCTCCGGCGTCAGCGAGTCGCCCGAGTGGAACGGGACGTTGTCGCGGACGGTGAACTGCACCGTCGTCTCGTCGAGGCGCTGGTAGTCGGTGGCGAGCGTCTCGACGATGGTGCCCTCGCGGTCGCGTTCGAGCAGCCCTTCGTACGCCTGCAGGACGATGTTGTCCGTCGGCGTCTCGCGGTGGTCCTGCGGGTCGAGCCCGGAGTCCATCTGCGATTGGGTCATCACCACGTCGTCGCCGTCGTCGTTCGCCGGCTCGATGGCGTACGCGCTCACGCGCTCGTCGGTGCGGGGCTGCCACTCGATGTCCGAGGACTGCCCGTACACGGAGTACTGCCTGTTGAGGAACACCCACGGCGCCTGCTCGTGGCAGTGGAGGTTGGCGCGCTGGAGGTAGCCGTCGCGCGTCTCCGGCTCCGGCCGCTCGGTCGTCTCCTGCGGTTCGGTCGTGGCCGTCTCGCCACCGTCGGAGTCCGTCGGTTCGTCGGTCGGGGTCGCCTCGCCGCCGTTGCCGGAACAGCCGGCGAGCGCGACCGCCGCGGTCGCGGAACCCGCCGCCTGGAGGAACCGCCGTCTGCTCGTGTCTTTCTCAGACATGCCCGGAACGATGTGAGACGACCTCTTATATGCTGGGGTACGGTATCGCACACCGTCAGATCCCCGAAACGACGCGGGGGCGACGGCCGTCTCGACGGCTCACCGCCCCGGCCGACTCACTCGTCCTCGTCCTGCGCGTCGACGACGGCGACGCCGGCGAGGTTGACGATGTCCTTGACCTCGTCGCCGCGCTGCATCACGTGGACGGGCTGGTCCATTCCGACGAGCATCGGCCCGATCGCCTCGGCGCCGCCGAGGCGCTGGAGCAGCTTGTAGCCGATGTTCCCGGCCTCCAGGTTCGGGAAGACGAGCACGTTCGCGGGGCCGTCCAGCGTCGAGAAGTCGTAGGTGTCCTCGAGGATGTCCTCGACGACGGCGGTGTCGGCCTGCATCTCCCCGTCGACGGAGAAGTCGACCTCGGGGTCGTCGTGGAGCAGGTCGACGGCCTCGCGGGGCTTGCGGGTGCCCTCGTTGTCGACGGAGCCGAAGTTGGAGTACGACAGCATCGCCGCGCGGGGCTCGATGTTGAACCGGCGGGCCAGCTTCGCGGTGTGTTTCGTCACCTCCGCGAGCACCTCGGCGTCGGGCGCCTGGTTCACCGTGGTGTCGGCGCAGAAAACGACGCGGTTCTTGAACGTGAGCATGTACACGCCGGCGACGTACTCGGCGTCCTCGGCGGTGCCGATGACCTGCAGCGGCGGCCGGAGCGCGCTCGGGTAGTGGTGGGTCAGCCCAGTGAGCAGCGCGTCGGCGTCGCCGCGCTCGACCATCACGCTGCCGAAGTAGTTCGTGTCGCGACGGACCAGTTCGCCCGCCTCCGACCGGGTCACGCCCTTGCGCTTGCGGAGCTCGTGCAGTCGGTCGGCGTACACGTCGGCCTTGCCGTCGGCGTCGGGGTCGACGACCTCGGGGTCGAACTCCAGCCCGAGGTGGGCGGTGGTCGACTCGATCGTCTCGCGGTCGCCCAACAGGACGGGGTCGGCGATGCCCTGCTCGGCCATCTGGTAGGCCGCGCGGATCATCTTCTCGTCGGTCCCCTCCGCGAGCGCGACGCGCTTGGGCCGGGAGCGCGCCTTGTTGAGGACGACGCGCATCATCTCGCGGCTCTTGCCCAGCCGGGCCTCCAGCCGTTCGGCGTACTCGTCGGTGTCGACCTCGGTGCGGGCGACGCCCGACTCCATGGCCGCCTCCGCGACCGCGGGGGCGACCTCGAACAGGACCCGGGGGTCCAGCGGCTTCGGGATGACGTACTCGGGACCGAACTTCAGCGGCTGGTCGCCGTACGCCTTCACGACCGCGTCGGGCACGTCCTGGCGGGCCAACTCCGCGAGCGCCTCGGCGGCCGCGCGCTTCATGTCCTCGTTGATGTCGGTCGCGCGCACGTCGAGGGCGCCGCGGAACAGGAACGGGAACCCGAGGACGTTGTTCACCTGGTTCGGGTAGTCCGAGCGCCCGGTGCCCATGATGACGGTGTCCTCGCGGGCCTCCTTCGCGTCCTCGTAGGTGATCTCGGGGTCGGGGTTCGCCATCGCGAAGATGACCGGGTTCTCCGCCATCGACCGGACCATCTCCTGGCTGACGATCCCGCCGATCGAGAGGCCGACGAACACGTCGGCACCCTCCATCGCGTCCGCGAGGTCGCCGCCCTCGACCTCGCTGGCGAACTGCGCCTTGTAGTCGTTCACGTCGCCGGCGGCGGCGCGTTCCTCGGTGATGATCCCCGAGGAGTCACACATCGTGATGTTGCTCGCGTCGGCGCCCAGCGAGACGTAGAACTTCGCGGTCGCGATCGCGGAGGCGCCGGCCCCGGAGAAGACGATGTCGAGGTCGGCGAGGTCCTTGTCGACGATGTCGGCGGCGTTGAGCAGCCCGGCCCCGGAGATGATCGCCGTCCCGTGCTGGTCGTCGTGGAACACGGGGATGTCCATCTCCTCGCGGAGACGCTCCTCGATCTCGAAGCACTCGGGCGCCTTGATGTCCTCGAGGTTGATCCCGCCGAAGGTCGGCTCCATGGCCGCGACCGAGCGGACGATCTCGTCGGGGTCGTCCTCGTCGATCTCGATGTCGAACACGTCGATGTCGGCGAAGCGCTTGAACAGGACGCCCTTCCCCTCCATCACGGGCTTGGATGCCTGCGCGCCGATGTCGCCGAGGCCGAGCACGGCCGAGCCGTTCGAGACGACGCCCACCATGTTCCCCTTCGCGGTGTACTCGAAGGCGCGGTCGGGGTCCTCGTCGATGTCGAGACACGGCGCGGCCACGCCCGGCGAGTACGCCAGCGAGAGGTCGCGCTGCGTGTTCGTCGGTTTCGTCGTCGATATCTCGATCTTCCCGGGCGGTTCCGATCGGTGGTACTCCCGTGCGTCGTCGTCAAGTCCCATACCGAGGCGACCACAGGACCGGGGAAAAACCTACCGAGCGACCGCACCGATTACCGGTGACGCGAAAGGGGAACTCGACTTCGGAGTAGGATCTGATCCCCGATCAGGATCGTTCGTCGCGGTCCGATCCGTCGTCTTCGAGTGCACCTTCGGAGTCGTTATCGGCGTCGTCGCCTTCGTCGACGTCGTCCGCCGTCCCGGAGAGGTCCGACGACGCCGGGACGAACTCACCGAACTCCTCGTCGCCGCGGGCGGACGCCGCTCGAGAGTCGGACTCGGAGTCGATGTCGGCCGCCCCGGCGCCCCCGTCGGGTCCGTCGTCGTCAGCGTCGTCGCCTCGCAGTTCGGCCGCGATATCGCCGGTGTCGTCGCCGTCGCCGTCGCGGTAGCGACTCACGAGGTCCAGGTTCTCGCCGAACCGACCGAGCGCGGCGAGCTCGTAGGACCGACGGTACGTCGTCGTGAGCACCTGGATCGGGAGCAGGACGGCAACGATGAACACCGGGATCCCGACCACGAGGCCGGCGAGCACGCCGAGCCCGATCCCGAGGTCGGTCGTCGCGGCGCCGCTGGTGACGGCCCCGACGGCGAAGCCGATCCCGGCGGCCAATGCGCCGACCGCGAGCAGGCCGACGAGCGCCAGCACGAACGAGACGATCGAGAGGCCGATCCCGACGAGCACGTGCATCACGATGTAGACGACCGTCTGTCCGACCTGCCCGCGGAGTCGCGGCCACACGCGCCGCCAGCCGTCGATGACGCCGCCGCCGTCGGCGACCATCGCCGGCACGACGAACTCGACGGTGAAGCGGTCGAGGAACGCGAAGACGAGGAGGTACAGGATCGCCACGATCGCGAGGGCGACGAGAACGAGCGGCCGGCCGAACAGCGACTCGACCTGCGTCCCGCTCAACAGGACCGCGGTGATCACGGCAGCCGGGGGGACGATGAACGCCGCGAACAGCCCGATCCGGAAGCCGAGCAGCCGGAGCCCGTTCGTCAGGTGGGTGCGGATGTCCCGGAGGATCCGGAGCTCGTCGCGGGCGATGGCGTCGACGAGAACGAACTCGAAGATCGGCGACAGCAGGATCGCCACCAGCGCGACAATGACGACAGCGACGAGGAGGAGCACCCCGAGCGCGCCGATCGCCCCGGCCTCCGCTTGCGGGAGGCCGCCGGCCTGGAGGACGGGGCCGCCGAGGGCGAGGGACCCGAGCGAGAGCGTCGGCACCGCGACCAACAGCGCCGCCAGCGCGCTCGTACCGGCGGAGGGACCGGAGAACCCCCCCGCGCCGGCGAGGCGGGCGCCGATGTTGCCCGCGTTGCTGGCGACCTGTCCGCCGGCGCCGCCGCCGCCGGTGAAGAGGGTCACGACCACCATTCTGATCCATCGCCCGAGGCTGAAGGGGAAGAGGAACTCGCGGGTCACGTCGATCGCGTCATCGACCGCGTCGACGCCGTACCAACTCATGGCGGCATCTCATAGCCACACAACATGAAGGTTGTTCCTCAGGGACGACCGAGGTTGTTCCTCGGAAGTGACCAGGATATTCCCCAGGGCGACCCGTAACGCGCCGGCTCGACCGCCGACTCCCCGCCGGCTCGACGTCAGTTCTCCAGGATCGCCGGACGCTGAAGCGTGAGGCCGTCGGACTCGACGGTGTCGGTCGGCCACCGGCCCGAGTCGGTGAGCGCCTCGACGGAGTCGTCGGTGACGTAGGCCGTGTCCTCGCTTTTCGCCCCCTGCACGGTCGGGTTCCACGCGTAGGCTGCCTCGCTCGCGACGGGCGCGTCGCTCTCGGGCGTCGCGAACCACTCGCGGCCGGCATAGCCGGTCGCGCCGCCCTGGTGGTGCTCGCGCCACTCGCCCTCGTACCCCTCCTCGGCGTACGCGTCCCGGATCGCCGCGAACACGTCGCCCGCGGTGCCGTCCTCGCGGCCGGCGGCCTCCCGGGTCGCCGCGAGCGCCCGGGTCTCCACGCGCTGGGCCGCGCGGTGCCGCTCGGCGAGCCACTCGGGCGGGTCGAACGCGACCGTCCGGGTGCAGGAGGCGTGCAACCCGCCCCGCCGGGCGGTGACGATCACGAGCGCGTAGTCGCCCAACGCGGCGTCGGTCGGCGTGGGATGGCGGTACTCGGGGGCGCGCTCGCTCCCGCCGACGAGCACGACCGGCGCGTCGATGTTCCGACCCGCCAGCGAGATCCGCAGGCCTGCGGCGACCTCGTGTTCGGTGTCGCCCGGCTGAAGTTCGCGACACACCGTCTCGACGGCGAGCGCGACCTCCCGGCCGAGGTCGCGGTAGGCGGCGAGGTCGTCCTCGGCGAGTCGCAGCCGGAGGCGCGTCGGGTCCACTGCGTCGAGCCCGGGCACGTCGAAGTCGGCGGCCGCGGGCGTCGGCGAACGAGCGGCGACCGACTCCGCCAGCGATGCCTCGTACCAGTCGTCGGCCGCGACGGACATCGACAGCTCCGCGGGCAGCTCCTCGGCGGCGATGCGCTCGGCCTCGATGTTGTTCGTGACGACCGTCCACTCCCCGTCGCCGAGGTAGCCCGCGGCGGCGTCGCCCACGTCCGCGTTCGCGTCGACCCAGTTGTCGCCGCCGGTGAGCCACGCGAACGCGTTGGGCCGCGCGAACCACGCCGCCTCGTACCCCTCCTCGGCGAGGAAGCGCTCCAGTCGCTCCTCGCGCTCGTCGATATCGACCATACTCGCGGGTCCGACCGCCCGGGCTTCAATCCCGCGGCATCGCCATCAACCACCACAACGACGATGACCGACCAGCCGCCGGGGACGCGTGTCGCCCGCACTCACGCGCGGCGCCTCCGTGCGCCGCGCCCTCGCGGGCGACCGGGGAGGGGCGGGGAGCAGAATCGACGACGCCGAACAGCCGGCGACGACGACGCGCTCACCGGACCATGGGGTGGGACTGAAAGGGGCCGTGGATCCCGGCGAAGGCCGGCGACGCAAGCACTGGAGCGAGCGCCGAAGGCGCGAGCGAAGCGCGCAGCGAGCCGCCCGAGCCGGGAGCCGCGGGGGCTTTCACGGTCGGACGCGGCTCGGCTCTTCGGTTCACCGTCGCCGGAGAGACGACGGATACACACGAACCGATAACTGGAACGTCGCAACCGAGCGATCGGACCGAACCCCTAAAGAGGCGATACCCGAAAGCCCGACGTAATGATGACGACGCTCGGGAGCGCGAGTGCGCCCCCCGGCGAGTTCGACACGGGCCGACTCTCGGTCGGGGAGACCCGCGACGGCTCGACCGTCGGGCTCCCCGTGGCGGTGCTCAACGGCGCCGAGGACGGGAAGACCCTCTACGTGCAGGCGGTCAGCGACGGCGACGAGCTCAACGGCCTCGGCGTGATCAACCGCCTCGTCCCGCAACTGGACCCCGAGGAGATCGCCGGCGAGATCCTCTTCGTCGGGATCGTCAACTACCACGCCTTCCAGGTCGCCGAGCACCGCAACCCCATCGACGACACGAAGATGAACCGGGCGTACCCCGGCGACGCCAACGGCACCTCCTCCGAGCGCATCGCCGCCGCGACGTTCGAGGCCGCCAAGCGCGCAGATATGATCGTCGACCTCCACCAGGGGCGCACCTCCCGGATGATCAACGAGACGCGCGTGCGCTGTGGCCCCCGCCACCGGCTCCATCGCGAGTGTCTGGAACTCGCGAAGGTGTTCGGCACCGGCTACGTCCTCGACCAGAAGGGCCCCGACGGCCAGCTCGCCCGCGCGGCGCCCGACAACGGCATCCCGACGATCGACCCCGAACTGGGCGGCGCCGTGGGGTGGGACGAGGAGTCGATCGAGATCGGCCTCGAGGGCATGTTCCGCGTGCTCCGCTACTACGGCTTCCTCGACGGCGACGTGGATCGCGACGTGCAGACGCGCGCCTCCGGGTTCGACCAGTACGGCTCGCCCGCCGGCGGGCTCGTCACCTTCGAGGTCGACCTCGGCGAGCGCGTCGAGCGCGGCGACACGCTGTTCGAGGTGACCGACGCGTTCGGCTCGCTCAAGGGACGCGTCACCGCCGACAACGACGGCATCTTCTGGCGCTCGCGGCGGCTCCCGCAGGTCGCCACCGGCGAGTACGTCTGCTCGGTCGGAACGGACATCGACGAGTTCTGACAGCGACACGACCGAGGGCGGCAGTCACGGTCACTGCCCCCGAGCCTGGAAACAGACAGACGATCGGCCCCGGCGTCGAACGGACGATGAACGTATCCGGACGGGTTCCGATCCACACCAGCTATCGAATGACAATCATACCATGTTAGGCTGAAAACACCTTCATGCGGGGTCCCGAGTAAGCACGTCCTATGGTGGGTGTGACTGCTCCATGTCGCTGAAAGGAATGGCACGACCGAACGGGGACGCGATCGATCAGGTCGCGGGGATAACGGGGTTGGGCTGGACGGCGTCCCTGCTCGGATATCTGAGTACCGTCATCGGGTATAGCAACTCCCTTATCACGAACCCGCAGACGCTGTTGTACGTGGGAAGCGTTTTCTTCGTCACGACGCTCGGGCTCGACCGGCTCAGGTCGCGGCTGTCGAACGACGAGTAGCGGACCGTCGACCCTCGACGGACAGTTCTCGAGGTCGCTCGCCGAACCGTCACCTACTGGTCGCTCCCCGCCGCTCGGTCACCCATGACCGCTCCGTCGCTTCGCTGTCCCGACTGCGGCGCCACGTACGCCGATCGCTGGCGCTGTGAGTGCGGGCACCCGCTTGAGTACGCCGAGCAGCCGCTTCCCGACCGTCCCGCGCCCGACCCGGCCGCGTTCGACACGCGCGATGGGCTCTGGTCGTTCGGCGAGTTCCTCCCCGAGTCGCCGCCGGTCACCCTCGGCGAGGGGATGACGCCGCTCGTCGACGCCGAGGCGTGGGACGCCCAGTTCAAGCTGGAGTACGTGTTCCCGACCGGCTCGTTCAAGGACCGGGGCGCGACGACGACCGTCTCGCGGGCGGCCGCCCTGGGCGTCGACACGCTCGTCGAGGACTCCTCGGGCAACGCCGGCGCCGCGATCGCCACCTACGCCGCCCGCGCTGGCATCGACGCCGAGATCTACGTCCCCGCCTCGGTGAAGGATGCCAAGCTGCGTGCGATCCGCCGCGCCGGCGCGACGCCGGTGCGGACCGAGGGGCCGCGGCAGGCCACCACGGACGCCTGCGTCGAGGCGGTGGAGCGGGCGGCGCGAAGCGCCGCCGAAGGGGCGAGCTGCGACGAGCCGCGAGTCACGCGCGCCGGCTGGTACGCCAGCCACGCCTGGAACCCCGCGTTCTTCGCCGGCACCGCGACGTTCGCCTACGAGACGGCGCTCCAGCGCGACTGGGAGGCGCCCGACGCGGTCGTCCTCCCGCTGGGCCACGGTACGCTCTTCCTGGGCGCCTACCGCGGCTTCCGCGCGCTCCGCGACGCCGGCTGGATCGACGGGCTGCCGCGGCTGCTCGGCGCGCAGGCCGCGGGCACCGCCCCCATCGTGGAGGCGCTCCACGGCGCCGACGCGGCCGCCGGCGACAACGATGCTGCCGACGGCATCCAGATCCCCGAGCCAGTTCGTCGCGAGCAGATCCTCGACGCGATCGACGACACCGACGGCGACGCCATCGCGCTCGGAAGCGACCCCGTCGAGTCGGAACTCGCCGACCTCCACGCCGCCGGCTTCTACACCGAGCCGACCTGCGCCGTCGCGCCCGCGGCGCTCCGGGAGTACCGCGAGCGCGGCGTCCTCGACGGCGACGAGGACGTGGTCCTCCCTCTGACCGGGAGCGGGTTGAAGACGTGACCCGGAGCCCGCATGGAGGTGTCCCCCGGTGATCACCGTCGCCGGCGACTACTGCCCGCTGTGTGGTTCCGAACTCGATCGCGTGGTCGTGGAAGGACGGGAGCGGCGCCGCTGTCCCGGGTGCGACCGCGTCGTCTGGCAGAACAGCAAACCAGTCGCGAGCGTGGTCGTCCGAGACGACGAGGAGGTGCTCCTCGGCCGGCGCGAGGTGGACCCCAACCGCGGGCTGTGGGGCGTCCCCGGCGGCAACCTCGAACACGACGAGCATCCGGCCGCGGGCGTCGCCCGCGAGTTGCGCGAGGAGACCGGCGTTCGCGTCGACCCGTCCGATCTGCGGCTGTTCGATGTCGACCACACGACGACGGAGCACCGGTCGGTCGTCGGGATCCGCTACGTCGTCGACCGGGCCGTCACCGCGGGCGAGCCGACCGGCCGCGACGAGACGAGCGCCGCGCGGTTCGCCCCGCCCGAGTGGTTCCGCGAACGCGGCGGGATCAGCCCGTGGGACCGCGATCTGCTCGCGGCCGTGTTCGACGGCTGATCCCGCCAGCCGTGGGCTTCCGCCCGAGCAACGGATCCTCTCTTCCACTCCCGAACTGTCACCGCTCCGGGTGGGTCGGGGCGTCGAAGCCGCCGCGGACGAGCGGCTTGCTGATGTGGCGCCGCGCGCACGGCGGCACCTCGTACCAGCCGGGTTCGAGGTCGCGTTCCAGCGGCGCCTCGACTTTCCCGGCCTCGCTCGTGCCGCAGTCGCGACACCGGTAGCCCTGGTTCGCCCCGGCGGAGTTCATCGACCGTCCGCAGTCGGGGCACTCCGGAACGGCCGGGACCGTCTCGACGAGGTCGCGGACCGCGAACTTCTCCAGCTTCAGCGTGCCGTCGGCGACCTCGCCACAGAGCGTGAGCCGGTCGCCGACCCGCAGGTCGCGCACGCGGTCGCGGAAGCGCTTCGTCGGTTCGAAAGCGACGCAGTCGATCGCGGCCGCCTCGGGACCGTCGCCGTCGACATCGTCGGTGGCGACGGCGTCACCGCCGCCGAGAGCGGCCGCCTCGAAAAACACGTGCCCGCCGCGCCGCGTCTCGGGCGCCGCCGAGACCTCGCACTCGAGGCGGTAGGCGCCGCCCTCGCGCAGGTCGCCGAGGGTTCCCTTCCGGAGGTGCGCGTCGGTCCCCTGGTTCGTCACGAACAGCGCGGAGCGCTCGACCGGTTCGCCGTCGATCCCGTCGGCGACCCGCCGGACTGCCTCGGGGTCGTCGCCGCGGATCCCGTACAGGATCGGCCCCGGGGCGTTCGGGACGCACACCGCCTCGCCCTCGTCGCGGTCGACGGTGTCCCACGCGAGGGGGTACGCCTCCTCGGCGGCCGCGAACACGCTCGCCTCGTCGACCTCGCGGGGCGTACCGCACCGCTCGAACTCGCGATACGAGATGTGCTCGTACGTCCAGTCGTCGAACGCCCGCCAGGCGCCGACGGCCGCGAGCGCGCCGATGCGGCCGCGACCGACGACGGCGTCCTCGCCGGCGCCGTCGCCGTTGTCGTCGCTATCGCCGTCTCCGCCGGCTGTATCGGCCGACGGCTCGCCGTCGCTCCCCCACCCGCGGTGGTCGAACCCGACCTCGTCGGCGAGCGCGAGCGCGTCGCCGAGGTCGTGGAACTCGCGGACTGCGTCGCGGGCGAAGTCGGCGACTGCGTCGGGAACCGCTTCGGGATCGCGGTCGGCGACGACGACGCCGGGGGAGGTCCGGGGGTCGTCGGCGACGGCGTATTCGGCGATCAGGTCGCTCGAGATCGCGAGCGCCTCGGCCGGATCGGCGTCCGTGTGGAGGGCGAGCGCGGCGTTCCCCCGCGTCTTGTGTTCGACGGCGGGGTTGAGACGGACGAGCAGGCGGCGGTGCACGGTGGCCCCCGCGTCCTCGATGGCCTCGGCGACCAGCGCGGCGAGGTACGTGCTGCACATCCCCGCGGTGCGCGAGTCGGTGTCGTCGATGCCGAGGACCGTCACGGCCGTCGGGAGGCAGCGCCCGGAGTTGTGCCTTTCGCGTCCCGACTCCCCCGCTCGACGCCCGGTCGTCCGGGATCCGCCTCGTATAGGTCTATCGGTCGAATCAACGGAGCGACCGGCTGACGGCGTCGGGTGAGACCTGCCGGTCCCGGCACAATCCCTTTAAGGTGTGAGTCGCCTATGTACGGGTATGTCGCGGAAGGCGCTGGTCGGGAACGTGACCGCCATGCTCGCGGACGCCGATTTCCTGGTCAGCGATCGCTGTGCGGTCCGCCCCAAGAGCTTCGACGTGGCCGCCCGACGCGGGGAGGACCTGCTCCTCGTGAAGGTGCTCGGCAACGTCGACGCGTTCGACCGGGCCACGGGCGCGGAGATGCGCCGGCTCGGGGAGTACCTCTCGGCGACGCCGATCCTCGTCGGGATGCGCACGCGCGACGAGGACATCAAGCCCGGCGTCGTCTACTTCCGCCACGGCGTCCCGGCGATCCACCCCGACACGCTGTACGACCTGCTCATCGAGGAGGTACCGCCGCTCATCTACGCCGCCCCCGGCGGCCTCTACGTCAACATCGACGGCGACACCGTCGCCGACGAGCGCAGGGAGCGCGGCTGGAGCCTCGGCCGTCTGGCCGAGGAACTGGGCGTCTCCCGGCGCACAGTCGCGAAGTACGAGGACGGCATGAACGCCTCCGTCGAGGTCGCCGTCGAGCTTGAGGACCTGTTCGACCGTCCGTTCTCCGACCCCGTGCGGGTGATGGAGGGCGCCGAGGAGGTCCGCGAGGCCGACCCGACGCCGGAGCCGCCGGAGGTCGACCCCGACGACGAGCACGTGTACGGCGTGCTCTCGCGGGCGGGCTTCGCCGTCCACCCGACCCAGCGGGCCCCGTTCACCGCCGTCGGCGAGGACGAGGCCGAGCCGCGCGTCGAGTTCACGCTGCTCACCGGCCACTCGCCGTTCACGCGGACCGCACAGAAGCGCGCGAAGCTGATGGGGTCGCTCGGGCGCGTCACCGGTACGCGCGCCGTCTACTTCACTGAGGGCGACGACGAGCCCAAGGAGGAGACCGTCGACGGCACCGCGATCGTCACGATGGTCGAGCTCTCCCGGGCGGACGACCCCGAACGCATCCGCGAGCTGATCCGCGAGCGCTCCGACGAACCGGCGGAGGCGTAATCTCGCCGGGATCGGGCCGTTCTCGCTACGACGCGTCCGTCTCCAGCCCCGACAGCGCCGCGGCGGTGTTCGTCGCGAGCACGCGACCGAGGTACTCCTCGGTCTCCGTGATCCCGTCACGTTTGGGGTCGGACAGCGTGAGCAGCCCCCACTCGCCCACCGGCAGGTACACTTTGCTCGCGACGCCCTCCCGCTGGAGGTCGGCATCCCGCGACACGGTGACCGGCTCGCCCTCGTCGAAGGCGCGCCACGCGTGGGCCGCGTCGGGGTCTTCGCGACCGTACGCCGACCGCTCTCGATCGTAGCGATCCGCGGCCGCGGCGGTCGTCTCGCCGGGAACGAGTTCGTCGGCCTCCCGGTCGTGCCGGCGGGTCCCGTTGTGCGGGAAGCCGAGCACCTCGGCCGCCGCCGACAGCGCGATCTCCTCGATCTCCCGGACGTCGTCCGCGGCCATGAGGTCCCGCGTCGCCTCGTGGAGGTCCGCGAGCGCGCGCTGCACCCGTTTCTGCTCGTCGATGTCGGTGAACACGACGTACCGCTCGTCGTCGTCGCCCCCGGCCGCGACGACGGTGACGATGAACTCGCGGTCGCCGGCCGGCGTCCGACACGTCAGTTCCTCGCGGGCCGTGGTCGCGTCGGCGATGACCCGCTCGACGGAGCCGTCGCCGGCGACATCGACGACCGACGCGATCGGCTCGCCGATCGCCCGCGCGGGATCCACGTCGAAGCGCCGGGTGAACGCGGGGTTCACCTGCCCCACCGGCACCGCCGGGTCCGCGGCGTCGACGACGACCGCCGGCGAGGGCATCGACTCGAACAGCGACTCCAGCGTCGCGTCCTTGGCCGCCAGCGAGCGTCTGGCGGCCTCGCGCTCGCGCTCGGCGCGCCGGCGGTCGAGCGCGCGCTCGACGCTGTTGGCGAGGACGGTGAACGACTCGGCCCCGCCCTTCTGGACGTAGTCGGTGACGCCCGCGGAGATCGCCTCGCTTGCGATCTCCTCGCTGCCGCGGCCGGTGAACAGCACGAACGGGACGCGGTCGTCGATCTCGCGAACCCGCCGGAGCAGCGACAGGCCGTCGATCTCCGGCATGTCGTAGTCGGAAACGAGACAGCTGGCCGTCCCTCGTTCGATCGCCTCGATCGCGTCCGCGGGATCTGTCGTCCCCGAAACAGTCACGGCGTCGAGATCGCGGCCCAGCCGGTCCGTGAGGAGGTCCGTCATCGCCCGGTCGTCGTCGACGACCAGCACCGACGGGGTCGACGCGACCGCGCCGCCGAGCGGGGAGTACATCGACGGAGGATTCCGCTCGACCCTGAAAAATCCCGTGGCGCCAGGAGACGGGGTGAGATCGGCGCTACGGCCGGAGTAGGAGGATCGTCGCTACGGGGCGTACACCGTCGCTACGCCGCGCCCTGGCCGTACGTCTCCTCGAGGTACGCGACGATGTCGTCGGACTCGGGCATCCCCTCGACGCCGTGCTCCTCGTCGACGAGGACGGGGACGCCGGTCTGGCCGGACACCTCCTCGACCTCGGTCCGTTCGGCGTGCGAGCGCGGGACCATGACCGACTCGTACTCCAAGCCGAGTTCGTCCAGTTTCTTCGTCACCTTCGCGCAGTACGGACAGCCTTCCAGTTCGTAGAGGACGAGGTTCGCCATTGCGTCCGCACGTAGCGCCGCCCCCGACTTAAACTCCGTCGGGGTGTGCGCCCCGGGCGCGGAGCCGGCGTGTCGCGTTTGTCGTCCCCCTCAGGTCACTCGTCGCCGCGAGCCGACTCATTGCCGCCGGCGTCCGCGATCGCTCGCTTGGTCCGCTCGTCGGCGCCCGCGACGACCGCCCCGCCCTTGAGGACGGCTCCGGGATCCGTCACCGCGGCGAGGTCCTCGGTCGGGTCGGCACCGACGACGAGCAGGTCCGCGTGCGTTCCCTGCTCCAGCGTCCCCTGGTCCGCGAGCCCCACGGTCTCGGCCGCGGTCTCGGTCATCGCGACGATCGCTTCCAGCGGATCCAGCCCGTGCTCGTGCATGAGCAGCAGCTCCGTGGCGTTGGTGCCGTGCATGTTGAACGGCGTCCCCGCGTCGGTGCCGCCGGCGACCCGGACGCCCGCCTCGACCGCCCGGGCGAACGAGTCGAGGTGACGGTCGTACACCGCCTCGGTCTTCGCGCGGTCCTCCTCGGTGGCTGCCTCGACGTTGCGAACAATGCGGTGGGGTGCCGACAGGGTCGGCACGAGCGTCACGTCGGCGCGGGCGAGCATGTCGATCGCCTCGGCGTCGAGAAGCGTCCCGTGCTCGACGGTGTCGACGCCGGCGGCGACGGCCGACTTCACGCCCTCGGCGCCGTGGGCGTGCGTCGCCGCGTGCAGCCCGCGCCGGTGGGCCTCGTCGACGATCGCCTCGACCTCGGCGTCGGTGAGCGCGACGGCGCCGGGGTCGCTGCCGGGCGTCGTCACCCCGCCGGTCACCATGAACTTGATGAAGTCCGCGCCTTGCTTCGCCTGCTCGCGAACCGCCCGCCGGGCGTCGTCGGCGCCGGTGATCTCTCGGCCGAGGTGGTGGCCGTGGCCGCCGGTCGCCGTGATCGACCGGCAGTTCGCCACCGTGCGCGGCCCGGGGATATCCCCAGAGTCGATGCGGTCGCGAACGTGTACGTCCACGTCGCGCGCGCCCATCACCCGCGCGCCGGTGACGCCGGCCGCGAGCGTTTTCCGGGCGTTTCGCGCCTCCACCAGCGCGAGCTCGGCGTCGCTCATGCCGACGACCTCCTCGACGGTGCGCTCGCCCGACAGCGAGAAGTGCACGTGCGCGTCGACGAGCCCCGGGAGGACGGCGTGCCCGGAGAGGTCGACGACGGACTCGTCGCACCGGGCGCTCAGGTCGCCCGCGTCCTCGATCCGGCCCTCGGCGATCCGGAGGTCGCCCCGTCGGACGCCCGCGCCGTCGACGAGCGTCGCGTCCCGCAGAAGCATGGTCGTCGGTCGGCCCGGCGGCCGAAAGAGGGTTGCGGATCCGAGGGCTCGGCCACAACGAGTTTATCCCGCGACGGCATCGGCGAATCTATGGGGGATGCCCAAACGAACGCGACAGCGACGGGAACGGGAGAATCGAACGCATCCGGGATACGCGAGCGCGTGTCGCTCGCCGGCGGCGCGGCCGCGGGGGTCGGCGCGTACCTGCTCGGCTACCTCGTGACGTACGTGACGCAGGCTGGGGCGGTACGCGATCGCCTCTCGACGCTGAACTTCCTCACGAGCCTGTTCGGCGGCGACCCCGTCGCCGCGTGGCAGGGCGTCGGCTGGTACTTCTACAACGCTCACTTCGTGGCGACCGTGTCGCCGTCGTTCGGCGGCGGGACGCGCTCGTCGGATCTGCTCGCGAGCGCCGACGCCGGCCTGGCGTACCTGTACGCGGTGCCGCCGCTCGCGCTCCTGCTGGCCGGCGCGGCGGTCGCGCTCGTCGAGGGCGTCGACGACCCGACCGACGGGGCGCTCGCCGCCCTCGGCGTCGTCCCCGCGTACTTCCTGCTCGCGGTCGTCGGCACCGTCGTCTTCGCGTACGGCGTCGGCGATGCCGGCAGCGTCCACCCGGACTACGTCACTGGCGCGCTGCTCGCGGGCCTCGTCTATCCCGCCGTCTTCGGCGGCGTCGGCGGAGCGCTCGGCTCGTTCGTCGGCGGCGCCTGACGGGAGTGATTCCGACGGCGCGGTCGAGGCCTCGCGCTACAGGTCGCGGGCGACCATCTCGCCCCAGTGTTCGAAGCCGTATCGCTCGTAGAACGCCTGCGCGCGCTCGTTCTCGCGGTCAACGTCGAGCACCATGCGGTCCAGCGGGAGGTCCTGCTCGCGGGCGGTCGACAGCGCCGCCTCCATCAGGTCGTCGGCGACGCCCGTGCCCCGATACTCGGGGCGCACGTACACCTCGTTGAGCACGGCGGCGTCCCAGACGAACGACAGCGACTCCGGGAGGACGAACACGTAGCCCGCGAGCGCCGACGGGTCGTCGTTGTCGTCGGGATCGCCGTCGTGGCCGCCCGTGTCGTCGTCGGCCGCGTCGCCGGCCGCCGCTTCGCCGGCGCCCGCGTCGCCGCCGACCGCCGCGACCGTCACGGTCGCCGCCTGCTCGTCGACGCAGCGGTCGACCCAGTCGAGCCACCGTCGCCGGTACTCCTCGGTGAGTTTCGCCTCGTACGTCGCGGCCTTCGCGTCGCCGCCCGTGCCGTCGCCGAGTCCCGTCTCGAAGCCGCGCTTGAGTCCCCACAGCGCGTCCGCGTCGTTCGGTTCGTACGGCCGGATCGTCGCGTCGGGGTCACTCGGGTCGCCCGCGTCGTCCGCGTCTTCCGCCTCGCCGGAGTCGCTCATACCCGCGTCTTCGCGGGCGGACGAATCAACCCGCCGATGGCGTCGTCCCCGACGACGCGGGCCGCACCGCGACGGCGACGGCGCCTGGGACCGTCTCACCGCTCGCGCGCGAACCGGACCGCCAGCACCCCGACGCTCGTCGCGACGAGCAACAACTGCCAGCCGGCCCACACCAGCGGGAACACGCGCTCGACGTCCTCTGGCTCGTCGCCGGGCGAGGGGTCAACGCCGGTCGCGTAATGGAGGTTCTCGGTCGTGCGCACCTCCTCGGGCGCGAGGTCGACGAACGTCTGGAAGAAGCCCCGCTGGTTCGACAGCCCAGCCCGGCCGTTCAGGCTGTAGAACTGGTCGTGGACCGGCCAGAACAGGTTGACGCCGTTGGCGACGTAGTCGAGGCCGACGCCCGCGACGGCGAAGCCGGCGAGCGCGACCCACGCGAGGTGCGGAGCGGCGTCGCCCCACCGGTCCCGGAGCCACGAGCGATCGCGAACGCTGGTGTCGTACGCGAGCGCCCCGACGGCGGCGACCGGGATCAGGACGTTGTGGCCCAGCGAGCGGTGTGCGCCCGCGAGGAACGGCGAGACGAACGAGTCGATATCCGGGAGGACGGTCGCCAGGAAAACGACCGCGACCGCGCGTCGGCCGAACGCCGACTCGCGAAGCAGCGCCGCCGCGAGGAGGCCGGCGAGCGCGAGGTGGACCAGCGTCGAGGGCACGGCGGAGGCCAGGGGACGGGACGACATGGCCGTTTCGGCGCTCCGACACCCTTACACTCGGGTGTGCCGACCTCGCGGGTATGAGTGTGGGCGAGGACCACGGCGAGGCGCGAGCGCGTCTCGCCCGCCGGATCGCGGGCGAGATCACCCTCTCGGGGGATCCCGGAGCGACGCTCCGGAAGTGGCGCACGGACTTCGACGTCTCACAGACCGAGCTCGCCGAGCGGATGGGCGTCTCCTCGTCTGTCGTCTCCGACTACGAGAGCGGCCGCCGCGAATCGCCCGGGATCGGCCTCGTCTCCCGGGTGGTGGAGGGGCTGCTCGACATCGACGAGTCGCGCGGCGGCTCGCGCATCCGGCAGTTCGCCCGCGTCGTCTCCGCCGGCTTCGAGTCGGACATCGTCCGCGACATCCGCGAGTACCCCGCGGCGCTTCCGACCGAACGGGTGTACGAGGCGCTCGACGCCACCGAGATCGCCCCCGGCGAGCGCGACACGGTGAACGGCCACACGGTGATCAACTCCATCGAGGCGATCACGTCGCTGTCCTCCGAGGAGTTCTACCGGCTGTACGGCCAGTCGACCGACCGCGCGCTGGTGTTCACGGGCGTCACCCGCGGCGAGTCGCCGCTGGTGGCGCTGCGGGTCGTGACGCCGACGCCGAACGCGGTGATCCTCCACGGGCTCGACGAGGAGGCGCTGTGGGACCACGCCGCCGCGCTGGCGCAGGTCGACGGCTTCTCGCTCGCGGTCTCCACGACAGATCTCGAGCCGGCGCTGGAGGAGCTTCGGTCGCTGTAGATCAGTTCTCGCCGGCGGCCCGCGCGTCCTCGACGAACTCCACGATCCGTTCGGCGCCGACGAACCCGTCGGCGATGCGGTCGACTTCCTCGGGGTCGCCGTCCTCGCCCGCGGTGAACACCGCGAGCGTCGGGACCGACCGGATCGCGTGCTCGCTCACGAGCGAGGGATCGTCCCTCGGGTTCACGAGCAGGACCGGCACGTCCGCGGCGCGGGCGACGCTCCCGAGCACCGGCTCGATGCTCTGACAGAGGGTACAGCCCTTCGTGTAGAAGTCGACCAGGACGAAGTCGCCACCGGCGACGGCCTCGCGGAGTTCGGCTGGGAACTCCCGGGCGTCAACATCGCGAGGCTTCGGAGGGGTCTCCGTGTCGTCTCCGTCGGCTGTCGATGCCGTGTCGCTCATGCGATGTGATCGGCGGCGGGCGGTGAAAGGCGTTGCAGTCGTGTGTGCGCGGAGCGCACCGGCGACGGCGACCGCGGCGGCGACGACAACCGCGACCGCGACGGCGTTCGGTTACTCGACGTAGTCGTACTTCCGCTCGCTCATCCGGCCCCAGCCGGTGAACACGAACTCGCCGTCGGGCTGGGTGAACTCCTCCAGCTCCACGTCCATGTCGTGGTTGTGGCGGTCGTGAACCTGCTCGTACTCGTCGTACGAGAGGTCATAGCGGCGCTGGAGTTGGTCCTCGAGGTCGGCCGCCTCGATCTCCTCCTTCCAGCCGTCCGCGACGGTTTCGGCGTGGATCTCGGCTTGTGCGCCGGAGCCGTACGAGGCGACGAGGAGCTTCTGTCCCTGGAGGTCCACGTCGTTCGCGGCGGCGTGGCGCAGCGCCGAGACGCGGGCGATGTGGACCGAGCCGGTGTACCAGTTGCCGACACGCCGCGAGATGTTCAGCGTCGGATCGATGGTGTCGGCGTACCACGACTGGTACTCCTCGGTCTCCTTCAGGTCGTCCATGTACGCCCGGATGGCCTCCTCGTACGCCTCCCAGTCGTCGAAGTCCTCCTCGCGGGGCTGGCGCCCGATGCGACCCTCGAGGGCGTCCTCGATCTCCGTGTCGCGGATCATGTGCCGGTAGCCGAGCAGGCCCGCCTTGCGGACCATCCCCGGGAACGGGGTGTGGAACGGGATGTACGCGAAGTCGTCGGGGTGGGTGTCCCACGCGACCGACTCGAAGTCCTCCAGCGCCTCGCGCATGCGGGCGAGGTACACCTGCATCGAGCGCTTGCCGTCGACCGAGGGGAACTGCTGGTTCGGCTTCAGGAAGTCCGTCTCGTCGGCGCTGCCGTAGCCCTGCTCGGTCGAGAGTTCGACGACCGAGGGGTCCTCGTCGATGAGCATCGCGACCGCGCCGGCGCCCTGCGTCGCCTCGCCGGGGTCGCCGCGGGCGTACAGCGCGGTGTCGGTGGCGATGACCAGCGCCGCGCGGCCGCGGTTGCGTCCCGCCTTGATCCAGTTGTACGCGTCGTCGATCGACTGGGTGCCGGCGACGCACGCGAACTTCCGCTCGCCCTTGTTCGCGTGGTGGAAGTCCCCGTCGTACACCTGCTCCAGACAGCCCGCGATGTACGTCGAGACGGGCTTGGAGTTGTCGAACGCCGACTCCGTCGCCACGTCGATGCGGCCGATGTCCTGCGGGTCCAGGTCCTTGCGGTCCATCAGGCGCTTGGCCGCGTTCGCGCCCATCGTGACGATGTCCTCGTAGGCGTCCGGGAACGAGGAGGTCTCCAGTCCGAGCCCCTTCGTGTACTTGCCGGGGTCCTCACCCTTGGCCGGCGCGAACGTTCCGGGGAGGTCCAGCTGGAGCTTCCCCGTCCAGATCTCGATCGCGTCGATTCCCACAGCTGTCATGGACGGAGGTATGGAGAACTGGGTTGTAGGTCTGTCGATGGTCGAATACGTCGATCGTCGAACTACGGGCCGGTGTACGTGCCGGAGCCGTCCGCGGTGTCGGTCAGACTGACCACGGCCACGACCGCACCGTTCGCGTCCCGGATCACGTATCCGACGCGGTACTGTTGATTCGCGCCGAAGCTGAACTGGATGTTCTGGTTGTTCTGGCTGCGACTCGTGAACGTGAGTACGCCGGATTCGCCGTTCCCCGGGAGGTTGAGCGCGAACGCACGCACCTCGCTGAACGACCCGGTCGAACTCACGTCGTAGGAGTAGTCGTACCGCGGTTGGTTGTTCGCCACCTGCGTCAGATCGTCGATGGTCCAACCGGTGAACGCCGCCGTCGAGGAGCCGCCCAAGTCCGCGTTCTCGCTCGTCGGGCTCTGGGCGTCCGCGACATCCGAGATGGTCTCGGATTCGGCGACGTACTCGGTTCCGCCGGCGTCCGTGTAGATGACCTCGAAGACGATGGCGTACTCCCCGCCTGAACCGTAGCCGTTGCTGTAGCGGAGGCCCGCCTTCGACTCCGTGCTGCTCAGCGTGTCCGACGCCGCGTTGTTGTCCTGATTGAGGAAGGACACCTCGACGCGCTCGAAGGAGCTGTTCGTGTTCGAGACGCTGTAGGAGCCGATGAACACGGGCTGGTTACCGTTCTGTCTCGTCAGGTCGTCCACCCGGGTGTCGATGGTCGGACCGCCCCCGCCGTCACCTCCACTGACGACCCGCGCCGTCAGCCGCTCACCGGCCCCGGACGCCGCCGCGTACAGCTTCGCCGTCCCGTTACTCGGGAGGTCGACCGTCACGTCGGCGCGCCCGTCGTCATCGGTCGTGGCATTGCCGTTCGAGCCGGCGAACCGTGCAACAGCGGAGGTGTTCGACGCGTAGTCGACCTCGACCCCGGAGACGGGCTCCCCGGTGTCGCTGTCGGTCGTCTCCGTCGTCACATCGATCGCGTCGCCGGCGATCGACCTGTTGACGAGAATGTCGGCGTCCGTGCTCGTGTCCTCGGAAACGCCGTCCGCCGCCGTGACCGAGTCCACATCCCACTGCAGATCGTACAACGAGGAGGCGGTTCCGTCGCCGGTCCCGGCGCCACCTTCGGTAGCTTCGACGGTGAACGCGGCGTCCGAGGCGCTGCTCGCGTCGAACCCGCCACCGTCGACGTCGTTGTAGCTGAAGCGGAGTGTCTCCTCACCCTCGGTCCTACGCGCCGTGTACTCGAAGACGGCCCGGCCGTCGCCGTCGGTCAGCACCTCGTCGTCCGCGAGGCTCCCCGGCCCCTCGTCGACCCCTCCGTTCACTTCGACCCCCGACATCGGGTTCCCGTACCCGTCCCGGACCTCGACGACGACCTCGCGGGTCGTCCCCGCGGTCATTTCCGACGGGCGCTGCTCCACGTCGAGATACGCCGGCGTTCGGTCGGGGGTGTCGCCGGAGCCGACGTGAACGGCCGCGATGCCCAGCGCGTAGGTCCGCGAATCGTTCAACTCGATGGTCACCGCGTCACCGCCGGGCGCGTTCTCGGTCCCGTTCACCCATCCCTCTTCCATTTCTTCGGCCAGCAGCTTCTCCCATCGAGTCGCGTTCAGTGTGGTCGGAATGGTCACGTTGAGTGTCCCGTTGACACGCTCCCGCCTGGAGACGGTACTCACCGCCTCCGGGTCCACCGACACCGTCGAGACGCCGCTTTGACTGAGGTCACCCGATACCGCGACCAGGGTGATCCGGTCGTCCTCGACGACGCGTTGGTCCGTCAGCGTGAGGTTCGCCCCGTTGGAGAACCGGTTGAACGCGACGCCGGACTCGTAGCGCGTCGTCGGGGCCGCGCGATAGTTCTCGTACCGCGGCTCGTACACGACGAACCGCGTGGACTTGTTTCGGGTTTCCGCGATGTCCCAGTAGTCGTTCGCCTCGCCACCGGCCGAACTCTCCACGTCGATGTTCTCCAGCGAGACGGACCCGCTGCCGGGAGGGTCGACGGTCTGTACTCTCCCCGACGCCGGAGGCGGATTCACGAAGAAGGCCCGACTCGGATAGCGCGTCCCGAGCTTCACGGTCGCCGGCGCGGCGTCGCCGGTCCGGCCGGTCGCCGTGATGCTGGAGGACAGCTCGACCATGTCGGTCTGGACCTCCTGGTTGTGGAGGAACTCGATCTCGCGGTTCTGGTCGGGGACGACCGTGGCCTGGTACGTCGAGAGGGCGACGATCAGGAATCCGAAGAGGATCACCGCGCCGATCTGGACCGTGACGGCGCGGTCACGTGCTCCGTTCCCGTCCCCCCGACCGGTCATGGCCCGGTGTAGCCGGAGGGCCGTGATAAGCGTGCGGTCCCGAGTATCAGTTCGGACGCCGCCGCGTCGGTGGCGTTACTCGTCCTCCTCGACGACCTCGGGGTCGGCCATCGCCGACTGCAGCGAGTCGAGCCCGTTGACCCACTCGGAGACGAAGCCGTACTCCAGGTCCTCGACGAGGTCCATCGGCAGCTCCTCGCCGTCGATGATGCGGGTGCCGGCCTGCACGAGGTAGCCGAGCGCGGCGTCGACGTCCTCCTCGGCCTCCGCGGCCGCGGCGGCCTCGACGTACTCGCCGACGCTCCCCTCGTCGGCGGGACCGCCGACGACGTACTCCTCGGCGGCGTAGAAGACGCACACCAGGCTCGTCTGGACGCCGTCGATCAGCATCGCCTTCTCCTCGTCGGCGATCTCCACGTCGTCGAGCACGATCTCGCGGATGTCGGCGATCTCGTCGGTCGCCTCCTCCTCGCTCAGTCGGTCGTCGTCGTAGGCCGCGAGGATCTTCGCGACCGCGATCGCGGTGTCGTCCTGAAGATTGAGCAGCAACCGGGCGGAGTCCTCGTTCTCGGGGTCGAGGTCCTCCTCCGCGACGCGGTCGAGCCAGTTCTGCCACCGGTCGGCGGTGTAGAACGTCTCCTCGGATTCGCTCATACCCACACGGTTTCGGCCTGTCTTGATATGCCTTTCTTCTCCCCGAACACCCCGCGATCCGGGCCGAGTCGGAGGATATCCCGCCGATCCCCCGTGTCACTCACAGGCACCGATGGCGGTCATCGTTGGCGTCCTCGGCGGCGGGATCGACGCGGCGATCCGCGTCATCTCTGATGCGGCGGCCGCTACTGCCCACGGGTTTGCTCGACGTTCCCCTTCGATTACGTCGATTCTCCGTCCGACAGCGTCGCCTCGGTGTCGATACCGTACACCGCCCGCGGCGTCACGATGTGGGCGGTCCGTACCGCGTCGTCGTACCCCTCGTCGAGCAGCCAGCGGACGCGCCGCGGCACGGTCTTCGGCCCCAACACCATCCCCGGCTTGTCCGGATCGTCGACGAAGTCCGTCTCCATCAGGAACGGCTCGCCCTCCTCGGCGGCGGTCTGCAGCCAGTCCTTCTCGCTCATCACGCTCGGAGTGGGTCCGGCCAGCTTCCCGGACGCGTAGTGCTTCACGACGCGGGAGGGGTCCATCCCGGCCTCGCGGGCCCAGTCGGCTATCTCGGTCAGGTCCTCGCTGGCCTCGGTGTGCAGTTGGACCGCACAGTCCAGCTCGGCGCCATGCTCGAACGCCCGGCGCATCACGGCGTTCGACGCGTCCCACACCGTCTCGGACACGTCGTAGTGCGGGCGCCCCGACTTCAGCCCCAGAGCGCGGCCGTCGGCAACGAACTCGGCGGCGACGGACAGCCCCTCACACATCAGCGCTCGCGCGGCGTCCGGCTCGTACCCCTCGTCGTCCACGAGCCGGGAAATCAGCCCCGGGTGGACCCCGAGAACGGGCCACGCGCGGCCTGGGAGCCGCTCGCTCGCATCGCGGACCGCCTCGATCGTCGCCTCGAACGCGGGGCGGAAGTCCTCGCGGTCGGACGGCACCGGCCCGAGGTGCCACGAGGGCTTGTTGACGACGAGCAGATGCGTGCCGCCGAGCCGGGCGAAGTCGTCGACTGCGGCCATGCCGCGACCGTGCTCGGGGTCGAGGTGGAGGTGGTTGTCGAGCACGGGCGTGCCGAGGTCCTCGCTCATGGTCGCGGTTGCGCGCCGGCGCTCGAAAACCCTGCGGGCCGCGGGCGTCGCCGGCGCGGGTCGGGGGGTCGGCCCCGGCGACGCGGTCTCAAAACTGAGCGTTCGTCCCGGCGACGCGGTCTCAAAACGGGGTCTGCCCGCGGGCGAGCACCACCGAGGTGCGCCCCTCGGGGCCGGACCAGACCAGCCGAACCTCGGTTCCCGGCGGAACCGGCCCCTCCGTCTCGTCGGAGAGGACGATGCTGTCGCCGCCGGTGAGCGGGTAGCGCGTCTTCAGCGCCGCGCGCTCGTGTCCGCTGTCGGCGACGAGCGTCAGGTTACCCGTGTTCTCCTTGGTGACGGTCTCGCCGCCGTGGATGCTGGCGGTCACCTCGTAGTCGGTGCCGACCGATCGGTAGGTGAAGTCGACCGTCAGCGACGGCGGACCGGCGGCGAGTCCGCCGGGGAGGCCGAGCATCGCGGCGCCGAGCACGGCCGCGAGCACGACCGTGATCGCGACCATCGTCACGGTCGCGATCACCGGCGTGACGGCTCTGTCGCGGGAGGACGGCCCGTGCTGTGGTGTCGCTGTCATGGATATCCGACCGTCGGGTTCCCCAGCGACGCGCCCGAGTTACCGGGAGTGCCGCGGTCTCGTACTTAACCGCGTCGGCGACGTTCTCACCGCTGATATCGCCG